>JABXHN010000067.1 GCA_013373635.1 Flavobacteriaceae bacterium
ATGCTTGGTTAAATATTCCCATGGTGTCCCTGAGCCTGTATTCCTATGTAAAGAATATAAATAAGCATTTCACTTTACTTGCATTTACTATGATTTGGCTAGTATTTGTGATTGTTTTTCATCTTCAATATCAATATCGAGGAAGCTTATTTATGTACTCTCCTCATCATTGGTTTATTGCAATATTACCTTTGGTGATTTTTTTCAAGGATGTCAAAAGTAAATATAATGTTTTCCTCGTAAGCATCCTGACAGTTATTCTAACCTATGTGTTCTGGAACAATTACCTATACATACTACCTGTAATTCATGGCTATTTAAGTAAATTGTAATGGACGCTCCCATGGCAGTTTACTAAATTTAGGTATGACCATCTGACGGTTAGTGGTCACTAGCGGTTTATCACAAAAGATCAACCTGCTCTGTAATGTTTGCCTTTAAAATAAGCAATGATGAAAAACTTTTGATGTAAGTCATTTTCAATATTAAAAAGCCGTTTTACCGAATACTTAAAACAGTTTTTTAAGAATAAAGTAAGCGATAGTCGACGTGGTTTATAGAACTTACAAATAAGAGCGTGTGCGTAAGCTCTTTCCTTTATACGGAACGCTTTCGTTTGGCTGTTTTCATCTTCCAGCCGCGATAACGAGTGCGATAATGCAGTAAGGATAATGAATCTCTGGCCCAGTCTAATTGCATTGATCCGCCTGAAGAACGTATCATCGACACCATAAAGCATAAACCGTTCATCAAAAACATGCTGGTATTGAGACTTCACCGTATTAATGACGTTTCTGCCAAGCACAAGACCTGAGCCTATCGATGTTATAGTATCATTTTCACCAACTTCAGTGTAGGGCTCCCCTTTAAAAAGGCGTCCGTTGACAACAGGTTCATAACGCTTATTACCATGGCTTATAATAGGAACGCCGGCATTATCAATGCTTAGTGTTGTAAGTGATCGCAGATATTCAGCCGTAACAACGGTATCATCATCAAAAATAACGTATTGCTCAGCATCTACTTTGTCTATAAAAGAGTTATAAATACTGGCCAGCCCCAGATTCTCGACTGTTTCCACAGTTTCTACATCATTGAACTTTAGTTTAACTGGCTCGTTCTTTAAATAGTCGGGGCCGTTATTCCAGATAAGTAATTTGCAATTTTCCAACTCACTATCCAGTTTTGACAGAGACTCGATGGAAATACTGTCCTGAGCCTCTTTACCATAAAGCAAGATTAAAAAAGCAGTGCGATACATTATCTTTGATACCAATTAAGTGAGCAGATTAATCTTCTAGCAGTTTAAAGTAGTCAATATTCATTTTCTTGCATGCCGCAACAACGCCAACCTGAGAATCCAGTTGTTGTTTTAGGTCTCTGCCGATTTCATGCTTTTGTCTTTTAAATAATTCTGGGTGTGACGTAGGTGAAAAGTGCCCTTTCTCTACATATTCAAGAGGGATATATTTAAGCTTTCCGCTATATTGATCTTTCCAGTACTTAATACCGGCTCCATGGTCCCAATTCACCATACTCTTTCTTTTTTCACGCTCCAACTGCTCTCTACAATTAATATGATCGCAAATATTGCTCCACCAGCCACTGCCAACCTCAAATTGATGTTGAGAAGCCTTACGGGTAGTACAACCAACTAACTCCCATGCGCGTTCTGGTTTTCGCCAAAATCGTTTTTTGTGCCAGAGTTTTACAGCGCTTGTATACCCATCCTCCAATTTATCAAACTTGTCAGCGAGCCTTATCATTTTATCAACCGGAATTAATAAATCAGAGTGCCAGAATGCCAACTTATCAATAAACAGGAAAACAAACTCCAACACAAACACCGGGTGTAAAAATGGTAATTTTAGAGTTTTGTTAAAATCATAGTAGATTGCATTGTTAGATAAATTGGTTGGCTTACCTACTCTGGGGTCGCCACCTACAAGCGGAGTCCACCCAGCCTTCTCCACTAACCGTTGTTGAACAGTGCACCAGTCGTCATGCGCATTCCAAACTAACCATGCTTTATCCAAGCCTTTTAAATCTTTTTGCCACTCTTCTGCAGCAGCAAAAATATCTTCAATCCGATAATTGATACGTTTAAAGGCTGGCCAGCCTCCCCGACCAAATAAAAACTGCGCTCTATCGCTATTGGGATCTATGTATTCATTTTCGGAGGCTTTCATGCGTTACCTTTTAGATTATTATTGTGGCAATTCATCATTGTAAATATTAACTTTAACAAGAGTTAAGAGGACTTTGTATACCCCAACGCTTCGTAGTCCTTTTCGTAAAATTCGTAAATTTGATTTTTTTTGCTTTCAAATGCGTGTATTACCGCCTCAGACTTACTGGTAGCTTTTGCAATTTTGTTACTTTTAAACAATAGTTGCCTTAGTAAATTCTTGCGGCCTAAAACCTTAGTACCTGCTACTAAAGAAACGGCCTTATCCACACCTTGCTCTTCCAATTTAAACAGTCTGGAACCTTTAATTAAAAATTCGCATTGTGGACGAATATGATTATCGTACATGAAGTTATTGGCAGCATAACTATCAAACACATGTTCAATCCAGTCCTTAGGTTTCATTGTGGTGATGCCCTGAAAAAGCTGCCAAGTATATTCAGAGCGCAGTCTGGCCAAAGGCTCTCTTACTAAAGTCACGATATCATCAAACTCAACCGGGTTAACCAAGGTAAGTAATAATTCGGCATGCAGATGTTGAGGAGAGCACTTTAGATATGACAGTTTGTCAGCACTGATCCCTCTGACACTAAAGTATTCACGCCAACCACGCTGGTTCATCTGCCTTTCAAAACTTGAACCACCACATTTCGGTATATGAACAAAAAGAATCGCTTTATCGTTCATCGTCATAATTGGCATTTTTTCGCTCCTTTGGCCTAAGTGTTTGAGAACTCAAAATTTCACGCAATTGTCATATCGTATATTTATAAACAATGGCTGGGTATAAACTGTAAATAAAATTCCGCTCAAAACGCTTAAATACACTCGCCAGAAGCCAAAAAACAATCGCGTAAATACTTCCTCCGATGCCAGCGGTAAGAGCTAAAAGCATTAGAGGAGACAAATTATCAAGCAAGGGCATCACAAAAAACATACTCACAGCCATAATCGAAGTTGGTATTAAAATAACAACTATTACATACAGCAAACTCAACCAGGACAGGTTTATTAGCATACTTGCCAGCAGTGTCATAAATAAAAATGACAGCAGGGCTACAAAGATTCTGAGTTCTGTAAATTCCATTAGTCCGGCGGGCTTGATCAGTGCGAACACACTCAAAATTGCAACTAACCCAAAAATGTCATTCAATACACCGTACTTGGAACGGCCCTTAAAGTCGTAAAGATTAAATAACAGAGGTTGCGTAATAAAGGGCAACATGATGAAACCCAATATCCCTATAAAGGGAATAACGTCAAGCCATTTTTCGCCTAATACAACCAATGTAAAAGGTTCAGCCAAAGCGTTAAGCCCTACGATGCATGGAAAAGCAAGCGATAAGCTGATAAACAACATCTGAAAAAACTTTTTCTCAACAAGACCGTAGTCGCTGCTTTGTTTAGAGGATGCCGAAAAAAATGGCTTCATGGCCGGAGAGATCAGCTCTGTTTGCGGCATAATAGCGAAAGTTTTGGCTATATTGAATTTACCTGCGGCGGCAGAGCCAAAAAATTGACCAATAAGTAATATGTCCATTTGAGATCGCGTGTAACCGATAATATTCCGCAAGAATATATGACTCGAAACAGAAAACATATCAGAGTCTATTTTAAGAGAGAATCCAGGCCGATAATCGGAAATATAATAGCTAAAAACGGTCCTGAACAGTGCATTGGTGATTGCTCCGAGTACTAATGCCATATAATTTTTTAGTACTACAGCGGCTCCGACAGTAACAATAAAACTTCCGATCTTTGCAACCATGCCTAATTTAGCCGTTTGTTTAAAGCTCACATTTTTCTCAAAATATATCATCCCGACATTTTCAAACATCGAAATTATCTGCACAATCGCAAGTAATCTTATAACACTGGTTATATTTTGGTCGCCCCAAAGCTGTGCTATGTAAGGAGCTAAAATCATCAGACCTAAAACAACCATTGAGCGCAGAATAATATTGATTGTCCATGCAGCATTAAGGTCATTATCACAAATTTCTGGCTTAAG
This sequence comes from Flavobacteriaceae bacterium, assembly GCA_013373635.1. Taxonomy (GTDB): domain Bacteria; phylum Bacteroidota; class Bacteroidia; order Flavobacteriales; family Flavobacteriaceae; genus MAG-120531. The sequence goes on from JABXHN010000067.1 coordinate 4,200, forward strand.
GATTAAATACCTGTAAACACCTATTTGCGTCAAAACATTTCCGAAGCCAATTACCAGCATTGCAATTGCTACCAAACCGAAGTCGGTTGGGTCTAGCATTCTTACAATTATGAGCGTACTAATTACGCCCAGCCCCCGCACGACAAATTTGCCGGTCATATTCCAGAGATAAGCTATGCCCAATGAGCGCTTAAAATTAAAAACCTCAGTCACTGGCTAATCCCTTATAAAACGCACCTGCTCCTACCCTATTACTTGAAGCTTTTACATCGTTGGAAATAGTTAAAACTATACTTAACCCGATTAACATTAAATATATTTCGTTATAGGCTGCACTCAAAGCCGCTCCTGCCGTTGCAAACGCTACGATAGACAACATCATAAAGCGACCTATCTCAATCC
>JABXHN010000033.1 GCA_013373635.1 Flavobacteriaceae bacterium
ACGCGGTGCTGAACCAGATGTCGAGCATTGCTTCTCGGCGAGAGTGGCGCGAGAGCTCTAGCCCCTTCTACTATGTCGGCATGGCGCTAATGACCGCCCCAAGCGTGTTGGCATTGACGATGATTTATAACCGGAAAGGGATAACCAAGATCGCGTGTGCCATCGTCCTGATGCTACTAGCGGCGGCGTTTCTTATTGTTACGCAAGCTTCGCGCGAAAAGGCTGTGCTTCCGTTGATCCTCTTCATCCTGTCGCTTTGGCTGCAGGCACGCGGAGAGGAGATGAAACGCTTTGGCTTGCTCTTAAGGGTTGTCGTTGTGAGCGTTGTGGTGGCTCTCGTTCTTGGGTTCACGGTAATGGCGGTATTTCGCGCTGGCGGTTCGGGTTCGCTCGACTTTTGGCGTTTTTTGCGCGATTTTAACCGCATGGACGTTTCGATGGTAATGTTTACAGAGTATTTCGCGGATCAGTCTGGCAACGATCTGCTTTGGGGTATGCCGTTTTTGGCATATCCAAGCCGCATACTGGGTCGGTTCTTTGGCTTTTCGCCCATCCAGAATGCCTCCGAAATCCTGCAGGGTATAATTTTTTCTGGCAGCATGGATGCAGGGAACCCCGGTGCGCCACTTGCTGGCGAGCTTTATATCAACTTCGGATACCTGGGGTTTCTCGCTTTCATTCCTCTCGGGGCTTGGTTCGGGGTTGCCTACACCCGCATGATCCGGCGCGGATACCCTTTCTGGCAGACCTTGTTCTTCAGCGCCTTTCTTTATTTCTTCGTGTTCAAATTTTATATTTATACGGGATTCACCGAAAGCGAACTGGTCTTTGCTCTGGTTATAGTACCCCTAGCGATTTGGCGGCTCCTGCTGCGTGTTCGGATCTAGCTATATCAGCGGCCGAGGTTGCTCAGATAGCCCACCTCTTTCCGCAACAAGCCTAAGGCAGCAACCGCAAACAGGGCTGTCCCTGTCAAGCTGATCCCGAAAAAGACGACGATGTCGGGGATCTCGGACAGCCACTCACCTGTCATGTAGCGCAACCCTGACAGCAGTGCTCCGATGACGACACTCGCCGCCATGACCTTCGCCGCACTTGCCCAGAAATTGGCATTAAACGGCCGCGCGACCCGGTGATTAATGAACAGCATAAGTAGGACAGCATTGAAGTTGACCGATACCACCGTCGAAAGTGCGATGGCGTCGATCCCGAACCGACCCAGCAGTGCATAGGCCGAGACGACCTTGACCACGAAGGCGATCAAGACTGCGACAAGCGGTGTCATCCAGTCGCGCGCGGCATAAAGCACCCGCAGCAGGGTCACGTTGAGTGCTAATGCTGGCAATGCGAGGGCCAGAACCGCGAGGATATCTGAAGTCATTGCGGCGGCCTGAGGGGGAAAGGTCCCGTGACCGAATACGACGGAAACGATAAGATCAGATTGGACAAGTATGAGCACCGCCGCAACAGTTGAAAAGAGCACGATGATCACGGCCAGCTTGCGCGTCAGCACAGCCGCCGCACCTTGATTTCCGGCCTCGACCAGTCGCGCTACTAGGGGGTAGGCCGCTGTGGTCAGTCCCATAGCGAGAATGCCCTGCGGCAACTGGATAAGCTTCGAAGCAATGTTGACTCCGGTCACGGTGCCCTCGCCGATCCGCACGCCCACCGAAATGTCCACGAAGGCATAGGCATAAGAAACGAGCGCTACCGCGATCACCGGCCAGGCCGAAGCAAGGAATTCGCGCGTGGCGGACCCTCGCAGAGCTAGCCGCCAAATATGTCGATATCCGGTCCGGTAGAAGACTGGGGTTTGTACGGCGAGAAACAGAACTGCGCCAAGAAATGTACCGAATACCGCCGCCTCGAGACCGAATTGTCGCCCAAACAGCACCACGTTAAGCACAACGGAAAGGTTGAGCAGCACTGGGGCAAACGCTACTGGTAAGAATACCCGGTTGTAGTTCAGTAAACCCGAAAACATCCCCGCGGTGCCAAGCAGGGCAATCGTGGGCATCAGCACCGCGATATAGTCGGCGGTTTGCGCGATCATGGCTTCGCTAGCCTCCGAGGCAAGAATCCTGGCGATCCTGTCCGCATTGCTGACGCCAAGCGCCGCCAAGCCCGCCAGAACCAGAAAGACAAGGTTCACAAGCCCGCCGTAGAAATAGTTGTCCGCCTTCACGTCAGGGTCGGCACGGCGTGTCAGAAGCGGGATCGTGACGCTCGTAAGCGAGGCTGCGATCACCACATAGGCCGCGTTTGCGATGCTAGAAGCGATGTAGAACGCGTCGGTCTCGGCATTGGCGCCGAAGACCCACGCGACAGTCAGATCACGTCCCAAACCCAAGATCCGTGACAGGAGCGCAAGGAGCGTCAACGCAACGGAGGTGCGCAGGATGCTCACCGGTGTAGCTCCACCATTCGGTTAGTTCTGTTCATAGACGCCGCCCTTGACTGTTCTTCGCCAGACGATCCGGACCACATCGGCGAAGAACACTGGGTTTAGCATGTGGACGAACTGGTTGAGCGTGGAAAGAAACGAGGTCCGGTCGCGTTGTTTTGAAGCAAAGGCTCGCCAGAAGACGGAGGCGGGGAACTCGTAGGGAAAAGCCCCTGTTGGGTCGAAGCCCTTGATCTTCAGGTCACTAAAGCCAAGCTGGTCAAGGATCCTGTTTATGCGCGGGTCGGTGATTGCGAATTGTGCCGCGTCAATGTCACGCGCGAGAGCAAGGTTCACCGCCGCGGCGTATTCGACCTTTTGTTCACGGCACACATCGACAAAGGAGTCGATGGTTCCCCGCTCCTCCATCAGGTCAAGGTACCGCTTGACGAGATAGTAGCTCTCGATGTTGAAGCTTTTTTCAGGAAAGACATTGTGGAAAAGGATCGATGTAAGTTCGGCGTGGGGTTGCAGGATCGGTACGGAATAGCCTGCAATTTCTAGAATCTCGGTGTAGCCACGCATCCGGCGCGGATCTAGATAAATGAAATAATCAGTCGACGGCGCGACATAGCAGTCGATGTAATATATTCCGCCCTTCTTGGTGGTATCTGTCACACCGTCGCCACCTTCTTCGATTAGGGTGGTCTGGCGCGGTGCGGTCTCCATCCATTTGAAACCCCCACCGGGCGCGCAGAGATGATCGATCAGCGCCTTGTGACGCTTGGCGTCGAAGGGAAACCAGTCGGTGTCGTTTGGGGTTGACGCGAAAGGCTTGATCGACTTGAACAAGGTCCATTCGCCCTTTGCAACCTCATCGAGGCGACGGGCAAGCTTGGCCACGACCCTGTCGGTTTCGCGCCGGCGGGCCATAAGCGAGCCATGAAGCTCCAGTGCCTTCGGTCCAAGGGCAACGCCGCGATTGACGCATTCGTCGAGGAATAATAGACCGACACGGCTCTTGAAGGCAAATTCGGTAATCTCTTCGAGCTCTTCAGGTTTCGGTGTGACCGTCCCAGTGCCGATCGGCCAGCCGATGGTTTGGTAGATCAATCTCGATTTCTCTGCTTTCGTGCTCATTCGTCATCCTTTTCTGATCTGGCAGGCAAGGCCTTGGCCAGCTTGGGCTGGGCAAGGCGGTCATAGACCTTTTCAATTGCGGCATCGACTACCCGTGCGTTGACCAGACCGAGGGCGCGGGCGCGGGCAGTGGCACCGAACCGTGCCCGTGGACGCGCATCGGCGGTCAAGAAGTCTTCGAGTGCGGCCGAAAGGGCGGCGGCATCGCCCGGCGGTGTGAGCCGCCCGTGAACACCGTCGTCGATCATCTCTACTGCACCCCCAGCGCCGGCAGCAATGGTCGCGGCTCCGGCAAGCAAGCTTTCGATCACTACGCCCGGGAAAGGGTCGGGCTTGGTCGATGCGTGGACCGACACATCCGCCGCACACATTAGCACGGGTACGTCATCCCTACTTCCCAGCATAATGATTTCTTCCTTGGCGGCGGAGCTTCTGATCTCGGCTAGATAGTTTTCCTTTGCCTCGACGCCTCCACCGGCAAGAGCAAAGACATTGCCTTCGCGCAAGGATGCCGGCAAACGCCGCACCGCCTCAATAAAGACATCCTGGCCCTTCCAAGGCTCGATCCGGCCGACCATCAGAACGAGTAGGCCGTGCTCGGGCAAACCTTCGGGGCGCGACGCTGTCACCGATGGGTTGTGATCGTTGGCAATCAACATCGCATTGCCAAGGTCATGTATCACCAGCGCTTCATGTCCAGCTACTGGGGTCGGGAAATAGTGATCGCGCACGGCGCGTGACACCGAGACCGAGACCGGTGCCAACTTGGCCACCACCCGCGCGAAAGCAGCGCGCATCCGGTCATGCGTGATGATCATTCGGATGTGCCAGACGACAGGAACCCCCCGCAGACGCGCGGCCAAGGCGGGGAGAAAGTCGTAAAGGTCATTGATGTGTACGATGTCGGGTCTTTCACGCCCAAACAGCCGCCAGAAAAAAACGAGTGTGAGGGGCGAGGCAAGCGCAAGCCGTATCAGCCCGCCGATTCCCCGCGACACCTGCGGGCGCTCGAAAGGATGATGAATCACTGGAATTCCGACCTCGGCATACCGGTCAACGATGGCGGTCTGGAGCCGGACGCAAACCGCAACCCGGTTGCCATTTTCGGGCCGGCCATGATCACGCATGTGTTCGGCCATTAGAGCCAATACCTTGTCGGCCCCGCCGATATCTGTGTTATTTGCATGGACATAGAGTACGTACGGCCGGGCCCGTTCGGCGGCCAGCTCGCCCAGCAACCAATCACGGTTGTCGGCAATCGGCAGAGTGCCGTCCAGCTCGACAAAGCCGAAAGCGCGCGCGATTGCCTCGTAATAGCTAAAACGCAAGTGTAGGTAGTCGATGTCGAAAATGTCGTCTTTGCGCTGGAGCGAGACCTCGGGGGAAACCCGCAAAAACACCCGCATCTCAGGAAGAGCGAGCCTGCCTAGGCGGGTGCGGACAAATGAGACCACTTCGTCTGGGGACCAGCCAACGGTGAGGCCGATGTTGATCGCGACATCGAAAAGATACCTATCGGCAACTATCGTATCCGCCGCGCGATGGCGCCAGCGTTTCAGCGCGAGCTGGAGCCGGTAGTCGGCCCAGACGAGAGCGATGTAGAACCTTGTAGCCCATCCGTATTTGCGTGCCAGCGCGTTTTTCCGTGCGATCTCGGCCGCATAGTCAGTACGCTGCGAGCCGTCGCCTTGCTTTGGTGCGGAGGCCGGTTTCTTGCCGCGCCGTTTACCCCAAGCAAGACGCAGCAGCCCTCGAACCGGCTTCATAAGGAAGCTCTCTGCTCCAAGCCAAACACGCTCAGCACTTTCGCCACGGGTCTGCAAGACTTCGACTACGGCATCGCTTAGCGTGGTTTTGCCACTACCGTCGGTGCCGATTATGCAAATTAGGTGTCGGGTCATAGGGCCTTCAGTATTTCAAGGACGCGTTCGGCGAGCCGATGGGCGTCAAGATGTTGGGGCAGGCCTGCAGGGATCTCCCTGGGCTCGGCGGAGAGGGTCTTGGCGACGGTGTCGGCAAAGTTCGTCGACTTTGTAAAATGCACCCCTGTGACGGCTTCGAGGGCGCGTGGCAGGGCACCAAAGGGGGTCGAAACTATAGGTAGACCGCAAGCAATTGCCTCGATCACGCTTAGTGGTAGCTCAATTGCGCCCTCTGCTTCGGGTGGGGCCGGGAATAGGTAAAGGTCGGCGGAACGATAGACATCCGCGATTGCCGGAATAAAGCCACGCTCGACCCAAACGCCTGCCCTTTCGAGGCGCTCCTGAACATCTGGGTCGGGCTCAAAATAGGGACTCGCGACGACCACTATTTCGATTTGGTTACCCAGCAATGCCTTGGTCTCGATCAGCCGATCAAGCCCTCGCGTGGCGCGCAGGTGCCCGACGTGAACCGCGATTGGGACATTGCGCGTGGCCAATTCTGGCCACATACGTACTCCAGTGCCTGTCAGTCGGTCCGGCGCGATGCCGATGGGCTGTACAATGACCTCGGCGTCCGGCGCGGCCTCGGCGAGGTCAGCGCGGGGCTGATTGCAAATCACCGCATGAGCCGTGCGCTTGCCCTTGAGTCTGCCAGGCAGGCGAGCGAGGTCGGGTCGGGTCGCAACCCAGACAAGACGGGTAGGAGACATGAGGCGAAGTAAACGGGTCGCCAGAACCGTGCGTGGTCCCGGACCATGGGTGAAGACCGTAAGTGCAGCACGATCTAAGATGAGCTGGGGCAGGCTGCGCAAGAGCCGCCAAGGTGAGACGACCGACACATCGTGACCGGCGGCTCGCAAGTCGTCAATTAGTGTCTTCGATACAACGTTGATCCCCTCTGCGGGGGCATCGTGGTATTCGGCAACGACGGTGATACGATCAGATTTCATGTGTCCCTCAATGATAGATGCCGAACGCGTCGCGCAATATTTTGCGCCTTATCGCTGTTGTGAGGCGAGCCCGAGACCCAGGCGGACGCGGGCAGTCGCGTCGCAAGGTTGTGGGGACTAGAGGCTTGCCCGGCCCGATCCGCCGCCATTGACCATTGCCGGCATAAAGCAGAGCGTGACGATGCTTGCTCAATACCGTCCGGACTTCCCAATCGTCGTGGGGGCCCCAGGGCCGGTCGTCGATCCAGAGCCAATGACCGCCGCCATCTTGGGGTTCCAAGGGGTCGATGTGGAATAGGAGGGGGCGTGCGCCGGTCGCGGTAAGCTCCGCCGCCATGGCTGCGAAGCTCTGCGTTGGCGCTTGGATCACAGCCTCGTCGGCAAGACGCAACAACGGTAAGTCATCAGAATGATCGGTCAGAACCACGACCCGCACCCCGGCAGGGTCTTCGTCGGCTTCAATCAGCCGAGCCGCAGCTTCGGCCTTGCGCGTGCCCAGCAGTTCGTGCCAGTCGGGACCGACGGAGGACCGGGTTGCAAGGCAACTCGCACCCAGACTTGCAGCAAGCGGTGCGGCGTAAAGGTCGGGGGCAGCGGTTGCGAGGATAATCTGCGCTCCGTCGTCGCGGAGCCTAGCAAGCCCAGTCAGCACTGGCGCTGAAGTTGTCCGCTCAAGCCGGCTGAGGGTCTCGTCGATGACTGCTCGACGTCGGGCATCGGGCCAAGCCGCGAACCAGCTAAGAGTCCGCCGCTTCATCGATTCATGACCACCACCGAATTGGCCAAGAATACGTGGCGCGAGCAGCAACAGAAACCTGAAGCGTTCCCAAGCACCTGCATTCTTCCAAATAACTGACAAGAATTGATGGAAAGAATTGTCAAGTACAAGGGTTCCGTCCAGATCACAAAACACAATTGTCCGCACGTCAGGTCGCAAAACGTCGATCATACCTTTGATGTTCCGCGAAAATCATAGGACCAAGGAAACCGGCAAAGCGTCTCTCTGTAGAGTGCAATATCGGGTTCGTAGCATGAATTTGCACGTGTGTGTGTCACCACTGCCGTTATAATCTCGATGTTATGCGGCAGGTTGGCGCGGATTGACTCAACTACAAGTTTGAGGGTTCGTCCGCTGTCGACTGCATCGTCGATCACAAGAATTCTACTGCCACCTCGATTTTGGAGATGTGCGCTTACCACAGCTGCGTCATCAAGCAACTTTTGAGTTGCTTGATGATCAACTATATTTCTTTGCCTGCTGTCCTGGCGCTCAAGCAAGATGTCCTCAAGCTGGCGCAGCTTGTTGGACAGAACATAAGGCAGCTTGTTCAAGCTCCATTTCGAAACGCCACGGGATTTTGCTGAAGTGCTCGCCCTTCGCATCGCACAAGCGAGGATTGGCACATCAGCTACGTTTTCCAACAACCGCGCGCAAATCTCGCCTCCTGTCGCAACTCCTACTATGAGGTCAGGGGGGCCGAAGCGTTCAACTACAGAGGCCCACATTCGGTTCATTTCACTCGCGAGCGAGTCATGATTCAACGTAATAACTGGTTTCATAGCAAACTCCTAAAGCCATAGGGAGCTGATCGCGGCAAGAACAGCAGGGGCCGTATTGCGGCCTTCGGGCTCAATGAGGATAGCGCCCGGATCAATTCCGACTTCCTGCAGTTGCTCGGTCACGATGAAGCGGAAGTCGCTGTTCGTAATGACAACCGGCTTAGCGAACGCGTCGCTGGCCATCCGCAAAGCAGACCCTTGAAAAAGCGTCTTGTCTCCGACCAAGGGGACGAACTGCTTCGGATAGGATTTGCGAGAGAGGGGCCAGAGGCGAGTCCCGGAGCCGCCGCACAGGATGACGGGAGTAATCATGGGATATCCAAACGTAACTAAAATATACTGATCGGATAGTCGGCAAGCATGTCGAATACAAGACAATCAACTTTCGGTGTGCCTAGAAATTCGCCAGTTGTGCTGTTTTGCGCGTTTTCTGCGCATGATTGCC
>JABXHN010000085.1 GCA_013373635.1 Flavobacteriaceae bacterium
GCCGTCCGCCTTTCGATGCGTAGAGCGGAACGATGACGGCGTGGATGTGGTATGTCGTTTCGTCCAGATCGGCGCGGGCATGAACGCACTGGTCCCCGAAGTTGTTGATCAGCCACTCTTTCGCGTGCGCTTCGAACAGCTCCTCGCGGGTCGGGCCGGTTTCATTAAAGAACTTGATGAGATCTTCATCGAACCACGCCTTGTTAACGGTCAGAATGATCTCGCGCATCGGACCGTGGCGCGTCGGTCGCCACGGGTCGCGCGGGCCACGGAAGATTGCTAATTCGAGGTCTTTCTTCCGGCGTCGTTTGCGCAACTGGTTCAGATCGCGCTCGTGATTGGCATGCCGGACATCCTGAATCTTATCCCAAGTGTCCTGCGCCCAGGTATTCGAGCCGAGAAGCTGCCGATTGTCATCCTTCCGCTTGGGATCGCAGTGTCCATTGTCACCACAAACGCGCTCCCGATGCCTTTCGTACGCCGCGAGATCACGAGGATACATGCCCCGCATACGCAGGACGACAGGGTAAGCTTCGGTTCGTTGCGCCATAGCCGATCTCCAAGTGTGTGAGATCGACTTGGGTTCGTTTCACAAAGCGCAGAAATCGCGGAGGGATAGGCATAGTTGGGTGCTGGAAGAACGGGCCATTGCAGACCTTTGTCGGGACGGCCTTCTCTGCGGCGCAGCTTGACCGAAGCGGCCATTCTTGCGGGCCGTAGCATTTCCGCCGTCCAGATGACCGCAGTGTGGGACATAGCTGCCGTTGCGGCAAAAAGAAACGACAGCTATTCAGACACGCTTACATCGTCGTTTCATGAGGGCTATTCGGAATGTTTGAAAAAGGTATTGATCAACGCTTCCCGCCGGACCAATTCGATCGAACGGTAATTTTTGGCAACACAGCATCAGGCAAAAGTTGGTTATCGAAACGCTTGGGCGAAGAACTCTCACTTCGTGTTGTAGATCTTGATCAGATACGTTGGGTTGATGGCGACTACAGCCGCAAAGAACTTGCGCAGGTCGCTGTGGAAAAAACGGTTAAAGTGGCTGAGCTAGATCAATGGGTTATTGAGGGCGTCTATGGTTGGCTGATCAGCCCGATCTTGGATCGGGCCACCTGCCTAATTTGGACAGACATTCCTTGGACAGAAAGCCGTAACAATCTGTTTGTAAGGGAGACAGCGCTTCGGTCATCTGGCAACTTTGAAGAGTTAGCAGAGTGGTCAGCAGAGTATTGGAACCGAAAATCACAATCTTCATACAGCGCCCACCTTTCAATATATGAAAATTTCATCGGCCCGAAGTACCGTTTATTCAACATGAAAGAAACATCAGGCTTCGTGGGCAATATCGAGGGCGTTCAACCCAAGACAGGACCGGTCAAATTGGGCTCGAAGCGGTCATGCGGTGACGCAGGGAGCCGAGCGAATGGCAGATAAACAAGACCGGCACTCTCGGCCCAAACCTGCCGTTCGTCACGTACTTCCAATGCTGCTGTGCGGCCCGTCATAGGAGACATTCGCTGCAGAAGCAAAACCGGGGCCGCGGCGAACTGGTAGTGTGCGGACCTTGCTGCAGTTCGTTCTGCCGGGGCCATGTCGTTTTCGGGGCCTTTTGCCGAATGGCAGGCGAACGTGAAGATAGTAGCAAGCGGCTTGCGAACGGCGAATGTTGTCGACCAATTACCTTGGTCGGCACACCAATCCAGAATATCTGGTGCCTTCTGCCGCCCGCTCACAGCCACGGGACCCGGCTGAGTATCTGGCGTCCCACGCCAAGGCCAAGGTGCCGCTGTGGGGCGGTACAGTATGCTATCTCAGGTATTGAACGAAGAACTCGTCCAGCTTGCCAACGGCCTCGTCGATAAAAGGGCTCTTGTCGTACATGTCGTAATGGCCTGCGCCCTCGACAACGTGGAAGCCATGCGGGTTGATTGCCTTCGCGAACAGCTCTTCCCCATCTTCGAAAGAATGCGTGACCCCTTTTCGACCTCCCACGATGACCTGAAGTGGTTGTATCAGCAGCTCGTCGACCAAGTGGAAGGCGTCGAAGCCGAGCATGGGCGCGAAGCTTGTGAAATCGAGGCGGTTTGTCGAGTTTTCATGAAAGCCTCTCGGCGTTCTGTAAAACTCGACAGCGTCAAGCACATCAGGATCGGTAATGCCAGCCGCTTGTGCGATTTCCAGCGTGTCGGGTATCCAGGGCTCGCGCCGCTGCGGCCCGCCTCGCGCTTCCTCGCTACGTTGCTGTCCGACCTCTTCCAGCATCTTCCGGATGGCCCCCGGGCCAGCCGAACGACGCGCGCGACCGATGTTGACGGGGACGACAGTGCCGAGCGCTTTGATGCGATATTCCGTGAGCGCTGCGTTAACCGCATATCCTCCACCGGCACAGATACCGAGCAGGCCAATTCGGCCGTCATCGACGCAAGGCTGCGTTGCAAGGAAATCCACAGCACAGCGGATGTCCTCGGAGCGCACGGACGGTATTTCAAGATCCCGAGGCTCACCGCCGCTCTGGCCCTGGTAAGAGGGATCGAAGGTCAGCGTCACAAAGCCCTTTTCAGTCAGCCTGCGCGCGTAGTTGGCACCAGCCTGTTCCTTGACGCTGCTTCCTGGCGTTGCAAGGACAATAGCCGCATAATTTCTGGATTCACCGTTCCCCTCCGGGACGCGAAGGTGACCGGCCAAGTCGATCACTCCGTTCTTGAACGAAACACTGCGCGGGCGATCTTGCATGGGCGACTCCTCCGGTTGGATTCGGCGGCACACCGCCTGGCAAATTAAATGCTAGGGTCATCTAATCTCAGGCCCGTTGAGTTCAAGATTCTCGGCGGACGTCGAAAAATCTCATGCGTATCGACCACACCGAATGCTTGCATGCGGGAGGCTGAGCGTGGCCACATTTACTAAGTCTCAGATTGATGCTGCTCGATCCTGAATGGCCGGGATGAAGTGCAAAGATGTCGTTGGGTCGAACCGCAGCGTCAGTCATTCTGGGCTCGAAGCCGACCTCCGGCGCGCTGCAGCATCGTGTGCTATGATGTTTTGTCAACGTCGGGTTGTCGATGA
>JABXHN010000013.1 GCA_013373635.1 Flavobacteriaceae bacterium
GTTGGTTAGAATACCTGCCTGTCACGCAGGGGGTCGCGAGTTCGAGTCTCGTCCAGACCGCTAGAAAAAAGCCCGGTAATTAATTTTACTGGGCTTTTTCATTTTTACCGGGGACGAAACCGGGGAGGTTTTAGGGGTTTATTGTGAAAATTGATTTTTGATTTGCGGAGAAAAATTAACATATTCACCGCAAATATACGGAGAATAATAGGTATCTTTACAGCATAAATTATTTTTCGTGGCTAAATACATCTATCAACATACTAATTGGACAAATTTTCATTGGCAAGATCATGCCATCAACACTGTTTTTGGTGAAGTTCGAAATTTACAAGGTAAGATTATTGGCCAAATGAATACCGTAGGCTTTTCTATTAAAGAGGAAGCTAATCTTTCTACATTAACTCTTGATGTCGTAAAATCATCAGCAATAGAAGGCGAACAACTCAACTATGATCAAGTGCGTTCCTCAATTGCAAGACGTTTAGGAATGGATGTCGCTGGGATGACATCTAGTAGCAGAGACGTAGAGGGAGTTGTTGAAATGATGTTAGATGCTACTCAGTATTATATGAAGCCACTTACTGAAGAACGGCTTTTTGGATGGCATTCTGAACTGTTTCCAACTGGTTACAGTGGAATGTATAAAATTGAAGTTGCTAAATACAGAACTGGAGAAATGCAAATTGTCTCTGGAGCAATGGGTAAAGAAAAAATTCACTATCACGCACCTGCACCACAATATGTAAAATCTGAAATGGATAACTTCTTAATGTGGTTTAACTCTGAAAACAATTTAGATCCAGTGCTAAAAGCTGCGATAGCACATTTTTGGTTCATTATCATTCACCCATTCGATGATGGAAACGGAAGAATTGCAAGAGCCATAACTGATTTATTATTGGCTCGATCTGATAAAAGCACAGATCGATTTTACAGTATGTCAAGTCAGATATTGAATGAACAAAAACAATATTATGCTGTATTACAAAAAGTACAGCATAGTTCAGGTGATATTACCGAATGGTTAGTTTGGTTTCTTAATTGCTTAAAAAATGCACTAATTGAAACTGAAAAATCTTTACAGAAAGTTTTATTAAAAGCTGAATTTTGGAATATTAACGAACATACAGCCATCAATGAAAGGCAACGAATAGTACTCAACAAACTTCTAGGTGATTTTGTTGGTAAATTAACAACCTCCAAATGGGCTAAAATGACTAAATCCTCACAAGATACTGCCTTAAGAGACATCTACGATTTAGTCGATAAAAACATCTTAGAAAAAGCCACTTCAGGAGGTAGAAGCACCCATTATTTTTTAAGATTAAATCAAAAAAAATGATTTAAAACAATAAATTTTGACCAGACCGCTAAAGTAAAGCCCGGTAATTTAATTACTGGGCTTTTTTATTTATAACACTTAATAATTCAGTTAGTTTTTACATTTTAACTTCAAATAAAACAAAAGACTTCTATTTTTTTCTATTTTCATTCAAAATTTAGAACCCTATGAAAACCCTACTATTTATTTTAGCATGGATACCCATGCTTGCACAAGCACAAACATCATTATTTAACGGAAAAAACCTCGATGGTTGGACCATACAAGGAACTGAGAAGTGGTATGTTGAGGATGGCCTATTAGTCTGCGAAAGTGGACCAGATGAAGAATACGGCTATTTGACTACCGATGCCTTTTACGATGATTTCATTTTAGAATTAGACTTCAAACAAGAAGCTGATGGTAACTCTGGAGTCTTTATTCGCTCAACTGTGGAAGGAACCAAAATCAGTGGATGGCAAGTCGAAGTAGCTCCTCCAGGACTTCACACCGGTGGTGTATATGAGTCTTACGGAAGAGGATGGCTTATTAAACCAGAACCAGAGAAGGAAAAATTCCTTAAAATGGGAGAATGGAACCATCTAAAGATTAAAGTCAAAGGAGCTCATATCACTAGTTGGTTAAACGGTGAGAAAATGATTCATCTCAAAGATGGTAAGATTGGAGATGGAAAAGGATCCATTGCATTACAAATTCACTCCGGAGGAGGAATCAAGGTACAGTGGAAAAACATCCAAGTAAAACAATTGTAAAACTAAAAAGAGGTAGCTAGTCTACCTCTTTTTTTATCTTGATGATTTAATTCTTATTGATCTTCCAATTGAGGAGTTGTTTTAGCTCCTTATTTTCTTTTCCCAATTCCAAGCGGATAATAAAGCGTCTTTAAGAGTGTACTGTGATTTCCATCCTAGTACTTGATTTGCCTTTGTGGTATCAGCATATGCAGCCGTAATATCCCCTTCTCTTCGATCGACAATTTTATAGTTGAGCTTCTGTCCCGACACCTCTTCAAAAGCGTGTATCACTTCTAGTACAGACGATCCTTTTCCGGTACCGATATTAAACACTTCATAACTCTCAGAATTATTTTTTTCGATAAGCCTTTTTAAAGCAGCCACGTGAGCTTTAGCCAAATCAACAACGTGAATATAATCTCTGATACAGGTTCCATCCTGGGTTGGATAATCATCTCCAAAAACAGAAAGTTGTTCTCTTATTCCTATTCCAGTTTGAGTGATAAAAGGAACAAGGTTTTGTGGAGTTCCAATTGGTAGCTCTCCTATTTTTGAAGATTCATGAGCTCCAATGGGATTAAAATAGCGGAGTGCAATGGCATTGAGTTTTTTTGAAACTTTCGCAGTATCTCGTATAATCTCTTCACCAATTTGTTTGGTATTCCCATAAGGAGATTCTGCAGTTTTTGTTGGAGCTGCTTCTGTAATTGGCAACTCGTCAGCCTGTCCATAAACGGTACAGGAAGAACTAAAGATAAAATTAGCGGTTGGCAACTGTTCTAATTCTTGTAAGAGATAAATCAGAGAAGCAAGGTTGTTTTCGTAATACAATAATGGCAATTGAACACTCTCTCCAACTGCTTTAGAAGCTGCAAAATGAATGACACCTTCTATAGCTGAATGCTTTTTAAAAAAATCACTTACATAAATTTTATCTCTTAGATCAAACTCCTCAAAAACAGGTTCGATTCCAGTAATTTCTGTAATGCCTTTTAACACCTCTTTTGAAGAATTGGATAAATTATCGATGATTATTACCTCATATCCTTCATTTTGAAGTTCAACGACTACATGAGAACCGATAAAGCCAAGTCCTCCACTGACAACTATTTTTTTACTCATAGCTCAAATTTACATATTTATTAAAACCAAATACCATAAATACTGTATTAGTGTTGTAATTTTATATCTTAGGATAGACAAGATATTGCAATGAATAATAAGCTCATAGATCGTGTTAAAAAAGGTTTTTTTGAAGAATTCAACTCGAATCCTTTTTTGATCTTTTCTCCAGGCAGAATCAATATCATAGGGGAACACACTGACTATAACGATGGATTTGTTTTTCCATCAGCGGTTGACAAGGGAATTGTGGCAGCTTTTGAAAAAAGTAATAGCACTAGTTCTAAAGCAATTGCTCTTGACCTTGATGAATCCTTTGAATTTGAGGTCGATTCCATTGCTCCTCAAAAAGAGCAATTATGGGCTAATTATATACTTGGAGTTATAGACGAATTAAAAAAGAAAGGGAATCATATTAAAAATTTCAATCTTGTGTTTAGTGGAGATATCCCAAATGGAGCTGGCATGTCATCCTCTGCAGCACTTGAAAACAGTGTAGTATTTGGATTAAATGAACTTTTTGAATTAGGGCTTTCCAAAGAAGAAATGATCTTCATTTCACAAAAGGCAGAACACAATTATGTGGGGGTTCAATGTGGAATCATGGATCAATACGCATCGATGTTTGGTCTTAAAGACCAGGCTTTGCATTTGGATTGTAGATCCATCGAGGCCACCCCCTTTAAAATTGATCTTGGAGACTATCAATTACTACTGATCAATACTAACGTTAAACACACCCTTTCAGAAAGCGCCTACAATAATAGACGGGAAGTTTGCGAACGTATTTCTAGTTTATTAAAAGTCACGGCTCTTCGAGATGTAAGTGAACTAGATCTTTTCGCTATAAAAGACAAAGTATCCGATGAAGATTTTCAAAAAGCCTTATTTGTCATTCAGGAAAACAAGCGAACCATTGAAGCTTCTAAAGCCATGACAAATGGAGATTTAAATAGATTGGGGGAACTTATTTATGCATCTCATCATGGTTTACAACATCAATATCAAGTAAGCTGTAAAGAGTTAGATTTTTTAGTGGATGTTACAAGAGACAAAGACTACCTATTGGGAGCTCGAATGATGGGTGGTGGTTTTGGTGGCTGTACCATCAATCTAATCAAAACTTCAGAAATCAACTCCTTTAGCCAATACATCAAAGAAGCTTATTTTCATAAATTTAATATTCAGTGTTCTATTTACGATGTCACATTATCAGATGGAACTCATCAACTTTAATAAATCCCATGAACTCAAATTTACAAGACTATTCCCATAAGCGTTTTAACATTCTCACCGGAGAATGGGTATTGGTATCTCCTCATCGCACCAAAAGACCTTGGCAGGGGCAACAAGAAGAGCTAATGACTGATTTGAGACCTACTCATGATGTTAATTGTTATTTGTGTTCTGGTAACACTAGAGCGAATGGAGAACAAAATCCTGATTACCAAGACATATTCATCTTTGAAAATGACTTTGCTTCACTTCAAAGCGATACTCCAGATTTTAAAGTTCACGAAGGTTTATTAAAAGCAGAATCAGAAACAGGCATTTGCAAGGTCATTTGCTTTAGTTCGGATCACTCGATGAGTTTAGCCGATATGAAAGTTTCTGCTATTGAAAAAGTAGTAACTGCATGGCAAAGAGAATATTTATCTCTTGGTCAGAGAAATGACATCAATTACGTTCAGATTTTTGAAAACAAAGGAAGTATTATGGGATGCAGTAATCCACATCCTCATGGACAGATATGGGCTCAATTAACACTTCCAAATGAAGTCCTAAAGAAAGATCTTCAGCAAAAAAACTATTACGACAAAAAACAATCGAGCTTATTAGGAGATTATCTCTCACAAGAATTAGAACTTGGAGAGCGTATCTTATTTGAAAATGATTCTTTTGTAATTCTCGTTCCTTTTTGGGCAGTATGGCCTTTTGAAACAATGATCGTACCCAAAAAACACCTTAAAAATATAGCTGAATTAACTTTTGAAGAATCAAAGGCATTTGCAGAGGCCATCTCTGTGATTACAAAGGCCTATGACAAACTCTTTAAAACTTCATTTCCCTATTCTAGTGGAATTCATCAGGCACCAACCAATGATCAAGATCATTCTCATTGGCATTGGCATATGAGTTTTTATCCTCCCTTATTGAGATCTGCTACAGTTAAGAAATTCATGGTTGGATACGAGCTATTTGGAACACCTCAACGAGATATCAGTCCTGAAAAGGCAACCGAAATGATTAAAAGCTTCATACCAACTTTTATATAATCAATATATTTAACCCATGAATTCGATTAAAACCCTCTATTTCACGATTAAGAAGTGGCTTGAAAACAAGTACATTTCCAACGGATTATACATTATTGGTTTTCTTGCTCTTTATATTTTTTATATCAATCCCAAGGTTGATTTCAAAGAACACTCTGAAAAGGGAATTCAATTTGAACAGATCAGTCTAAGTCAGGCCATTCAAAAATCTAAAGCCGAAAATAAACCCCTTTTTGTCGATGTCTACGCTACCTGGTGCGGTCCCTGTAAACGAATGAAAAAGTTCACCTTTACAGATGAAAAACTAGGAGCATACTACAATGAGCATTTTATAAACATCAGTCTCGATGGAGAAACAATGGAAGGAAGAAGATTTCATAACTCCTTCCCCTTTTCAGCCTATCCAACTGTATTTATTATAGCTCCAAATGGCGAAATACTACTTAAAGAAGAAGGCTTTAGTTTCGCCTTCTCATTACTCAATAAAGCTAAAACCCTCTAATGATGTCAATTAAAACCCTCTCTCTAAATTTCTTTCTATTTTTAAGTTTTATCGCAACTGCTCAAGTTTGGAACACTCCTGAATCCATCACTCCTATTGAGGTTGGACAAATCATTCCAGACGGCACTCTTGTCGACAGTGAATTAAATTCAACTGCTCTTTACGAGGTATTAAACAATCAAAAAGCAGTCATTGTCATCTATAGAGGTGGCTGGTGTCCTTATTGCAACAAACAACTCTCCGAACTCACTGATATAGAATCAAAAATTAAAGATTTAGGATATAGAATCTTAGCGATCAGTCCTGAAGATGCCGTCAACATCAAAGAATCTTTACAAAAAAATAAGATTAATTATGAGCTCTATTCCGATGCAGGAGCTCAACTGATTCAAGACTTAGGACTTGCTTTTTACAGCAGTGATAGAACCAACAATTACATCACAAAAAAATCAGCTGGCAAGCATACTGGAATTTTACCAGTTCCTGCAGTTATTGTAGTAGGAATCGATAAGAAAATCAACTACATCTATCACGATGCTGATTATAAAGTGCGATTAGATTCTAATGAACTACTTAGTATTATAACTACTTTGAATTAATCCGATTGCTTAATTATTTGATTTTTTATAGTATTTTTAGAAGTACTAAGAATTGATGATGATATCTGACATTAAAACCAACCTATCACAACTTCAGAACCTACTTGAACAAATAGATCCAAAAATCTATAGTCAATCTTTTGAGGAATTATCAAATGCCAGTATAGGACAACACATAAGACATATTGTTGAGTTGTTCCAAGCATTGGATAGTGGTTATGAATCTGGTATTGTATGTTACGACAATCGCAAAAGAGATCCCCTTATTGAATTAGATCCCAATGCCGCTCTATCCGCTCTAGATCAGATTCTTTTAAACCTCCTCAAAGAAGATAAAGAACTCCAGGTTGATTATCAATTTTTAAGCAATCAGCAAAAGAACATACAATCAAGCTATCAAAGAGAGCTACTCTACAACTTAGAACACAGCATACACCACCAAGCCATTATCAAAGTAGCACTAAGAACACTTAGATCTGTTGAGATAGATGAAAATTTTGGTGTCGCTCCTTCTACCATTAGATATCGACTGAGCTTAAATCAGTAGTCATGTGTACGCTTACCTACATTCCACTTAAGGAGCATCGTCTCATATGCTCTAATAGAGATGAAATCGCTCAACGATCACAATGCGAATTAACAAGGACCGATACTGGACTAATATACCCTAGAGAACCTCTTAAAGGCGGTAGTTGGATCTGTAGTGACAATAAACGCGTATTAGTACTTCTCAATGGGGCTTTTAAAAAACATCAACCCAATTCAAAATACACAAAAAGCAGGGGACTGTTACTTTTAGAACTCTCTGAAACAGAAAATCCGATCCAACTACTCGAATCGATGAATTTAACTAATGTAGAACCTTTTACATTGGTACTAATTGAGACAAATACTATTAATGAGGCGCGTTGGACAGGAGTAGAACTCTTTTGCAAATCCATAAATCCAAAAGAGGCTCATATCTGGTCTAGTTCTAGCTTGTATACTGAGGATGCTATCAAAATGAGAGCAAACCTCTTTAAAAAATATCTCGAATCTAAGGAATTGACCAAGGAATCTCAGTGGTTCTTTCACACTCAAAAAAGTGATGATTTGGAAAACGGAATCGTAATGAAAAGAGATTTAGGACCACAAACCATCAGTACCACCCAAATCCTCTTTGGAGATGATCTAAAAGAATTTAAATACTTCGATCACATCAAAGACGAATTGATTCAACTATGAAGCTCTTAGATCTTAAAATATGGTTTCACAAAAAATTGCATTGGGAATATTGGCATGCAAGAGCAATATACATTCCTCTATCCTGGATGTGGATTTATTTAGCTCTAAAAAACAAATCCCTTTATTTCTTTAACTACGCCAACCCCTCTATTAGTTACGGAGGTTTAGTGATGTGTTCTAAAAAAGAAATATACGATCTCATACCATCGAGATGGATTCCTAAGACCTTAAAATTCAATCATAAAGATTCTGTTGAAAAGATATCCACTGCAATAGATCAATTCCAAATGAGTTTTCCGCTAGTTTTAAAACCCGACATCGGTCTCAAAGGATTAGGTGTTCATTTTATTGAAAATTATTCCCAGCTTGAAAAAGAGGTAAAAAACTTAGACAGCGATTATCTCATTCAAGAAAAGATCCCCTACAATAATGAAGTAGGTATCTTTTACGTTCGTTATCCAAACGAAAAGGATGGATTTTGTACTGGTATGGTTAGAAAAGATTTTTTAAGCGTACGTGGAAATGGTAGCTCAACCTTGGAGGAACTAATTCTAAATGACTCAAGAGCTTTTGTGCACTATAAAAGTTTGTATAGAGAATGGAGTAATCAGTGGAATTCTATTGTCGAAAAAGACAAAACAATACTTTTAGTCCCCTATGGTTCTCATACCCGTGGAGCCTGTTTTAAGGATGTTTCTAATTCTATGAGTACGCAGCTCAGTTCTGTAATTAATTCTATCTGTAAAGAAGTCAACGGTTTTTATTACGGAAGATTAGATGTCATGTATAAAGACTGGGAAAGCCTATTAGCTGGAAAGGATTTTAGCATTATTGAAATCAATGGAACAGCTGCAGAACCTACTCATATATTCGATTCAAAACACTCTTATTTTTTTGGAGCTAAAACCATTATCAAACATTGGATGATGATGTCTAAAATCAGTAGGATAAATCGAAATTCTTTAGAGACTGCTAGCTTTAAAAAAACCACCAAGGCCCTATTTCAAAACATCAAATTAGAGCGTCAACTCCGATTGTTACACGGTCTATAAAAAAAAGCAAACCACCTTATCAGCGACAAGGTGGTCTTTAAGTAAGTTTTTCAAAACTTACAAACTAACTACAACACTGCTAAAGTAATTTGTAGTATTAGTTTCTACAATAAAAGATATTCTTAATGTATTACCACTATTTTAAAATAGTTTTGAGCATAAAAAAAGGACCCTAAAAGGTCCTTTTTTATATCGATATAGATCAGCTACTTATAGTGCTGCATCAATTGCATCAGTATAGGCTTGTTTTGGAGAAACCCCAACTTTACGATCTACAATTTCACCGTTTTTAAACACGAGTACTGTAGGAATATTACGAACACCGTATTGAGCAGCATACTTCTGATGAGCATCAACATCTACCTTACCAACTACAGCTTTACCTTCGTATTCACTGCTAATTTCTTCGATTACTGGACCAACCATTCTACAAGGTCCACACCAAGCCGCCCAAAAATCTACAACGACTGGTTTGTCACTTTTCAAAACTACTTCTTCAAAAGTAGCGTCTGTTATTTCTAATGCCATGATTTAAAGTTTTATATAATTTCAAATGTATAAATAATATTTCATCTTTACAGGAGCCAAACTATTCTTATTTTCTATATGACTATCAATGCTCCCTATTTTAATTAATTTGATAGTGAAAGCCTTTATCTTCTAACTCTTGAATAAGCTCAGATTCTATGGATACTTTTCGCTTCCTTGAAGTCATGTTCAGTTTAATTTCCTCTTCTAATTCGTACAGCGTTATATGAAATGGCTTATCTCCTTTATGAGTTTTTACAACCTCTAATAGATCGTCAATAGTTTCTTTTTGGAGTTCGTTTAAGTTTAGTTTTAAGGTCAATTTTTTAGAGAATTTTTCCAGTACCTCTTGTAATAACATAAAGGAATTGTACTGTAATCTAGGTTCTCCTTTCTTACCTTCTTTGTTAACCCATCCTTCTTTTACAAAGGCTTTGAGATGTACAAAAGAATTCGGTTTTAAAAAATGTTGAAACTTCAAATACTCTTCACCAAAAATTCTAAATTCATATGTATCGTAGTAGTCTTCTAAGGTAAATAGGCCCCATCCATTTCCATTTTTAGCTACTCTGTGTTGCGCATCGGTAATGATTCCTGCAACAGTAATTTCTTTATTCACTAGAGGAAATAGATCGCGAAACACACTGAGATTAGCGTTGGTAAAGGTTTTGATTTCTGTTTTGTAATCGTCTAATGGGTGACCAGAAATATAAATCCCCACAACCTCTTTTTCTCTTCGAAGTTTTTCCATAGTACCCCATTCCTCACATGGTGGAACCTCAGGTGCTGGAATTTCCACTTCTGACTCTCCTCCAAAAAGGCTGACCTGAGAAGAATTGACACTCTCCTGAAAACGAGATCCAAATCGCATCGCCTTCTCGATAAACGTTTGGGAATCATCGGTAGAATGAAAATATTGTGCCCTATGCACGCCACCAAAAGAATCGAAAGCTCCAGCGAGGGCTAAGTTTTCAAAAGCTTTTTTATTGGCAGCTCTTAAATCAACGCGTTTGGTTAAATCAAAAATAGATCCGTAAGGTCCATTTTCTTTTCGTTCGGCAACAATAGCTTGAACAGCTGCTTGACCTACTCCCTTGATGGCTCCCATCCCAAAGCGAATCGCATTATTGGCGTTTACAGCAAATTTGTAGTAAGATTCATTGACATCCGGACCGAGTACTTCCAATCCCATTCGCTTACACTCTTCCATAAAGAAGGTAACCGATTTGATGTCATTCATATTATTAGAAAGAACCGCCGCCATATACTCCGCTGGATAATGTGCTTTTAAATAGGCTGTCTGATAGGCGATATAAGCGTAACAGGTAGAGTGACTTTTATTGAATGCATAAGAAGCAAAGGCCTCCCAATCCTTCCATATTTTTTCAAGAACGTCTTCTGGATGACCATTGGACTTTCCTCCATCAATAAACTTTGGTTTTAATTTTTCGAGCAGCGCAAAGATCTTTTTACCCATGGCTTTACGAAGCATATCAGCCTCACCCTTGGAAAAATTGGCTAGCTTTTGAGAGAGGAGCATCACTTGCTCTTGATAGACGGTAATACCATAAGTTTCTTTTAGGTATTCCTCCATATCATCAAGGTCATAGGCAATTTCTTCATCACCGTTTTTACGCGCCACAAAACTCGGAATGTATTCCATTGGACCCGGTCTGTAAAGGGCATTCATAGCAATCAAATCATCAAAAACGGTAGGCTTTAAATCGCGTAAGTGTTTTTGCATTCCTGGAGATTCGTATTGAAATACCCCTACGGTATCTCCTCTTTGAAAGAGTTCATACGTCTTGGTATCATCCAATGGAAAATCATCGGGAATGAGTTCAATTCCGTGTTTTGCCTTGACTATTTTAACGGTGTCTTTAATCAGCGTCAAGGTTTTTAATCCCAAGAAATCCATCTTGAGTAGTCCTGCAGACTCCACCACAGCATTGTCGAATTGAGTAACGTATAAATCAGAGTCTTTGGCAGTAGCCACAGGCACAAACTTGGTGATATCATCAGGAGTAATAATCACCCCACAGGCGTGTATTCCAGTATTTCTCAGAGATCCCTCAATAATCTTAGCCATCTGAAGGGTTTGAGCTTCCAAATCGGTCCCTTCTGATATATTCATCAACTCGTTGACCTTTAAGAGCTCTTCTGCTCTGAATTTTGATTTTAATTCGGCTTCATCATATCCAAAAATCTTAGACAACTTAGACATATTGGGAATGAGCTTTGCAATTCGATCCGCATCGGCAAGTGGTAAATCCAATACTCTGGCTGTATCTCTAATGGATGATTTAGCAGCCATGGTTCCATAGGTGATGATTTGAGCAACCTGATTAGATCCGTACTTATCGATTACGTATTGCATGACTCTTCCTCTACCTTCATCGTCAAAATCGATATCGATATCGGGCATGGATACACGATCAGGATTTAAGAAACGCTCAAAAAGCAGATCGTACTTAATAGGATCAATATTGGTAATTCCCAAACAATAGGAAACCACTGCTCCTGCCGCAGAACCCCTTCCAGGTCCAACCGAAACATCCATATTTCTGGCCTCACGAATAAAGTCTTCTACAATCAAAAAGTATCCTGGGTATCCTGAATTTTCAATAGTCGCTAACTCAAAATCGAGACGCTCTTTGATTGCGTCAGTGATTTCTCCATAACGCTTTTCAGCACCCTGATAGGTCAAATGTCGCAAATACGCATTCTCTCCTCTCTTCCCTCCATCGATCGCATCCTCTGGATTTTTAAACTCTTCCGGAATATCAAAAGCTGGTAATAATACATCTCTAGCCAGTTCGTATGCTTCAACCTTATCTGCAATTTCTAAACTGTTTTCAATCGCCTCTGGCAGAGATTCAAAAAGAGATTTCATTTCTTCTACAGACTTAAAATAATACTCCTGATTTGGTAAGCCATATCGAAAACCTCTACCTCTACCTATAGGCGTGTCTTTCTTTTCTCCATCCTTAACACAGAGCAAAATATCGTGAGCATCGGCATCCTCTTTATCTATATAATAAGTGTTGTTAGTAGCAACTAATTTTATTTGGTGTTTTTTACTCAGTTGAATTAGCAATTCATTGACACGCTGCTCATCTTCCTGTCCGTGTTTCATGAGTTCTAAGTAGAAATCATCTCCAAACTGTTCTTTCCACCACAAGAGCGCTTCCTCGGCCTGAGTCTCACCGACATTGAGAAGCTTGGATGGCACCTCTCCGTAGAGATTCCCGCTGAGTACGATTAAATCGTCTTTGTATTGTTCAATGAGTTTTTTATCTATTCTAGGAACGTAATAAAATCCATCGGTATAGGCAAGTGATGATAATTTTGCCAGATTGTGATATCCATTTTTATTCTTTGCTAAAAATACGATTTGATATCCGTAATCTTTAAAGTTCTTATTAGTGTGATCCTCACATACGAAAAATTCACAACCGATAATTGCTTTTAAAGGTTCTAAGCGTTCATCTTCAGCTGTGGACTCATCCTGAGACTTCACCGCAGAATTATGAGCATTCACTTGTTTAACAAAGTGAAAAGCTCCCATCATATTGGCGTGATCCGTCAGTGCTACAGCAGGCATCTTTTCTTTTGTTGCTGCCTGAACTAAATCACTGATACTAATGGTCGATTGAAGTATTGAAAACTGAGAATGGTTGTGAAGATGTACAAATGAACTTCCTTTAAGCTGTTCTTTATTTTCTTTGAGTTCAGCTTCAGATATTTTTGATTCAACAGTTTCCTCTTGTTGTTTCGAAGCTAATTCTTTTGAAACCTGTTTTAAATTTTGATGTACTAATCCAACAGCAGGAATTGGATCGGGATTTAGCTCGATAAATCGATTGTAATAATCGGGTTGGGCTTGAAGTTTTTCAATTGAATAGTGTTTTTGACGAAGAAGTTCCAAAAAACAACGCGTGGTCGCTTCTACATCAGCAGTTGCATTGTGAGCTTCATTAAAAGGCTCTCCAAAAAGATGCTCGTGTAATTCAGTCAGTGTTGGCAATTTAAACTTACCACCTCTACCTCCAGGGATCTTACACATCAAAGCCGTCTCTTCAGTACAGGTATCGAGAACAGGCAGGTCCAATAATTGAGAACTGACTCCTGCCCTGTGAAATTCAGCACCCATAATATTGATATCAAAACCTAGATTTTGACCGACTATGAATTTTGCTTTAGAAAGAGCCTCTTCAAACTTTTCTAAAGCTTCCTCAATTGTAATTCCTTGTTCTTTAGCAAGATCTGTTGAAATTCCGTGAATTTGTTCCGCCTCGTATGGAATCGTATATCCATCAGGAACTATGAGATAATCTTGATGATCGACCAGTACTCCCATTTCATCATGGACTTGCCAAGCGATTTGAACGCATCTCGGCCAATTATCTACATCGCTAATTGGCGCGTTCCAACGTTTTGGTAATCCAGTGGTTTCCGTATCAAAGATTAAATACATAGTTGTTTTTTAACTCAGTTTTTAGAGTTTTAAAAGTACTAAATCTTACCCCTTTTTTGATGGGCTGTTAATATGTTTTTATAAAAGAAAAATGCTTTATAGATTTGAATTCTTATAAACGTATTTTTTTTGATATAATAAGCTGATAATGTATGATTTTAATTATATTTGCACCCGCTTAATCGATAAGCGAATTAAAAGAATTAATAACCAAGGGTCGGGCACCCTACAAATTAATGTGATATGCCAGTAAAAATTAGACTACAAAGACACGGTAAAAAAGGTAAACCTTTCTATTGGATCGTAGCAGCAGATGCTAGAGCAAAAAGAGATGGTAAATTCTTAGAAAAATTGGGAATTTACAATCCAAATACAAATCCAGCAACCATCGATTTAGATGTTGACGGATCTGTAAAATGGCTCGGTAACGGTGCACAACCAACAGAAACTGCTAAACGTCTTTTATCTTACAAAGGTGTACTCTTAAAGCATCACTTACAAGGTGGTGTTGCAAAAGGAGCACTTACTCAAGAAGAAGCTGACAAGAAATTTGAAGCTTGGTTAGCTGACAAAGAAAAAGCAGTTGGATCTAAAGTTGCTGATCTTGACAAAGCTAAAGCAGAGGAAAGAGCTAAAGCAATTGAAGCTGAAAAAGCTGTAAACGAAGCAAGAGAAAAAGCTGCTGCTGAAGCATTAGCTGCTGCTGCTGCTGAAGAAGAAGCTGAAGCTGCTACTGAAGAGGAAGCAACTGAAGCTGTAGCTGAAGAAGCTGCTGCTGAAGAGTCTGCTGAAGAAGCTTCAGAGGAAGAAAAAGCTGAGTAAGTAATTGTAAGATGCGAAAGCAAGAGTGTTTTTACCTCGGAAAAATCGTATCTAAATACAGTTTTAAGGGAGAAGTCTTAGTGAAATTAGACTCAGACGACCCCGAACTCTACGAATCAATGGAATCAGTATTTGTCTCTCTTAGAGACAGTCTGGTTCCATTTTTTATTGAGCAATCCAGACTTCACAAATCATCGCTTCTACGAATCAAATTTGAAGATGTGGACAGCGAAGAAGAAGCCGATCGCATAATGGGAAGTGAATTATATCTTCCCTTAGAGTTTTTACCACCTCTAGAGGGTAATAAATTTTACTTTCACGAAGTTATTGGCTTTACAGTCATCGATCAAAATTTTGGAAAAGTAGGTGTTATCACTAGCATTAACGACACGACCAATCAGGCTCTTTTTGTCATTGATCACAAGGGAACTGAAATTCTTATTCCGATCAACGATGAATTCTTGACCAAAGTCGATCGAGAGACTAAAACTATTGAGGTCAACACTCCAGAGGGATTGATCGAATTATACCTCTAGATTCCATCTTTTTATTTTTTATATTTGGGTATGAAACATCTAATTTTTACCCTCTTATTTGTGTTCTTACTATTGAGTTGCAACGATTCTCAAAAAAAACAACCTACTACTCCTCCTAATATTGTACTCATCTTAACTGACGATCAAGGCTTTCAAGATATTGGTCCCAATGGAGCAGTTGATTTTCAAACACCAAATATCGATCAACTCGCAAGTGAAGGAGTTGTGTTGGACAATTACTACGCCCCTCAGGCAGTATGTTCCGCTTCTAGAGCTGGGATCTTGACAGGCTGTTATCCCAATCGCATCGGAATTCACAATGCACTCATGCCCAAAGCAAACAAAGGTCTTAATCCATCTGAGGTCACTTTGGCTGAACTTTTAAAAACAAAAGGTTATGCTACTGGAATTTTTGGAAAGTGGCATTTAGGAGATCACAAAGAAGCTATGCCATTAAACCATGGTTTTGATGAATATTTTGGAATTCCCTACTCTAACGATATGTGGCCCAATCATCCCTATCAGGGTAAGTGGTTCAACTTTGATCCCTTATTTCTATACGAAAACAATAAAGTGATCGATACGCTGACCGATCAATCTCAACTCACCACTCAGATCACTGAAAGAAGTGTCGCTTTTATAAATAAACACAAAGATGAGCCGTTCTTTTTATACGTTCCTCATCCACAACCACATGTTCCTTTATTTGTATCTGACAAATTTAAAGGTAAATCCAAAAGAGGATTGTACGGTGATGTGATCATGGAAATCGACTGGTCTGTCGGTCAAATTGTGAAGACTCTCAAAGAAAACGGTTTAGAAGAAAACACTATTATCATCTTTACCTCAGACAATGGCCCCTGGTTATCATATGGAAACCACGCTGGTTCTGCACTTCCCTATAGAGAAGGTAAGGGAACTGCATGGGAAGGTGGGCAAAGGGAACCCTTTGTTATTAAATACCCCAAAGAAATCCCTATGGGAAAACGATCCCATACTCCAGTGATGGGAATAGATGTATTACCTACCCTAGCAAAACAAGTGGATGCCTCATTGCCCGATCATCCCATCGATGGAAAAGACGTATGGGAAGTATTTACGTTAAAGACCGATAAAAGCCCTCAAGAAGCCTATTTCTTTTACTATAGAGTCAATGAATTACACGCTGTTCGTTCTGGAGATTGGAAATTGTATTTTCCTCACAATTACAGAACAATGAAGGGACAAGCTCCTGGAAAAGATGGCATTCCAGGTGATTACAGTTCCCTAGAACTCAAAGAGCAAGAACTATACAATCTTATCACCGATGAAAGTGAAACTACAAATGTAGCCTCACAGCACCCTGAGATTGTTAAAAAACTCAATCAACTAGCCGATCAAATGAGACTTAAACTAGGTGACAACTTATCTGGTATGGAGTCTGGTATTGAAACAAGAGAACCCGCATATTACAATATAGACCAATAAAATATGTTTCAATTTAAACAGTTTAGTGTTGCTCAAGACAAAACCGCAATGAAAATTGGAACTGATGGAGTTCTTTTAGGAGCTTGGACTACCATTGACCATCACCCTAATAGCATTCTAGATATTGGAGCTGGAACTGGAGTTATCGCACTGATGTTAGCCCAACGCTCCAATGCAGAAACCATTGATGCCATTGAAATAGAACCCAATGCTCACGAGCAATGTGTTGAAAATTTTGAAAGCTCACCTTGGGGAGATCGACTGTTTTGCTATCATGCTGATTTAGTAGAACTAATTCAAGAACCCGAAGAACACTATGACTTAATCGTATCCAATCCCCCTTTTCACAATACCGATATTGTGGGTGATAAAACATCGAGAACCACAGCGAGACAAACAGAAGATTTACCATTCGAAGTCTTATTAATCGGAGTCAAAACACTTATGTCATCTAATGGTGTATTTTGTTGTATTATTCCTTTTATAGAAGAAGATAACTTTATAGGCATTGCTGCTCATTACGGATTACATCCATTTAAAATAACTAGAGTAAAAGGAACAACTGAGGCTCCGATCAAAAGGTCTCTAATAGCATTTTCATTTGCTGAAAAAGAAATCTTGTACGATGAACTCATTATTGAAGTCAAACGACATCAGTATACAAAGGAGTATATAGAACTCACAAAAGCATTTTATTTAAAAATGTAACATTTTATTCTTGTATTGTTATATTCCTTTTGATTACATTTGATTAAAATCTTACTATATGAAAGCTGATTTATTTCAAGCACCTGATTATTATCAAATCGATGATTTACTTACTGAAGAGCACAAGCTCATCAGAGATGCTGCCCGCGATTGGGTAAAGAAAGAAGTGAGTCCTATTATTGAACAACACGCTCAAGAAGCTACATTTCCAAAACACTTACTTGTTGGACTAGCGTCTATCGGAGCTTTTGGTCCAACGATTCCAGAGGCCTACGGAGGTGTAGGATTAGATTATATATCCTACGGATTGCTCATGCAGGAAATCGAACGTGGAGATTCTGGACTTCGATCGACTGCTTCGGTTCAATCCTCTTTGGTGATGCATCCTATAAACACCTATGGAAGTGAAGAGCAAAAACAAAAATACCTTCCAAAATTAGCCACTGGCGAACTCATGGGTTGTTTTGGACTTACCGAACCCGATCACGGTTCCAATCCTTCGGGAATGAACTCTAAAATAGTAGATAAGGGGGATCACTACCTTCTCAATGGAGCCAAAATGTGGATTTCCAATGCTCCTTTTGCTGATATCGCAGTGGTCTGGGCTAAAGATGAAAATGGAAGAATTAAGGGAATGATTGTAGAGCGTTCTATGGAAGGATTTTCTACCCCTGAAACTCACAATAAATGGTCACTGAGAACCTCTGCTACTGGAGAGCTGATCTTTAACGATGTCAAGGTTCCCAAAGAAAACATTCTTCCTGGTAAAGATGGACTCGGAGCTCCTCTAGGTTGCTTGGATTCAGCTCGTTATGGAATTGCTTGGGGTGCCATTGGTGCCGCTATGGACTGCTACGACACCGCTCTTCGTTATGCTAAAGAACGCATTCAATTCGGAAAGCCAATCGCTGCCACGCAACTCCAACAAAAGAAACTCGCTGAAATGATCACCGAGATCACCAAAGCTCAACTCTTAGCTCTTCGATTAGGACAACTCAAAAACGAAGGAAGAGCTACCACTGCACAAATTTCCATGGCTAAACGAAACAATGTTTCCATGGCTTTAAACATCGCCAGAGAAGCCAGACAAGTACTTGGAGCTATGGGAATTACAGGTGATTACTCTATTATGAGACATATGATGAATTTAGAATCCGTAGTCACTTATGAAGGAACTCACGATATCCATTTACTGATCACCGGTATGGATATCACAGGTCATTCTGCCTTCAAATAGTTAATAACTTCTAGGGAAGACTACTTCAACTCAACAACTCGGTTTTGTAACTTTACATCTCCGAGTTTTTTATTTTTTCAAAGTGATAGCCCTAGTCGATTGCAATAATTTTTACGCTTCCTGTGAGCGGGTGTTTCAGCCTCAGCTGAACAACACCCCTGTGGTGGTACTCTCCAACAACGACGGATGTGTGATCGCTAGAAGTGATGAATCCAAAGCCCTTGGAATTCCAATGGGAGCTCCTATTTTTAAACTCAAAGAGCTGGTTCAAAAAAATCAAATCAAGTGCTTTTCTTCCAACTTTCCCCTTTATGGAGATATGAGTTCAAGAGTGATGCAAATCCTCAGCAGCTTTACTCCTGAGATTGAAATCTACAGTATCGATGAAGCCTTTTTATCCCTGGAAGGGTTTAAAGAAGAGGAACTGGAAGCCTATGCTGCTCAAATGAAAAAAAAGGTAGAACAGTATACAGGTATTCCTATCAGCATTGGAATTGCACCTACCAAAGCGCTCGCTAAGGTGGCCAATAGAATTGCAAAAAAGTTTAAAGAGCGCACTAAGGGTGTATATCTTATCGATAACGAGCAGAAGCGAATCAAAGCGCTCAAATGGCTTAAAATTGAAGATGTTTGGGGTATTGGAAGACAACACAGCAAGCGCTTGCAATTGAAACGAGTGTATACCGCCTGGGACTTTACTCAATTAAACGACGCTTGGGTTCGAAAAGAACTCTCAGTAGTGGGACTACGACTCAAAAGAGAGCTCGAAGGACAGCAGAGCCTCTTCTTGGAACAACCTCAAAACAAAAAATCTATAGCGACCACTAGAAGTTTTAAAACCAATATTTCTGATTTAGAAACGCTCGAAGAACGCGTTGCCACCTTTGCAGTACACTGCGCTGAAAAACTTCGCAAACAAAAGAGCAGTTGTAGTATGATCTCGGTGTTTTTAAGATCCAATCCCTTTGATAAAAGCCAACCCTATGTCTTTAGGAATACGACCATCAGTCTTCCCTATAGCTCTGACTCGAGTATTCTTATTGCAAGCTACGCACAAAAAGCACTTCGACATATTTACAAATCGGGAGTTCCTTACAAAAAGGCAGGAGTATTAGTTTTAGGCCTACGCCCTAATGAGACCCAACAACTCAATCTCTTTTGCGATACACAGCCCAAACACAAGGATTTAATGAGAGTGATGGACAAGATGAACAATCGTTATGGAAAAGCGCTTCAACTCGCCAGTCAAAACCTCACAGGAAAATGGATTATGAGACAAGAAAACCTCTCTCAGCGCTATACCACAGATATTAATGAATTAATACAAGTACGCTAAATGACAGCATCAAAATCACAGGGACTTCAAATCTTTAAAACACTTAGCAAAAGCGGTTTGAAACAACCGCTAATCGAAGGGGGAATCGCAGCTGGTTTTCCGTCCCCAGCTGATGATTTTGCAGAAGTGAGGATTAGCCTTGACGAGAGTCTTGTCAAAAACAGAGCAGCGACCTTTTACGCTAGAGTTAGTGGAGAATCTATGGTCGATGCAGGTCTTGACGATGGAGACCTACTAGTCATCGATCGAAGCTTAGAGCCTAAAGACAATAAAATTGCAGTCTGTTTTATCGATGGAGAATTCACCGTCAAACGATTGGCGCTCAAAGGAGAACAACTCTTTCTAATGCCTGAAAACAAGAACTACAAGCCCATAGAAGTGACCCCAGAAAACAACCTACTAGTGTGGGGAATTGTCACCTATGTGATTAAAAAAGTTTAAACAATTACTGATTATTAGAACAGAAATTCTTTTGGGCAGTAGCTGCATCCTTATAACCAAGAGCTTTGGATTGCTCTAATAGACCACAAGCTTCATCTCTTCTATTGAGATTCACCAATGAAATCGCCCATAAATATTCGCTTTTTCCAGATTTAGGATTGAGTTCTTCGACTACTTTCTTAAAATAAGGAAGCGCCTGTTCGTATTGACGGGCTGAAAAATAAGAAGCTCCAACATTCTCATAATAAGAAAATTCCAATGGATCTAATTCACTAGAACGCTTAAACTCCTGAGCAGCTTCGAGGTACAATCCCTGAGTAAAGAGTTGATTGGCGTTTTGAGAAATAGCCAATGCTTGATCTACTCGAGTCTTTCCATAAGAAAGTGTTTTATGTAAAACTCTAAAATCGTTTTGATCCGGATAGAGCTCCATTCCTCTTTTAGCAATATGGATGTATTTTGGATTTCCAACAGGACTTAATGAATTCATCGCCACTAGATAGTTTTTCCATACATCGCGATTGTAATCAGCGCTATCCTTGGTAAACATACGATTGATTTCAACGGTGTCTTTTACTCGAATAGCCTCGATAAGGTAATTGGTAAAATGAGGAGGAATCGGTAGTTTATTATAGGCAATTCTCGAATATTTCAATGCTGAATCCAATTGATTCATCTTTTTGTACTCCTGAGCAATGAGGTTTTCAGAGAATCCTAAATAGGGATTCACCTTAATGCCCTGATGAAACATTTCAATGGCCTTCTTGGTCTTTCCTGCCTGGGCGTAATAACGACCTTTCATCGCTACTATTGGAAGTGTGGTTACCGATATGTTTGGGATATTAGGCACCACCTCATCGATTTGATTTAGAGGATACTTGAGTTCCCCTCTATTGTATTCCCCTAAAAGGACTTGTTGTCCTCTAAGTGATAAGTTTGTTTTATAAGCAATGGTGGTGAGCGGCATGGATCCTATAATCAATACAAGCACTACCAGTTTTGCTGGAATCTTTACCTTAGAAGTATCTACTTCTGTTTTTGATGATAAATAAAGTTTTAATGAGAGTGCTAATACCAAAATCCACATCACTTGCATAATAGGTCTGGCAAGTGGGAAGTTTAGATTTGCATCGATTCCGTAGACTGAAAGCGACAAAAACAAAAACGCTACAAAGAATTTGGTATCCACATCTAAATTTGACTTCCAAATCTTAATCATAAAAAAGAGCACCAATGCAAATAAGCCTACATAAGACAGAAATCCAATAACTCCGAGTTCCGCACCTATTTGAATGAAGTCATTGTGCATATGATAGGGAACTACATAACCTCGAATGTCTTCTTTGTCGTATTTGATGGATTCTAGTTTCCAGTTCCCCAGTCCTATTTCACTAATCAATGGATGAGTTAGCATATGTTTGATTCCTACCTTGTAAAAGCGGAGTCGTTGCGCCGTTGATCCATCTTCTAAATCGACAATTTTCTCAGCTCTTTGAGCAAAGGTTATCGCACTCTTTTGTCCAGAGAGCAATAACTGACTACACATAATACCCAAGATAATTGGCAAATAAAATGAGGCCAAAGATTTAGCAATAGTGAGTTTTGATTCCTTTTGATAGCGAATAAATACAATCACTGCATAGAAAATCATCATCACTCCGATTGCTACATAGGATCCTCTTGAAGCGATAAACACCAAACTGAGCATCACTAGACCTATAAGCACTCGAAGCAGCCATTTTAACCACTCTTTAGCTGAAGTATTAATAAGGTATAAGGCAAAAGGAATTTTCATCACCATGGAAAAAGCTGCAATATTTATATTTCCAGTCGTTCCAATAAGAGACCTGGATCGAGATGCAAAAGTATTGGTTCGAATCATCTCCAATGCTGGTTCTAAAACCATATACATCTCCACCATCAGATACACACTCATGAGCATGGAAAGAACTTTAAATTTATTTGGCATGGATTGAAGCATGGTAAACAAATTGAAAAATCCGATAAAAACACCTCCCACTCTGGCAATATTCACCAAAACTTCAGTAGAATTGATAGCGTAGAAATACGAGAGAGCTGACCAAAACACAAAAATTGCATAAAGCCCAAAAAAGCGAGTATTTAACAACAATTTTATAGAAGATCTAAACGATACTCTGTTCAAATAGAGGTATAAGAGCGTTATTAAGTTCAACCCATTTAAATACAACCATTGTGGTGCGATTTGATCAACTGCAGTTAAATTGGGAATAAATCCAATTCCCAAATACAGAACAATTAGAATACTGTTGTAAAATTGCTGTGTTACATTTTGATCTTTCTTGCTCATTTGAATCGTATTACTTTTGAAAAATAATCATTTTTTGAGAGATACTAAAATTGAGTATTAAAGTGTGCTGATCATATCGATATCTTCCTCTTGAACAAGAGATTTTGTAGTGCGTTTTTTAATACGCACATTACCGATATACAGAATTAAAGTTGCAACAACCACACAAAGAGCCATGATCGCAACAAGTGGTAAAGCGGTACCATCTTCAAATACTCCAACCAAAGCAGACAAAACTGCTCCACACATCAATTGAAAGAATCCCATCAATGCGGATGCTGAACCAGCGTTTTTTGAAAAGGGAGCCATTGAGATTGCTGAAGCATTAGGAAAATTAAATCCTTGACAAGCTAAAAACAAAAAGATCAGTCCAACAAATAAATAGAGGTTTTGATAACCTAAAACAGTTAATACCAATAAAACTATTCCGATTAAAGATTGAATGACAAGGGTTACTTTAATAACCTGTTCTGAAGTGTATTTTCTGAGCAGTAGATTGTTAAATTGACTCGCGCTTATGAGTCCTGCAGCGATTAATGCAAAAATCCAACCAAACACTTTTTCATTGAGACCATAGACTACCATAAAAACATAGGGAGCACCACTGACATAGGCATAAAGTGCGGAATACGCAATAGCTGAGGTAGCAGTGTAGACCACAAATTGTTGGTTGGAAAGCACTATTTTAAACTTTCCTAAAATGGCTTTTGGCTTAAGGCTGTATAAAGGATCTGGGTCTTTGCTCTCGGGTAATACTAAATAAACTGACAACAGAATAATGAGTATTAACACCAATAAAAATATAAAGACTGATTGCCATCCAAAATAAAAGGTGAGATAACCTCCAACGGTTGGAGCAATGATTGGTGAAAGTGCAATGACTAACATCAGATTTGAAAATACCTTAGGAATATCACCCAGCTCAAAAAGATCTCGTACCATCGCTCTAGAAGTCACCATCCCAACACAACCTCCTAAAGCTTGAAAAAAGCGATAGGCAATTAATTGATCAACATTAAGGGCATATAAACAGGCAACAGAACTTATAGCGTAAAGAACTAATCCAACATACAGTGGTTTTTTACGTCCATAGCGTTCGATCAATGGACCATAGAGCAACTGACCAAAAGAAATCCCTACAAAAAAAGAAGAAAGCGATAGCATTACCGATGCAACATCGGTGTTTAATCGCTCTGCAATCTCCGGAAAGGCAGGTAGGTATAAATCAATTGAAAAGGGGCCTATTGCTGAGAGTAATCCCAAAACAAAGATGACCTTGAAATTTCCTTTAATACTTAGTTTTTTCATTTGACAAAACTAAGTGAAAAGTTTTAAGAACCACAAAACTTTAAAAGAATCTAGGCTTAAATATTGTTTTCACCACCTTAGGTAATAGTTCGTAGCGAATAAATATTTCTGAAGAACTCCCTGTAAAGTTTCCAATATATCCCAACTCTTTATCATAAGAATAGCCTACAAGTACATTTTTTTGAATACGTAATGCCATAAGTGCACTCATAGCGCCTGAAAAACGATAAGAAACTCCTGCTTCAATTCGATCTTGAATTCTAAGGTTTGCTGAAATATCTGCCTGAATTGGAACTCCTTTCACCATTCTCATTAAAAAAGATGGTTTAAATAGAATGTTTTCATTGAGTTCAAGAACCTTTCCTGCCATGAGATAATAATGGGCTCTATCTGCTGCTAAATAACTTGTAGCACTACTTTGATCAAAGTGTTTAGTCGAAAGAATTCCACTAGTCGACAATCCAATATAACCTCTATCATCGTAATAAAAAACCCCTAATCCCAAGTTAGGAGAAAGCTTTTTATCGATATTGATATCAAACCAAGGATCTTGTGGATTATAAATATTTAGACTACTAAAGTTGATATCTAGTAAATCAATCATCGGTTTTAATCCTAATGAAATAAAACTATCTCCACTTAGTTGAAGTTTATATGCAAAATCAATACCCGCAGAAAGTTGACTCATTGGTCCAGAACTCTCCTGCATAATACTGATTCCAGTTGAAAGTTTTTTAGCCCCTTGTTTTTGATAATTAAAATAACTCGAACGAGGAGCTCCTTCAAAAGAATTCCATTGAGAGCGGTACTGAAAGTATAGAATATTTTCATCTCGAGTACCTGTATATGCAGTGTTCAGTGCTGAAGGGTT
The DNA here is from genome assembly GCA_013373635.1 of Flavobacteriaceae bacterium. GTDB lineage: Bacteria > Bacteroidota > Bacteroidia > Flavobacteriales > Flavobacteriaceae > MAG-120531. Next base: position 24,915 of record JABXHN010000013.1, read on the forward strand.
ATACATATACTGTGAAAACATCCCCTCCTGTTGAGCAAATGCAAAATCAGCAGAAAACAATACAAGTAAAATTAGTAATCGTTTAGCCATAGCTTATCTATTTATATACAAGAATCCTTTAAAGATTTGTTGTTTTGATTTCTCATTAATTTTTAAAACATAATAATACGTACCAACTGGCACCGTAACTCCACTGTCGGAATGTCCAGTAAAATATCTATTGTACTGACCATAACCTTTTACTTGGTAAATTATTTTACCCCAACGGTTAAAGATAGTCACTTCATTGTCTGGGTAACGTTCAATATTTCTAATAGTGAATACGTCGTTTAATCCATCACCATTTGGTGAGAGCGCATTGTATACTTCGATATCTTCAGCTACTGTTGGACTTTCAGTGTAAACATTACTGTCTAAATAATCTACAATACCATCATTATCTGCGTCATAACCATCTTCACTATATCCATCTCCGTTTGGATCAGCATTCTCAAAATCAGTATTTAATCCATCTCCATCATCATCTACATCTAAGAAATTTGGAAGACCATCCCCATCAGTATCTCCATTTTGACCTTCTTCTGCATTTAAAATACCATCTCCATCGCAGTCTAATAAATCCCATTGAGTGCTCGAGGATGAAACAGTTTGATGCTCAACAATCAATGAACATCCATTTAATGGATCTGTTAGGTCTTGAACTTCAGTGAAGTCGATAACTCCGTCTGCATCAGTATCCACATTGTAATAATCGGTACCTATTTCTAATTCGTAAGATGTCAATAAACCGTCTCCATCATCGTCAGTATCTAAGAAATTTGGAGCTCCATCACCATCTAAATCTTCAGCATCTATAGGATTTCCATCATTATTTTGATCTGAGAGTTCATTTAAAGTAGGTACTCCATCTCCATCATCATCAGGATCTAAGTAATCAGGAAGTGAATCATCATCAGTGTTTCTAGCATCAGATGGATTGCCATCTCCGTTAAAGTCAGCTAATTCATACATCGTCAAGATACCATCATTATCATCATCATCGTCAAGGAAGTTCACAATTCCATCATTATCGGTATCCCATACCACAAGGGTGATTGATCGAGAAGCTGGATCAACACCGACTTCATTGATATTCAATAATCCATCTCCATCACAATCCAAAGTTTCCCAAGCTAGGGTACCAGCCTCTTCCGTTTGGTGATTTACGATTAATGAACAAGCTTCTAATGGGTTGGTTTGATCATCAACCTCAATTGCATCAAGAACTCCATCATTATCAGTATCAACTAGGAGTGGGTTGGTTCCAATTGAATTCTCATATTCATCAGTAAGCCCATCGTTATCATCATCAGGATCAACACAATTTGGTAGAAGATCACCATCGGTATCTAAAGATAAGTCGTTCTCATCTAAAGGATCAGAACCACAAAGAATTTCATGGAAATCTGATTGACCATCATTATCGTCATCCGTGTCTGCATTGTCACCAATACCATCTAAATCGTTATCTACCCATTCAGCAGCATCGTAGGGGAAGACATCTTGATCATCGTTTACACCATCATTGTCATCGTCATCATCACAACTATCTCCAATTCCATCATTGTCATAATCTTTTTGATCGGTATTAGGAGTAGTGATACAATTGTCAATATCGTCTGTGATTCCATCGCCATCAGAGTCTTTTTGATAATCTGCACATCCATTTTCATCGACAATCGCTCCAAAGTTTGTATTAGGACATAAATCCTCTACATCAAATACTCCATCGCCATCAGCATCGCCAACTCCAACTCTAAGCTCTGTACTAATCGATGCAGAGTTAAATTTGTTTGGTATTGCCAACTGAACTGCTGTAATGGTTATTGTTCCAGCATTTAAGAGTTTTACTGTTGTACCGCTTATGGTGGCAACTGAAAGATTACTCGAGCTGTAAACTATTGTTCCACTCACCGTAGAAGTTGGTGCTGTAATCTCAAAATCAGGATCATTGTCTAATTTTGCTCCTATATTAAAATTACTCAAGACTACATCTCCTGGTTCAATAACAATCGATTTCTGAACAGGAACAGCTGGGTTGTAGTAATCATTTCCACTTTGAGTTACCTGAATGACAATAACACCAGTTTGATAAACAGTAAGAGTGTTTCCAGAAATACTCGATATATCAGAAGCCTTTCCACTTGTTCCTGGACCATCCACAATGCTAAATAGTGGTGTTAATCCTGAATCTGCAGTTGCTTTGAGTTTTAAACTTAAATTTTCACGATATTTAACAGGAGTATCAATACTAAAGTCGATACTCTGAGCCACTTTAACCACATCCATTGATTGGCTAATTGAAGCTCCTAAATAGCGATTGGTTTCGGCAACACTATAGGTGATACTCACCATACCTGTTTGACCAATTTGAACTAAACTATAATTACCAATAGTACCTGATAAGGTAGCAGCGGAGCCAGCCTCCAAACTAATCGTAACATCTTCTCCCGAAGATGAAGTAGTTCCTATTGCAACATCTGTAAAGTCTTTTAATGGTTTCGTATTTGGAATTGGTTCAACACTGAGTGTTTGAATCGCCTTATCGATACTAAGAGTCATCGTAACAGTTGCGGCATTGTAATTAGCTGTTTCATTTTGATGAGCTGTAATAATAACTGAACCAGCATAGTCAATAGAAACTGAATTAGAATTAATGCTCACTAAAGTAGATGATTCCGTAAAACTCCAAGTTCCGTCTGAATTAGAACTTGGTGGAATTAAATCAAAATCAGCATCTCCATAAGTCTTAGTCACATCTTCAAATACACCAAGAATTGGATTAGCTTTAGCCACAGTAAGTGTAGCAGTAGTTGAACTAGAAGCATAACCTCCTGAGGCTACTTGAGAAGCAGTAATTACAGTGCTACCTGCTCCAACAATAGTCACAGTAGTACCACTAATAGTTGCAATTGAAGTATTCGATGAACTATAGCTAATGGTACCAGATGATGATGAAGTGGCACTTAGTTCAAAATCAGGATCGTTGTACACTTTGGCAATATCATTCAAGTTCAATAATGAATCATCTTGGGCAACGCTAAGGGTTGCTGTGACACTTGCAGCCTTGTAATTAGAGTCAGAAGTTTGAGATGCTGTGATAATAGAAGTTCCGGGTCCAATAATATGAACTGTTGTTCCGCTAATGGTCGCAACACTTGTATTACTAGAGACATAACTAATCGCTCCAGTACTACTAGAAGCAGCACTGACACTAAAGTCTGGGTCATTAAATGTTTTGCTTAGATCATCAAGACGTATCAATGGCTCGTCTTTTTCAACTGTAAGTGTTGCAGTTACAGATGCTGTATTGTAGTTCGATTCAGAAGCTTGAGTTGCAGTTAATTCAGCAGTTCCTGCTCCAACAATTGTAAGGGTGGTTCCACTAATGGTTGCTACAGATCCATCTGAAGAACTAAATACAAAGGATCCCGTACTCGATGAGCTAGCACTTAATTCATAATCAGGGTCATTAAAGGTTTTAATGATATCGTTAAAAGTTATGATCGGATCATCCTTGATTACAGTGATCGTAACCGTTGTATTCGCTGAATTGTAATTAGAGTCAGAAAGTTGGCTTACAGTAATGACTGCAGAACCAGCTCCATTAATACTAACTAAATTACCGTTAATTAATACAACAGCAGTATCAGATGATGAATACGAATAGGCTCCAGTGCTACTTGAAGTGGCACTTAAACTGAAGTCTGAATCGTTGTATGTCTTAGTAATATCACTGAAATTAATAAGTGGATCATCTTTTAATACTGTAAGTGTCGTTGTCACAGATGCAGCATTGTAATTGTTTCCGACACCTTGTGATGCAGTAATCACCGCAGAACCTGACCCCACGATAGTGACTACAGATCCACTCACCGTAGCTACAGAAGCATCACTAATACTATAGCTAACTTCATTAGGGCTATTTGAACTAGCATTTAAACTAAAGTCTGAATCGTTATAAGTCTTAGTTATCGCAGCGAGATTGATAACTGGATCGTCTTTTAAGACCGTTATACTCATTGTAGCTGTTCCTGCGTTGTAATTTACATCAGCTGCTATTGCTACCGTTACACTCACTACTCCAGCTCCTTGAATACTCACTGTTCGACCACTGATTGTCACAATCGAATTATCGTTCGAAGCATATGAAATTGTACCAGTACTATTACTCAAAGCACTTAGACTAAAGTCTGCATCGTTATAAGTTTTGGTGATATCTGAAATTGTAATCGTAGGATCATCCTTTAAAACAGTTAAAACAGCTGTTGTAGTTCCTGCATTGTAATTTGCATCTGAAGCCTGATTTACCGTAATCGTTGTACTTCCAGTTCCTACAATACTCAGTGTATTTCCACTGATGGTTGCAACACTACTTACACTTGAACTATAAGTCAAGCTACCTGTTGAATTCGAACTAGCATTTAAGGCAAAATTTGGATCGTTATAAGTCTTGGTTAAATCAGCTAAACTAACAGTAGGATCGTCTTTTAGAACCGTTAAGGTCGCAGTAGTTGTACCAGCTAAATAATTGGCATCCTCAGCCTGATTCACAGTAATTACAGCAGTTCCTGCTCCGATAATGGTCACCGTAGATCCACTGATGCTTGCAACTGAAGTATCTGATGAAGAATAGGTATAAGAACCTGTACTACTAGAGCTAGCACTTAAATCAAAGTCAGGATCGTTATAAGTTTTTGTAGTATCAGAGAAGCTAATTGGAGCCGATGCTTTTAAGACCCTAAAGCTAGTTGTTACAGTTGCTGAAGTAAAGTTATCCCCTTCTATCTGAGTTGCAGTAATTATTGAAGTACCTGCTCCAACAATAGTTACTGTAGTTCCACTAATCGTGGCCACAGAACTATCCGATGAACTATAACTAATCGATTCAGGACTATTCGATGTTGCTGAAATACTAAAGTCTGCATCACCATAGGTCTTATCTGCAATACTGAATGATATGGTAGGGGTTGATTTTCTTACAGTCAATACAGCTGAAATAGTCGCTGAATTAAATTTATTTGGAACTGCCAATTGTTGAGCTGTAATAACAGCTGAACCAGCACCAACTATTCTATAGGTATCACTGCTAATCGATGCCACATTTAAATTACTTGAACTGTATACAAAAGTGGTATTATCAGTAGAAGTAGTTGTGGTTGGAGCATTGATACTTATTGAACCATTTAGGTAATCCAAGTAGTCCGATTCCATATCGTTAAAGTTCGATAGACTGACTTCTCCTGGCTGAATTACAATCGATCTTTGGACTGTAGCAGCAGGGTTGTATAATGAATTACCAGCTTGATCAGCATCCACTACAATAACTCCCGTTTGAGATACCGTAAGGGTGTTTCCAGAAAGTGTAGCAGGACCAGATACTAAACTAAAGCTAGGAGTCAATCCAGAAGTTGAACTAGCACTTAAATCAATTGTTAAACTCTCTTGATAGCTAATAGGTGAACTTACAGTAAAACTGATGTTCTGAGCTGTTTTAACCACATCCATCACCTGAGAAACAGTTGCTGATAAATAGCGATTGGTTGCGGGTGCTGAATAGGTAACAGTTACAAGACCAGTTGTCCCAATATTAACTAAACTGTAATTTCCAGTAGTTCCGGATAAAGTAGCAGCACTTCCAGGGGTGACAGCAATGGTCACACTCTCAGATGAAGTAGCACTTGCAGCAAGAGGAATTTGATCGAAATCTTTTAAAGGTTGCTCTGTAGGAATTGCTTCAACGTTTATCGATTGAATTGCCTTGTTAATGGTTAAGGTCATCGAAGTGGTTGCAGCATTGTAATTAGCAGTTGTAGCCTGCGTAGCTGTAATAACCACTTGACCTGAAAAATTAAGCGATACCGAATCACCACTGATGGTAGCACTAACCGATGATGCGGTATAGGTCCATGAACCATCTGAGGTTGAGCTCGGTTGTGTTAGACTAAAGTCTGCATCTCCATAAGTTTTAGTAACATCTGCAAATGATCCAATAATTGGATCTGCCTTATTTATAACTAAAGAAGCTGTTGCAGTTGCTGAATTGTAATTCGCATCCGACTCTTGACTTACTCTTATGGTCGTAGATCCCGTACCCAGAATAGAAACGGTGGTTCCGCTAATTGTAGCAATATTGTAATCTTCAAAAGTATATTTAAAAGAACCGGTACTACTAGAAGTGGCACTTAAATTAAAATCTGCATCTGTATAGATCTTCGTATAATCTGAAATACTAATCACAGGATCGTCTTTTGCAACTGTTAAAGTAGCTGTAGTTGATCCAGCATTGTAATTTGAATCAGAAGCTTGATTAACCGTGATCACTGAAGTACCAGCGCCTACAATAGTCACAGTAGTTCCACTGATAGTCGCTACTGAAGTATTTGAAGAACCATAAGTAATTGCTCCTGTACTACTTGAAGTGGCACTTAAATTAAAATCAGGATCGTTATAAGTTTTAGAGATAGTTCCTAAACTCACTATTGGATCATCTTTTTGCACTGTTAATGAAGCAGTCACTGTCGCTGAATTGTAGTTGGAATCAGCAGCTTGAGTAGCTGTAATCACAGCATTTCCAGCTCCAACAATAGTAACTGTTGATCCGCTGATGGTTGCAATATTCAGATCACTAGAACTATATGCAATCAAACCTGTACTACTCGAAGTGGCACTTAATGTAAAATCAGGATCGTTATAAGTCTTCACTACATCATTTAATCCACTAATGCTTGGATTGTCTTTGTTAACAGTGAGGGTTGAAGTTGCAGTTCCTGATTTGTAATTGGAGTCTGAAGCTTGATTCACTGTAATCACAGAAGTTCCTGCTCCAACTATAGTAACAGTGGTACCACTGACAGTCGCAACAGAAGTAGTTCCAGAACTAAAACTAAAGTCACCACTACTATTTGAAATTGCAACCAAATCAAAATCAGCATCGTTAAAGAACTTGGTCATATTGCTCATATTGATCACAGGATCGTCTTTAGCAACGGTTAGTGTTGCTGTAATGGTAGCTGAATTATAATTATCGTCTGCAGCCTGAGAGGCAGATATAATAGCAGTACCAGCACCGATTATGGTAACAGTCGATCCACTAATGGTCGCTACAGAATAATCATTAGAATCATAGCTGATAGAACCTGTACTAGAGGAAGTTGCACTAACACTAAAATTAGCATCATTGTAAACTTTTGACACATCATTTAAACCTAATAGAACAGGGTTGTCTTTGTTAACCGTTAGAGTTGCAGTAACAGATCCTGAATTGTAATTATCATCTGAAACTTGACTTACTGTAATCACTGAAGTTCCTGCCCCAACAATGGTCACTGTAGTTCCACTAATGGTCGCTACAGAGGTGTCTGAAGAACTATAGGTAATTGCTCCAGTACTATTGGTACTCGCACTTAAATTAAAGTCCGCATCATTATAAGTCTTGGTGATATCAGATAGACTCACAACCGGGTTGTCTTTATTGACTGTAAGAGTAGCAGTAACAGACCCTGAATTGTAATTAGAATTCGCTACTTGATTCACCGATATCACAGACGTTCCTGCTCCAACTAGAGTAACTGTAGTTCCACTGATGGTCGCAACAGAGGTATCAGAAGAACTGTACGAAATGGCTCCTGTGCTATTGGTACTCGCATGATACAGATCGACTAGGATCATTTAACAACGATTTAGGATCTCAAAATCGCATCAAATCTTTTTTTTTGTAATTTTACCATGTGATAAATATTTATAAACAAATAGGAGCTTTTGTATTTGCCTTGTTGATTATTGGTTCAACAACAGCAACTGCTATGAGTTTTCACCTTTGCGGAGGTGCAGTAACTGACACCGCTTTTTATAAAGAAGCTGAAGGTTGCGGAATGCATCACCATACTCCAAAAAGCGATTTACCTCTAGTATCAAAGAAATCTTGTTGTGTCAATGACACTGTCAATTTAAACAGTGATATTTCTATTGTAATAGAAAAACAACAGTCTACTGATACCTTTGTTTTTATTACTCCTTTAAATAAGATTTCAAATACTGATTTGATTGTAATCGATCAGAAGCAATCTTCTACTATTAACAACCACTCCCCTCCCTTTAAAGATTCCAATCTCTACAAGATCTTTGAAGTTTATTTGATTTGATTTAACCGCTACTAGGATGTTTTCAGTCCTAGCTTTCTGCATTTTCAATAAATTGTAAACGGTTAAATTCAATACCATGCTCAACAAAAGCATCAAATACTTGATAGAAAATAAATTTATAGTTTTTGTCCTTCTAGTATTAATTCTAGGATGGGGAATGACTCATGCTCCATTTAATTGGAACAACAAATTAATCACGCAAGATCCTGTTCCAGTGGATGCTATTCCTGATCTTGGTGAAAATCAACAAATAGTCTTCAGCAAATGGGAAGGAAGATCTCCACAAGACATCGAAGATCAAATCACCTACCCCCTAACCACGACGCTTCTTGGAATACCAGGCGTAAAAACGATTCGATCGTCATCCATGTTTGGATTCTCGAGTATCTATATCATTTTTGAAGAGGATATCGAATTCTATTGGTCTCGTTCTCGAATACTTGAAAAACTCAACGCACTACCTCAAGGCTTGTTGCCACAGGGTGTCCAACCGAGTTTAGGCCCCGATGCAACAGCATTAGGACAGCTGTTTTGGTATACGATAGAAGGTCGAGATCCCGATGGAAATCCAACTGGAGGTTGGGATTTAGACGAGCTTCGATCTGTACAAGACTTCTACGTTAAATACGCCTTAGCCTCAGCTCAGGGAGTTTCCGAGGTTTCCTCGATTGGAGGTCATATCAGAGAATATCAAGTGGATGTCGATCCTAAAAAGTTAGAACAATACGATATTTCATTGGCACAAATCGCACAAGCGATCAAAGGATCGAATAAAGATATTGGGGCACAAACTATTGAAATCAATCGTGCTGAATATTTTGTCAGAGGATTGGGATCCATCACAAGTTTGAAAGATTTGGAACAGGTAGCAGTAAAGACTACCGACTACAGACCCATTTATTTAAATGAAATTGCCAATATTCAATTTGGACCAGCTCAACGAAGAGGAATCTTAGATAAATCAGGCGTAGAAGCTGTTGGTGCAGCAGTAGTATCTCGATACGGTGCTAATCCTTTAGAAGTAATTGAAAACGTCAAAGAAAAAATCGCAGAACTTTCTCCAGGATTACCTTCAAAAGTATTAGCAGATGGAACTGTGTCCAAGCTTACCATTATTCCCTTCTACGATCGAACTGAACTCATTCAAGAAACGCTTGGAACTCTTGATGAGGCCCTAAGTCTTGAAATCCTGATCACGATTCTCGTAATTGTAATCATGCTATATAACTTAAGAGCTTCAGCATTGATATCGGGACTCTTACCTCTAGCTGTACTTATCGTTTTTATCGCGATGAAGTACGCCAATGTAGATGCCAACATTGTATCGCTTTCAGGAATTGCAATTGCCATTGGAACCATGGTTGATGTGGGAATTATCCTCACTGAAAATATCATCAGAAGATTAAATGAAGACCAAAATAAAACTCCAATCAATGAATTGGTCTTTAATGCGACAAAAGAAGTCTCCTCTGCAATCATCACCGCAGTTCTAACGACCATTGTGAGTTTTATTCCTGTATTTGCACTTATAGGCGCAGAAGGAAAACTATTTAGACCACTTGCTTTCACTAAGACCTTTGCTTTAATAGCTGCACTGTTGATTTCATTATTTATCATCCCACCAATAGCTGCAATTATCTTTAAAAAGTCTACTCAAAAAGGCATTTACAGTCGTTTTAAACAACAGATCAAAGATCAAATCAATTCTTTTTACCCAAAATCAATAGCTGGAATTAAGCTGCCAAACCCTTTACTATTAATCACCCTTGGATTAATTTTGTTTATGCTGACTGCCCTATGGGTCCCAATGGGAGTTGACAAAAGCTATATGCTCAATCTGTTGATTGTAGTGCTTTTAACCTTTGGTATTTTAGGTCTATTCAAATTGTTTCAAAAAAAGTATCAAGGAATCTTAGAATGGGCCTTAGCAAATAAATTAAAATTTTTAGCTATTCCTATTTCGCTACTTGTATTTGGTGCACTTATCTTTTCAAATACTCAAAAAGAGTTTATGCCTGCTTTAGACGAAGGATCCTTTTTACTTATGCCGAGCTCTTTGCCACATGCAGGAATTGAACAAAACAGAGAAACTCTGAGACAATTAGATCTTGCCGTTGCACAAATACCAGAAGTAGCCACTGTAGTTGGTAAATCTGGAAGAACAGAATCTGCTTTAGATCCCGCACCCCTTTCGATGTATGAAAACGTCATCAATTACAAGAGTGAATTTGTAAAAAATGAAGAGGGTGATTTACAAAAATTCAAAGTCAATGAAGATGGATTTTTTGTTCTCAAAGACGGGTCTTTGATTTACAACCCTAATATTGAACTATCAGAAAAACAACATAGCTATGCTTCTGAACGTTTATTCCATCAGATCAATCCAAATGAACTCATTGTTGATTCCAGAGGTGAGCTTTATCGCAATTGGAGACCTGAAATCAAAACTGCAAATGATATTTGGAATGAAATCGCTCGAGTGAGTAAAATTCCTGGTGTGACTTCTGCTCCCAAATTACAACCGATTGAAACGCGTCTTGTGATGCTTCAAACAGGAATGCGTGCTCCTCTTGGCATCAAAGTAAGAGGTTCTAGCTTAGAACAAATCGAAGCCTTTGGATTTGAACTCGAAAAACAACTAAAAACCATAAAAGGAGTAAAAGAGCAAACAGTCTTTGCTGATCGAATGGTTGGAAAACCCTATTTGATTTTTGATCTCGATCGCGATAAAATTGCTCGTTATGGACTGACTATTTCAAAAGTTCAAGAGAGCCTTCAGCTCGCTGTTGGTGGGGTTCCATTGACTCAAACCATCGAAGGAAGAGAGCGATACAATATTCGTCTTCGTTATCCTCGATCACTTAGAAACGATCCAGAGGAGCTGAGTAACATTTCAATTGATTTGCCTAACGGAACTACGATTCCTATTAGTGAAGTGGCTCAAATTAAGTATGAAAGAGGTCCTGGACAAATCAAGAGTGAGGATGGATTTTTAGTGGGATATGTCATCTTTGACAAAGAAGAAGGTTTTGCAGAAGGAAGCTTAGCTCAAAAAGTAGAAAAAGAACTGAATCGAATGATTGTTGATGGAACTCTAAAAATTCCTTCTGGCATTAGTTATAAGCTTACTGGGTCCTATGAAAACCAATTAAGAGCAGAAAAAACACTCAGCATCATCATCCCGTTAGTTTTACTAATCATATCGGTAATTCTATACATGCAGTTTAGATCCATTGCTACAGCGTTGTTTATTTTTAGTGGAATAGCCGTTGCTTTCTCTGGAGGCTTTATTTTAATATGGCTTTACGGTCAGGACTGGTTCTTAAACATCGACTTTTTTGGCGTTTCACTTCGTGAGGTATTTAACATTCAAAGTATTAACCTCAGCGTTGCAGTATGGGTTGGGTTTATCGCACTTTTTGGAATTGCAACTGACGACGGAGTCGTTATGGCGACCTATCTTAAACAAAATTTCGAAAAACAAAAGCCAGAAAGTATTGCTGAAATTAGAAAAGCGGTAACTGAAGCTGGTTTAAAGAGGATTAAACCTTGTTTGATGACCACAGCGACAACTCTCATTGCCTTATTACCTGTGATGAGTTCTCACGGTAGGGGAAGTGATATCATGATTCCTATGGCCATCCCTAGTTTTGGAGGAATGCTCGTCGCATTAATTACGCTATTTGTGGTACCAGTGTTGTACAGTTGGAATCAAGAACTTAAACTTAAAAAGGCATTATCATGAAAAACAGATATCGATTTATAGCACTTTTTTGGATTGCATCAACTGTAGGAGTCTTTGCTCAACAACTCGATGAATTGATTGAAACAGCCCTTGAAAACAATGCTCGATTAAATGTTCTCGAATTAAAAGTAGCTGCTACTAAAGAAGGTGAAATACAAGCGGAAAGTTGGAAAAATACTTCCATATCCTCGGCTCTATTTATCAGCGAACCAGAGACTAGAACAGGTCCTCAAAAGTTTCAACTATCAGCAAGTCAACCAATTCCAGCATTTGGAAGAATCACTGCTCGTACAGCATACGCCAAGTCCTTAACCGATATCAGTTATCAAGAGTGGGTGATTGCTAAGCGAAAATTGATTTTAGAAGTTGCCCAATTGTACTACAACTACCAAGTTCTCATTAGACAAAGTGCTTTGATTGAAAAACATATAAAGCGATTGGATCAGTATATTTCCATTGCGACTACTAAAGTGACCACAGGTGAAGCTTCAGCTGTGGATGTATTTCAACTCAAGATGAGAAAAGAAGACTACCAAAACAACTATCTTCAAATTCAAAAGTCTTTCGATGTGATTGCTTCTGCTCTTAAGGCTACCTTAAATACCAATACAGAAATTAATATTAAAGAAGATTCCAGTTTTACAATACATTCAACAAGTTTAGATCTGGACAAGTATCAACTAGAAATCCACCCTGAACTCATTCAATACGATTTACTTTTTGAATCAGTAGCTAAAGAACGAGATTTAAACGATAAGGAACGATTACCAGGGATTGGTGTTGGTCTAAACTACATCAATGTTGCTAATCGAGTTGACCTCAACCCAATCGATAACGGAAAGGATATTGTGGCTCCGATGCTCTCATTTAGTCTTCCTATCTTTAATAAAAGCTATCAATCTAAGGAACGTCAATTAAACATCAGAGAAAAGCAGGTTGAACAGCAAAAAATAGATCGTGCAAATCAATTGCAACAACAACTCGATCGCGCTATCGCCTTGAGTGAAAAAGCATTGATTGATTTCAATTCTCAAAATAAAAACTTGAACTTAGCGCATCAATCCATGGAACTAGTACTAGCGGCTTTTCAAACGAACGCTAAGGGAATTGAAAAACTTTTAGATATCCAGCAAATGGAGTTTAATTATGAATTCAAAAAAATAGCTGCTATTGGCAACTATTTTCAAGGAAGACTACAATTAGAATACCTTGTAAATCAGTAAAAAATGAAACATCACTATAGAATTATTGGAATGAGTTGTATGGGCTGTAGAAGTCATGTACAAGAAGCGCTTTCTGAAGTTGAAGGTGTGAGTCTTGCAGAAGTCAATTTAGAACTTGGAAAGGCAGAACTTACAATGGAGTATCACATTCCAATAGAAACTTTAGACCAAGCCATCAAAGAAGCTGGAGCACACTACAGTATCAAACCATGGAGTGAAAAATCGGACTGTTGTTCTTCAAAAGAAGAACATCATCACGAAGTTGACAAAGATTCCAAAGTCGATCAAAAAGCAAGTGAATACTATTGCCCCATGTTTTGCGAAGGAGATAAAACCTACTCAAATCCTGGAGATTGTCCTGTATGTGGTATGGATTTGGTTCCTATGGCAACTTCAGCATCTGAAGAAGATCAGACCTATACTAAACTCCTTAAGAAATTTTGGATATCACTAGCATTTACCTTACCCATATTTTTTATCGCAATGTCGGATATGATTCCATCATTCGACAAAACAAAGTGGCTCTCAGAATTTACATGGAATAACATTCAACTCCTTCTATCAATCCCTGTAGTTTTTTACAGTTGTTGGATGTTTATGCAACGTGCATGGACTTCTCTAATCACCAAGCGATTAAATATGTTTACTCTTATTGGATTTGGAGCAGGAATTGCATGGGTTTACAGTGTTTTTGCAACTTTCTACCCTTTAATCGATTCAACTTTAGAACTAGATCTCTTTGTCTATTACGAAGCAGCTACAGTTATTTTGACACTGGTGCTACTTGGTCAAGTATTGGAAGCAAAGGCACATTCTAAAACTTCTGCTGCCATTAAGAGTCTTCTCAAATTAGTACCGAATAATGCAACCCTAGTTAGAAATGGAAAAGAGCGTCAAATCTCCATCGATCAAATAAAAATCGACGATCATATACGAGTAAAACCAGGAGGTAAGATACCAGTTGATGGAATCCTTGTAGAGGGAAGTTCTAGTGTGGATGAATCTATGATTAGTGGTGAACCAATACCAGTGGTAAAAGAAATCGGAGATTTAGTACACGCAGGAACCATTAATGGAACCCAATCATTTACACTCAAAGCACAAAAAGTTGGTGCTGACACCCTATTATCTCAAATCATCGAAATGGTGAATGCTGCCAGTCGCTCCAAGGCTCCTATTCAAAAAAAGGCGGACCGTATTGCTGCCTATTTTGTACCCATCGTCATGGGAATCTCAGCACTTACATTTGCTTTGTGGATGCTTTTAGGCCCTGAACCAATCTATCTCAACGCCATGATAAACGCTATAGCTGTTTTAATTATCGCCTGTCCTTGTGTATTGGGATTGGTAACACCCATGTCAGTGATGGTTGGAGTGGGAAGAGGATCCCAAGCGGGAGTGCTCATCAAAGATGCTCAAGCTTTAGAACTCATGGAACAAGTCAACACGCTAATTGTCGATAAAACAGGTACACTTACTCAGGGAAAACCAACAGTACACAAGGTGCACTTTACAAGTGATTCAATTTCTAAAGAAAGACAAGAAAAAATTCTAACAGCTCTAGGATCGATCAATCAATTGAGTGAACACCCACTTGCAAATGCTTGTGTAACCTTTGTTAAAGAATCCAATCTAGAATTAAAAACAGTCAGTGATTTTAAATCAATCAGTGGAAGTGGTGTTCAAGCGACTTTTGAAAATCAACTGTGGTCCATCGGCAATGAATCGCTCTTAGAAACTTCTTCGATCAATCTTGATGATTCAATTAAGACTCAAGTTGAAAAATTGCAGTCTAAAGGAGCAACCGTATCCTATATTGCAGCTAATCAAGAACTTTTAGCCTTTGTGGAAATCACCGATCAGATCAAAGAAGGAACCAAAGAAGCCCTTGCGACCATCAAATCATTAGGGGTTGAAATTCATATGTTGACAGGAGACAACGAACTTACTGCTACACATATCGCCAATCAATTAGGCATCGAACATTTTGAGGCGGGATGCCTTCCAAAAGACAAACTCTTAACCATTAAAAAACTTCAAGAAGAAGGTAAAGTCGTTGCGATGGCAGGAGATGGAATCAACGACGCCCCAGCACTAGCACAATCAGACGTTGGAATAGCCATGGGAACTGGAACCGATGTAGCGATTGACAGCGCTTCCATTACTCTTGTCAGTGGTCAACTCTCTGGAATTGCAAAAGCAAAAAGACTCAGTCGTGCTGTTGTGAAAAACATCAATCAAAACTTTGTCTTTGCATTCGTTTACAACCTCATTGGAATTCCAATAGCAGCAGGAGTGCTCTATCCGTTTTTCGGATTACTGCTCTCCCCTATGATTGCAGCAGCTGCAATGAGCTTTAGTTCATTTTCAGTCATTACCAATTCACTTCGACTTAGAAGCACAAAACTGTCTTAAATATGAAAAGAAAAACACAGACAACCATTCGTAAAATTCACCGTTATTTCGGAATTTTTATAGGCATTCAGTTCTTGTTTTGGACCATTAGTGGTCTGTATTTTAGTTGGACTGATATCGATGAAATTCACGGAGACCATTTTAAGAATATGGAATACAAGGCTCCTGAATATCAAAACTTAATCGGACTGGAACAACTTAAAGAGACATCAGGAATTAGGTCTATTGACTTGAGAACGATTGACCATAAGCCTTATTACTGGATCAATAACGAGCAGTTGTACTCAGCCATTGATGGAAGTCCAAAAGAATTCATCAATGAAGAAGAAGCTTTATCCATTGCTAAAGAACGTATGCAACCTCATTTAGAAGTAGCTTCGATTGAATTGATTCATACAACTGATGCCCATCACGAATACAGGGAAAGAAGATTACCTGCTTATGTGATTTCATACAACAATGACGAAATGCTAAAAGCTTATGTCTCAAAAAAAGACGGAGCTTTTCAAACAGTTAGACACCGAGCTTGGAGATGGTTTGACTTTCTGTGGATGACCCATACGATGGATTATCAAACTAGAGACGACTTTAACACCCTATTACTTAGAAGCTTCTCACTATTAGGACTATTAACGGTTCTTTCTGGTTTTACACTATGGTTTGCTACCTCGGTACGCTGGAGAAAATTTACATCACTTTTTAAATCAAAATCTTAAGTCATGAAACTGATTCAAAATAAATACCTGCAATTTGCACTGCTAATCCTCATCGGATTCATCATTGGAATTGCAATACCTAAGTCAAACTCCAATGAAAACTTAGCTAGCCTAGAAGAAAACCACGAGCACAGTGGTTTATGGAGTTGTTCTATGCACCCACAAATCGTATCAGAAACCAAAGGCAGTTGCCCAATTTGTGGTATGGATCTAACTCCAATGGAAGAAAATGGAGGCCTCGATCCAAGTCAACTATTATTGACAGAAGATGCCGCAAAAGCAGCACAACTCACTACTTATATAATCACAGACAGTCAACAAGCAGATCATACTGTAGAAATATCTGGAACTCTTAAGGCAAATCTCGACAAGCAATTTAGTGAAATATCCTACGTTTCTGGTAAAATCGATTATTTAGCTAACCCAACTTCAGGAACTAAAATTCAAAAAGGAAGCCTTATCGCAAAACTCTACTCTCCAGAACTTATCGCTGCTCAGCAAGAACTCATAAATCTATCAAAAGTAAAGAATACTGAAGTTGAACTTTATAATGCAGTTGTTCAAAAATTTGTAAACTGGAATTTTAATGAAGCCCAAATAATGCAATTCATAGAAAATGGCAGTGTTATGAATTCCATACCCATCTATGCAAATCAATCGGGGACTATAACTGAAGTACATCTCAAAGAAGGAGATTGGATCAAAGCGGGTCAAAAGATCTATACAGCGGTCGACTTAAATTCCATTTGGGCAGAATTAGAAGTCTACGAATCCGCTATCCATCAATTTAAAAAAGGACAACAAATAGAATTGAACATAGACGCCCTATCTAGTCAAAAGAGAACAGCTCAGATCGATTTTATAGACCCAATCATGGACACCACAAAACGCATCACAAAAGTTAGAGTAAGTTTATCAAATACCGACGGTGCTTTAAAACCAGGGATGTTTGTGAGAGCCAAATCAACTTTGAATTCTAATAAATCAATTCAAATTCCAGCCTCATCAGTCTTATGGACTGGAAAACAATCATTAGTATATGTAAAATCCCCAACGGCTCCTACCTACTCACTTCGTGAAGTATCACTTCAAGATCGAAATGGAGAATGGTATTCCATTGAAAAAGGACTCGAAATTGGAGAAGAAATTGTCAAAAATGGAACTTTTGTAATAGATGCAGTTGCACAACTAGCTGGCAAAACATCTATGATTAATCAATAATTATAAACTCAATATTAAACAATTAACACTATTAAAATGAAAAAAGTAATTTATGCTACACTTTTAGTTGCTATCACTATGATCAGCTGTAAGGACAACAAGAATTCTACAACTGAACCCTCTCAAGAAGTTGCAGTAATTGAAGCGAATACTGAGGCTAGCTTTGGAGTTAGAGGTAATTGCGAAATGTGCAAGAAAACCATCGAAACAGCAGCATTGGGAATTCCTGGTGTGACACATGCCAATTGGGATGTTAAACTCAAAAAGATCGATGTGAAATTTAATTCAGAGATGACCGATCAGATGGCTATTCACCATGCGATTGCAGCATCTGGATACGATACGGATCAAATGACTGCTGAAGATGCCTCCTATCAAAACTTACCGAAATGTTGTCAATACGATCACAGCATGGAAATGAGTATCAGTGATTCTGAAGCTACAATGGATCATCAAATGCACGAAAGTCATTAAGAAAAATGTTTTGATCATTAAATTAAAATACTGCTCTGATGAGCAGTATTTTTTTATCTCAATATAAAAACACTATTAATTTAATTGACATATGTCAATAGTTTGGAAAATAAGGTTTAAACTTCGAACTTGTAATTTTAAAATTTCCTTCTATGTTATTTTCCTTAATTATAAGCTTAACTGCCTTAGTAGCAATTGTATTAGCTATTTTCAACTACAACAAACAGAACAACGCCATCTATATTAGTCTGTTTTTACTTATATTTAGTTTATATGGTTTAACTCACTACGTTACTGTCAACTTGAGAGATGTGTATTGGGGGGCGATTTTCTATATAAATTTTACACCCATTTATTTATTAGTTGGTCCCATCATATTCCTCTATGCACGTCAAAATTTACATCCTAGAAAAAAACTCAATAAATATGATTTAGTTCATTTGATTCCTTTTGTACTTGATTTAATCGGTATTAGTGGGTATTTGTTTTCCAGTTTTGAATCCAAACAAGAACTTATTCAGAGTTTGTACAATTCTCCTTCAGACTTTAGAACTACAGAATTTCATCTATTTTTCCATCCTTTATGAAGTTATATTATTCGAATTGGCTCTGTGTTAGGTTATGCTTTATACAACCTATTTACCTTTAGAAACTTTTATTACGAAAAAGACATCGCCAATAGCGATAATGATCGCAAGAGAAGTATTCAATGGCTCGTTCTGTTTCACATACTCGTTATAATTACAACTGTATCATACGTATTTTACATCATCAATTTATTCTCTACTGGAGAATTCTTTACCATGGCAAATTCTGTATTACTGGGAATTGCTGCTTTCGGAATCTGTTTAATGGGCTTAAGCCTTATGTTTTTCCCATCTATTCTTTACGGAATATCAAAGGTTTCTTACAAACCAATTGACCCGGATGAACTCTATACCAACAATCCTTTTTACGATGAATTAAAAAATAGAATTGACACCTATTTTGTAGAAAAAGAACCCTTTCTCAAAAAGAATTTTTCTAGAGTTGATTTGGCAAAAGCATTAAAAGTACCGAGTCATCAAGTCACGTTCTGCTTTAAATATATCTACCAATCGTCTTTCCCTGCTTATAAGCTCGGATATAGAATTGATTGGATCAAAAATGCCTTAAAAAATCCGGAGATGAAGAATCTTTCAATTGAGGAAATAGGTAAAAAAGCTGGATTTGCTTCGAAGAGCAGTTTCTTTGTGAGTTTTAAAAGTCAAACTGGAATGACTCCTTCAGAATACAGAGACAATAATTCATAAAAAAAGCTGGAATTTAGTTCCAGCTTTTCAAGTACCTTGGGTGGGAATCGAACCCACACTTCCGAAGAAACTGGATTTTGAATCCAGCGCGTCTACCAATTCCGCCACCAAGGCTCGTAGTGAGGGCACAAAATTAGAAAAATATTCTAATTATCAATTAAAAAATATCTTTAAAATATCTTGAGCAACTCAAATAATTGTATAAATTTGCAGTCCCATTTATTTTGGGATATAAATTATTAATTAACAACAGCTTACAGATGTCAGTTCCAGTTCCACAGCCAAAGATTTTTGCTTGTACTCAAAGCATGGACTTAGGAGAACGTATAGCAAAGGCCTTTGGGTCTCCACTAGGAAAAGTTAAATTCTCAAGATATTCTGATGGTGAATTTCAACCATCCTTTGAAGAATCGGTTCGTGGATCAAGGGTGTTTTTAGTAGGATCAACGCATCCCAACTCAGAACACTTAATGGAATTATTACTGATGATCGATGCTGCTAAAAGAGCTTCAGCGAGACACATCACAGCGGTACTTCCCTATTTTGGATGGGCGAGACAAGATCGCAAGGATAAGCCTAGAGTTCCGATCGCTGCTAAGATGGTTGCAAAGATGTTAGAAGTTGCAGGTGCTACTCGAATCATCACTATGGATTTACACGCAGATCAAATCCAAGGGTTTTTCGAAATTCCTGTAGACCACTTGTTTGCATCCACCTTGTTTTTCCCTTACTTAAAAGAACTGAATTTAGAAAACCTCACGATTGCATCACCAGATATGGGTGGTTCAAAAAGAGCATATGCTTACTCAAAGGCATTGGAATCTGATGTTGTTGTTTGTTACAAACAACGTGAAAAAGCCAATGTGATTTCACATATGGAGCTTATCGGTGAAGTTAAAGGTAAAAACGTAGTGTTAGTAGACGATATGGTCGATACTGCTGGAACCTTAACTAAAGCTGCAGACCTGATGATCGAAAGAGGTGCTAAAAGCGTTAGAGCAATTTGTACCCACGCAATTCTTTCAGGAGAAGCTTACAACAGAATTGAAAATTCAAAACTAGAAGAATTAATCGTAACGGATTCGATTCCTCTAAAACAACAATCAAATAAAATTAGAGTTCTTGAATCTGCTCAACTCATTGCTGATGTAATGCAACGAGTTCAAGCTAATGAATCGATTTCATCTAAGTTTATTATATAATTTTAAATAACTATTTAACTATTACACATGCAATCAATTACAATTAAAGGATCAGAAAGAGAAAGCGTGGGCAAGAAATCAACAAAAGCCCTACGTAATGCTGGAAAGGTTCCTTGCGTGATCTACGGAGGAGAACAACCAGTACATTTTTATGCAGATGAAATCGCATTTAAAAACCTAGTTTATACTCCGAATGCATATACGGCAGTAATTGACTTAGGTGATAAAGGATCATTCAAAGCTGTGATGCAAGACATTCAGTTTCACCCAGTGACTGATGCGATCTTACACATCGACTTCTACCAATTATTTGATGACAAACCAGTAACTATGAGAATTCCTGTACGTTTGGAAGGAAACTCTCCTGGAGTTAGAAACGGTGGACGTCTCTTATTTAGAAGAAGAAAACTTACGATTAAAGCACTTCCTGGGAACTTACCAGATTTCTTCAACGTAGACATCTCTAAACTTAGAATTGGTGGTAACATCACTGTTGCTCAGTTAATGAGTGATAAGTACACAATTCTTCACCCAGAATCTAACGTAGTTGTTCAGGTTAAAGCTTCTAGAACTTCTGTTGATGATTCAGCTGAAGATGAAGAAGAAGAAGGAGAAGAAGGAAGTGAGGCTGCTGCTGAAAGCTCAGAAGCTCCTGCTGCAGAATAATTTAAAACTTATTCCAATAAAAAGCACTGCTTCAAAAGAAGTGGTGCTTTTGTTTTTTATATATTTATTCAAACTTTATTAGAGTGAAGAAATTTCTAATTGTAGGACTAGGCAACATTGGGAGTGAATACGAAAACACTAGACACAATATTGGTTTTAAGGTAGTCGACCTTTTAGCTAAAGAACTCGACACCCATTTTGAAACCAAAAAACTAGGATCCTTAGCTTGGACGAAATACAAAGGTAAAACCTTAGTGCTTCTCAAACCCAGCACGTACATGAATCTCAGTGGAAAAGCAATTTCATATTGGCTCCAACAAGAAGAAATACCCCTTGAAAACTTACTTGTAATCACCGATGATATTCATTTGGATTTTGGAAGTTTTAGACTAAAAGCCAAAGGTTCTGACGGTGGTCATAACGGACTTAAAGACATCCAAGAAAAACTCAATACAACTTCATACTACCGATTTCGATTTGGAGTCGGAAATCGTTTTAGCCAAGGCAAACTAGTTGATTACGTGCTAGGAACATGGAGTCCTGAAGAAGAGAAAGGACTCGTTATGAGAATTGGAGAAGCAACCGAACTCGTTAAATCGTTTGTATTTGCAGGTGCTGCCAATACGATGAATCAATTTAACGGACCAATGCCTAGTTAACCTTAAAATCAAAAATAGGAGATAGCGAACTGTTTCCCTGCTGGTCAATTACTTTAATTTTCCAGTAATAACGGGTGTTCGAACTCACATCGACAAAGGTGTTGGTCGTAAATCCACTTCCTAAATCCAATAGAGTAACTGGAGGGTTTTGGGTGTCAAAATAGACTTCAAATCCACTGATATCATTATCACTATCTGCAGCAATCCACTGTAAATACACCTGATTGTTTTCATTGGCGTCAATAAATGAGCCGGGAACAGGAGCTATTGGATAGGCCTGATATGGAATATGAGACAGCGAGGCGCCTGCTACATAGAAATACCAATCTTCAGATACAGATGTCTCAATCACTTCTTGATTTGATGCTGTAACGTTCCAAGAATAAGCTTTTCGCGTATCGAGGGTAATCTCGATCGCTGTAGAAGAAGTTGTTCTAGAATAACGCAAACCTGACTCTAAATCAACAACACTCAATCGGTATTGATCCGTATGAGTGGCTGTAGCCCATTGAAAGTTAATCGCTCTGGTTTTATCTGCCACCACAGTTCCTTCTGTACATTCTAGATTCTTAGAAGGGTACACCAAACTTACAGGACCAGGAGGGCTTGGTGGTTTCGAACAAGAAACACCCACCAAAATCAACAGTAACACAACTATCTTGTTCATTCTTTTATCAATTTATAAATTACGGTAGTACCTTCAAATTTTAACTGCATCACATAAATTCCCTTTGACCAATATTTAGTGTCAAATCCAAATTCATCTTCTATCATAAGCCCTTTATAACGATACATATTATTCGCATTCATATCCTTAATCTGAATCGAAACATTTTTATTCTTTAAGAGTTCTGTATTGATAAAAAACTGTTCTTTAATAGGGTTAGGATACGCTACTGGTAATTTTGAAAAATAAATCTCTTCCTCATAGCTACCCATACAACTTAAATCACCTGTAACTTTTATCTTGTTATACCCTTCTTCCAATGGCACGTCTAAGTTTTTACCACTTACAAAATACGATTGATCATTGACCTCAACCGTATAAAATGAGGAACCGTCAAGGGAAAGATTTAATTCTTGATTTTCATAGGTCACTGCTGTTAAAACACTCAGAGGTTCTGGCTGAGTGATTCGAGCCGATAGGCAAACCTGATCGTACTGGATTCCATCGTCCGACCCCACAATGCATATCTGATAATCTCCAACTGCAAGATTGACAATATTTGTATTGGATGTAAAGCTTCCATTTTTAGAATATCCATTAGGACCACTAACACTGTAACTATAATTCATCGAACTTATAGCACTGAGTTCGATAATACCATCTGATTGATCTCTACAAGATTGAGAACTTACAGAGGCTAAGAAATTATTTTTATCCAACTGATACACCGGACATCCATGAGTATCTACTTTTTGTCCAAACGGCGTATCTAAACACAAATCATCACCATCATCGAACACTCCATCCCCATCGGCATCTGGCCTGATAGTTCCTTGAAAACAAGCATTTATAGAAAATGCCTCAATACTTCCACCGTCTAGTTCAGCAGCATCTTTTACTTCAAGAGTCCAAATCCCTTTACTACTCTCTCCTTTGAGTAATGAAAGCGGTGAAATTGGAATGACTGTTCCACTGACTGCAGTTCCACTACTCGAACAATTTAAAGCTACTCCATCGTCACTAAATACCGCATCGATATCGGCATCGTAATTACCGCAAGAATAGTTTAACAGTTGAACAATAGTTCCAGAAGGAGAAATTAAGCTAACCGATATATCTGGAATCCATGTGTGATTAATTTTAACAGCTACACTGATGGATGAAATCGGCAAATCCTGTTCAAAATTGATTTGTGAACGAACGGTCGAAATTCTAGAATCAGAAATAGGTTTTGGCAAATCTGTTGCTGTTAAGGTTGTACATTCTGTTGCTGTCACTTGAAAACTATAGACAGAATCGTAATCACCAGACCCACAACTATTAATACCTCGAACTCTCCAATAATAAATAGTGTCAGGACTTAGATCGTGAATATCAATTGAGTTAAAGGTTGTACTCACCGTTGAAACAATAGATGTAAAGTTTTCATCAGTAGACAACTGCAACTCGTAATACTCAACATTGAAGTTCGGATTCCATTTTAAATCCACGTCTTGCAAAACTCCCTGCTGCATATGCTGAGGACTCACAAGATCAACAGTTCCAACAGCCGCGTCTCTAATGACTAATTTTAAAGGAATGGTTTGGCTAGCTGTGGTAGATTCCGCGTTGAGATTAAATGAATACACTCCTGCAGCGACCGTAGCATCTGAATTGATTGTCAAACTAAAAGCGGCTCCATCTTCACTTAAAGTGGAAGCAGATAAATTTGCAGTGACTCCATCGGGAAGACCACTTACAGAAATAGTTGCTGTTTGAGAAGTAGTCGATGAAACTTCATAAGTAAAATCTATTGAAGTACTAGCTTCTTTACAAATACTCAATTCACTAGTATTACCAACTAAGGCAAAATCTTTCGCTACAATGGTAAAATCTGAAGTATTCATACTAAAGAAAATATTCTTATGAGCTGCAACCATAATACGAGCTTGTGTAGTGGCTATATTGGGTATAATCACTTGTGCATTTCCATCATTGGCAACTTCCTCCGCAATTTTAATTGGAAAGGTATTTCCGCCATCGGTAGATAAAAACAAATCAACAGTCGTCTCTGCAATAGCTGAGCGATTGGTACCTGCCACATCCCATGAAACCTCTTGAAGACTACCACCATCATAAGTTAGTTGACTACTTTGAGAAGTAACTTTAAAAGGCCCTGCATCCTTAGTAACCGAAACCTTTGTGGTGATTTGATCTACTCCTCCATAAGGATCATTATCTCTTGCTGTAGCCATAAAATTATAGACTCTTGGGACCTCTGATAGGGTTTCCCAACTATCTCCTAATTTTGGATTAATGAGCGTTAATTCATTTTTTTTAACACTGCTCAATCCAGGAAAATAACGAACTCCAACTGCTTTAGGAGGAAGTGATCTAAAAGCAGCTCCACTGCTATTTGTAGGTCCAAAATCCGCCGAAGCGACTACTCCTGCATCAATTTGTTCCCAACAATACGTGACATTCGATTGCGTTTCTTGATCCACTGCAACAGTCTCAAGCTTGAAGGGCGTTCCTAAAGGAATCGTATAATTGGGTACCGAACTCAATTCAGGAGTTGTATTTTCAACACTTTGAACGGTCCCGCAAGAACGATTCGCAAGGGTTGCATTGATCTGATCTATACTAATTCCATGAAAATAATCAGAAGCCTGAGAAGCGATATTTTCTCCTGCCACAATTCCAGCATAACTCATCAGGGTAGTTCCCGAACCGGGTTCTACTTGAGCACGTGTTCCCTCAGACTGATAGGACCAAGTGTGATTAGCCCCTAATTGATGTCCGATCTCGTGAGCTACGTAATCAATATCAAATGAATCTCCCTGTGGACTTGCACCCGAGGTAAAACCTGACCCTTTTTTTCCGTCCAAACAAATTCCACCTATATAGCCAGCATTACCATTACTGGATCCCTGTAAAAACAAATGACCTATATCGTAATTATCGACTCCAATCACTTCATCTAATGTCGATTGTAGCTCTGAATTGTAAACACTCGAATAAGGATCTGTTTCAGCATCCGTATAAATAACAGAAACTGTGGAACTAATCAGCTCTAATTTAACTGATAAATCCCGACTTAAGATCCCATTCACCCTTGTAAGTGTTGCATTAATGGCCGATAATGCACCTTCGACAGTTCCTCCAAAATAAGTTGTGTATTCACCTGAAACGGAGATTGCTAAACGATAGGTTGTGTAGACCACCTGTTCGTTTGCTAAAGTCGAAGCAATCGATCGAGCAACTTGATCGTAATCTTTGGTCGAACAAACAAAATGATCCTCTGCCTCCTTATCCTTACTAGAGTACCAAGTATAATAGTTTGAATGCTCTCTAGAAGGCTCGACATACGTATGATAATTCGTTTTTGGATTCATAATCATCATCTGAATCCCCTCTTTTGAAATTGAAATCCAAATCAACTCATTAGACCCTGCTCTTCTTGCTTTAAAAGACCGAATCGCAGGATAGGCTTTCGCTAATTCTGGAGCTAATTGATTAAAAGGTTCTAAAGTAAATTCTTTTAATTCTCCATCACTATCTGGCAATAGGACTTCACTTGAACCTTTGATATTGATATGTGATAGAAACTCTTTTAAATTGAGTTCGTACAATTTTGCCTTATCACTTTTGACATTAGATTTGAGATAGGATTGATTTTTAGAAGTCATTTGAACTTCTTTCCAATACCCTTCCTGTGCAAAAAGAGAAAAGCTTAAAAAAATTAAGGCTATTGATAAAACAAAGGTTATTTTTGCTTTCATAGATTTGATTGTCAAATCAAATATAAGATAAAGAATTCATTTTAAAGAGCACTAACGTTGATTACCACCTTTGCGATTCCTGAATTAGATTACCATACACAGTGTTGTGTCACTATTGGTTCTTTTGACGGCTTACACAAAGGCCACATGAGCATTCTCAAACAATTAGTTGAGGAAGCATCGCAAAAAGGATTAAAATCATTGGTATTTACTTTTGATCCACACCCTAGAACGGTTCTATCTCAGGGTGCCCCCCTTCAATTACTCTCAACCTTAGAGGAAAAAAAGAACAGCTTAGAACAACTTGGAATTGACTACCTGGTAATCTTCCCTTTTGACTTGGAATTTTCGAGACTATCTGCTAGAGATTTTGTAACAACTATCCTTGTAAAGGGATTACACACTAAGAAAATCATCATCGGATACGATCACCGATTCGGAAGAAACAGAAATGCCGACATCGATGATTTGATTGAATTTGGCAGAGAATTTAACTTTGAAGTTCAGCAAATTCAGGCCAAACAAATCGATGCCATTTCCATCAGTTCAACAAAAATCAGAAACGCACTCCAAGAAGGTGCTATTTCAACTGCAAATTCCTATCTAGGTTATCATTACAGTCTAAGTGGAACTGTTGTCAAGGGAAATCAACTCGGAAGAACCTTGGGTTATCCAACGGCCAACATCCAAGTAGATGAATCTTTGAAACTCATTCCCTATCAAGGAGTCTATATCGCAAAGTCTACAATAGACAACGAAGAAGTCTATGGGATGATGAATATAGGAACTAAACCCACCGTTGATGGAAAAGTTCAATCCATAGAAATTCACTATTTTAACTTTGAACAGAACCTCTATGATAGGAGTCTAAAAATAGAACTCTTACATCGTCTTCGAGATGAACAAAAGTTTGAAACTATCAAACAGTTAGAAGAGCAACTTCAAATAGACAAAGCCCAATCTCTTCAGTGGATAAAGCAAAAAAAGGCTTAATTCCAATCCCCTATTTATTATCTTTGCCCCCAGAATTGAATTATTATGTTGCAACTCCAATACATTAGAGATCACCAAGAAGCAATCATTGAAGCTTTAGACAAAAGAACTATCGATGCCAAGCCAATGCTCGATCGCGTTCTAGAACTCGATAGCAATCGCAGAAAAACTCAAACCGAACTCGATGAGTCCTCTGCGAGAATGAACCAACTCTCCAAAGAAATTGGAGGATTGTACAAAAGTGGAAAAGCTGCGGAAGCAGAGGCTTTAAAAGAAGAGACTGCCAGTCTAAAACAACAGATCAAAGAATTGACAGATCAATTAAACGATTTTGTAGACTCACTCAACAACGAACTCTATCATATTCCTAATGTACCACATCAAAGTGTTGTCAAAGGAAACTCTGAGGATGATAACGAAATTGTCTTAAATGAAGGAGAACTTCCAACTTTAGGATCGAATGCGCTTCCACACTGGGAACTCGCAAAGAAATACGACCTCATCGATTTTGAACTCGGAGTTAAGATAGCAGGTGCTGGTTTTCCTGTATACAAAGGAAAAGGAGCTAGATTACAAAGAGCGCTCATCAGTTATTTCTTAGATAAGAATACAGAAGCTGGATATACAGAAGTTCAACCACCTCTAGTAGTTAACGAGGCTTCTGGATATGGAACCGGTCAATTACCAGATAAAGAAGGACAGATGTACCACATTGGAATTGACGATCTCTATTTGATTCCAACTGCTGAAGTACCTGTGACCAATATCTTTAGAGACAGCATTGTTTCTGAAAAAGAATTACCCATACAATATACAGCCTATACTCCTTGTTTTAGAAGAGAGGCAGGATCTTATGGAGCACATGTTAGAGGTCTCAACAGACTTCATCAATTCGACAAAGTTGAAATCGTTCGAGTAGAACACCCTGATCGTTCTTACCAAGCTCTAGAAGAGATGGTAGTACATGTTCAAAACATCCTCAGAGAATTAAAACTTCCCTATAGAATTCTTAGACTCTGTGGAGGAGATCTTGGATTTACTTCTGCCCTCACCTATGATTTTGAACTCTTTTCAGCAGGACAAGATCGCTGGTTAGAAATTAGCTCTGTATCGAACTTTGAAACCTTTCAGGCGAATCGTTTAAAACTTCGCTATAAAGATGAAAACGGTAAAAATCAATTAGCACATACCCTCAATGGAAGTTCTTTAGCGCTCCCTAGAGTGATGGCCGGCATTTTAGAAAATTACCAAACAGAGGACGGAATCATCATTCCAGAAGTACTTAGACCTTACACTGGATTCGATAAAATAGACTGAGATGTATATTTACAATGTAACCACTAATGTGGACGAAAGTATCCAAGAAGAGTGGATGGAATGGATGCAAAACACACATATACCATCAGTTCTAAATACTGGAAAATTCACAGAGGCAAAAATATGCAGAGTGATGATCAACGAAGAAATGGGAGGCACTACCTTCTCAGTTCAATATACTGCTGAGTCACTCGAAGCCATCAACTCTTTTACCAAAAATGAAGGAATCCGAATCGAAAATGAAGCCTTTATCAAATTTGGAGAAAAGCAACTTTCTTTTAGAACCAATTTAGAATTGATCAGTACTCACTAAAATTTAAACTATGGCCAGAGGTAAAAAACACACAAGCAGCCATAGATCAAAGGCCAGCTCACAAGGAGTTCAAGCTAAAAAACACTTAGGTCAGCACTTTTTAAAGGACGAGCATATCGCTCAAAAGATCGCGAGCATTTTAGTCTTAGACCAATCGAATAATGTTCTCGAAATAGGCCCAGGAACTGGCGTGATGACCAAATACCTAGTGGAACAACCCATTGATTTGATCGCCATGGATCTCGATCGTGAATCCATCGATTATCTCAACAGAGAATTGAAGCCCCTTGTCGATTTAAAATCTTCAATAAATTCATTTGAAGTTATTTACGGTGATTTTTTAAAATTTGATTTAGACCAATTATTTACTAATCAACAGTTTGCAATCATCGGAAACTTCCCTTACAATATCTCTTCTCAAATTGTGTTTAAAACATTGGAACACAAAGAACGGATCCCTGAATTCAGTGGAATGTTTCAAAAGGAAGTGGCCAAGAGAATCTGTGCAGAACCTGGCTCTAAGACCTATGGAATTCTATCGGTATTGGTACAAGCATATTACAATGCCGAATACTTATTCACAGTTCCTCCAGGTGTATTCAACCCTCCTCCCAAAGTAGATTCTGGAGTGTTGCGACTCATTCGCAAAGACCATCTCGATTTAGGATGTGACGATCGCATGTTTTTTAAGGTAGTCAAAACTGCCTTTAATCAGAGAAGAAAAACACTTAGAAATAGCTTAAAATCTTTGATTCCTAATGCTATTGTAAAAGAAGATGCTATCTTTGACAAAAGACCCGAAGCATTAGGGGTAAATGATTTTGTATCCTTAACTAAGATTTTAAGCGATGACACCATTTAAACTCAGCGAAGAACTCATCGATGAAATTAAACAACTCATCGAAACGGGAAGTGATAAAAAGTTAAAGAAACTCTTTGACGAATATCACTTTGCAGATATTGCTGAAATCATCAATGAGATCGATACTATTGAAGCGGGTACCTACATCATTAAACTCCTCGATTCAGAACTCACCTCAGAAGTTCTTACCGAATTAGAAGAAGATCTTAGAGAGGGGATTCTCTCTAATTTAACAGCTAAAGAAATCGCGATTGAGATTGCAGAACTCGATACCGATGACGCGGCTGATATCGTTGCTGAGCTTCCTAAAAACATGCTCAAAAAGGTAATCCTCAATATCGATGACCGAGAGCATGCTCAGGATATTGTAGACCTACTTCGCTATGACGAAAACTCAGCAGGTGGTCTGATGGCAAAAGAATTGGTGAAAGTCAGTGCTGACTGGACCGTGACTAAGTGCATCAAAGAAATGAGAGCTCAGGCAGAAAATGTCACTAGAGTTCACTCCATCTATGTGGTAAATGAAAAGGAAGAACTCATCGGAAGACTCTCTTTAAAAGACTTACTTACGACTCCTGCAAGGGCTAATATCAAAGAAGTATACATCCCTAAGGTGGATTATGTCAATGTACATGACAAACCTGAGGAGGTAGCTAATATTATGTCTAAATACGACCTAGAAGCCATTCCAGTAGTAGATGAAATTGGACGACTGGTTGGAAGAATTACCATTGATGATATCGTCGATGTCATCAAAGAAGAGGCTGAAAAGGATTACCAATTAGCAGCAGGTATTGCTCAAGACGTCGATACAAATGACAGTATTCTTGAACACACTAAGGCTCGAATTCCATGGTTGTTCCTCGGATTGGTCGGTGGATTTGGAGCAGCACTCATTATGGGAGGTTTTGAATCGCTATTAAGTGATCACGCTGTTCTATTTTTCTTTACTCCCCTAATTGCTGCGATGGCAGGAAATGTAGGAGTACAATCATCTGCGATTATCGTTCAAGGACTGGCCTATGAAAATATCAAAGGAAGCAACTTGAGCCGATTGATTAAAGAGCTTCTTTTAGCACTCCTCAATGGAACCATACTGTCGATCATCCTCATGGTACTTACCTGGATGTGGAAAGGCGACCTACTAATATCGCTATCAATATCCATCTCATTGATTACAGTAACTGTTACCGCTGGAATTATCGGAACCTTTATTCCACTTCTTCTTCACAAGCGAGGAATCGATCCAGCCATCGCTACAGGCCCCTTTATTACCACTAGTAATGATATCTTCGGGATCTTGATTTATTTCTTTATTGCAAAAACCATCCTTGGAATTTAATATATTTTATACCTATGAAGGTACTCCACCTCGATAGCAACCATCCTATCCTCGAACAAGGTTTAGCCCAAATGGGAATAGAAAATCACTTCGATTACAAAAGTTCAAAAGAAGCTGTTTTAAAAACCATTGATCAATACCATGGAATTATTATCCGCTCGAGATTCAGCATTGATAAATCTTTTTTGGATGCAGCAACCAGGCTCAAATTTATCGGAAGAGTTGGAGCTGGATTGGAAAATATCGATATACAGTACGCTAAATCAAAAGGAATTGTATTGATTTCTGCTCCTGAGGGAAACAGAAATGCTGTTGGTGAACACGCCTTGGGAATGCTGCTCTCTTTGTTTAACAATCTCAACAAAGGAGACCGTGAGGTTAAAAATGGCATTTGGGACCGCGAAGGTAACCGAGGCTATGAGATCGAAGGGAAAACCATAGGAATTATAGGCTATGGCAATATGGGAAAAGCATTTGCAAAAACACTAGCTGGTTTTGATTGCGAGGTTCTCTGTTACGATATTGATACTTCTGTAGGTGATCATAACGCCAAACAGGTTTCATTAGCTGAATTTCAATCATTTGTCGATGTGGTGAGCATGCACCTTCCTCAAGACGACTCGACTATCAATTTAATGAACGCTTCATTCATAAAAGGATTTTCCAAACCCTTTTGGCTAATTAATACCGGTAGAGGAAAAACAGTTCAAACAGCAGACCTTGTTGAGGCCTTAAAAACAGGTGAAATCTTAGGTGCTGGATTGGATGTTTTGGAATACGAAAAAACCTCTTTTGAGCAATTAAATCCTAATGAAATTCCTTTGCCTTTACAATACCTAAGAAAGGCTGAAAACGTATTACTCAGCCCTCATGTAGCAGGTTGGACCTTTGAAAGCCATCGTAAATTAGCTCAAACTATTGTCGATAAAGTAAAAAGCACCTTTTTCTAAGCCACTACCAGTTGCAGTGTTTCTTTACCGCGTTGCTCTAAAAGCACATCTTTTCCATTTTGAAGTTTATTGATCGCATCTTGATCAAAGTGACGTATGGTATACAATGAAACATCTCTGTGAACGCTTATTTTGTACTTGTTTTTGAGAATCAACAGTAACTCATCTAGCTTTTTAAACTTATTGTCTACACAGACCGAAAATGAAATGGCAGAGTTTTGAATGAGTTCTACTTTTGTTTGGTATTTGTGAAACAATTTAAAGAGTTCACTCATCGAATCTTCGACTATAAATGAGAAATCCAAAGAAGATAACTTAATCAATACTTGATCTTTTTTCACTATAAAACAAGGAACCTTCGGTTCAATTCCCTTTCCTTTTCCAACA
Source organism: Flavobacteriaceae bacterium (assembly GCA_013373635.1). Lineage (GTDB taxonomy): Bacteria > Bacteroidota > Bacteroidia > Flavobacteriales > Flavobacteriaceae > MAG-120531. Next base: position 57,303 of record JABXHN010000013.1, read on the forward strand.
ACTGTACCCACCTCATTAGGTTTTACAAAAGACTTAACGCGAAGAGGAATTTCTTTGCGTTGTAAAGGCTGTAATGTTTTAGGGTGAATCACAGAAGCTCCGTAAAATGCTAATTCAATTGCTTCTCTATAAGATATACTATTGAGCAATTCTGCATCTTCAAAATACCTTGGATCGGCATTTAAAACCCCAGGAACGTCTTTCCAAATGGTTACTGAACTCGCATCCAAACAATAAGCTAGGATTGCAGCAGAATAATCGGACCCCTCTCTTCCCAAAGTCGTAGTGAAGTTGTTTTCATCAGATCCTAAAAATCCTTGAGTCACATATAATTTAGAACTATCAATTTGAGATTTAATCGCCTGAGCAGTCAAATCCCAATCCACTTTTGCATCTCTGTACTCGGAACCTGTTTTAATACAAGTTCTAACGTCCAACCACTCATTAGCAATTCCAATCTCATTCATATAGTAACTGAGAATCGTAGTTGAAACAAGCTCACCATATCCAACTACTTGATCGTAAACAAAACTGTAATTTGGAGATTTGTTCCAAGCTAAAAATCCTTTAACCTCTTCAAACAACGCTTGAAGTTTCTTATAAATAGGGTGTGATTTAGATTCGAACAAGGCGTCGATGATTTCATAATGAAAATCTTCAACCACTCGAATTGCCTTGTTTTCATCAGCATCATCATCAAAGTAATGAGCCACTACTTCTTCCATGGCATTGGTGGTTTTTCCCATTGCTGAAACTACCACTAAAGTTTCTTTGTGACCAAATTCTTTTAAAATTGAAACTACATTCTTTACGCTTTCAGCATCTTTAACTGAAGCTCCTCCAAACTTAAATACTCTCATTGATTGTGTACTACTTGAAATTTTTAATCCCCTGTTCATCTAGTTGAACAACATCCCAGTCTCTTAACACCTTGGCTCCTTTGGCTTCGTAAAATGAAATAGCTGGTTCATTCCAATCTAAAACATCCCATGAAACACGTTTGACACCTAGTTCTTTGGCATAATCCACTACTTGTTTCAATAAGGCAGAACCAATTCCTGAACCCCTCAACGATTGAGTGACAATCAAATCTTCCAAGTGAAGAGCCACTCCTTTCCAAGTCGAGTAACGAGGATAAACAAGAGCAATACCAACAATACGAGCTTCTTTTTCAGCCACAAAACACTTAAATGCATCCCCTTCGAATCCATCTCTGATGAGATCCTCTTCTGTGATTTCAACAGCATAAGGTTCATTTTCAAAAACGGCGAGTTCCTGAATCAAACCCAACACTTCTTTCATATCCGTTGGCTTAGCCGTTCGTATTAAATAAGACATTGTTGTTACAAATAAAACACAAAGTTAAATATTTAAGTTTACTAACAAAAACACCTTCTATTCTTTTCACAAAAACAGAAGGTGTTGTTACATTATAGAGCAAAAGGGGTTAATCCCTTTATTTTAGAAGCATTTGATACTCTTCAAATGTGAATTTTCCTTCAAAAATACGGATGGATTTAGCGATAATTTTAGAAGCTGCCTCTGCAGTAAAACCAATTCCAATTGCGTATCTATTTAAAAGTTTTAATTCAGCTTCATCGAGCTGATGATCTGAATAAACAATTTTAAAGAAATCAAACATACGTTCCAATCGACTTTCTTTATCTGAACTGATCTCAACAGCGTACTTTTTTCCGTTGTTGATGATCTCATCGTACTCTGCATCGGTGATTTCTAATTTTTGAGCTAAACGATTAATGACATTTAATTCATCTTCATTCACAGTTCCACTAGCTGTAGCAAGTGATACAATCGAAGCAAAATGAGCTACGTTGTTTTTGTGTTTTCCACTGGTATATAAATCGGCAATTGACATAGTTATTATATTAAGATTCTATAACAAAGATACTCAATCGCATATTTTTTTTCTTAAAATTCAGGTTTTTTATTTACTCGAATACTATCTTTGACCAAAATACGAAAATTGAGTATTTCACTAGTCTTAGAAGAGTTTTCAAAGTCTTTGCCGCTGCAAAAACTAGGGGATGTTCTATCCCAAAATCAAACCAAAGGAATTCCGAGTAAAATTCATCTCGAAGGGCTTGTAGGCTCATCGCTTTCATTGAGTATTGCACATATATTTAAAACTCAAAATGCTCCAATACTGCTGCTGTTTGAAGAAAAAGAGGAAGCTGCTTACCTTTTTAACGACCTACAGTATTTAATTAGTGAAGAAGACGTGCTCTTTTATCCAGCGAGTTATCGAAGACCCTATCAGATTGAAGAGACCAATAATGCCAATGTGGTTTTAAGGGCAGAGGTTCTCAAAAGAATCAGTTCAAGAAAAAAACCAGCGGTCATTGTTTCTTATGCCAATGCTATTTTTGAAAAGGTCATCAGTAAAAAGAGTATTGAAAAAAATACCATTAAACTTAGCGTTGGAGATCAAATAGACCTTGAATTTTTAAATGAAACTCTGTTTGAATACCATTTCAACAGAGTGGATTTTGTAACAGAGGCAGGTGAGTTTTCCGTAAGAGGTGGAATTGTCGATGTATTTTCATTTGATCACGACGATCCCTATCGCATTGAATTTTTCGGTAATGAAGTAGACTCCATTCGCAGTTTTGATATCGAAAGTCAACTCTCTATAGAGCCGATGAAAAAGATCAGTATCGTTCCAAATATAGACGATAAGAATCAAGACGAAGAACGTATCAGTATCTTTGAGTTTCTAAAGAATCAGACCTGGGTTATCAGTAAAAATACAGGCCTGATCAGCCATCATTTAGAAGAGCAATACCAAAAGGCAGAAGAGGCCTTTAGCGAATTAAAAACTGAGGTAAAACACCTGAAACCCGATAATTTATTTATCGATAAGGCAGATTTCATCAATCAACTAAAACAGTTCACACACCTACAAACTGGAACAAAGAGTGAAATTCCTGTCAATGACTTAATCAGCTTTCAATCGAGTCCCCAGCCTTCTTTTAATAAGAAGTTTGATTTATTGATCGAAGATTTACACCTCAAAAAAGAACAGGGCTATACCAACATCATCTTTTGTAGCTCTGAGGAACAGGTAAAAAGACTCGATGACATCTTTGCGGAATTAGATCCAGCCTTTACTTACACCTCTATAGTAGCTCCTCTTCATCAAGGTTTTGTGATGGAAGCTCTTAAATTGTGTTGTTATACAGATCATCAAATCTTTGAGCGTTATCACAAGTTCAAATTAAAATCCAATGCCAACAAAAGAGCGAGTCTCCAACTTTCAGAACTCAACAATCTTGAAAACGGGGATTACGTCACTCATATCGATCACGGTATTGGTCGTTTTGCAGGACTTCAAAAAATTGATGTCAATGGACAAATGCAAGAGGCGATCAAACTCATCTATGGAGAACGAGATATTCTATATGTGAGCATTCACTCGCTTCACAAAATTTACAAGTACAACGGAAAAGACGGAACAACTCCCAAACTCTACAAACTAGGATCAAACGCTTGGAAAAAACTCAAGGAAAAGACCAAGTCAAGAGTTAAAAAGATTGCATTTGATCTCATTAAAACCTACGCTAAACGCAAGTTTAAAAAGGGAATTGCATCTGGAGCAGATTCCTACTTACAATTGGAATTAGAGGCTTCTTTTATCTATGAAGACACCCCTGATCAGAGCAAGGCTACTTCAGAGATCAAAGCTGATATGGAGTCCAGTCAACCTATGGATCGATTGGTCTGTGGTGATGTTGGATTTGGAAAGACCGAAGTAGCTATTAGAGCTGCTTTTAAGGCAGTGGATAATGGCAGACAGGTAGCTGTTTTAGTTCCGACGACCATACTAGCATTTCAACACCACAGAACCTTTAGCAAACGACTTAAAGACATGCCTGTTCGTGTGGATTATCTGAACAGATTTAGAACTGCCAAAGAAAAAACTCAGGTTCTCAAGGATTTAGAAGCCGGTAAAATTGATATCATCATTGGTACGCATCAACTCGTAAATGACAAGGTGAAATTTAAAAATCTGGGCTTACTCATCGTTGATGAAGAACAAAAATTTGGTGTAGGTGTTAAGGACAAATTAAAATCCATTAAAGAAAACATCGATGTATTAACACTGACAGCTACTCCAATTCCTAGAACCCTTCAATTTAGTTTGATGGCTGCAAGAGATCTTTCGGTCATCAATACTCCTCCACCCAATAGAGTTCCAATTGAAAGCGAAGTGATTCGTTTTGACGAAGAAGTCATTAGGGATGCTGTTTCTTATGAAATACAACGAGGAGGTCAAGTCTTTTTTATCAACAACAGAGTTGAAAACATACAAGAGGTTGCTGGAATGATTCAGCGTCTTGTCCCAGATGCAAAGGTTGCTATTGGTCACGGTCAAATGGAGGGTAAAAAACTAGAAAAGATCATGCTCAATTTTATGGAAGGGGCCTATGATGTTTTAGTAGCCACCACCATTATTGAAAGTGGATTAGACGTCACCAATGCCAATACTATATTTATCAATAATGCCAATCATTTTGGACTGAGTGATCTTCACCAAATGAGAGGAAGAGTTGGACGTTCCAATAAAAAGGCCTTTTGCTATTTCATTACCCCTGCCTACCATCAAATGACTCCTGAGGCTCGAAAACGTATCGAAGCAATCGAACAGTTTACAACTCTAGGCAGTGGATTCAATATTGCCATGAAGGATTTAGAAATCAGAGGAGCAGGTGACATCTTAGGAGGTGAACAATCTGGATTTATCAATGATATCGGATTTGACACTTACCAAAAAATCATGAATGAAGCTATTGAAGAGCTAAAAACCACCGAGTTTGCAGATCTCTTCGAAGAAGAACTCTCTCAAAAACCTGATTGGGAAGTCAAAGATATTCAATTGGATACCGATTTCGAATTGCTCTATCCAGATCAGTACATCAATAAGACTTCAGAACGACTCAAACTTTACAAAGAACTCAACCAAGTTGAAAACGAAGAAGAACTATCTATTTACAAGGAGCAACTTATCGACCGTTTTGGCCCACTTCCAAAACAGGCAACCAACCTCATTGAATCCATGAAAATCAAATGGATAGCGAGCGCCTTAGGAGTCGAAAAAATCGTCTTAAAACAACACAAACTCATCGCTTATTTTATCGCAGATCAGGATTCCAAATTCTATCAATCTGAACTCTTCAGAGGCGTCCTCATCTATGTTCAACAGCATCCTAAAAGCTGTCAGTTAAAAGAAAAGGAAACCAGAAATGGACTTCGTTTAATTCTTTCTTTTAACCAAATTGATTCCATAGAAAAAGCCCTAAAAGTTTTGGATCCTTTTAAGGCTTTGTTCGCGTACACTAATAATGATAAGACTAGCTTATAATTCTTTTAATCCTTTAATCGTTTTAAAGGCTTGATCTACCTGTTCCTCATCTACGATAATTGTAAATTCATTGGTTGTGGAGATCACCTCGTATAAAACAATGCCCTCCCAAGCTAAACGTTGGAAGATAAAATAATAGATTCCAGGGACTGATACGTTTTCAGCAGGAAGTTTTACTGTAATGGAAGATAACTCCTCTGCTTTCTGAGTACATTTTTCATTCTTAAATAATTCTTCAACGGTATCGTTTAAAGAACCACTAACAACAATATTCATTTCATTGACTCCTCTTGAAGAAGTGTAGAACACATCTTTGTTCTTATTGACTTCTTTTAGTAAAAGAGTTTGATTTTCTAAAACCGTATCGGATACTAAAAAGGTGTAATCAGTTAGCGAAGATCGAACTGTAATTTCACCTATGTTTTTTAAGACTTTGACAATTTTGTGGGTTGCTCTAAATTCTAAATCATCAGAAAGACGTTTTAAAGCCATCACAATGGCACCATTGCGGATATCTTTTCCTAAAATTTCTTCGATTTCAGGTTTGATAAACCTAGAAAGGGATGTGAGATTTATAATCCCTTGAGCTAGAGCAGATTGTAAAAAAGGTTTTTTCTTGATGTAGTTTTCAACTACTGATGAAATTGTTTTCATGGCATTATATTTTGCACAAAAATAACTTATTGTTATAAATATCACAAATATTTTTAAAAATAATTTTTAATATTCAATCTAAAAAGGGCTTTTACCCACTTTATATACTTCTAATACTAGCTATTTTTGTCTATTTTTGTGACCAAATTGAATTTTATGGCTCAAACCAATCAAAAGCCTGCTCGTTATACCATCACAGCAGCTCTTCCGTATACTAATGGACCTATACACATAGGGCATTTAGCGGGTGTTTATGTCCCAGCTGATATTTACGCACGTTATCAAAGAGGAAGAAAAGAGGATGTACTGTTTGTTTGTGGAAGTGATGAACACGGTGTTGCCATCTCTATGAAAGCAAAGAAAGAAGGGGTGAGTCCAAGAGAAATCATCGATAAATACGATGGGATTATCTCTAAGTCATTTAGTGATTTCGGAATTAGCTTTGACAACTATTCGAGAACTTCAAAAGAAATACACCATAAAACTGCCTCTGATTTTTTCAAAAAACTTTACGATGCAGGAGAATTCGATGTGGAGGTCTCTGATCAATTATACGACGCAAAAGCCAACCAATTTTTAGCAGATCGATACGTTATTGGAACCTGCCCTAAATGTGGCAATAAAGAAGCGTATGGAGATCAATGTGAGCAATGTGGATCTTCGCTGAGTGCTACAGAACTCATCGATCCTAAATCGACCATCACAGGAGAAAAGCCGGTACTAAAACAGACCAAGCACTGGTATTTACCATTAGGTAAACACGAACAATTCCTCAAAGAGTGGATTATTGAAGGTCATAAGAATGATTGGAAACCCAATGTTTACGGACAGTGTAAATCTTGGATCGACGACGGTCTTCGATCTAGAGCGGTAACTAGAGATTTAGACTGGGGAATACCTGTACCTGTAGAAGGCGGTGAAGGAAAAGTACTCTATGTGTGGTTTGACGCTCCTATTGGATATATCTCTTCTACAAAGGAATGGGCTGAAAACAACAATAAAGATTGGGAACCTTATTGGAAAAACGAGGACACCAAACTCCTTCATTTTATCGGAAAAGACAATATCGTTTTCCACTGTATCATCTTTCCAGTAATGCTTAAAACGCACGGGGATTTTATTTTACCAGAAAACGTACCTGCTAACGAATTCTTAAACCTCGAAGGTCAAAAGCTTTCAACCTCTAAGAATTGGGCGGTATGGTTACACGAATATTTAATGGATTTTCCAGATCAACAAGACGTTCTTCGTTATACCCTGACTGCTAATGCTCCTGAGTCTAAAGACAACGACTTTACTTGGAAGGATTTTCAGGCCAGAAACAACAACGAACTATTAGCCATCTACGGGAACTTTATCAATCGCGTAGTAGTGCTCACTCATAAATATTACCAGGGCGTGGTTCCTCAACTGGGAACCCTCACCGAGATAGATCAAAAAACACTTGAAGAACTCAAAGCCTTTCCACAAAAGATTGCCAATTCTATAGAGCGTTATCGCTTCAGAGAAGCATCGCAAGAATTGATGAATCTCGCTAGACTCGGCAACAAATACCTAGCAGACGAGGAGCCTTGGAAACTGATAAAAACCGACCAGGAAAGAGTTGCAACTATCATGCATATTGCGCTGCAGATCGCAGCTTCTCTTGCTGTAGTGAGTGAGCCATTACTTCCATTTACATCCGATAAATTAAAAGGAATGCTAGCTCTTGATGCTTTAAATCTCAATTGGGATCTTTTAGACAAGACTGAAACACTTCTTCCAAGTGGACATCAAATCAATACTGCTGAATTGCTCTTTAGAAGAATAGAAGATGAAGAAATACAAGCTCAAATAGACAAATTAGAAGCGACTAAAAAAGAAAATCAAGCCATGGCACCATCATTTGAACCCTTAAAAGAAACGATCAATTTTGAAGATTTTCAAAAATTAGACCTTAGAGTAGGAACCATCTTAGAGGCTGAAAAAATGCCTAAGGCTGATAAACTATTAGTCTTTAAAGTAGATTTAGGCTTTGAAACAAGAACCATTATCTCAGGTATCGCTGAGCATTTCAATCCAGAAGAGCTCATCGGAAAACGCGTTACGGTAGTTGCCAATCTCGCTCCAAGAAAACTAAGAGGGATTGAAAGTCAAGGAATGATTTTACTGAGCGAAAACAATGATGGTAAATTGGTATTTGTAAATCCAGATGAAGAAGGGGTCCCTTCAGGAAAGACCATCAATTAAAATCCAGATTGCACTAAAAACAAAAAAAGCACAGACCGAAGGTTTGTGCTTTTTCATTTAAAAGAACTTTTCAAGCTTCTTGCTTTTCTTTTCGCTTGGATTGAAGCAGTAATACTTCATGACACTTCACCTCTGATATATAGCGTTTTTCTCCAGCTTCAGTCTCATAAGAACGATGGACTAATTTACCTTCCAAGGCAATTTCCTGACCCTTTGTGACGTAATTCTGAATAATTTCAGCGGTTTTACCCCAAGCTACCACGGGATGCCACTGAGTCTCTTCTACCTTCTCCCCTTCAGAGTTCTTATAGACTTCCTTGGTCGCTAGTGAAAAGCGTACTAATGGAACTCCGGATTCCAATTCAACAATTTCAGGATCATGTCCTAAATTTCCAATTAACTGTACTTTGTTTCTAAGTGCATTCATCATACTAAATTTAAATGTTAAACAATTAATACTATTGCAAGTGAAGATCACAAGCAACTGAACAAACTTAGAATGATGAGATCAAATGATTCGGTTGTTAACTACTTACTTTCGTTTATAAATGTTTGTTGTCGGCTATAAACAGAAAACCCGATAATTACTTACCGGGTTTCTAATCTTAATTTATTAAACTCTTAGCTTTCAGAATTTTTTTGATGGTTTTTAATTAGTGTCTCCTGAATATTAGAAGGCACTAAAGCAAATTCTGCAAGAGTGGTCTTACCACTACCTGAGGCTCCAACAATTGCTAAATTTTTAATGTGTTTGTCGTCGAATACTTTCATGTCGATCTATTTAAGCTTACCCAAGTAAGCGTGTGGGAACTATTTTAATGCTATACAAGATAAAGCTATCTCAAATGAAATAACATGACATATCTCAGTCAATAAACAGGGCTAAAATAGACCAATACCATTCGTCGAAAGATGTTCCAGTACTGTAATCATATCAGTATTTTTACTGTATAAAAATTGAAAATGGAACGCAGCTGTTTATATTGTGGTAATCGAGTGATTGGGAGAATCGACAAGAAATTTTGCTCGGATTCTTGCAGGAACACTTTTAATAATGAACTCAATCAAGACATCAATAATCTGATGCGTACCACTCACAATAAACTGAGAAAAAACTATAGGATTCTCAAGCGCATTCACTTGAATTCTACTCATAAAAAAAAGAGCTTACATCAATTGATCAGCAAAGATTTTAATTTTGATCTATTTACTTCTACCTACAAAAATAAGCAGGGTAAAATCTATTATTTCATCTATGATATTGGATACTTAAAACTCGATCAATCCAGTTTTATTGTCGTTCAAAAAAAATCTTATTTGTAGTTATAACTACTTAGTTTTAGAGCTGCAACCACAATATCTTTTCTAGAAATTTGGCCTACTAACTTTCCTTTGATATCGATGACTGGAAGACGTCTTCTACCATTAGAGGCAAATATAGCAGCAGCGTCAAAGATGCTCTTATCACTATCGATGGTCTCAACATCTTTAGTCATATAAATTTCAACGCTTTTTTCTAAGATTGGCATATTGAAATACCTGCTTTCAGAAATTTGTTTCATACAATCTGCTTCTGAAATAATTCCCACAATTGCACCTCTACTATCCAGCACAGGTCCCCCTGAAATATGATTTTTAGCAAATACTTCCATCACCTCTAGAATTGATTGATCAGCTGTAAAGGTGATTAACTTCTTAGTCATATAGTCAGATACCAAGATTGGGGCATCTGTCACTTTCTTTTCGGATGATGATTTTGTAGTCATGGTCATTTGGTTTTGGACTTAACAATTTAATAAAAATTTTGCATCAAACAATTGATATTAGTTAAAAGAATCACAAGGGTGTAGAATTTGGAACAATTATTCAATCATTTTTTTACATTTACTTTCTAAACAAAACCAAATGAAAAAACTAAGTATTGTATCGCTTTTGCTTTTATTCCCTTTGGGAGTATTTGCTCAATCTGAGGAAGGACTCATCAAACATTATGAGAACTATTACGAGCAAATGAAAGTTCAAGGGGATGTTCAAGGAATCATCAATGCGCTCACACATTTAAACGTCCTCAAACCTAATAAATTTAGAAAAGATACCCTTGCATACGTTTACGCTAGTAACAACCAACACCTCCAAGCTTTAAACACCATTGGAATTGAAGAGGATGCTGCAGATAGTGATTTAGCACTGCAAATTAAGGCCTCATCCTTTAAAGCGATTAATGAACCCAAACGTGCTATAGCACAATACGAATTACTCATCAAGAGAAAACCTTCAGCATTTCTCGACTATGAAATTGCAGACTTAAAAATTCAAATAGGAGATAATGAGGGTGCACTCAAACATATTGACAATGGACTACAAACGGTAACTGATCAGATGAAGTACGCATTTTATGAGCGTCAACAACCTTATCAGGTTCCTCTTAAAGCAGCCCTTTTACACATTAAAGGATTACACGCATTTAACATCAACAAAGAAGATATGGCCACTGCCATTAGCTATATCGATCAAGCTCTGGCAATTGCTCCAAATTTTAACTTGGCCAGTTTGAGCAAACAGGCTTTAGAATCTAGGTTGCAATCAGTTCAAAAAGAACCTGAAAACTAGTCTATTGTTTTTCTTTTAAAGTCTTGATTAATAGTGAATCGGTCTCTTTTTTGAGCTCATTCAAGGTCGCAACATGATCATTGGGAACTGCGATTGACAAAACGTAATGTGCAACCTTCCATTTGCCCTTTTTTAACAACATCACACCAGAACCTCTACAGATTCCCATATGAGTATCTAAGAGTTCATCAAAATAAGCTGTTTGTTCTGAATCGGTAAAATAAATATGCCGCTCAATGGAGGTAAAACTCCAAGCTTTACCCTTGTCAAAATAAGGTTTTGAAAAGCTCTTAAAAGCACTTAAATCCCAGTGCTCTGTAGCATCAGTCCCAACAAACACGCCTGGTTCAACCATTAAATCAAAATAGGTTTCATAATCAGCCTTAGCTGCAGCCTCGTGCCATCGATCTAATTGTTGTTCGACTATTAATTTTTTAGAATCTTGTGCCTGTAGACTCATTGAACACAATAGCACAAAAAGCCCAAGAAGGATTTTATTTGAGATCATCTTTTGAAATTTTTGGAGCATTTGCATTGTTTTGAAGCAACACTAATTTGTCAAGAAGCGATTGATGTGCCTCTAATAATTGAGTTGATGCTTTGTTGAGATTTTGTTCTAATTCAATAAAAGCGTGTAATTGATGCAAATAGGTTTTAATTAAAATTAATCGACTATTTACAGCATCGTTATTAAATAAATCTGGAATTTCACCCTCTTCGATAGCCGTCTCTAATTCAATTAATTCTTCGGTAAACAAACGAAGATCTTCAACAGTTTTAATTGTTTGAAAACCACTTAATCGCTTGTGAAAATCTTCAAGGGAATTCCACACCATAGTGGAATCTTCAAATTTTAACTCTGAGGGTTGAATTTTGGGTAGGGAATCCATTTGAATGACAGGCGCTGAATCAGAAGCGTCTAACTCTTTCTTTTCAACGGAGTTCTGACAGGACAAACCCAGTAGTAACAATCCTAAAAAAATGCATTTTTTCATAGGCTCAAGGTACAAATTTTTAATACATTTACTCAAATAAAACCCTTATACCCTCCCTTCAAAATGGAAGATAGAACCCTCATTCTTGGCGCCTGTGGACAGATTGGCACAGAACTCGTCACAAGACTTCGAAAACAACTTGGAAAAGACAAGGTCGTCGCTAGTGACATCAGACCTCCTGAAGACGATAAACTTGGAGAAGGCCCTTTTGAGATTATCGATGCCACTAACTATTTTGCACTTGAAGATGTGATTGCTCATTATGAGATTCACACTGTTTATCTAATGGCTGCCATGCTAAGCGCTACTGCAGAAAAGTTTCCAATGAAGGCTTGGCATTTGAATATGAATTCTCTTTTTAACGTCCTCAATTTGGCAAAAGAAAAGAAAATTGAAAAAATATTCTGGCCCTCTAGCATTGCTGTATTTGGTCCTGACACTCCAGATACTGCCCCGCAACAAGGAATCATTGAACCGAATACCGTTTACGGAATCAGCAAGCTAGCTGGTGAACATTGGTGTAATTATTACAGTGAAAAATTTGGGGTTGACGTTCGAAGTATTCGCTATCCAGGACTCATTAGCTGGAAAACTGCTCCAGGTGGAGGAACGACCGATTACGCCATAGCTATCTACAAAGAAGCCTTGGAAAAAGGAAGTTATCAATCCTACCTCAGTGCGAATAGCACCCTGCCCATGATGTATATGGACGATGCGATTGACGCCACCCTTCAACTGATGAATTCAGATACAGCAGTTCGTGGTAAAGCATACAATATAAGATCGATGAGCATTAGTCCCGCTGATATGGAACAGAGCATCAAAGAACAGATTCCTGATTTTAAATGCACCTATAAGCCTGACTTTAGACAAAAGATTGCAGATTCATGGCCGAGTGATGTAGAAGATCAAGATGCTCAGATCGAATGGAATTGGAAGCCAAAATTCGACCTTCAAAAAACGACCCAAGAAATGCTAAATGCTTTAAGGGACTAGCTCTTAGAATATTTAAGCTTGCGTTCGATAGCTTGAATCATTCCATTGGCAATATCGACTCCAGTTGCTTTTTCAATTCCTTCTAATCCTGGTGAAGAATTAACTTCTAAGAGAAGAGGTCCTTTGTTGGATCGAATAATATCCACACCAGCAACTGCGAGATTGAGAATCTTTGCTGCCTTTATGGCTAATTTTCGCTCTTCGGAAGTAATCTTGATAATGGAAGCCTTCCCTCCTTGGTGAATATTTGCTCTAAATTCCCCTTTTTCAGCCTGACGCTGCATCGAGGCAATTACCTTGCCATTGATTACAAAACAGCGAATATCTTGACCGTTGGCCTCTTTGATAAACTCTTGAACCAAGATATTGGTCTTTACCGATTTAAAGGCATTGATCACACTCTCTGCCGCCTTATTGGTTTCAGCTAAAACAACTCCTTTTCCTTGAGTAGATTCTAAAAGCTTAATGATTAAAGGAGCTCCATTAACCATGCGAATCAGATCCTTTGTATCCATCGGAGACTTTGCAAATCCAGTTGTTGGTATATGTATATCATTCTCAGAAAAAAGCTGTGATGCAAAGAGTTTATCCCTAGATTGAGTAATGGCATCAGCAGAATTGAGACAATACACTCCTAAGTGCTTAAACTGACGAAGTAAGGCACAGCCATAAAAGGTGACAGCAGGTTTAATTCTGGGTATGATAGCGTCGAACTGATTCAGAATATTACCCCCTCTATAACGAATCTGAGGAGAGTTTGCATCGAGTTTCATATAGGAGTGTTCTACATTGAGAAAAACCATCTCATGACCTCTAGCCTCTCCTGCTTCAATGATTCGTTTATTGCTGTACAAATTCGGATTGGAAGCCAATACAGCAATTCTCAATCCATTTTGTTCCTTGGTATACGATTGGTAGATCTTTTTGATCTGCTCCTCTTCAATTTCTTCCTGAAGGAATTGCTTAGATACATCGACTAAAAATTTATCGGAAAAAGCCTCTCTACCTAAAAGCATACGATACTCCATAGAATCGCGATTGGCAAGCGTGAGATTAACATCAATATAATGATCTCCTAATTGCATGGTGGTACGTATAACAAAGCGTTCTTCAGCAATCCCTGAGGTGTTTTTAATCACACGCTTAGAAACGACGCGCTCCTCACAATTTATACTGATACTCCTATTGTCTTGAATTGGGTTAACTTCAAACTTGACCCATTCTTGTCCGTCTTTGATAAAAGGCTTAATCTTATTGGCCTGTAAAGCAGATGTTTTTGCTCCAGAGTCAACTCTTGCTTTTACTGCTGGCACACCCAATTGATCAAAGCGACACCACTCTACACTACCAATCACATTCATTTTAAAGGTCTTTTAATTAATCGTCTAAATCTTCTTCCAATCCATTAGCTTCATCAATCTCTAGATCTTTTTCTTGATCGTCGTCAATGTCTTCATCATCCTCGTCAAAATAAGCCATGGAATGTTCTAAGCTCGCTGAAATCTTTACAAGGTATTTAGTATCCTCTGTATTGACTTCAACAGCTTCAATCAACTCTCCTTTGATGTTTTTAAAACTGATGATATCAGAATCAGCATAACCATCAGGATAAGTATCAACCAAGAGTTTTAGTAACTCCGGTGTAATTTTTTTATAATCTACTATAACTCTTTTCATTTTTTATAAAATAATTACATATTTAATAAATAAGCAAATATAAGTGGAGCTACAATAGTAGCATCACTTTCTATAATAAATTTAGGGGTGTTGATATCTAATTTCCCCCAAGTGATCTTTTCATTTGGAACGGCTCCTGAATAGGATCCATATGAAGTGGTAGAATCTGAAATCTGACAGAAATAACTCCAAAATGGAGTGTCTATTTGTTCCATATCTTGATAGAGCATTGGCACTACACAGATTGGGAAATCTCCTGCGATTCCACCTCCAATTTGAAAAAATCCAACTCCTTTAGATGAGTTGTCTGTATACCATTTTGCCAATTCAGTCATGTATTCAATACCGCTTTTTACAACATCAGCTTTTAACTCCTCTTTTAAAACATAAGAAGCAAAAATATTACCCATGGTTGAATCTTCCCATCCAGGTACGACCATTGGCAAATTCTTTTCAGCCGCTGCATACATCCATGAATCTTTTAAATCGATTTCATAGTATTCTTCTAACACTCCAGAGAGCAATAATTGATACATATACTCGTGTGGAAAGTAGCGTTTCCCTTCAGATTGTGCTTTTTTCCAAAGTTTTTCTACATGTTTTTGAAGTCTTCTAAAAGCTTCTTCTTCTGGAATACAAGTATCGGTTACTCTATTGAGTCCCTTTTCTAAAAGCTCCCACTCTTGTTCTGGTGTTAAATCCCT
The DNA here is from genome assembly GCA_013373635.1 of Flavobacteriaceae bacterium. Taxonomy (GTDB): domain Bacteria; phylum Bacteroidota; class Bacteroidia; order Flavobacteriales; family Flavobacteriaceae; genus MAG-120531. The sequence goes on from JABXHN010000013.1 coordinate 72,548, forward strand.
GTAATTAGGAACTCTTTTATAGTGAGAATGTGCCACCAAATTCATGATATCCTCTTCTAAGTTCGCTCCAGTACAAGAGATAAAATGAACCTTATCTTGACGAATCATCTCAGCAAAAATCTTACCGAGTTCTGCCGTACTCATAGCACCTGCAAGAGAGACTAACATTTTTGAACCTTGATTCAATTGCGTTTCATATCCTTTAGCTGCATCGACAAGACTCGCCGCATTAAAATGCAAAAAGTATTTTTCTATAAATGATCCAATTGCTCCTTTATTCATCACTGTGATTTTTAAATTTATAACTCAACATTTTGTAATACAATTTAGCCGCCAAGAAATCGGAAGGCTTCGAATTGCTGTTTGGGCAGAGTTCTACAATGTCAAACCCTACAACATTTCTTTCTTCAAATACTTCTTTTAAAAACGCCATGGTTTCATACCAGAGCAAACCCCCTGGCTCTGGAGTCCCTGTAGCTGGTAAAATTGAAGGATCAAAAGCGTCTAAATCAAAAGTGATGAAGACATTCTCACCTAATTGATCCAAAACCTTATCACTCCAGTAATCATCCTCTGCCATCTGATGTGCAAAGAACACCTTATCTGGATTCATGATCGAAGTTTCAATCACATCCATGGAACGAATTCCCACCTGAACTAAATTAGTGGTTTGATTCGCCTCATAGACTGCACAGGCGTGATTACAAGCAGTCCCCTCATAAGAGGGTCTCAAATCGGCATGTGCATCGATATGAAGTACTGTAAGATCTTCGAAACACTCGTTAAAGGCTCTGATACTCCCTATTGAGATAGAGTGTTCTCCTCCAAAAAGTGTTACGAATTTGTTTTTCTTAATATAGGCCTTAGTAGTACGATGTACCGCATCAACCATGGCTTCAGGAGATTCGTTTTCCAGAATAGGATCCGCTAAATACACTCCTTTTTTATAAACCTCGGTTTGAGTTTCAATGTCGTAGAGCTCCATGTTTTCAGAAGCATCTAAGAAAGCTTCAGGGCCTTTATCGGCTCCCTTTCCCCAGGTACTCGTTCCGTCATAAGGAACTGGAATCAATACGATGTTAGATGATTCTAGATGAGCGTACTGCTCTTCGATACCTGCATAAGTTCTAGTTGTTTTCATAGCCTAAAATGGCAAGCATTTCGCCTACCTCTTGTTGGGGTTTGTAAAGTTTTGTTTTAAGTTCATTGTTTTCATCAAAATCGATGAGTATATGTTTAGGTGAAGGTATCAAACAGTGCTGTAATCCTCCGTAACCACCTATGGTTTCTTGATATGCTCCCGTATTGAAAAATCCAATATACAAGGGTTTATCAGAATTGTATTTAGGTAGGTAAATCGCATTGATGTGTTGTTCAGAATTGTAATAATCATCTGAATCACAAGTGAGACCTCCTAAAAGCACCCGTTCATAGGGATCGTTCCAACGATTGATTGGAAGCATGATAAATCGCTTGTTAATAGCCCAAGTATCAGGAAGGGTCGTGATAAACGAAGAGTTGATCATATTCCACTTTTCTCTATCGTTCTGTTGCTTTTGATAGAGCACTTCATAGATCGCTCCCCCACTTTCTCCAACGGTGTAACTTCCGAATTCTGTAAATATATTTGGCATATCTACGCCTGCTTCTTCACAAGAAAGTTTGATTTGATTGATAATTTCATCAACCATATATTCGTAATCGTAATCGAATACCAATGAAGTCTTGATCGGAAATCCTCCTCCAATATTAAGAGAATCTAAAGTCGGACATACCTTTTTGAGTCTCACATAAACCTTTAGACATTTATTGAGCTCATTCCAATAATAGGCGTTGTCTTTGATTCCCGTATTGATAAAAAAGTGAAGCATTTTAAGGCTCACTTTGGGATTGTTTTCAATTTGATCCTGATAAAAAGGAACGATATTCTTATAACCAATCCCTAATCTCGAGGTATAAAACTCAAACTTTGGTTCCTCTTCTGAAGCGATTCGGATTCCAACTTTAAACTTATCCTCTATGCCCTCTTCTAATAGAGACAACTCTTCGTAATTATCGATAATTGGAATACAATTTCTATGTCCCTCGTTGATGAGTCTAGAAATGTTTTCAATGTATTGAGCCCTTTTAAACCCATTACAAAGAACAAAAGTATCATCTTTAATTGCTCCTTCTTTTTTGAGCTCTTCGACGATATTAATATCGAATGCGGAGGATGTTTCAATATGAATATCATTCTTTAAAGCTTCGTTTAAAACGTGTTTAAAATGAGAGCTCTTCGTACAATATGAGTAATAGTAATTTCCAGGATAATTGTGTTTATCCATGGCTGACTTGAACCACTGTTTTGCCCTATTAATATTTTCTGATATTTTAGGGAGATACGTAAATTTTAATGGTGCTCCATATTGAGCTACCAACTGATTGAGATCAACGTTGTGAAATAACAGTTCGCTGTCTCTTAAAGAGAATTCCTCTTGAGGAAAATAATAAGTTTGATCGATGAGATCTCTATAGCGTATATGCATAATGATAAATTTAAAATGAAAAAAATATCCCAGGGGATAAAAGGCATTAAAAATTTATCTACTAGATAATAATTTGACGTTGAGTTGTAGGTGCAAACGCGTATTTGTACTGTGGAAGTACAATAGGAGAATTAAGCAATGAAGTAAGCTTTAAATATTGGTTACCTATCTCATAGGCTGCGCATGAGAAATACTTCAAATTTGACTTGCGCCCAAACATTGAAACAGCGTTCATGGTGTTCAGCAAATTCGCTGCAAAAGAAATCATTTATTTCATATTTACAACATTTTTTGTGAACTCAAATTACAAAAAAAATGAAAGGTAGGTAATAAACCTATTTTTTTATGCCTAAACACTTGACTTATTGGTTATTATATACTACATTAGACTTCTTTAAACTAACCGACAACTCATAGAATTACATTGAATTTAGCAATTAAACCGATTAAATCAGCAAATCAGGCTCATAGAATAGCCGCTGAATTTGAACGTTTAAACGTCAAAAAATTCATTTCATTCTACTTTCAACTCAAAAAACTCAAAGAGAAAAGATCAGAATATCGCATCAAATATGTGATCAACAAAACCTATCCCAATCTGTCTTCTTATTCGCTACTAGACATCGATTGTTTTATCAATGCGCAGTTTTTAAATCAGGAGCAGTAGTACCAAGAAGTCTAACATAGATCATCAGGGGAAGCATCAGCATCGAAAAAGCGTAAAAAAGATCTTCTACAGGAACTGTTCCTATTCGAATTCCTAAATTTTCATCATTATTATACCACACTACAGGCTCACTTAGAAGTGAACCAGTAAGAAGTCCATTAACCATAAAAAACGGTATCAGGATTGCTACAAATGAAGGAAGAAACATTTTTAACTCATGGGGTTGATAGCGCAATGCAAAACTGAATACCAATACAAAGAACAGCGCATTAACAAATGTATACCATCGATCGTAATGAAGTAGTCCGACGACCAATACAAAGAGAAGTAATAAAACGCTCCCTCTGAGGAGTTGTTTATCGGTTAGTTTCAAAGGACTCAACCATCCAAAACGGTGTAATTGTATATGTAAAAATAAAGAGGCATAGGGTATACATAGAAAGAAAAACCATTCTTCTACAGGCAAACCAAACAAACCAAAACCTAATGTATAAGAATCACTAAAACCCCATACCTCTTTATGAGCAAAGAAAACATCCCACAAAATGAACAATAAACCACTGATAGCAATCGCTAAAAAGAACTTCCTGTGATTCTTGTAAAATTGAATCTTAGGATGATAGGAGGCCATCAGAGGCACACTTATCGTAGCTAAATTGATCAGTAAGTACAAATAGTTCATTCGAATTTAGGATCTGTAATCTTTAAAATATTTTACTGGCACCCACAACAATCCAAAACACTCCCCTTCTTCTTTTCCCAAGTGTTTGTGGTGTACCTTATGTGCTTTACGAATCGCCTTACCATAGATCGATTCTGTCTTAGAAAACCACTTGAGTCTTCTGTGAATAAACACATCGTGAATTAAAAAATAGGTCATTCCATACGCAAAGATCCCAAGTCCAATAGAAATCCCATAATCAAAATATCCGTACTTCCACAGAGCAATATTGCAAATACTCACCAAAGCATAGAAGATAAAAAAGCGATCGTTCTTCTCGAAAATAGCGTTTTTATCGCGCTGGTGATGATCGCGATGCCAAGACCATAAAAAACCGTGCATGACGTACTTATGAGTCGCCCATGCGGCTCCTTCCATCAATAAAAACACTGCAATCGTTAGTAGCACATAACTCATCATTGAATTTGTTTAAATTGAAAATCCATATAACTTTTTCCCAAGAGCAAAAATTTAACTGCATTGGGCACTCTAATTCTCGAGTGTGTAATTTTTTCAGCAGGTGTTGCCGCTATTTTCTCTAAGAGTTTTAAGTAGTATTTATAGGCCACATACACCCCTAAACGCGCCTCAACCGGCAGTTGAACAATCCCGACATAAGCCTCGTTAAAATCAGCTCTTATTTCATTGATCAAACGCATCTTATCCTCCTCTGAGAGCTGCTCTACAGTTGTATTAGGGAAATAAGACCTTCCTAATTTTTCATAATCTTCCTGTAAATCTCTCAAGAAATTGACCTTTTGAAAAGCAGAACCTAATTTTTCTGCATAGGGTTTTAAGGTCTCAAAAGCATCTTGATCTCCACCCACAAACACCTTTAAACACATTAGACCAACTACATCTGCAGAACCGTATATATAGTTTTCATAAGCAGCCACATCCTTGTAAACACTGATATCTAAATCAGCTTTCATACTGCTCATAAAGGCATCTATATACTCAATATCAATTTGGTATTTATGAACGGTTTCTTGAAACGCATTTAAAACAGGATTTAAACTAATCTTAAAATCTAATGCGCGATAGAGTTGCAACTCAAAATCTTCTATTAATTCTCTTTTATCGTACTGATGAAAGGAATCGACAATTTCATCTACGATTCTGACAAATCCATATATATTGTAAATGTCTTGACGAATCGCAGGACTCAACAATTTAGTTGCTGAAGAAAAAGAGGTGCTGTATTTTTTGGTAATCGCTACAGCTAACTCTCTAGAAATGTCATCAAAATAAGTTTTCATAAGGAAGCAGCAATTGAATAGTTTCTTTTGGTTTTTTTAAGAGGATGGTATTTAGCCACTAAATCAGCTACTAATTTTCCAGAGATCAAAGAAGGAGGAACTCCAGGTCCTGGAACCGTCAATTGACCTGTAAAGAACATGCCCTCGAGCTTTTTAGATTTGAGCTTAGGTCTGAGTGCAGCTGTTTGAAACAAGGTATTGGCCATTCCGTAGGCATTTCCCTTATAAGAATTGTACTCTTTGACAAAATCACTGATCGTAAATTGTTTCTTAAATACGATAGAATCTCTAATAGAAGTTCCACATTGAGCTTCCAATCGGTCCATCACCTGATCAAAATAGGAGTCAATCATCACTTGATCATCATTCATACCGGGAGCAAGTGGAATTAAAATCACACCAGCTTCTTTTCCTTCAGGAGCAATGGTTTCGTCATTGATTGAAGGGAAACTCGCATAAAATAAAGGATCTTTAGGATAACTTGGACGATCGTAGATAGCCTGTGCGTGTTTTTCAAAATCAGCATCAAAGAACAAAGAATGATGTGTCATATTTGGGATCTTCTTGTCAAACCCTAAATAAAACAAAAGTGATGATGGTGCATAGGTTTTTGAATTCCAATAAGATTTAGAATACTGTCTGTACTGCTCCGGCATCAAGCTTTCTGTATGAGCGTAATCAGCTCCACTGACAACCAGATCAAATGGGATGTATTCTCCATGGACAAAAATACCGTCAACAGTGCCTTCATTTACTGAAATCATATCCACACTAGCATAGAATTTAAAGTCAACTCCAAGACTAATAGCTAACTGAAACATTCCCTGAACAACTGAATACATACCTCCTTTGGGATACCAGGTTCCCATTCCGAAATCAGCATAATTCATAAAATTGTAAAAAGAAGGCGTTTTTGAGGCTTTAGCCCCTAAAAAAAGAGCAGGGAATTCCAACACCTTTCGAAGACGGTCATCTTTAAATTGAGAACGAACATCTTTACTTATCGTCGAGGCAAATTGATGTATTTTTTTGATTGTCTTGAGTTTAACTAACTCTGTTAGCGACTCTCCTGGCTTATATACCAGATCGTGAATAGCTATTTCATAGTTCTCTTTAGCTTGTTCAATAAACTTCATGAGTTTGGCACCAGCTCCTTTTTCAATCGCTTCAAATCTTTCGGCAATGGCTTCAAGTGAATCATCTACTGTAAACTTATCATCCGTACCAAAATAAATCTCATAAGCTGGAGCTAATTTTTCCAAGCTGTAAAAATCAGTGGAAGTTTTATCAAAATCAGCAAAGAAACGCTCAAAAACATCTGGCATCCAATACCAAGAAGGACCCATATCGAATTTAAATCCGTCCTTTACAAGTTGCTGCGCTCTACCTCCTATAGATCCATTTTTTTCAAACACAGTAACATCATATCCAGCTTTAGCTAAATAACAAGCTGCTGAAAGCGAGGAGAAACCAGAACCAATTAACGCTACTTTTTTCATTTTGTTTAATTTTTATAAACCAAAGTTAAACAAAAATGAATTCTTTCACAAAGAATTGTTTGTTTTTTTAGTCATCTATCTGGTTAAGGTAGTAAAAAATCTTTGATTTCCAATAAATTAGATGCAATTGTCATTTGTTTGGAAGGTCTTTCATCAACTGAATCTAATACCGAACCCCATGCATAAAAATGATTCGAAGATGAATTCAAGAGCGTGTCGTGCACCTTTTGAAGGTACTCATTGATCGAATTCGCCTCAGGCGCTACCGTAAAAGAACTCACAAAATTGATTTTCGACGAAAGGTTTAACAGTTTTTCTAAATCCTCCAAAGGTACAGAAGCCCCTAAATACAGTACCTTTTTAGATTGTTGCAGCAAAAGGTAATAGATGTAGTAAATACCTAAATCGTGTAATTCTCCATCTGGCAAGAATAGAATATAGGTTTCATCTGATGGATTTACTGTTAAATGCAGTCCTTCTATCTCTAAAAGCAATTGTTCTTTGATTAATACGGCGATAAAATGTTCATGGGAAGGCGTTATCACACCCGATTGCCATAAAAGACCGATACGCATTAGTAGCGGCATATAACATTCTTCAAATCGCTGTTCAAAGCCTTTGTGTTTTTTGAGCTCAGCATTGATGTATTTAAAACGATCTCGATCAAATGCAAACATTGCTACGAGCAACTCCTGAATGTAATAATCGCTTCTCAGGTGTTGATCGATTAAACCAGCAATGGCTTGTTTAAAGTCAAGATCGCTGAGTTGAGCAATTTTAGAGATCTTAAATCCATTGGAATTCAATAAAGATACATTGAGTATCTTTTTTAAACTCTCTAGTGAATAGGTACGAATATTCGTCTTGGTTCGCTCAGGGCTCAATAATCCGTAACGCTTCTCCCATATTCGAATGGTATGAGCTTTAATTCCTGAAAGGTTTTCTAAATCAGAAATACTAAAATTATTCTTGATGAGTTGCATTTTTGTAGATGTAATTAATCACAAAGCTAAACAATCTATTCGAATAGGACTACTTTTGGTATTTTGTATCTTTAAATAAATTTTAGTTCATGAAATTCAATAAAATCATCAGAGGAAACAATCGTCAAGAAAACACAAAAGAAGATCTCTACCGCGTATTAGACGCTGGCTTTTTATGCCATATTTCATTTGTGTATCAAGGAAAAGCACACAGTATACCTACAGCATACGGACGAGAGGGAGACATCATATACATTCATGGTTCTACCAAAAATCATATGCTCAATCAATTACTCAACAATGATGAAGTATGTATCAATGTAACCCATTTAGACGGTGTTGTTTTAGCTCAAACACTTTTTAATACTTCAGCCAACTATCGCTCCGCTGTAGTATACGGAAAAGCAGAGCTCGTATCTCATGAAAATGAAGAATTTCTGCATGGTCTCAAAGTCATCACCGATCACATCATAAATGGTAGATGGGATGAAGTATTTCTGGGAACTCCATCACAACTCAAAGCTACGATGCTTCTTAAAATTCCTATCCGTTCTGCTTCTGTCAAAATAAGAGGTGGAGGGCCTCAGGGAGATGAAAACGACTATAGCGATACCTGGTCGGGACACATCCCTATGAAGCTTGTCGCTCAAAAACCAATTGAAGATTTAAAATTCAATCAACAGCACATACAACCTAGAAGCGTCAAAAAGTTTGTAAAAAACTATTAGATTCTAAAAATCCACATTTAACAAATCTCCTGAAAGTTGTAGCAATTGAAGCTCCGCAAGTTTCACCTGATATTTGGCGGTCGTCCACTGATTTTGAGCGTTTCTCAAATTGAGTTGTGCTTGTCGATACTCTACTGCAGTAATGGTTCCTAATTCATACTGCGCTTGGGTTCGATCAAAATTATAGGCACTGGTTTTCACCTGCTGTTTCTGAATCTCATAGATACGCATACTGGTTTTGTAATTCTGTTTTGCATTTTCAAAATCACGTTCAAAAGTTCTTCGAACTTGTGCACGTTCCAATTGACTGTTGGCTAGATTCATTTTGGCGTTTTTTGATCGTGTTAGGGTTCTTCCTCCATCGAACAAATTCCAACTTAAATTAGCAGCGACTGCTGTGGCATAACTGCTATTGTCTGTTCCAGGAAAAAAAGCAGAGTCAGCACTTTGATTGAGATTCCACCCATAGGAACCCACGAGTCCTAGACTTGGCAAATATCCTGATCGCGCCACTTTCAAATCGTATTCATTAAGCTTTTCATTACGCTCTGCTTTCAGCCATTCCACATTATTCAACAAGGCACTATCTGAATTGATGAATGCTACATCAGATAGGAATTGAACCTCTGTATCGACTACATACGATTGATCCATTGATTGATTTAACAACAAATTCAAATCGCGCATCACGTTACTCTTTTGCAACTGAATTTGCAATAAGTCAATGGAATCATTGTTAACATCTACTTCTGCATTTAAGACCGCAAGTTTATTTGATTGTCCGTAAGAGAAGGCTAAATCAGCTCGTTGTTTTCGGTTTTTTGAAATCTCAAGTGCCTTCTTGTAAATCTGCTCCGATTCACTGAGTTGAGCCACGCGATAATACACACTAAAAAGCTGCAATATGGTTTGCTCAATAGTTGTTCGCAATTGCAATTCACTAAGTGCATATTGCTCTTTAAGTCCTTTATAAGTATACATTCTACCTAAACCGTCAAATAGAGTATAGTTCAAGTTGACACCGGCATTATAACGTTGTGATTCTGCATCAGCTATGATTAGATTGGGTCTCGGACTTCCATCTTCAAGATATTGACCTGGAAATGCGATTGTTGAATTAGCTCCGTTGTAATTCGCTCCTGCATTTGATGAAAGGATTGGCAAGTATCCTGAGTTAAAAATACTTTTATTGTTATTGGCAATCTCAAGATTATTCTTTGACATTAAGATTCCGAAATTTTGTTCAAGAGCCAGTGCAATTGCTTGTTGTTTTCCGAGTACCTCTTGCCCAAAAACTACTGAACTTAGCAGTCCTATATATGTGAATAGATGGATACGTAACTTCATACTTAAATTCTTAATGTTTTGTTTCTTCTTCTATCCAGTGTTGCTCATCTTCCTCTCTCAAAGCACGTTCAACGGATTCTTTGGAGGGAAATTCCCCTTTGATCAGCCATTTCAAATACACTTTAATGGTATTGTTTACAGAAATATAAATCGGTAAAATCAACAGAGTTAAAAGCGTGGCAAAACCAATTCCATACGCCACCGATATCGCCATTGGTTTCAAAAACTGAGCCTGTCGACTCTTTTCAAATAAAAGTGGTGCCAAACCAGCAATCGTTGTTGCAGAGGTTAAAAATATCGCCCTAAAACGAGACTTTCCTGCATCGAGTATGGCTTCTTTAAATTGCATTCCTCGCTTTAAATTTCCATTGAATTTACCAACAAGCACCAATCCATCATTAACCATAATTCCAATGAGGGCGATGATTCCCAATAGGGAGGAGAAATTGATAGGAAATCCGTGAATCCAATGACCCCAGGCAACAGCCACTAAACTCAAAGGCACAAGAAGGAATAACAACAAAGGTTGCGAATAACTTCTAAAAGTAAAAGCGATCGTTAAATACATTAAAAGCAGGATGGGTATTCCAACAACATTCAGTGAATCTGTGAGTTTATTAGCCTCTCTGTTTTGACCCTCATATGAAGGAGTGACTGAGGGATACTTTGTTTGAATGCTGGGTATGATCGCTGTTTTTAATTCATTCATAACATCGGTAGCAGCGGTTTTTTTTGGATCCACAATGTCGGCACTTACTTGTATTTCTCTTCGTCCATCCAAGTGATTAATGGACACATCCCCTCTTACAATAGAATAGTTCGCAACTTCTCTCAAGGGGACTCTACTTCCATCAGTTAAAGTAAGTCGCATATCCTCTAGTTGTGTGATTGATGACCGATCTTCCTTGTTGTAACGCACCCAAACCCGAATTTCGTCCTGTCCTCGTTGAAATCGTTGTGCTTGAACACCAAAGAATCCTGAACGGACTTGATTCATTACCGATCTCAAATTCAAACCAAGCGCATAAGCGTTTTCCTTGAGTTCAAATCGAATCTCTTTGATTCCGGCTGGATCATTATCGGCAACATCTTTGAGCTCTCCATTTTCCAACAATACTTTTTTTAATTCATTTTTCGCTGCTTTAAGCTCCTCTATATTATTACTAAGAAGAGATACAGAGACAGGACTTCCGCCAAAGTTTCCTCCAGAACCATAAATTAAACTCTCAACTCCAATGACTGGACCTACGAGTTCTGAAAGACGCTTGGTAACAACATTTGATTGAATAGCGTCGGGGCGACGCTCTCCAGGAAGTAAATTGATTTGTAAACTCGCACGTTGAGAACCTGGTCCAATTCTTTTAATAACATTTTGAAATAACTTCTCATCTGAATTCTTCAGGTATTCCTCTGTGAGTTCTCGCTCTACAATCAATGATTTTTCTTCTATAAAACTAATAATCGAATCCGTAAGTTTTTCATTCGTACCATTAGGCATGTTAAGCGTAATAGTCACGCGATCACTAGCCAACATCGGAAAAAAAGAAGTTCTAATAATTCCTCCTCCTATGGAACCTAGTGTCAAAATCAAAGCGGCAACAAACAAAGAAAAAGTAAGTAATTGATGTTGTAAACTAAATTCTAAAGCAGGAGCATACAATCGATCCCTCATAAAAAACATCATCTTCTCTCCTAGCTTATTAAAGGCTCTGAGCTTTGCAAATACTTTTGCAGAAGCAGTTTTTGGATGTTGATCTAAAGCGTGTAGTGCTTTCGAATGCGCTAAATGAGCAGGCAATATCAATAGTGCCTCTACCAGAGAAATCACTAAAGTCAAGATTACAATAACGGAAACTTCACTAAAAAATTCTCCAATGCGACTATCTAAAAATAAAAAGATCGAAAACGCTAATACTGTTGTCAATATTGCAGAAACAATTGGAGGAATCACTTCAAGCGTTCCTTCAATAGCCGCCTTTACTGGATTCGAACCACGTTCGTAATGTTGATAAATGTTTTCAGCAATAACTATTCCGTCATCCACAAGAATACCGATCACAATGATCATTCCAAAAAGAGACAAAACATTAATCGTAACACCCACCAAGGGCGCGAATATAAACATCCCCAAAAAAGCTACGGGCAATCCAAAGGCTACCCAAAACGCCAATCGTGTGTTTAAGAAAAGTGATAAAAACAACAAAACCAATAACATTCCTTGAAAAGCATTGGTCATGAGTAATTCTGTTCGCTGATTCAGGATTTCAGATTGATCACTTAAAACATGGAGTTGAACATTGGAGTTCTTATGGTTGAATTCTTCAATATAAGCCTTAATTTTATCTGCCGTTGAAATTAAATCCTCTGAGTTGGTAGAATTGATATCAATCACAATGGAAAGGTCTCCATTGTAATAGGTTGCATTGGGAGTTTCTGAAAAACGATCCCGGATCGTTGCAATATCTTCCAATTTCACAATGGTTCCATCAGGCTTCGAGGCAACAACAATTTGCGCAAGTTCATCTGCATAATAACCCTTGTTATTGGCGCGAATCAAAAAATCTTCAGCCTCTGTTTTTAATCGTCCTCCTGTTACAATTAGATTTGTAGCTGCGACAGCGTTCGCAACAGCACTAAAACTCAAACCGTAAGCTATGAGTTGTGATTCTTTAACGGCAATCTCAATTTCTTCATCAGGATAACCACTTACAGCTATTTGTGAAATACCCTCCATGGCACGAATGTCGTTCTCGATTTGCCTTCCAATTTTTTTGAGACTCAATAAAGGCACATTCGTTCCACTTAATGCAAAACTAATCGTCGGTCGAATGATTTCTTGCTTTGAGACCACTAAAGGCTCCATTCCAATTGGATATCCAGGTACACGATCGACAGCATTCTTTACTTCTAGTAACATAAAATCGATGTCTCGACCCTTCTCAATTTCAACTGTTACCGATCCCGCATTTTCACTTGAAACAGAAGTTACCCGATCAACTCCTTGTAACCCTTTGAGATTGTCTTCTATTTTAAGAACGATTCCCTCCTCAATTTCAACGGGAGAAGCTCCTGGATAGGTAATCGAAACCGTAATAATTTTTGATTCGGTTAACGGAAAAAAAGAAGATTTTAATGACTTTGCTCCAAACAGACCAAAGAGGAAAAAAGCAACCACAATCAAATTGACCGCTACGTGATATTTTATGAAGTAATCTAATAGTTTTTTCATCTTGATTGTCTTAGTTCATAGGAGTTGATTTTACTTCCATTCCTTCATATGCACCAAGAACTGGGATCGCAAGGAGCTTGACTCCATCTTCGATTCCACGGACAATAGCATGGGTCTCTGTATAATAAAGCACTTCGACTTGTTTTAATTTTAGGATTTCATCTTCAACTATAAATAATTGCTGATTTTCGTTGAGTAATCCGCGCTTAACTGAAAATGCTTGGTCAATTGCAATCCCATCGAGTTGCGCGTTTAAATAAACCCCCTCTCTTAGAGAATCATCCTCAACAAGTATAAAAACTTGTACCGATTGGGTCTGAGCATCTACAGCTGCATTAATTCGATTGATCGTTCCAGAATACTGTTGATTGCCATCGAGAGAATGCAGTACAACCTTCGAACCCTCCGAAATAAAATCTACGTAGGTTTTAGGAAGTTGAACCGATAGCTCATATAAACCTGTTTTAATAAATACTCCCATTTGTTGACCCGGGCGTATTAACGAACCTTCGGTCATTTGAGCGTCTATTAACACCCCTGTAAAGGGTGCTCTAAACCGGTAGTATGCTAAATTTTGCTCCATATTTTGGAGATTGTAATAACTTGAAAGCACTCCTTTACCTGAAATAAATAATTTTAACTTATCGGACATTTGCGGAAACTCAGGCACAGGTTGTTCGACTGAAAATTGAGATAAAAAAGAGGACCACTGATCAAATTCGCTTGAAAAATCAAGTTGTAAATCGGGTAAAATTGAGGTTAGTAAACTCAAAAAATTAGCTCTCGCAGCGCGAACACTTGCTCTGTAATCAGCATCGTCAATTTGATAGACCAGCGTTCCTTGTTGATAGGTTTGCCCTGCTTTAAACAACGGATCGATTTGTTGAAGAACTCCTTGAACTCTAGAAGTCAAAGTCACCCGTTGGTAAGCAACAAGCACTCCATTAGCAGGAACTGTAGTTTTAATGGTTTGATTCACAACTTCTTGAGTATAAACCTCCTTGATGGAATTTTTTGATCTTGAACCATAGACAGGCTTACTATCAATAATCACACCCGAGAGCATGACCGAAACTACGACAATCACAATTCCAAGAATTGCTAGAATTATTTTTCTAAGCTGGTTCATTCGAGATGAGGTATCCATAACTAAAAGTTGTTTTAATAAATAATTTAGATGTTCAAAAAAGGAAAAGGTTTAATATCAATCCAGTTGACTGGACACTTTTTCCCATTCACTCATTAAGGATTCCAATTCCTTCTTATTATTTTGATAGCTGTCAAAAAACTTAGGATTAGCAGCAGTAGCATCGTAGTTCATCAATAACTCGTGATCTTGATCTGCTATTTTCTTTTCCAAGTCTCCTATTCTTGATTCGATCTTAGAGAGTCTATTGTTGAGAGATTTAAGTTCTTTTTGTCTCTGGTAGTCTTGCTTATCCGTTTTTTTCTTTTCCTCCTTCGGTTTTTCTTTTTGCTCAATAGCTCTAAAATCAGCAACCTGTCGCTCGGTTAGATAATAATCGATATCACCGAGGTATTCTTTAATTGATCCATCTTTGAATTCATAAACTTTATTGGTGAGTCCTTGCAAGAAATCTCTATCGTGAGACACTAGGATCAAAGTCCCCTCAAAATTGCTTAGCGCTTGTTTTAAGACGTTCTTAGAGGCAATATCCAAGTGGTTGGTCGGCTCATCCATCACAAGCACATTAAAAGGTTCTAAGAGCATTTTTGCTAGAGCTAATCGATTTCGTTCTCCTCCTGATAGTACTTTGACAAACTTATCGACCTCATCTCCTTGAAACAAAAATGAACCGAGGATATCTCTGACCTTAGCTCTATTGGTTTCATTGGCAGCATCAATCATGGTGTCCAAGACGGTTTTATTGGGATTTAAATACTCTGCTTGGTTTTGAGCAAAGTACCCTATTTGAACATTGTGGCCGAGTTTGATGTTCCCGCTACTCGCCTTGAGCTCGCCGACGATCATCTTTGCCAAGGTTGTCTTTCCCTGTCCGTTTTGTCCTACAAATGCAGTCTTAGAATCGCGTTCTAAAAGCAAATTAATATCCTCTAGAACCGAGTGATCTCCATAAGATTTCGACAATCCATGCAACTCTAATATAACCTTACCTGGAACTATTGACACCGGAAAACGAACATTCATCACAGAACCGTCTTCCACATCGACCTCAATACGATCCATCTTGTCTAGTTTTTTGATAAGCGATTGAGCCATGGAAGCTTTAGAAGCTTTAGCTCTGAACTTTTCGATGAGCTTTTCAGTTTGTTCGATCTGTTTTTGTTGATTCTTTTGAGCGTTGAGCTGGTGTTCGATAATCTCTGAACGAAGTGCTAAGAACTCAGAATAGGGTTTGGGGTAATCGTAAATTCTACCCAGAACAATTTCAATAGAGCGATTGGTCACATGATCTAAAAACATTTTATCGTGAGAGACAATCACCACTGCTCCAGGATAAGTGTTTAAAAAAGATTCCAACCAGATGATGGATTCAATATCCAAATGGTTGGTAGGCTCATCGAGCAATAAGACATCGTTGGATTGCAAAAGGAGTTTAGCGAGTTCAATACGCATCCGCCATCCTCCCGAAAAAGTTTCGGTTAACTTGCCAAAATCAGAAGGTTTAAACCCTAATCCTTGAAGAATTTTTTCGGTCTGACCTTGATAATTATATCCCCCTAAAAGTTCGTAATGATGGGTAACATCACTGAGCTTATCAATCAGATCGTGATACGATTGGGATTCGTAATCCGTACGCTCAGCTAATTGGTGATTAATCCCTTCAATTTCTTTTTCTAAGGCCTTGATTTCAACAAAAGCCAATTCAGCTTCTTCGACTACAGTACGACCCATTTCAAAGTCGATATCCTGTCTCAAAAAACCAATACGACACTCTTTCTCTTTGGCAATCGTTCCCCCATCGGATTCCAAATCTCCAGCCAGCAGTTTTAAAAGGGTCGATTTACCTGCGCCATTTTTTCCAATCAGTCCCACGCGATCTCCTCCTTTTAAACGAAAGGAAATTTCCTTAAAAAGTAATTCTCCAGAAAAGGAAACCGATAAGTTGTGTATATTGAGCATCTAAGTAATATTAGTTACATTCCGTCTAGGGGAAAAATGTATTTTTGTAAAAACTTTTTGCAAATGTTAAAAAAAGGAAGCAAACTCTATAGTATTTTTAAAGGAAGTTGTCCTAAATGTCAAGAGGAAAGTATGTACAAGGAATCCAACCCCTATAAAATAGGGAAGATATTTGACATGAATGAGAAATGTTCTCACTGTGGTTTAACCTATAAAATTGAACCTTCCTTTTTCTATGGAGCGATGTATGTGAGTTATGGCGTTGGAATTGCTTTTTCTGTAGCTGCTTTTATTATCAGTAAAGTATTCTTAGGAAGTAGTTTGATTCAGTCCTTTATAGCTATTGTATTAACGCTTATCGTTTTTTATCCTATCATTCTTAGAGGCTCTAGAAATATATGGATCAATATCTTTATCAAATACGATCCCAATAAAGCTAAAAAGATTCAGTAGTTAGGCTTTATTGTAAAAACGTTGCACATCTATTTCAAGATCTAAAGCAGAGCCTTCTTCGATGTATTCATACAATTGCTTACTGAGAGTTGGAGCTACTAAGACCCCCCTTGTTCCCATTCCATTTAATACATAGGCATTTTGAATCTCCAAATGTCTTCCCACAAGTGGTCTGCGATCAATGACTGTAGGTCGTATACCTGCAATATGATCGATGACTTTGTATGGACCATCTATGAGTTTATCAAGTTTAGACAAGAGTTCCTTTTTTGCTTTTTCACTAGGCTTGTTGGTCTTGTCATTCCAATTATAAGTGGCTCCTACATAATAGCGATCATCTCCAAGAGGAAGTAAAAACACCCCTGCTTTTAATATGGCCTCTAATTTTAAATCAGCTGCTTCGATCAAAACCAATTCACCTTTGGTTCCTTGAAGCGGAAGTTCTTTAAATAAGGGATTGGATTTGAGACCATAGCCTGTTGCAAAAACGATTTGCTTTGCCTTATAACCCTTATAGCTAACAACATTATCTTGAAACTGAAGTTGATCAAAATCAAATTGTTCAAAAACAAATGAATTCATAGCTTCCAATCGCTTGCGATAAGCGGTGATTAAATTTCTAACTTTTAAGCGACCCACGCCTTCCAATTGGCCGAATCCATAGGATGCTTTGACATGAGGGTTTTCATTTTGCAATATTTTTGAAGACATGAATTGATCCATCTGAGGCTTGTCCATCGCTTCAAACCAAAGATTTTGCTCCTCAATCGAAGCAAATTTTCTATAAACTTTTAAGGGAACCAAAAAAGACTCATTTAACTTCGCCTCCAATGATCTATAAAAGGGTAAGGCAAATTCCTGTTGAGAAACCGCATTCCAAGCCAATGTAAAACGCTTTAAGATGACTGGATTGTACATTCCACCAGCAACCCAAGAGGATTGTTGAGAATCGTCATCAAAAACGATAAAAGATTTTGAATTTCGCTCTAAGTGTTCGCAAAAACAAAGCCCTGCAATTCCAAAGCCAACGACAATATAATCTCTTAGTAGTTCCACATATCGGCTTCTTTGTTGCGAATCCACTCTCTTATTCTATTGGATTCCAAGAGCTGATAAAGCGAATTGTTCTTTAAGTAGTCCTTGATTTGTCTGTTGTCGTAAATATTGTCCTCAGAAATAATTAAGGAATTAAAGTAGCGAGCTTCAAAGATGTCTCCAAATGAGTTGGGATTGAAGTCGTTATTAGGGTTATAGACCTTAGCCTCATGCAAGATATCTCTTACTTCAGGGTACCACACCCAAAACAAAGGAATCAAGTTTTGATAAGGATCCTCCCCTGAATCGATAAAGTTGACATCAGGTGCCATAGGCGCAAAGGCTAGCAGTCTGTATTTTAACTCACCCAATCGCTTGTCAAAATACCAGGTACCTCTTAGGATGTATTGTTTGATATCAGCTGCAGTAATACTTCTTCTAGTAATATACTGCTCAGATACTGGCTCATTAGCATTGTATTGTTCCAAACCTAAATCAGTTGTATCCACCTTAATAAGTGAAGCTTGAAGATCTTCTAAGGTTCTCTTTTCACGAATATAGGCATCGGTATAAACTGACTTAATTTCACCTGCTTTGATTTTATTGATCAAAACATCGTAAAGGGATCTTCTGTAGGATTCAACTCTCAAAGTATCGATTGGATAATACAGAGGAAAATTCAGTTTTTCATTCAAATCCACAACTTCCATAACGGTCTTTGACCAAAAAACATCCTTTTTATTGACACCTGGAATATAGAGTGGGTTGCTTTTTAATTGATCAATTGATTTAAAATATGGTGAAGCAGGATCTACAACTTCAGAGGTTTCTTGAGCTCTCATAAGAGAACTACTCAAAATATTTAGACCAAGTAGTATTATGTAAAGTTGTTTTTTCATCATGATTAATTCGTAAGTTCGATAATTACAGCAGTCACATTTTTATATCGATAGCCTCTATTATCTGGGTTTTCAACATCAATATCAAAGATTTGAATTAAATCTCCTCTTCGTGCTCTTTGCAAGGCTGCCTTAGCTCTTGCGTCCAACTTATCGCCATTAACAGCTACTGTAGGCTGTCCTGGCACTTTAAATTTAAAGCCTTTCACTCTAAGAGTCAAGTCGAAATCAAAATCTTCTAACATGGCTCCTACTGATGCAATCTCTAAATTGTTTCTAGGCATCTTAACCGTTCCTGATTCTCCGCGAATCGTTCCCTGTGGTTTAGGGATGTCTTTAATTCTAAATACAGAGGTAGTATTAATCGTATTACCATCAGGTAATTTTCCAGAAGCAGTGATGGATATCTCTCTGCCTTTTCCAGGATTGAGAATATAATTACTACCCGAAACTTTTTTAAGACCATCTGCCCTTGCCGTTACAAAGTTGTTTGCTACTCCAGGAATGGAAATCGTCATAGGGTTATCCAATCCACGATATACAACATTCATTTTATCGGCAGAAATTACAGCTGCATTCGGTTTTGTGATGGTTACAAAACTAGCATTGACAGGCACCTGAGTCTCCTCTCCATCTTGCACAAAAACTAGCATCCCTTCTATTTTGTGATCTCCTGCATTACCAGCATTGACATTTAGTTTAACTCTTCCGTTTTCAATCGTAAAATCTCTACCGTCTACTAGTGTTTTACCATCCAAAGTTAGCTGAACCTTATTAGGTCTAGTAGAAGCATCTTTTCTTCCAAGAACAATATTACCCTGAAAATTTTCGCCCTGATAAAAAGCTGATTTCTCGAGTTCTAATAAAGTGGTGTAATTAGAATAAGACACCTCCTGAGTTAGTTGACCCTGCAACATGGCTTTTAGAATGTTCTGAGTAGAATTCATCACATCCGATTGGATTTGAGTAATATTGGTAAGTGAGGCGACCATTGGATAACCCTCATAGTGAAAATTCAACCAATGAACATTTGAATTATCTCTGTTTTTAACCTCATTGTTTTCGTCTCCAGTTGAAAAACGATTCGATATTACTTCTTTAATTCCAACGTATTCATTAGGAGTTATTTTTAATAGTGCTTCTCGAAAAGAAATGATGCGATTTAAGAATTCTTCACCTTCCGGAGTACGTTTGTCCGCTCTAAAAAAGTACTGATCCAAATAATCAGATCGATCCATGATTTGATAATCAGTAGAATCTTTCACTCTCTTGAGCATATCTGTTTTAATATCAGCTAAATACTTAAAATATTCATCAGCGATAGAGGTGATTTCAACTCCCTTTTGATAGAGCTCTGCATATTTATCAGGGTTTTCAGAGGCTTTTACCTCTAAACCTTTTAAAAATGCTTGATTATTTTTAGTAATCTCCTCATTGGAATACTCCAATTTTTCATTTAGAATCCCAAATGCAGTCAAGACCTCCTTACTCATATTTAAAGCGAGCATCGCTATAAATACGAGATACATTAAGTTAATCATTCGCTGTCTTGGAGAGTTGGCTGAAGCCATATAGAGTCCTTCTTAAGGGTTTTTAATTCGATTTTCTATTCATTGCAGAAAGCATTCCTTCATAAACCTCATTCAGTGTAGTAAGGTTTTTAGAAAGTTGTTCCATTTGCTTTTGGAGCGCTTCAGCGTTTTGAGCTACAGTGGATTGAACATTAGCCTGTAATTGAGCTGAATCCAATTGATTTTGATAGAGTTGATTTAGAGATTCCATCTGTGAAGCAGCCTTATTGAGCTCTTCAGAATACTTTTGAGTTGCACGAATCGAATCTGCAGTTGGCGCAATACCTTCTGCTGCTGCTTCAAAACTCTTGATACTTTTAGCGAGATTGTCCATTAAATCAGAATCAATCTTTGCTTCTTCTAAAAGGGCATCTAATTTCTTAGAGAGCATACCATTCGCATTTGTTCCAGATTCTCCTTTTCCTGTTAATTCCGGAAAAACTTTAGACCAATCCCAAGTCTGTAAATCTTCTTGAACAGGTTCAAAAGCAGCTAAAGCAAAAATAAATGCCTCCGTTAATAATCCAATTGCCAATAGGTTACTTCCATTAAAAGGTCCAAACTCCCAGTGCGTCAGTTTGAAGAGCGCTCCGACGATAACAATTGATGCCCCCAACCCATAAGCCAAATTATAGGCCTGCTTTTTCTTTATGCTTTGTTTTGATGCCATATTTGTTGAAATATTTTAATTTTTCTTAACCGTTGTTGGATCCCCCATATAATCCTGAACTGTTCTAAATCCTATGTAGGAATGAACAGAATCCTTGTGTTCATAGTCTCTTGTATTAACCTGCAAAAAGTATGCGATATCTTTCCAAGATCCACCTCTAATCACTTTGTATTCACTGTTGTCAGATCCAACGGTAGGATTCAGTGTCGAAGCGTAGTCATAAGCGTTATAAGCATAGCTGGAATTGGTCCACTCAGAAACATTTCCAGACATATTGTACAAATTGTAATCGTTTGGAGCAAAAGATCGTGCCTCAACAGTAAAGAGCGCTGAATCTGCAGCATAATCACCCCTAGCTGGCTTAAAGTTTGCCATAAAACATCCATTATCTGCAATCATATAGGGACCTCCCCAAGGAAACATTGCACCATCAATACCACCACGAGCAGCGTATTCCCACTCTGCTTCAGTAGGAAGTCTATAAGTACTCACCGTTTGTTCTCCCTTAACTTTCAATTGGTCATTCTTAATCTTGGTTCTCCAATTGCAAAAAGCTCTAGCCTGATCCCAGCTCACTCCAACAACTGGATATTCGCTATAGGCATCATGCCAAAAGTAATCATTGTGCATTGGCTCTATATAAGAGTAGGAGAAATCCTTGATCCAAACTGTAGTATCAGGATATACTTTAACAACTTCTCTTTTAATAAATTCGTTTCGATCAGAACCTGGAGATTTAGAAGCTGCTTCAACATCAAAACTGCTGAATTTATACTTGAGCTCATTGATTTTCATGGCTCTTCTTCCATTAAAACTCTCAGAAGCATCGATAAATACTTCATCCATTACTTCAGCGTAATACTCATCCGGAAAATCGTCCGTATCCCAAATTAAGTCAATATCGTTATTGAGAGAATAGAGTGAGTAAGGATTGTCATCATCAGGAAGTGCGTTGAAAAAACGAAACTTTTGATAAGGAGTCATCCCCACCGTATCGATATCTTTAAAAGAATAATCTCCAATTCCTCCATCCTCAGTAGTCAAACCGAGTTCATCAGCTAATATCGCCAACTTAGTTCTTACGATGGAATCGCGAACCCAGTGAACAAATTGTCTGTATTCTGCATTGGTAATCTCAGTATCATCCATATAAAACGATTGAACGGTAACCGTTTTCACCGCCTCCATACCAACATTTCCAATATCCTTGTTGGTTTTACCCATTACAAAAGATCCAGATGGAATCAATTCCATTCCATAAGGTTTTTTTGCAATCCATTTTTGTCCTCTCACTCCAACCAACTCTCCTTTATTTCCAATCTTAGAACAGGAAGTGAAAAGTAAAATTGTCACTAGTATTAAATACGAGTAGTACTTCATATTATCTCTATCAATTATTTTTGATTGTATCGTAAATATATAGTTTAAAAAACAATTTACGAAAATATTAATTATTCAATAAGAAAGTTTAATAAAACCCTTTTTTTTGAGCCTTTATCCAACGGTCTGGAATAATGTCTTTACAGGCTTCTTTATAATCATTTTCACTGCAGGGTAATAACGCAGCAGAATTGAAATTATTGTCCGTTGAACTCAATTGTTCTAATAAGACCCACCAACGCCCTGTTTTTTTGCTCTTAAAGAATATTAAATCCAAGGATTCAAGAGTTACCGTATATTTTAAAAAGTAATCGGATTGACGAATCGGATCCTCTACGATTCTTATGGAAAAGCCCTCTAAAAAATACCAAACCATTTGAGAAATCAACTTATTAGACATGGGATGGTTATCGCTTTCAAAAACTCCAAATAGGGATAATTTTGGACTAAGTCCTGCATAACGTGTCAGCGCACAGATTTCTCTTCCACTAAATCCATTGGGAGTGTAATTACTTCCACTACCCATATCAGAAGCTTGTATGGCTCTGGCATCGATACTCAAGAAATGAGCATCGCGAAGAAGTGGCTCACAGGCAGCCAAATCATTGACTACCTCTCCTAAACGATAGGATTCAAAATACATCTTATCCATTAAGTCACGTTCTTCCTGAGTATTGAAAAACGATTGATAACCGAGATTGGTAAAGGATTTTAAATTAGAAGGAGATTCTGATATAATCTTACTCATATACGAATGCGATGAAATTAGCTGATCTGCAATTCCAAAGTCAAAACGGTGGTCTATGGAAACCATATGAATCATTTCACCAAATTGGTCAAATGAACGATAAAGCGGATAACTCAAGTCTTGAGTCGCTCCAATAACAATGGGAACAATTCCCAACTGCACTAGTTCACTTACAACTTCTTTGACAACCACATAAGTATCCTCTACCGAGTTTCCCATTGGAACATTACCTAAATCAGCGATTTGAAGCTTCCAATTTCCTCTGTTGAGTTTGTATAATTCTCTTCTAAAGTCGTCTAGATCAATCGGTGTGATTTTTTGCTCAAAAGCATTTCTGTTCTCAGAAACACCTAACAATGCTAATTGAATACCCTCCAGCTCTGGCAATCCCTCTTGCCCAGAGTGAATCGCAATTGAATTTCCCAAACTCTGAGGCAATAAGAGTGCATTGTGTGCAAGAACCTTTTCAGAAACGGGGAGTAAGTATTCAAAAGCCATTTACTACTTTTTTGATTTTTTTGCTGCTGGTTTTTTTGCTGCTTTTTTCTTCTTGGGAGCATTCTTCTCCAATAACCCTTGAGCTTCTTCAAGCGTCATATCAGTGACATCAACCGTTTTAGCGAGTTCAACCTTTAATTTACCCTTGATGATGTGATGTCTTCCCCAACGAGCTTTTTCAACTCGAATACCTTCTTCTTCCCAATTGTGGATCAACTTATCTCGCTCTTTCTGCAATTTATCTTCGATCAACTCTTCGATATCAGAGTTTGATAAACTGTCAAAATTGTATTTCTTATTGACATTGATAAACATGCCATTCCATTTGATAAAAGGACCAAAACGACCTACCCCTTTACTGACATCATTTCCTTGATAAGTGTAGATGGGAGCATCAGCAGCTTCTTTTTCTTTAACAAGTTCTATCGCACGATCCAAGGTAATATCCATCGCACTTTCAGTGGCTGGAATAGAGACAAATTTCTTTCCAAACTTGACATAAGGTCCAAAACGACCCACATTGGCCTGAAGTTCTTCGCCCTTGTATTCCCCTATGGTTCTAGGTAATTTAAAGAGGTTCAATGCTTCTTGAAAACTTATAGTGTCCAGTGATTGATCTGGCAATAAACTTGCAAACACAGGCTTTTCTTCATCATCGGCTCTTCCTATTTGTGCCATGGCACCAAATCGACCAAGACGAACTAGTAACGGTCTACCCGATTTGGGATCCACTCCAAGAACGCGTTCTCCAGACGCTCTATCAGCAGTGTCGAGAACCTCTTCTACATTAGGGTGGAAATCCAGATAAAAATCTTTCATCACTGATTTCCAATCTTTATCACCTATTGCTATTTCATCAAAGTCTTCTTCTACTTTGGCGGTAAAGTTGTAATCTAATATATGTTCAAAGTTCTCAACTAAGAAGTCATTTACAATCATTCCGATATCAGTTGGGACTAACTTACCCTTATCGGAACCAACTTTTTCTGTGAGTTTTTTCTCAGTGAGTTCTGAAGACTTTAAACTCAACTGAACATAGGAACGATCTTCTCCATCGATAGCCCCCTTAGCTACATAGCCTCTGTTTTGAACTGTTGATATCGTCGGCGCATAGGTAGAAGGTCTACCAATACCCAAAGCTTCTAATTTTTTAACAAGTGATGCTTCTGTATAGCGATACGGAGGTCTTGTAAAACGTTCTGTAGCCGTCATCAGTTTTAAAGAAAGCTCATCACCTTGCTGCATTGTTGGCAACATTCCAGATTGCTCTTCTAAATCATCATCGTCCTGTCCTTCTAAATACACCTTTAAAAAACCGTCAAAAGCAATCATTTCTCCTGTTGCTGAGAATTGCTCCTTATGAGTGGAGGCATCTATTTTTACTAAGGTACGCTCTAGTTTTGCATCACTCATTTGCGAAGCAAGTGTTCTTTTATAAATCAAATCGTATAAACGGGCTTGGTCACGCTCAAGTGAAATTTCACTTCGCATTAAATCTGTAGGACGAATTGCCTCATGAGCCTCCTGAGCTCCCTTCGTTTTAGAACTGTAATTTCGAATTTGAACGTATTCTTTACCGTATTGAGCAGTAATTGCTTCTTGTGCTGCAGTTAACGCTTCAGACGATAAATTGACAGAATCAGTTCTCATATAGGTAATAAGTCCTTGCTCGTATAAACGTTGAGCCACTTGCATGGTTCTCGATACTGAGAAGTAAAGTTTTCTTGACGCTTCCTGTTGAAGGGTAGAGGTTGTAAAAGGTGCTGATGGAGATTTCTTTACCGGTTTCTTATCCAGACTCTCAACAGAGTAGCGAGCTTCTTTATTGAGATTTAAAAAAGTGATCGCCTCTTCTTTGGTCGCAAACGACTTTGGAAGCTTCGCTTCAAAAAGCTGTCCATCTTGAGTTTTAAATTGAACTACTACCTTATAAGAGGCCTCAGCTTGAAAAGACTTAATTTCTCTTTCGCGTTCCACAATGAGTCGAACAGCAACCGATTGAACTCTACCTGCGGAAAGACCTGGTTTAATTTTCTTCCACAAAACTGGTGATAGTTCATATCCTACCAATCGATCTAAAACTCTTCGAGCTTGTTGAGCGTTAACCAGGTTGTAATCGATTCCTCTAGGGTTTTCGATAGCCTTTTCAATAGCAGACTTAGTAATCGAGTTAAATACAATTCGCTTAGTCTTCTGGGGATCTAATTTTAAGGTTTCTGACAAATGCCAAGAAATAGCTTCTCCTTCGCGGTCCTCATCCGAAGCCAACCAAACCATTTCTGCTTTAGAGGCTAAGGCTTTTAAATCTTTGACCACTGATTTCTTATCAGACGACACAATGTATTTAGCAGAAAAATCTCCTTCTACATCTACTGCTAATTCCTTTGATGGTAAATCAACAATATGCCCAAAACTAGAAGCTACCTTGTAGTTAGATCCTAAAAATTTTTCTATAGTCTTTGCCTTTGCAGGGGACTCAACAATCACTAAATTCTTCGCCATGAAATCATTTATTTTAGGACAAAAGTATGTGATTTTTTTATTTATCCCATCGCAATTTTTTTAATGCCCCTATAAACAGCTCTATTTGAAAGGGATTTTACAAATAAAAAAATTATGACAATATGTCAGTTTTTATAGAATAGTATTATCTTTGCATAGTGTATAAAAAACTGCTATCAGAGCCCTATGGAGAAAGAGATTAACCCAGATATACAAGGAACAACTTTAGAAATAGAATCTAAAAAAAACAACGACAAGAAAGTCCTCATTGAAAGCTACGGTTGTGCGATGAATTTTTCTGATTCAGAAATCGTCGCTTCCATATTATCTAAGGAAGGATACAATACAACCCAAGCACTTGATGAAGCCGATTTAATCCTGATCAATACCTGTTCGATTCGCGATAAGGCTGAACAAACCGTCAGAAATCGACTTAAAGCATTTAATTCTCAAAAAAAGAAGAACAAAAAATTAAAGGTTGGTGTTTTAGGATGTATGGCAGAACGACTTAAACAACAACTCTTAGAAGAAGAGAAAATTGTCGATATGGTCGTTGGTCCGGATGCCTACAAAGACATCCCTAACCTACTTCAAGAAGTCGACGCAGGAAATAATGCCGTCAATGTCATTCTTTCCAAAGAAGAGACCTATGGAGATATTTCACCTGTTCGACTTTCGACTAATGGAGTTACTGCCTTTGTGTCGATCACCAGAGGATGTGACAATATGTGTACCTTCTGCGTGGTTCCTTTTACCAGAGGAAGAGAACGCTCAAGAGATCCAGAATCCATCTTAAATGAAATTGCAGAACTTCGAGAAAAAGGTTATAAAGAAGTAACACTTCTAGGTCAAAACGTCGATTCTTATTTGTGGTATGGAGGTGGACTCAAAAAAGACTTTAAGAAAGCTTCGGAGCTTCAAAAGGCTACAGCAGTTGATTTTGCAATGCTCTTAGACAAGGTAGCAACAGCTTTTCCAAAAATGAGATTTCGCTTTTCGACTTCGAACCCTCAGGATATGCACCGCTCTGTGATCGAAACCATGGCAGCACACGAAAATATCTGCAACCATATTCACCTTCCTGTACAATCGGGCTCTGATCGCATCTTAAAGGCGATGAACCGACAACACAGCGTTGAAGAATACAAAAAATTAGTAGATACGATTTTTGAACTCATACCAGAATGCGCTATATCACAAGATATCATTAGCGGCTTCCCAACAGAGACTGAAGAAGATCACTTAGACACTATTTCTCTAATGGAGTACGTCAAATACGACTTTGGATATATGTATGCCTATTCAGAGCGCCCAGGAACTTACGCTGGAAAAAATTTAGAGGACGATGTTCCACTAGAGACCAAGAAGAGACGACTTGCTGAAATTATTGAAGTGCAACAAAAACACTCAGCGATGAGAACTGCTCAGCATGTTGGCAAAAAACAAGTTGTACTCGTTGAAGGAACCTCAAAAAAATCTGAAAATGACTTTATGGGGAGAAACAACTATAATAATGTAGTGGTATTTCCAAGAGAAGATTATAAGATTGGTGATTTTATACTGGTCGATATCACAGACTGTACTTCAGGAACACTTCTTGGAAAGGCTATTGAATTAAAAAACTAAGCTTATGGAATCCATACAAAGCATCAAACAGCGTTTTGAAATTATTGGAAACGACTCCAAGCTCAATAGAGCCATCGAAAAAGCGATACAAGTAGCACCAACCGATATTTCTGTACTCGTTACAGGAGAAAGTGGTGTTGGTAAGGAATCCCTACCTAAGATTATACACTCTTTATCACATCGCAAACACGCCAAATACATTGCTGTCAACTGTGGCGCCATCCCTGAAGGAACGATTGATTCTGAGCTATTTGGCCACGAAAAAGGAGCCTTTACCGGAGCAACTCAAACACGTTCTGGATATTTTGAAGAGGCTGATGGCGGAACCATCTTCCTCGATGAAGTAGGTGAACTTCCACTGACCACACAGGTGCGCCTCTTACGTGTTCTAGAAAATGGAGAGTTTTTAAAAGTTGGGTCCTCTCAGGTTCAAAAGACCAATGTGAGAATTGTTGCGGCAACCAATATCAATATGATGGAAGCCATCGAAAAAGATAAATTTAGAGAAGACCTCTACTACCGTTTGAGTACTGTTGAAATTTCAATGCCACCACTTAGAGATCGAAAAGAAGACATCCATTTGCTCTTTAGAAAGTTTGCATCTGATTTTGGACAGAAGTACAAGATGCCTACCATTCGATTAAAAGAAGATGCACAATCTGTTTTGGAACGCTACAACTGGCCAGGAAACGTAAGACAACTCAGAAACATCGCTGAACAAATTTCTGTTTTAGAATCAGATCGCTCTATCGATGCTACTACGCTATTACACTATTTACCAGATGCATCGAGCAGAAACTTACCTTCTGTAATCAAGGACGAAAAGAAAAAGAGTGATTTTTCAGATGAGAGAGAAATTCTCTACAAGGTCCTCTTTGATATGAAAGCCGATTTAAACGATCTCAAAAAACTCACCTTGGAGCTCATGGCAGGAAAAGGCAGTGAGGAGATTCACAAGTCTCAAGACAAACTGATCAAAAAACTTTACAGTGAAGAAGAATTAGAGCAGGTACAAACACCTTCTAAAGAAGAATCTCAAGAGCCTAGAGAAGTAGAACTACTTCCCTCTCATGAAGAATTAGAAGAAGAAACCATTTTTATCGACGAGCCTCATTATTCAACAAAGGACAAATATGACTTTGCCGAAGAGATTCAAGAAGAAGAAACCCTATCTTTACAACAGAAAGAAATTGAATTGATTAAAAAAGCTTTGGAACGCAATAAAGGAAAACGCAAACTAGCAGCATCAGAATTGGGTATTTCTGAACGCACACTCTATCGCAAAATAAAACAATACGACCTCTAATGAAGTTAAGAATTAGCTTTACAATTATACTTGCAACGCTGCTCTCTAGTTGTGGCATTTACAACTTTACAGGTGGAAATGTGGGTACTGCCCAAACCTACCAAGTCAATTTTTTTGACAACCTCGCTACTCAGAGCCCTGGTTCTGTCATTGAACCTGGTTTGGACCGCGACTTTACCATTGCGCTTCAGGATATGATTCAAAATCAAACTTCTCTCAAGCTCAGCTCTGATAATGCAGACCTTATATACGAAGGTGAAATCACCGAATACAGAATTGCTCCAATGAGTGCAACTGCGAATATGACTGCAGCTCAAAACAGACTTTCGATGAGTGTGAACGTACGCTTTACCAACACCACCAAAGAAGATGCTGATTTTGAACGTCGTTTTAGCTTTTTCTTTGACTACCCTGCAGATGCTCTGTTAAACTCAGTAAAAACGGAGGCCCACCAAGCGCTCTTTGAACGCATCACTCAAGATATTTTTAACGCCTCATTAGCTGACTGGTAAGATGAATGTAAATGAGTTCACCCAAATATTAAAAGACCCCAAGCTTTTGGATTCAAAGGAGCAAACCACTCACTTAGAAGAACTGCTCCAGGATTATCCTTATTTTCAGGCAGCTCACTCATTGTATATTAAAGGGCTAAAAAATCAAAATTCTCACAAATACAACAAAGCTTTAAAAGAAGCTGCTGCTCGAACTACAGATCGCACCATCCTTTTTAATTTTATTAGCTCAGAGGTCTTTAACGAACTCAATGAGGAGACTCAAAAACAAGTTCAAGAAGTTGTTATCGAAAATGAATCCTCTTCTGAAAACAAAGAAGAGCTTCAGACTATCGACACACTGATCATCGATCAGCCTCTAGAATTTGACCGTCAAGAAATGCACTCTTTTGCCACTTGGCTAGCACTCACCAGTTCTAAACCACTATC
The DNA here is from genome assembly GCA_013373635.1 of Flavobacteriaceae bacterium. Lineage (GTDB taxonomy): Bacteria > Bacteroidota > Bacteroidia > Flavobacteriales > Flavobacteriaceae > MAG-120531. The sequence goes on from JABXHN010000013.1 coordinate 102,244, forward strand.
TCAAAAGCGAGATCAATCAAAAGAAGAAAAAGCAAAAAAAGCAGAAGATAAAGAAGACCATAAACGCTCTAAAAAGACTGCTCAAATCGAAGCCTTTTTACAGCAAAAACCAAAGATCAAACCTCAAAAAGACTACACTCCAACCATCGACATCAATCTCAGCACAAGTATCGATGAACGGGAGATTATGACAGAAACTTTAGCAAGAGTATATCTCGAACAAAAGAATTACGACAAAGCGATTCAAGCATATACAATTTTAAGTTTGAAATATCCAGAAAAAAATAGTTTCTTTGCAGGCCAGATTAGGGCAATTAAAAAAAGACAAAAAGATAAATAATAGAAGACATGAGTACATTTAGTATATTTTTAGTGCTAATTATCATCGTAAGCATCTTGTTGATGTTAGTGATTATGGTTCAAAACCCTAAAGGTGGAGGATTGTCTAGTTCACTAGGTGGAGGAGCAAATCAAGTAGTTGGTGGAGTTAAACAAACAAGTGATTTCTTAGATAAGAGTACTTGGACCTTAGCTGTTTTATTAGTTGTTCTGATACTTATGTCGAATGTAGCACTTAAGAGCAACTTTGGAGCTGCTCAAGATTCAAAAATCTTAAATAGCGACGCTCCAATCGAAGTACAAGAAACACTTCCAGCTGAAGTTCCCGCTACTACTGATGACAGTCAACAATAGTACAAAATAACAGTATTTTAAAATGCCGGCTGACAAGCTGGCATTTTTTTTACCCTAAAATCCCTAACTTCTAATTTGGCATAGTTTATGCCTTTTAGAAGGTGAAAATAACAAAAATAACATCATAAATTATGGCTAAAATAAACATCAAACCCTTGGCTGATCGCGTATTGATCGAGCCTGTTGCAGCTGAAACGAAGACTGCATCTGGAATCTATATTCCTGATACTGCTAAAGAAAAACCACAAAACGGAGTCGTAGTTGCTGTTGGTCCTGGTACCAAAGACAACCCGATGACTGTAAAAGTTGGTGATTCTGTCATCTACGGTAAGTACACTGGCACTGAATTAAAATTAGAAGGTGTCGATTACTTAATGATGCGTGAAAGCGACATTTTAGCAATTGTTTAATTAAAAATCCTCAAGAAAAATGGCAAAAGAAATAAGTTTTGATATTGAAGCAAGAGACGGCCTTAAAAAAGGTGTCGATGCATTGGCAAATGCCGTAAAAGTAACCTTAGGACCTAAGGGTAGAAATGTAATTATCAGCAAATCATTCGGTGCTCCACACGTGACTAAGGATGGGGTAACTGTTGCAAAAGAAATTGAACTTTCTGACCCTCTAGAAAATATGGGAGCTCAAATGGTTAAAGAAGTTGCTTCTAAAACTAATGACTTAGCTGGTGATGGTACTACTACTGCTACTGTATTGGCCCAAGCAATCGTTAAAGAAGGATTGAAAAACGTAGCTGCTGGTGCAAATCCAATGGATCTTAAAAGAGGAATTGACAAGGCTGTTGAAGCTATCGTTGAACACCTTGGAAAACAAGCTACTGTAGTTGGTGAGGATGCTGAAAAGATCAAACAAGTAGCTTCGATTTCAGCTAACAATGATCAAACTATTGGTGAGCTTATCGCAACAGCTTTTGAAAAAGTTGGTAAAGAAGGAGTCATCACTGTAGAGGAAGCTAAAGGAACGGATACTTATGTAGATGTTGTTGAAGGAATGCAATTCGATAGAGGATATTTATCTCCTTACTTCGTAACAAATTCTGATAAGATGATTACAGAACTCGAGAATCCTTACATCTTATTATTCGACAAGAAGATCTCTTCAATGAAAGATTTACTTCCTGTATTAGAGCCTGTTGCTCAATCTGGAAAACCACTACTTATCATCGCTGAAGATGTAGATGGTGAAGCTCTTGCTACACTTGTTGTAAACAAGCTTAGAGGATCTCTTAAAATCGCTGCAGTAAAAGCACCTGGTTTTGGAGACCGAAGAAAAGCAATGTTAGAAGATATCGCAATCCTTACCAATGGAACTGTGATTGCTGAAGAGAGAGGATTTACTCTTGAAAATGCTTCTATCGATATGTTGGGAACCTGTGAGCGTATCACAATCGACAAAGACAATACAACGATTGTGAACGGAACAGGTGATAAAGAAAATATCAATGCTCGTGTGAATCAAATCAAATCTCAAATCGAGAGCACTACCTCTGATTACGATAGAGAAAAACTTCAAGAACGCCTTGCTAAGTTAGCTGGTGGTGTTGCGGTACTTTATGTAGGTGCTGCTTCTGAAGTAGAGATGAAAGAAAAGAAAGACCGTGTCGATGATGCACTTCACGCAACTCGTGCTGCAGTTGAAGAAGGAATCGTTGCTGGTGGTGGTGTTGCACTTGTTAGAGCAAAATCATCTCTAGATAACGTAAAACCAGATAACGCTGACGAGGCTACTGGACTTCAAATCGTAGCCAGAGCCATCGAAGCTCCACTTAGAACTATTGTAGAAAACGCTGGTGGTGAAGGTTCTGTTGTCGTTTCTAAAGTATACGAAGGAAAAGGTGATTTTGGTTACGATGCAAAAAGCGAAACCTACACCAATATGCTAGAGGCTGGTATTATTGATCCTAAGAAAGTAACTCGTGTTGCCCTTGAAAACGCAGCATCAGTTTCTGGAATGATCCTTACTACTGAATGTGCTCTAACTGATATTAAAGAAGAAAATCCAATGCCAGCTCCTCCAATGGGTGGTGGTATGCCTGGAATGATGTAATAAACACATCAAACAATCACAAACCCTCAAGGAATCCTTGGGGGTTTTTTTATGCTGTTTGTCGAATTCAAATTTATAGTAAAGTAGTTCTAATTAATTTTATTCATAGATGCATTCTATAATATATATTGTATATATCTTATATAATATGTATATTTAAAACAAATTTATGATGATGAAAAAAATTATTGACATTGATGATGTTACTTTAACTAAATTAAAAGTGATCTCAGCTTTTGAAGATTTAAGTGTTAAAGCTCTCATGGAAAAAGCTGTGCGATATTTTGTAGAACAAAAAGAAAGAGAGAAGTTCAATATGTTATCGGATGATGAAAAAGAAGATCTGGGTCTTTTACTCTTGATGCAAAATTTAGACCCTAGCGATACTGTTCCTGAAGAAGAAATAATGAAAATCCTAAAAGAATGATTATTCAGTATCATCGCCAATTCAAACGTGATCTAATCAAATTAAAAGACAGAAAAACAAAAACAACTATTATCTCATTAATTGAATTATTAAAATCAACAGATGAAATACATTCAATTCCCAACATTAAAAAATTAAAAGGATACACAAACGCATATCGAGCTAAAATTGGAATATACAGAATTGGAATTTATAAATTTGACGACACTTTACTTTTAGCTAGATTAAAAAAAAGGAATGATATTTATAAACTCTTTCCTTAATTTTGCCAAATGAATTATCAAGCATTAGAACAACAGCTCCAATCACTATACAATTCTTGTAGTGATTCCGATCAATTACTCCAATCGATTTGCGACCTTTTAAGAGAAGGTGTTTCTCATTATGACTGGGTTGGTTTTTACTTCAAAAACGGAGACAAAAGAGAGCTGCTTCTCGGTCCTTTTTCTGGAGAACCAACGGATCATACTGTAATTCCATTTGGAAAGGGAATCTGTGGTCAAGTAGCCCTAAGCAATGAAAACTTCATTGTACCCGATGTCAATGCTCAAGACAACTATATCGCTTGTAGTATCACTGTTAAATCAGAGATTGTTATCCCTATTATAAAAGACGGTGATAATATCGGTCAGATCGACATTGATTCACATACGATTGATGCATTTTCTCAGGCTGATGTCCACTTATTAGAAGGCATTTGCAAGAAGCTTGCAACAATTTTATAATTCCTTATTTATTAGTTTAAAAAAGCTGTAAAAAACACTATTTTTGCACTTTAAATCTCACAAGAAGTTTTCGATCATGAACAAAAAAATTGCATCAGCATTAATTTCAGTATTTCACAAGGACGGATTAGGACCAATCGTTGAAAAACTTCACCAAGAAGGTGTTGTTATTTACTCGACAGGAGGAACAGAAACTTTTATTCAATCTCTTGGAATTCCAGTAGTTCCAGTTGAAGATGTTACTTCCTACCCATCAATCCTCGGAGGACGTGTAAAAACCCTACATCCAAAAGTATTTGGCGGAATCTTAAACAGAGGAGATCACCAAGGAGATCAAGAGCAATTAAAAGAATTTGATATTCCTCAAATCGATTTGGTAATTGTTGACCTCTATCCTTTTGAAAAAACTGTTGCTTCTGGTGCTAGTGAGCAAGACATTATCGAAAAAATAGACATCGGAGGAATTTCATTAATCCGCGCTGCAGCCAAAAACTACAAAGACGTTCTTTGTGTTTCTAATATGGAAGATTACGAGGAAGTTCTAAACCTTCTCAACGAAAAGAACGGTGAAACATCACTAGAAGATCGCAAGCGTTTTGCTGCAAAATCATTTGACGTTTCTTCTCATTACGATTCTGCTATCTTCAACTATTTTAACAACGATCAAGATATCGCTTCACTAAAACTTTCTGTCCGTGATTCTAAATCACTTCGCTATGGTGAAAACCCTCACCAAAAAGGAAGCTTTTACGGTGATTTCGAAGCATTATTTGATCAATTACACGGTAAAGAATTATCCTACAACAACCTTTTAGATGTTGATGCTGCGGTACAATTGATGGAAGAGTTTAAAAATGACGACCCTACCTTCGCGATCTTAAAACACAACAACGCTTGTGGTTTAGCGACAAGAGATACGATTGCTCAGGCTTATGTTGACGCTTTAGCTGGAGATCCTGTTTCTGCTTTTGGAGGAGTACTTATCGCCAATAAAAAAATCGATATGGCAACTGCGACTGAGGTTAACCAATTATTCTGTGAGGTAGTTATCGCTCCTTCCTATGAGGCTGAAGCTCTTGAACTTTTGAAAAGCAAGAAAAACAGAATTATCCTCGTTAAAAAAGAAACTTCAATGGATCAAAAACAAGTGAGAACTTGTTTAAACGGTTATTTAGTTCAAGACAAAGACCATATTACAGATAGTGCTGCTGATTTAAATCCTGTTACTGATAAAAAGGCTACTGAAGCTGAAATTGAAGATATGATTTTCGCTTCTAAATTGTGTAAGCACACTAAGTCAAACACTATTGTTTTAGCTAAAAACAAACAATTGTGTGCTAGTGGTACTGGACAAACTTCTAGAGTAGACGCTCTTAATCAAGCGATTCACAAGGCACAATCCTTCAATTTTGACTTAAATGGAGCGGTAATGGCATCTGATGCATTCTTCCCTTTCCCTGATTGTGTTGAAATCGCAGACAATGCTGGAATCACTGCTGTAATTCAACCAGGAGGTTCCATCAAAGATCAATTGAGCATCGATTATTGCAATGAAAATAAAATGGCAATGGTTATGACTGGAACACGTCATTTTAAACATTAATTTTCATATCTTAGTAGCTACAACCAAAATCGACTGCAATTAATGGGATTTTTTGATTTTTTAACTGAAGATATCGCTATTGACTTAGGAACAGCCAATACGCTTATCATCCACAACGACAAAGTCGTAGTGGACAGTCCTTCTATAGTAGCTAGGGACCGTATGACTAACAAAATCATCGCTGTTGGTAAACAAGCCAATAAGATGCAAGGAAAAACCCATGAAAACATTAAAACCATTCGTCCTTTAAAAGATGGTGTAATTGCTGATTTTGACGCATCTGAAAAGATGATTTCCATGTTCATCAAGGAAATTCCTGCCCTTAAGAAAAAACTCTTCCCACCTGCACTTCGCATGGTAGTATGTATCCCTTCTGGGATTACTGAGGTAGAGATGAGAGCGGTTAAAGAATCCTGTGAGCGCGTTAATGGTAAAGAAGTGTATTTGATTCACGAACCCATGGCAGCTGCCATTGGTATCGGTCTCGATATCATGGAACCTAAGGGAAATATGATTATCGATATAGGGGGTGGTACAACAGAAATAGCTGTACTTGCTCTTGGAGGTATCGTATGTGATAAATCCGTTAAGATTGCAGGTGACGTCTTTACTAATGACATCATTTACTATATGAGAACTCAGCACAACCTCTACGTTGGAGAATCGACTGCTGAAAATATCAAAATATCGATTGGTGCAGCTACCGAAGATTTACAATCACCACCTGATGATCTCAATGTTCAGGGTAGAGATTTACTCTCAGGTAAACCAAAACAAATTCAAATCAGTTATAGAGAAATTGCTAAGGCACTCGACAAATCCATCTTGAGAATTGAGGATGCTGTGATGGAAACGCTTTCCAATACACCTCCTGAACTCGCTGCTGATATCTACAATACTGGTATTTTCTTAGCCGGTGGTGGATCCATGCTCAGAGGATTGGACAAACGAATTTCTCTTAAAACTGATCTTCCTGTATACATCTCTGAAGACCCCCTAAGAGCAGTAGTTAGAGGTACGGGAATCACTCTTAAAAATTTAGAGCGCTACAAGAGCATCTTGATGAGATAATAACAGCATAAAAGTCCTCTATGAATCGTTTTATTAGTTTCTTTATAGGCAATAAAACAAGGCTTTTATTTTTGTTTTACTTATCTATTGCTATTGGCCTATCAATACAGTACCGAAGTTTTCATCAAGCTAAATACCTCAATTCCTCTTGGGCATTAAGTGGTGGTATTTTTTCAAAGGTGGCTCAATTAGATCAATACCTGAATTTAGATCAAACCAACCAATTGCTGATTGAAGAAAACAAGCTTTTAAAACAGCAGCTGTACAATATCAAATACACTTCGAGAGACAGTCTTTCGTTTCCTTTTGAAGTTATAGAGACAGAGGTGGTTAAAAATTCCTATCGACTCAACAGAAATTACCTGACCATTTCAGCTGGAACTGATGATGGAGTCACTCAAGATATGGGGGTCACCAATCCTTTGGGAATTGTAGGGATTATCGAAAAGAGTTCCGCTCACTATTCAACAGTTCAAAGCATCCTCAATGTTCGTTCTAGAATCAATGCAAAGATTGCCTCTAGTGAATACTTTGGATCCTTGATATGGGATGGAAATGATCCAACCATCGTACAACTGATAGATATTCCCAATGTTGCTCAAATTCAAAAAGGTGATCGAATTGTTACTGGAGGGATGTCGAGTATCTTCCCAGAGGGAATTCCTATAGGCTCTGTAAGCTCTTTTGAGCTCAACAAAGCACAAAGTGATTACATTATCAATGTAAAGCTCTTTAACGACCTCAGAGCGCTTCGAACCACCTATGTGATTGTCAATAAAGATCAAAAAGAAGTTCAACAATTAGACAGTATCAGTGAATCCAGATAACAGCATATACTATATTGGCAAATTGCTACTACTGATGTTTGTACAAGTATTTGTACTCAATCAGGTTCATCTCTTTGGATCCATTTCTCCAATTGTGTACTTGATTTTTGTTTACGACTACCCGACTTCTCAGAACAGATCGGTATTGCTCTCTATTGGATTTGTGTTTGGAATGATCCTAGACATACTTACCGATAGCCTCGCCTTTAACACCCTCTCACTTTTAATCATCACTTATTTTAGACCCTATATCTTGGGATTTATTTTTGGAATTGCAACAGAGCAAAAATCCTTCAAGTTCAATGACACCACATTGGTTCAACGCATGAGTTATTTAGGCTTATTGGTGTTGATTCATCACTCTGTTTTCTTCATATCTGAAGGAATGAGTATTTCCAATGGCTGGCTCATTACAAAAAAAATTATCACAACAAGTCTTGTGAGCTTTATTTTAATGCTGCTTCTCTTATCTTTGTTTAGCAAGCAGAAAAAATGAAAAAACTAATTCTCCCCTTATTGATTATCGCCATAGGTGTCTTATTCACCTATCGATTGATCAATTTACAACTCATTGGATCTGTGGGAGATGGACCAGGTCAAGATCCTGCTATTAAAACAACCACCATTTACCCAACACGAGGGTTGATGTACGATCGAAATCACAAGCTTTTGGTCTCCAATCAACCAGCTTATGATTTGATGGTGATTCCTAGAGAAATCAAAGACTTAGATACTTTAGAACTTTGCCAACTAGTCGATATTGACAAAGAACAATTCATTCAATCCATCGAAAAAGCAAAGCGCTATTCACCGAGATTACCATCGGTTTTAGTCTCTAAACTTTCAGCTTCAACCTATGCCGTTCTTCAGGAAAAAATGAGAAAATTCGAAGGTTTTTATATTCAAAAAATCAACCTTAGAAAATACCACACCGATGCCGGTGCCAACCTCTTGGGATATATCAGTGAAGTTAACGATTATGAAATCCAAAACAACCCAGGTTATATCTCTGGGGAACTCATTGGAAGAACAGGTGTCGAAAAACAATACGAATCTAACTTAAGAGGAAAGAAAGGAAAAAATTACATACAAAAGGACCGTTTCAACAGAACCATAGGTCCTTATAAAAATGGAATATACGATTCTGTTCCTGTTCCAGGGACCAATTTAGAACTCACGATCGATAAAGATCTTCAAGAATACGGTGAGGATTTGATGATTGGCAAGCGAGGGGGTATCGTGGCGCTAGAACCTAAAACAGGAGAGATCTTATCGCTGATCACAGGACCTAATTACGATCCAGCCCTATTAGTAGGAAGGGAACGATCTGCCAACTACACAGCACTTTATTACGATTCTATCGCAAAGCCCACTTGGAACAGAGCACTGCTAGCACAACCTTCTCCTGGATCTCCATTTAAGATCCTCAATGCCTTAGCCGCACTTGAAGAGGGCGTTATCACTTCCAATTCAAAAGTGATGTGCTACAACGGATTTTACGTTGGAAATGAACTTAAAGGCTGTCACTGTGGCGGTGGGATTCGCGATCTAAGAGAGGGAATTGCGGTGTCTTGTAATGCCTATTTTGCGGATACCTTTAAAAAAATATACGCCAAATTTGACAAGACCTCTGAGGGTCAAGATGTTTGGGAAAGACATATGAAGAGTTTTGGACTCGGAGATTATCTTGGTTACGATCTACCTACTGGAGCTCCAGGCAGAATTCCTTCTACCTCTTATTACGATAGAGCCTATGGCAAAAACAGATGGTTTCCGACTTTTATTATTTCCAATTCCATTGGACAGGGTGAGGTTGCAGCAACACCTATTCAACTTGCCAATATGACCGCAGCTATTGCCAATAAAGGATTTTTCTACACTCCTCACATCCTTAGAAAAATTGGAGATGATCCAATTACTGATCCCAATTTTACAGAGGCAAAGCTGACTACGATCAGCAAAAAACACTTTACTCCAATCATCGAAGCGATGCGTGATGTATACGAAACAGGTACTGCAAAATGGATACAAATCCCAGGAGTATCAATTGCAGGTAAGACCGGTACTGTCGAAAACTACACCCTGATTGATGGAGTTAAAACTCAGCTGACAGATCACTCCTTATTTATAGCCTTTGCGCCTGTTGAAGATCCAAAAATCGCTCTCGCAGTCTATATTGAACACGGTTATTTCGGTGCCCGATACGCAGGACATATCGCTTCACTTATGATTGAAAAATACCTCAAAGGTGAAATCTCTCGTAAAGATTTAGAGCGAAAAATGCTCGAGAAGACTCTCGAAAAAGAATACGCTAAACCCCTTAGCGGTGAACCATTTGAAATTAATGAATATGATTGGTAGTGGACTCAGAAGAATGGATTGGATCAGTGTACTATTTTGTTGTGCACTCATCGGTTTTGGATGGGGCAATATCTATTCTTCAACTGTAGTAGACACTGATGCTCCACTTTGGAACCTCTCGACTAGCTACGGCAAACAACTCGTATTTATTACAATCAGTTTTTTTACTGTTGTCGTTTTGTTTTTACTACAGACAAAACTGATCGAACGCTTTTCATCTCTAGTATACCTTCTTACGATAATCTTATTGATTGGACTGTTTCCCTTTGGAAAAACCATAGCGGGGGCAACCTCTTGGTACGGTCTTGGATTCTTTAACCTACAACCCTCTGAACTAGCAAAAATTGGAACCATTTTAGCCTTGGGAAAATACCTCAGTGATATACAAACTGATCTCAAACGCTTCAAACATCAATTTTATGCGCTACTGATTATTCTTGTACCGGTAATCTTAATTGTACCTCAACCAGATCCGGGTTCTGCTCTTATTTTTTTCTCCCTGGTATTTATTCTCTTTAGAGAAGGGGTCTCCTTAAAGTATTTTTGGATTGGCCTATACTTTATACTGCTTTTTATCAGTACTTTAAAATTCAATCTAATCTATGTAGGTGTCGGTATTAGTTTGATCAGTATGGTCAGTTATTTCTTTTTTAACAAAAGACTCAAACTTAAATGGACTGGCATAGCGGTATTTATCATACTGAGCTTGGGATTTGCTTCATCGGTACAATACGTTTTTGAAAATGTGTTTGAACAAAGACATCGCGATCGATTCAGTTTATGGCTCAACTTAGAAAAGGATCCACTGATCCAAGAACAGATCAAAAAAACTATTGGTTACAATACCTATCAATCTGAAAAAGCCATCGAAGCAGGTGGATTTTGGGGCAAGGGGTTTTTGGAAGGAACTCGAACAAAGGGAGATTTTGTACCAGAGCAACACACCGATTATATCTTTAGTACAGTAGGTGAAGAATGGGGTTTTGTTGGAACGTTCACTGTTATTTTATTGTTCACAGCACTCCTTCTAAGGCTGCTTTATTTAGCTGAACGACAAACGAGCACCTTTAATAGGGTATACGGCTACGGAGTGGTCTCTATATTAGCCACTCATTATATCATCAATATAGGAATGGTTATCGGTTTACTTCCAACTGTTGGAGTACCACTTCCCTTTTTTAGCTATGGAGGCTCAGGTCTTTTAGGTTTTTGTCTGTTGCTTTTTATCTTCATTAAGCTCGATGCCAATCGACTCAATGAGTGGGACTAAGAACTACAGGAGAGGGAAGAATCACCTGCAGATTCCGGTTTTAAAACAATCCATCGATCCGCCTGTGGGTTATCCTCATAGGGAGTTTTAATCAAGTCTGAAAATTCAGTGAGTAAACTGTAATCCCCTGCCTCTGCTTTTTGAATGGCTTCTTCGAGCATATAGTTTCTGAGAATAAATCTCGGATTGTGTTGTTTCATTTGCTGTTGACGAGAAGAATCATCAACTCCCTGATTGGATAAGCGATGTTGATAAGCCTTTAACCACACCGCCCATTGAACTTCTAAATCTTCAGAAATTGAATCTGTATAGAATACTTCTCGTATCGATTCATAGGTCATCTGAGATTGATTTAGTTCTGATAGTTTTCTAAAAAAGAGTGTAAAATCAGCTTTCGATTCTCGCATTAAATCCAACAGAGATTCAACCATTGATTCGTCTTCAACTGCTTCTTTACAGAGACCTAACTTCAACTTGTTCTTTTGAAGCATTTGCTGCTCATATTGAAGTTTAAATCGATTTAAAATAGTCTCAAATGCTTTAGCATCCTCACACAGTGGATAGAGTGCATTGGCTAATTTGAGAAGATTCCAAAGAACAATATTAGGTTGGTTTTCATAGCGGTATCTCCTGTTCTGTTCATCGGTCGTATTCGGTGTCCAACTAGGATCGTATTCATCCAAGAATCCATAAGGCCCATAGTCGATGGTTTCTCCACTAATAGACATATTATCAGTATTGAGCACTCCGTGCACAAAACCGATGGATTGCCAATGTACAAGTGTCGCTAAACTTCTCTGAACGACCTCTTCAAAAAAACGGATATAGTCCGATTTAGTTTGAACTTTTATCTGTGGAAAATAATGCTCAATGGTGTAATCGGTTAAGATTTTAAGATTGATTAGATCCTCTCTAGCTGCAAAGATTTCAAAAGACCCAAAGCGAATGAAATTTGGAGCGACTCGACAGACAATAGCTCCAGGTTCTGCTTTGGGATTTCCATTGTAATAGCGATCTCTCATTGGAAATTCACCACTTAATACCAACGACAATGCTCTAGTGCTGGGAACCCCTAAGTGAGCCATCGCCTCTGACATCAAATACTCGCGAATCGAAGATCGAAGTACAGCATATCCATCCCCTGCCCTCGAAAAAGGTGTTGGACCCAATCCTTTATATTGAATGGTATAAGTCTGATCTGATCCTTTTATTTGACCAAAAGTAATGGCGCGTCCATCTCCAAGTTGACCAGCCCAATGACCAAATTGATGCCCACCATACAAACAGGCATAAGGTTGCGTACCCAATTTTGTTTGGGCCGTTACAAATTTTTCAAAGTCTTTTGAATGAAATTGTTCTAAACTCACTCCCAAGAGCTGAGCACAGGACTCTGAACTCAATAAGAGCTTGGAATCAGCAAACACTCTAGGCTCCACATAGGAGTAGAACGCTTCTAAGACCTGTCGTGGTCGATTCGTTTGATCTACATCAGCCTTAAGCTCTAAAAAATGATTGTCGAGTTTATAATCCATGATTAATCAAGCTGCTTGGACAGTCCGATCATTTTCTTTGGATTGGTGAATTTAAATTTAAGGTCCTTGAGAACATTAAGAGCCTCATCCACATAAATATCCTTAGCTAAAGATTCGTGCCAACGGTTTCTCTTTTCTCTTAGCGTTTCATCTTTCACAAAGAGTTCATCTTCGTATTGCAACGACTCAAATGTCAAATGAGAATCAAAGTCATTGATAGATTCAAAATAGTTTGCTTTCTGATCAGCATCCTCAATCATCTTTTTATACGATTCAAAAGAAAGCGTGGATGAAGAACGATCCTGTTGTTCTTTAATCCACTTTGCGTTTTCATCGATCAACTTTAAATAGGTATTGTCTTTCATTCGCTTTTGAGAACGTTCAATGGTCTTTTCCAAATCCATATATCCAACCCATGGCTCAAAATCAGCTGAAGCGATCTTATCCCATGGCATCGGGTAATCCTGTTCTCGTTCACCGATCTCCATATAAGAGTAACGATCTGGAACCACAACATCGGAATTCACACCTTTGAGCTGTGTAGAACCACCATTGACTCTGTAGTATTTTTGTGTGGTAATCTTTAAAGCCCCCAAAGCTCCATAGTCTGAATTGCGAACCAAACGATCAAAAGGAATCATATTTTGAACGGTCCCTTTTCCAAAGGTTCTCTCTGAACCAATCACTACCGCTCTTTCGTAATCTTGAAGTGCTGCCGCAAGAATTTCTGAAGCAGAAGCGGAGAGTTCATTTACGAGTAGAACTAGCGGTCCATCCCATTGAATTGTCGGATCCTCGTCTTCAAAAACATCGATTTCATAATCGGAATTTTTAACCTGTACAACAGGACCTTCTTTGATGAATAAACCTGCGATATCAACTACTGTTTGCAAAGATCCACCACCGTTATTTCTGAGATCAATCACCAATCCCTCTACACCTTCACTCTTCAATTCAGCAATTTCTTTAGCGATATCTGTAGCGGCATTTCTGGTATCGTAATCGGTGAAGTTGACATAGAATTTAGGAAGGTGAATGATTCCGTAAGGAACTCCATCCTTTTCTACTTTTGCCGACTTCGCATAGGTTTCTTCTAATTCGATCGCATCGCGCATAATCGTTACAACCTCTTTCTTTCCGTCCACTCGTTTAACGTGTAAAAAAACTTTGGTTCCTTTGGGTCCTTTGATGAGCTTTATAGCATCATCCAAACGCATTCCCACAATATTTACAGGCTCCTCTTCTCCTTCTTGACCTACTTTTTGAATTTCATCTCCAACCTCCAAACTCTTATCTCTCCAAACAGGCCCACCAGAAATGATCTCTACGATCTTGGTCTGATCACGACGCTTGGACAATCGAGCTCCAATTCCCTCGTATTTACCACTCATATCGATATCAAACTTTTCCTTGTCCTCTGGAGCAAAGTAAAAAGTATGTGGGTCATAGGTCTCCACGATAGAATTCAAATACTGAACAAACCAATCCTTGCGCTCTAAATCGTTAAAATAAAAAGCGTAGTTATCATCGAGTGTTGTCATGAGTTGATCACGACTCTCTTGTTCCAATTCAGCTTCTGTCTTCACCTTAGCTGAAGAGTCTTCCTCGAGCTGTTCTTGCTGAGTCTCCCATTTTGCAAAATAATTCCCAAGTGCGGAGTATTTGAGTTGTTTTCTCCAACGCTCTTTCAATTCAGCTTTTGAACTAACCGCCTCTATTTGATCGTAATCGACTATAACAGATTCCTCTATTGAAAAATCAAATGGCTGACTGAGTACTTCTTTGTAGAGATCCTGAGATTCTTTGAGACGTTTCATATAGCGATCGTAGACCAAATTGAAAAAATCCAAATTTAAATTCTTCAATTCGTCGTCAATTTGATAACGATACACTTCAAAATCCTTTAAATCACTTTCCAAGAAAACTCTTTTTAAAGGATCTAAATCATTGATAAAATCCTCATAAACCTTTTCTGAAAATTGATCGTCAATGGTTTCAGGGCTAAAATGCCATTTTTCCAATACAAAAGAAATCAACTCTAATAATAACTTGTCTTTATCGTTGTTTTCAAATGAATTACTTCTAAACGAACAAGAAGCAAAAGCAGTTAACAGCACTAAAAGTGCTAAGGTTAATTTATTTTTCATCAATAATAGTGTTTTACGATTCTAAACCTGGAGCAAGATACTAAAAATAGGTGGCGGCATTTTGTAAATATATGTTAATGTGATCGCTAAAATTGTCGTAATTTAGCTTAAAACACAGCGTATGACTCCAAAACCACTCATTTTAGTTACCAACGATGACGGAATTACGGCACCTGGATTGAGACTCTTAATTAGGCTGATGAGTGAATTGGGAGATGTGGTAGTAGTAGCTCCGGACAAACCTCAATCAGCTATGGGACATGCCATAACGATCAACAGCACTTTGTACATCAACCAGCATAATGGACATCAGGATGGAGCGATGGCTGAATACAGCACCTCTGGAACCCCTTCAGACTGTGTCAAACTCGCTTTAAATGAACTACTCGATCGAAGACCCGATCTCTGTGTCAGTGGTATTAATCACGGTTCAAATTCAGCGATTAATGTCATTTACTCTGGAACCATGAGTGCTGCTATAGAAGCTGGAATTGAGGGAATCCCTGCTATTGGATTTTCCTTGTGCAATTTTAAATGGGAGGCAGATTTCTCAGCCTTTGCACCCTTTATCACCAAAATCACAAAGGAAGCACTTGAAAAAAAAATTCCACCTGGTGTGGTACTCAATGTCAACGCTCCTAATATTTCAGAAATTAAGGGAATTAAAGTATGTCGACAAGCCAAGTCAAACTGGAAAGAGAAATTTGACAAGAGAACCAATCCAATGGGAAAAGAATACTATTGGTTAAGTGGAGAATTTGATCTACAAGACAAGGGTGAAGATACTGACGAATGGGCATTATCTCAAGGATACATCTCTATTGTCCCTACTCAATTTGATCTGACAGCACATCACAGCATACCGACGATTAATAATTGGGAGTTAAATGAATAGCTATATAAAAAAAATACTGAGCGGTATAATAATAGGACTTATAGTCAATGTGCTTGGAATTGTCCTTTATATATTTATAATGACCAATGAAGAAGTAGGGAATGGAATTCGAATGGCTTACCGAACAGGATTTCTTGGAAAGATCATCGGTCTTGGAGCCCTTCCTAATTTGATTCTCTTTAGCTACTTTATCAAAAAGAAATATATGTACCAAGCTAGAGGAATTGTTATAGCAACTTTTATCGCCGCATTACTGACCCTTTACCTACTTTAATGAAGTATTTTATCATCACAGGAGAAGCATCAGCAGACCTTCATGCCTCAAATTTGGTTTTGGAACTCAAAAAGCTAGACCCTAATTCAAGTTTTTATGGATTTGGGGGAGATCTTATGGAAGCTGCTGGAGTAAAGCTCTCCATGCATTACAAAGAACTGGCTGTGATGGGAGTGGTCGATGTACTAAAGAACATCTTTAGTATCGCCAAAAAATTAGCCTTTTGCAAAAAAGAAATTGAGCGCATTCAACCTGATGCGTTAATCTTTATTGATTTTTCTGGTTTTAATCTCAGAATCGCTAAGTGGGCTAAAGAACACCAATACAACACCCATTACTATATCGCTCCTCAGGTTTGGGCCTCAAGAAGTAAGCGCGTTAAAAAAATCAAAGCCTATATCAACCATCTGTATTGCATACTACCATTCGAAGTTGATTTTTACAAAAAACACAATTACGAAGTGGAATTTGTGGGACATCCACTAATCGATGCGCTAGCCTTAAAACCCATTAAAAATTCTGAACAATTCAGAAGAGAACACCAACTCCCCATGGACAAGGAACTCATCGCCTTACTTCCGGGCAGTAGAAGGTCAGAACTCACCAAAATATTGAGCAGCATGCTCTCTATTGTAGAGTTATTTAAAGAATTCCATTTTGTAGTGGCCATGGCACCGAGTCTCGATCGCGAACTCTACAAGCAGTTTACAAAAAATACGAATGTTAGTTTAGTGAGCAATGACACTTACTCTCTGCTCAAGGCTTCTAAAGCAGCCCTTGTCACTTCAGGGACTGCAACACTTGAAACTGCTCTTTTAAAAATCCCTCAAATTGTTTGCTATAAAACACAGGGGTTGACCTATTGGATTGCCAAGCGAATTATCAAACTCCCTTATATATCTCTTGTCAATATCATACTGGGCAGAGAGGCCGTTCCAGAACTCATTCAATCGGATCTAAATACGAAAAGACTCCAGAGCGAATTCAAAAAATTACTCGACACCAATACTACTCAAAAACAAATTGAGGCCTATGATCAACTTGAAGTTCTTTTAGGTGAAGGTGGCGCTAGTCGAAAAGCAGCAGCGGCTATTCTAAAAAATAGCTAAATTGAACTGCTATAGGTGCTATGGTGTAAACCATGGCCGACTTTTCTCAACATAGAACCCTAGGAACCATTGCACTTGGATTGAGTATTGGAATCGTTCTAAACGTTGCTTTAGAACTTTCCACAAACTTGGTCTTTGTTTTAACAATCGTTTTATTAGGATCATTTCTTCTTTCTAATTCAAAAATAATCAGCCTGCTTTATGGATTCTTATGTGCTTTAATAATTGGTATGCTTCTAATTGGTTTTCGAACAGATTCAAGGCCTTTAGAAACCTCCTCTGGACTTATTGAGATAAAGGAATTGATGAGTCGCAGTGAGTTTTACGATTCGTATTCTGCCACACTTCTCAGCGAGCAACATCAAAAGATTCTTCTTAAAATTAAAACCGATACCTCCGAACTCATTCCAGGTGATCGATTCCTTTTTTATGGACCAATAAAAAAGATTGAATATCCCTCTCTTCCTGGAGGTTTTGATTATAAGACATACCTGCTTAAGAAAGGCATTCAAAACCAACTCACAAGTCCACAGCTGTCTTCTGTAAAAGCTAAAACAGCTATTCGACGTAGGGCCTATCTCCTTCAAATGAAATTGGCTTCAAGGATTCAAAAGTTTCAGTTTGATTCAAGAGAACAAACTACTGCACTTGCCTTACTAGTGGGTTATAAAGACCCTGGCTTTAAAAATCTTCAAAACAGTTATTCCAAAGTAGGATTGAGTCATCTACTAGCTCTATCTGGATTGCATATCGCTATTGTGTTTTCACTGATCTATTTGCTACTTTGGCCCATTGGATTTGTTCCTAAAGGAAAATCGATTCGTTGGATACTATCGCTGCTATTTCTATGGGCTTTTGCACTATTAAGCGGCTGGTCCTATTCGGTAATCAGGGCTTGTTTACTTTTGAGTTTCTTGGGTGTCTCAAGGCTCATAGGGCGAATTAATAATTCCTTTCACTTTTTATTACTCGCTTTTTTAACAAACTTATTTTTCAATCCCTTTGCCCTGTTTCAGGTGGGCTTTCAAATGAGCTATACGGCAGTGTTTTTCATTTTATGGCTCCATCCTATTTTGAGAATCAAACTCCATCACTCCAACAAAATAATCGATAAAGTCTTTGAATTAATCTGCCTCAGTCTCTCTGCACAAATTGGCGTATTGCCCTTAATTCTCCATTATTTTGGAAGTTTTCCACTGCATTTTTTAATCGGTAATCTATTAATTGTGCCGCTGATGGGACTGTTGATTTATTTGGGATTTATAAGCATTTTTATAGGTTGGACCTCCTTTTTATTTGAATCATTCTTATGCTACATCAATGAATTAATTTTCAAATTAAGTTTTGACCAGCTCACCTATCATCAGACTATTGACAGCATTCAACTAGTTCTCCTCTACGGTTTGATTGTTAGTTTTATAGATGCATTGAATACTAAGAATCACAAAATGCTCAATTTAGCTTTGAGTCTAGTGATCAGTTTTCAATTCTATTCCATCTTTAAAAGTCACCAACTCAGAAATCGTGAATTCTTATTAATTACAGGAGATTACAAAAGCACACAGCTCATCTACAAAAAAGAACAAATCTTTCAAATATACAGCGATTCAACGCTCTCAAATCAGCAATTAAATCAACTACAAACACACTTTAAAATCAATAAAACAGAATTTCACAAACAAGCTTATGCTTATCGAATTAACCAGAGCACCATAGTAATGATCGGTAAACAATACACTTACCCAAGGAGTGTTCGAACCGACCTATTAGTACTGACTCAAAACCCAAAGCTTCATTTAGGAAGACTTATAGACAGTTTAAATCCAAAACTAATCATCGCAGATAAAACCAATGCTCCTTGGAATATCAAGCGTTGGAAAGCCACTGCCCAGTCAAAAAAAATCCCCCTGATCGATATGAGATCAGAGGGGTATTATATAAAAGACTTTGATTTTTAAGCAGCTTCCATTTTCATTTCTCCATCCTCTGCACCATGAGTTAATCGCTTGAGTGGTTTGAGTAATACAATTACCAAGGCTCCTATCAAAGACCAAACGATGGTAACACTTAAGAAGGTTTCAAATTCACCGAGTGATTGTGAGTATTCACCAATGAGTCCAGCTACTTTATTCCCTAGTCCTGTCGCTGCCCAATACAGCCCCATAATAATAGAGGCATACTTAAGTGGAGCCAATTTGGTGATAAACGAAAGTGATACTGGAGAGGCACAGAGTTCTCCAACAGTGTGAAACAAATAAGCTAAGATCAACCAATACATGGCAGAAGAACCATTCGCTTCAAACTGAGCAGATGCAGCAGTCATAAAACCAAAGCCTAAGGCCATAATAATTAAGCCCACTGCAATTTTAAAGATCGACGATGCTTCTTTACCCTTCTTTCTCCATCTGAGCCAGAAAGCTCCAACAGCTGTAGCCAAAGTAATAATAAAGAACGAGTTAACCGATTGGAATACTGATGCTGGAATTTCAAAAAGTCCGAAGAAGTTTCGATCTGTTTTTTGAGAAGCGTATAGGTTCATCAGACCACCTGCTTGTTCAAAAGCAGCCCAGAAGAGAATGATCAATAAAAATGAAATCAAGAGTACTTTAACGCGATCCTTTTCTACAGTTGAAAGAGGCTTTTCTAAAAGTTCTTTATCAGCAGCATTCTTCTTACTGATTAAGTTTCCAACATTGGTGAGGTATTTCTGCCCCCATATATACACAATTTGTCCTAAGAACATTCCAATAGCAGCCAATCCGAATCCGTAATGCCATGAAATTTGTTCTCCCACATATCCACAGAGAATTGGAGCCAAAAATCCTCCAATGTTGATCCCCATATAAAAAATATAGAATCCTAAATCTCTTCTCTCGTCTTTTGGTATGTAAAGACCCCCTACCATGGAGGAAATATTAGGCTTCAAACCACCAACTCCAAGGATGATAAACAGACAGCCAATATAAAATGTAATTTCTGAATTTAAAGCTAATACGGAGTGTCCGATACACAATAAAGCTCCACCTAACATAACTGTTTTTTTCTGACCCAATACTCGATCCGCCAACCATCCTCCTGGAATCGAAGACATATAAACCAGCATGGTATACCAGCCATATAAAGCCAAGGCTTCTTCGTTAGTCCATCCAAATCCCGCATTGGAAGAAGTCGTTTCAGCGACTAAAAAAAGTGTAAAGAGGGCACGCATACCGTAATAGGAAAAGCGTTCCCACATTTCAGTAAAAAAGAGCACATACAATCCCTTTGGATGCCCAAAGAGTTCTTGTTCTGAAGGTGCTTTGATCGTTTGGTCCATAATAGTTGTTTGTTTATTGATTGTTGATTGTTGATTGTTGATTATAAATTATTTAAAATAAAATTGGTCATCTTGGTATAAAGTTGAACTCTTGTTTTCCCTCCGTAGATTCCGTGGTTCTTGTCAGGGTATACTGCCCAATCAAATTGCTTGTTGGCCTGAACGAGTTCTTCTACCATTCTCATGGTATTTTGAAAATGAACATTATCATCAGCAGATCCGTGAACTAACAACAATTTACCTTTTAACTGATCCGCATAATTGAGTGGTGAGTTTAAATCATAGCCCTCTGGATTTTCTTGAGGGGTTCTCATAAAACGTTCTGTATAGATGGTATCATAGAATCTCCAAGAGGTTACTGGAGCTACTGAGATAGCCGCTTCAAAAACATCGTTTCCTTTTAAGATACAGTGCATGGCCATATCTCCTCCAAAACTCCAACCCCAGATTGCGGTTCGATCTTCATCGATATACGGCAATTCTGACAATTTTTCAGCGGCTGCAATTTGATCGTCACTCTCATAACGCACGAGTTGTAAATAGGTTGTCTTTTTAAAATCTCTTCCTTTAAAACCAGTTCCTCTTCCGTCTACACAGGCGATGATATAGCCCTTAGATTGAAGTAATTGATACCAGTAATCATTACCGCCCATCCAAGAATTGGATACCGATTGAGAACCAGGTCCACTGTATTGAAACATCAATAGCGGATATTTTTTAGAAGGATCGAAATCCACTGGTTTAATCATCCACATATTGAGATCATTTCCATTGACCTCAATAGTTGAAAATTCCTTATAGCTGATACTGTAATCCTCTAACTTATCCAAAAGCGCAGCATTTTCTACTACTGTTTTAAGCATTAAAGTCTGTGCTGAATTGGAGTCCTTTAGACGATTATTAGTTGCAGTCGTATAAAGACTGTATGAAGGTGGTGTCGTCGCATTGGAATGTGTGTTGATAAAATAGGTAAAATCAGCACTAAAACTAGCTCTGTTAAAACCCTCTTTTGAGGTTAGTCGCTTCAGACCTTTTCCGTTTATTCCAACAGAATACACATCCCTATTGATCGATCCTTCAGCTGTCGATTGAAAAAAGATCTTTTTATTCTTTTGATCGTAGCCGTAATAGGAAGTAACCTCCCAGGCTCCTGAAGTGAGCTGTCTTTTTTGTTTACCACTCTTATCGTGTAAATACAGATGATTATATCCGTCTTTTTCTGAAGTCCAAATAAAACTATCATCTACTAAGAAGGTGAGGTCGTCATTGACATCTACATAGGCTGCATCAGTCTCCGTATGCAACACACTCAACTCTTTTGTAGTCTTGTTGTAATTGTAGAGAACAAGTTTGTTTTGGTGTCTGTTCAAAGTTTGAAAAACGAGTTCATCTGGATGGTGTTTCCATTTGATTCGAGGGATGTAATAAGCATCAACATCAATCTTAGAAACTGATCCAGAGCTCAATTCGTATAAATGCAAACTTACCTCTGCGTTGTTTTCACCAGCTTTAGGGTATTTAAAGGTTTGAATTTGAGGATAGAGATCATCCCCGTAGATCGGCATCGAAAACTCAGGAACCTCGGTTTCATCAAATCTCAAAAAGGCGATATGTGTCCCTTGGGGACTCCACTGAAAGGCTCTTACAAAAGAAAATTCTTCTTCGTAAACCCAATCGGTAATTCCATTGATAATGTGGTTCTTTTTACCATCAAAAGTCATTTGAGTCGTGTTTTTAGATCTCAAATCAAATAGGTATAAATTGTTCTCAAACCCATAAGCTACTTTAGAACCATCGGGAGACAGACTGGGTTCTTGAATCTGATTTTCAGATATCTTAATCAACTCTTTTGATTGAAAATCGTAAACGTAGTAAGTGCCAAGACTTGATCTTCTATAAATTGGCTTGAGCTCTGTCGCTAATAATACTTTGGTTTCATCATCGCTAAACGAATAGGAACTCATATATGAAATTCCATCTAAGTCTTCAGTAGATAAAAGTGTCTCCACTTTTTCAAGAGATTCGTATTGATACAAATCAATTGTTTGAATTTTACTCGATCGATCGTAATTGAGAAGTGTGTATTGAGTTCCGTTATTTCTGGATCTCAACACATCCATTCCTTTAGTTCTAAAAGTACCGTCGTAGATTTCTTCGACACTTACTGTTTTTTGCTGAGCAAAACTCATCACTGAGGTAATTAGCGTCAAAAAAATAATCTGAAAAATGTATTTCATCGTTAAGTGATTAAGTCGTTTGATTGTTATGAATTTTATATAAGTCGCCTAAAAATAACATTAAATCTTAAAAGAGGTATAAAAATCACTCTTAAATTACAGAGCTTCACATCATATGAACTACATATTTATTGACCAATGGCAAGAATCACTAAACTTCAAACAAACAATACGTATCTTTGCCATAAAAAGAAGAATCAATGAGCCGATCTGTTGAAGGATTTTCAAAATGGACCAAAGAAGAAAAAATTGCTTGGGTTGCTAAAAATTACACTCATCAGCCTGACAATAGTATTGAATTGATCAAAAACTATTGGAACAGTGATGAGCAACTTCAACAATTACACGATGAGTTCATCGAAAATACGATCTCAAATTACTACCTCCCTTTAGGTATTGCTCCAAATTTCTTAATAGACGGCACCTATTACGCCATACCGATGGCCATTGAAGAAAGTTCGGTAGTAGCAGCAGCTTCAAAAGCTGCAAAATACTGGTCGACTCGAGGTGGTTTTACCACTGAGATTCTGGGAACTGAAAAAATTGGCCAGGTACACTTCCTATATCCTGGCGAGAAAGAAAAACTCACAGATTTTTTTAATTCAATCAAAGAGCAACTTGTCAAAGATTGCAAACCGCTTACCGCTAATATGGAGAAGCGTGGTGGAGGCCTAAGTAGTATTGAACTCAAAGACAAAACTCATGACCTTCAACACTATTATCAATTACACTGTACTTTTGAAACAGCTGATGCGATGGGAGCTAATTTTATCAACTCCTGTTTAGAGCAACTGTCTAAAACACTGGAACGTGAAGCCATCAATCACCATATCGATGTTGAAGTAGTGATGAGCATCTTATCGAACTATGTTCCCAATTGTATCGTCAGAGCTAAGGTGAGTTGTCCTATCGATGAGTTAGGAGAAATTGCTTCAGTTCCTCCGAGAGAATTTGCCAAGAAAATGATTCAGGCGGTATCTATTGCAAAAGCTTCACCTTATAGAGCTGTGACACATAACAAAGGAATTATGAACGGAATTGATGCAGTTGTTATTGCTACCGGAAATGACTTTAGAGCTATTGAAGCTGCTGCTCATGCTTACGCTTCAAAAGACGGGCAGTATTCCAGTCTCTCACATGCTGAAATCAATGGAGATCAATTCTCTTTTTGGATGGATATTCCTCTAGCAGTAGGAACTGTAGGAGGGCTTACTAAATTACACCCACTTGTAAAATTAGCCCTTGAAATTCTTCAAAATCCAAGCGCAAAAGATTTGATGAGAATCATTGCTGTGGCTGGTTTAGCTCAGAATTTTGCAGCTGTGAAATCACTAGTCACAACTGGAATTCAGCAAGGACATATGAAAATGCACCTATTGAATATTCTCAATCAATTAGGGGCTACTGTAAAAGAAAAAGAACTTCTAAGTGAGGAGTTTAAAAACAAGACTGTCAGCTTTTCAAATGTGAGTAAAGCACTCATTAAATTAAGATCCTAAATGAAGGAATTTTACGCTCACGGAAAATTACTCATCAGTGGAGAATATCTCATTTTAGATGGAGCCAAGGGATTAGCATTGCCTACCAAAAAAGGACAAAAGCTAGAGGTTACTTCTCAAAATGATCAATTGATTCAATGGGAGAGTTTTGACCATAACAACGAATTGTGGTTTTCAATGAGTTGTACTACTGACTTCGAGAAGACAGAGACAACAGATCCTGAAATATCAAAACATTTAATTACTCTCCTGTCAGAAGCCAAGAGACAGAATCCAAAGTTTTTAGGCAGTGGTGCAACAGTCAAAACCCACCTAGAATTCCCTAGAGAATGGGGATTGGGGTCCTCCTCTACACTGATTAGCACTATTGCCCAATGGGCAGCTATAGATCCTTTTCTACTGCTCAAAGACCGTTTTAAAGGAAGCGGATACGATATCGCCTGTGCGACAGCAAAAGGCCCTATTATTTACAATATCGAGAATCAAAAGCCTCGTATTGTAGAATGTTCCTTCAATCCTAATTTTATTGACCATCTCTTTTTTGTCTATCTAGGAAGCAAACAAATCAGTTCAGAAGCGATCAACTCTTACCAAAAGCTTCATTTTGACAAGCAAAGTGCTATTCAAAAAATAAGCTCACTCACGGATCAATTGACAAATGCTGATGACCTTATCAGCTTTCAGAAACTACTAAGCGAACACGAATCATTGATGGCTTCCATTTTAAATACAAAGCCAGTCAAAGAACAGTTCTTTTTAGATTACCAGGGAGCTGTTAAAAGCTTAGGAGCCTGGGGTGGTGATTTTGCGCTAATGTGTGGAACTAAAAAAACCCCTTCCTATGTACTAGAAAAGGGTTTTGATATTGTCATCCCTTTTAGGGATATGATTTTCTACTAGTAAAATACAGCTCTGTTATCTACAATATCAGCAGCTTTTTCAATCGCACTGAATATAGAATATGGAGCAATTGACTTGCGTTGTGCTTCAATTGAAGAAGCATAGATCGCATAAGATTCTAAGGCTTCTGCCTCCGTCTTAGAGGTTACTTTAATCTTGTACACTCCGTCGTTTCCTTGAATAAGATCACTCTCTTGTCCCTCTTCCATTCCAAAAGCTTTCCCTACGATATAAGCTTCTCTTCCAGAACCAGGAATCACTGGGCTACTCAAACTAAGTGCTGAAGCAGTAGCTACTTCCATTTTAGCTTCAGAAGCTATAGCATCAATAGATTTACCAGCGTATTGCTCTTTGAGCATCTGAGCTTTCTTTTCTTTTCTAATAGCAGGAATAGCTTTAATTGATGCATCAGCAATAGAAGTGGTTCCTTCATTGTAGATAGCAGTCAATTGAACCACCGCATAACCAGTTCCTAAATCAAACTTTCTGATATCTCCAATAGAAGAATTATCGTTAAATGCCCATTGAATTACAGAACGCTGTGCACCTAATCCAGGTAAGTTTTCTTCTAAAGCAGCAACTTTACTCACAGAACGTACTTGATAATTGCTCTCTGAAGCAATACTACCGAAGTTATTGGAATCCTTGCTTACAGCCATTTCAAAACTTGTAGCATTTTTAAAGTTCGCATTAATTGTCTCTTCAGACGGAGCCAAACTTCTAGCTAAAGTTGCAATTTGATAGGTGTCTTTCTTATCATCAATCTTTACGATGTGATAACCAAAATCAGTTTCGATCATATCGATAGCACCTACTTTTGAACCGAAAACAAAATCGTTGAACTCAGCAACCATTTGACCTTCTACAAAATAACCCAAGTCTCCACCTCTTGAAGCTGAAGGACCATCTGAATTATCTCTTGCTAATTGATAGAATTCAGCCACATTTGCGTTACGAGCTTGTCTTAGTAATTGATTCGCCAATGACTTCGCTTCCTCTTTAGTTCTGGTAACAGAGGCATTTGCAGATTGAGCACCTGCCCATGAAATTAAGATATGGCTCGCTTTAGCAGTTCCATTTTTCTTAATATCCATCATTTTAGAAACCTTCAAGTATCCGTCTTCTTTGTAAGGTCCGTAAATTTCACCCTTTGAAAGACCAACTAGATTTTCTCTTTGTTGGAATCCCAAAGCAGCATCTGATTTGTAAATGGTATCGAACTTAATATCAGAGTGACGATCTAAGAAAAGACTCATATCCTCCGTATTTTTAAATCCAGCAACTTTTACTGTTGCATTCGCATCAGCATCAAACTCTTGGGAATCCTCTAACAGAGAAGTGATTTCAGCCTCGATTGCTTGTTCGTCTGCAGCAGAAGCAACTTCTGGAAAGTAAACTAATCTCAAATCACGAGCTGGACTTTGTTTGAATTCCTCTTTGTGATCATTTATATAGGCCTTAACCTCGCTTTCACTTACAGTTACTAACGAATCTGGAATTGATGTATAGGCTAATTTTACAAATGAAATAGAAACTTTGTCATTAGCAGCCTTGTAGTTGTATTTTCCTTCTAGTTCAGAAGCCTTAACTCCTGCTAAAATTAAATTGTTAAAAGTCTGCTCTTTAGCATTAAATGAAATAGCTAATTCGTCTTGTAACCACAATTGATACTGTCTTGGATTATTTACTTTCCAATCAGCAACTGCAGCGATGAATTTTTCATTGCTAAACACTCCGTTCTCGTCTTGAAATAATTCTGTTTGAGCGTATACTGGAATATTCTTTATGAAGTTTAGAATTTGATCGCCTTCTACCGAAATTCCCAATGATTCAAATTCTTGTTCTAAGAGTTTTGTTCTCACTGCTGAATTCCATACCTGATCTACCAATTGCATCGTAGTACTGGTCTTCGATTGCTCAGCAGCAGCTTCCAAGCGCTGTCTAAATTCTGTAATACTAACTTCCTCTCCGTTAATTTCTCCAATTACCGTCTCCTGTGAAACACCGTTTTTTGTAAAAATACCCGAGATCACAAAGGCAAAAAGTGCCATCCCGATAATGATAATTAAAACAGTAGTTCTCTGTCTGATTTTGTCTAATACTGCCATAGTAATATTTTGTTGATATAGATGGGCGAAAATAGTGTTTTCTTTTCAAAAAAGAAACTCAAATGAAAATAATAAGCAATTAAAAAAAAAGAAAATCAAAAGCTGCTAATTAGCTCTCTTCCAAGACTTGCAAACGAACTAAGTCAATCTTATTTCCAGAAACTTCTAGAATGGTAAAACGACAATTTTCAATATCGATGGATTCGTTTAATTCAGGTATTTCTTCAGTATTATTTACAATAAGACCACCAAGTGAATTGTACTGATCACTCTCTGCTAAATCCAATCCATAGGTCTCATTTAAATAATCTACTTCCAATCGAGCTGAAAACACAAAAGATCCGTCTTCCTTCTCTTCCTCGATGAGATCCGTTGAATCGTGCTCGTCTTCTATTTCTCCAAAGAGTTCTTCGATGATATCTTCGACGGTCATCATTCCAGAGGTCCCTCCATATTCGTCTAATACAATAGCAACGCTTTTGCGTTTTTTAGTCAGCACATCCAATATGTCAGAAATTAACATCGTTTCTGGCACATACTCAATAGGCATGAGTATTTTCTTGATATGTGAAGGTTTTTTAAAAAGAGCATAGGAGTGAATGTAACCAATGATATTGTCTAAATCTCCTTCAAAAACTAAGAGTTTTGAAAATCCGGTTTGAGAAAATAGTTCAATTAGTTTCTTAGGCTCCACACTGAGATCCACGGCCACCAAATCAGTACGAGGAACCATGATTTCACGTGCTTTTACATTGGTGAATTCTAAGGCGTTTTTAAAGATTTGTATTTCAGAATCGACCTCGTCCTCTTCTTCTACCGACTCCATTTGTTCATTGATGTAATTTCCGAGTTCTGTCTTTGAAAATGCAGATTGAACCTCATCTCCCTCTGTATTAAAGAAGAGCTTCAATATCATGTCTGATATAAAAATGATGAAATTGGATACAATTGAAAATACCCAATAAAACAAATAGGCAGGAATTGCAAAAATTTTGATCAGTGAGTTCGCGTAAATCTGAAAAAATACTTTGGGAAGAAACTCTGCTGTAATGAGAATTACCAAAGTAGACAACACTGTTTGACTCAAAAGAGAGAAGTCAGTTAATAGACTCACTACAAAGTCAGAAGGTGAATTCAAAGCTAAGCCCTCAAACCAATTCATGAGAATATCCCCCATGAATAGACCGTAGATAACCAGTGCTATATTGTTCCCAATCAGCATGGTCGTTATAAACTTTGAAGGTTTTGCTGTCAATCTCCTCAGAACTGCAGCAAACACTCCTTCTTGCTTTTTTTCAAGCTCTAAATGAATCTTATTAGCAGAAATATAAGCGATTTCCATCCCTGAAAAAAAGGCGGAAAACAACAGTGAAAGACCTACTATAAAAAAGTGTTGTTCCAACTAGGAGTTGTTTTTTCTATTATCAAATTTCTTTCGATAATTTCTTCTAAAGAAGAACATTCCGATAGAAACAAGTCCAAATAACACAAAAATTGTAATATCCTCCCCTGTATTATTAAGGTAAATATTAGCTATTTTAACAATTGATAAAATTGCTACAACTACGTATAAATACTCCGTAAATCTCAATACTTTCAACATAATTATTCTTCTTTTAAAACCATGGTGCCATAGGTTTGATGGGCATTAAAATACGTAAAATCTCTTTTAAAATCCATTCCTTTACCATTCATTATACTATTATCTTCTCGATTAGTGTATTTAAAATTTCTATCGGTAAAAACCCAATCATTTTCTCGATCCCAATACAGTTGATCGGTTTCAAGTGTCGATCCATCTGGAAGCTCAATCAAAACACTACCTCTTAAATCAACCATTGAAGTCAACACATAGAGCTTTCCGTAATCGGCATTGATATAGGTTCGAGCACCATCATCATCTATGAGGGTCAATCTTATACCTTCTGGAAAGATTCTATATGGAAAGATCAATTGCTGGTAATCTTCACTCAATTGAGCTTCTAAAATTGCAGAAAGTGAAGTCGTATCTCTAACAGCTATTAACTCACTCTTATTTTCCTTGTATTCGTTGTAATAAAGTTTAAAATTTTTTGCCACCCCTTGAGGAAAGACTTTTGAATCGATACCCAACAATTCACTTTGGTCCTTAGACTCACAGGAATTAAAAAGTAAAGCCACAGTAAATACTGTGGCTATTACAAATCCCATATGGGTATATTTTGAGTTCATTAATCTAAAGTAGGAACTTTAACACTTCCACCTACCCAACATTTGAACGTAAGAACTTTTCCAGACATACCTGATTCAAAGATGTCAGTTCTTGATGGAGCTCTTTGTTCATAACTCTCAACGGTTTGTTCTACTCTCTTTCTAAGCTTAAGATCTACACGACCTGCTTTCTTAGCCATTTCAGCAGCTTTCCAGTATATTGCTCTCTTTTCGAAAGTGGTCTCACCACAATCGTTAGCAGAATTAGCATATAAGTTTGCTATAAATAAATACGCATTTCCATTTGAACTGTCTTCAGCAACTGCTTTTAAAGCAAAATCTCTAGCCTTAGATTTAGAAGTATTTTTGTAAGTCAAAGCAATCTTGTAAAGAATTGAAGATTTTTTCTTTGCGTCAGTTTCTAATTCAACTGCTTTGTTAAAGTTCTCAACAGCGCCTTTTGAATCATTTTGCTTTTGCTTTAACATCCCTAAATAGAAATAGGTATCAGCAGATGGATCCAATGCCGTTTGAGCTTCAACCAATTTAACGAACATAGGATCGTCAGTACATTCTTTAGAGAACATTCTACCAACAGCTCCTTTAACCCATTTTACATCACCTTTCTTCGCTTCGAAGTTTTTCTCGTACAATGGAATAAGATTATCACAATCTGCTAGACGTCCTAGTTTCGTATCGATCGAACTAGCGATTTGATCAAATGCTTTTGAATTGGATTCAACCACCTTTAACATACGTTTGTCTCTAGATGAAAGCGTCCCTGCTTCTTCTTTTTCTTGTAGTTTTAATGATGTAGCGTTGAGGCTCGCAAACTGAATGTCAATTTGATTCACTACCTCATCGTAAATTGAAAAAACCTCATTGAGATCTTTTATCCCCTCTTCGTGCAAGTCCACTAAATTTGAGAAATACAAATAGAGGGCTTTAGGATTTTTAAAGTTTTTCTGATCTTTCGTAAAACCCTCGTGTAGAATATTGAAAACCTCTTCTTTAGAAGCCAATTTTTCATCATTCATCAAAAGTGCCACATCCGTTTTAACGTCAGCTAACTTCACTTTCTTTGGAAAGTACTCTTGAGAATTTTTAAAAAGGTCCAACAACATGTTTATATAAGTTGATTTCTCTGACCCTTCAGACTTGTCGATTTTATCTTTTAAGATACGCTCACCGTATAAAAAGTTCGCCCAGTTCAAAGAAGGACAAGTTTCATAAACTTGTTTCCAAGGCTCATAAGCAGCATCGTAATTTTTTACTTTTACGTATTCGGTATAGATCGATAAATTAGTTAAACACTCAGGGTTTTGAGCCTGGGCTTGACCTAATTCAACAAAGCCTAAAACTGCAATAGCCAGTATCAACAAATTCTTTTTCATTTTATTAGTTTATTAGTTTGTATTTTTTACACAATATTTCTTTTGCAAGGATACAAATTTAATTAATTAATCTGTCTTTTAGCAAACCAAATATCATTTAATGATAAGCCTATCTTCAATTTAACATAGTTTTCTTTGATCAGACCAGATTCTTTAGTCCCTCTAGTTCCAAGACTCAAAGTCGCGTTTAAATTCGACAATACGCCTCCCACTGGTAAACCTACACCAAAATTCACGCCAAAGTCCTTTATTTCTTGATTATTAATCACATAACCTGTATTTGAAAGATGGATCCCAGCTCGGTATACCGATCTTTGAAAATAGGAAGCAAAATTACTTGCATTGGGAATAAAGAAACCTCCAACACTCATCAAGGAACTCTTTTGATAACTCACATTGGCCTGTGACAAGAAATCATTTTCTAGATTCGACAAGTCTGAACTGGTATATTGCGCTCCAAAGAACCAAGATTTGTCAGTTCCAAAACCAACTCCAATTGAATTTCGCGCTGGTAATACTAAACTAGTTTGATCCAAACCTGTTAACGAAAGATCCACAGAATTAACTTCAATATCGGTACCATTTTCCAAATTCACGGTCCCGATTTCTTTTAAATTTTCACTTGATAATTCATTAACCGAAGTATGAATAGCTGAAGCATATAAATCTATTTTTTCAGTTAAAGGAAGTTGTAAATGAGCAGAGAGATTGTAATTCACTCCTCTTAGGCGTGAAGTTCTTCGATCAATCGTCCCGTTAAAAACTTCAGGTATCGATTGTATGCGTTCTTTTGTAATCGTTCCAAAATTAGCATACATAGACGCCCCAACATCTAAGTATTTAAAAAGTTTTTTTCCAAGCGAGAAGTACAACTTATTGATGTTCCCATTTCCTGAGAAGATATTGTCAAGTTGGGTTCCATCACTGTCTGAGCTTTCAGCGTAAAGTCGATAATCCATGGCCGTAAAAGGCATTACTCCAAAACTAAAACCTAGCTTCTTGGCAAGTGGAAATGAAACTCCAATATACTCCAATCGAGATGCGAGGTTATCAGATTTTTGTGAATCAGATGCTAAAGAAGAATAAGAGGAAGACAATCCGATCGCGTAATTGGTAACTTTTAATTTACCAAGTGCTGCTGGATTGTTTAAATTGAGGTGAATACTATCGGTATACATACTCATTTTACCCATGGCTTGATTCTCTACGGTCGTAGAAGATAACATCTCACCGAATCCTACATAGGAATAAGGAGATGAGGTGTATTTTTGAGCGTGGAGTTGTGTCCCTAGGACTAAAAAAAATACTATTATAATTCTCTTAAGCATGCGTTATCTGATATTGAAGTAACTGATTGATACCAATTAAGGCTAAATTGGGATGCGCAAATATGGTGTTTTTTAATTGTTTAGACAAGTATTTAGCATCTCCTCCTGTTAAAATCACTGTTAAATTTTTTAGTTCAGCTTGAACTGAACCTATCCAGCCTTCGATTTCGTAACAGACCCCTAAAATAACACCTGAATGCATACACGATTCAGTACTGGTTCCGTAGTTGTTGATTTCATCGGGTCTTGACAAAAGTGGCAAAGCTGCTGTTTGAGTATTCATTGAGTTATACCTCATTTGAACTCCAGGAGCTATTCCTCCTCCTAAGTACACTCCAGAACTAGTCAATAGTTCATAGGTAATACAACTCCCTGCATCAATGATCAAACAATTTTCCTTTGGATATAAAAATTGAGCTGCTGCAACAACAGCTAAACGATCTACCCCAAGAGTTAACGGGGACTTATATGCATTTTCAAATGGTAGCGCTGATAAGGTATTTAAAACATAAAAATAAGAGACTTTTGACTCCAACAAAGAAGTGAGTTCTTCAAATTCTCCTCCCACAGATGCCACCATAGCGTTTGCAATTGACAATCGAGATATAATATCCTCAGTATTTTTAAGTGCTGCAGATCGTTCCCATACCCAATGATCAACAAGCTTATCTTCCTTAAAAACAGCTGCTTTCACTCTGGTATTTCCAATGTCTAAAACTAGATTCATACTACAAAGAAAAAAAAAGAATAAAAACGAAGTGCTTTTTTTATGTTTTTGTTTGGTTTTCCACAATTAGAATTTATATTTGCATCCGCTTAAGAGCATGGTACCTTAGCTCAGTTGGTAGAGCAACGGACTGAAAATCCGTGTGTCCCTGGTTCGATTCCTGGAGGTACCACAA
>JABXHN010000064.1 GCA_013373635.1 Flavobacteriaceae bacterium
GAGTATCGCCCGTTTTTTGTTAATGGTGAAGTAAAAAACCCCGGTGGTTATGCATTTCAACCGGGTCTAAACATAGATAAAGCGGCTGCGTTAGCAGGCGGGTATACTGAAAGGGCGTCGAAGACTAAAGTATTTATCGACAGGACTGTTGATGGTGAAAGCATTAGGATTCAAGCAGATCGAAATACTTCTATAATCCCTGGTGACATTATCACCATAGAGCAAAGCTTCTTCTAATCCCAAATATAATAATACCTGGAACTTTACTATGTCATCAAATGGAATAATGCAAACTGACAATAAGTCAATAGATCAAGATGATGCCATCGATTTAAGCCAGTACTTGTGGGTTATAAAACGATATAAATGGCAGATATTAGGGTTAGCAGTAATATCAACATTGTTAGTCGCATTAATTGTTTTATCTATGACGCCCATTTATCGGGCAAGCTCCTCATTATTAATAGAAGCCGAAGAAGCGAAGGTAGTCTCCATAGAAGAAATTTATGGGCTTAACTCAGGTGGCGAAGAATACTTCCAAACACAATATGAAATTCTCAAGTCAAGACATATTGCAGAGAAAGTAGTAGATAAATTAGACCTTACCAATTCACCGTATTTCAACTTAGAAGACGAAGAAGGCGGTATACAAGGTTTTATTAAAGACGCCAAGTCCACATTAAAGTCATTTTTAACATTTTTACCTCAAAATGAGGAAGGAGTCTTATCTCAGGAGGAAATAGACTGGATTGAAAAGCAAAAGATCATAGATTTTTTTATGGAGTCTATGGCTGTTTCGCCGGTTAGTAACACCCAAGTAGTAAAAATCTCCTTTGAAAGTGAATCACCAAAGTTAGCTGCTCAAGTAGCAGACACCATTGCAGAGGTATATATAGAAAGTTACCTTGAAGCTAAGTTCAACATGACGTCTAAAGCCACTACATGGTTAAATGATAGCTTGCAGGGTTTAAGACTTAAATTAGAAGCCTCCGAACGCAAACTTGCTGACTTTTACGAGACGGAGCAGCTAGTTGACCTCGACGGGGTTGTTGGCCTGGCTTCAGAAGAACTCCAAGGATTGAGTGAACAGCTCTTAGTGGCTGAAAACAGGTTAAAGAATAGTGAGATTATCTACCAACAAGTGCAAAATTCTGGTGGAAATATAGATGAAATCGCAAAGCTGCCTGAAGTGCTTAACCACCCCTCTATACAGAGTGTTCGCGAATCTGAATTAAAGGCTCAAAGTAAAGTTTCTGAATTAAGTAAAGTATATGGCCCTAAACATCAAAAAATGATTTCGGCGGTTGCTGAATTAAATTCTGTACAAGAGTCTATGAATCGACAAGTGAGAGCACTGATATCTGGTATAACCAGTGACTATAGCCAGGCAACATCTCAAGTTGCAGGTTTACGTGAGGCGGTAGCCGATGCCAAGGCAGAATACAGAAAACTTACAACCTTAGATTCACAACGTAAAATCCTTCAAAGGGAAGTAGACATTAACCAGCAACTCTATAATTCATTTTTTACTCGCTTAAAAGAAACCAGTGAGGTCGGCGGTTTTGAATCTGCCAATGCGCGTATTTTAGATAGAGCTAGAATCCCTATTCAACCTGCAAAACCAATAGTTAAACTAATTATTGTAGCTACTTTTATACTTAGCCTAGCTATTGGAGTTTGTATTGCTATTTTTGCTGATATGTTAAATAGCGGTATCCGCTCAGTAGACGACGTAGAACGTAAACTTGGCCAAAGAATGATGGGTTTAATTCCATGGCAACCACACAAGAAAAAAGAAGATCTCCCCCTTAGAGAGTTTTTTGACCCTAATCATCATACTTTTAGTGAAGCGGTTAGAACATTGCGAACCAGCGTGCAGCTGGTTGATATGGAGACGACCAAACAAGTCATTATGGTTACCTCTAGCGTACCAAAAGAGGGTAAGACTACTGTTTCAATTAACCTGGCTTTCGCAATGGGACAGCTAGGAAAAACCATTTTGATTGATACGGATATGCGCAGACCTTCAATTGCTAAAAGGTTTGCATTACCAGGTTTTCAACCTGGCTTAGCAAACTTGCTTGCCGGTACGCATAAATACGAAGAGTGTTTGGTAACAGACCCCGAAGCTGGTATAGATATAATTAGTGCTGGTACAGTACCAGCGAACCCGCAGGAAATGTTAGCAAATTCTAGGTTTAGTGACTTGATTACAGAGCTTCGAGCAGAGTATGACTATGTACTAGTAGATACCGCACCAACACAAGCAGTGAGCGACTCCATAGTGGTCTCCAAAAATTGTGATGTGGTGTTGTACGTCGTTCGCGCAGATAGCACCAGCGAGCAACTTATTCAAAGTGGATTAGCACGCTTTCTGAATATGGGTAAGCGCGTTGATGGTATCGTTTTAAATCAGGTGGACATCAAGAAAAGCGCTACATCTTATGCTTATACCGGTTATTATGATAAATATGGTTATAACTCGAACTATACTGAGAGTGAAAAGACTTAACGTAAACTTAGTCTGGCTAAGGTAATAAGAAATTTTAATAAGCCGCCATTTGAGCGGCTTTTTTTGGCACAATAAAATAGAGTATACTGTTAGTGGAATGGTATAGAGTAAATTAGTGATGCGAGAATTAGTAACCCCTATAGGCAAGTATTTATTTTTCACAATACTAGTTGGGTGTGTTTGCCTTGCTTCGCTTAAAGTTTTTTATGCAACTGTTGCCTCCGTACAATACTACGGAATAACTAACGCAATTGATGGCTGGAGAAATGGGTCAGAGGTGACAGAGGCAAACTATTCAGAAGCTAAGGCATTAGCCAAGTCGTTAGTAAGTAATCACAGCGATATGGCATTTTATAAAGATACATTAGCTGAAGTGTTACAGTGGGGGCTATACCTAGGCTTCGAAGAGTCTAAGGGAGTCAACCAAGGTTTATTGAAATTGTATAACGAATCACGAGCAGAGCGTCCTGCTTGGCCCGTCACCTGGGGCAACCAAGCATACGTAAAGTGGACAGCCGCCGCAGCTGAAGCTGAAATTACCTATGATCTTCACCAAGCCATTGCATTAGGTGCTAGTACACCAGAGTTACATATCCTTATGACTCGTTTTGGTTTTTTGTTTTTAAAATCAAATCCTAAAATGTATCTAGAATTTAATAAGGCAATTACCCATCGTTTTGCATTGGGTTTACGAAACAATTTATCGAAAGCTGAACTTATACGCATAGTTGAAAATAATAACGGCGCCGCAACAGCGTGCGTTTGGCTAAGGCAAACAGATCCAACACCATCCTTACATCAAATCTTTAAGTGCAATAAATAAGATAATTGTTCAATCGAGCTCTATTGACATGGACTTAGAGGGTAAGTGTCTTTGTTCCCAGCAGAGACAAGCATTGCGGAATTCATATAAGCGTGTTCTTCTCTAGATAGATGTAGATCTGAGAGTGTAAAAATATCTGTTCAAGTGGCATTCTTAACCTGTTGAAAAGAAATACAGAAAGCCAATACCAGACAAACTTATCGATTAGCTTTTATAAGGCTGTGATTCCCGCGAAGACATACTCGGTGAAGCCGGATTACTTGAGCAACTCACCAAAAAAGTGGCAGAGCGAGCGTTAAATGCCGAGATGGAACTGTCCACTTCCCCTTTAATGGGACAGTTTTCCCTCGGAAATCGAAAAGTGCGATAATATAAAATTATATAGAATAAATTTGATATAGCCATTCACTAATGTTTCAACACTTAGCGCATTGCCCTCTGTAGTAGCTTAATTTCCACTCTACGTCGATTGGGTGCATCACGTCAGCTTAATGGTGAACTTGTACTTATTAAGTGGTTTAGCTTTTACTCACTAGCTCTTTTGTTTCGATTAGTTTTTTTTGTACGAAAAGCTAAAGCCAGTATTATTACAAATAACATCGAATTGGCCGGCGCTTGTAGTGGAAAGTCCACAGACATATGTGTGAGCATTCCTATCACAGCCATACAGCATCCAAAAGCTAAGCCTTGATACAAATTTTTACTTCTCTTTGCTAGCGCTCTCACACTTGTCACAAATGCTAGTATAGGTAGTAAGCCAATTAATAAAGTAGCGGGAATGCCTGTTTCAATTGCAAACTGTAAGTAATCATTATGTGCATGATCATAAAAGGCGTATATATCCTCTCTTTGATATTTTGGAAAAATAGTGTAAAAACTACCCAGTCCGCTTCCTGTATAGATGTAATCTTTTAACAAAGGTAGAGAGTCCAGTACCACCTCGTCTCGTTTTTCTTGCTCTAGGCTGGTATGCGCCAATCGCTCTTGCACTTTATCCAAACCAAACCAAGCGCTTAAAATGAACATGTCGATTATAAACATACTTATGATAAGTATAGTTAGCCCCTTACTTCGATTTTTAATCAAAAATAAACCAATCAAGCCTGTTATTGTCATTGACGCAAAGAATGCAGTATTACCCATACGAGAGCGTGACATTACCAATGCAATAACCATTATAGCTAAAGCTATTCTCACAAAGGCCTTACCATTAAGTAACGTATTAAAAAAATCACGAATAAACTCTTTTTTAGATCTAGCGGCATGGCTACTTAGAGTACTCACCAAATAACCGACACCTATAGACAGAGAAAGCATCAGATAATTGGCAAAATGGTTTCTATAGACAAATGTACCAGTAGCATTGCTTTTAACCGGTAAAGCAAACACTAGGCTTGTTCTGTTACCTAACAATACCTCTAACGCCCCATAAGCAGCCTGAAAAAGACCTGTAAACACAATGCACAACATAATTAGCTTAATGCGTTCATCTCTCCTACAGAGCAATAAAGTAGACAAAAACAAACACAAATAACTAAAACCTTTTAGAACACCAACGGTGGTTTGACCGGAATCTAACGACAGAGGTATCTGAGCTAAATCTAACTGTGTGGCCTCATATAATGCAAAGGCATGAGGCGAAATTATTTCTACCCATCTTACGGGAAGTGGGATTGTTTGTACTAGTGTCCATAATAAGAACAGCGTAAAAATCGATATTGGCCATATAAACGGAAAAAGAGCTCTAAAAAAGCGCTCCCTATTCGCCCACATGCACCCCATAAAGGTTATATAAGCACCAATCTCCAATAGCCCCCATGCCCAGGGGCGGTTTGACCCTAAGGGTATTGGTGCCCAAAATATTAAAAATAAGAGTACATAAAACCAAGGGGTATCTTTTACAGAGTCTACGCGTCTCTGTTCTGAAAAGTGCGAATTGTTAGGCATGAGATATTATTGTA
>JABXHN010000049.1 GCA_013373635.1 Flavobacteriaceae bacterium
AAAGAATTGATCCGGCTCCTGGAACCCATGAAATCACCTACTCCTCCCCTGTCGACACCATTGAGATCTGCCATACTGCGCATTCTCGTGAAGGTTTTGCCAAAGGTGCCATTGCTGTGGCCGAATGGCTAAAAGACCAAAAAGGGGTTAAAACCATGGATGAGTTTTTGGCGAGTAGGATTTGAGATTTAACATCAATTAGGTCCAGTGTTCATACCTCAGCCCTCCTTCAATCAGCAACTATAAAATCATTTGACCAACATAAATTCAATCATGGTCATATCCTGAAATTCACTGCATACAACAAGGAAAACTGAAACCAGAAAGGTTTTAGGGGCTTTATTCAAAGAAAACTTCAATAACCTCCTTTTTGACTTTGAGTCTAAACTAAAATCTCATCCTAACCTTCTTTCACTCGGATATAATCCTAAAACTCCTATCACTTTAGAAGTAAAACCCTCAATCCTTCTTAAGGAATATTTTAAGAAGTTTATCAGAAAACATAAGCCAAATTTTAATAATTTACACTCCTATTTCATTAAATTACTCCAATTATTTAAAATGATAATTATGAAAACTATTGGTAAAAAATTAAGCAATCAAGAGATGTCAAGAATTAAGGGGGGAAGTTATACCTGTCAGTGTTCTCACAATTCGAACAATATCTTCGATTGTATAGATATAGTTAATTGCTTCGAGATGTCCATGGAGGAATGCCCTAACGAGGAATGGACAGACGTAAGGTGTAAACACATTCAACAAACACTTTAACTTAAAATTCGCAGAGGGAGATTGAATTAGAATATAGTCGTAGAATAACAATTGTGTTTTTGATCAAACCATTTGATTCTTCGAACATCCAACAAGCCAATTGAAATAAGCAAATCTCTTTGTGAGGTAATTCAAACACTTATCCCTTTCAAGTAATACAACCCCTCTTGAATCATTGAATTTGATACCAGTTAGATCTCCACTATTAACTCAATTACTCATACAGCTTACACATTTGTTGGAGTTGTACATTAGGCAAACTAAGAAAAGTGGAATTTATCAATAGACCAGAAAATTTGCATTTCCTAAATCTCATCAATAGAATAAATTATACAAATAATTAATATAAATATTTTTTTTTAAAAAAACATATCGATCATTTAATTGAACAAAATGAAACCAAAGTCGATCTGGGTACTATGCATATTTTCAGGCTTTCTAGTATCATCTTGTACTAAAGGAAAAAACACTTTAGAAATACCATCTGTGCTCGTTAGTTTAGATACACTGGAAGTTCAAAGCAACGGATATATATCATCAGCTGATTTCAAATTATCTGACGTTCATGGAGATTCTGTCGCATACATTGATCTTCAACAAAAAGCCTTAGTGATAATGGATTTAGAGTCCAATAAAATAGTCAACACCATTTTTTTCGAAAATGATGGGCCAAATGCTCTGGGAGCAGGTATTTCCAGTTTTTATTTTGGAGATTCCGGGCAAGTTTTCTTGATAGCATCAGAAAACAATATAAGATATATGGATATCGAGGGGAAAATTTTGAAACAACTCGAATTAACTACTCAAAATGAATTAAAACAACAAAAGCTAGAGTACCTGAGCATAACATCTGCTTGCACTCTATCTGAAGACAACAAGTTTTATTGCTTATATGATAGTCTTGAATATCGAAATGCTGGATTATTTGTGTACGACATTGAGAATGAATCGTATAAAGTCAATCCCGTAAATGAAATATCGCACTTCAACTCTTTCGACTTTCCGAAAATGAAATTCAGACCACATATCAGTTCTTTCAATAATGAAATCGTTATATCGCATCCCTGCACCAACGAGATAATTATATGGAACAAGACTAAAAAAAGTTCATTATCAAAATCGTTTGAGAGCAAATTAACTGCAAAACAACAAAATTTCGACAATCTAAACGAGGATGATATATTGGGGTTAATTCAAGCAACCCGAAATCAAGTTCAATTCAAAAACATCCTATTCGATAAAAAATCAAATTTATATTTTAGGCTAACTATTGATAAAGAAGAAGTTAATAGCGATGAATATTATTACACGATTTCAATTTTTGATAAAAACTTCAATTTTATTTCTGAAGTAGAAATTGGAAATGGTGTCTACACTGACCTTTCCTTTGTTTACAATGGCCGACTTTACTTGCCTCAATATTCTGCAAATGAAAATGTTCATTTCCTAACTGTAAGCTTTGAATGACTAGTATCATAAACATCATTAGGCTATTCCTCATAATAGACTGGAAAATTGTGTCCGTTGAGAGTATAATCAAAGAAACTATTCACATTACTGAAAAAAACAGTCTCTTTGGAATCAAGAATGCACTAAATCGATTTAACATTCTAACCGAGGCATTCTTTCTTGACAAGGAAGAAATAGATGGACTTAAACTACCTGTAATAGTTCATATGGAGAAAAAGAGCTTGCACTTTGCTATTTTGCTCAAGCTATCAAAATCTGGCGCACGACTCTATAACGGCCAAATGTATTATAATTTAAACAGAGAAGATTTCTTTGATGCTTGGTCAGGTGTTGTTCTTGCTTATAAGAAGGAACGTCCGAGATTTCGTTCGAGTCAAATACTCTCTGCTCTAAGCTATAGATCAATCGTTGTTTCTTGGTTTGTGTTGAGTAATCTCTTTCTATTCTTCAATTATAGCCCTAAAGTTCTATTTACAAGCATTGCTCTTCAAGCTGGCATTGTTCTGAGTTCGATTTTATTCTACAAAGATTATTCTTTTGATTGGAGTTCTAAAAAAAATATTTGTCTGAACAAGCGTGAAATTGATACTTGCAAACAATTGATAGAAACTTCAAAAAAAACGATTTTCGGTAGTATTAGTTGGTCTCAGTGTTCTCTTGCATACTTTGGAGGCCTTTATGTCCTATTTGGATATCTATTGATATCTTCTTCAAACATAGACTTTCAGAACCTCTCAACTATATATTTTTTCTGCATTCTAACCTTTCCAATCATCATACTTAGTCTATACTTACAGTTGATTAAGTTTAAGATACCCTGCCCAATATGTCTAAGCATCCTTATCGTACTGAGTGCTCTTTTGGGGTTGGGACTGTATAATTTTCGAAGTATAACAATATCTTTAAATGACTTCTTCTTATTCGGATTATTTTTTCTTTCCATTTTTAAATTACTCGAATCAAAAAGCAATTATCGTGGTGTCCTGAGATCTTTGGTAGACTCCAATAAATTGGTTGACAGTTTTATTGGGAATGAGAGAGTAAGAAAAAGCGTTTTTTCGAACCTTAGAGCTGTGAACACAACTAATCTGGATATATCAATCTCATTTGATAACAAAGCCCCTAATGACATAATAATGATCTCAGATCTTTACTGTAAACCATGTCATGATATCTTTCCAGAATACGATGATTTAATAAAAAACAATAAAGAACAGTTCAACTTCCATATTGTCTTTTCTCAGCGAAGTCTAACGAACAAAAAAAGTATAGAAGTAATCCAAAGATTAAACCTTTTGTCAAAACATAGGAAAACTAACTTATTACAAGATTCTCTTGAAAAAATCTATATGCATAAATATTCAAGCGAGGATTTTGTTCTATGGTTTGACAACCGAATACTTAAAGATGCACTAATTCAAATTGATTCATTTGATTATTCACAAAATCAAATTAGATGGCTAAACGAGCAACAATTAGCAGAAACACCAACATTTATATTAAATGGTAAAATTATAACCGCTCCTGTAAAAATTAATCAAATTGAGAGGTGGATATGATTATATAGCTATATTAAAATAATCAAAAACAAAATTATGAAAATTCTTACAGAAAAAGAGATGTTAAGTGTAAAAGGTGGTTTAGGAGATGTATCATGCACATGTACAATTGATACAAGCTATACAGGTACCTGCCAAGATTATGGCGAGAGTGATAATTGTTTGTGCAAAAACCCTAATGGACATCCAACAGAGTTTACCCAGGCAAGTGATGATTGTATGCCTATCATTGAATAGACTTAAAACAATAATACACTCAGAAAAAAGGTATGAGTTCCTCATACCTTTTTTCTGAGTGTATTTATCCAGATGTCAATATAGTTCCTAAACGATTTACGTCACCAATATTTTAAATTTCAACTAGTTACAATCATGGTTATTTCTTTAATGGGTTGATACAACTACAAAATTTGACTAATCTGTTTGTATTTGACATTCTTCGATGCTGTTAATCAATAAGCATAGTTTGAATGACTTAAGAATTTTAATACAACAACTTCAATAAACACTTACAATTACCAATGGATTCAGGAACAAACAGAGTTTTCTATAAACTCTTCAAAGACAACTTTGGAACGAAGGCTTTTGCCGACTTTGAATATGAGTTAAACTCTCATCC
>JABXHN010000090.1 GCA_013373635.1 Flavobacteriaceae bacterium
AAGTTCAAAGTTTGCTGACCGTCTGAATAGGCTTCTTCCGGTTTTTCATGGGTTTCGTAGATCACGCCATCAGCTCCGGCCATAATACTGGCAAGCGCTATTGGCTCCACAAAGTCACGGATACCTATACCGTGCGATGGATCGGCAATTACCGGTAAATGGGTCTTTTCTTTCAACACTGCCACAGCATTTAGATCCATGGTGTTTCGGGTGGCCTTTTCATAGGTTCGGATACCTCTTTCGCAAAGTAAAAGGCGCTCATTACCTGCCGAGAATACATACTCAGCTGAGTATAAAAGCTCGTCAATGGTTCCAGAAATTCCCCGCTTGATCATAACCGGCTTGTCAGTGTTCTTGCCTAATTCGTCCAGTAGGTTGAAGTTTTGGGTATTCCTTGCTCCTACCTGGTAGATATCGACATAAGGGTCCATTTCCTCAATCTGTGAAACCTGCATCACCTCGGTCACAATCTTAATCCCGGCTTCTTTCGCCAGTTGATACCAAAGCTCAAGCCCTTCAATACCCATTCCGCGGAAGGCATAAGGCGAGCTTCTCGGCTTGAAGACTCCTCCACGCATAATGGACACGCCATTTTCCTTCAGGTGAGCAATGGTTTTCCTGATTTGGTCTTCGCCCTCAATGGAACATGGTCCGGCCATGATCTGGAAACCTCCATCTTCAATGACAATACCATCACCAAGATCAATGGTAGTGGCTTTTACCTTCCATTTTTTAGACACCAGCTTATAATCGTCTGAAACAATGTGGATGTCTTTGATACCATCCATATGCCCGATGGAGCGGATATCGAAGTTTCTTTTACCAATACCTATGAGGTAGTCACCCTTCTGGGTTTTTACTTCGGTTGGTTTGTATTTAAGGCCTTTGATGCGGTTAATAATCGCCTCTTTCTGGCTTTCTTTTATGTCTTGTTCGAATTGTATAATCATGTTTTTGAATTACGATGTACGATTTTTGATTTACGATCTACTGGTTTCCATTCCTGTATCAAAATCTTGCTTATCAGTCTTTACTTATCTTTTCAAAATCAATACCTCTAGATTTCGCGAATTCCTCAATTGCTCCAATATTCCCTATCGACCATTCCGTTGAGACTGCAAATTGAATATTGTCTGAACTTAGAAGTACTTCATTGTGCTTCACAAAATGCCTCTTATCAGGTTTGTCTTGATATTTCTTTCCAATAAAATCTAATGAGTTTATAACACCTGTCGACCCTTGCATTTTCTTAGGGAACAAGGCCTTAAGTTCTTTGAAAGTAGAAGGATTCTCTTTCAAGTATTTCTCAATTACTTTTAGGACGAATCGATTCTTGGATAGTAAGACTCCATCAATTACATATTTGGTCTTGTCTCTAACGGCAGAGATTGCCTTTTGGCGTTCATCTTCCTTCTCTCTCAGTTTGACTAAATAATCCTCGGATTCGGGAAGAGGAATTATTTGTGATACATCCAAGAACAACTCTTGATTGTAGACGTAGGGGGTTATTTTTACACAAAAAATGTCGATCTTTTTCTTTCTAAGCCATAAAACACTAGATGTAAGTTCTTTCGAAAAGTCAGCTGAAGCTAATACCAATCTAACATCCTTGGCAAAGTCTTCTTGAACAGGAGCTTCCCAATCCAAGAATAAAAGAAGTTCTCTTTCAGCATCTAAATCAAGTTGTCTTCTGTCAAGATAAGCTTGGTAAATTGATACACAATTTTCAAATGTCATTGCTGAAACCATAGATGCATACCTGAGGGCTTGAAGCTCCATATGGTCACCAGAATCATTTCTTTTCAGTTCAATTACAACCAGATTGGCTTGTTTATCTATTCCTAAAAGATCTATTCTCCTTTTACTATCATCCCACTGA
Source organism: Flavobacteriaceae bacterium (assembly GCA_013373635.1). Lineage (GTDB taxonomy): Bacteria > Bacteroidota > Bacteroidia > Flavobacteriales > Flavobacteriaceae > MAG-120531. The sequence continues at coordinate 1,880 of JABXHN010000090.1, forward strand.
GAAAACTCTTCAGAGATTATCAGGGTGTCGGGCGAGATGATTTCGATTTTATCTCTTAAATAACTTTGTAAATGCCCTCTTTCAAGAATCCCATGATTCTGGAATTGTGTTCTTGGAACTTCATTTATTCCTTTCTCAGATAAGTTGTATATGCTCATTTTCTTGAATTACGATATACGATTTTTGATTTACGATCTACTGGTTCCCGTTTTCTGTTCAACCGATTACTGATTTGATAAATTGATCAATATTCAAATTCAAATCCCCTTCCTGCGCCAGCACTTTAATGAAGGCACTACCGATAATGGCTCCATTGGCATTTTCGCAGGCTTTGTCGAAGGTTTCTTTATTGGAAATACCGAAGCCGATCAAACGAGGGTTTTTCAGTCCCATGGCATTTACTCGCTTGAAATAGGCTTCCTGTTCCTCAGAAATACCAGTCTTTGCTCCGGTAGTACTGGCAGATGACACCATATAAATGAATCCGCTGGAATTGTTGTCAATTTCCTTGATTCGAGCTTCTGAAGTCTGCGGAGTAATCAGGAATATATTCAGCAGTCCACTCTTTTCGAACATGGGCTTATAGACTTCCATATACTCAAACATGGGCAAGTCTGGCAAAATGAGACCGTCTATTCCTCGCTCTGCACAATCTTCACAGAAGCGCTCAATTCCATACTGCACAATTGGATTGATGTAGCCCATCAGCACAATCGGTACACTCACCTGGCTGCGAATATCTTTCAACTGCTCCATAAGGAGTTTCAGTGTCATGCCATTCTTCAGTGCCACATCGTTACTAGCCTGAATGGTTGGCCCATCTGCCACCGGATCTGAAAACGGAATACCAATTTCGATCAAATCAGCTCCTGAAGCTTCCAGGGCCTTGAGAATGCTCACGGTATCATCCAGCTTCGGGTAACCAGCCGTGAAATATACATTCAGTACGCGGTTGGGCTTGGCTTGAAAAAGTTTTTCTATTCTATTCATGATAGTATTGAGTATTGAGTAGCTAGTATTGAGATGATCTCAATACT
>JABXHN010000063.1 GCA_013373635.1 Flavobacteriaceae bacterium
GTCCTGACCATAGTAACAATAATGATATCGCCAGTTGCTTGAATAGATAAGAGTAATATCCCCGGTGTTCACCTTTAACAAAAGTAAATTTACCGTCGATTGCAACACTCGTGGCTACTGTCTCATAAACGTTGTAAACAAAAGGAATTGACGCTAATAGAAAAAATATCCGTAAAGGCCATATGTACTTTTGATCAACATGGTATTTAATCAACTTCAATTTAATTACCTGCTATTTTTCGCTTTTAATAACAAAAGAGTGACTGTCCTACTTATTTGAATATCGGAGTGAATGCTTCCTCTTTTTCTTAGAGAGCTACCAGATGCCCAACCACTATTATCGCCCTCAGGTCGATCATAATCATCTACCATTAACACGTTTATTTGCGCTTTGGAATTATCAATAGGTTGGTCCGGCTTAATTACTTCGAATCGAAAAAAATAAAAGTAACTGTGCTATATGAACGAATATAAACGTCAATATGAAATGTTTAACGGCTCACTAAAAGCGTGTTGGTTGTGCATGTAGCTGGGGCGAGTATGAACAAGTTACTTCGATCTACTCTCTGAAATAAACAGTATTAAGCTGATTACCGCAATGCAATGGATGATACCTGTAGGAGAGAAGTATGAGTAAAATTGTACAAGATGTAATGTCTGCAAACGCTGAGTATGCCGCTGATTTTAGCGATAAAGGTAATTTGCCAATGCCGCCAGGGAGACAGTTTGCCATACTCACCTGTATGGACGCACGTCTAGATCCGGCAAAATATGCCGGGCTTGCCGAGGGTGATGCCCACGTGATCCGCAACGCTGGTGGCCGGGCAAGCGATGATGCCATTCGCTCTTTGGTCATTTCCTATAAATTGCTGGGGACCAAAGAGTGGTTTGTGATTCACCATACCGACTGTGGAATGGAAACCTTCACTAACGAAACGATGGGTGATTTATTGGCGGGTAGCCTGAAAACCGCTAGTGTAGATGCCTCAGGTTGGCACGACAGTGGGGCCGGTGGGGGAACGTCAGAAGGAAAATATGTAAACTGGCTTACGATCAGCGACCAGGAAAAAAGCGTGGTGGAGGATGTTCAACGGATCAGGAGTAACGTCATGGTGCCAGCGGATATCCCGATTTATGGTTACATTTACGACTGCAAAAGCGGCAAGCTTATCGAAGTACCAGAGGCAACCGAAGCAGGCAAAGCGCCCTGATAGTAGCTTTCAACTATAATCTTGCGCAGAGACCGGCTTGACGCAGTCCAAGTGAAGGGACCGGATCAAGCCGGTAGCCAGTCAAGTTGCGTTTGCCTGGCTGCAACCACCCCGCGTATAAAAATCATTTTTTACATGTGTCGAATATTCAGCAATGAGCAAAAATCAAATTAATCCGGCTAAGTTACACAATAGCAAGTGGACAGAAGTAAACCCTAAGCGCCGGGAAAAGCATTTTTTGGTGTCAGATATCAAATTTGATGATGACGGTGCCGTGTTGCTGTGCAAAGTAGAAGCTGTGCTCTCGCGTAACGAATATGCAATTGACTGGAGAGAACTTCAAGATCCGCTAACATGGCGCCAGGGTTGGCAGTAGCAAAACCTCTTTCGACCTCCTTAACCAAAGTCTCTTTTCCAATGTTTGCGCGGCGACCTGCAATAAACTAAGCTATTTATGATGACTTTACACCTGATATTATGGGCCAGTTTCCAATAATTTATTTGAGAATCAAAACTGAATTGTCACTCTCTATCCCGAAAAAATATAGCTGTATCTATATTTTTTCTAATAGTTTCCCTAAACAACTTGATTTCATTCCTTTTCCCATACCTACGAATCCATTCTCGCCGGTTGAATATTCAACTTTGTAAAAAGAGCCTAATACCACATCACCATTGTTTAAATATGCATAACCAATATTGTGAATTTGCTCTTTACTCACAAAACTAACTTTTTTCCAACTTAACTCTTCTCCGAAACGAAAGTCAGGTATTTGCTCAATACTATCTAAACATTTATCTATCAAACCGAGAAGTTCCACTGAGCTTGATGATTTTTTTGGAGGCTCATTTATATCATCAAATTGTTCTCGCAACTCTACTCTTTCGAGCTTCATTACCTTCAAATATGAAAAAGCATCAGACGTACTATTTCGACTAACCAACCATATCGAGAGAGATATAATCCAGAATATAATAACTACTACAAATTTTTGTATACTATTCATATTCTTCTCAATAGCTTGATAAAATCGCGATAAAATATTGTCCACTTCCCCATTAATGAGACAGCTCTAAAATAGAGTTTTCCAGACGTTACCAGACGGATAAAAAAGGCGAACCTCTAAACGATTCGCCTATTAAAATACTTCCGACCATGGTTCAGTCAGTCACGATCTTATCTACTGTCACAAATTTAATTCCCGACTGACAACAGTTGTTTTCATGAAATAAGTCGTTTAATCCGACCTTAAAGCTAGTGGCAGTCTAGAGACTAGGCATTTTAAATAAGTCATTTAAAATTTTAACATAGAGGCACATAACTGAAATTACAAATGCCTTGGTAAAGACCGACTAAGCCTAACTGGCAACGATAAGCGAAATGCAGCCATCGACTGGTGCTTTTATGACGGTCTACTTCAGACAAATAGCGGAAGTTCAACTTATTGCTTACCAACACCCACTTTGTGCCAGAAGCGGACCTTTACGCGTAACTCGTTTCTGCCCGCCTCCAATTTAGAGTTAATGCCTATCACAGCCCTGATGATGTGCGTTTGACTAAATTTTTATAATAAATCAATATGCCCTTGATTGAGGAAGGTAAAATTGTTTTGGGTTTATTGGTTGCTCAGTAACCATTCATATCTTTCATTGTGAAATAAAAACTAATGTACTTAGGCCGATAGGGGTAATAGGTGGGGGCCTGACAAGCCTCATGATGATTGTTGGCTCTGTAGCCCTTTTGTTGTTTGTGTTGCGTTACGTAAGTATTAGATTGGTTCCATCGGATCAAGACAGCATTAAGGAGGTGTCTATGGATAAAACATTAAAAGCTCGTACTCGTATTTTTATAAGCTCGGTTTTTGAAAGTATATGGGCTACAGGAGTCGGGGTCATTGCAGGACACCTATCCGCCTAAGTACATTATTTATAACATTGCGCCTCAATTTCCCCCTGCTGTGCTTAGCGTTATAAATTACTGTAGTTTGAAGGCGTTAGAATATGTGGACTTTAGAATTAAATAAAACGGCAATGTATCATGGAGAGTTTACTGACCGTAAACAAGAGTTCTCTGACGCATGCGAATGGTTATCCCAAGAGATGGGCTTCCCTTACAATAGCACTAGGATGGGCGACTACGAGCGGTTGCTAAAAACGTTTGTTAACCCCGGAGCTAAAGCTCCTACTGATCGCGACCTGATTGATGATTTTTATAACTTCATGCAAGCAGCGACCGAGGCATGCCAGATAATTCGTTTATGGAATACTTTTAAAGATGGTCAGCATAAGGGTTTAAAAGATCGTATTAAGCATGTTATGTCTGGAAAGAGCATACGTGCTGAAGCAATCAAAAAGAACGTAAAGGGGCAAAATGATGATCCTGCACGAGACTTTGCATTTGAGCTGAATATTGCGTCTAGATTTATTAAGGGAGGCTATGAAGTTGACTTAACTAGTAATTGCGATGTAGTTGTTACTATTGGAAAAAACAAACTGTACGTAGAGTGCAAACGTATAAAATCTATGAAAAAATTAGCTTCTCGCATTAAAGAAGCGTCAAGTCAGATTGATACACGCATTGGCGCAAATCGTAAAAATAAGTATGGCATGATAGCGTTGGATGTGACAGATGTACTTTTGCCTGAGGGAACCGTGACAGCAACTAGCGATGTACGCTTGTATAATATGAAAATACAAAAAGCAATTACAGACTTCGCTAAAGAGCAGCAAGAAGTATCAGCCAAAAACACAGGTCGTAACGTAGCATGTATTCTATTTGAGTTTAGTTCGAGCGCATTCTTTTCTCATGAAGAGAAAGAACCTGCATTGGTTTTTGGGCGAGCGGCATGCATGTATAGGCAGGCTAGCCAAAATAAAAAGTCGTTGGTTCTAGTTTCCGGCTTTATGAACAAAATTGCCAACCAAAATCTATAAAGTTATGATTTATAATGTAATGCTACTGAGTTTATTTCCACCTAAGAACAGTTAGGGCTCTGAATACAACACTAGATTTGTTGCTGCACAAATTGATATGTCACCTAAATCAAAGCGTGCTCTATATAAGTTAAGGTCATTTTGGCAAACTGATGGAGTCATATCAAAAGTCACGACAAAACAAGCTTGGTGTGAAATAAGGTAGCTATATGGGAGGACAAGTTGTATCTGTCAAAAGTATGTTAGAGCGAACTTCCGTTTTTCGCGCTCATCGTTGAACTCAAGGTACAGAGCCAACGTCCGAAAAAGAAGGTGCCAACGGCAGCTACTGGCGCACAACGGCCATTTAAGTAATATCCACTTAAACGTACTGCTCTCCGTATGCAGCAGGCTCTCTGGTTTTATTCAATTTGCTTAAATACATAATCTACATCGTAATTAGCTCACCTAAGCTTTAGAATTTACAAATATTTAAATCGTCTTCGTGAGAGCTCGGTTGGGTTTAGTTTGGTAAAGTTAAGGACAGTTTTCGTTCCTGATAGTGGATTTGCAAACAAGGCTTCATAACCTCGCTATCGAAGTCATAGACAAGCAGATATGGCTGGTAAAGATCGAAAGCTTGGCCAACGAACACACTAACTGCATTGGATGCACAGATAAGTAAATTTACTTTCCTGATAGAAAATTGATCGTAAAGCTTTAGCAGTAAAGCGTGTAAATCGTTCCGAAGTTGTTTCCCGTTGTCAGGATGAGGAATAGCAGCGTTCCCATATGCTAGCGCTTGTATTTCAATAGTTGGCATCCCGATCTTTTCCGCAGTCCGTTTCATGGCCTCCGGGTATTGCGTCATCGCGATACACACAGTGACTTCGTCTTTACCTTCAAGTTCGACCTCGTCAAAAGCAATGTTATAGGGTTTAGGCACTTCTGAATCTTGTGGCCACATCCAATATCCACCGTCTCGAAACCTTAACATTGGAGTAATCTCACACTTATTACCCAAGCATGCGCCTAATCCGACCAAGGCGGGCATAGGGCCAAATGCGAACAAAGCTGCTTTGTATGACTCGTTCTGCGTCTGCTGAATGATTTCGTCAGCCTCTGCTCTGACGATGTCGGCCATACTACTTTCAAACACCTCAACCTTTTTTCTGTAAAGGCGCTCATTATGGCTGAGTCGATTTAACCTCCCTGATGATCGTGCTCTAATTCTAGACATACTATTAGCGATATCGCGATCATCAGGCTCTGAAACGATATGTCCCCCTACAGGCCATAAAACAGAGAAAGCAGGGATTGGCTTAAAGCTAAGTCCTTCTAAGAGAGATTCCACTGTGTGAGTGAAGCTTGAGCGCATATGGGATAAGCGAGCTGCATCAAAATCGACAGCGGCAACCTTATCTATGAGTCGATGATGCTTGTCACACAAAACTAAAACATTCTCTGGATCATCAGATTGGTAGTCAGACAAGTACGGAACGCCTCGAGGCCCTGACTCTGAAGAGGCAATAATGTGGGCATTGTATGCAAAGTTTCCGGTATACCCAGTGAGCTTCTCTACATTGAGATTTTCTCCACACCCCTCGAACATACAATATCCGTGGCTATCTCGCGCAAGTTGCTCAAGCGTTCCTTTACTAAAGGATTTACCTCTACCTTTTGTTTGCCTCTTTTCCCAAATAGCCCGCAGAAAATCAGGAAGGTCCTTTATTTTGATGTCCATAGACTGGGCCTGAGACTCATTCCAGATGGCAATCACAGACTCCATCGAAGCAAGATGTTTTCTCTCAAGATGCTTGCCTTGCATATGACGCACGTGGACTTCGTCTGCTATGCCAAGTTTATTAAAAGCGGCTTCAATTTCACCAAAAACGAGATTCAGCCGCACACTGACATTTAGGGTCTCACTCAATAAAACTATAAGCTGGTTTTGTGCCGATTTATCGGTCAGCACGCCACCCTCGCTCCATTTGGGTAGCGTACCAATAGCGTTTATGAACTCGCCTAATTTCTCAAGTGATCCTATCGGATCGTGTTGTGCTTGATGAATAACTACGGTCTCAGTACTCATAATAGGTCCTTGTATATGCGTTTGAATTCTGTTCCTGTGCGGTGATAAATGCAGAAATGACTAATGCCAACGATCACAAAGATAAGATTTCTATCTGAATTGCGTGCACAACATGAATGCCAGTCCTTCAGGTCAACATGCGAAGGGCTAGGAATTTGCTCTGGATGGGAGTGCCATGTCCCAAGATAGCCCGACGTTCCTTTGGATTCTTCGAAATGTTTATCAACAGACTGCTGATGACGCGGGTCTTGCATAACAAAAGAGGTGCGTGTCGAGTCATCTTTGGCTAATGGTTGGGTACAGTCCTCAATCCAAAATTGAGAAGCACTTTGATTTTGCCCGCCTATCAGCACACCAAAGGCTTCAGTGCTTTGCTTTTTATCTTGTTTTAACGTCCGCCATGTATCTAATACCGCTCTGCTTACGCAAACGATGTGCTTCTTAGATTCGCTTATACATTCAACGGCTACATACATCACAATCCTCATCGAGCAGCGGGAGTCTTTTTAATGACTCTTTGAATTGGTAGTACCGGTGAGTGAGTTTGATGTTTTCAGCTTGTGCATCATCGTCATCCCCTTTCCAACTGACTTTACAAGAATCAGTTTGTTTGCCTTCCAAATACCGGATCGCGAGACTACTCGCCATGACAGCTGTTTGCGCGGAGCTGGCAGCGCCGTAACTGATAAACTGGTTCCCACATCCAGCTATGCTTTTCATCACATCCTGATTGGCTTCAATGAAATTCAAATTTGAATGTAATCCGCGACAACCATCAGCATGATCGACATACGCACATAACAAACATCCGTCCGTGCCGCTGATATCAAGTACGGCGTGACCGCCTACCCCAAAAGCCTCTAGCCAGCAATTCAGCGTTGTTACATCGATATTATTACCTAACAAATGCTGCTTGAAGAAGCGCTCGAGAGAAGGATTACCGATGGCAATAACAATGAGGTCAAAGAAATCACAAGGATATTTTTCGACGAATGTCAGTAAGCTTTCACAAGAATAATGAGCATCAGACCAAGGAAACTGTGCATGACACTTATAAACCATTCCCATCGACTTCGGCAGATCAATGTATGCTTGAGGAAGCATGTGGCGATGGAGATTATCAATCTGGTAAAAATCAGGATCTATGAAGTGCAAATGCCTGACACCTGCTGCGGCTAATTTATGCCCGACTTCGCTTCCTACCGACCCGACACCAACAACAGCAACCTTCTTGTCTGCTAGAGAGGTAGAGCCGCCTCCACGTTGCACCACATTTTCCTGATTAAACACACGCACACTGATAGGAGTCAGACGCCACCCATCAATTTTATTTGATGATAAGGGCAATGCTTTTTTGTTGTCATTGTCTAGCTTTAACGCGAACCATGTTCGGTTGTTATCGACGGTAATTGCAGTGAAGACGATCCAGTAGTGCTTATCTCTCCACTGGCCTAATTGATCACGCAACTGATTCAGTCTTTCATCTGGCAACCTATTAATTGTTTTGAGGTACCAATCTTCAACAGACTCATTTGAGTTTGGCGCTGGTATCAATTGGTCAAGTGGAATAACTACCGCTTTACCGGCTACTTTCCTATCACGTTCCTTTATCGAAAAGAGCATTTCACTAAGCTTAGAAATGTCTGAATCAGAAGGATGTGCAACATAGTAGCTATGCAGACCATATTTCGCCTTTTCGATTGGCTCATAAACATCCACACGTTGCAAAATGGGCTGGCTAAAATTGATCAACAACGGTTTCTGTCCGCTCTTGCAGAGAAAGAGCCAATTGCTGTAAAACTCTCTCAGAAGCTCTCTGTCATTCCAGTCAGGATCCGACATTACCGATTCCAGCAAGGATATGTGTCGCTTAAGTGAATCTCTGACTAACAACAGAGGTTGATCAAAATTAACAGATACGGCATCAGGCGCATTTACACAAACCAATCCCACTTCAACATCGTCAATACGCTCAATGTTAACGTGAGCAAGCTTGCCATACTTAGAGGGTTCTAATAAGAGAAACTCAGGCAACGAGAGAAACCGGTCTTCTATTCTAAGCATCAACTCCGCTGCATAGCCGGAAATGGTAGTTGACACCTTGACGACTTCTTGACCGAAGAAATCGCCCGGTTCACAGTCAAACCCATTTTCTGAAAGATACTGAGAGATCTGATTTTTCAAAATCACGCTCCCTGCGACGTACCAACTGATCCCGCTGTGCTAAAAGCAACTTTTGCACCTTCGTTTCTGTTGGCGCCTTCAGCAGTCTCAAAATCGTCACCAAACAGTTCACGTAAAATATCACATTGCTTTTTCAGCGATTCTTCCGCCAGCGCTTTATCCAATTTCCGCAACACCGTATTCAACTTATTCCAAAATTGGGTTCCAGTCGCCGCACTACTGCCGTCAAAGATATCTCTAAAAGGCGTGACAGGCAGATCTACTTTAACCCGGTAATTTCCATCAACCTGCGGTTTAAAATACCCCCCACTCAGGATAGCGGCCACTGTGTCTCGCAGTGCCTGAAGGTCGTCTGGCTTCCCTTCTTCGTTAAGTACAGGCTTAAACTGTTCTTTCAACATGACGGTGATCCCGATCGAATAAACCTTCTTTCGTACAGAATCTTCGAACTTTTCATCACGCCAACGCTTCATGTAACGAACCAGACGTTTATACTGGCACAATTTATCCTCGCTAGAGCCAATATAAACGTTGGACGACTTATCATTGATGTTATCGATAAGGCCTTTGGGATCTGATGGCGACCATTCTTTCACAGCGTCTCCTGAGTTACGCTTCCCTACCGCCAGCTCATAGTTGTCGCCACTTTTCCTATACACAACAATATCAATATGAAGATTTAAGCTGGTGTAATCTGCGGTCACGCAGGGCATCTTTATTTTCGTATCTTTAAAACCGCGCTTTTCAAGAACGCTACATACTACCTTTTTCACCTCTACCGGGTCTTCTGGAGCATTTGCAGAGTCAATGACAAGTGCTCTGTCGATGTCAAAATCGTTTTTCGGATGTTTGATCGTGGTAGCAGTCCTCAATGAACCTTGTATAAAGGTTTCTATGACTGGGTAACCCGCCTCTTTAAATGCTGCCTTTAGCGCCGCTAGAATGCTCTCATCTTTCTCTCTGGCATCCCGGTATTTGTCATCTTCACGACTCAGCTTGATTGCGTTATGAAAATTGATGAATTTTCGTTGAATAGACATAATTATTACCTCTTGCTTCGTTACAGCTTGCCAACAAGAGGCAAACCTTTTGGTGTTGTTGAATCACAGATTAAGTGACTGAGATACCCGAGCCCACCGAGTAAAACTAAACCCCTAATAAATTTTTCTAATGGCTCTTCTGGTTTCCATTGGTAGCATTTGATAAGACCGACGGTTATTAAACCGGCAAATGTTATGCTATGAAAAAATTGTCGATGATTAGGGTGCAAAGCAGGCTCTATATAGTCTGGGAGTTTGCCGGAAAAGCTTCCTAATAGCGGCGCAAGCAGTAAGCTGTGAGTGATTGGATGAGGGTGATCATCAACCATTGCGGCAAGAACAACCGCTCCTGATCCGACGAACATATGTGTAGTTCCACTGGACATTTATTTTTCCTCTTATTAATTTCTTTCCTGTCATAGAAAATATGTGCTCATTAACTAAGGCGGAAAAATGAGCAAAACTGGACAATGTCCAGAAAATAATTTTTTTGCGCCTAATGGAGTGGTAGATGCAAGGATACGAATATTTCGATAGCGACGATGCTATATCGCAAGTTCAAAGCATGAGTGAGGAAGACATACTCAGATGCCTCAGAGCTGCTTATTACTTCATTGATAAGTACGATTTGCCGATAGAAGGCGAGGACTTATTAAATGAAGCGATAGTTAGGATACTAGAGGGTAAACGGCACTTACCGAAAGGCGTGAAGGTATATACTGCGATTAATCAGATTATGAAGAGCGTTAGTTACGAGATGCTTACCAAGCGCAGTGATGAGGCCATGAGAAATACGTCACCTTTGGACGATGAGTCTATTGCGGGTAGTTTGCTGGATAGCTATTCGGAAAAATCAGACCAACGGTGGTCAATGCTCACTTCACTTTTCAAAGAAGATGAAGATGCTAGCGCTTTTTTAGCAGCAACAGAACAAGGCATCAAAAAATCACAGATTGTTGAGGACTTATTCAACGGGAATGAAACTGCATATGACAGCATGCGTAGGAAAATCATCAGAAAGGCATCATCGAAGATGAAGGAGTCTATGTAATGGTAAACAAGGAAGCAAATGAGCTGTTGGATGATATTATGCTCGATAAGATTGCACAAATGTCTGACAAACAGCTAAATAAAGAATTAAATCACTATGTGTCTGATTTAGACGTTGTGAAAGCTCGCGTTGTATCGAGACTGACATCACATCAAAAGCCTACTCCACCCAGTGTGTTACAGGCTGCGCGTCAAGGGCTTGAAAGACAACGAGAGCTATACAAAAAGTCTACTATCCGTGAAACGCTAGTAAGGAAAGGAACTGATGCGAAAGGAATGCTTATTCAGCTTATGGCTCAAGGAAAACTTCCAGAAAACCTTACGCTGGCATTTCGTGATGGCGAGGAGTTCACCGATCATGATGCTGAAAAAATACTCAAAGACCTAGTCAACATGGGAGTAGTCGAGATTGACGATAGCAAGGATTAAGCAGCACGTCGAAAGCCTTTATATTGATCGTTATGGTATAACTTCTCCCACTGAAATCGACATTGAAGCTATTGCTTTTGATCGTTCCGCTACTGTGCTTCAGGGACAGCTTACAGGCTGTGAAGCCATGATCATTGGTGCGGGTGACAAAGCCACGATCACAGTAAACGAAAAAAGCAGCCCACAACGTCAACGTTTTTCAATCGGTCACGAATTAGGACATTGGTTTAAAGACAGAGGGAAAGTCGGAAACCTCTGTTCAAAGCATGATATGGACTCGCCGTCTGGAGCTGGAAAATCGCGAGAAGTAATAGCAAATGAATATGCATCAGAGCTACTGCTACCCACCTATCTACTAAAACCTGTTCTGCAAGACAGACCTCTCGATCAGTCTCTGCTCAGTGAAGTAGTCAGCGCGTTCGATGTAAGTTTCATGGCCGCACTTCGACGCGTGATCGGAAGTCAGCATCACATGGGCTTTTTCGCAATGTATGATTCAAAAGGAAGACGACGATTGTTCAAAGCAAACGAATCTTTACCCTACGAATTCCTTCCACCTCAACTCGCACCTGAACATTCACGCACTTATGAATTGATTCACAACGGTAAAAAGTCAGGGTATGGCTTAACGGATGGAGAAGTATGGTGTAGACGAGACCTAACAGACTTGGGTGTTGTCCATGAAAACGCCTTCCACTATCACGATGATATCTTTATAACACTTGTCTGGTGGGAGGATGATGAACCTATCTGGCAATTTATACAAAA
>JABXHN010000017.1 GCA_013373635.1 Flavobacteriaceae bacterium
ACCAAGGAAGGAGAAATGCTCTATCATTATCGAGATGGTGGCAGTGGAGATGGCAACGAAATCTATAACATCTACAATACGGAAACCAAAACCTGGTGCCGTCTGCTTGACACTCCATTGACCTATGGACAAGGGCAAATGAATGCTTATCAGTCTGAACCGAAAATAATGGAAGATGGCTGGTATCATATGTATTGGGTTTGGCGCGACACGCCTGACTGCTCTACCAATCACGACCTCTCATACATGAAGTCGCCTGACCTAAAGAGCTGGTATAATGCCTTCGGTGAACCTTTAGTTTTACCTGCTACTATCGATAAAGAAATGCTGATTGTCGACCCAATTCCTGTGAAAGGAGGAATCATCAATTTGGCAGCCGAACTAGTCTTAGACGAAGAGAACGATCCGGTATTTACCTACCATAAATATGACGCTGTCGGGAATCTGCAGCTCTATACGGCTCAAATTCAGAATCACAAATGGGTATATAAACAAATAACCCATTGGGATTATAGGTGGGAATTCTCTGGCTGGGGAAGCATTAAGTTCGAAGTACTGATTAATGGATTCAGCAAAAGGGCTGATGGCAACTACGAGATTGATTACTACCACATCAAATATGGAGAGGGCACCATTCTTCTGAATGACCAATTTGAAGCCATTGGCGAAGTGATTAAACTAGAAACGGGTGGCTTAGACCTAAAGGTAGAAGGCAGCTTTCCTGGACTTGAGATTCATACCGCTCTTGATGAAGGCAAATCTTCTGATGGAAACTACCGCTATATGCTAAAGTGGGAAACCTTAGAAAGAAACCGTGATATGCCCCGCGACAAGCCTTGGCCGGAGGCAAGCCAACTGATGCTCTATAAAATCAGAAAACCTTAGTTTTATTGGGTCAATCAAAACTCAAAAAGTACTGATAGCATGTGCTATATTGGTTGGCTATCGCTCACTTTTTATAAATTATTGGAAATATATCGCTCACATTCGTTAGCGTTATACAAGGTTGTAGCACATTAAAAAAATGACAGAAAGCGAATTCATAGACTATTGGAATAAGGAATATCCTGAATCGTTGCCAATCAATCACGAATTGAAATTGGTTTATCCTGACAGGTGGTTCAGAATTCATAGTCTTCCTGAATCAAAAAGATACGCTGAAACTGAAGACGAATATAAAATCTTACTTGACCGACAAAACCAATTGATTAACGACCTGATTGGAGAAGAATCAGAAGTTGCTATTTCATTCGGACTTTATAGGTGGGACTCAATCAATGAAAATTATAAAGAACTAATTGACTTTAGAGAATTTCAAAAGGTCTTGAGAATTGATTTACAAAAAGAAAGACCAGACGAATATGAAGACGAAATGTACTTTGACATTTACGTAAAGACTGAGAAATGGGAAAACGGAAAAAGGGATGAAATACTCAAGGCAATTGCTGATGACGAAATAAGAGCTATGTTTATTAGTCTTTCAAAGAAATGTGTCATTGCACCTTATGACGGTGGAGTTGATGTGATTGTTGACTCGACTCAAAAAAGAGACAGTCTAAAGAATAAATACAGAGATTGGCTTTCTGACCGAGAAGATGGATTGTAAAAGAGAAAATAAAAACGTGCTACAACACACGCTAAAATAAAGCGGGGTGATGCGATAACGGTTAGTTACGTAGCCGTAGTTGGGTTTTTAGGTTGGAAAATAACGAACTTCGAAAACCCGCATTACTTTAGCGGGAACGTTGTGGAGCATTGCAGCCATGAAAATGAAACGAATTATAGCTTTTTTCGCATTTGGACTTTACGCACTCAGTTTTAATACAAACGGACAAGACATGGGATTCTTTAAAAAGAAGCCAACTTTTAACATCGATGAAATTCTCAAGAAATCCGATCCAACTGAGATAGTTATGGCAATTGATGAGCATCTTAACCAAAAGTCCAATTACGGAGAGGACATTGAAGTGTTAACTGAACCGGAACGTGTTATACTTTTTATTGAAAACCTCGAACGTGAAATCAATAACGGAGGATTTAACCAGTTTTACTTCAACTCCAGCGGAGATTTTAGTCACGAAACGGTTGATGTTCTTATTAAAATTGGAGCGACAAAGACTTCTGAAATTGTTCGAATGGCCAACTCTGAATTTCCAGATTCTACCGTTCCTAAAGATCGAACCAAGAGACAAATTCAACTTGAACAAATTAAGGAAGTAGCCAATTCAACTTGGGAACAATGCGATCAAAAGTTCTATCAATATGAAGATGATTTGGTTGGATTGCTTCTCCTTTTTGTAAAGGAACACAAGTCGGAATTTAACTGATACGCTCCACACAAGCGTTCGTACGAATACCTTAACTGCCACTTTACAGACTTCAGTGAAAACATCAACATGAATCAGCCGACATGATTGGTCAGTGCTTTCTGCGTAGCACAGTACACATAAGCCGTTAACCGAACTACTACTTCCAGCTTCTAGCTTCTAGCTTCTAGCTTCCGACTTCCAGCTTCTACTACCTCATCTCGCTTTTCTCATAATACTCCATAGCCTCTGGCAGCTTAGCGTTCAGTCGGCTTATACGGGTTTCATGAGAAGGGTGAGTAGAAAGGAATTCTGGAGGAGCGCCTCCACCGGTTGCTGACATTCTCTCCCAGAACTTCGGAGCAGAGCTAGGATCATAACCGGCAATGGCCATAAAGATCAAACCTAACTCATCAGCTTCAGACTCATGCTTTCTGGAGAAAGCCAGCATTCCCAATTGAGAACCCATACCCACAGCCTGAAACACCAGTCGTTGCGCCATAGTTGGGTCCTGACCTAGAGCAACAGAGCCTAACGAAAGACCTATCTGTTGTGCATAGGCAGTATTCATTCTTTCCTGACCATGTTTGGCCACTGCGTGAGCCACTTCGTGCCCCATTACTACGGCTACACCCAATTCATCTTCGCATATCGGAAGGATACCGGTGTAGAATGCAACCTTACCACCAGGCATAGCCCAGGCATTTACCGTGGTATCATTATCAATAAGGTTAAATTCCCAATCGAAGC
>JABXHN010000007.1 GCA_013373635.1 Flavobacteriaceae bacterium
ATTACCCCCAAAATCCCTTTCTTCATTTTGGAAAACACACAATACCTTTCACTCTCTGTGATTTCCTGGGAAAATCCAAAATTATAGTCAGCTGCTGAATTCCGTACGATATCAGTTTTAATAACTAATTTTTTTGGGACATCGGTCACATATGACCATGATACAAGCATAAGTGAAATTCATCTTGAATTTCTAAATTCCTTGTAAACAAGAGTGAGTATGTTAGATGAGATAATCGAGAATTTTGAAGACCAACGGATAAATATATTACTTGGTGCAAATGGCTCTGGTAAGAGTACATTTTTAAAACAGATTGTTGAAAAATTTAAGTCATCACTACGAGTAATATATGTGGAAGGTGGTAGAACAATACAACTACCTGGACGACTTGGCAATATGATGATGCATGATCCATTAGAAAGGATTGAAAAAGAAATTGAGGATCAAAACACCAAAAGTCTCAGTGGAAGACTGGCGCGATTAATAGGAGTTTTATACAAAAAAGCTGCCGATGCTGACCTAAAATTCCTTCGAGAGAAAAAATTAACCGGTGAAGCAATCACAGATATCCCTAAGACTCAATTGGATAAATTGTTTGAGTTATTTAATGATGTATTCCCAGAAATATCATTAATGATTGAAGAGTCAAAGGATGAAATATATGCAATACAAGAAGACTCCTATCCAATTAATAAACTATCTGACGGAGAAAAGCAGTGCCTTGCATTATTGTGCGACTTGCTAAACCAGCCATCAGCTCCAACCCTTATTGTAGTTGACGAACCAGAGTTAAACTTGAACCCGAAATTGGCGGTAAAATTTTGGGAATCAATTGAAGCCTATCTACCAGATACCAGATTTATCTATGCTACGCACAATATTCTTTTTTCCATTAGAGATGAAATTGATAAAACCTGTATTCTAAGTAAGATTTGTGAACCCAGCTTTTTCAATAAATCTGATCTGCAACTACTACCAGAGCTAGATGATTTCTTGGGTTCATTACCTAGTATACTAGCTTATTCAAAGGTAATTTTATGTGAGGGAGAAGATGCTAGTAAGTTTGATGAGTCGTTTTACCGGTGGATTTTAGCAGATAAGAAAATTGGAGTATTTGCTGTGAAAAACTGTCATTCTGTAATTGCGGCATCAAAATCATTCCCACAATTGAGTAGAGTTCTTGGTGACAAAATTAAAGTACTCGGAATTGTTGATGGAGATGGAAAGAACAATCAAGACTCATCCTATTACCGTTTGAACTTAGATGAATGTGAATCCTATTTGTGCTTACCTGAGATAATCGCCCACTTATTAAAAAAACCTATTGGTCAATGTAGGGAGTTGGTGACAGAAACAATCTTGAAGCTTTATAATGAGCTAATGTTTAAAATCTGGGCACGTCAAATTGCAAGGGAGAAAACTAGATCCATTGCATTATCCTTACCTCGTAAAGAGGTTGCTCAGATTACATCAAGAGAGGATTTTATTGATAAGATTCAATCTAATAGGGATTCTCAAGTTAATTGGATCGCGGAATACATGAGTGATGAATCAATTATAAAAGTGATCGATAAAATTGAAAATAGCATTAATGAATTAAACAAAAATGGTAGCGAACAAAACATCCTAGCTTGCTTAAAATTTATTCCTGGAAAAGAGCTTTTAAATAGAATTGTCCCTCAAATTGAGGTCAAAAACAAGGAAAATATCTTAAACATGTTGCAAGACCTTGAAGTCGCAAATATTCCTGAACTATTAGAAATAAAAACCACAATTCTAAAAGAGTTAAACTGAGAATTACGCCTCAATGCCAAAATCGATAGTATGTTTTGATTCTCATAACAAATGTCAATTCCCCAACCTCAAATCATCCTTCACTTCAAAGCTCTCCCTCAAGCCTTCTGCTGAGTTACCACCTACTTGTACTCTAAACTGACCGGCTTCTACTACTCTTTTCATTTCACGGTTCCAAAGGGCCGGAAAAAGAGCCCCACCCTTTTATCCCTCCCCATTGGAGAGGGACAGCACATTCTGCTAGAATTAAATGATGGTGCTCCTAGTTACACTTTGTACCGTCTTCCCCCTCGGGGGAAGAGAAGAGATGGGGGCTAAAACTAATTCCCCAACCTCACATCTTCCTTCACCTCAAAGCTCTCTCTTAAACCCTCTGCTGAATTACCACCCACCTGTACTTTAAACTGACCGGCTTCAACTACCCTTTTCATTTCACGGTTCCATAGGGCTAGGTCTTCAGGTTGTAGCTGGAAGGTAATAGTAGTGGATTGTCCGGGATTCAAAGAAACCCTTTCAAAGGCCTTCAATGATTTAATGGAAGTGGTTACCGAGCTGTACACATCGGTTACATAGAGCTGAGCCACTTCTTCTCCGGCACGGTCTCCAGTATTGGTGAGTTGTACGGTAATAGTCACGTTGGCATCACCTGTAGTTTCTACTTTTAGATTTTTATACTCAAAAGTGGTGTAGCTAAGTCCATAACCAAAGGGATACAATGGAGTGATTTTCTCATCCACATAGCGGTGGTTGCGCGTAGGTTTAGCGCTGTAATACATCGGTAGCTGGCCTACATTTCTTGGGAAAGTAACGGGTAGTTTACCACCAGGATTATAATCTCCAAATAAGGTCTGCGCTACAGCCAGTCCACCTTTTTCTCCGGGAAACCAAGCTTCCACAATAGCCGGTACTTTTTGCTGTAGGGCGTTAATGCTTAGTGGTCGGCCATTGTAAACTACCGCTACCATAGGAGTTCCTGTAGCTAGAATTTCATTCAAAAGGTCTTCCTGCAAACCGTAGAGATCAAGGCTGGTTACATCCTTATTTTCTTCTACTAGTTCAGGCGTTTCACCTAAGACCATAATGGCTACATCAGATGACTTGGCGAGTTCTACCGCCTTGGAATAGTCCGGCTTTTCTTTGTTCCAGAGCAGATAAGCCTTGGCACCATAGCCTCCCTCCCACATATCGAGTACAATTTTGTAGGCTTGCCTGGCCTTAAAGTTCATCGGTGCTGTTTCAATATTGGTCGCGCCTTTGCGCCAGTTGTCAATCACCATTTGGCCATCTACTTCCAGACGCACGCCATCATCTGAGCTGACGCCAATCCAACCATCAAAGTCGGTATCTGGTACCAACCAGCCTTCCCAGCGGATAGAGAAATGGTCGGCATTGACGCCAGTACCCGGAGAAGCTTCCCACTGAAAGCCAACTTCCTCATCTATTCTTGTCAATACAGGTTCGCCTTCCATATCGCGGTTATTAAAGAAGGTAGCTTTAAGTCCTTTTTGAGATTTATCAGGCGTCAAAAGATTAGCAGAAGGCACTGTCTGTCCTTTGTAAATCAATGGCACGCCTTCTTCGTATTCCACAGTCGCTGAGCTACCCAAATACTCTTTAATACCTTCATAAACGGTGATGGCTTTGGCTCCTCTCACCGAATATCCACCCAAAACCGATTCATTGGCCAATGGGCCTAATACGGCCACTTTTTTGGTGGCTTTATCCAGCGGAAGCAGATCATTATCATTCTTTAACAATACCATAGACTTCAGCGCAGCTTCCAAAGCCACTTGCTGATTGCCTTCAGAATGATGTCTGTCGTCAATCAAAGCCTGCGTGGTGTATGGATTCTCGAATAGGCCGAGCATAAACTTCAATCGCAAAACACCTGAGGCGGCTCTGTCTACATAAGCCTCATCCATTTCACCAGATTTCACCAAATCGATAATGGTCTCCTGATACTGCTTGTTCGGGAAATCGTAGAACTGCATATCAACTCCCGCAGTAATCGCTGCTTTGATAGACTCTCTAGGCGATGAGGTAGATCGGTGGCTGGTCTGCAAAAAGCGAATGGCACCCAGATCGGACACCACAATGCCTTTAAAGCCCCATTCGTCTCTCAAAATCTCAGTCAGTAAATGCTGATTAGAGGCCATGGGAATTCCATCAATCTCCGAATAAGCAGCCATGGTACCTAGTGCTCCACCTTCCTGAAAAGCCTTTCTAAATACCGGTAAAAAGTCCGTCCTTACTGATCTTTCTCCGTAAAGAATAGGCCCTGAGTTGCCTCCAGCTTCTGGCGAACCATGCACTGCAAAGTGCTTCGGTTCGGCTACCATGGAAGTATTCTTCGATAGGTCATCTCCCTGAATTCCTTGAACCAAGGCCGTTCCCAAAGTAGCGGATAAGTGCGTGTCTTCTCCCAGGGTTTCAGCAATTCGCCCCCAGCGTGGTTCTCGCCCTAAATCCAAATTCGGACCTAAACCAAAATGAACGCCATGCGCACGGCCTTCCATGCTGATGACCCGGCCTACTCTTTTCATTAAATCAGCATCCCAGGTAGCTCCCAGGCCGATATTCATAGGAAAGGCAGTGCTTCCTTCACCAGTGTAACCGTGTAGAAACTCACAGAAGATAATGGCCGGAATGCCCCAGCGATTATGCTCGATGATGTGCTTCTGTAGATCGTTAATGTCTTTGGCGTTTCTAGGGTACAGGTCGTGAATAGAGCCTACGCCCAGGCCATCATTGAAGGTTTCTTCCACGGCCGACAGCTTCAGGGCATTGTTTTCTTTCAGGTCGGCACCGTTGTACATATCCATCTGGCGCACTTTTTCTTCCAGACTCATGCGGGAAAGCAAGTCTTTCACCCGCTCCTCTACCGG
>JABXHN010000031.1 GCA_013373635.1 Flavobacteriaceae bacterium
AAAGGCATGTGGACTCACACCAATACCCGAACCGATAAATACGATATGTTCCCCCAACCAGAGCTGTTGGATATGTTGGTGGGCTTATGATTCCTTATGGTCATATCAGCAAAACCACAAGCATAGATATTTGTATTTAAAACCCAGTAAAACACTAGTATCTAGAAAAAAATCACAATTGACTTGACCTATAGTCTTTTTTGAACCTATTTGTAAAACAACATCGCAGCCAATGAAATATATCCGAATTATTCTCGCTCTAATTATTTATGGCGGAATTATATGCCATAATCCCATACAAGCTCAGGAATTCACTTTTATGCCTTCCGTGAGCATTCCTGTGGGTGAATATTCTTCTCAGGATCTGGAAAATGGAGGTTTCGCCAAAACAGGAGTGGGGTTTCATTTCATGAGTAGGGCAAGGTCAGAAAACTGGCCCGATTGGCTATCGGTTAATTTTCAGCTTTCGCAACAGATTAATAAGATAGATGGCCAGGCTTTAGCACAAGCTTTTAATGCAGAATTAGGCGGGGGAGTGCTCACCGCAGTTTCAGGCTCCAGGTATAAGCCATTAATGATTGGACTAGGGCCAGTTTTTAGTAAGAACATATCAGGCTGGCTCAAGTATAATATCACCTCGAGCTTTGGTATTATGTACGCCAATTTCGACCCTCTAAAGATTAAAGTATTTGACGACCAAAGAGTGCTCTTGCTAGAGCAGGAATACTTTTTTACTACTAAACCCTCATTCTCTTACTCATTAGGGGCGGAAATGGTGGGCTCTATTTCTCAAAAAATAGACCTGGTACTTTCCGGTATGTTCATGAATTCAAATGTCGATGTCTCGACAACCGATCAATTAAACTCTAGTCAAAGTACTTCATCCATCAATTTTGGTTTAGGCATAAATTATAAATTTTAGTCATGGCAAGAATCATTAACAACTTTTCTAAAGCGCTGATACTCATTCTATCAGTTATCATCATGGGCTGCGATTGTGAAATTGATGAATTTAGCCCATCAGTTTTGCCGGACGCTACTTTGAATGCCGATTACGATGAGCATATTGAGGCTTCTTTATCTGACTGTTCTCCAATTTTCGAGGATTATCGTTTTGTAGGTGGAAACCTGCCACCGGGCATGTCATTTAACTATAATGGAAGACTTTCCGGCATTCCCAGAAGCGCAGGGACCTTCCATTTTACCATTGAGGTGTATCTATGTGAGTCGGAAGACCTATTTGGTTATTACGATTGCCTGAGCTCAACCAAAGGATTCCAATTGACTGTGAATTAAGGCTCCCCACAGACAACCTTTTTACAGGACAAGTTTAATATTCTGCCCACGATACATGTTGGGATTATCAAGCCATTGCCTAAACGAAAGGCAGGAGGAGGAATGAGCGTTAAGAATTAATCTGGTAGATCAATTTAGCGAGTAGCCAGCTTGTAGGGGTGGTGGCGCACTTATGTGACACTGTT
The DNA here is from genome assembly GCA_013373635.1 of Flavobacteriaceae bacterium. GTDB lineage: Bacteria > Bacteroidota > Bacteroidia > Flavobacteriales > Flavobacteriaceae > MAG-120531. The sequence goes on from JABXHN010000031.1 coordinate 1,482, forward strand.
TGCTGGCGCATGTGTGTGGCATTTGGAATGACAAAACGATGGAATTAGTTAGATTTAGTCTCATAACTTCCTAAAATGAATAATATGGGTTATTACGAGATCATTGGCATTATAGCTTTTGTACTTGCAGTTGTGCAAACCGCTCTTCCCGCCAAAGTAGTTAAGACAAAACTTAGTAGGTTCATTTACACATTAATTCTTCTCACAGTTGCAATGTTTGCAGGATATTACTTTAGCAAGCTGAAATTAATGAACGATATATCAGAAGATGCTAGAGAGTTATTAGCACAGAAATATGAGGAATTCTCTTCGAGTGGAGGATTTATTCAGGCCGCTTTGTCTTTTTTAGAAACTCATAAAGTTGTTTATCCTGGAAGTTATGAGAGAGCTTTGGAAATCTGTAAGAATTATGACTGCCAAGGAATTTCAGAAGGGGTAGAGGGTGTATATAATGATTCTGATGCCCGCTCTAAACTCAGTGGTATTATTCAGGGAATAGCTATAATGGCTAATTAGTACTGAACTTAAATGAGTTAATCGTATAACAGTTTTTAAAACAGACAGTAGTTTTTTGTCTTAGCAAAACTTAAATTCATGTAATGATTTTAAATTTTAGGGTCAGAATTAGCTGGAAGCAGATTCTTGCTTTTGTAGTTCTGATGCTCTTGGCAACGGGAGTGTTGTCTAAGAAAAAATAACCAGGATAAAGGTCTCGCACTGCGAGACCTTTAATGTTCAGCCCCTATTATGCATTATCATGATTGAATTGTATTAAGTTACATAGTATACAGTACCAAACATGCCAGAGTATTACACAAACCCGGATGTAATTTCAGTTGATGGGTATGAAATCTATTTCACTAGATTTTCTGACTCCATACTTGGAGACCACTTCACCAAGGCAGTAAGTGACCTGGAGCAAATACTTTCCAACTTTTGGATAGATGAAAGCCAAATAGTTGAGGGCGGTGGTGGCTTAAGCTCAATTACTCAAAGGCTTAGAGACAACTTATATGAACACGGTTGGAATAAGATCAATATCAAAAGTGAACAAAGAGTAAGAGATCGGGTGCTTTCTTCTGAAAGTCATGAAATAGACCATTACAAAGAGTTCGACAAGGGAAACATTGGTTTGGAAATCGAATGGAATAATAAGGATCCATTTTTCGATAGAGATTTAGAGAATTTCAGGAAGCTTCACCAGCTTGGTGAGATTTCGATGGGTGTCATTATTACTCGAGGAGAGTCTTTACAAACAGCACTTTATCATGTTTTCCTTAGGTTTCTCGAAAAGACTCAACCTGATACAGTTAAAGATATTCTTGCGCATATAAGTTTGTCTATCAAGGATCAATCAATAATCAAGAAGATGCTAGAGGCTCCAATGGAAGAATCTTATCCGACAATCGCTAGGAAAATATATACCTCAAAGTTTGGCAGTACTACTACACATATGGGAAAACTTCACTTGAGAATTAATCGTGGTGTCGGTAATCCTTGCCCCTTAGTACTCATTGGAATTGGTGCAGATAGCCTCCGAGCATAGCATGTGTTATGAAGCAATAATTAAAGCCTCACCTTCTTGAATTTTTTTGTTTTGATTTTTTTTGTCAAAATATATTTTTTCAAGTTACTTTAAGTATATGATTTCTCTAGGTCAATTGATTCGAGATGAACGTGAAAAAAGGCGATGGCCTCAAAGAAAGCTTGCCTATCAACTTGATATTGATGTCTCTGTTCTTAGCAGAATGGAGAATGAAAATAAGTTTCCCAAAAAGCGAATACCCGAGATAATATCCAAAGTATCGGAATTATTCGGCATTGATGAAATAGAGTTAAAGAAGATTCATCTAAGTGATGAGATAGCCAATATCTTAATGTATGAGAATAAATACGAAGAGATATTAAAAGCATCAGAAGCTAAGGTTCATTATGGTAGACAAAAAAACTCTCAACAAACCGATTTGAAATTTTGAATATTATGAAAGCAATAGATCTCTATAGCGGAATAGGAGGGTGGACTCTCGGTTTTAAAATGGCTGGTATTGAAGTTGTTGCATCTTACGAATGGTGGAAGGATGCCAATTATACACATAATAAAAATTTTGGTACTGATCATACGGAAAAGAATATTCGTGAGCTAGATTTAGTCAAAGACTTACCGAATCCTGACGAAATAGATTTTGTTGTAGGCAGTCCTCCATGTACTCAATTCTCTTTTGCAAATAGAGGGGGAAACGGTGATATAGCAGATGGGATAATTGACGTATATAAGTTCCTAGAGGTTGTAGATTATATCAAACCCAAATACTGGGCAATGGAAAATGTCCCGCGAGTAGCAGGTATTCTTGAAAGGGAAATACTCAAAGGCGGTTCTCTAGACCGGTTCTCACATTTGTTCGACAGTCAGTTTAGAGTAATAAAAACCTATAATTCAGCAGATTATGGAGTTCCACAAAGTAGGAAGAGGATGATAGCGGGATGTTTTCCTTTTGAACTGTTTGATTCTTATCAAGAGGTAACTCCTTCAAGAACTTTAAGAGATGTCGTAGAAGGTCTAATGAATAATCCTTTGAAAGACCCAGTTTATGGGCATGAAATAGAAAATCTAACAGATAATATTGGAGAGTCCCCACTGTCATGGGAAGAAGAAAGAATCAATAAGGATTCAAAGACACATCATCCTGTTTATAATCGAATGTCCTTTCCAGATTCATTAGACCGTCCTTCAAGAACAGTTACCGCACTATGTACGAGGGTCTCGAGAGAAAGCATAATAATTGAAACTGAACCTAAGCATTATAGGCGTTTAACAGTCAGAGAAAGAGGTTGTATTCAAACATTTCCATCTGACTATCAATACTATAGCAATTCGTATGGAGGAAAGCTAAAAATGATAGGCAACGCTGTACCTCCATTATTGACATATTACATAGCAAATAGCATGTTAGAAACTCCCATTTCAGAATTGAAAGAGGCGCGTAGTAAGGGGGAAATTGTCAATAATTTCAAAAACCTTCCTAGAATCATCAAACCAGAGAACAAAGGATCTAACTTCACTTGGAGTAGATCTTTCTGGTTAGCTATACCTTACCTTAGATTAGGAAGCGGAGTTAGATTTGAGTTAAGAAATAAAGCAAACAAGGAAATAGAAAAAGTCTTCTGGCGAGTCAATTTTTTCTATGGAAACTCGAAATCAATCAAAGAATTGTCTTTAGATAAAGAACTGTTCTTAGAACTATGGGAAGCACTAGAAATTATAGAAATAGCAGGATTAGTTTCAGTTGTGGAGAGTACAATAAGTTATGTACAAAAACTTGATATAGAAGATTTACAAGAAAATTGGACAAATCGAGATAGAACTAAAACGAGTCCAATCAGCGTTGTAGATCGCTTGGGTGAATTCGCTCGGATTATTTTAAACCTAATGGAGCAATCTCCCAAGAGTAATATAAGGCACTTGAAAAGCATCATTGATCATGGATTTTTTGAAGCGAATAAAAAGCTTATTGAGAACAGCAATGTGATTGTTACTGGATTACTGATTGGATCAATCTTTAATACAATAATCAAAGGAGAGGAGTTGAGCCTAGAACCACTTCTTCAATCTCTCGAAAAATGAAAATAGGAGCACAATACTCTCACCTTAATGGTTTTGAATGGATTCAATATCATCAAAAGGAACTTTGGACTGAAATTCTTGATGTAATTGATAACATCAAGGCCGAAGATTTCCGTACGAAGGTCAGTAAAGAAAAAACAATGAAAGGTAAAAAGCTTTTTAGTCCAATTGATCTGAATAAGAAATTCGAAAAGGAGCTTGAAACACTAGGTTGGGCTGAAAGTAGAACATCATATTGGGTTACAGATGATTATGACTTAATTACCAAAACCCTGCTTCTTCCAGCTTCTGATCAAAAAGCTTTGATTGAAAAAGAGGGAAAAGCTCCAATTCGATCCTACAATCAGACGGACTTTATGAAGAGTAGAATTGCAATTGAAGTTCAATTTGGAAAGTACAGCTTCATCGCATACGATCTATTTGTAAAGCATTTAGCTTTTTATGTAGGAAATTCAATTGAAGTGGGAGTTGAAATATTACCTATGAAGTCAATGCAATCTGAAATGTCATCTGGTCCAGGATATTATGAAGGAGCTCTATATGACTTAGCTAGACAAGGCAGAGGTGTACCTGCTGTACCTTTAGTCCTTATCGGCATCGAACCCTAGATTATGTTAAATAGAAAAACTATCTAGAAAGGCGGGTGGCCGGAGAGAATAGCGGGGCTGCTGTTGGCCGTTTTATTCTCTCCAGATTTTTTGTTTACTTTTTTATCAATGAAAAAGGTTTGAGCCCAGCGGCTTGAGTGGGATTGAGCGTTAAGAATTCATTCAGTGAATGAATTTAGTGAGAGGCCGGCCTGCAGGGCGAGCATCATGAAGACAAATCCACAAAGCTGTATGGAGATTGCCGCTCCCGAATCCTCGGGATCGCAATGACGTTCCATAATTCAGCCACAGCAATAAGAAAAGCCTCAGACTAGCACACACTCAGCTAATGCGCTACAGTCCAGGACAGCACCAACAAAGCGCAGGCAGCATGTCTTTTAAAGGCTGAAAATCCTAACGCCTGAGAATCGAATATTTGAAGACAATCTGTACCACAGGGCATACACAGAAAAATAGAGCATTGGCTTTTTCCTGGTAATGCGGTCTGTTGAGTTCCTGAGGGTTCATGGTTGATTGGCTATGGAATAAGAGAACAGATGGTTGATGGTGAAGGCCGTGTTTTGCTTAACATAAGAACTCTCGTTATCGTACAGCTACGCAGTCCGAGAACTGTTCTTATGTTAAATACTCCGCAAGCTCCGTATTACGCTAAACACTATGAATGTCACCCGATGGAATAATTTCAAATCGTATATTAGGAATATGCACTACACATATGTTCTCCATAGTGAGAAAGACAATAAGCGATACATAGGCTACACGAGCGATTTGAAATTACGGTTGAAT
>JABXHN010000001.1 GCA_013373635.1 Flavobacteriaceae bacterium
ATCTGGTTCAGCACCGCGTCGATCCCACCGATACTAAGCGCATATGCCAACATACCGAGAAAGCCGAGGCAAATGGCCGCCACTAGCATGATGATGCCAACGCCCGTGGGGACAAACTGGCGCGACTGGGCGACCCTCGGTACGGTGTCCTCACGCAACTGCCCCATCAGAAAGCCAAGTTGGAAAAGGGGGACCGGTAAAACCGAGAAATATGTCGTGACCGCGAGGCTGTGCGAGAAATCCGAGACCGAAAAGAATTGCTGGTACCATTTTCCCAGTTCAGAAACCTGCAGGTAAAATAGCGAAAAAACCGGGAAGAACAGCAAAGCCAATGAGGCCATCAATTGCGGCGGTGCGAGCAGATCGCCGTTGGAAGACGGGATGATGACGACCAGAACGCAGATCAGCGCCGACAGGATCAGGGAAAGCTGGTCTTTTTCGAGGCTAGGAGCCGCAAAAAGCAACATAGTCTGAAAAACGAGGATACAAGCGATCGCTGCAACCAACAAAGTCGTGAATGAAAATCGATATAACAAAAGCTAGTTCCTGAAATGACTGCACTATGGCAGTGCTAGACCTCTTGACTATGTTCAAGACAGTGAAATGGTCAAGGGGCAAGCGCTCGAAGCAGATCGACCATGAGACCGGCGGTCTGTGATGACACGCCAAATTTGCTAAGGTTTTGCCACTAATCCGAGTGATTCTGCAGGCGTTGGAATGGATAATACGCTTGATGAAGGCGACGGCTATAGAAATTAATCCAGTCGCGGTTGGCGCGCGCCGCGTGTTGGTTATTTTCGAAGCGACGGCGATCGACTTGGGAAAAAAACTGAGCTACCCCTCACCGAATTTAAGAGACTTGAATGAGCTATAGAATACAGTCTGCTGATCTCTCATGAGAAGCGGATCGGTCATGTCGATACGGACACATTCCTTGTCTGACGTCAGCCCCCAAGGGTCCAAATAGAGTCATTTTCTAAGAGAGGGTTTGTCACTCATCGTGGCCACCGAGGAGTGGGAGATGAGAAAGACAGCTAAGAGCCTCGGCGAGAAGATCGTCAAAGACATCAAGCGTGCAACGCGCAAGCATTATTCATTTGAAGAGAAGATCCGGATTGTTTTGGATGAGCTGGCAGCATTGCCAAACTGTGCCGTCGCGAAGGGATGTCCCAAGGTATCTATTACATGTGGTCAAAGGACTTCATGGAAGCAGGTGAGAAGCGGCTTGCTGGGGATACGGCGCGCGCTGCAAACACTGATGAGGTCAAGGAATTGCGCCGCGAGGCAAAGGATCTCAAAGAGGTGATTGCGAAGCAGACGCTTGAACTGCGTCTTCTCAAAGAAAACATGCGCGGGGATGGGGGCGACCACGAATGAGATACCCTGCATCAGAGAAGTTGGAGGTCATCCGGCTGGTCGAAGAAAGTCAACTGCCAGCGCGTCAGACTTTGGCCAAACTGGGAACCCCACAGACGACATTCTACCGTTGGTATGATCGTTATTTGCAACGCGGTGAGGCTGGATTGCAGGATCAATCTCCCAAGCCGAAGCAGGTCTGGAACCGTGTTCCTGACGAGATGAAGCGCAAGGTTGTCGACCTCGCCTTGAAAGAGGCAGAGCTGTCGCCGCGCGAATTGGCAACGACGTTTACGGATCAAGAACGGTATTTTGTCTCGGAATCTATTGTATATCGCGTACTGAGGGCCCATGATTTGATCACCAGTCCTGCATCATTGTGCTCAAGGCGGCAAATGAGTTCCAGCACAGGACGACGGCCATCAATCAGCTTTGGCAAACTGACTTCACCTATATCAACCTGATGGGATGGGGCTGGTTTTACCTCAGCACTGATCTTGGCGAATACAGCCGCTACATCGTCTCTTGGAAACTTTGCACGACCATGCGGGCTGAAGGCGTGACCAACACGCTGGACTTGGCGTTGCAGGCATCTGGCTGCGATCAAGTTCTGATGTTCACAAGCCACGTCTGCTCAGCGACAACGGATCCAGTTATGTCTCGTGCGATCTGGCAGAATGGTTGCAAAACAAAGGCATGAAGCACTCTCGTGGTGCGCCTTATCATCCGCAAACCCAAGGCAAGATCGAACGCTGGCATTGAACTTTGAAGAACCGCATCCGGCTGGAAAACTACTTCCTGCCTAGCAATCTCCAAGCGCAGATCACGGCCTTTGTCGATCACTACAATCACCAGCGCTATCACGAGAGCACCAACAACGTCACACCGGCCGACGTCTACTTCGGCTGGGAAAAGCCATTCTAAAACAAGGTGAAAGGATCAAAAGAAAGACCCTCGAAACGCGACACTTGCATCATAGAAAGCACGCAACATAATTAGGCCGACCAGATGAGCCAAACTCTCTCTCAGATTAGGCCGATCCTGGTCCCCAAAATCCTGACGACGGACACATCGCGAAATTTAGTACTACCCATCGCCACTGCACTTGCTCCGAAATTTGGTCAATCACCCACAATAAAGTGATCCCCCAACCCGTCATAGAAAAACAAACTCTACCGAAACAGTGACAGTCACCCTAATAATAGAGGCACCAATCTGCGCAAAGGCACTTCAAAGGCACTTGTCGAAAGAAAAATTGAAAGATCGACCGCCCTGCATTGCTCCGCCAGATATTCAGATATCTGATCACCTTTCTTGTCTAACTCGGAGAATATATGACCAATAAATGATAAGAGCCGCCAAGGCGATGGCCGAGAGCCATACTTTCGGAGATCGGCCATAGCGGGTCGCAGCACGTCTATCGTCTTTGTGCCTGCCGAACGTTAGCTCGATCCGGTTGCAGCATTTGTAACAGCTCTATCATATTTAAGGGACGTATTGTGTTGCATCAGGCCTGCATCCCCCTGTCATACAACGCTTCTCGGACCCAATTGGCGTCATAGCCGCGGTCCCCGAGCAGCCACGCGACCTTAGGCGAACGCTTAGTATCGACCGCACACCGATCTGATCTAGTCGCAGAACTGCCCAGCAGTGACAAACAGGCTGAGCCGTCGCCTTCGGATTTCACAAACGAAACGCAAGACTGTATTCATACTGCTCTTGTTTCATTGATCAAGCGGCCGCCCCCATCCTCGCGGCCACGCTATTCGAGATGCGGTTTGCCTTATAAGTAGGTCGCGTTGATCATCACAGCCTTTTTTCTCACCGTGTTCGATAGGCTAACCGACCGTTATTTCTGTGAAGGTGCCTTTCTCGTTTCAGCGTTTTCACTCGCTGTTGAGCATCTTATTTGGACCATAGGCGACAGGAATATCGCGCCAAAACAAGCCATTGCGCTTGATAAAAATACCAATTTAGCTTAGCATCCGCCTGTCATGGACTGGTATCTTACCATGCGTCTATAGACAAAAGGGGAAGCCTTGGCTTTCTACCTGATGGCGGGCCAGAAAAGATCGCCTACTCCGCCGCTCATTTTTCGGAGCCGTAAATCACGCGACGCAACAGAAATCGACATATCCTGGCTCCGACAAAATGACAACGACTGTCGCAGCTAGATAGCTGCAACTCGAGTCTAGCGCTACACGCAAACGGCCGCGGAAAGCTCGGTTATGTTTACATTCGGGCACGAAATAGGAGCCCTGAAGTTTGGCGGAAGCGGTGGGATTCGAACCCACGGTAGAGTTTCCCCTACGCTGGTTTTCAAGACCAGAGCCTTAAACCA
>JABXHN010000038.1 GCA_013373635.1 Flavobacteriaceae bacterium
GAGGTAGCTCGTCGGAATCCTTTCTCACAAACAACATATCGCGGGATGGAGCAGTTGGTAGCTCGTCGGGCTCATAACCCGAAGGTCACAGGTTCGAGTCCTGTTCCCGCTACACAGTTGAACCCTCAACCTTTTTGGTTGGGGGTTTTGTTTTTAATACCATTTAAATCTAAAATTCTAAAAGAATTGATATGTAGTTAATCGCTTTTCTCCAGATTTCTTTAGAATTTCATTTTCAACAGCCCATTTTAAATCCCTACTAGCTGTTGCAGTGCTTATTTCTCTGAAATTCTGCAAATATTCTTTGCGATAAAATTCTCGCTTACCAATTATCACCTTGAATAGTTCAATTCTATCTTTTACTGTTAAGTTTCTATTTTGCGTTTTAAGGAGCTCTTCTAATGCTTGGAGTAGTATTTGGAGCATCCATTCAATGAACAGCGTAGATTCCCCTGAATTATCAGATTGTTCCAGCACTTTGTAATACTCCTCTTGGTTTATCTTAATAAGGTGTTCTACTGGTATAAACTCAAACACTGGATATTTTTGCATTAAAATTAAAGTCTGCCACAATCTTCCCATTCTCCCATTTCCATCTATAAAAGGGTGAATAAATTCAAATTCATAATGAAACACACAACTTTTGATAAGTATGAGTTCATTGTCATTTTTCAGATAACTGAATAAATCATTCATTAACCCTTTGACCATACTTCCATCTGGAGCCAAGTGTTTAATTTTTGAACCTTGAACAATACCAACATTTTTAACACGGAGCTTTCCTTCATTTTCAATTAAGCCCTTCATTAAAATTCCTTGTGCTTTTTCTAAATCTTTAATATTATTTGGATTTAAAGTATGGAGTTGATCATAAATCTTAATCGCATTAAGTACTTCGAGAATATCTTTTTCTGGAGCAATAATCCTCTTGTTCTCAATGATAGCTGTTATTTGATCTTCGGTTAATGTATTGCCCTCAATCTCTAAAGAAGATTGAATTGTTTTAATGCGGTTTTTTTTTCGAAGTTTTGTTGGCGGTTTGTTTAAGTGTATTGCATTAATTTCTCCCAATCTCTCTGAAATGGAAGCTACTAATCGAATTATTTTATCTGTTATTTTATAGGGTGGTTTCATTTAATCATAGTATCATATGATAGTATCACGAAGATAATAAATTAAACTTAATTAATTCTTCTGTAAGGTTCGACATTTTTTTTGTTCCTGCTACACAGCCGAAAAGCTTCCTCAATAGTATGAGTCGGTTATTTGTTTTATAATTAGACTTAACAAAATATCTCCTGTTCAAATAAATCAAACTCCAACTTTTTTAATTTTCTTTACTACTGAAAATAGATTCAGTTATTCTTCTATTTGAAGTCACAATTTGTGACCTCAACTATGATACTCATTTTCAGTAATTTCAAACAACAAAAAGCCTTATATTAGTCATTCAAACTAATTAACAAACGAACACCTACCCACTCATGAAAAATAGTTTCAAATCATTTCTTGTATTAGCAATAATTGCTCTTATAACTAGTTGTAACACTCAATCTGAACCAGAAATCGTAATTGGAGTGCAAACCTACTCCTTTAGAACTATGGAAGACCAAAGCCCTTTGGCCATCTTAGAATACATCAAACAAACTGGAGTTAAAAATGTTGAACTCATGGGAAATCACGCAGAACCCTATGCTGGGGCGCCAGAGAGCCCTATGACAGATCCAGCTAAACGTTCGGTGATGATCAAACAGTGGAGAAAACAAGAACTCTCCGATGAGGAAAAAGAATTAGCTGCTGTTATTTCTGAAGAAATGAAAGCTTACAATCTCGAAGTTCAAGAGTGGCGTAAAAATGTCAATTTTGGAAAATTCGAGGAATTGAAAAACTTATACAATCAAGCTGGTATTTCCATCTTTGCATTCAAGCCTAGCGTGTTTGGAAAAGACAATACCGACGATGATATCCGTTATGGAATGAGAGCAGCCAAAGCTCTTGGAGCAACTCATATTACCCTCGAACACCCATCAGATGATGAGCACACTGCACGTTTAGGTAAGCTCGGAGAGGAAGAAGGAATGCTAGTTGCTTACCATGGTCATATGCAACAAACCCCAACTCTTTGGGACACAGCACTAAGCCAATCTTCAGCAAACAGACTCAATCTTGATTTTGGACATTATATTGCAGCTGAAAACGAAAATCCATTACAAATCATCAAAGACAAGCACGATTTAATTGCTAGTATGCACTTAAAAGATCGCCAAAGAGAAAGCAATGGTGGTGCTAATTTAGTTTGGGGAACAGGAGACACTCCGATTGGCGATGTGATCAATTTAATTCGCGACAATGGCTATCAGTTTCCAATTACTATTGAATTGGAATATCAGGTTCCAGAAGGCTCTGATGCTGTTCAAGAAGTAAAACGTTGCTTGGACTATGTCAATGCTATCAAGGGCTCTTAATTCTTTTAAATGATTTCCATCGATAGCACACACCTACTATCTTAACCAAAGTCTTCAAATAGATCGAGCAATTTTTTATCAAATTGAGTCCCTTCTTCTTCAATTCAAACTGCATAAAAGCCTTAAAATAAAACGCCCCTTCGAAAAGGGGCGTTATAACAAACAAACAAACTAAACAAAAATCTTTTATAAAGATTTTTCCTATTAACTAACTAAACAAGGCTGTTTTGAAGTTGAAGAATTGTGTGACAGCCATTATTTATACTACAAATATAGTTGTGACTACCGAGGTCCTTACTGTGAATTTTTACCATTTATTATACATTTTGAGCAGCCGTACAAGAATTGTATAACTTCAGGCAAAAAAAGTATAATTACCTATAGTTTTAAAGATAAAAATTCATTGAAAACAGCTTCATCAATATCCAAAAAAAAACGCCCCAAAAGGGGCGCTTACAAACAAACAAACTAATATTACTTTAACGTAATTTCTTAAATCTTTACTGTACTTTATGAAGTACCCAAGCCTCGTTTGAATTCGGCTTCATAATCACTAAGGTTTTCATACTTGGAGAAAACACATATTGAGAACTATAAGTCTCTTCAACTGGATAAGTACGTTCAATCGATAAAGTAGATTGATCTCCAGAGATAAATCCTTTAGCTAATAAAGCTTTCGTTTTAGCCACTCTCATAAATGTAATCTTATAATCCATGTCTCTTGTAATTTGTACAAACTCATTGTCTAAGGTTTGCCAAATTCCAAAAATCTCCATACTGATCTCATCAGCTGAATTTGATGCTGTAACTTCTATAGGGTTGTTACAGCAATCTGTTGTAACTTTTGTTTCTTCTTTAGGTTGAACCGCTGCAATGCTAATTAAACTTGCTACTAAGGCTCCGGTTGTCAATAAAAACTTTCTCATAACTTTTAAGTTTTAAATTATATGACAAATTTACTGCGAGAATTAGCTGAAATATGTATGGATTTTTGCTGATTATTGTCTAATTTTGCTTCAAATTACGTTTTTGTATATGTTAATGACAAAAAAGTATACAATCAGGTTTTAAGCTCAAGAATTCATCATGATCAATCATAAAATTCACAAAGAATTTACCCAATCAGATGCCTCGGTCAATGTGATGTATTTTGATCAGTACAACCGCGGATCTCAGGATGCTGGATGGCACTATCACGAGGAATTTGAAATTGTTTACATCAGTAATGGTGTCGGTCGACGTAAAATTGGATTACACCTCTCTAATTTTAGTGATGGAGAACTGGTATTGATAGGGAGCAATGTCCCTCATCATGGGTTCACCAATAATTTTGAAAATGATCGCTTCGAAGTAGTCGTTCATTTTAAGTCGACTATGTTGGGTACAGCCCTTGAAGAAACAAAAGAGTTTTCAAAAATTAAACAATTACTGGATCTTGCTGCTAACGGCATCGCTTTTGATCGAGAGTTTAAACATCGAATCGGAAAACGCCTACTTCTTTTAATGGATGAAAGCAATTTCAAAAAGATATTTTCGCTTATGGAAATCTTAAATGAAATGGCCTTGACAGATCAGAAGACCATTCTCAATGCCCAAGGAGATTCTTTTTTACTCAATCCACGAGAAAGTGATCGTTTCAATAAGGTGTTCAACTACATTGAAAAAAACTATTCTGATCCTATCAGTCTAGAAGATGTTGCTCAAATTGTTTTTATGAGCCCCAGTTCCTTTAGTAGATTCTTTAAAAAAACCACTTCTAAGACTTTTGTGAGTTACTTAAACGAGTACCGAATCAACAATGCCATCAAACTCTTATTACAAACTGACAAGGATGTACAATCGATTGGATATGAATGCGGATTTAACAACATCCCTAATTTTTTTAGACAGTTTAAAAAGCAAACAACCTATAGTCCTAACGAATATCGAAAAATACATCTATAACATTCTTTTAAGTAAATTCAATTCTTAGTTTTCGTAATTTAGCAACATGAAATTATCCCTAGCACTTTTTTCCTTCTTTATGAGTCTTGCGTTACAAGCACAAGAACTCAAAGGAAAATGGATCATCGCTAAAGACAGTGCAACTGTGAGTCTAAATGGAACTACCGTCCTTAATTTCAATGAGTTCGATCTGAGTATTTACGACTTTAAAAATTTTAAATCGATTCATAGTTATAAGCTAGAAAACGACAGCATTATTGTCGATGGAACCTCTTGGGGTCATTTAAAATTTGTAGATCAAAATCGCTTTAGAATTGAGTTAAAGGATGAACACCAAAGGATATTTGGCACTGATTACGTTCGTCTGGTTCCCACAAAAACTCCAAATACGCTCGAGGAGTTAAACGAGTTTACTTATTACTACAAAACAGAAAAAGAAACCGATACTATTTTTTTAGGCCTACAGCTCTTAGCAAGACCTCACAAATTAAAGCGTTATGAAATCGAGCAAATTGACTCGACCCTACTTTTAACCAGTTTTAAATTTGGAAAGCGATTTAAGTCGATGCCCATTCTTAACGCCTACGAAAACTTTATTCGACTCGATGGACTTCCTGAAAAACCATATACCGTTCGAGCAGGAAGGATTTACGAACTTCCTGAAATTGATATGAGCTTTTTAGAAGAAGATCAAGAGTCGAATGAAGATCACAACAACAACAACTAACTACCATGGATTTAGCAATACGACTTCTGATTAACCTCATTGTTGCGATTATAATTATTCGTTTTATCTATCATCGTTATTCGGAGACTTCCAAGTATATGTTCACCTACTTTATGATTAGTACGGTGGTATTTTTACTGTGTTATTCTCTCAAACAAAACGAATTGGATATTGGACTAGCCATTGGACTTTTTGCCGTTTTTGGAATCATCAGGTACCGAACACACACCATTCAAATCAAAGAAATGACCTATCTTTTTGTGGTCATTGGAGTTGCCATTATCAATGCATTATCGAATGACAAGGTAAGTTCATTAGAAATGATTTTATCAAATGCATTTGTAATCTTGATGTTGTTTGTGATCGAAAACACTTACAAGAAAAAAACCAAATTACTTCCCCAAGAGATCACTCTAGCCTATTCAGATCTCTTTCAACACGACAAAAAACAGCTACTCAAAGAAACCCTAGAGAAGGAATTCAATTGTCACATTGAAAAAATTGAGATTCAAAAGATTGATTTGATCTCGAAAACTGTCAAATTAACCTATTACTTCAAAGTTTAATTGTGAAGCGAATTTTAAGTCTCTTATTCCTAGGGAGCAGCTCCCTATTGTTAGCTCAATCTGTATCTGAGGCCAGATCTTGGATCGGCATTAAAACCAAATTTCAAATTTCAGAAAAACTCCACAATACGATAGGATTGCAATATCGATCGAAGAGTGATTTCAAGGAATTAGATAAGTACTTTTTTGAAAATAATCTAGACTACGATCTCTCTAAAGATTTTTCCTTAGAAGTCGGTCTTAGAATTGGTAAGAATAACGACACCAATGGAGGTCAGCAAGGAATTGAAAATCAATATCGAGTTCATACTGATCTGAACTACAAGAAGAGTTTTGGTGATATAAAGTTTAAATCTAGAGTGCGCTATCAAATATCCAATGAGTTTGAATCTACAGATCCTGGCAGTAAATACTTGCGCTTTAAAAACGGAATTGAGTTCCATATTGACAATTGGAAATACGATCCTGAGTTTTTAATTGAACCTTTTATAACGATTGGTGATCCTAGTTTTTCAGGGATTAAAAAATGGCGTTATGGCGTACAAACCGATCTTCCGATTGGAGCGCACCAACTCAAATTCGTGTATTTTTACATGACAGCTACCCAAACCATCGAACGCCATCACATCATCGGTTTGTTTTACAAGTTCAAACTCTAATCGACTGTCACTTCCCAACTCACCACAGCTTGATCTTTAGGTGCTGTGTAAGCTTTAAGAGCTTTGAATTTCAATTCAATTCGCTCTAATTGTTCAAGTGTTTTAATCTGAAGAGTAATACTTCCCATTGCAGGAACCGTAAAAACTCTTGGATTGAAATAGAAGGAATAAGGCATTTGATTTTCGAGCAGTAAATCAGAGCTCGAATGATTGATTAAGGTCAATTCCAACACTTCTGATTGATCGAGATAATGTGGATTTTCAACACTTAGAGAATTTTTGAGAAGCGGAATTACAAATTCCTCTTTACCCACCCAAAAGTTATTAAAAACCGCAACAGTTCTTCCTTCAAAAAGCGCTTCTTTGATGGATTTGAGCTCCTTGTCTTTTGAAAATATTAGGGTGATGGGTCTATGGGTTTGATGTTTGTCTAAATAATCCCATCCGATTAAATCGTGTACATCGGAGTTTCCAAGTACAGTCAGTCCTTCTTCTAAAGCTAATGCAAAAGCTTCTTCGCTATAGGCTCCTTCATTGATCACTTCAACTCCGTGAAGTTTTCCTTGCTGGATCATTTTCTGTTGAAAATCAGAAAAGATCGGAATTCCTTTGGAGCTTTGGCGGTACCAGGCCGGGTGATTCCAAAACACAAAAGCTCCTTGTTTTTTAGCCTCGTTAAAAGATGTTTTTGGATCTTCTTTATCTAAAAGTGGATTAGCATCCGATATAAAAATGGCATTATTGTGACCCACAGGTGCTGAACGAGTAATCTCTGATCCTGGAATGACAATGAGATTGTGACTCGCTGCTTCCTTTAAAGCAATTTCATAGGAACGATTTCGATCAGGGTGCGGAAGGTCCTTTTGATGCGGTTGGTATTCCAAATGCTCTGTCATTGCTATAACATCTAAATCTTCTAATAAGGCTTCTTGAACACGGATTGTAGGCCACACATTCCCGTCGGAGAAAACGGTGTGAATATGCAAATCAGAACTCAGCGTTTGATAGCCATCTATATCGGGATATGAAATTTTCTTTTGAGCGCTGATATGACTATGAGACTGACTGTAAAGCGTAGTCGTCAAAATAAAACTAAAGATTAAGCTGAGGGATTTTAAGTTTTTCATAGGATATTGTAATTTAACTTCCTAAAGATAAGCTAAAAGAGATTATTTATGAAGAAAGGCTTTAAACTAGGCCCTGCTACCCTAATTACTGCAGCCTTTATCGGACCAGGGACGGTTACCATTTGTGCAAAAGCTGGTATTGAATTCGGATTTAGCTTACTCTGGGCACTAGTCCTTTCGATTATTATCGCCATTTCATTTCAGGAAATGTCGGCTCGAATTGGTATTGTGACCAAAAAAGGATTGGCAGAACTCATCAGAACTGAAATTAAAAATCCGCTTTTAAAAAGTTTGGTAACCCTTTTAATTCTCTCAGCGATTGTGATTGGAAACACGGCTTATGAAGCTGGAAATCTCAATGGCGCCGTCTTGGGACTAGAAGCCTTATTTACTGAAAAATACGCAAGTTTCTACCCTTGGGTTATTGGAATCACAACAGCACTCCTACTGCGTTTTGGATCGATGAAGTATATTAAGAATATTTTGATAGGTTTAGTGCTTTTTATGAGTAGTTCCTTTTTAATCACAGCCATCATTACTGGTCCAAATCTAGGCGAACTATTTAGTGGATTCATTTCATTTAATCTCGATAGCACTACTGTATTTACGGCCATTGCCCTTGTTGGAACCACCGTGGTCCCTTATAATTTGTTCTTACACGCAGCCATGGCTAAAGAACACTGGTGTGATCCCACTGATATAAAATATGCCCGCTTAGACACCTTTATCGCTATTGGATTGGGAGGAATCATCTCCATATCGATTATGATAACGGCCTCAGCTATTGATGCCACTAGCCTAAAATCTGTAATCGATATCGCTGCAGGCCTAGAACCACTCTATGGGAAATTTGCTAAGACGATGATAGGTTTAGGGCTCTTTGCAGCGGGAATTAGTTCTGCATTAACAGCTCCAATTGCAGCAGCATATGTAGCTAACTCGTGTTTTAACTGGAAGGTGGATCCTTCACATCCAAAGTTTAAAAACACCGCTTTAGTGATTCTGATATTGGGAATGCTTTCTTTGGGCTTTGGATTTAGTCCTCTGATCATCATTCAATTCGCTCAAATGACCAATGGTATCCTACTGCCAATTTTAGCGATCTATATCCTATGGCTGGTCAACAACAATTCACTATTAAAGGAAAATAAAAACGGTATTGTTCAAAATATATTGGGAATTTTAATCGTTATCATAAGCTTACTCATGAGTTTTAAAACACTTTCCAGTATATTTTAATGAATCGAAACGAACTACATATCAACTGCGACTTAGGAGAAGGCTCCAAAAATGAATCACAGATCATGAACTACATACAGGCCTGTAATATTGCCTGTGGTGGACATTTTGGCGATTCAAATAGTGTTTATCAAACCCTTTCAAAAGCAGTTGATCTCGGAATTGAAGTAGGTGCTCACCCTTCATACCCAGACTTTGAGAATTTTGGTAGAGTATCCATCAATCTCGACAAAGAAGCGTTCTTTTCAAGTATGAGACAACAATTGGACCTCTATTTTGATCAGCTTTCAAAACTAAAAGCTGAAAACAATCACATCAAAGCGCATGGAGCCCTATACAACGACTTATGTGTAAATGAGGAATTGTGTACATGGTTTTTAGAGATCATAAAGTCCTATCCTCATAAGACATTGTATACTCCTTTTAACGGGAGTTTAGCAGATTTAGCAAAGGAATCAAATCGTCCAGTTTCTTTTGAGGCCTTTATCGATCGCAATTACAATCGAGAAGGTCGATTGGTATCAAGAGCCCTAGCTAATGCTGAAAAAGATAGCTTGGTGGCTGTATACGATCAGCTAGAATCCATTCGATTAAAACAAGAAGTTCAATGTACTGATGGAACACTTATCTCTATGAAAGCAGATACATTTTGCATTCACGGAGATCACCCTCTTGCATTAGAGAGACTACAATTTATAGAAGAACGCTATTCCAAATGAGCTATCAATTAATCTATAGACAATACAACGAGCGATCTGTTCTCATTCAATGGCCTCATCTTATAGACCAGGCTATATTAAAAGATATAAATGAGTTCAAAAAAGCTATTGAATTACACGTTCCCAAAAGCTATTCAGTGATATCCTATAGCGAACTCCTTCTGGAATTCCCATCTTATATTGAAGATTATTCAGAGCTTGTAAAAGAGTTGAAAAAACTATATCAAAATAAAGAAGAAGGGAACTACAAATCTTCTCTCATTCGAATTCCTGTTTGTTATGACCCTTTATTTGGAGTAGATCAAGAACAGCTCTGTGACGATCTAAAGCTTTCTCTTGAAGAATTAGTAGAACTTCACACCAAAAACACTTATACTGTTTTTGCAATAGGATTCCTTCCAGGTTTCATGTATTTAGGTGGATTGGACAAGCGACTCTATCACCCTAGACTCATCCATCCAAGAGAAAAAGTACCTAAGGGCTCTGTGGGGATTGCAGGGATGCAAACAGGTATTTATCCAGGTGAAAGTCCTGGTGGCTGGCAACTCATAGGAAGATCTCCATTAGATCTCTTTAAGGTTGAAAATCATCCTCCTTGTTTTGTAAGTGTAGGGGATAAAATTCAGTTTTATCCTATCAATATGGACGAGTACCAACTCATCAGTATTCAAATAGAAACAAAAATCTATCAACTCGATAAAACTCCCTATGTCTATTAAAGTTATCAAATCAGGTATGTATACCTCCGTTCAGGATTTAGGTAGAATAGGCTATAGCGAATACGGAGTCCCTAAGGGAGGTGCTATGGATCAAATGGCATTAAAAACCGCTAACTCCCTTCTGGGAAATCAGCTCGATGATGCCTGCCTTGAAATCACCATGATGGGTCCTGTTCTCCAATTTCAAGCAGACACCTATATCGCTACAGCAGGAGCAGAATTTGAGTTATTTTTAGACGACGAGCCCATTCCCTTTCGAGAAGCTGTCTTTGTAAAATCCAATCAAGTTCTAAAATTTGGTAAACTCAAAAAGGGCATCCGAATTTATTTAGCAGTCTGTGGAGGAATTCAAACCCCAAAAGTATTGGAAAGTCGATCACTTCTAAAAAGAGTCACCTCTTATTATAAAATAGAAGACGGCATGGAGCTCCCCTTACTTGACAAATGCATGAAGCCTCAGGTATTTGCAGTGCCAAAACCAAAAGACTTTAATGGATTTTTAGAGGCTTATCCTGGCCCTGAATTTGAATCTTTAAGCGATTCTCAAAAAGAACAACTTCACAAAAATGAATTCAAGGTAAGTCATCTCAACGATCGAATGGCCTATCAAATAGAACCCAATTTGGATCCACATCAGATAGATCAACTCACTTCAGTTGTCATGGCTGGTTCCGTTCAACTGACCCCAAAGGGAAGTCTGATTATTTTGATGAGAGATGGGCAAACAACTGGAGGTTATCCAAGAGTTTTGCAACTCAGCGAAGAAAGTATCGATTTAGTAGCTCAAATGGCTACTGCTTCTAAATTCAAGTTTAGATTTCTAACAAAATTTAAGGAAACCTTATAGATTTGTTCTTAAAGAATTCACGAACTTTGCAGTCAAAATTTTTAAGACCGATTCCATGAATCTTAATGTGCTGGAACAGAGAGGATATTTAGATCGACCAATTCCTGATTCTATTGATTTAAAATCAGAGATCAAACAATTGCTCAAATCTAAGAATGCAGT
Source organism: Flavobacteriaceae bacterium (assembly GCA_013373635.1). Lineage (GTDB taxonomy): Bacteria > Bacteroidota > Bacteroidia > Flavobacteriales > Flavobacteriaceae > MAG-120531. The sequence continues at coordinate 11,175 of JABXHN010000038.1, forward strand.
ACTTCTCGCACACTATTATCAGAACGAGGAAATTCAAGATCTTGCCGATTATCTCGGAGATAGTTTATTCTTAGCTCAAAAAGCTAAAGAAGTCACAGCTGACATCATTGTTTTTGCAGGAGTTCACTTTATGGCCGAGACTGCAAAAATCATCAATCCAACAAAAAAAGTAGTACTTCCCGATTTAAAAGCAGGATGCTCTCTTGCGGATTCTTGTCCTCCTAAAGATTTTGCAGCTTTTAAGAAATTACACCCCAATGCAAAGGTGGTTACCTATATCAACTGTTCTGCAGAAATCAAAGCACTGAGTGATATTGTTTGTACCTCTAGCAATGCGGTCGATGTGATCAACTCTTTTGACAAGGATCAAGAATTGATCTTTGCTCCAGATAAAAACCTTGGAAAATACCTCATTAAAGAAACGGGAAGAGATCTAATTCTTTGGGATGGTTCTTGTATTGTACACGAAGCATTTTCCTTTGAAAAGATTACCCAACTAGCTATCGAATATCCTGAAGCAAAATTTATTGCTCACCCTGAGAGCGAATCACAAATACTCGATATTGCACATTATATTGGCTCTACCTCAGGTCTATTAAACTTTGTTCAAAAGGACAGCGCACAAACTTATATCGTAGCAACTGAAGCGGGAATCCTTCACGAGATGAGAAAAGCTGTTCCCCACAAGAATCTCATACCAGCTCCTGTAGACGACGACAGCTGTGCTTGTAGCGAATGTGCTTTTATGAAATTAAACACTCTGGAAAAACTCTATCTGTGTTTAAAGTACGAACAGCCAGAAATTCAATTAAACGACGAGCTGATACGTGATGCCTATCTACCCATTCAACGAATGTTGGATCTAAAGTAAATCTATGCTAACAGATGTTTTGGTTATCGGTTCAGGAATTGCAGGCATGTCCTATGCCATTAAATTATCTGAGCTCAATCCAAAACTTCGTATCGTTGTACTTTCCAAAAGGAATCTTCTCGAAAGCAACACCAAATACGCCCAAGGAGGTATAGCAGTTGTTCAAAACTTTCAGAAAGATTCTTTCGACAAACACATTGCAGACACCCTAAAGGCTGGTGATGGACTTTGTAATAAAGAGGTGGTCTCCTTTGTGGTCAAGGAGGGCCCTGATCGATTAGAAGAACTACTCAATTGGGGAACTGAGTTCGATCAAGAAGGTGAAGGTTTTCATCTGGGTAAAGAAGGTGGTCATACCGCGAAGCGAATTGTTCATTACAAAGACAAATCAGGTCATCAGATTCAAGAGGCATTGATTAAAAAAATTAAATCCATCCCTCAAATCACCATCTTAGAAAATCACACCCTAGTCAATTTGATCACCGATCACCAATTGGAGCAAGGATCTAAGAGAAGGTGCTATGGAGCCTATGTAATTTCATCCAAGGATCAACGGATCGTTAAGATTGTTGCAGGATTAACGGTATTATCCACTGGTGGTGCAGGAGCCGTTTACAATAAAACCACCAACCCTGATTCAGCTACAGGAGATGGTATTGCTGCAGCCTATAGAGCTAAAGTAACAATTGCCAATCTACAATACGTTCAATTCCATCCAACGGCCTTAGCTCCAGATTACAATGGCAAAACCTTTTTGATCTCTGAAGCCGTAAGAGGTGCAGGAGCTCACTTAAAAAATTCTAAGGGAGAACGATTTGTTTTTAAACACGACCCTAGAGGTGAAATGGCTTCGAGAGATATTGTAGCAAGAGCCATTGAAATTGAACTCAAAGAACCAGGTGAAAAAGTCTATTTGGATTGTAGCCCCATCGGAAAAGAAGTCTTTGAATTAGAATTTCCAACGATTTATCAGGCATGTAAAAATCTAGAGATTGATCCCTTTACAGAAGGCATACCAGTGCTTCCTGCTGCACATTATTTCTGTGGAGGTATCGATGTCGATCAAAACTCTCAAACCTCGCTCAGTCATCTTTATGCGATTGGCGAGTGCAGCCATACTGGCTTACACGGAGCCAATCGATTGGCTTCTAACTCACTCCTGGAAGCTTTAGTTTTTGCTCATAGAGCAGCTGTTCATTCGAATGACTATTTTGAGAACAATTCACTAGATTTAGTAGAAGAACAAATTCCCAATTGGAAAGACACAGACATCATCAAGGATCAAGAATCAAAAGTGATTGGTCGATTAAAATCTAGCCTACAAGAACTGATGAGTCAACAAGTGGGAATTTTCAAGTCAAATCAAAGTTTACAACAGGCAGAAAAAGAACTTGAAAAGGTCTATTTGGCTACCAAAGACATCTATGAAAATAAGAAGTTGACACACCAAATATGTGAACTTAGAAATTTAGTCAACGTCGCTTATTTAATCATCAAACAATCTCAAAACTGTAAAGAAAACAGAGGCGGATTTTACAATATTGATTATGAAAACCTATAGCAGTACCTATCAAAAAGAACTCCAACAATTTATCGAATCGGCTTTAAAAGAAGATATCGGACCTGGAGACTTTAGTGCCTTAGCAGCATTGGACACGGAGCAAGAAGGAGCTGCGCAACTCATCGTTAAAGAAGATTGTGTCCTAGCAGGTGTCGAATTGGCAAAACTCATCTTTACACAATACGATCCGAGTCTTGAAATTGAAACCTTTATTGAGGACGGAGAAAAAGTAAGCACTGGAGCCATTGCTTTTAAGGTCAGAGGAACTACTCAATCCATACTCGCTACAGAACGATTGGTTCTCAATGTGATGCAACGCATGAGTGGTATTGCAACGCTCACAAATGAGAATCAAAATTTGATTAACCACACCAAGTGCAAGGTATTAGACACCAGAAAAACAACTCCTAATTTTAGAATTGCTGAAAAATGGGCTGTTGTCATTGGCGGAGGTGTTAATCACAGAATGGGTCTTTACGATATGATCATGCTCAAAGACAATCACATCGATTACTGTGGAGGGGTGAGCGCTGCTATTGAAAAGACGATTGACTTTTTAAAACTAAAACAATTGGACCTACCTATCATCGTTGAAACTAGAGATTTAAATGAGGTAAAAGCTTGTTTAGACTACCCTGAAATCCACCGTATTTTGCTCGACAATATGAGCACTGATCAGCTCCGTGAAGCAGTTAAATTGATCAATGGTAAAATTCCCACAGAAGCTTCTGGAAACATCACTAAGGACACAATTGTATCGATTGCTGAAACAGGTGTAGATTACGTTTCACTGGGATCGGTAACACACTCTGCTCCAAATATCGATTTGAGTTTAAAAGCCCTTTAAAAAAGAGTTTTTAATTTTTTCATTTTCTTATTGTGTACTTTTTACAGTATATATGAAAATAATTTATATCTTACGGCACCTTTTTAAACAAACTATCAGATATGAAAAGCACTAAACTAAACACCATTTTATCCTTTGCATTGGTCATTGCATTGGGATTCTCCAATTGGAGTTGTAACAATACTCCAAAACAAGAGGCGCAAACTGAAATAGCTCACGCTCATGATGACAACCGTTTTGGTGGTCTACAGCTCTATACGCTAAGAAATGACATCGGTCAAAATGGAGAAAATTTAGAATCTGTATTGAAAGCTGTAGCTGACGCAGGATACAAAAACATCGAAGCAGCAGGTTACAATCAAGGAAAATACTACGGACTGACTCCTGCAGAATTTAAATCACTTTTAGAAAAATACAACTTAAATCCAATCAGCTCACACCAAGGTTCGATCACCTTTGAAAATGCTGATCAAGAGTTAGCAGATGCTATCGCTGTTGGATTTAAGTACTTTGTGATTCCTGTTCCTCCTATGGGAATGTTTACTTTTAACAGAGAAACACAAACCATTGGAATGAAAGGCGGAGCCAAAAAGCTTACCGAAGTGATCAACCAGTTGGGTGAAAAAGCACATACTGCTGGTATTTCTCTAGTATACCACAATCACCAATTTGAATTCACAAAAGACGAAGAAGGAATTAAGGTGTTTGACTATTTAGTTGAAAATAGCAATCCTGATCACGTGAACTTTGAAATGGACCTCTACTGGGTAGAAGTAGCGAAAGAAAGTCATGTCGACTATTTCAAAAAATATCCAGGTCGATTTAAACTTTGGCATGTAAAAGACATGGATGACCAGGGACGTTTTGCTCCAGTTGGAGAAGGTCATATCGACTTTAAAACCATCACTGAAAACGCAGCTATTTCAGGAATGGAATACTACTTTGTTGAGCAAGATCAAACCTTTAACCACACTCCTTTAGACGCGATTAAAATCTCCCACGAAGGATTGAAGAAATTTGGATTAGATAAAAAGTAATTAATCCACAAAAACCTCTCAAAAAAGGCAGCCTCAAGCTGTCTTTTTTTAATTAATTTTAAACATGAACAAAAACCTAACCCTCTCTATTTTAAGTTTTTGCTTAAGCCTTATAAGCTGGTCACAAAAAGTCAATCAAGACTACCAACTTCACATCGACAAGACCAATGAACCAATTGTTCTCGATGGAATTCTAGATGAAAAAGTTTGGAGCACAGTTGATGTTGCTGATAACTTTTTTATGATTCAACCCTCCGATGGAAAACCTGCTACGCAACACTCTGAAGCTCGTATGTGTTTTGATGACAACAACATCTATATGTCCATTATCTTCTATAACAACGAAGTAAAAGGAGCCTATAATGTAGAATCCTATAAACGAGATTTCTCATTCAATAAGAACGATAACTTCATCATGGCTTTTGATCCCTTTAACAACCTAACTACTGGTTTTACTTTTGGACTTAACGCTTATGGAGCTCAATGGGATGGAACCCTATATGATGGCGCGAGAACCGACTTAAACTGGGATACGAAATGGGTATCTGAAGTTCGTTTTGACGAGGATAAGTGGGTATGTGAAATAGCAATTCCATTTAAGTCGATTCGCTACAATGAAAATGCAAAGAGCTGGGGAATTAACTTTTCAAGATTGGACTTAAAGGCGAATGAAAAATCAGCCTGGGCTCCTGTTCCAAGACAGTTTCCCTCCATTAGCTTAGCCTATTCTGGAAACCTAGTATGGGACACCCCTCCTCCATCTCAAAACAAAAACATCTCGTTGATTCCTTATTTAGCGACTTCTGTTGCTAATTCTGAAAACGATTTTCAAATGGGAACCGACGTGAAAATCGGTATCGGTGCAGCACTTAATTTAGATTTGACCATCAATCCTGATTTTTCCAATACTGAAGTTGATGCAGAAGTGACCAATTTGAACCGTTTTGAGCTGTTTTTTCCTGAAAAACGTCAATTTTTCTTAGAAAATGCCGATTTATTTGGAAATTTTGGAACTAGAATGGTAAAACCGTTCTTCTCGAGAAGAATTGGTTTAGGAGTTCCGATTACAGCGGGTATGAGACTCTCTGGAAACCTAGGAGAAGACCTTCGAATTGGACTCATGGACATTCAAACAGCTGAGGATATTACTCAAGGATTAGCTGCAGAAAATTTTGGAGTATTGTCACTTCAACAAAAAGTCCTAGACCGCTCCAATATTGGAATGATTTTCGTCAATAAACAGGCGATGAATTTCATCGAAGAACAGCATACAGAGAGTGATGCCTTCAACAGAACTCTAGGGTTAGAATTCAACTATGCCTCTAACAACAATCAGTGGGATGGTAAATTGTTCTATCTCAAAACCTTTAGCGATGAAAAATTAGATGACTCTAATGTGTTGATGGGAAGCTTTGGACACCAGTCCAAGAAATGGCGTTTTAGAGTTTCTACTGAGTATTCTGGTGAAAATGTCAACGCTGCAGTTGGATTCATTCCTCGTACGGATTATCAGATGTATAACGCCTTTGTAGGTCACACTTTTTGGAACGAAAACTCCGATAGTCAATTAGTATCTCATGGACCTAGAGTCTTTAGTATGTTCTATTACAATAAGGCAGGGATTAAAACCGATCACTTCGTTCGTTCTGCTTATGGATTTAACTTTTTGAATCGCTCTCAATTAGAATTTAATTTCGACACTCAGTACGTCATGCTACTCGATCCTTTTGATCCTACTCAATTAGGAGTAAAAGAATTAGCAGCAGGCACCCAACACCAATGGAATACAGTTGGTGTTCAATTTACCTCAAGACCACAAAGCTTAATGACCTATCAATTTGCTGCTGAAACAGGGGGCTATTACAATGATGGAAGCAAAACCGAATTCAGTTCTGAACTAGGGTATCGTTTTCAACCCTATGTGAGTATCAACGCTATTGCGAACTATACGAAAATTGAACTAGAAGCGCCTTGGAATGACTCCTCATTTTGGCTCTTAGGTGCTAAAGCTGATATTACCTTTAACTCTAAACTATTCTTCTCAAATATCTATCAGTACAACCAGCAATTTGATCGCTGGGGAATTAACTCAAGATTACAGTGGCGTTATAAGCCAGCCTCTGATATCTTTTTGGTGTTTAATTCTATGGAAGATAACGGGATCAATGGCACCAAAGACTGGAGACTTAGTCTAAAAATAAACTATTGGTTTAACAATTAGTTGAGTAGATTAAAGACGACTCCTGCTGCAATAGCTCCACAGATGGGTGCAACAATAGGAATCCAAGAATAAGCCCAGTCGGCATTTTTATTCTTTCTTGGAAGTAGTGAATAAACAATTCTAGGACCTAAATCACGAGCTGGGTTAATCGCATAGCCCGTGGTTCCTCCAACAGTCATCCCCAGTACCCACACTAATATTCCAACTGGAAGTGCCTCTAGTGAACCAATTCCAAATTGTTTGATATAGACTCCTTCAACCTCAATATTAGGAGAAGCGATATAGAAGATGATAAACACTAATAAAAAGGTTCCGAAGAATTCACTAAAGAAATTATTTTTGTAGTTTCTAATGGCTGGGCCAGTACAAAAACATCCTCTGACAGCTCCTTCATCTTCTGTCGCTCTAAAATGATCGATATAGATGATATAAGCCACAAAACTTCCTGCCATAGCTCCTAATAATTGAGCAACTACATAAAGAGGCACTAAACTCCATGAAAACTTACCCGCCATTGCCAGACCAACGCTTACGGCTGGATTTAAATGAGCACCACTGAATTGTCCTGCAACAATTACTCCACAAAAGACCGCAAAACCCCAAGCAGCAGTTATTAATATCCAGGCATCTCCTCCTCCATTTGCTAAGGTGTTTTTAAGTGAGACATTAGCTACCACAGTAGCTCCGAAGAAAAGAAGCACAAAGGTTCCGATAAATTCTGCTAGATATGCACTCATAAGATTAGGTTTTTGGTTATACGACAATCAGCTCAATTGCCAATTCCTCGGTTAATTGTTTATAATTGTTTGGTATATTTTTATCAGTAATGATCACATCGATCTTTTTGAGATCGCATATTTTTCCAAAGCCTTTTTTATCAAACTTACTGCTATCGACAAGCAATATGGTTTTTTGAACGTGCTCCATCATTTTAGAGTTCAAATGAGCCTCCATCATATTAGAGGTCGTACAACCGTGATCAAAACTCACTCCATCTGCTCCAATAAAAAGTGTTTTACAATTGAAATAATCCAACATAGCTTCGGTATGTGGCCCTACAACAGAACCACTCGATTTACGAACCACTCCCCCTAATTGCACGAGTTCAATTTGAGGGTGATTCAAAAGACTCATCGAAATATTCATCGCAGCTGTAAGCACTGTTAAATTCATATGTGGAAGCAAGGAAGAAAAAGCCTCAACTGTCGTTCCAGAACCAATAATAATTGAATCATTCTCACTGATAAGATCAATAGCTCTTTGTGCGATGGCCTCTTTTTCAGAGGTACGTTCTAACTTTTTTACACTCACCGATCGATCCGAAACATAAGGAGATTCGATACTTGCCCCTCCATGGGACTTAAAAACCAATCCATTTTGCTCTAAGATTACCAAATCTTTTCGAATAGTAACCACACTAACATCGCAGTGCTTTGCTAAATCTACTACGGACGCAAAACGCTTTTTCTTTAACAATTCGACAATTAGTTGATGTCTTTGAGCTTGAGTCATTTACTTGATTTTGCTTCAAATTTAGAATTATTTTTTATTTTCTAAAACTTTCTTTTTAATTTTTTTATATTTCTTTTTGTTTCTTTTTATTTCTTTTATAGCTTTGTGTCATCAAATTGCTATAGATGAATCGAGCTGAAGAACTTAATTATTTACAATCCAATACCAACTGGGATGTATTGGTAATTGGTGGAGGAGCATCAGGATTAGGCGTCGCATTAGACGGGGTCTCTAGAGGGTTAAAAGTAGCGCTATTAGAAAAATCTGATTTTGCAAAGGGAACCTCTTCGAGAAGCACCAAACTTTTACACGGTGGTGTTCGCTATTTAGCTCAGGGACAGATTGGATTGGTATTTGAAGCACTTTATGAAAGAGGCCTATTAATTAAAAATGCCAACCACCTATCGAAATCACAAGCCTTTGTGATTCCAATTTACAGTTTTATCGATCATCTAAAATACGGTGTTGGGCTCAAAATCTACGATTGGATGTCCAAGCGATTGAGTCTAGGTAAATCAGAAATGATCTCCAAAAAACGTATGCTTCGACTTATGCCTCATATCAAGACCGAAGGACTTCGCGGAGGAGTGATGTATTACGACGGTCAATTTGACGATTCAAGACTCGCTGTTAATGTTGCTCAAACGATTGTCGAACAAGGGGGGCATATAGCGAACTACTGCTCGGTAAACGAGTTGCTCAAAGATGAAAAAGGAATGCTAATTGGCGTAGAAGCAATTGATGAACTCAGTGGTAAAACTTTTGAAATCAAAGCAAAAATGGTAGTCAATGCTACTGGAGTTTTTGGTGACAAAATCCTAAAAATGGACAATCCTAATGCCAAGAAAACCATACAACCTTCTCAGGGTGTTCACATCGTATTAGACAAGAAATTTACAGCTTCTGAAACAGCACTTATGATTCCTGAAACTTCCGATGGAAGAGTTCTTTTTGCAGTACCATGGAAAGAAAATCTTGTAGTTGGAACCACAGATACCTTGGTTAAAAAGCCAAAATTAGAACCTCAAGCATTAGAGAGTGAAGTGAATTTTATTTTGGAAACAGCTCAGACATACTTAAGTCCTACTCCTCAAAAAGAAGACATCAAAGCGGTATTTGCAGGACTTCGTCCATTGGCTAAGGCCTCAGATGAAAATGAAAAAACCAAAGAGATTTCAAGATCTCATAAGGTGATTGTATCCGAGAGTGGATTGGTGTCTCTTGTGGGAGGTAAATGGACCACCTTTAGAAGAATGGGGCAGGATACCATTGATGTGTTCTACAAACTAAACTTCATAAAAAAAGTAGACAGCTGCTCAAAAAATCTTCTTATACACGGAGCTTTCAAGGATATTGATGCTTTTAAGAACACTATTGATGTATATGGAACTGACGCGCCGCTATTGAATGATCTCGCTAAAGCTAATCCTGAGTGGAATCAACAGCTTCACCCTAATTTTCCAAATAAAGCAGTGGAGGTTATTTGGGCTGTTAGAGAAGAAATGGCTCAAACAGTAGACGATGTGCTCTCGAGAAGAATGCGTATCCTTTTTCAAGACGTCAATGCTGCAATAGAACTGGCGCCTCAGGTAGCAGCTTTGATGAAAGTTGAATTAAACAAAGACACTAGTTGGGAACAAGAACAAATTAGTACTTTTAACAAAATAGCAAACAAATACAAACCGATATAAGATGGAAAAAAAATACGTCATTGCAGTTGATCAAGGAACGACGAGTTCAAGAGCTATCGTATACAACAATCAAGCGAAAGCCTTAGGAAGTGCACAAACAGCGACCACTTCACTCTTTCCTCATCCAGGATGGGTAGAACAAGACCCTATGGAAATTTGGAACACTCAAAAAGACGTATTGCTAAAAGCAGCAAAAGACACTGAAATCAATCCATCTGAGATCGCAGGTTTGGGAATTACCAACCAAAGAGAAACGACTATTGTTTGGGATCGACAAACAGGGAAGCCCATTTACAATGCCATCGTATGGCAGGATAGAAGAACAGCCGATTTTTGTCAATCCATTTCAAATCCAGAGAACGAAGCCTTGATTCGTTCCAAGACAGGACTTTTAATAGACGCTTATTTTTCAGCGACTAAAATTGCGTGGATTTTAGATCATGTAGAAGGTGCAAGAGCAAAAGCTGCGACAGGTCAGCTTGCATTTGGCACCATTGACACTTGGATTATTTGGAATCTATCCGGCGGAGCGCTTCACATAACTGATGTGACCAATGCTTCGAGAACTATGTTATTTAATATTCACACTTTAAGTTGGGATGAAGAATTACTAGCTTTATTTAATATCCCATCCTCTGTACTTCCGAAGGTGAAGAGCTCTTCAGAAATCTATGGGACGACTCGTGCAGACCTCTTTGGCGAAGCAGTTGCCATCGCTGGGATTGCTGGAGATCAACAATCAGCTCTGTTCGGACAGCAATGTACTCAGTCAGGAATGGCTAAAACTACTTATGGAACAGGATGTTTTTTGGTGATGAATACAGGAGAAACAGCTGTAGAGTCTTCTAATAAATTACTGACGACTATCGCTTGGAAAATTGGAGATCAATTACACTATGCTCTTGAAGGCTCTGTCTTTGTAGGGGGTGCTGCTATTCAATTTTTAAGAGATGGACTTGAGCTGATTTCAGAAGCCAAAGAATCAGAGGCTTTAGCGCTTTCTGTCGAAGATACTGCTGGAGTTTGTTTTGTACCTGCACTTACAGGCCTAGGAGCTCCGCATTGGGATTCTTCTGCAAGAGGAGCCATCTTTGGTCTTACTAGAGGAACAACAAAGGCTCATATCGTCAGAGCTGCATTAGAAGCTATTGGACTTCAAGTTCACGATTTGATTCAAGCGATGTGTCAAGACATTGATAATGAATCGATCAAAATGAGAGTAGATGGTGGAGCAACTGCTAATAATTTCTTGATGCAGTTTCAATCAGACATCTTGAAAGCGAGTATCGAACGTCCTGTAGATATTGAAACAACAGCATTGGGCGCTGCTTTTCTGGCAGGATTGGCGACTGGACTTTGGAAAGATCAAGAGGAGTTAAAATCCCTATGGACAGCTGATAGAGAATTCAGCCCTCAACTTACAGATGAGAAGAGAGCTGAATTACTCCAAAATTGGAACACTGCTGTAAAGCGCTCCAAAAACTGGGTTTAATTATACTTTTAGAAAAACCTTCTTTTTGTACATAAAATAGAGGAACAACCATTGTACCCCTACAAATCCAATAACGGACATGACGGCGTTAAATGGTTCCCCAATGAGTTGCTGCAACCATCCAGTCAGCGCATCAGATGAATAGCTCCAACTGATAAATCGTCCAGACATATAAATCAGTATGGAATTCATTCCAATGACCTTAAAGAAAAAGGCCCACTTTTGGTATCCTTTAACATCGATGACGTAATAAAAAAGTGCCATAAGCAGTAAGCTGATTCCTGCACAAAGCATCGTAAAAGAACTGGTCCAAAGATTTTTATTAAAAGGGAATATCAAATCCCATAGAAAGGCTATTATTAAAGCAGCAACTCCATACATCAAAAGTTTCTTAACGGTGTCTAACTGCATTTCCTTTGTAGTTTTAAGCAGTAAGTTTCCAGTAAATATTCCCATTAATGCGGTCCCAATTGCAGGAATTGTTGCAATCAGTCCTTCAGGGTCGTGAATTCCTAAATAGAGTTTTCCAGGAATGAGTATGCTATCGATATAAGAAACGATATTACCTTGCATCGTTAAGTCTCCTGCTGCAAAACCTGGAGCAGCAAAGAAGGTCAATAGGAGCCAATATCCTAGCAGTAAACCTACGAGCCAAATCTTTTGAGCCATTGGTTTTGCGTAGAGGTAAATGATATTGGCAAACATATAAGCCAGACCTATTCTTCCCAAAACTGATGGAATTCTAACTTCAGATAGTGGCCAAAGTGTCAATCCATTGTTATAGACAACTCCTAATAAGACAAGGACTAATCCTCTTTTAACTACTTTTTTGAGCAAGGCTGATTTATCCATCCCTTCTCTGAGGTGTTTTCCAATGGAATAAGGAGTTGAAATACCCGCTATAAATAAAAACAGTGGAAAAATTAAGTCATAGGCTGCAAAACCATGCCAGTCTGGATGGTTAAACTGATGCCCAATAGCATCTAAAAAAGAGCCTGGATAGATTTCTCCAAGTCTGTGAAAAATAGCTTCTGCACCCATAATCCAGAACATATCGAATCCACGCAGTGCGTCTAGTGAAAAAAGTCGGGTTGGTTTTTGATTCATAATAGAGGGGTATTAAAAAAGAAAAAGCAACATTATACTGTTGCTTTTATCTTGTATTATTCTTTAGGTACTGATATCGTAATATTTCTGTATTGAATTGGTCCGTGATCTCCTTGAAGTAGTATTGGTCCTGGCGCAGCTTCATCACTGTCGAGAGCCCCACCGGTAATTCCTGCTATCAAGGCATTTGAGATTACTTCTTTACCATTGAGTACAACACTAACGGTACGCCCCACTAAAGTAATATCATAAGTCTGCCATTCACCTGCTGGTTTTCCAGCGTTCTGATTGGGTTCTAACAATCCGTATACTCCACCTATATAGTGAGAGTTGGTGTGTTTTCCATAATCGTCTTCCACTTGAACTTCATATCTACCTCTTAGGAAAATTCCTGAATTGGAATGCTCAGGATATTTGAATTCAATGTGAAGTTTAAAGTCGTCATAGGTTTTTTCAGTCATTAAATTAACTCCAGATCGAGGGCTACTCAAAACTCCGTCGACAGCCTCCCATTGATTTTTTGATGGGTTATTTTGAGCTTTCCATCCGGATAAATCTTTACCGTTAAAGAGCGCAACAGGCTTGGTCCATTTCTTGGGTGCTTCTCTAAAAAGCACTGGAGCACGAACACCTGTAAAACTCATAGCGTCTCCTGTAGGAGTTAATAAATGTCCGCTTAAGCGATCTCCATCTCTAGTACCTTTAACTACTAAATCTTGAGTTCCAATCCACTGAGCAGGAATACTAAAGCTAAATAAGTTTTCGTCTTCAATTACCTCTGCAATCGGTCTTGCAGATCCGACTACATTCATAAATCTACCTACAAGAGTAGAATTACCAGAGAATTCTACTTCCATCCACCCTGGAAGTTCTTGATCTCCACTTGAAATAGTAAGATCCCATCGTCCAATGAGTTCTGATTGTGATTGAGCCATCAATTGCATTGAACTTATGACAGCGAGTAATAAGGTTATTTTTTGAATACTTTTCATCATTTTTTTGAGATTTTAATAGAGGGTTAATACTATAGCAATATAATTAAAAGGGGCTTAAGGTACAATATGATTTTGAGCCTTAACATTTTTATACATTTTAGTTACAACAATAGTTTTTAAGAAAGTTACAGTTTGAATCAGGTCTTCATAGGACACATATAGTGAAGCAACTCCTAAACGAATTAAATTTGGAGGCCTAAAATCTGGTAATACTGAAGGATGGTTATTCGCTCCAGATTTGAGTACTTCCACGATGGCCTTAGCATGTGGATGAGAAATAGATACGTGACCTCCAATGCGTTCCATTGAATTTGGACAAACTAATTCATAGTCTATAGCTAAGAGCTCTTTTTTTACCGCCTCGATTAAAAATTGAATTTGTCTCTTGTTCTTATTCGCAATAGATGAAATTCCAGCCTCTAACGAAATCTTCAATCCGATCTCTAAAGCCGCCATACTTATTATAGAAGGGGTTCCATTTGCAAAACGATCAATGCTCGAATCTTCAACGTATTCCAAATCAAATTCAAATGGTTTTTGATGACCAAACCAACCTTGAATAGGGTTTCCAACTCCATCTTGAAATTCGCTATCTAACATCAAAAAGGCAGGAGCTCCTGGACCTCCATTGAGATATTTATAGGTACAGCCCACAGCTGCCTTAATTTCCATTTTTTGACAATCTACATCACAGATTCCAACCGCATGACTCATATCCCATACAATGATGCTCTGATGGTCTTTTGCCCAGTCATTGAGTTCTTTGACAGGATAGTAATAGGCACTTTTAAAACTCACCATACTCAGACAAACAATACCTGGATTCGATGCTATATGAGCCTTGAGAAGTTGTAGATCTGCTTCTAAAAAAGTAGGATAATGTAGTAAGTGAAAAGTAGCACCCTGCTGCTGAGCAATACCTTCTATGATATAATTGTCTGATGGAAAATTGAGTAGATCCGTAGTGAGGTTTTTGTCATAGCGATTCGACAACAATAATCCCAACACTAGCTTGTAGAGATTTAATGAAGTTGATTCTCCTACATAAACAGTTCCCTGCTGAGCTCTAATGAGTTGCTCCATATCGGAGGCCAGTCGCTTGGGCAATTCCAACCAATGGGCATTCCACGAATTGATCAGTTGAGCTCCCCACTGTTGTTCCACAGTAGTCTTAATTCGATCAATGGTCTTTTTAGGCAGTTTACCCAAAGAGTTTCCGTCCAAATAAATATCGTAATTACCTGGAACAAATTGCTTTGAAAAGGATGCTAATTCATCCTCTTGATCTAAGAGTCGAGCTTGATCTAAAAGTGCTTTCATTAGGGAGTTTTAAGGAGTTCTTTTTTAATCTTTTGTACCCAAAAGTTATACATTTTTCCAGAGGGGTGCAATTCATCCGGAGCTAGCAAACTAAGATCCGTTTTTGCTTCTTTGGATATAGAGGTAATATCGATAAAAGGCAACTTAAATTCGTTGGCTTGTTTTTGAATCACCTTGTTGAAGGCCTGTATTTCCAAAGCGATTTTTTTCACATCTCTGTCTTTTGCAAAAGGGGTGACTCCCCAATCGGGAATGGACACCAAGAACACTCCTTGAGCCCCATTTTTAGAATATTTTAAAGCTGTTTTGATCAGTTGAATCAATTCAGTTTCAAATCGCTCCAAGGATTGACCTCGGTATTGATTGTTGACTCCTATAAGAAGTGATACCAAATCATACTGATTGGTATTTTTTTTGGATTCAATTCCATTTATCAATTCTGCAGTAGTCCAACCTGTTTTAGCGATAATCGTAACCGTTTCGACTTCTAAGGAAGTTCCTTTTAGGACTTCGGCTAATTGATTGGGCCATCGCTCAGACTCCTGAACGCTTTCTCCAATGGTATAACTATCCCCCAATGCCAAATAGTCCTGAGCTGATAGTCCTAAGCTTGACCCCATTAACAAGATTAATAAAAGGTATTTGAAGTTCATATTTTAGTTGATTTTTTTTGAAATTTTAAGCATGAAGATAAGGCTTTTTATAACAATTCCTTAAGTTTTTAAGACCTCAGAATAAGTATCTTTGTAGGAGAATACTGACACATGGATTACACAAATATCATATCAGAAATCAAAGCCCATAAAAAGACTCCCAATCTGAGAATCAAAATTAAAAAGGAAGTGGAGCGATTTACAGAGCTTTTATACAATACGTTATTCGATACTGAGACGCTTGCTGAAGAACATATCGAAGATTTAGCACAAACCTTTGAAGAGTTAGTAAAATTATCCTGCTGGCATAAAGAAAAGCCCTGTGCTGAGATATGGGAAGATTACCTCAACTGTCTCCCAAATATACTCGACAAACTTAATAAGGACGCTGAGGCTATCCTAGCAGGAGATCCTGCTTCTAAATCCATACAGGAAATTTACTTAGCCTATCCTGGATTTTACGCCATTGCCATCTATCGATTAGCTCATCCCCTCTACAAGATGAACTTTCCGCTAGTGCCGCGATTGATGACTGAGTTTGCCCATTCTAAAACAGGAGTGGATATCAATCCTGGAGCTCAAATTGGAGAATACTTTTTTATCGATCACGCAACTGGTGTGGTTATCGGTGAAACAACCGTCATCAAAGATCAGGTAAAAATCTATCAAGGCGTGACTCTCGGTGCTTTGTCTGTTGAAAAAGAAATGGCCAACAGCAAGAGACATCCAACCATTGAAAGCGGTGTCACCATCTATGCCAACGCTACTATTTTAGGAGGCAATACCACTATCGGAGCAAACACAATTATTGGAGGTAACGCTTGGATTACCTCTTCAATAGAGCCTAATTCCATGGTGTTTCACAAACCAGAAATTCAAATTAAAAACAATGCCTAGTACCTTAGAAAATTTTATTGGCAATACACCTCTTGTCGAATCTAAAAACTTAAACGCCAATCCAAATGTCAAGCTACTATTTAAGCTAGAAGGTCATAATCCGGGTGGTAGTGTTAAAGATCGAGCTGCGTATTTTATGATTAGTGAAGCCATGAAAAGAGGTGATATCACTAAAGACACGAAGCTTATTGAAGCTACCAGTGGAAATACCGGTATTGCACTCGCTATGATTGCTTCAATCTACGGTTTAGACATCGAACTCGTTATGCCTGAAAACAGCACAATAGAACGCGTTAAAACCATGAAAGCATATGGCGCCAAGGTGACTCTTACTCCAGAATCTGTTGGAATTGAAGGAGCTAGAGACTACGCTATAGACAAAGTAGCGAATCACGGCTACTATTCGTTTAACCAGTTTGCCAATGATGACAACTGGAGAGCACATTACTATACCACAGGTCCTGAGATTTGGAATGATACTGATGGAAAAATCACTCATTTTGTTTCATCGATGGGAACTACCGGAACCATCATGGGAACAAGCACTTATCTTAAAGAACAAAGCCAAGAAGTTCAAATTGTCGGAGTCCAACCCTGTGATGGAGCTAAAATACCAGGAATCAGAAAATGGCCGGTGGAATACCTTCCAAAAATATTCAATGCAGATAAAGTCGATCAGATTATTGAAGTATCCGACATAGAAGCAAAGGCAACTGCTCGATTACTAGCTCAAGAAGAAGGGATATTTGGGGGTATGAGTAGTGGAGGTGCTGTCTGTGCAGCATTAAAACTCATCGACACTTTAGATTCGGGAATTGTCGTTGTCATTATTTGTGATCGAGGTGATCGTTATTTGTCTTCCGATCTATTCGAATAAGCTACAAATTGACATAAAAAAACCACCCCGAAGGGTGGTTTCTAATCAGATTACCTCTATGCTTACAGGTTTAATACTCCGTTCTCAGAACCTGCGTATTCGTTAAATTGGTACGAATCAGCTTGCTCGTCATTGAAGTAATTTTCACCGTCAGCAACGTATTTAAACTCATAAGACTGCCCCTGTTCTAAATTAAGGGTTCCTTTGAAGTTTCCATTCTTTAATTTCTTTAATGGGTTTGCAGATAAATCCCAGTTATTGAAATCTCCAACCACAGATAATTCCTCAGCTTCAGCTGGAATATTAAAAGTGATTTTACATACTGGTTTTGATTTTAAAAATTGTTTTGAAATTGCCATAATTCTATTTTTTATTTAATAATGATCGAATGGAAATTCGCATCCACTACAATCGATTGTTTTTCTTTATTGTAATTTAAGTCTGATAAAGACACCTTTTCCGTGTCTACTGTTACACTCTTTACCTCAAAAGGTAATCCGATTAGATTAATTTGAACCTTGTTATAGGTTGTCTCATAGCGACCATCTCTGAATTGATCGATTAATACTTCTTTAGCTTTTCCATAGAATTTAATTTTCTTTAAGAGGTATTTTCCTCTTTTATAATCATATCCATCGTGTGCATCTTCATAGATGGTAGAACGTTCTCTTCCCTCTTTGTAATACACGTCTAATTCAAGAGTTTCAATCTTTTGCTCATCTACATATTGCTGAACAGGATATTTTGGAATGACTGATCCCGCCTTCACAAATACTGGCATCGAATCCAAAGGAGCGTCTACCCAAAGTTCTTTTCCTCCTTCGACTGCATTATTGGTCCATAAATGATACCACTTCCCCCTTGGAATGTACATACGTCTACCCTGTGCATTAGGTTCTTGAACAGGACATACGAGGATCTGATCTCCGAATATAAATTCGTCCGAACGGTAATGGGTGTGATGATCCTCTTGATCAAAATACACCAGTGGTTTGATCATTGGGTCCCCTTCTGTCGTGTATTTATGATACATCGTATAGATATATGGAAGCAATTGATAACGCAATTCCACAAACTTTTTGGTAATATCTAAGACCTCCTGATCAAATGACCAAGGCTCTTGATCTCCGTGATGACCTGAAGAGTGAACTCTAGTGAATGGATGGAAGACTCCTAATTGAACCCATCTAGTAAAGAGTTCTCCACTAGGTTGTTCTGCAAATCCTCCGATATCAGTTCCAACAAATCCCATTCCAGAGAGTGACATTCTCTGAACTTGAATATTGGCAAGCCATAAGTGTTCCCAAGTTGCGACATTATCACCAGTCCAAGAAGAAGTATAACGCTGTCCTCCTGAATAGGTCGCTCGTGTAATTACAAAGGGACGTTTTGGAGCAGCATGTCTTTTAACACCGTGATAGGTAGCTCTTGCCATTTGCATTCCATAAACATTGTGAGCCTTACGGTGACTGCAATAGTTTCCGTCATAATTGTGTCTCACATCATTTGGAAACGTCTTTCCTGGAACTTCCATTACAGCAGGTTCGTTCATATCGTTCCAAACTCCGTGGATACCATCCTCTTCGATAAGCCCTTTGTAGAGACCAGCCCACCACTCACGAACTTCTGGATTGGTAAAATCAGGAAAATAACACTCTCCTGGCCAAACCTTTCCTTTCATATAAGAACCATCCGCTCGCTTACAGAAATAATCTTTTTCTAGAGCTTCTTGAAAGACCTCATTGTCTCTGTCTATTTTAATCCCAGGATCAATGATGGCAACTGTTTTAAAACCTTGCTCATTGAAATCATCAATCATCTGTTTTGGATTTGGAAAGTAGTCCTTATTCCAAGTAAAACATCTAAATCCATCCATATAATCGATATCCAAATAAATAGCATCACAGGGGAACGACAACTCTCTAAATTTAGAGGTGATTTCTCTAACACGACTCTCTGGATAATAACTCCATTTGCATTGGTGGTATCCCATTGCCCACATCGGTGGAAGCTCTGGTTTTCCTGTAAGATCTGAATAGGCTTTAACCACTTTAGACATTTCAGGACCGTAGAAGAAGTAGTAATTCATTTCTCCTCCATCAGCCCAAAAGCTCATCACATTTCTGCGCTCGTGGCAGAAATCAAAATGAGTTTTGAAAGTATTGTCAAAGAAAATACCATAGGCTAAGGTATCGTGTAAACCGATATAGAAAGGAACATCTTTGTATAGTTCTTCAGTGTCTTTACCATAGGCGTATTGATCCGTATTCCAATTCGAAGTGCGTTTTCCTTTGAGATTAAAGTTGGTCGGCTTATCTCCTAATCCGTAGAAGTTTTCACCATCTTTCGATGACTTACTCATCTTAACAAAGTTTCCTCCGTATTCAAAACTCTCCTCCCAATGAAATCCTAATTCATCTTCAAGAATCACTTTTCCTTCCAAATCATAGAGCCCCACTCGTAGGTCTGCTTTTGAAACTTTACATACAACACGATCCGTTTTTATAACAACGTCATTATTGTCTTCCTCAATAGTTAATTCTCCATAACCGTGTTCGTGTTTCTGATCGATGGCATAAGAAAAATCCTTTGTGAAGAATCCTTCTGGGGCATATCTAAAACGCAAGAGTGAGTCTCTTAAAACATGTACTTGCATCAGTACTCCATTTTGAGATTCAAACTCTATTACATTCGATTTTTTGGTATGGGATTTATATGCAGTGGGAAATAGATTTCCCTTATACTCTAATTCAGTATTTGTAATCATTTATTTAAGTTTAGTTCTGGGACGGCAAATAAAACCAAGTTTAAGTTGGTGAGCAAGAAATGGTTATAAAACTTGATACACCTGTGTGCTCAGCGGTGGAATTCTCAAAATAACCGACTGATTTTTGCCATGTGAACAAATTTCTTCGATTAAATATTCCTGATCTATCTTAAAATCAGACCCTCCGTACTTCGATTCATCCGAATTAAAGACCAGTGATAATTTTTTACCCTCTGGAACTCCAATTTGATAATTGGAATGTGTTGTCGGTGTAAAATTATTGATGACAACAAAGCGATCTTTCTTAGTTTTTCCTTTTCTGACATAGGCCAAAATCGAATTTTCAGAATCGTCATAAGACAACCACTCAAACCCCTGGGCTGAAAACTGCAACTGATGTAATGCCTTTGAAGACTTATAGAGTTTGTTTAAATCTTTAATAGTTTCTTGTACTCCTCTGTGGTAATGATACTGAGTGAGATGCCAATCGAGACTTTGTTCAAAGTTCCATTCCTCGTATTGGGCAAATTCTCCTCCCATAAAGTTGAGTTTAGCCCCGGGATGAGTATACATATAAGCGTACAGCGCTCTTAAATTAGCAAAACGTTGCCATTCATCACCTGGCATTCTTCCCAAAATTGAATTTTTACCGTAAACCACCTCATCGTGAGAGAGTGGCAACATAAAATTCTCTGTAAAGGTATAAGTCAATGAAAAAGAAATGTCGTTTTGATGGTATTTTCTATAAACCGAATCCTTTTTCATATACTCCAAGGTATCGTGCATCCATCCCATCATCCATTTCATCCCAAAACCGAGTCCTCCTATATCCGTTGGTCTACTGACCATAGGGAAGGCAGTCGATTCTTCTGCAATGGTTTGTATTCCTTCAAAGCGACTGTAGAGTTCTAAATTGAGGTCTTTTAAAAAGCCAACTGCTGCGAGGTTTTCACGACCACCGAATTCGTTTGGTTCCCATTCACCGTCTTCTCTAGAATAGTCCAAATAAAGCATTGAAGCTACTGCATCGACTCTCAGTCCATCAATATGATATTCTTGCATCCAAAATACAGCGTTGGAGATTAGAAAAGAACGTACCTCAGGGCGTTCGTAATTGAAAATTAAACTCTTCCAATCCTTGTGATAACCTTTTCTCGGATCAGGGTGCTCGTAAAGATGAGAACCATCGAAGAATCCCAATCCGTGATCATCACTTGGAAAATGAGAAGGAACCCAGTCTAAAATGACCGCAATACCAGCTTTGTGGAAAGCATCGATAAGCACCTTAAATTCCTCTGGACTTCCAAAACGAGAAGTTGGTGCGTAATAACCAGTAAGTTGATACCCCCATGAAGGATCATATGGGTATTCCATCACTGGCATAAACTCCACATGAGTGTAGTTCATTTCTTGCACATATGAAACCAACTCCTGAGCCATATCGATATATGAAAGCGATCTTCCATCGGCTTTTTTTCTCCAAGAGCTCAGATGAACCTCGTAAACAGAAATCGCCTGATCGAGTTGATTTAATTTCTTACGCTTTGTAAACCATGTCTTATCCTTCCATGCATAATCATCATTCCAAACTACAGAAGCAGTTAAAGGAGGATGTTCACAAGATCTAGCATAGGGATCTGCTTTTTCACAAACCACATCATTGTGATGTGATTGAATTTTATATTTATAGAGATTACCGTGGCCCACTCCAGGAATAAAACCTTCCCAAATACCAGAACCATCCCAGCGCACAAAAAGCTTGTGATCTCCTTCTAACCAAAAATTAAAGTCTCCAATGACAGAAACTGATTTAGCAGATGGTGCCCATACTGCAAAGTATGTTCCTTCCACTCCATCAACCGTCATGGGATGAGACCCCATTTTATCAAATAAATTAAAGTGCTTTCCCGCTCTTAATAAATTAATATCAAAGTCGGTAAAGAGCGAATGTGCTATAGTGTTGTTTTTCATATTTTAAGCTTCATTGATGATGCTAATAATTCCTCTGAGAGGAATAATAGCCCATCTTGGTCTTGAGTTTAATTCGTATCCTAATTCGTATACGGCCTTTTCTAGCATGGTGTATTTTAAAAGAAATTCTACTTCTTTTATATAGCCGATATTTAAATTGTTTTGTTGAACGTAATTGATGTAATCACTTAAGAATACTCCAGTGATGTATTTATACAAGCGTTCTCCATAGTCCATGGCCTCCTGTTTTTCTAATCCGTATTTGTCTGGATTATTGAGAATCACAGAATAAATCGCATAGTGAAAGGATCGAAGCATTCCTGCCACATCCTTGATGGGAGGTTGTTTTACCTTTCGATCTCGAATCGTACTCTCTGGTTCTCCCTCAAAGTCCAACATATAAAAATCATCATCTCGTACCAATACCTGCCCCAAGTGATAGTCTCCGTGAATGCGAATTCGCTCGCTCTTGAGCTTGGTCCAGTTAAAATCCAGGAATCTTCTTCTTATTTCTTGTTTTCTAGACAAAAATTCTTGAGCCATTTCCAAGGACTCTCCAGACAATTTATGGAGGTTGTTTTCAATAGTATTCAATCGGTTTTGAAATTGATAAATCAATCTGTTTTTTAACCAAACTTCATAATCACCATTAAAACTTGCAGGAACAAAGGCAGTATCTCTACTATCTGAACCAAGAGCTACATGCATTTCAGCGGTACGCTTTGCTAATTGTTCAATTTGAGAAAAGAATTGAGGTCCTACCCAATCCAACAGAGCTTGAGAAAGATTGGCTCTTTTAATTTTTTTGTAGAGCGTTACATCATCTATTTGATTTAAATCGACAGATTTTTGTTGAATGGCTGAAAAAATTTGATCGATCGCTTCAAGGAAGTATTTCCATGCATCACCATCGTTTGGAATAAAGTCTTGCATCAGTCCTAAGGTGATGGTATCGTTTTCCTCTCCTACATCTAAATTGATACTTCCAGCGTATTTTGGAGTATTTGGAAAATCAGCAACCTCAGTTAAAAAGCGACTGATTTCATAGTCAGGATTGGTACTGATATAGATTCTCCTAAAGATCTTAAGAATATATTTTTTGTTGTATACTATTGATGTATTGCTCTGTTCTGCACCTAAAAACTTCGAAGTTTCATAGGGTTCTGCATTGATTTTAGACGATTTGTGAAATTGCACTGCTCGATACCCTCCGGATTGCTCCATCATATTTTCAAAAAGAAGTCTTCGAAACTCTTCAATGTGGAGCGCATCAACTAAATATCCGTCCACTCCGTTAAAACTCGCTGAAGAAATTAAGGTCTTCGTATCGAGTTCTTCACCCGCCATAAATGCTATTGGAAGAAAATAGTTTTGAAAGAACGATTCTTTAAAATGAACCTCAATCAAGATTCCAAAATAGTGATTCCTTTCAGAATGCATTTCAAAATAATCATTGATTTCAATGTATTTTAAACTGCTAGACTTACCTGCATACCATCTTTTTTCTGGGATATAGCGTTCTAGAATTTCATTGGCAAAAGCATTTAAAAATTCTTCATTTTCAAAAGCATCTTTCCACTGACATGAAAACTCAAAAGGTCTTTTTTGAAGGTCTTTATTATGCTTATCTTCCATTAGTACGAAATTTTAAAAAGATGGAACGGCAAGGTTGGATGTAAAGCCACATAATTCCAATCGGCGTTCCAATCGTATTGATTTCCTGTAATCACATCGGTTACTGAAAACTGGTTGATATGACCTAGTCCTAGTTGATGTAATGGCAATTTCACTGAACCTTCTTGAGTATAATACGAATCCAGGGATGCGATCATTAAACTCAAACAGCGCTTAGCATCATCAAACTTCACATAAGCGATGATATTGTCGTTTTGAGACTCACAGAATTCAATATTGTTGGTTTGTTGAAGGGATGGGAGTGCTCTACGAGCCTCATTGATCTTCTTCATTATAACCATAATCTTGTTTTCAGCTTTCCAATCCCAATTTCTACATTCGTATTTCTCACTGTTGTGATATTCCTCTCTTCCAGGTACTGCTGCAGAATCCATAAATTCATAAACAGGTCCGTAAACTCCAACATTGGAACTCATAGTCGCAGCCATAAAGTACCTTGACAAATGCATTGCTTCATTAGCTCCTTGAAGATGGAATGGATTGATATCAGGTGTATTTGGCCAGAAATTTGGTCTGTAAAACTCCTTTTGAGGTCCTTTTGTTAGTTGCTCTAGATACTCGGTAAGTTCTGATTTATTAAACCTCCAAGTATAATAAGAGTAACCCTGAGTAAAGCCTTCTTTTGCTAACTGATCCATAATCTTTGGACGGGTAAAGGCTTCTGCTAAAAAGAGTACATCTGGATGTTTTTTCTTAACCTGAGCGATCAACCAATTCCAAAACCTAAAAGGTTTGGTGTGGGGATTGTCTACTCTAAAAACCTTAATGCCAACTTCCTCAACCCAATAAAGAGCACAAGAAAGTAGTTCTTCCCATAAATTTTTCCAATCTGGAGTTTCAAAATAAATTGGAAGAATGTCTTGATATTTTTTAGGTGGATTTTCAGCGTATTGAATACTTCCATCGGGTCTCCATTTAAACCAATCTGGATGCTCTTTAACCCAGGGATGATCTGGAGCAGCTTGAAGGGCAAAATCCATCGCAACTTCAATTCCCAATTCTTCGGCTTTAGACACAAGTGATTTAAAATCTTCAAGCGTCCCTAATTCAGGATGTAAATCCTTATGTCCTCCGTATTGTGAACCGATTCCCCAAGGTGAACCTACATCTCCATCTGCAGCATCAGTTGCATTGTTTTTTCCCTTGCGATTGACTTCTCCAATTGGGTGCACTGGAGGAAAATAGAGAGTGTCAAATCCCATATTCGCAACCCTTGGCAAGAGTGCTTCGCAATCTTTAAAAGTTCCGTGTTTTCCAACTTCTGGACTTGCAGAACGAGGGAAAAATTCATACCAAGTACTAAACAGTGCTTTTTTTCGATCAACGTATAAAGGATACTCTACGGAAGTCGCTTTTAAAAACTTGGTTGGATAAGCAACAAATAATTCTTTTAGCTGTGGATTTAAGACTCCTTCAATGGCCTGCTGATAAGAATCGACAGATTCCATTAATTGAACCAATTCCATCCACTTCGATGCATCAGCAACTTTGTTAGAATCCAAGAGTCTTTTAATGTACAATGCTCCTTCTAAGAGTTCTGAAGTTACGGTAATATTAGCCTCAATCTTCTTTTCAATTCCGTGTAACCAGTTTAGGGATTCATCCACCCAGGCTTCTACTTTATAAGCATAAGCACCTTGTTGATCTACTGTGAACGAGGCTTGCATTTCATCGTTTGGCAAGCTGATCATTCGAATCTCAGACCACTTTTTTGACGATTGGTGTTTGTACAATAAGGCCGCTTGAATCACATCGTGGCCATCACATAATACATCGGCTGATACCGATACTTCTTGTCCTACAATGCGTTTTACAGCATAAGTTCCACCCTCAATTTGTGGTTGAATATTTGAAAGGACAACGCGCTCTTGATTAAGCATATATTAAATTAGTTTAGTTTGGTGACACAAAAATAACAGATACTATTATTTTTATACCTATAATGTTAAAATGTTATATCTATTCGATAAAATAGTACACTATTAATGGACAGCTCCTAGACCTACTTTATACAATTCTGCATTCAAAGAAGGAATTTTATCCTCTAAAAGGGTAACAGCTGTCTTTTTGTGTTGTTCCCATTTTGCATTGAGTTCAGCAATTTTAGTACGTGCTCCCGTATTGATTTTAGGCATGGCACTATCCGATTGATTGATCGCTGTCGCATAATAGGCTGTAAATCCATTGACAAAATTCTCTACATCGTCATAGGCTTTTGAAAGACGTTGTACCATCTTCTTGTCAAAAGCATCCAATTCATTAAGTAATTGATCCGCTTTCTTATAGACATCTGAATTAGAGTCCATTGTTTTCATAACCGATTCAAGCGATTGCTTTTTACGATATAATTCATTGGTCATCGAGGTCATTTCATTAAAAGTAGCCTCACCAGCTGTCATAAAGGCATCGTATTCTCTATAATCCTCCATAGTGGTTGAATACATAGGATTCGGGATGATTTTTGAATAGGTCTGATACGTTTGATTTCCAAAACTCAAATTAAGAGTATAGGTTCCTGGGATGGCTTGATGCCCTCTATAACTCATTTCAATATACACCTTTGGTGTTGCCATTAACGGCTCGTGACGCAGATCCCAAACAAATCTATTGAGTCCTTTATTAGTACTCAAGGTCGCCTCAGGTGAAGGAGCTCCTTCGTAGGATACGTAGGAGTCATCTCTTTTAGAACTAAACGATCGAACAAGTGTTCCCTTTTCATCTCTAATTTCAAGAGTGAGTTCTTCACTGTTGTCTAATTCAGGTAAATCGTAATAAATGACCATCCCTGAAGCTGGATTTACCCCTTGAAAATGATTGGTCCCTGTTGGATTCGATCCATTCATTGAAGAATACCAATTTGCAATCATTGCATGTTCTGGCTTGTAAAGTTTTCCTGTTTCTGAAGTTCCTTCAAACTGTCGCAGCAGTGTTAAATCATCCAAGATCCAAAAAGATCTTCCCTGGGTTCCTATGATGATATCATCGTGTTTTAATTGCAAGTCTGTAATAGGAACTATAGGTAAATTTGATTGGAACGATTCCCAATTTTTACCACCATCATAAGAGAGGTATAAGCCTAATTCTGTTCCAGCGACTAAGAAATCTTTTAAAACTGGGTCTTCACGAACCACTCTAGTATAGGCCCCCATTGGAATTCCATTGGATATATTTTTCCAAGTCTTCCCGTAATTGGTACTCTTGTAAAGGGCTGGAGTATGATCGTTAAATTTATATCGAGTCGTAGCAATATAGACAGTTGCTGGATCGTGGGGAGACACATCAATGGCATTGATTAGGGTTTCAGGCAATCCTTTTGGAGTGATGTTTTCCCAACTCTTCCCATTGTCTTTGGTGATGTGCACCAAACCATCGTCAGAGCCGGTATAGATGACTCCTGCTTCATGTGGAGATTCCATTACATAAGAAAGTGTTCCGTAATTTTCTGCACCGACCGCTTCATTGGTATAAGGTCCCCCTCCGTTTCCTTGCTTACTGTCGTCATTCATGGTTAAATCTGGAGAAATCACCTCCCAATTAACTCCTTCATCTCTAGTTCTAAGAAGGTATTGAGCTCCGTGATAGTAGGTATTTTCTTCGTGAACCGATCTGATGATCGGAGCATTCCAATTGTAGAGGTATTTCATATCCCTTGCTGGAAGCCCTAAGTATAAATTGGGCTCAATCATAACTTGAGTTCCAACTTGAGCCTGCATATCCAAAAGCTCAATGGTTCCTAAATAAGAGCCTCCCATTGTTTTTACTGGATTGTCTGGATCAAAAGCTAGAAACGCGGATTCTCCACCTGCAGCATAAGTCCAATGCTCTCTTCCGATTCCACCAGAACCGATTCCAATACTCGCTATTTTGACCGAAGTATTATCTTGTTGACCTCCGTAGACATTGTATGGGAACTGATTGTCAACAGCTACTCGATACATCTGTGCCGTTGGCATATTGTCTTGAGTCGACCAAGTTTCACCTCCGTTAAAGCTAATTTCAGCTCCTCCGTCATCGGTAATTAATAAATTTTTTGAATTGTTTGGATTGATCCACAGATCGTGATAATCCCCGTGATTGGTTCGAATACGCTCCCAACTTTTACCTCCATCGATAGAACGATAGGTACTCGCACTCATCACATAGACGGTGTTTTCATCATTGGGATCTGTTTCTACCTCTATATAATACCAAGCGCGTTGTAAGAGTCTGTGATCTGCACTTACTCGAGACCAAGAATCTCCAGCATTTCTGGAAACAAATAAGCCTCCTTTTTCAGCTTCACTATCACTTTCGATGAGGGAGTAAACTAAATTGGGGTTTGCTCTAGATACTGAAATTGCCATCTTTCCCTTTTCCTCTGGAAGTCCCTTGTGAATTTTATTCCAAGTTTCACCTCCATCAGTAGATTTGTAAAGACCTGATCCTTCTCCTCCACTGATCACTTTCCAAGGAGTTCTCATATGTTCCCACATCGAGGCATAAAGAACCTCTGGATTTGAATAATCAATAGACAGATCATTACAACCCGTAAGATTATTCACATAAAGTACTTTTTTCCAGTGCTTTCCTCCATCGGTAGATTTGTAAATTCCTCGATCAGAAGTAGGGCCGTGCAATGCTCCTTGAGCTGCTACCCATACGATATCTGGATTCTCTGGATGAATGATAATTCTAGCAATATGCATTGTTTCTTTTAAACCCATATGTTGCCAGGTTTTTCCTGCATCAGTGGATTTGTAAACGCCATCGCCATAAGAAGTCATCACCCCTCTCGGTGCGTGCTCTCCCATTCCCACATAAACGATATTTGGATTGGATTCAGAAACAGAAACTGCCCCGACAGATCCGGTCTTAAAAAACCCATCAGAGATATTTTCCCAACGCTGTCCAGCATCAGTAGTTTTCCAGACCCCACCTCCAGTGGTTCCCATATAATAAGTTAATGGATCGGATACAACACCCGAAGAACCATTGGCTCTACCTCCTCTAAAAGGTCCAATATTTCTAAATTTTACGGCTTTTAAAACTTCGTTTAAATCTTGTGCAAAACTGTTGGTTGCTAGCAGGCACAAAAGAGCTAAAAATATTTTTTTCATCAGTACAGGTTTAAATTACTAAAGATATAAAAAATACACTCAATAGGATGAGAGAATTTGTTGGATTCCACTACAAATCAAATTCTTATATTTATACAAACCCTCAGTTATGGATAAAAGAACATTTTTAAAATCTGCAGCTGGATTTGCTATAGTTCCCTTTTTTAGCAATCCAATTGAGCTTATTGAGAGTGAAGCTATCAAACTTAGAACAATTGAAGATCCTGACGAATTCTGGAAAGAAGTACGTTCACATTACATACTCAAAGAAGAGTATATCAACTTTGAGAGTGGCTATTACAATATTATCCCTCAACCTACCCTTCAACATTTTAAAGATCATATTGATCATGTGAATCTTCACGGTTCTTACTATATGAGAACCCACCGCTTTAAAGACAATAGGGAATTAGCAAAAAAACTCGCTGATTTTGTAGGATGTAGCTCAGAAGAATTAGCTATAACTAGAAACACTACCGAATCACTTGACACCATCATTAGTGGATTCCCATGGAAAGAAGGTGACGAGGCCATCTATGCCATACAAGATTATGGAGCTATGCGCGTGATGTTCGATCAAATCGGAAAGCGTTATGGGGTAACCATAAAAACGGTATCAGTCCCTAATCATCCTGAATCTGATGAACAGCTGGTAAAATTATACGAGGATCAAATTACTCCTAACACTAGAATGATTCACCTCTCACATATGATCAACATAACCGGTCATATATTACCTGTTCAAAAAATATGTGATATGGCTCACAGCCATGGAGTAGATGTATTGGTAGATGGAGCTCATTGCGTCGGTCATTTTGAGTTTAAGTTGGAAGACCTTCACTGTGATTATTACGGCTCTAGTCTTCACAAATGGCTTGCTACCCCTTTAGGGCTTGGCCTATTGTATGTCAATAAAGAAAAAATGCCTAAAATATGGCCGCTCCTTGGAGCTCATGAAAAGGGACTTGACAATATCAAACGACTCAATCACTTAGGCACGGTACCAGTTCATACGGATCTTGCCATTCAGGACGCATTGGATTATATCAACTGGATAGGACTCACAAAAAAAGAAAACAGATTGAGATCCCTTCAACAAGCATTGACAAAACCCCTTAGAAATTACCCCAAAATAATTATCAACACACCGATTGAAGACGATAGAAGTTGTGCGATTTCAAATATTGGAATTCGAGGGATGAAACCCGCTGACCTAGCGAAAAAGCTTTTAGAAGAACATCGCATTTTTACCGTTCCCATCGATGAAAACAATGTGCAAGGATGTAGAATTACTCCTAATGTATTTACCACTTTCAAAGAAATCGAGCAGCTTAAAAAAGCATTGGTTGCGATTAGCGAATCTGTCTAATGTGTTATAAAAAAAACAAATTGGTAGAGCGTCACTCAAGATCTTTATGGAATTTTTAATTACTTTAGCATTAGAATAATTTAAGCTGTTAACAATACATTACTTATGAAAAAAATAACCTATTTAGTATCAATCGCATTTTCCGTTTTGATGATAAGCTGCGGAGGAAAAGAAGAGAAGAAAGATGGTTTTAGCATGAACAGGCAGAAGGCTGAAACTTCTACCAAAAAAGAGTCTTCAACGGATAAAGCCTCAACTCGAATCGATTTAAAATCTACAGGAGTTGGACCAATAACTTCAGTCGATCTAGAACCGTTAGACCAATCGCTTGCCGACAAGGGTAAAGCTGTTTTTGACGCCAACTGTGTTGCTTGCCATATGATTGGGAGAAAATTTGTTGGACCAGATTTAACAGGTGTGACTGCTCGTAGAAACCCTGCATGGATTATGAACATGATTCTCAATCCTGAGAAGATGATCAAAGAAGATCAATTGGCAAAAGACCTCTTTATGGAATTTAATGGAGCACCGATGTCCAATCAAAATATCTCTCAAGAAGACGCTAGAGCTATTCTTGAATACTTGAGAACTACAAACTAAGTTCTAAAAGATTTTTGTAATAAAAAACTGCGGCTAATGCTGCAGTTTTTTTTTGCAAAGCTTCCAGAAACTACAATAACCTGAACTAAAGAACCTGTTCCCTCAAATAAAAAGGGCAAATAAGAGCACCACTACAATTCCAACTAATGAGAGTACGGTAGTCATCATCGTCCAGGATCGATAGGTTTGTTTTTCATTGATCCCTAAATACTGACTTACGAGCCAGAAACCTGAATCGTTTACATGAGAAAAGGTAGAGGCCCCAGAGGCTATTGCAACCACTAAAAGCGCCAAAGCAAATCCTGAATACTGTCCCGATTCTAATAATGGAGCCACCAAACCTGCAGCAGTAATCATGGCCACTGTAGATGATCCTTGAAGCACTCGAATCAATACAGCAATGATAAATGCAATCAGGTAGATGGAGCTTTGTAGATGAACAAAACTCTCTGCGATTAGTGTTCCTATATTGGTATCGACTAACATCTGTTTGAGTACACCCCCTGCCCCCGTTAACAAGATAATGGTTCCAGCTGGTTCCATGGATTTTGAAGCGACTTTAAAAAGCTCTTCCTTGGAATAATTCCAACGTAGACCTAGTAAACACCAAGCGAGAAGATTACCAATGATCAAGGCTGCAAAAGGATGTCCTATATAAGTGATCACTAAACCAATTCCAAAATTCTTATCTAAAATGACACCCGAATCTATAAGTGCTCTTAAGACGATTAACACAATTGGAACTAATACCACTCCAAAAATAACGCTTATTGATGGCAAGGGTTTTTCTCTTGAATCTTCTTGTATATGAGAAGGAGCTTCCACAAATATTTTATTTGAAATATACCTTCCAAAGAAAATCCCCGAAACTACAGCTGCCGGTAATCCAACAAGGAATCCCATTAATATGACCAATCCGAGATCAGCTCCTAAAATATCCGCAACTGCAACTGGTCCTGGTGTAGGCGGTATAAAGGCGTGGGTCACTGCCAAGCCAGCAAGTAGGGGAATAGCATAGAGCAAAAGTGATTTCTTAGTCCTGTGTTGCAGAGCGTAAATCACAGGGATCAACAGTATAAATGCCACGTCAAAAAAGACAGGAATGGCTATAAAGAAACCACTAAAAAGCAGTGTCCACGGAGCCTTGTCTACTCCAAATCGCTTTAACATATAATCAGCGATCGCTTGGGCAGAACCGGTGAGTTCTAAGATCGAACCAAACATAGCTCCCAGTCCAACAATTGTTGCGACATAACCGAGTGTTCCTCCCATTCCTCTTTGAATGGTATCAAAAATACTTGAAGCATCTAAACCTGCTACAATCCCGATAATTATGGTTGATATAAGCAGTGAAATAAAGGCTGGTATTTTCAGTTTTAATATCAAAAAAAGTAATACTGTAATCCCCAGGACTAATGCTAAAAGTAGAGTTGTAACCATCTTAATTATTCCAATTATAGTGATGTGAATCTCCTGTTAAATCTCCTTTGAGTTCAAATCCATGAGCCCCAAAATAATCGCGTTGGGCCTGTATCATATGAGCCGATGATTGCTCTTGTAGCATCTGTTTAAAAAACTCAAAGGAATTAGAGATACAAAGACTTGGAACATTCGTTGGAATCAAACTTGACAACAGTTTTTCCACATGTGGTCGATCCATTTGAATCAGTTCCACTATAGAGACATCTGACAATGGCAATTGATGACTTTTTAGAATCGGTTGTAATTGGTATAACAAATCCGATTTAATGATGCATCCTTCGGTCCAAAGCCCACATACTACCGCTAAATCGATATCCCAGTTGTTCTTTTTAGAGGCCACGTGAATCAGTGAAAATCCTTGATGGTGATTGATTATACGAGCAAATCGATAAGTTGCCCTTAAATCCTCAATAGATAGTTCTATTAATTGGTTCTTTGAGTTATAAAGCTCTGATAGTTTCGTTCGATATCGCTTTTTAGATGAAGTATATCGACTAAAAAGAGCTGAAGAAATCATCGTAGCAGCCTGCCCTAATTCTGCAGCAGCGATTAAAGACCAAGAGCCTGTTCCTTTGTGTGCCCCCTTGTCTAAGATGCGATCGATGATAGATCCTTGATCGTCCTTGGTCCTCAATATGGCAGCGGAAATTTCAAGTAAATAACTCTTTTGATCGCTTTGATTCCACTGTTCAAAAACAGTAGCAATTTGATCGTAATCCATCCCCATTGCCTGATGCATGATTTGAAAAAACTCTGCAATAAGTTGCATTTCAGCATATTCAATACCATTGTGAACCATCTTTACAAAATGTCCTGCACCTCCATTGCCAACATAAGCAGAGGTCGGCTGTTGATCCGATGTTTTAGCAGCTATAGAATCGAGTAGGTCTTTTACTAGTTCATAGGCCTTAGGAGATCCTCCAGGCATTAGAGACGGGCCATTTAGAGCCCCTTCTTCACCACCAGAAACTCCAAGTCCCATATAGAGTAGATTCTTATGAGCGAGAAGTTCATTTCTTCGCTCTGTATCACTATAGTGAGAATTTCCTGCATCGATAATCAAATCACCCGAATCGAGAAGCGGTTCCAATTGACTGATCAGTTGATCAACAGCATCACCAGCAGTTAGCATGAGAACAATCTTTCTAGGCTGCTGGATTGAATCTACAAAGGCTGACAGCTCTTCAAATCCCTTTGCTGAACTCAATTCATCGTATTGATCTATTTTTTTTTGAGCAACCCCCTCTTCACTTCCTTTTAAATAACGATTGTACAATGAAATGGAATAGTTATTTCGCGCGATATTTCGAGCAAGTGAAGTCCCCATAACTCCAAGTCCAATAAGACCTATTTCTGATTTCATAGTTGTTCTTTTATTTGAAGAATAATGGATTCGATTGATTGATCAATAGATACTTCTATCGCCCCCTTTGGTTCCTCTAAGGTGTCAAATTGTGATTGCAATAAACTAGATGGCATGTATTGATGATGACGCGCTTCTAATCTTTGAAAGATCAACTCAAAACTCCCCTTTAAATATACCCATTCTATTTGAATATCCTTTGATAGGAGGTCTCTGTAGGATTGTTTAAGCGCAGAACAAGCCAAGACCAATCCTGATTCCAAATGTGATTGACACAAACTGTTCAATCGTTCCAACCAAGGAATGCGATCACTGTCTTCCAAGGGAATACCCGCCTGCATCTTTTTTTTATTGGCAGTTGGATGGTAATCATCTGCATCAAAAAAAGGAAGGGAGAGCACATCAGCTAAAGCTGTACCAACTGAAGTTTTACCACAGCCACTAACCCCCATGACAACGATGAGTTTAGCCATGCTTAGTTATTGTAATAATCAGCGATCATCTGATCGGTATCAGATTTTGATTTAAAAACCTCAAAGGTTTTACCCTGAGTTCTCATAGCTCCTAAAATATTGGCGTATTGACCTGCGATCACTGCATCTGAAGTTGCAGCAAAACCGAAAGCTAAACCTCCAGCAAATGAATCTCCACATCCTGTGGTATCGATCACATCTTGTACTTCATAGGATGGAATAAAGGTCGTTTGAATACTACCGTCTTCCTTTTTACAGTAAAGATTACAACCATCACTATCCAAGGTTACATAGAGGTATTCAACCCCTGCATCCAAAACTTTCTTTGCAAAATCGTCTAAATGAGATCGGTCTTCTGAATCGTAATCGATCTGAGCTGATGAATCAAAATGACAATAGAGCGATTCTTCTAAATTCATTTTAAGTACATCGATATAGGGAAGCCACTGATCCATATCTTCCCAATGACAACGAAGTCGATTTCCCTGATCATCTACATAGGAAGTAGGACCATGGGCATCGAATATCACTTGACTTCCTTTAGCTTTAATGGCCTTTAGAGTCTGTTTTGGAACCTCGTAATCAGTGATTGGAACACATACAAAAACATCTGCTTCTATCGAATCGATATCCTCAGGCTCTATGGGATGCATATTGCTCTGTTGTTTTTCTAATCGATTGTTTTGATCGATAAAATTCAACTCTACAACAGTTCCTTGATCATAAGTGTCAGAAATATATTCTGTATTGATATTTGAATAAGGAGCAAAGACTTCTAAAATAGCATCGTAATCCGATTGGTGTACATGTGCAACCGGAATGACTTCCCCTTGAGTCTCGATTAATTTACTAACAGCAATCGTTGGATGACTTACACACCCGTATTTATAAATCGTTTCATCTCTGTGAGTAATAATCGTGTCTCTTGGAATAGGACCAACAACAGCTATTTTCATATATAAAAGTTTAATTTAGTAAATATACACTTTTATTGATTCGAACGCATTGGAGGTCTTTTAGGTGGAGCTTTTAACACAGGAGTCAACGAATCTATTTTTCTAGAATTATCCACAGAGTCCTTTCGTTTTAAAAGTTCTTGACGCACCAATTCATCATAAACCTCTTTAGTCGCTTCAAGACTATCGTTCACCTTTTTGTAGATTTCAAGATATTCTTTTGGCTTCGAAGCGTAATACAAATCGTTCTGAGCAAAAATAAGGCTATCGATTCCATACCAATTATAAATCGTTTTGACGGGAACAATATTTCGTTGTTTAAGATAATCTTTTTTAGAGTCAGAAACAGCATTTAAAATTGAAAGATCGTAAAGAATTGCCACCATTTGTTCTTTCTCTAATAAAGGATCCGGTTTTTCAACTGCTGGAGTTGAACATGCAAACACTGATACGCATAACCCTATGACAACGAATTTTTTCATCTGTTAAACTTAAGTCTTTTGGCGTTTCTTTGTTTAGAGAATTCTCCGTTTTGATATCCCAAATGTCCATTGACAAAGGTATGAGTAACGCGATTTGAAAATTCGACTCCCTCAAAAGGAGACCAACCACATTTATAGGCAATATTTTCTTTGGACACCATCCACTTTGAATTTGGAGCTACCACAGTTATATCCGCATAATAACCTTCTCTGAGGTATCCCCTATCCGTTATATCGAATAATATTGCTGGGTTATGACACATTTTTTGAACGATTTGCTCTAGTGAAATAAGACCTTGCTCATATTTTTGCATCATCCCAACTAGAGAGTGTTGAACGAGTGGACCTCCCGATGGAGCCGTCAAATAGGTATTGTTCTTTTCTTCAATGGTATGAGGAGCGTGATCGGTAGCAACAATATCGATTCGATCGTCCAATAAAGCGTTCCATAGACCTTCTCGATCTTGGGCTGATTTTACGGCAGGGTTCCACTTAATGAGACTCCCTTTTTCTTTGTAATCTTCTTGACTAAACCACAGGTGATGTAAACAAACCTCAGCGGTTATTTTCTTTTCACTCAAAGGTATGTCGTTAGTAAAAAGAGCTGTTTCAATAGCTGTCGATAAATGAAACACATGTAATCGAGCTCCAGTTTGCTTTGCGAGTTCAATCGCTCTTGAAGACGATAAATAGCAAGCTTCAGCTGATCTTATTTCAGAATGCATACCCATTGGAATTGCATCACCGTACTGTTCTTTTGCCGCTTCTAAATTTCTTCTGATGGTTCCCTCATCTTCACAATGTGCTGAGATAACAAGTGGTGTTGCCTTAAAAATACCTTCGATGACCTTTTCGTCATCGACTAGCATATTTCCAGTGGAAGATCCCAAAAACAGTTTAACACCTGAAGTTGCTTTTGGATCCAATCGCTTCAATTCTTCCAAATTATCATTAGTTCCTCCAAACAAAAAAGAGTAGTTAGCAAAAGAACTCGCTGCTCCCATTGCCATCTTTTCTTCCAAACGTTCAATGGTAACTGTCTGAGGATTGGTGTTGGGTTGTTCCATAAAGGAGGTAACACCTCCAGCTAGAGCTGCTCTACTCTCCGAAGCAATATCTCCCTTATGAGTAAGTCCGGGTTCTCTAAAGTGAACCTGATCGTCGATCACTCCAGGAAATACATAGGATCCGTTCAAGTCGATCACCTCAGCCACTTCAGAACTCAAATTAGCTCCAATTTTATCAATTCGCTCTCCTTTAATTAACAGATCTGCCTCGTAAATACGACCTTCATTAACTAGTTTTCCATTCTTGAGTAAAAACGTTCCCATTAAAAATTCTTTTTGTTAAATATACTGTTGAATTTTAATTGAATTACCCCCAAAATTCCCTCTTTGATAATCGATGAGGACATTTTAGAATAACCCTTTTCTCTATCCTTAAAAACAATAGAGACTTCTTTGATCTTAAATTTCTTTTTATAAGCTTTAAATTTCATTTCAATTTGAAATGCATAGCCTACAAATTTAACCTGATCCAAATCTATTGCCTCTAAAACACTTCTGTGGTAACACACAAAACCAGCTGTAGGATCTTGAACTCTCATCCCTGTAATCAATTTTACATAGATGGAAGCTCCCACTGACAATAAAACCCTCTTAAGTGGCCAATTGACCACGTTAATTCCTCTGATATACCTTGAGCCAACAGACACATCAGCTCCCAACTCACATGCTTTATTTAACCGAATTAAATCTTCAGGATTGTGAGAAAAATCGGCATCCATTTCAAAAACATAGTCAAAATTTCTAGCTAGAGCCCATTTAAATCCATGAATATAGGCTTTTCCCAATCCTTCTTTTTCTTTCCTGATCTCCAAATAAAGTCGATCTGTAAATTCCTGTTGAAGTGCTTTGACTATTTCAAAAGTGCCATCTGGAGAATTATCATCCACAATCAACACTGAAAATGGAATCTTTAATGAAAAAACCGCTCTAATGATGGCTTCAACATTTTCCTTTTCATTGTAAGTAGGTATGATTACCAGACGTTTGGACATAGGTGAAATTTCTACAAAAATAACAATTAGGGAGCAGAAGAAGCCCTCTAGAGCGGATTAATTTGTAATTTTGAATTCAATTATTACAAACCAATAGACCGAGCAATTAAAGGTGGATACAACTCTTAGAACCGTATTTCAGGAAGACTGGATGGCACTACTTCTGGTGAGTTCACTAATGCTATTGAGTTGGTCTAAATTTTTATATCCTCAACGCTACAGTCAATTTAAATATGTTTTGATCAATCAAAAGTATCTGTTGAGTTTTCACAAAGGAAAAATGCTCACACATCCCTTCGCTCTTATAATGAGTTTTACAGCTTGGATCAATCTGAGTTTATTTGTTTACCTACTTATTCCGGATTTAGTTCCTCATTTGAATTTGTATTTTGAACTGTCCTTTTTACACATAGCAATGTATACCGCTGCCTTCCTCATGATCAAGGCTTGGGTTCAAATACTCCTATCAGAAGTGTTTGAAAATCAAATCATAAGAAGACTACAATTTTCCAAAATAAGCATTTTGAGCTTCAATTCCTGGATCTTAACACTGAGTTCCCTTTTATTGATTTACCTCTCAAACCACAACCTAATTATCATATATTCAACTATTTCACTCTTTTTACTACTATATACGATTGGTTATATTAATGTGCTACGAATTCACAAAAACCAGCTTTTTAAACAGATATTATATTTTATTCTGTATCTTTGCGCCTTGGAAATTGCACCAATATTGATCATTATTAATTATCTCAAGATTGCATAATTATTTATGAAAGTAAAAACAATCCTAGTTTCACAACCGGAACCAAAAGTTGAAAACTCACCATATACTAGACTTATAGAAAAGGAAAAGGTAAAAGTTGATTTTAGACCTTTTATTCATGTCGAAGGAGTAGATGCGAAAGAAGTAAGACAGCAGAAAATTGACCTAAAAGAATTTTCAGCTATTATTTTGACTAGTAGAAAATCCGTTGATCATTTCTTTAGATTAGCTGAGGAGATGCGTTTTAAGGTGCCTGACACACTTAAGTACTTTTGTATGTCAGAAGCTGTTGCTTATTACTTACAAAAATACGTAGTCTACAGAAAACGTAAAATCTATGTGGGGAATCATACCTTTAAAGATTTAGCGCCGTTGATTAAGAAATACAAAGACGAAAAATTCTTACTTCCAAGTTCTGATGTATTAAAGCCGATAATTCCTGAAACTTTAAACGAATTAGGAGTTAATTGGAAAAGAGGAATCTTTTACAAAACAGTGATCAGCGATCTTTCTGATCTTAGCGATGTTACTTATGATGTTTTAGTATTCTTTTCTCCATCTGGAATCGAGTCCTTATTTAAGAACTTCCCAGATTTCAAACAAAACAATACGAGAATAGCCGTTTATGGAAACTCGACTATTGAAGCTGCTAAAAAGGCAAAATTAAGAGTAGATATTGCTGCTCCAACTCCTGAAGCTCCTTCGATGACGATGGCGATTCAAAACTATATTAAATCGAACAAATAACACTCGATTGATCATCCCATATCAAAGGCCTTTTTAGGCCTTTTTTTAATTCAAAAAACAAGGCCAGCTCCCCAGCTGGCCTTAATCATTAAACATGAACCATCACATGACAACGTCACACTACAACATCGTAGTTTTTCTTGAATATCGCACAGGTCCTCCTCTTCTGATTTCCTCAGAAGTGTCAGCCTCGAATTTCTTAAAGTTATCTTTAAAGGCATGCGCCAATTTAAATGCAGCATCGTAATAAGATCCAGCATCTCCTAACCAAGATTGTCTTGGGCTTAAAATTTCATCGGGTACTCCTGGGCATTTTCTTGGTTGAGCAGTACCAAACACAGAATGGATGTGATAGTGATCGTAATCGTAAGGACCTAAATCACCACGCATCGCTGCATTGATCATCGCTCTTGTATATTTGAGTTTCATACGAGAACCTACTCCGTAAGGACCTCCAGTCCATCCAGTGTTGACCAACCATACATCAACACCTGCAGCAGTCATTTTTTCAGAAAGCATTTCTGCGTATTTTGCAGGGTGAAGCGGCATAAATGGCGCTCCAAAACAAGCTGAGAATGAAGGCTGAGGTTCTTTTACACCTGCCTCGGTTCCAGCAACTTTAGCAGTATATCCAGAAATAAAGTGATAGGCTGCTTGAGCGGCGTTTAATTTAGATATTGGAGGCAATACACCAAAAGCATCTGCTGTTAAGAAGAAGATGTTTTTTGGATTTGAAGCGATGGAAGGAACTTGAATATTTGGAATAAAATCAATTGGATAACTCACACGTGTATTTTGTGTAATACTGCTATCTGTATAATCTACTACTCCATTTTCATCTGCGATGACATTTTCTAGAATGGCTCCTTTTTTAATAGCTCCAAATATTTCTGGTTCTTTTTCAGCAGATAGATCGATCACTTTTGCATAACAACCACCTTCGAAGTTGAAGACCTTGTTTTCTTTGGTCCAACCGTGTTCATCATCACCGATGAGCTTTCTAGAGGCATCGGCAGAAAGGGTTGTTTTTCCCGTACCAGATAATCCGAAGAAAATAGAAGTATCTCCATCTTCTCCAACATTAGCTGAACAGTGCATTGGAAGCACCTCTTGATATACTGGAAGCACAAAGTTCAACACAGAGAAAATACCTTTTTTGATCTCACCTGTATAAGCAGTTCCACCAACGATAATTTTCTTCTTGGTAAAGTTGATGATCGCAAAGTTTTCTTGTCTTGTTCCGTCAATTGCGGGATCTGCCAAAAATCCAGGAGCGTTTAATACAGTCCATTCTGGATTTAAATGCTCTAATTCTTCCTCTGTTGGACGAATAAACATATTGTAGGCAAACATATTTGACCATGGATATTCAGTTACCACTCTTAGAGGCATATGATACTTTTCATCTGCACAGGCATAAGCATCTCTAACATAGATTTCACAATCAGATAAATAGTGAGCTACTTTGTCGTAAAGAGCATCAAATTTAGCGGCACTAAATGGAATATTGATATCACCCCACCAAACTTTATCTTTAGTCGTGTGATCTTTTACGATAAATCGATCTAATGGAGAACGACCTGTAAACTTACCTGTATTAATCGCAAGGGCTCCTGTACTTGAAATAAAACCCATATCCTTTTTTATCGCATCCTCAGTTAATTGATCTGGGGTATCTTGGTAGTGAATAATATCACTAGTGATACCTATTGACCTTAAAGAAACTGTAAGTTTTGGTTCTCTTGTAATACTCATAATGATTTATTTAATGTTATAAAATGATCTAACTAAATTCTTTGACAAAGATACAGCCAGAAAAAATGAAGCGTTATGACTTATATCATATTGAATTATTAGGACTTTTTAAATGTGTAAATGGCTGCCAAAATCCACCCGATTAAAAACAGTATTCCTCCTATTGGAGTCAGGTATACCACAAAGTTTAAATCGATTCCCAAAAGTGGAAATAAGTAGTATACATAAATGGATCCAGAGAACAAGAAAATGCCCCCTAAAAACAAATAAAACAAGCGCTTTTGCTCTTTGAAATCAAAGCGATTGAAGCTGCTAATGATTAGAAGTACTACACTGTGAATCATCTGATAATAGACTGCTGTTTTAAATGACTCTAAAGCCTTAGATTCAAGTACTTCACTTAGAGCGTGAGCCCCAAAAGCACCCAAGGCAACAGCTGTAAATCCCAATAGAAAAGCAGTTGTTAAAATTGTTTTATTCATAACTTTTTATATATTTATAGTTATATATGTAAAAATACATATCTTAATCAATACATCAAATTTACAATATAAAAAAAGCAGATGCGTCGAAAAATCGGTTTAATTGGAGCAGGAAAATCAACGAGTTATCTCATCGCCTATCTTTTGGATAAAAGCGATAAAGAAGGGATTCTGCTACATATTGCAGACCAGTCTTTTGATCAACTCGATCCAAAGTACATAAACCATCCAAATTTAGTGCTTCACAAAGCCAATATGTTGGATGATCAGCAGCGGTCTAAATGGATCGCATCCATGAACCTTGTCATCTCAATGCTGCCAGCACGTTTCCATCATTTAGTCGCAAGAGATTGTATCGACTCTAGGGTTCAAATGCTTACCGCATCTTATGTCAGCGATGAGATCAAAGCAATGGAAGCTGAAATTTCAGCAAAAGGGCTGCTCTTTATATTTGAAATGGGAGTCGATCCAGGAATTGACCATATGAGTGCCAAACAAGTCATCGATCGCATTAAGAGTCAGGGAGGCAAGATGCTGCT
Organism: Flavobacteriaceae bacterium; assembly: GCA_013373635.1. Classification (GTDB taxonomy): domain Bacteria; phylum Bacteroidota; class Bacteroidia; order Flavobacteriales; family Flavobacteriaceae; genus MAG-120531. The sequence goes on from JABXHN010000038.1 coordinate 52,861, forward strand.
CTTTGAATCCTTTACAGGAGGGCTGGTCGCGCCCCAGAGCGATGACAATCTTTGGAATTACAAATTTACTTGGAACCCCAGAAATGTGGTGGTTGCTGGTCAAGGTGGTGCCGCTAAATTTCTTCAAGAAGGGACCTATAAATACATCCCTTATCAAAAACTTTTTAGAAGAACTGAATTTTTAGATATCGAAGGTTTTGGAAAATTTGAGGCCTATGCCAATAGAGATTCTCTAAAATATCAATCTGCTTATGAATTAGACGATATTAGAACCCTTTACAGAGGTACCATTCGAAAGGTTGGCTTTTCAAGAGCTTGGAATTTGCTTGTAGAATTAGGAATTACCGATGACAGCTATCGTATATCAAATTCAAAAGGAATGAGCTATAGAGCATTTACCAATATGTTTCTTCCCTATTCTCCTACCAATACAGTAGAACTTAAACTCAGACATTATCTCAAGATTGATCAGGACGATATTGTATGGGACAAACTCATCGATCTCAATTTATTTAAGGACGACTGTTATATTGAAATAGACAATGGAACACCAGCTGAAATACTACAAGAAATTCTCAGCAAAAAATGGAGTCTCAAAGAAAGCGATAAGGACATGATCGTGATGTATCATCAGTTTGGATATGAGCTCAATGGAGAATTCAAACAAATCGATGCTTCTATGGGAGTTATTGGATCTGATCATCGCTATACTGCGATGGCCAAAACAGTTGGACTCCCACTTGGAATTACCGCCATTCAAATGCTCAACAACAAATTCAATCTCAAAGGAATTCAAATACCCATTCACAAAGACATCTACGAAATTGTTTTAAAAGAATTGAACGAATATGGAATTCACTTTAAAGAGCGCGAATGCGAATACTTAGGCTACAATCCAGAAGTTATAGGACTGTAATCTTATTTTGTATATTTGTTACAAATTGAAATCAAATAATGAACTTCACAAACAATACGTTAACTCTAGATGGTATTGACAAGGAAATCCTAAGATTTTTAATGGAAGATGCCAGAAAACCGATCTTAGAAATCGCAAGGCATATTGGAATCTCTGGAGCTGCTATTCACCAGCGACTTAGAAAATTAGAATCCTCTGGAATTATCAAGGGCTCTAAATTTATCGTAGACCCCAAGGTAGTTGGTTACAACACTATGGCCTATGTGGGTATTTTCCTTGACAAAGCCATGAGTAATCCCAAAGCGATCAAAGCGCTAAAGGATATTCCAGAAGTCTTGGAATGTCACTATACCACAGGAAACTGGTCTATTTTAATCAAAGTACTATGTAGAGATAACGCCCATTTAATGGATTTACTCAATAAAAAAATTCAGCAAATCGAAGGGGTATCTAGAACTGAGACCTTTATCTCTCTAGATCAACAAATCGATCGACAAATTCAATTGTAGATTAGTCTCTAGATCCTAAGAATCGAAGCACGAAATAGGCCAAGGTTGCCAAGGCTCCAATCGCTGCAACTAAATAGGTTCTCGCAGCCCATTTTAAAGAATCTTTAGCTCCAGCTAATTCTTGTTGGTTTACAATGTGCTTTGCTTCCATCCATTTGATGGCGCGATTACTCGCATCGTATTCAACTGGTAGGGTCACGAGTGTAAAAGCAGTGACAATTCCATAGAGAATAATCCCCATAAGCATAAGACTCGATCCAAGTGCAGAAGTAGCCGATAAAATCAATCCTCCCATAATCACCCACTGTGATAAACCTGAAGCTACCTGTACGATGGGAACCATTTGAGAACGCATTTGTAGCCATGAATAAGCCTGAGCATGTTGAACCGCATGTCCACATTCGTGAGCAGCAACAGCTGCAGCAGCGGCATTTCTTTGAGCGTATACCGCTTCAGATAAATTAACCGTCTTGTCTTTTGGATTGTAGTGATCTGTTAACCGACCCGGTGTAGAAATCACGCGAACATCGTAGATACCGTGGTCGTGAAGCATTTTTTCAGCAACTTCTGCACCACTCATACCATTAGAGAGATGCAATTGAGAGTACTCTTTAAATTTTCGTTTTAATTTACTGCTTACCGACATCGATACAAGCGCTATCAGTCCAATGAGAATATAATAAGTCATCATAGTTTTAAGATTTTAGATAGAAACTTTAAAACAAAAATAGAACCAAATCGAATTCAATCTAAAAAATTAACAGACTTTAGCAGCTAACTGACAAGCTGTCTTATTTGTGTTTGATCTTCAGTATGATGATTGAAAGTGCCAAGAGCGCAGTAATCGTATTAGCAATAATCATCGGCATCGATTCTAAATGAATTCCATAGATGAGCCAAAGAACCACTCCTGTAAAGAACACTAAATACATCACAAGTGAAATATCCTTGGTCGATTTATCTCTATAGGATTTAACCACCTGTGGCACAAAAGCCAGAGTGGCTAGAGTAGCTGCAGCATAACCTATGAGTTCAAATGGATCCATTAACCGACGATATTTACAATTTTACCTGGAACAACGATCACTTTCTTAGGAGTACGACCTGCTAATTGTTCTTGAGTTTTTGGGTGTTCTAACACTTTCTTTTCGATCTCCTCTTTCGACAAGTCCAGTGGTAATGAATAGGTGAAACGCATTTTTCCGTTAAAGGAAATCGGATAGACTTTTTCATCTTCAACGACATACTTCGATTCAAATTTTGGAAACGATGCAAATGCAATAGACTCCGCGTGTCCCATTTGCTCCCATAATTCTTCTGCAATATGAGGTGCATAGGGAGAAATCAATACAGCCAATGGCTCTAAAATCGATCTCGAAGTACACTTTTGACTACTGAGCTCATTGACACAGATCATAAAGGTAGATACCGAAGTGTTAAACGAGAAGTTATCGATATCTTCAGTTACTTTTCCAATGGTCTTGTGCAAACTCTTCAAAGCCTCTTTAGAAGGTTCCTCATCAGTTACTTTTAATCCACTTTGATCAAAGTAGAGCTTCCAAAGTTTTTTTAAGAATCCATGAGTTCCTGTAATACCTGCAGTATTCCAAGGTTTTGATTGCTCTAAAGGCCCAAGAAACATTTCGTAAAGTCGAAGTGAATCTGCTCCATAAGTTTCGCAAATTTCATCTGGACTTACGACATTGTATTTGGACTTAGACATTTTTTCAACCTCTCTAGTACAAACCATCAATCCATCTTCTAATTCAAAAGAAGCGTTTTCAAATTCAGGCCTCCAAGCTTTAAATGCTTCAATATTTAACTCATCTGAAGCATTCACCATCGATACATCGACGTGAATCGGTTGTAATTCTCTAGAACCGATGAGTCCTTTTGAAACAAAGGTATTGGTGTTTGGGATTCTATGTACAAATGCTGAAGTCCCAGTAATCATACCTTGGTTGATGAGTTTCTTAGCAAATTCATCTTTAGTCACAATTCCTCTATCGTAGAGGAACTTTTGCCAAAAACGAGCATAGAGTAAATGTCCTGTAGCATGCTCTGAACCACCGATGTACAAATCGACATCCTGCCAGTAGTCCATCGCCTCTTTAGAGAAGATTTCATCAGCGTTATGAGCATCCATATAACGGTTAAAGTAGAAGGAACTTCCAGCCCAGCCTGGCATGGTATTGAGTTCTAAAGGAAAAACAGTCTTGTGATCAATCAGCTCGTTTGAAACAACCTCATTAGCCTTGGTATCCCAAGCCCAAACCAAAGCATTCCCAAGTGGTGGTTCTCCGGTTTCCGTAGGAAGGTATTTTTCAACTTCTGGAAGCTGAAGTGGAAGGTGTGAAGCATCGATGAGTTGAGGCATTCCATCTTTGTAATAAATTGGAAAAGGCTCTCCCCAGTAACGTTGTCTACTAAAGACGGCATCTCTGAGTTTAAAGTTCACCTTCGCTTTACCACAGCCTTTTTCTTCAATAGCAGCTATTATTTTTTTCATCGCTTCTTTATGGGTTAAACCCGTCAAGAAATCAGAATGATCTATTTTGGTATTCGCCTTGTCCTCAAAAGCTTCTTCGCTGATATCCACATCCATAAAGATGTTGGGAATCTCTATTCCAAAGTGCTTTGCAAAATCGTAATCGCGTTGATCACCACAGGGAACTGCCATTACGGCTCCAGTTCCATAACCAGCTAATACGTAATCTCCAATCCAAATAGGCACTTGTTCCCCAGTAAATGGATGAGCTACATAAGAACCCGTAAAGACACCACTGATGGTTTTTACATCAGCCATACGATCGCGCTCTGAACGCTTTGATGTTGCCTCAATATAGGCTTCAACCGCTTCCTTCTGAGCTTTAGTTGTCAATTTTTCAACCAATTCGTGTTCTGGCGCTAAAGTCATAAAGCTCACTCCAAAGATGGTATCAGGTCTTGTAGTAAAGACTTCGATATCAAATTCCTGAGATTGATCTTCATTTGGAATCGTTTTAAAAACAACCTGTGCTCCTGTAGAACGTCCAATCCAATTAGTCTGTGTATCTTTTAAGGGCTGTGGCCAATCGATCTTTTGTAAATCGTCTAAAAGTCTTTGTGCATAGGCAGAGATTCTCATACTCCACTGCAACATCTTCTTTCGAACTACAGGATGTCCTCCTCGTTCCGATACTCCACCTACAATTTCATCATTAGCAAGTACCGTTCCCAGTTCTGGACACCAATTCACCTCGGTCTCTGCCAAATAGGTCAATCGGTATTGAAGCAAGATCTCTTCTTTTTGCTTTTGATCAAATCCCTTCCAATCTTCTGCTGAAAAATCAATCACATCTGGATCACAAACGGCATTCACCTCTTGATTTCCACTGGTTTCAAAAAGCTGAATCAGCTCCTGAACAGATTCGGCCTTGTCAGAAGTTCGATTGTACCAAGAGTTGAACAATTGAGAAAAAATCCACTGAGTCCATTTGTAATAATCTTCATTCGAAGTTCTCACCTCTCTACTCCAATCAAAAGAAAACCCAATTTTGTCCAACTGTGAACGATAGCGTTTGATATTCTGAGCAGTAGTTAAAGCAGGGTGTGTCCCCGTCATAATAGCGTATTGCTCAGCTGGAAGTCCAAAGGAATCATAACCCATTGGGTGTAAGACATTATAACCTTGATGTCTCTTAAATCGAGCGTAAATATCAGAGGCAATATAGCCTAGTGGGTGTCCAACGTGTAATCCAGCTCCAGAGGGATAAGGAAACATATCTAAGACGTAATACTTGGGCTTATCTGAATTGTTGACCGCTTTAAAGGTTTGGTTCTTTGACCAATAAGCCTGCCATTTGGCTTCTATTTGATTGAAATTGTAATCCATAACTGTTTTTTTCTCTAATGAAGAGGCCACAAAAATAACAAAAATGAAGCAGTCCCCTAGCCTTAGAACAGCTAATTTCCTATCATCCAATTGAATTTGATTCAATTAAATACACACTGTTACTTCTGCCGCTTTTTATTTACCTTTGAGAACTATATGAGTAAGGCATTTGACAAATACCAAAAACGCAGGTTAATCTCCTCCTACTTTTCAGTCAGTCTGAGCATTAGCCTCGTCCTGTTTCTGATGGGAATTCTGGGCATATTGGTGTTGAATACACAACGACTAGGAGATCATTTTAAAGAACAAATCAATATCAATATCTTTCTTTCAGACGCTGCCACTGAGGTCGGCATTAAGCAATTAGAGCAGCAGCTCACCATGGCGGAATATACCAAGTCGAGTCGCTTTATTTCAAAAGAAGAGGCCGCAAAGGAATTTTCGGAAGATATTGGTGAGGACTTTATGGACTTTATTGGATACAATCCCCTTCAAGACGCCTTTGAACTCAGTTTAAAAGCAGATTTTGTCAATCCTGCGATGATACAACTAATCGCAGATGAACTATCCTCAATCACTGAGGTTTCAGAAGTCTCCTATGACAAACCCCTCGTAGAATTGTTAAATGAAAATGTCAAAAGAATCAGTTTTTGGATCTTAGTGATTAGTTCTGTAATGAGCTTTGTAGCTTTTTTACTGATCAACAGTTCCATAAGACTTTCGATATATTCCAAACGCTTTATCATTAAAACCATGCAACTTGTTGGAGCTACAAAAGGATTTATCAGAAAACCTTTTATCCTTCAAAATATCAAATTGGGAATCATCGGAGCTTTTATTGCCAGTGTTGCTCTATTAATTTGTCTGTATTACATACAGATGAATTTGCCCGAACTCCATTTACTAGAAGATTTCAAAACCTTGGCTATCGTCATTAGTGGGGTTTTTGTATTGGGAATTCTAATCGCTTGGATTAGCACTTTTTTTGCAGCCCAACGATTCTTAAATTTGAGAACCGCTGCGCTCTATTACTAAGAATACGACTATGAAAAACAGAAAAGAGGAATCAAAAAAAGAGTTTTTATTCCAAAAGAAAAACTACAAATTTTTATTCATCGGCTTGGGTTGTATGGCCTTGGGATTCATACTCATGTCTGGAGGTCATTCAGACGACCCCAATGTTTTTAATCCCGAGATTTACAATTTTAGAAGAATTAGATTGGCACCAACACTTGTGTTAATAGGACTGGGAATTCAAGTGTACGCAATCTTAACAACCTCTAAAAAATAACTATGGAAACAATTGACGCAATCATCCTTGGAATCATTCAAGGACTTACTGAGTTTTTACCTGTATCTTCTAGTGGTCATATCGAACTTACCAAGGCCATACTAGGCGATGGTCTAATGGCAGAGCAAAGCCTTTTGTTTACCATTGTACTTCATTTTGCGACAGCACTTTCTACCGTAGTTGTATTTTACAAAGACATCATAGATTTGTTTAAAGGTCTCTTTGCCTTTAAGAAAAACGAGCAAAGCCTCTATGTATTGAAGATTGTGGTATCCATGATTCCTGCAGTTATTGTAGGACTTCTCTTTGAAGAACAGCTCAGCGCCTTATTCACTTCCAATGTATTACTGGTTGGATTGATGCTTGTGATTACAGCAATTCTACTCATCTTAACAGATAGAGCTGCAAAAAGCGATCGATCCATTTCAATAAAATCATCAGGAATCATCGGGATTGCACAAGCAATTGCCATGCTTCCAGGTATCTCGAGATCCGGTGCTACGATAGCTACTGCAGTACTCTTAAAAACAGACCGTACAAAGGCCGCTCGATTCTCATTCCTAATGGTCATCCCACTCATCTTTGGAAAAATTGCCAAAGACGCCCTTTCTGGTGACATTGTTTTTAACCCAGCGGATACTACTGCAGTGATGGCTGGTTTTATCGCAGCTTTCATCTTTGGACTCATCGCTTGTAAATGGATGATTTCACTGGTTAGAAAAAGTAAATTACACTATTTTGGATACTATTGCGCAGCCATAGGAATCCTATCTATTGCCTATTCTTTGTTCGCTTAATATGAAGACACTTACTGCTGAAGACTTTACAAAAGGACAAACACTTTTGATTGACAAAGAGCTCCACTGGACCTCCTTTCAAGCAGTGAATGCAATCAAGTGGGCCATTCGAAAACGCTTCGATATAAAAAAAATAAAGGTGGGGCATGCTGGAACACTTGACCCTCTCGCATCTGGCCTATTAATTATATGCACCGGAAAACACACCAAAACTATCCAAGAAATTCAAGGTCAAACCAAAATCTATACAGGAGCAATCACCCTTGGAAGCACCACTCCTTCCTACGATCTTGAAACTGCAATTGACAAGACCTACCCGACTGATCATATTACCGATGAACTCATTCATAACACTACCCAACAATTCATTGGAAGTGTTGAGCAATACCCTCCTGTGTTTTCGGCTTTAAAAAAAGATGGCAAACGACTTTATGAGTTTGCAAGAGCTGGAGAGGCCGTTGATATTAAACCCAGAACCATTCAAATCGATCAGTTTGAAATCACCGCTATTGAATTTCCAATAGTGAAATTCAAAGTAGTTTGTAGCAAGGGAACCTACATACGATCCCTGGCTCATGATTTTGGACAAGCACTCAACTCTGGAGCCCATTTATCGGCACTTCGAAGAGAAGGAATTGGAGCCTATGATGTTAAAAATGCTCTTAGTATTGAGGAATTCAAAACCCAAATAGGTTTCAAAGATCAATAAGATGAATGGGTTCGACAACTTCTTAAGCGTCTTTGTAAAGTGGTCTACTTACCTCAACAGAAAACAATGGGCACTTGTTCTTAGCAGCGTTATTCTCGGTGTTTTTCTCATCCTTTCTTATCAGCTTAAGCTACGAAGCATTGCCAATGAAATTCTGATTGAACTCAATTTAGAAGAGCCTGAAGAAAAAGAACCGGAAATAGTCGAAGAAAAAAAGGAAGAAAAACCAATTGAAGAATCAACTCCAAAGACTAATAAAGCCTATAACAGCTCTCTAAAAGAAACATATGCAACCCCTCCACAGGAAAAGAATACTCCCAACGCTCTTGAAAAGACAGAGAAACTCAATGAGGAAGGAGCATTAGAAGGAATTGCCTCTGATTTTGAACTCAAACTCAGAGCACTGCAGGCTAACAATATTCAAGACCGTATTGATTCCATAGGGATTCCCGATGAGGTCAATAACTTTAAAAAGGATACTAGAATTTGGTATAGTCTAGCCAATAGAACCCATCGAAAAATAGCAGTTCCTATCTACATATGTGATATGGGCGGTAAAGTTGCAGTAAATATCTTAGTAAGTGCCTCGGGTAATGTCCTAGAAACCAATATCAATCAAAAGAGTTCAACTACTAACAATGGATGTCTTTTAGAAACGGCGCAAGAATACGCTCAAAAGACCACCTTTATGCCTGGAAAAGACGGCAACCAATGGGGTGTTATCTACTATTTGTTTTCAAAGCGTTAATCCTTATTCAAAGGATGACAAGGACAGCTTGTCAAATGATCATTGACCATTCCAGTCGCCTGCATATGAGCATAGATAATGGTAGACCCCACAAATTTAAAATCCCGCTTTTTTAGATCCTTACTCAAAGCATCTGAAAGCTCTGTAGTTGCAGGAACCTCTTCTTTGGATTTGAAGTGATTGACGATGGGTTTTCCATCAGTCCACTGCCAAAAATAATTTGAAAAGCTTCCAAATTCTTTTTGAATTTTCATGAAAGCTTGCGCATTGCTAATCGCCGCTTTTATCTTGAGTTTATTTCTGATAATTCCTGCTTCTTCTTGAAGCTTCAATTGTTTCTCTTCAGTATAAGCCGCGATCTTTTGATAATTAAAATCATCAAAAGCCTTTCTAAAATTCTCTCGCTTGCGAAGGATGGTAATCCAACTAAGTCCTGCTTGAAAGGTCTCAAGGAGAAGATATTCAAACAAGAGTTCATCACTGTATACTGGAACTCCCCACTGATGGTCGTGATACGCTTCATAGAGATCGTCTCCCCTGGACCACCAACAACGATTAAGTTCCATCGTCAAACTAAATTAAAATGGCAAATCGTCTGAATCCTCTTCAAGGATATCATCTGCAGGAGTAAAGGCTTCTGCTGGAGGCATCGGTGGCATCCCACTGGAAGGTGAATCAGCAGTCAATGCTTCAATTCTCCATCCTTGAATCGAGTTAAAATAACGAACTTCGCCTTGAGGACTCGTCCATTCTCTTCCTCTGAGATTAATGCTGATTTTTACATCTTGACCTACTTGAAAAGAATCTAAAATATCACATTTATCTTGCACAAATTCAACTAATATAGGTTGAGGATACTGCTCTTGAGTATTGATAACGATCTCTCTTTTTCTAAAACCTTTATTTCCAAAAACCTGTGTGTCTTTTAAAACTGTAATCTTTCCTTGAATTTCCATTGTGAATTTGTGTTTGTAAAATTGGGTTATAAAAATAAGAAATCAACATTAGAACAAGAGATTTCTGTGGACTTTTTACAATAAAAAGTATCTTTAGGTTAAAATCAACACTTTTGAAATTCACTTATAACGAAATACGATGGGTTATCATCCTCAGTGCACTGGGAATTGTCAGTCTTATTTTGTGGAACACCAATGTGTTTTTTGAGAAATTCAAAACCCTCGAGAGAGAAAAGATGGAAATTTGGGCAACTGCCCAGACTGAATTTATGGCTTCTACCGATCAAATGAATCAAGGGCCTTTAATTCTTCAAATTTTTCAATCCAATAAGGATACCCCAATGATTTTGGTCAATAAAGACGGATCGACCTGGGTCAATAATATGGATCAATCCATCTTAAAACAGGCTGATCTATTAAAAGAGAAGCTCGAAGAATTCAGATCTCAAAACAAGCCCATTTTACTAAAACACGAAGACAGTTTAATCGCAACGCTTTATTATGGCGATGCTCCTATCTTAAACAAGCTCAAGTATTACCCTCTAGGGCTTTTATTTATTCTAGTATTGTTCTCTGCGATTCTGTATTTCTATATGAAATCCGTTAAAGTATCAGAACAAAACAAACTTTGGGCAGGTATGGCCAAAGAAACAGCTCATCAAATTGCTACTCCTCTATCGGCTTTGATGGGATGGAACAATTTGCTTAAATCCAAAGGCGCCGAACAAGAAATTACCGATGAGATGGATAAGGATATCGATCGACTTAATTTGATTACCGATCGATTTTCAAAGATAGGTGCGAGTCCAAAACTGACGCTGTATCCTCTTGTAAAAACCACAAAAGAAGGAGTCATCTATCTCAAGAGAAGGTTCCCCGAGCACATCGAACTCACTGTGGATGAATCCTTTTTAGAGCAGCAAATAGCCCTTAACAAACCACTCTATTTTTGGTGCTTAGAAAACATCATCAAAAATGGCATCGATGCCATGAATGGAAGTGGTAAGATTGAAATCAGTTTTAAAACTGAAAATTTATCCTGCTCTGTTTACATAAAAGATCAGGGACCTGGAATCCCTCAAAACAAACTCAAGACGATATTCAAACCTGGGTACAGCACTAAAACTAGAGGTTGGGGTCTAGGCCTTTCTCTCGCTAAAAGGATTATTGAAGAATATCACAAAGGCAAAATATCTGTTGTTGAGAGTTCATCCAAAGGAACCACCTTTGAACTAAAATTTAGAAAGGGAATAGCTGAATCTTAAAGCGCCGCCTTAATTGAATCACAAACAGATTCAAAATCTTCTTTGGAAAGAGATTCTTTCTTGCCAAAGGTAGCATCTGCCATGGTATTTAATGGAATCAAATGAACGTGAACATGAGGAACCTCAAGTCCAATTACCGTAAATCCAACACGTTTACAAGCAACCGCCTTTTCAATTGCAATTGCCACTTTTTTAGAAAACGTCATCAAGGACAAATAAGTCGCATCATCTAAATCGGTAATTTTATCAACCTCTTGTTTTGGAACACATAAGGTATGACCCATGGCATTGGGATTGACGTCTAAAAAGGCAATACAATCCTCGTTCTCAGCGATGATATAGGCTGGAATTTCACGATTGATAATTTTGGTAAAAATACTTGCCATTAGGATCTAGTAATTTCTAGAATTTCAAATTCAATCGTTCCATTAGGAACTTTAATTTCAGCAGTATCTCCTACTTTCTTACCTAAAAGCCCTTTTCCAATAGGAGAGCTTACAGAAATCTTATTGGTCTTGAGATCTGCTTCACTTTCTGCAACAAGCGTATAGCTCATTTGAGCTCCGTTGACTTTATTTTTAATCTTCACAGTCGAAAGGACTAATACTTTTGAAGTATCCAATTGAGACTCGTCGATGATTCGTGCATTAGCAACCACCTCTTCTAATTTTGAAATCTTCATTTCTAAAAGACCCTGAGCTTCTTTGGCTGCATCGTACTCGGCATTCTCAGATAAATCACCTTTATCTCGCGCCTCTGCAATAGCCTGAGAAGCTTTGGGACGTTCTACATCACGTAAGAAGTCCAGTTCCTCTTTTAGCTTTTTTAATCCTTCTGCGGTGTAATAACTGACATTACTCATCTTAATTCGTTTTATAAATAGAAAAATCCTCTCGAAGAGGACCTTGTACAAATATATATATTATTTTTAATACCACGATGAAATTAACAGATGTTTAGATACTTTTCAAATAGTACTTTTTTGATACTTAGCTTATTAGCAATCTCTTGTACCAAGCAACAAACAAGGAGGAATCCTTACATACAAGAAGTTCGATTTTCAGTATCTGTCAATTTGAGTTTACCCTCCTATAACAATTTAACTTCCATTGGGAATCCCGTCTATATTAATGAATCTGGAGTTGGCACTAAAGGAGTCTTTGTAATGAATGTTGGGTTTGATCAATTCAGAGCCTTTGAAGCTAGCTGTTCCAATCACATCCCAAATTCCTGCTCTCTCCTGCAAGTGACAGGACAAAGCGGAATTTGTGATTGTGATGAATTGAATTACAGTCTTTTTACCGGTCAATTACTCAACCGTCCCTCTGAAGGGGTGTACTACGACCTTTTAGAGTACAACACCCAACTCTCGGGTGATGTCCTTAGAATCTACAATTAATTAAAAGCCAATAACTGCTCCTAATAAAAAGTTTCTGGTCGCTTGAGGATAATACCCTGCTCCCTCGATAGTGGTCGTCACTCCAGGAGTGGACCAGGTGTCGTCATAGGTATAAAAATAACCATTGCTTACGTATTCAACATTAAAGATATTGTTGACCAAAAGGTTTAATTGTATATCTAAGTTCCAATTGTTTTTAAGCGTATAGGAAGCATTGAAATCACTCACAGTATAAGCTTCTAAAAGTGAATTCTCAGAGTCGATATTTCCCATATACTGATCCGACACATGCTTTGTCATCAGACTTAAATTCAAGTTTTCCGAAGGAGTATACATTAGAATATTTCCGACAATTAATCCAGGGGAAAAAGCGATATGGGTGTCCCCTAATTCTCGAAGCGAGCCATCTCTTTCAAAGAAAAAGTCCCTATTTCTGTGCTTGCTAATACTGATGTTGGGCATCCAGTTCCATTGATCGTTAAGTCTTACAGAGGCATCGATTTCAATTCCCAATCGATAACTAGAACCGATGTTTTCACGAATTGGCGCACCAACTTCATTGAGAGCTCCTGTAAGCACTAACTGATCTTTGTAATTCATATAGAACATATTGACATTGAGGGCACTTTTCGAATTTAAGAATCGATATCCCAATTCAAAATCATCTAGTGATTCAGGCTTGGGGCTTCCGTTTTTGTAATCGGTACGATTTGGCTCTCTGTTCGCCTTCGCATAAGAAGCGTAAAAATGTTGTGCCTTATTGATGCTAAAAGTCAATCCAGCCTTAGGGTTAAAAAAACTAAATTGATCGTCGATTTGCTCACCCGTTTTAAGCTCTGTTTGATAGTTCACCCAACGGTTTTGCAAATCAAAATAGGTGCTCCAACGATCATTGAGATCATAGCGGTATTTGAGGTAAAAGTTTAAATCATTCTTATTGGAATCATTGTCGTAAAAAGGACTACTTTGAGTTGAGGAACTGTTTTGAAACCAAACGTATTCTCCAAAATGTCTTCCCTTATAGGTGTTGATTCCACCACCCAAGATTAATTGACTCTGATCATCTGACTTTTCAACTGAAAAGACCGATCCGTAAAAATCATTGTCTAACCATTTTCGAGTCACGTCATCATCACTTCCGTTTTCGTTGTACTCCTCGTAATAACCTTCACCATGAGTAAAGTGTAGTGCCACATTTGAAGACCATCCATTGGATAGTTTTTGATTCCAAATCAACTGCATATGATTTTGCAAATAGTCATCGACCTGATCTTCATAAAAGCTTACCTGATCAGCATCATTGAGGTAATAACCTGCATAGTTGTAGGTTCTATCATTTTCAAGAGTGAAAGCATCCACTCCATACCAAGCTTGATAAGTGCGTTCGTGTCCTCCAAAAACTAGGGCCTTAATATGCGTATTCTCATCTTTAAAAGCTCCTTGAACGAAATAGGACTTCAGATCTGAAGAAGCTCGGTCGACATAACCGTCAGATACAATTTTTGAAAAACGTCCTGAAAATGAAAAGCCACCATATGCCTTAGTGTTAAAAGAAACACTGTTATTAAAAGTATTAAAACTACCTATTGAAGATCGTATCATCCCTGAAAACTCCTCTGTTGTAGAAGATGTACTCAAATTCAAAGAAGCTCCAAAAGCTCCTGCTCCATTGGTTGAAGTCCCCACTCCTCTTTGAAGCTGAAGACTCTCTACTGAAGTCGCAAAATCAGGTAAATCCACCCAATAAACTCCTTGAGATTCGGCATCATTGTATGGAATTCCATTAATAGTAACATTAACTCTGGTAGCATCCGAACCTCTTACACGAATACCGGTATAACCAATACCAGCTCCTGCGTCAGAAGTCGTTACCACTCCTGGAAGATAATTAAGCAGAATCGGCAAATCTTGTCCAAGATTTCTAGTCGCTAACTCTTCTGCTTTCACATTGGTATAACTCACAGCCATTTTTTTGTCGGCTCTGATTGCTGACACAAATACTTCTTCGAGTTCTACCTTTTGAATACTGTCCTGAGATTGTTGTTGAGCATTGACCGAAAGACCAATTAGGACTGCGCTCATTGTAGTGAATAAAATTTTCATTCGTATAAAAATTACGAATAAAAGGGGTCATTATTCAGGTTAAAAATAAATAGTTAAAAAAATCCCTTGGCAGCATTACCTGCCCAGGTTCGTTGGGTATAATCTCAGCTCTTGGAAGAGCACCCCTTTGAGACAAGGCAAAGTTATAACTAAATTTTAGAATTAATTGCCCTTCTTTTTGATTTTTGCAACGAGCTCGTCAATGACTTGAGTAGCAGCAGCTAAACGCTGCTTTTTATCTCCTTTGAGGATGATATAGGGTTTATTATATCGATCCAAGGTATTTTTAAAAAGCTCAAAAAGTTCCTCTCTTTGGTCGGGACGATCTCTTAAATCATCGTACTCCCAAGGCACATCGATATAGGTTAAAAAATACATATCGTAGGAATTAGAAAGAGCAGCTTCTTTAATCAGCGGATCACAATTTTTGTAATAAAGCTCGTAGTACACCATGGTCTCTAAGAGATCAGTATCGCAAATGAGTACGTCCGTTGCTTTTTGAGCGAGCTCATTTTCTGTTTCAATCTGACCATAAGCAATGGGTAACATGTCTTTTTCTTCACAAACTTTACGCTCGTTATTCCATTTTTTTTGAAGGTATTCTCGGGCGTATTCTGGGCACCAAACCGAGTTGTAATAGCGTGCTAAATGTTCTGAAAGTGTTGTTTTGCCGGTAGATTCAGGACCAAATAAAGCTACTTTTACTACTGCTGAAGGTTGTTGTCTAAGCGTCTTTTCCATTCCATATAGCCCATTAGGGCAATTGCTGTAAAGATTAAATATTGAAACGAGGTAAATATAAGGCCTTTATACCAATAAAGGGGAATCGATATCAAATCCCCGACAATCCAAAAGATCCAGTTTTCAATTTTTTTCTTTGCCATCAACCACATTCCGACAAAAAATATAGCGGTGGTAATGGTATCGACATAAGCAGTCCATGAAGTGAATTTATCAAAGTAACGGTATACTAGAATCACAAAGATCACCGTGATAAAAAAGAAGAGAACTGAATTTCTTTTTTCCTGAGGACTGGTCCTAGAGATGGAGACGACATTGTTTAAATCATCTTTTCTAGTCCAAACCCACCAACCATAAACACTTAAAGCGGTGTAATAAGCATTGATCAACATATCGCCTAGAAGAGAATAAACCCAGAGAATGTAGACAAAGAGAGCGGTACTTATAATACCCGTTGGAAATACCCAAATATGTTCTTTTTTAGCATACCAAACACTAAAAAAACCAAAGAGTACAGCGATCATTTCAAGGACTATTAAATGAGTGTCCATTGAATAATAGGGTTCAAATACAAGATACCAAATCGATCGTTCTTCCATGAGTTAAGCTAATGCGTATACCAAGCAATAATTTTCAATAGGTTCAAAATGTACATCGAAATACACCCTAGCATTGTTAAAGTGAATATGACCTGTAGTCTTTTCATCTACTAGGTGAAAATCATCGATGTCGATATGTTGTAAAAAACTCAAACCTGGTTTGGGATAAATCTTATAAATGGATTCCTTTGCTCCCCATATACAGGTGAGTTTAGTGATGATTTCAGCATCGTTTCGCTGATGTTCAACAAGTGGATAGGTCGAAAACTTATGAGCGATCTTAACTATTTTAGGACGTTGTTTTTCAATGTCAATTCCCACAGCTCTATTGGAACTCACAATGATGGCGGTAAATTCAAATGAGTGGGTAATAGAAATATAGTGATCGTTTTCCAAATGGGGTTTCCCCATATGGTCATAATAAAGATCTTCATCCGATAGCTCCTCAATTTTTAGCAAGTGACGAATACTCAAATACCCTTTTCGATGAATTTCAGATTTCATTGAATCAACCCTTTTGACACTCGAAGGTTTGAGTCTAATTCCCTGATGAAGCTCTTCTTCAGTTTCGGTGAGTTTCCAAAGGTGCACTCTAGTATTCTCATCAAAATGTATGGATTTGTAAAGTGGCATAAATCGAATTCTGTTTTGTATCTTTGCGGTCTAATTAAAAGCTATACTACGAAAGTAATCAAAAGTTATGAGTACATCGACAATACCTTACGTTCCCTTTAAAGTTAAAGACACTTCTTTAGCAGACTGGGGTAGAAAAGAAATCGAACTAGCGGAAGCTGAAATGCCAGGACTAATGGCGCTTCGAGAGGAATACGGAGCACAACAACCACTTAAAGGAGCTCGTATTGCTGGATGTTTGCATATGACTATTCAAACAGCGGTTCTTATTGAAACCTTAGTAGCACTTGGTGCTGAAGTGACTTGGTCTTCTTGTAATATCTTCTCAACTCAAGATCACGCTGCTGCGGCTATCGCAGCTGCAGGGATTCCAGTTTACGCATGGAAAGGAATGAATGAAGAAGAATTTGACTGGTGTATCGAGCAAACACTTTTCTTTGGAGAAGATCGCAAACCTCTCAATATGATCTTAGATGATGGTGGGGATTTGACCAATATGGTATTGGATCGCTATCCAGAACTCGCTGCTGGTATCAAGGGTCTTTCTGAAGAAACCACAACTGGTGTTCACCGTCTCTACGAGCGCGTTAAAAACGGAACACTTCCAATGCCAGCAATTAACGTCAATGACTCGGTCACCAAATCGAAATTTGACAACAAATACGGCTGTAGAGAATCGGCAGTTGATGCGATTCGTAGAGCAACTGATGTCATGCTTGCTGGTAAACAAGTAGTCGTTTGTGGCTATGGGGATGTCGGCAAGGGAACTGCTGCGTCGTTTAGAGGTGCGGGTTCTATTGTTACCGTTACTGAAGTCGATCCTATTTGCGCACTTCAAGCACTGATGGATGGTTTTGAGGTAAAGACCTTAGAGACTGTAGCTTCTAAGGCTGATATAGTAATTACCACCACTGGAAATAAAGACATTGTTAGAAGTGAGCACTTTGAGGCTTTTAAAGACAAAGCCATCGTATGTAATATCGGCCACTTCGACAATGAGATCGATATGGCTTGGCTCAACAAAAATCACGGGGCTTCAAAAGTTGAAATCAAACCTCAAGTCGATAAATACACCATCAATGGTAAAGACATCATTGTCCTCGCTGAAGGAAGACTTGTAAACCTTGGTTGTGCTACAGGTCACCCATCCTTTGTGATGAGTAACTCGTTCACCAATCAGACTCTTGCTCAAATCGAGCTTTGGACCAATGCGGATGCATATGAAAATCAAGTGTATATGTTACCAAAACACTTAGATGAAAAGGTAGCTGCACTTCACTTAGATCGTCTTGGGGCTGAGCTTACCGAGCTCAAGCAAGACCAAGCTGATTATATAGGAGTACCTCAAAAAGGTCCTTTTAAACCAGAATACTACAGATACTAATTTAATTAGTATCTAGTTTAATACAAAAGCCTTCCATGTGGAAGGCTTTGTTGTTTTTAAGGATAAAGTCTTTTCTATCATAAATCAATAGACAAAAAAAGCCTTCCATGTGGAAGGCTTTATATCGTTACGGTCTCAAATTCTTATTAAACCTCAAAAGGCTCAATAGATACATAAGATTTTCCGTTCGCTTTCTTTTGGAACTTAACCAAACCGTCAACTTTAGCGTGTAAGGTATGGTCTTTTCCTAAATATACGTTCTCACCTGGATTGTGTTGAGTACCACGTTGTCTAACGATGATATTACCTGCGATTGCAGCTTGTCCACCAAAAATCTTAACTCCTAATCGTTTCGATTCTGATTCTCTACCGTTCTTCGAACTACCAACTCCTTTTTTATGTGCCATTTTTTAACTTTTTATCGGTTAACTTAATGCAGCGATTAAATCTGCTTTCTTCATTGAAGAAATTCCTTCAATTCCTTTAGCTTTCGCTAAATCTTTCAATTCAGCTACAGTCTTTGAACTTAAATCTTCAGAGGCAGCTTCAGCTTTCTTTGGTGCAGCTGGTTTTGCTTCAGCTTTAGCAG
Organism: Flavobacteriaceae bacterium; assembly: GCA_013373635.1. GTDB lineage: Bacteria > Bacteroidota > Bacteroidia > Flavobacteriales > Flavobacteriaceae > MAG-120531. The sequence continues at coordinate 71,374 of JABXHN010000038.1, forward strand.
CTTCTTTCTTAGCAGCTGGTTTAGAACCAGAAGCAGAAATACCTTCGATTAAGATCTCAGTTAAATATTGTCTGTGACCGTTTTTCTTACGGTAACCTTTACGTCTTTTCTTTTTGAAAACGATTACCTTATCACCTTTAAGGTGCTTTAAAACTTTTGCTTCAACAGAAGCTCCGTTTATAGCCGGGGCGCCAATAGTAACTTTCTTGTCATCATCTAACAAAAGAACGTTGTCGAAATTTAATTTCGAACCTTCTTCTGCGTCCAAACGATGAACGAAAACTTTTTGGTCTTTTGCAACTTTAAATTGCTGCCCTGCTATCTCTACAATTGCGTACATAGCTTAATGATTATAATAAATTAATTCAACCTTTTTATTAAGGCGGGTGCAAATATAGCTCCTTTTTAGAAAATAATAAAGTTTTTTTAATCAAAAAATCTAGGCTATGCTGCTTAACTACAAAATCTTACACTTTAAAGTTTTAATTTGTTAATTCCACAGATATAGACTAATTTCATTAGCCAATTATCAAACTTAAAAAATTATGCGTCAACTATTAAAATTGTCCATTTTTTCTTTGATTTTCAGCCCTGTGATAGCACAGCAAGTAAGCTTCGAAGAATATAATCTCGACAATGGACTCCACGTCATCTTACATCAAGATCAAACGGCTCCGCTTGTCACTACTTCAGTCATGTACAATGTTGGTGGAAAGGATCGAACAGAAGGTCGAACTGGATTCGCCCACTTTTTTGAACACCTCCTTTTTGAAGGTACCGAAAACATCGAAAGAGGAGAGTTCATGAATATCGTTTCCTCTAGAGGAGGAAGGCTCAATGCCAACACTTCTCAAGATCGAACCTATTATTACGAGGTACTTCCATCGAATCAAGTTGAATTAGGCCTGTGGTTGGAATCTGAGCGTATGTTACATCCTGTGATAGACAAAATTGGAGTAGATACTCAAAATGAAGTTGTCAAAGAAGAAAAAAGACTCAGAGTTGACAATGCCCCCTATGGGAAGTTTTTGACAACTGTAGAGTCGAATCTCTTTAAGGTTCACCCTTATAAGGATCCCAATATCGGCTATATGGAGGACTTAGATGCGGCTACTTTAGAAGAGTTTATCGCATATAAAAACAAGTACTATCATCCAAATAATGCTGTATTAGTTGTCGCTGGTGATATTGACATCGATCAGATTAAAACTAAAATTGACGCGTATTTCTCTGAGATCCCTTCGGGACCAAAAGTAGAGCGAAATTTTCCTAAGGAAGCACCAATTGTTGAAGAAATTAGAACTTCCACCACTGATGACAATATTCAGATACCTGCGATAATCACGGCCTACAGAACTCCTGGTTTTGCGCAGCGCGACGCCTATGTGCTCGATATGATATCCACTTATTTGAGTGGTGGAAAGAGCTCTAAACTCTACAAAAAAATGGTTGACGAAAACAAACAAGCCTTAGAAGTGGGAGCCTTTAACATCGGCTATATGGACTATGGAATGTACGTCATCTATTCGCTACCAGTAGGTGACACCTCCTTGGATGTTTTAGTTGATGAAATTAGCAGTGAAGTTGAAACTTTGAGATCAGAACTCATCTCTGAGCGCGATCACCAAAAACTACTCAATATTTTTGAAAATAATTTTGTCAATGCCAATTCAAGTGTCGAGGGAATAGCAAATTCTCTTGCACGTTATTATTTATTGTACGGGGACACCAATTTAATCAATGATCAGATTAATATCTACCGTTCGATCACAAGAGAAGAAATTAAAGCAGTTGCCGATAAATACCTCAAAGACAACCAAAGAGTTGTGATCGATTATTTACCAACCCCATCTAAAACTGAATAATATGAAAAAGTTACTACTTATAGCACTTGTATTGGGGTTTGTTATCCCTTCAAAAGCACAGATCAATCGAACTGCCATTCCTGAGGCTGGACACATGCCGAGTATTCAATTGAAAAAACCTGAACAATTTCAACTTAAAAATGGTTTGCATGTATTGATTGTAGAAAATCACAAACTCCCAAGAGTATCAATTCAACTCAGCATCGATACTCCTCCAATACTTGAGGGGGATAAGGTAGGGACTAGTAGCCTTTTATCTGCCATGCTAGGAAAAGGTTCAGCTTCCATTTCAAAAGATGAATTTATTGAAGAAGTTGATTTTCTAGGAGCTCAATTAAATTTTGGAGCCCTTTCTGCTTACGGTCAATCCCTGTCTAAGGTATATCCAAGAATCATGGAACTCATGGCGGAGGGCGCCTTAAACCCTTCTTTTGATGCTGCGGAATTCGAAAAAGAAAAAGAGAAAATCATAACCGGTCTAAAATCCAATGAAAAAAGTGTAGAGGCTATTGCTTCTCGTATTCAAAGAGCGGTTGCCTACGGAAACGATCATCCCTATGGTGAATTTGAAACTCCTGAAAGCATTGAAGGAATCAGTATTGACGATGTAACCAAGTTTTACGAAGAACATTTTGTTCCAAATAATGCTTATCTGGTCATACTGGGTGATGTAGAACTTAAAGAGGCCAAAAAATTAGCCAAAAAACTATTTGGCAATTGGAAAAAAGCGGATGCAGTGGCTTCCTACCAACCAAAAGCAAAAACCTCGGATGAGGTAGCCATCAATTTTGTAGACATGCCTAACGCAAAACAATCAGTAGTTGCAGTGCAGTCTTTAGTAGATTTAAAGATGAGTGATGACGATTATTTAGATGCCCTTTTAGCAAATAAAATTTTAGGAGGAGGTTCTTCTGCACGCCTGTTTTTAAACCTTAGAGAAGACAAGGCCTACACCTATGGTTCTTACTCTTCTTTAAGTAATGACAAATACGACAAGGCTCGTTTTAGAGCCTACGCCTCTGTTCGAAATGCCGTAACCGACTCTGCTGTAGTTCAACTCTTAGAAGAAGTAGATCGCATTCAAAATGAACTGGTGAGCGATAAAGAATTAGCCGATGCCAAAGCGAACTACATCGGTTCCTTTATCATGAATATTGAAAAACCAGAAACCATAGCTCGTTACGCCTTAAATATCGCTACCGAAAATCTTCCTGATGATTTTTATGAAAACTATTTGAGTCGCCTCGAATCCATAGATTCCAAAGATGTGTTAGCTGCTGCAAAAAAATATCTCAACATCAATTCAACTGAGGTCTATGTGGCCGGAAAAGGTCAAGAAGTTTTAGAGCCCTTAGAGAATATAAGCTTTAAAGGACGTCAAATCCCAGTTAATTATTTCAGTAAAACAGCTAAAGCAGTACCGCGTCCTAGCTTTGAATTAGAACTTCCCGAGGGTGTTAATGCCAAAAATGTTATCAATACCTACCTTGATGCAATTGGAGGCAGAACGCTTTTAGAGACCATCGAAGCAATCTCTTATAAAGCCAAGGCAGAAATGCAGGGGATGACTCTTGAATTTTCTGTGTTAAAGACTTCAGATCAGCAGTACAAACAATCGCTTTCGATGATGGGAAATGTGATGAGTGAACAAGTCTTTAATGGAGACAGTGGTTATATGACCCTAAGAGGACAAAAAATGCCAATCCCTGAAGATCAAATTGACAAGGTCATTCAAGAAGCCCAACTCTTTAAAGAACTAAAGCTTGATTTAGATCAACTCAAAATAGAATCCATTGAGCAAATTGGAGATCAAAAGGCCTATAAAATAAGTATCGTTGAAGGTCAATTCGCCTATTACGATACCAAATCTAGTCTAAAAATCATGGAGAGTACCACTGTAGAAGTAAACGGGCAGACAATGGAAACTACCGTTAAATTTAAAGACTACAAAGATCAAGAAGGAATTCAGTTCCCCTTTATATTTACCCAACAAATGGGACCACAAGAATTAGAATTTAAAGTGGAGGAACTCAAGATCAACCCTACAATTAGGCAGGGTAGTTTCAACTAAATTAAAAAGCCGAGTTCAATACTCGGCTTTTTTTATTCTTGTGCGACTAATTTTTCGGCTCGTTCAATACTCCCGAGTATTTGATCCCTAACCTGTATAATTTCCTTTTCTTCTTCTAATAGAAGTTTCATTTCGTCATCACTTATTTCGGCTCCTTTAAGAATTTGATCTGCTGAGAATTTTCCTCCAAAATCGCGCATCCAATCCATCATATTTGTTTTGGCATCTCCGAGATATTTTACAGCTTGTTCCATTTCATCGTTCTTCCCCTCTACTTCCATTTTTTCATTGAGCTGTCTTGCCAATCGAGCTAGGGTTCCCATTTTGGGCATTACCTGGTCGTGAATAGCAATAACCTCTTTCATTTTTGAGGCGTGTTCTTCTGAGGATTTATCTGTTGAATTGCAGGAAGCTATTATAGCCACCAGGAATGCTAATACTAATTTTTTCATACTGTTAAATTGAGGCACTAAAGTTAGTAAATACTCTTAGTTCCAACGAATAGATTCCATAAAATCTTTGAGATCTTCCATGACGTAATTTGCCGCTGGTAAGATGGAATCGTAATTGGGTTTGGTCTTAAAATACAAGGCCCCATGAATAAAGTGGTCCTTGTTGTCAGAGATATAAAACTGAGCCTGTGAAGCAGCATTTCCTTTGATCTCATAAAGCGCTCCTCTACTCTTCGACTCTGGATTCACAAAGGGATGCATGATAATTTCAGAAGCCATTTTTTGGTGATCTGCCACCTTTTGTTCCAAATCATATAGTCGTTTTTCAATTCCTTCTGACAGATCGAGATAGTACATAAAAACAGAAGCCTTAAGCTTGGGATAATAAAAACTAAAGGATTGTTTTGAGGTGGGCATCAACAGAGCCTCTTCATTGTAACTGAATTCAAAGCGATCGTTTTTGTATTGATGAGCAATAGGAGTTGGATATTCCAAAGCTAATTTCGCCTCAGGTTTTGGGTATACTTCAACCTCCTTACAGGAAAATCCCAATACAATAAGAACCAGTACAACTAGCCTTTTAAGCATCTTTTGGAAGCGTTACTTTGATTTGTTTAATTCTTCTTTTATCGAGGCTCTCCACTTTAAATTTAAATCCATTAAAGCTAATGACTTCAGAGCGCTTAGGAAAGCTCTTAGAGAGCTCCAATACAAATCCAGCGATGGTTTCAGATTCACCTTTTTGTTCTTCAAAAAGGGTTTCATCTTCCAACTCAATCACCTTGTAAAAATCTTTGAGAGTTGTCTTACCTTCGAAGACATAATTGTAATCGTCTAGTTTTGAATACACTAAATCTTCATCGTCAAATTCATCGGAGATGTCTCCAACGATTTCTTCGATAATATCTTCTAGAGTAACAATCCCTGAAGTTCCACCAAACTCATCAACAACTATTGCCAAATGGTTTTTCATCTCCTGAAACTCTTTGAGCAAATCATCGAGTTTTTTGTTTTCAGGAACAAAATAAGGATCTCTGATAAGCTCCAACCAATTGAATTGTTTGCGATCTAAATAGGGCAATAAGTCCTTGATATAAAGAACTCCAATAACGGAGTCGATATTCTCTTTATAGACAGGTACTCTTGAAAATCCATGCCCGGTAATTTCTTTGAGAACTTCTGTAAATTTTAATTCTTGACTCAGTCCAAAAATATCCATTCGAGGACGCATTACCTGTTTGGTATCGGTATTTCCGAAGGAAACAATTCCTTGAAGTATTTTTTGTTCCTCGTCTGTAGTATCTCCTTCAGAGGTTAATTCTAGGGCCTGAGAGAGGTGATCTACACTGATATTTGACTTTAATTTTCCCAAGCGTTTATGCAAAAATAAACTGATGGAACGCATCGGCACACTCAGAGGCGTAAAAATAAAATCAGACACCTTTAAAGGGTAGACCATCAATAAGGCAAAACTCTTCCGATTTCTGTTGGCGTATACTTTGGGAAGGATTTCTCCAAACATCAAAATAAGAAAGGTAACAGCAATTACTTCAACAAAAAACTTGAGATCGATTAAATTAAATAGAAGTTGAGGCTCTTTAAATAAACCATCCATTAACGAACTAAACAAGAGGACTATTGCAATATTAATAGCGTTGTTTGCTATGAGAATAGTCGCTAGTAATTTTTTAGGTTTTTCCTGAAGCTGAACTACTAGTTTTGCTCTAGAAGAATTGGTTTCAATGAGCTCGTCTAATTCAGTTTTCGAGAGTCCAAAAAAAGCAACTTCAGATCCTGATATCAATGCTGAACAAAATATCAGCACTATCAGAACAATTAAATAAACAACATTTGTCTCATCCCAAAGAGACTGAGTAGCTATCGATAAAAAATTCGGTTCGGGGTCCAATTTAGATTAATTAGAATGGTAAATCGTCTTCCTCATGGGCGGTTGAACTAGGCTGTGGAGCCTGATGAACTTGTGGCTGAGCCTGAGTCGTTGGAGCAGAAGATCCTTGACTCTGCATAGATCCAGAATCAATTGACTCTCCCTTATTGGTCAAGAAGGTGAAATCATTGACATGAATTTCAGTAGTATATCTTGTTTGATTGTCTTCACCCTGCCACTGTCTTGTTTTTAACCTTCCTTCAACATAAATCTTATCTCCTTTTGAAAGGTATTTTTCACAAATTTCAGCAGCTTTATTTCTGACAACTATATTGTGCCACTCGGTATTACTAACCTTTTCTCCTGTCTGTCTGTTGGTATAGGTCTCATTAGTTGCCAATGGAAATCTTCCAATGCAATTTCCTCCTTCGAAATAATGTAGTTTTACATCATCTCCCAAATGTCCAATCAACATCACTTTGTTTAGTGTTCCGCTCATAATAGTTATTTATAGATAAAGTTAGTAAATTTTAAATGCTTTTAGAAAATTAGCAATTAAAACTGGAACTGCAAAGTTAGTCAATTGTGACTTAGGGATCGCCTTTTCAATTGGATAGTTGAGCTGAATAATCCAAAAATGAGTGTGCAGCTTTCTGTGAGAGAGTTTGTGAATGATTGCCTCTTGATTATACAGACTCAGTTCGTATTCATTAATATAAGGGAATGTTTTTATATGAGCTTCAATTTGAAAAGGGGTTGCTTTTTCACTAGTCTCTAAAAGTGGAAACTGATACAATCCATTCCAGATTCCTTTTCCCTTGCGTTGTTCTATAACAATACGTTCATTCGAATCTATAATGACCATATAGTTAAAGTACTTTGTTTGCACTTTTGTCTTTTTGAGTTTTAGAGGTAATTCAGTGACTCGATTTGTACTATGAGCGTTACATCCATTTTGTAATGGACAGGATGAGCAATCAGGATTTACAGGAACACATTGCAGGGATCCAAACTCCATAATCCCTTGATTGTAATCTCCAGGCTGATTCTTATCCATCACTAAATTTGCGAGTTCTTTAAACGCTTTGATCCCTTCGGTGCTGTTGATTGGAAGTGATTCTCCAAAATATCTTGAAAGCACTCTATAAACATTACCGTCCACTACAGCTACCACCTCATCAAAACAGATCGAGGCGATCGCGCTGGCTGTGTACTCTCCAACTCCTTTTAATTGTAGTAATTCCTTTGCTGAACTTGGAAACTCCCCACCTAATTCACTGTGAATATATTTTGCAGTAAAAAGCATGTTACGTGCTCTGGAATAATAACCCAATCCCTGCCAAAGTTTCAAAACCTCATCCTCTGAAGCATTCGCTAAATCTTCGAGTCTTGGATAACGCTCCTTAAACCTCTTAAAATATGGCATCCCCTGATCTACTCTAGTTTGTTGTAAGATCACTTCAGAGAGCCAAACAGTATAAGGATTTTTATCTATTCTCCAGGGCAGATCCCTCTTGTGTTGCTCATACCATGCTAAAATTTTAGTTCCAAATGCCATAAATTTTGCTAAATGCCTCAAAAGTATTGAATTAGAAACATAAAATAAAAACTATAAATAGCTTTATTAGATATAAAATTGTTATATTTGCCTCCCTAAAAATACATACGATTTTCAAAATAAGTTACACATGACAAAAGCAGACATAGTTAATAAGATCTCAGAGAAATTAGGAATTGAGAAAGGTGATGTTCAGGCAACAGTGGAGGCAGTAATGGATGAAATTAAAGCTTCTTTAGAGTCTGGAGAGAACGTATACTTAAGAGGTTTTGGTAGCTTTATCATAAAAACAAGAGCAGAGAAAACAGGTAGAAATATTTCTAAAAATACGACGATCAAAATTCCAGCTCACAATATACCAGCTTTTAAACCTGCAAAAGTATTTGTTGAAGGAGTTAAAAGCAACGTAGCAGTAAAATAATATTAATAACATTTAAAACGAGAGTCTATGCCAAGTGGTAAGAAAAGAAAGAGACATAAGGTAGCTACTCATAAGCGCAAGAAGCGCAGAAGAGCAAACCGCCATAAGAAAAAGTAGTTTGTAATAAACTACTTTTTCAGTTTTTACATTTAAGTTCTTTGACATAAAAATTCATTAGAATTTTGACGAAACTTCTCGTTTCGTTTACGAATTGTTTAATCCAATATTTAGCCTTATTGGCTGGATAACAACATATAAATTATGGTGAAAAGAGAATTAATTATTAGATCTAATTCCGACGTAGCCGAATTTGCCTTGTTAAAGGATGGAAGATTAACTGAACTACACAAAGAAAAGGAAAGCAGTAATTTTGCTGTTGGCGACATCATGTTAGCCAAAGTGAGAAAACCTGTTACTGGACTTAATGCCGCTTTTGTAAACGTAGGCTACGAAAAAGATGCCTTTTTACACTATCACGATTTAGGTCCTCAATTTGCCACAGCTATCAAATTTGTAAAGATGGCTACCACTGGTAAAACAAAAGATTTTTCACTTAAAAATTTTCCATTAGAAAAAGATATAGATAAAGATGGTAGCATCAATGATGTGCTAAAAGCCAATCAATCTATTTTGGTTCAAATTGTAAAAGAACCCATTTCAACTAAAGGTCCTAGAATTAGTACTGAAATTTCCATTGCAGGTAGATACCTAGTGATGGTACCTTTTTCAGACAGAGTTTCCATTTCTCAAAAAATAGAGAGTAAGGATGAAAAGGACCGTTTAAAAAGACTTGTTCGATCAATTAAACCCAAAGGATTTGGGGTGATTATTAGAACAGTTGCAGAAGGCAAAAAGGTCGCAGAATTAGACAGAGATCTACAAAACTTATTTAAGAAGTGGACTCTGATGTGTAAAAAATTACACAATGCTCCTCATCCATCCAAAGTATTAGTTGAACTCAATAGAGGATCTTCGATCCTCAGAGATATGTTCAACGATAGTTTTACTGGAATACATATAGATGAAGAGACCCTATACGAACAAATTAAAGATTATGTGCAGGAAATTGCACCTAAGAAAGAATCAATCGTAAAGCTGTACGACAACAACAGCATACCCATTTTTGAACATTTTGGAATTGAACGTCAGATCAAAACTTCATTTGGTAGAATCGCCACTATGAAAAAAGGTGCCTATTTGGTAATAGAACATACAGAAGCCTTACACGTTATCGATGTAAACTCTGGAAATAGATCCAACAAGGCCAACACCCAAGAAGATACTGCATTACAAGTTAACTTAGCATCTGCAACAGAGGTTGCAAGACAGTTAAGACTTCGAGATATGGGAGGAATCATTGTCGTAGATTTTATCGACATGGCCAATCCAAAACATCGCAAGCAGCTCTTCGATCATCTGACGGAAGAAATGAAGGAAGACAGGGCAAAACACAAAATACTGCCTCCGAGCAAATTTGGACTCGTACAGATTACAAGACAACGTGTACGTCCCGAAATGGAAATTAAAACAAGTGAACCTACTCCAACCATCACTGGAAAAGAAGTAGAGGCCCCAATTGTTTTAATAGATAAGATCACCGCCGATTTAGAAAAATTATTAAATGGACCAGCGAGTAAAAATGATATTTCGCTACATATCCATCCCTTTATTGCGGCTTATCTCACCTGTGGAGTACCTTCCATTCGTTTTAAATGGTTTCAGAAGTACAAGCGCTGGGTAAAAGTTCAACCCAGAGATGCGTATCGATACTTAGAATACCGATTCAAAAACAAAGAAGGAAAAACAATATATTAAAAGAAGAGCGATCCCATGGATCGCTTTTTTTTTTGCTTAATTTTGAAGGGTGATACAACCAAAAACATACACCCTTGAAGAGGCAAAACTTCGAATTGCCAACTACTGTGTTTACAGAGACAGGTCTCATAAAGAGGTTCGTGAAAAACTCAAAAGCATGGGAATGATTCCCTTGGCCATTGATGAGCTCCTAGATTATTTAATTTCAGAAGACTTTCTAAACGAAGAGCGTTATGCCAAGTCATTTGCAAGGGGGAAATTTAACATCAAAAACTGGGGCAGAGTTCGCATCAAAAGAGAGTTAAAGGCAATGGAAGTTTCAGACTACTGTATTAAAAAAGCCCTCGCTGAAATCAATCCTCAAGATTATGAAGACACATTTCACAGACTCTCCATAAAGAAAGCCGAATCACTATCCAACTATCCGATCCAAGTTCAAAAGAAAAAGCTCGCTGACTACCTGATGTACAGAGGATGGGAATCCTCCATGATCTTTGATAAAATCAATGAGCTTTTTTAACGACTATTAATTACCACAGCCAGCATTCGATTCAGATAAAATCTGATTGTAGTAATCGTTAGAAATAAATTGAGGGGTATAAGCAGCCCCATTACTTTCGAGATTACGAGTATAGGATCTAATGTGATTTTTAGAACCACAAACTAAATTTGCATATAAGGTTAATACAGTTTCATTTGAAGTGTGGGTAATCATCCTTTCAATATCATCAATATCTAAATCTTCGATGAGTGCTCCTACTTTAAGAGCTTCAACTATGGAGACCGATGATTGCTCTGTAAGCTCCGTATAGAGTACCGCTAATTCAGCATTGTTAAACTCTCCTATCGAATTTGATTTCATAGGATCTTCTAGTCCTGCCAATTCCAATAACTCTAACACCTTATCCATATGAGTTTGCTCACTCGAGGATATATTACCAAAGATATTTAGTCTGTAAAGCTCTTTATTATAGAGATAAACATCTCTTGCCAGCTTTTCTTCTTCTCGAAGATAACTGAGGTCTTGTTGCTCTACAGCAGTCAATTCTAACACTTGACTGCCATTTCCTGTTTCCTCTTTTGCACAACCTACGAGCATAAAGGCAGCCAAAAGCGTTGAGATTATTCTAAACATAACTAAATATTAAACTAATATAAAAGTAGGCCTGCATTAGAAAAGCTTATGTAACCATAGATACATATAATGGACAATTAACTTTTCATTAACGGACCTTAACTAATTTTACTCTTGGATAAACACCTACTTAAATGACACAATTAGAATTTGAAAAGGCACTTTTGATTAATAAATCTGAGTTACTAAATCATCCTATCTACAATTCCTTAAGATCGATGGAGGAGGTACAACGATTTATGGAAACTCATTTGTTTGCTGTTTGGGATTTTATGTCTCTTTTAAAATCACTTCAAAATTCACTTAGCTGTACCAGCATCCCTTGGTTTGCACCAAAGCATCCCAAAGCAGCTCGACTCATCAATGAAATTGTTCTCGGTGAGGAAACGGATATCGATAGAGATGGTACTCCCATTAGCCATTTTGAGCTCTATTGTAAGGCTATGAAAAAAGCTGGCGCTTCAACTGAATTGTTTGAAGTGTTTCAGAACAATTGGGATAAACAAAAAACTCCAATTGAAAATATTGAAATAGCCTCACTCCCATCCCATATCAAAGCCTTCTTAAAATTTACTTTTGAAGTCATCGAAACTGATCAGCCACATATCACTGCAAGTGTATTTACATACGGTAGAGAAACTATTATACCCGAAATGTTTGTTCAACTTTTAGAAGACTTAAAATCAACTGAATCAAATTTAGATCAATTAGAAGAACTCCAATACTACTTTCAAAGACATATAGAACTCGATGGTGACGAGCATGGACCTATGGCTTTTGAAATGCTCTCATTACTTTGTGATACCCCGCAAAAATGGGAAGAAGCTCAAATCTACGCCAATAAAGCCATCAAAAAAAGAGCTGAATTTTGGGACGCAATCTGCGTTGACCTCCATTCAACTCTTCAAGTGAATTAAGATTCAAAAAGCTTTCTGAATCTTTATCTTAAAATATAACTGAAGCCTATCATTAGATTCGCTCCAGGAGCAGGAACGAGATTGGTTTCAGAATACTCAGCATCTAATATGTTGTTTCCAATTAGTGACCATTTGATCTGATCGATTTGGTAACTGATCGATGCGTCTAATACATTGTAAGAAGTTCCCTTTGTTCTTTCAGCATAGATGTAGGTCAAATTCAAAGGAAGCTGATCTAAAATGCTCCATTGAGAATTTAAAACAACTTGGTGCTTGAGAGAATTGATTGCATATCTTGAAAAAGGAACATTGACCTCTTTAATATCGTCATTGATATAGGTATAAGCCAACGAGATTTGTTGTGTTTGGTTTCCTAAATCGAATGGGGCTACTGCACTAAATTCAAATCCCTTTGTACTGAGTGCAGCAAAATTATTTGCTTTCCATTTAGCTTCTTCTGAATACTTTACATAATCGATGAGGTTGTCGGTGTTTCTAATAAAGTATGCCATAGTAATAGACCCTCTATTTAAATCAAACTTTGCCCCGTATTCTTGAGAGAAAGCAGTTTCAGGTTCGAGATCTTCATTTCCAAGAGTCGTGCTCGATGCGTAATACAAATCTGTATAAGTAGGTATTCTATAGGTATATCCTACATTTGCGTATACTTTTGCTCCTTCACTGAGTTTGATTCCGAGATCCACTCCTGGGAAAGCGTGAAATTTAAAATCAGAATAATAGTTAAATGCAATACCCGGTGTGATATCAATTTTCTTATCCTTAGACAATAATTGCTGTTCTAAGAATCCAGTAATCTGCAAACGTTCATGTCCTCCTAAATTATTCGATGCGATAAAGACTTGTGCGAGTTCCAATCCGTATCCAGTAGTACCAATATTGTTGAACTTTGAAGCGTTTAATGCAACTCCTACCTTGTTAGAAATATGAAGATTTCTGTAGATAGATGGATTGTCTCTTATGTAGATGTACTCATCTTGGTTGCGTTTCCAGAACAAACTTGGCTTGTAAACCCAATCCTCATTTTGATATCTTCCGTAGAGCGTTACAAGGCTCGCTTGAGTCTCTTCGTATTGTTCTGTCGCAGCAGGGGAAGCGTAGAACCCATTAGCTCCAAAGGCTCTGTCAGAAAAGGCTGTCTGAAAGGTATAATCTCCCGATCCCATTTTGAAATCACTTTTATAAAAGGCATTGAGGTTGTCAAAATCGGTATTGTGACGATAGCCTTCAGAAGTATTCTTGGAAATGTGAATGATATGATTGACTTTCTCATTCGACAAATTAAGAGATAAGGCTCCGTTCTTTTGTCCAAAAGAACCACCACTAATAGTCGCCACTCCAGTTCCTTCTAGATTTTTCTTTGTAACAATATTAATAGCTCCTGTAAAAGCGTTTTGTCCAAAGACACGAGCAGATGGCCCTTTGATGATTTCTATGCGCTCAATGAGCTCTATAGGAAGTGCGATGTTCATGGTATGATGCCCTGTTTGAGGGTCGTCAACCTTAATTCCATCGATAAGTAGCAGTGTTTGATCAAAACTACCTCCTCTGATATAAAGGTCCGCTTGCATTCCTTGTGCTCCTCTTCTTCGAATATCTACTCCAGCTACTGTTTGTAATAAATCAGCTAAACTTGTTGCAGCACTTTTTTGAATTTCTTCTGCCTGAATAACTGTAATTGTTCTTGAGTTTTCTGAAAGTGGAAGATCGATACGAGAAGAGCTTACCACTACTTCTTCTAAATCTTGAGTTTTAATTGATTCTTGAGCCCACAGAGAGTAATTCATAAGAATTACTATTACTATGAGAACTTTTTTTACGAATGGTTGATTGTAATAGTTCATGATAAATATATTTTTTAGAGGGAAGGTTAAATTTAGTGCAAAAAAAAGCTGCTAATTTCTTAGCAGCAATTTTATTTGATTTTATAACGAATTAATCAGCTAAGACAATAATCTTGTTGTCGTTCATTTCTAAGGTACCACTTTTTATGGTCAAGGCATAACCGCCCTTTTCAACAGCTTCAAAAAGATCTTTATGCTCAGCATCTAACTTGATAGAGTTTCCTTTAATCACTACTTCTCCAGCTTGAAGTGAAGAAACAATAGGAGCGTGATTGTTCAATAATTGAAACGACCCACTTACTCCTGGTGCAGTTACTGATTCAACTTCTCCTGAAAATAAAGTAGCTTCTGGTGAAACGATTTCTAATTGCATAGTATTAATTCAAATAGTTGATTAAGCTTCAGCAAGCATTTTTTCTCCTGCTTCGATAGCTTCTTCAATAGTTCCTTTTAGGTTGAATGCAGATTCTGGTAAGTGATCTAATTCACCATCCATAATCATATTAAACCCTTTAATTGTTTCTTTAATATCTACCAATACCCCTGGGATACCTGTAAACTGTTCAGCAACGTGGAATGGTTGAGATAAGAAGCGCTGTACACGTCTCGCTCTACCTACTGCTAATTTATCTTCTTCAGATAATTCTTCCATACCGAGGATGGCGATAATATCTTGAAGTTCTTTATAGCGTTGCAATAACTCTTTTACTCTTTGAGCACAGTTGTAGTGATCATTACCTAAGATATCAGCTGTAAGAATTCTAGAGGTAGAATCTAATGGATCCACCGCAGGGTAAATACCGAGCTCAGCAATCTTACGTGAAAGTACGGTTGTTGCATCTAAGTGAGCAAAAGTAGTTGCTGGTGCAGGATCCGTCAAGTCATCCGCAGGTACGTAAACCGCCTGTACCGATGTAATAGATCCTTTTTTAGTTGAAGTAATACGCTCTTGCATCGCACCCATCTCAGTTGCCAATGTCGGTTGGTAACCTACCGCTGATGGCATACGTCCTAAAAGTGCAGATACCTCTGAACCAGCTTGTGTAAATCTAAAGATGTTATCAACGAAGAATAAAACGTCTTTTCCTTGTCCATCTCCAGCACCATCTCTAAAGTATTCAGCGATTGTTAAACCCGATAAGGCAACACGAGCACGTGCTCCTGGAGGTTCATTCATCTGACCAAATACGAAAGTTGCTTTAGACTCTTTCATGGCTTTCTTATCCACTTTGCTGAGATCCCATCCGCCTTTTTCCATAGCTTCTAAGAAATCATCACCGTATTTGATAATACCAGACTCTAACATTTCACGAAGTAAGTCGTTACCCTCTCTGGTACGCTCACCAACTCCAGCGAATACAGAAAGACCACCGTGTCCTTTTGCAATATTGTTTATTAACTCTTGGATTAATACCGTTTTACCAACTCCAGCTCCACCGAATAAACCAATCTTACCTCCTTTTGCATAAGGCTCAATAAGGTCGATTACTTTAATACCTGTAAATAGAACTTCTGTAGAAGTAGATAAATCTTCAAATTTAGGAGCTTCTCTGTGGATTGGTAAACCATCTTTTCCAGCTTTAGGTAAGTTTCCTAAACCGTCAATAGCATCACCAATTACGTTAAATAATCTACCGTAAACATCTTCTCCGATGGGCATCTGAATAGCACTACCTGTTGCGGTAACTTCCATTCCTCTGCTTAGACCATCAGTAGAGTCCATAGAGATCGTACGTACTGTGTTTTCTCCAATGTGAGATTGTACCTCAAGTACTAATACTGATCCATCTTTTCTGTTTACTTCAATAGAATCGTAAATGTTTGGCAACTCAGCTCCTACGCTGAATTCGATATCTACAACAGGACCAATAATCTGTGAAATTTTAGCGGAACCTTTCGACATTAATCTAGTGTTTTAAATTAAAATAGTTTTGGGCATTTGTTTAAAATAACAAACACACTGTTTTTCAGGCTGCAAATATAAGATTTATCTGATAAAAATAAACCACAAAAAAGGTATTTTTTAGAAATAAAAAAAGGCACCCGCAGGTGCCTTTCAAAGATTCAATCGTATGGTCTAGTTGTTGAGGGTGAGCGATAAATACGCTTGAGCCCCGACATTTCCAGTTCCAATTGCCGAGAAGTATTCCTCGTTAAATAAGTTTGCAGCTCCCAGTTTAAGAACTGATTTTGAATTTGGAATACGGTAGTTGACTTGCATGTCCACAACGCGGTAAGAAGGCACCATACCATCCGCGAATGATGCTTGCCATAAATAAGAATCCGACCAGCGATAATTAACCATAAAACCTAAGTTGTCTGATAAATTCTCAGCACCGAGATACATTTTAAATTTATGACGTGGCGTATTAAATCCAGGCTCGAAGTCCGGATCAGATGCAGTGTCGTATTCAAATCCAGCAAAGGTGTAGTTAATCCCAAACTGAAGAACGTCTAAAGAAGTGTCAAATCCAAGATTTAATCCATAAGAAGATATGTCTGCCGTTGAATTTGTGTAAGCTTGGAAGGCTTGGTAATCTCCATTTTGCAATGCTAAAAGCGATAACGCACCATCTCCAGCCTGACCGTACTTAGGCACCAATACCGTTGAATTAGCAATAAAGTCAGCATATTGGTTGTAGTACCCACTAATATCAAGGGTAAACCAATCAAATTGTCCACGGTAACCAAGTTCCACAGCAGTAACTTGTTCTGGTTTCACCAGTGCAGTTGTCGCTACTTTTGGGGCTCCCATCATGACAGAAGCAGCTGAATAGGCATTTTCATAAGCGTCTCTACCCGTTAGAGTCACAGAAGAACCACCTGCATAGGCCTGTCCTGCTGTTGAAACAGAAGTTGAAAAGCTGTAGCGATCTAAGTTATCAGGAGAGGATCCTACTAAATGTGCTAAGCCCGCATTTAAACCAATGTACAAATCTTGAGTCGTAGGATTTCTGAATCCTGTTTGAAAAGAAGCTCTAATATTGTGGTTGCGATCTTCACCCACGGTATAGGTAAACGATCCTCTTGGAGACACAAACCCATCGAACAATTCGTTTTTGTCGTAACGCATGGAAGCGGTAAGTTTTAATCGATCATCCGCCATTTTCTTCTGAATTTGCGTATACAATCCGTATTCTTTATAAGGTATCGCCCCATCGTTATCGGTAAAGATGGTTCCTTGTGAATTTAAATTGTACTGACGGAATGAACCTCCAATTTGAAGATCAAATAGGTCTCCAGTGAGATAGGTTAAATTGTAATTAGCATCGACGTGGGTCAACGAAGTTTCATCGATAAATCGTGCTCCAGTACTGAGATCACCATCCGCAATAATTCTGTTAAAAGCAGTTTCAAAACCAGGAGATCCAGGAATTAATCTTCCGCTATCCGCATAAGATCTCGCTGCAGAATGCGCTATGTCTTCAGATAAAGGTACGCCAGTTCCGATTCCCAATCGAGCACCAATAAATGCCGTCGCATAATCTGTAAACCATTGTGTATCTGATTTCCATGCACGGTTCACATTAATCGCTGCAAAACGAGTGTCATAAGATTTACCTGCATCCTCAGTGGTTCTGTACGCTCTGACAAAAAAGTTGTCATCTTTGATTTCAATTTTGTTTTGAGCAAGCGTAAAATCATTGATGTAGTAACGGTTTGCTCCTTGATAAATCGTCGAACCTTTCCCCATTCTTGAATTAAAAATCACTTCCAGAGAACCTCCCGTTGGTCTCCAGTGCAAAGCAGCGTCATACTTAACACTCTTAGCATCGTGAGAGGTCAACTCATCTTCGCGATATCCAGTTCTTGAGACTAGTGTGTTTCCACCTACAGTTCCAGAAGGAAGCCCTGCTAATTGATCAAAGTTTAAAGTCGTTGCTACTTCATCTCCGTAGACATTTAATCCATTGTAACCTGGATTTGAACGATTCGCTCCAGGGTTTGAAAGATCATCGACACGGTCTGCATGCCAATCTTCCCCTTCCATGTAAGAGACATTAATTTTAGCTGCGAATTTATCACTAAACTTTTTAGCGGCACGGATCCCCACATCGTAGAACTGATTGGTCCCAGCAGCTTTTTGAGAGGTAACTCCTGTTTTTACATAAGAGCTCACTCCTTCAAAATCAAATGGATTTTTGGAACGCATAAATAAGATTCCGTTAAATGCGTTGGCTCCATACAATGCTGATGAAGCACCTGGAAGAATTTCCACACTTAGTACATCTAAATCATTCATACCAACGAGATTTCCAAGAACAAAGTTTAAAGCGGGTGAGGAATTATCCATACCATCTACCAATTGCATGAAACGGGTGTTCGCAAAGGTTGCAAAACCTCTGGTATTAATCGATTTAAAAGTTAAGGAGTTTACGTTGATATCCACTCCTTTTAAATTTTGAAGGCCATCGTAAAAATCTACTGAAGAGGTGTTTTGGATTTGTTTTAAACCAATTCGCTCTACTGATACTGGCGATTCAAATAACCGTTCTGGTGTACGAGAAGCCGAAATAATAATCTCATCTAACTGCGTATCCGCTTCACTTAAAACAACCGTAATAAACTCGTCTGAAGCGGCCACTCTTATGGTATTTTCAGAGAAACCAATGCTACTAATACGAATGCTAAAAGGGGTTGTACTTGAAGTTTGTAAGGTGAAATTCCCATCAAAATCACTCACAGCTCCATCGTTGGTACCCACAACAATAATGTTAGCACCAGGGATTGGAGTTTGATCAGAAGTAACTACTTTACCGTTGAGGGTTGTTTGAGCGTAACCCATGGCAGATAAGCAAATTGCGATTAAAAATGCTAGTTTTTTCATAATTTGTTTGAATTAAATATCAATACAATATACTGCTTTTTTTATTTAAGTATCAAAAAATCTAACGCTACATTGACAATACTGGAATGTTGGATCAGTGATTCAAACTTCTTTTTCATTGAATTCGAAGCTTTTAAATCAATTAGATTTTTTTGCTTTTAAAAAAATAAGAATAAAATTTTCTTTTGTGTATTTTTTACATGATGACTTTAGTTTGAAAAAAATAACATAAATTAGGATTCCAATTAAACAAATTAAACTCATGATTAACAGTAAACGATTATTTTACGCCAGTTGTTTTGCACTCATTACAACGGCATTTTCATTCAGCATCAGAGCTGGGATTTTACCTCAGTTAGCAGACGCTTTTGATCTTAGCGGTCAACAATTAGGCTTTATCAATTCCATGTGGTTTTTAGGATTTCCAATTGCCATGGTTTTGGGGGGGCTTTTTTATCACACTTTAGGACCTAAGAAAATTATGCAATTTGCATTTATAGCTCATACCTTAGGAATTATTCTTACGATCTATAGTGGCGGTTACACGGGTCTTCTTGTTTCGACTCTTTTCATCGGGATTGGAAATGGATGTACCGAAGCGGCTTGCAACCCTATGATCGCAGACACCTATGAAGGAAAAGCAATGAACACCCATTTAAACAGATTCCATATGTGGTTCCCTGGAGGAATCGTAGTGGGTTCTTTAGTATCTAAATTCATGACTGATTTAAATCTAGGTTGGCAGGCTCAAATATGGATTATCATGATACCAACACTTATTTACGCATACCTATTCTGGGGTCAACAGTTCCCAAAACCAAAACAGGAAGCTGTGATGTCTTTAAAAGAAAACTTAAAAGCGATGTTATCGCCTCTGTATATATTTATGATCGCAGCAATGGCTCTAACAGCGATTTCAGAATTTGGACCTCAACAATGGACCAGCTTAATTTTGAGTAGTAGTGGTGCTCAACCAATGGTAATTCTTGCGCTAGTAACAGGAGTTATGGCAGTTGGGAGGTATTTTGGAGGAGATATGGTTCACAAATTAGATCAAACCGGCGTATTATTGGGCTCAGCTGTTATTGCAGCACTCGGTATTTACCTCTTCAGCACACAAACTGGAGCCATGGTATACGTAGCAGCTTTCACCTTTGCGGTTGGAGTATGTTACTTCTGGCCAAATATGATTGGATTTGTAGCTGAAAAAATTCCTTTAAGTGGAGCCATTGGAATGTCAATCATCGGAGCTGTAGGAATGTTCTCAACTTCAATTTTTCAAGCGATTATTGGAGGTTGGATCGATACTTCCACCGCAGAACAAGCCGCAAAAGGACTTACAGGCACAGCACTTGAACTGGCTGCTGGACAACAAACACTCACTTATATGATTAGTTTCCCCGTAATTTTAATTGTTCTCTTTACCATTTTATATTTCTGGCAACGCAAATCTAAAGTTGCTACAGCATAAGCACTAAAACCACCAAACAAACCACAAAAAAACCTCTTAGTTTTCTAAGGGGTTTTTTTATATAAAATAACTACTGTTCGATTTCAGCTTCCTCTAATTTAAAATAAGGAAGTACTTTTTTAAGGATTAATTCATCTACTTAATTATATTTCATAAAGTAGTTCTCTTTAAAAGAATTCACCAGAGACTTTACTCCACCGTAA
>JABXHN010000030.1 GCA_013373635.1 Flavobacteriaceae bacterium
CAATCACTGAAACGACAAATAAGACTAAATAGATGAATCGGTTATTCATGATCTCCTCCTTAAGATTAGCAACAACTCATCGCCACACAATTTAAAAAACCAGATCTAATTGTGCGGCAATATTAAATATAGTTTAAAGAAAACCAAATCACAGCTGTATATTAGGAGGGGACGGGAATAACAACTAAAAAAATTCACCTTTCGCACCATCTCCAAATAGGTGTTACCTCGTCCCTATTTCGAATCTTTTAACGCACTTATACTCACCGCGCATTACATCAAATAGTCTTCGGTGATATATCCGAACAACCACTTCCAAAGTCTGCACGATTGATTTCAGTAATCATCCTCAAACGTTATTTGTGTTGAACTTAAGGTTGTAAAACAGATCGGGATAGTTTTTCACAGTGATTATCAATAGAATTATCTGACATTACATTACGGGCAAATTCAAATGCATCAGGTAATGAACCTTGCATCACACTGTCATGATCCAGACCGTCATATGTCAACCAGGCGACATTATTGCCAGCACTGCATAACGCTCTTGCAGCAGCATACTGATAGTAAGGTGTTACCGTCGCATCAGCCATTCCAGTCTGAATAAGCACAGGGAACGCTAACTCCCGAGCTGGGGGTTGTGAAACAGGAACTTGCCAAGCCGCCAATTCTTCAGGCGCAATATTAATGACCTCTTCCATTGAGCGCACACGTAAATCACGGGCAACTTGCTTGATACTCTCTGTACATCCCCTGCGCGCCTCGGTGAGAAGCTTGCTACCTTTTTCTGAAACGAGCTGATCAATTGCAGGTGCATTATCCTGTAAGCCTCCCGCAACCAGGCTTAAAAACATATTGTTTGAATTGCGTGGCGTCACCGGAATTGGTCCATCAGGAAAAACGCTATTCAGCCCCGTCACTACCATCCCTCTAATGTTGAGTGTAGCAGCATACTCTGCAGCAAGAACAGCAGCTCCCATAGCCGCACCAGCGCCCTGAGATTGCCCGCCCAATAATAATTTGTTGCTCAGTTTTTCAGGCATATATGCCAATGCAGCTTTCGCAGCATCCAACACGGAGCGCCCCTCTGCCTGCCAATAAAGATAAGGATGAGGCCCGGGGCCTCCCAGCCCTTGATAATCAGACAGAACTAACGCATATCCGGCTTTAAGCCAATCATTCAGGTAGGCTGCATCTCTTTCTCTGAGTCCCGTCCATGAGGGAGCGCATACATCAGCCACGCCAGCAGTACCATGCCCCCAAGCAAATACAGGCCATCCCTCTGCTGGAGGTTCTGTTCCGGGTAAAATAAGCTGACCACTGACAGGGATAACCCCGGTATGCCAGCGAGCATCTTCAGAGGTATAAAGAATACGCAGAACTCTAGCTGCTGCTGGCAGGTTTTCAAATGTATCAACAGGCTCTGTTTGCAGCATTATACCGGGCGCTTTCGGAAGCTTGCCCTCCCACCGATAAAAAGACGACACGCCACCATCGCCGGCAACTTCACCACTAAGCCTTTGGTTAATGGTTGTATTGCCTCCCTGACCTTTGTTGATATCAGCGGCATAACTAACAATGTATATTGACGCGCCAAACACCAGCCAGATTAACTGTTTTAGTTGTTTCATATTCGCTCCATTGACATTTCACTATTCACAATGTGTTTTTCAGAGGATTAATAATGGTTCCATCTCAGCGTTACACCGAATGTGCGTGGAGCATTGAATGAACCTAACGTAGCGCCAAGAAACGTTCCCTGATGCGTTCTGATTTTTTCGTTCGTAATATTTTTAGCCCACAATGACACCGACCACTCACCTACACCGTCAGTGTAAATCAGGCGCGAGTTGACGACGTGTGACGGTTCACGTTGTTCCAAATCATTATTGCTGTTGTCATCAAAAATTCTGCTTTGGTAGGTGTAGTCAAGTGCGTACAGCAGTTCGTTACCATTGTTAAACAAAAAGCTATAGGAAGGTGTTAGCACAGCTTTATGTTTGGGAGTACGGGACATTTGATTTCCTGCATAATCGTTTCCCCCTTCTTCGAATACATCAAAAGTTGCATCTGTGTAAGCGTAATTCAGATTAACCGAGAGCCCGTTATCCAAGCGCCATCTCAAATCAGTTTCGTAGCCTTTTATTGACGCTTCACCGGCGTTTTCAGTTACTGCGTTAAAGCCTATAATCTGACTGGTTTGCAGGTTTGTGTAATCCATGTAAAAAAGGGTGTTATTCCAAATAACACTGCGATTGAAGTAATCACTGCGCATGCCCACTTCATACTGAGTAGCATATTCCGGGTCATAAGGTTGCGCTGCAGCATCTGCAGAGGTTGGATTATCCTGAAAACCACCACTTTTGAATCCACGGGAAATCATGGTGTAGATCATATGGTTTTTGGCTAAATGATAGTCAGCGCCAATCCGCCACGTGACGGCATCCCAGCTAGCCGAAGCCTGCACATCGAAAGGCTCGTCAGAGCGAACAATCGTGTTGGATTCACTGTTATTAATGTCCTGCCATTTTTCATCTTCTGTGTATCGAATACCGGCAGTGATATTCAGTTCATCGTTAACAGGAAACGTGACATCAGCGTAAGCAGCCAGACTGTCGAGCTCGACATTCTGATAAAAAACCTCTGTGCCGGTAGGCCCTGCAATTGATATATCCAGCAGATCGCGGCGAATGGTATCAGCATTGTACTGATACAACCCCAAAACCCATGCTATGTCGCTATCTTCATTGGATTGCAAACGCAGTTCCTGACTGAATAATTCACTATCCTCAATGTTACCAGCAGCCAGGTTAATGGCATTTTGTTCAGCGTTTCCACCATCAAGATCGTAGTAAGAATCGTACTCTAACTCGCGGTATGAAATCAGGTAGTTTAATGATCCATAGCCAAGGTCCCAAATCAATTGGCCTCGGCTCCCCCATGTCTCCCGTTTTTGTCTGCCGTCGGTTTCACTTCGCGTAATATCCCGGGTTTGATCGACAGTCCAGTAAGCCGATAACGGGTCTTCTGTGTCCAGATCCAGCACATGTTGATCAGGACCCGCACCATCATCTTTTGTCATGTCGTATGACAACAAGATTGAAATGTCATCATTGGGTTCGATCAAGCCGTGGATACGATAATGTTTGCTGTCCTGATCGTCTACTTCGCCACCGGTATACAAATTATCCACATAACCACCTCGATTACGAATAGCACCGCTCATTCTGATGGCCACGGTGTCATCAATTACCGGTATATTCACAAAGGCACTGCCTTCCTTGCGATTAAAGTTCCCGGCAGTTGCTTCTACCGAGCCACTAAGTTCATCTAACTCTGGCTTAGCAGTATTAATGCTTACGGCTCCGCCGACTACGTTTCGGCCATACAACGTGCCTTGTGGCCCTTTGAGCACCTCTATACTGGCCGTATCAAACACATCAAATGCTATGGCAGCGGGTCGACCGAGGTATACCTCATCCAAAAATACTGCAGTACTTGGATCGCCACCTGCTCCACGGTCAGCCGATCCCACCCCACGAACAAACAAACGCGGTTGTGATGAAGGAAAGGCATCAAATGTTAGTCCGGGAGTGCGTACGGCTACATCTTCTACTTCTCTTAAACGGGCGTTTTTAATGGTTTCACTACCAAACTGCGTCACTGTAACAGGTACATCCTGCATGTCCTGTAATCGACGCTGTGCCGACACCTCAATAATTTCATAATCCTTTTCAGCGGAATCCGCAGAGGATTCCGTTTGCACTTCGGTCTTACTTTGCCCGTGAGCCACAGGTGTTACAAGCAAGCTACAAAACGTCATGCACAAAGCGCCAGGCAAATTACCCGATATTTGTAATCTGTTATCAGTAAACCAGTTTTTCATGTGTCCCTCATTATTATGCTTTCTCAAAAGCAAGGCTATATTATGTTATAATCATGATCAACATATTATTTACTAAAATTTCACAAAATCATCAAAAAAACCTGTCTTATCGGCATTTTATTCGAAAAACAACCAACAAAAAGAAACTTTACGCGCAATCAAAAGTCAATATATTATGTGATAATATCGAGATTGTCACACAATTATACATTGACTTTTGATTAGGGCGAATGAAGTGAAAAAGTGTTTATATTTATTACCTGTTATCGTAGTGACAACCGGTGCCAACATCGCGATAGCAGATGAATTCGGGTTGGGTATTGGGACGAGCGTGAAGCAAAAGGAGTACATTGGCTTTGATACTGAAACAAATGTAATACCAATTGTTTATTACCAGAATGACTATGTGAGAATTCTAGGGACCAATATTGATATCAGCCTTACAGAGCAACAGGATTTCTCTGGCGCACTTCGTATAAAACTTGGCTTTGGTGATGGTTATGACCACACAGAGTCACCTTACCTGAGTGGCATGAAAGCGCGTGAAAATTCTGTATGGATCGGCCCGACCGCCGAGTACCGCTCGCAGTATGGTACATTCAGTGCTGACATTCTTATCGATTCATTAAGCGAAAGTGAAGGCTTTCAGGCGAACCTTACCTACTCTAGGGCTTTTTCAGTTAGTGATCGTATTGTGATTGAACCGTCAATCTCACTGAGTTGGTTGAGCAAAGAGTATGTTGATTACTACTATGGCATTACGCAGGCTGAAGCTACCGCTGACAGGCCCTTTTATCAGGCAGATGCCACGCTCAACATGGGAGCATCCCTGGATTTTAAATACCTTCTGAGTCGCCACCAGCAAGCATGGTTGGGGCTAAGTTATAACGCACTGGGAAGCGAGATCAAAAACAGTCCGATCGTTGATAGCGGCAATGATTCCAGAGTCGGCTTATTTTACCTTTACCGGTTTTAGCGCAAGACACCGGGGGGATGCCAGTGCATCCCCCGGTCACCAAATACACGCCTCGTGACAGCACCACACTGCATACAAAACGATTCATCCTACTCTGAACGTTTTCCTTTTCCTAACTGATACTTACCTTCCTGTAGTGCTGAAGCTGTCCGGCATAACGCTGTTCAATCTGGTGGCGGCGAATTTTAAGCGTAGGCGTAATCATGCCATTCTCAGCACTCCATATATCATCTATCAGATATATTGCATCCAGCTTCTCGTGGCTTTCCAAACGCTTATTCAGTGCTGTAAGTACGCCTTTAAAATAGGCAGTATATTGCTCGGATGAAAGCACTGAGTCATTCAACTTTACTAACGCAACAGGCTGCGGTAACCATGTGCCCATAACGCACGCAAACTCTACGTTGGGATCTGCGGTCAATAGAGTTTCTATAGGAGCTGGGGCGATGTACTTGCCTTTACTGGTTTTAAACAGGTCTTTGAGCCGGCCGGTCAACACCACATAACCCTCACTATCTATCTCGGCAAGGTCGCCCGTTTGTAAAAAGCCGTCAGCAGTGAATGCCGCTCGGGTACTCTTTTCATCTTTGTAGTAACCTTGCATATTGGCAAGTGAATGGCTTTGTAACTCGCCTTCAGGAGTGATCCGTAAGGTGACCCCTGCCATCGCATGCCCGATACTGCCGGCTTTATCACCACGAAAGGGCAGGTTCACGGTTCCAAAACCACAGTTTTCCGTCATTCCCCAGCCTTCACTAATATTGATACCAAGCCGCCTGAACCAGTGCAACGTCGAGACCGGTAACGGGGCCGAGCCACTGGCAAAGACATTCGCTTTATTTAGTCCGAGGCGTTTTTTGATAGCCCGCCTCACCAGCATGTTGATACCGGGAATCGACAGCAGTACTGTTAATTTATGTGCTCCAATTTGCTGCTCAACTGATTGTTGAAATTTCGCCCATAGGCGAGGAACCGAAACAAAGAATGTAGGCTGACACGCCTGGATGTCGCGGGAGAATGTATCCAGTTGCTCTACAAACCAGACATTGCAGCCGGTGTACAAACTGACAAACTCAATGAGAAGTCGTTCCACTACATGACCCAGCGGCAAATAACTGAGTAGCCTGTCTCCGGTAGTGAGCATCAACTCCTGTTGTGCGCACGAAACTGCAAAGCTGAACGAACGATAAGTGTGTACCACGCCTTTTGGCACGCCGGTACTGCCCGACGTGTAGATAATAGTAAGGATATCTTCTGGCATGGGTGTATGCAGCTCCCGCAGTTCACCGCACTCAATATACTGATGCCAGGGCATAGCAGCCTCGAATGCCCCCAGGGGAAATGAGATCGTATTGAGTTGAGGACATGCCTGCAACTCCAAAGTGGCATCAATATCAACCTGACCGACAAACAGCGTTTGTATCTCTGCATGACTGATAATATGCGCTAACGTATCGGCATTCACCGCAGATAAAATTGGCACCGAAATATGTCCCGCCATCATGATACCTAAATCAGCGATAAACCATTCCGGGCAGTTTTTACTGTAAATACCAATCCGACTCCCGGCGGGCAATCCCTGCTGGACGAGCCGATTAGCCACCCTTCTGGCTAACGATGCTACGTCTTTCCAGGTATATGCGATGCTTTTTTTACCAACCGTCTGGCGCATGTATGGCTGGTTACCCCGCAGTTGTTCCCACATTAAGAGTTGCGTGACGGGGGTGATTATTGTGTCCTGATGTGATGTCAGCACTGGCACTGGGCTGGATTTCATGCACAACCTCGCTACACCGGCAGGACGCACCTGCCGGTTCGGTAGATAATAATATGAAGGTGGATTATTTAGCTGTCGTAGCCAGGGAGTTGGCGTTCAAGTCTGCGCTTTAATGCGGGCCATACCAAATGGTTGGCCACTTGCCCTCCCATGGCAGTCGCTTGTTGCGCCACGAGTTTTTGAACATCATCGCCAGGTATACGCAGTTGATTGCCCGCTTGCGCAGCAATTTGAATAGAGCACGCCGTTTCCAGAAAATACATCGTTGTAAATGCTTCCGCGACAGTTGCACCAACGGTGAGAGTACCGTGGTTCCATAACAGCATGGCATTGCAGTTGCCTAAATCGTTTACCAGTCTCGGCCGTTCATCGTGATTTAACGCAATCCCTTCGTATTCGTGATAGGCGAGTCCTGCGTTCAGTAACATTGAGGTTTGATTTAGCGGCAGCAGCCCTTCCTGTTGACTCGATACGGCAACGCCATCACGCGTATGTAAATGCAACACACACTGCGCATCTTCCCGACTCTCGTGCACTGCAGAATGTATTGTAAATCCTGCCGGATTCACCAGTTGCTCTGAGTCACCCACCTTGTGGCCGTCTAACCCCACTTTGACCAGTGAAGACGCCGTTATTTCCTCGAACAGCAAACCATATGGGTTAATCAGGAAGTGATGCTCCGGACCAGGCACGCGTGCCGATATATGTGTAAAGACCAGGTCATCCCAACCAAATAACGCGACTAAACGGTACGCTGCAGCAAGATCAACCCGAACCTGCCATTCTTGTTCAGAAAATTGCTTTGCTATGGTGCTCATTGCTCACTCCGGCCAGATGGCATAGTAGGTTCAAGTTCGACATCCAGTAAGCGCACAAATTGCTGCCCACAATGCATGTCACGTTCAACTTCTCCGCCCTGAGGCGTCTTGCGCCCATAAGACACCTTCACCATATTCAGCGACGGTACAGAGAATTGCTTTACCGTATCAGGGGCTGCGCCGTATAATCCGGCAAACAACTCAGGCGACAACGTTGGGCTGTCGTGATACTGCGCAAAGTGCGCTTCATCTTTGAAAAATAAGTCAAAAGTCACCCAATACGGGCCTGCATTTTTGGAACGCACGTGTTTACATACATCTGATACTTTAGCCATGAGCCACCTCCTTCGCCTGATAAGTGGTCATATCAATACGAACCAGTTCCATAGGGTCATCTAATGACACCACGTGATTTAGTTTGAACTCGTAAACCGGCCCCCGATCAATATCTGCCGGAGAAAATGCAAATCCGTAACTTGGTAGTTCTTCGTCAAAGTTGACCGGAAAATGGAAAAAGTAAGGGTTGCAGGCTTTAGCAATCTGAGAGGCAATTTCCTGTGTTTCCGCGGTTGCAACAAATAACACGCCCACTTCACGAGGTGGCGGGGTATCTGCAGGTGGCACATCACCCGACACTGCATTCCAGCCATACATGCGCAAGGATATGTGAAATTCATCTGCCGATAATCCCATGGTTTTTTGCACACGCTCATTCAGAACATGCAGCATGTTGTCGTGGAATTCATTCAGCCGCGCTAACACCCCAGGATCCTGAATCCCAATTAGCATCACGGTTTGATAACGTCCAATACCCGCCCCCTCCAGCTTTAGCGTGTAGGGCTTTTTCAGCCACTTAGAACCGGTTACCCGCACGGTGCGGCTGTCGGCTTGTGTATATTCCGCATCACTCACATCCAGCACGCCGCCTGGCTCAATCAGTTGGAAGGGGTTCGCATTTTCGTACAGCATATGCGCTGACACGCTTTGCGGGCTACAACGGTTATCAATGTTCAGAGGCTCAACATCAAACCCGTGTTCGTCAATGGATAACAACACCCCGGCGCCATTCGTTGGTGATACACAACACTGCGCACCACATTCGGCAATTTTAGCTGCGTGCCAACTTGGCCCCCATGGTGCACCATGGGCAATAGCATAACTGGCAATCACCGCAGTATCGGTGGTTCTGCCGCCAAGGATAATATCTACGCCTTCTGACAATGCGTGTAAATAAGGCTCTACGCCAAGGACTGCAACAATGCGTTCACAACTGTCGATTGCGGCGTTCTGCAACGGGCCATGTGGCGGTAATGGAGAGATTTTACCCTGCGCATTTTTTTGCTTAAGTAAAGCTTTGGATTGCTCACAATATAATCGAGCAATTTTGGGAGAAACCCCTAGTTCATCACACACTTCTGCCGCGATGGCATAAGTCCAGTCAAGATTTTTATCAGCGCCAGCCTGACCGGAGGTACCAATAATGAGCGGGATTCTCGCTTCCATCGCGGCTTTTATCAGAATAGATAAATCTCGCTTAACCGACCCCCGGTTATTCTTCGAAATCCCTAGCGCCAGATAGGCAGCTCCGCTGTCTGTCGATCCTGCATCAGAGGCAATCGCATTGGCCCCTTGGCGAATCCCGTAGGCAATCTCCTCTTCGCGCACTCCTGCGCCAAGCGAGCCTACCGGCACGATTATTTTGACTGACTTATTTTCCATTTCACTTCCTATAACATTGTAGGTCTATGCCACGTTGTCACCACTCTGTTGAAGTTCATCCATCATCTCCAGATAAGCTTGCGCACGATTGCGTAAATGACTTCTCATAAGACGTTCGGCCTGAACCCCGTTACCAGCCAGAATGGCATCTATAATTTCGTTATGTTCGTGCAATGATGCTTTAATGCGCTCTTTACCAGCCTGACGGCTAAAGGCTGAGCGCTGTAAAGGAAAGGTGTACCGTTGAGCGGCTTCCTTTACTAAATCATTGCCTGCAATGACGTACATCACATCATGAAACTGCTGTCGCACTTCAATGGACGTTTCAATCACACTGCTTAACATTTGTTCATTTAATACTTTTTGCATCGCCAGCATCTGTTCACGGTAATCACTGCGGTGGATATTCTCAGCGGCCAGCTTTGCTACGTAACCTTCCAACGCTTCGCGTAACGCAAAGTATTCACGGACTTCTTTTTCGCCGAACCCTTTTACCGAGGCACCTTTATGTGGCACAAACTCCAGATACCCCTCGCCAGCCAAACGACGAATAGCTTCCCGAACCGGACCAAAACTCACATCGTATTTCTTACTTAATTCCGCAACGACCAGGCGTTGTCCGGCCACTAAATACCCATTTCGAATTTCGTCACGTATGGCCTGAATAATATTTTCTACCAGTGTTGAACTCATTTTTTTTCCTAACTCAATAAGGCACTGCACCCGAGAGCAATGCAGTAGCAACCATCAATACGTAGATAAATGCTGCAAAGGGAAACACCTGCAATTGCATATGCGTCACTTCCAGCTTTAGTAACCCCGCTACTATATACACAGCAGCTACCAGCGGGCTAATGGCGTTCATTGTGACACCAAGTATTGATGCTCTGCCAATTTCTTCTGCATTAAGTCCAAAATGTTGCGCTGTTTCAGCCAGTAATGGCACAATGCCGTAGTAAAATGCGTCATTTGTCATGATAAAGTTCAGCGGACCACTGAGCGCCGCAACAACCAGTCCAAAATGAGGACCGAAAGCTTCAGGCAACGCGTTGTTAATGGCCTGCCCCATAGCACCTATTGCACCTGTTCCGGCCAACACACCGGTAAATACCGCCGCCGCAAAAACCAACAAAACTATATTGATGACGTTTGCTGCATGTTTGGCAAAAAACGCATTTTGTTGCCTGGCACCGCGAAAATTAAGCAACAGCGCGAGTGCCAGACCAACCATGAATGTGACAGGCAATGGCAGCACTTCGAATACAGCCATAACGACAACAGCTATGGTCAGCCCAACATTGCTCCAAAATATCCCCGTCGATGGCGAATGCTCCTGCGGTACTGCGATATCGCTGACATTATTGTTTCTGCCTGCACCCACTTGCGTTTTTCGCCCTTGCCACCCCAACCAAAAAGCGATGGCCATATTGCCCGCCGCGCCGACCAGTAACGTAGGCAGCAGCGGCATAAAAATATCCATAATTTCGACATTCAGTGCCGAAGCGACCCGCAGCATGGTTCCACCCCACGGCATCAGATTTATCACCACACTCGATGTGGCCAGTAGAATTGCCAGATTCATTGGTGGCAATTTCAGCTGTTCGTACACCGGTAAAAATGCGCCGATTGCTACCAACGACACCGTTGCTCCATTACCTGCGCAAGCGGTAACCAAAATAACCAGCGACGTTGCCAGGCTCACCTTTACCGGATCGCCCTCTGACCAGCGAACCGCCCACTCCACCATTGGTGAAAACAGCCCTGCATCCATCATTAATGCAAAAAAGTACACCGCAAAGACCAATGCACATGCAGTTGGTGCTAATTTGATCAACGACGTGATGATCATCCCGCCCATGGTCTGGCCGGCACCTGCCAACAACCCAAACCCTATAGGAACCACAATCATCGCTGTCACAACCGACATTGCTTTGCGAATGACGATAAACAAAAACACCGCCATCATGACAAAGCCGCCTGCGGCTAACTCCATGTCTTTCCTCTTTTGCTTAACACAGCGTTACCAATACGCCCTGCACTCCTTTTCAAAGCGGCTTAACCTTTTGTACTAAACCGCCACAAAAATGCT
Source organism: Flavobacteriaceae bacterium (assembly GCA_013373635.1). Lineage (GTDB taxonomy): Bacteria > Bacteroidota > Bacteroidia > Flavobacteriales > Flavobacteriaceae > MAG-120531. The sequence continues at coordinate 11,266 of JABXHN010000030.1, forward strand.
AGATTATATTACAATCTTAATCAACAAATTTATTTACTTTTTATTTTCATATTATTTATCGTTTAAATATCAATATATTACAAATATTATAATAAAATTCAAAATATAGATTATATATAAATCGTTGTGTTTTTATTTTTTATAATATAATTTCTGCACAAAGGGATGCGGTACACGATGTTGTGCTAACGACCTAAAAGTAACCATTGAAACAAGGTGAACCGTGCAAACAAATTGGCTGAAAGACTTCATAGCGCTGAGCGAATCTCAAAATTTTTCTGCAACAGCCTTACAACGATTTACCAGTCAATCGGCGCTGAGCCGACGCATACGTCAACTTGAAGAGTGGGTCGGGGAAACACTAATTGATAGGAACAGTAACAGCCGCTTTTTGACACAGGCCGGCGAGACATTTCTGCCGTTTGCGCAAAAAGCTTTGCTCACATTAAATCACGGTGCCGAAATGGCGCGCATCGTGAGTGATAACGAAGATCAACAACTGCGGATTGCGATTACCCATGCTCTGTCATTAACGTTTTTTCCGAAATGGTTCAGGCACATTGGAGGGGCCGTGAACGCATCCAGCGTTCAGTTAATGGCAGATACAGCACAAACCTGCTTACACCGGTTTCAGGAACAAGAAGTGCAATTCTGCATAACATACGCGGAACATACACAAAACAGTAAACAAAGTTGGCAACATCGCGAATATAAGACGATTGGTCAGGATAAGTTAGTTGCCGTTTATCAACAGGCCCAGTTTGTTAACCAACACCCCGAAGCAAAGTTTGGTTCGTCTTCTTTACCGTTTCTATATTACAGTGAGCAAAGTGGTCTCAGCCACTTTTTGCATGCCAGTACAACTTTTCAGCAATACCAGTCGCAGCTCACCCCCTATCTGTGTGCTCCCAATGCCAGTGTACTTAAAAACCTGACTCTTCAGGGCCTCGGTGTGGCCTGGCTTCCACATAGTCTTATTGAGCAGGATCTCGCTAGCGGCACGTTATCGAGAGTCCCCTCTATGCATGCAGATATGCACCTCGAAATTCGCTTGTACCGCCAATCGGTTTCGTTGAATAACGCCGCAGAAACCCTGTGGTCGTCTTTATGAAACCTTGTTATTTCACCGTTTTTAAAGGCCATGCAATTTCTGCATCTCAACTTGCAAAAGCAGCATTAGCCGGGGTTTCGTCTGCCACTTATAGTGCAATCACATTTAAGTACGAGGTAACAGAATGAAGATTGTAGAGATAAGAGAGAAAACGGTATCGATTGCATCGCCTATCGCAAACGCGTTCATTGATTTTTCGAAAATGACGTGTTCGGTAGTTGCGATTGTTACCGATCAGGTCCGGGATGGAAAACCCGTCGTTGGATTTGGCTTTAATTCCAATGGCCGCTATGGACAGGGCGCCTTAATGCGTGAACGCTTTTTCCCCCGCCTTTTAGAAGCTGAGGCAGCCACGCTGATAGATGAAACCAACAACAACTTCTGCCCCGAAAAAATCTGGCAATGCATGATGCAGAATGAAAAACCAGGTGGTCACGGCGAACGTTCGGTGGCAGTAGGCACTATTGACATGGCGGTGTGGGATGCAGTTGCTAAAATTGCCGAAAAACCTCTGTACCAATTGCTGGCCGAGCGCTACGGACACGGTCAGCCCGACCAACAGGTCTGGGTATACGCTGCAGGTGGCTACTACTACCCCGGGAAAGGCCTGCAAGCATTGCAAGACGAATTAAAGAGCTACCTTGATCGCGGTTACAGCGTAGTGAAAATGAAAATTGGTAACTCTCTGGCAGAAGATCTCCCCCGCATTGAAGCGGCTTTGGACGTTGTTGGCGAAGGAAAATATCTGGCCGTGGATGCTAACGGCAGATTAAACCTTGACGAAGCTGTCGACTATGCCAAGGCATTGAAGCAATACGATTTGTTCTGGTATGAAGAAGCAGGCGATCCACTCGATTACCATTTGCAGGCGGAACTCGCTTCGCATTACAGCGGCGCTATGGCAACAGGTGAGAACCTGTTCTCTCATCAGGATGCGCGTAATTTACTCCGTTACGGCGGCATGCGCGCCGAAAAGGACTTCCTGCAGTTTGATTGTGCGCTTTCCTATGGCCTTGTTGAGTACTTTCGCACCCTGAATGTACTGCAGCAGCAGGGCTGGTCATCACGGCGAATCGTCCCCCACGGCGGTCATCAAATGTCGCTCAACATTGCGGCAGGCCTGCACCTTGGCGGCAATGAATCTTACCCTGATGTTTTTACGCCTTTCGGCGGCTTTGCCGACAGTATTGAAGTCAACAATGGCTATGTACGCCTGCCCGTTACACCGGGTATCGGCTTTGAAGAGAAAGCTGAATTACACGCGTTAATGCGTACGTTAGTCAGTGACATTCCGGGTTATTGATGCGCATGCAAAAAAGGAGAGCACTATGAACATTCTCGTTGTTGGTTGCGGTGCAATGGGCGCAATCTTCGCAGGATTATTAGCAAAGTCGGGTAACACTGTTTCGGTTCTGGTGCGCAACGCACAAAACGCGGCACTCATAAATCAACAAGGCTTGCGCGTTGAAGGAGCCAGTGGCGATACCACACAAGCGGTTCATGCCATCACAACGTCCGACGCAGCCGATGGCTTTGATTTGGTCATACTGGCTGTTAAAGCCACCCAGATCGACGCTGCCGCAAAAGATGCCCGCCGCTATGTTGGTGACAGAACGCGTATTCTTACTATTCAGAATGGTCTCGGTAGTGCGGAAATAGTCGCGGGGATTCTGGGTCACCAGCGCTTAATGGTAGGTATTGCTGGTGGCTTTGGCGCCGAGCTCAAAAGTGCGCGCCATACCTTTCACAACAATATGCAGGTAGTCAGAATTGGCGCCTATGCCGATCTGCCCTGGCGTGATGTTGAAGAAGTGGTAGCTGGATGGCAGCAAGCCGGATTTAAAACAGAAGCCTCGGCCAAGATTGAAGTGATGTTGTGGGAAAAGCTGATATGCAATGTGGCTTACAGTGCGCCGTGCGCCATTAGCGGAATGACAACCGGACAAGTTATGGATGACCCGGATATTGGCCCAATTAGCCGCGCTGCTGCGCAGGAAGCATGGGATATCGCCATCGCTAGTGGCATTGAGCTAACTGTTTTGGACCCGATCGCTCATGTACGTGCGTTTGCGGGCGGCATGCCTGCGTCGCGTCCGTCGCTTTTACAGGATGTTGAACAGGGCCGGGCAAGTGAAATTGATTTTATTAACGGCGCAATACCACGGGAAGCGTTTAACATTGGCAAACAAGCACCGGTAAACGCTAATCTGACCGCACTAGTACGAGCCATAGAACGCCGTAAAGGCTCGCGATAACATGCAAAGAGAGGAAAGCATGACACCACCATTGCTTGCCAGACGCCTGGCTGAATACGCCTATCATTATCCGCAGGAAGACTTACCGTCATCAACTATCTCGTTAGCCAAACTGCGGGTACTGGACAGTCTGGCCTGTATTGTGGGTGCCTACGATGCGCCGCCGGTTAACAAAGCGCTGATGATAGCCACGACGGTGCCAGTTAACGCTGCAACGTTGTTTGGAACGCGTCAACAAACCACACCCGACATGGCCGCCTTTGTAAATGGCATTATGGTGCGTTATCTCGATTACAACGATGGCTATATGGGCAAGGAGCCCGGGCATCCCAGCGATAATATTCCTGCATGCCTGGCTGTTGCTGAAGCTTACCACTGTTCCGGGTTAGCGTTACTCAGTGCCATAATACTGGCCTACGACATACAGATACGCTTACAGGATGCAGCACGACTAAATAGTAAAGGCTGGGATCATGTCAATTTTGTGAATGTGTCTGCGGCCGCCGCATGCGGCAAGTTGATGGGGCTTACAGCTGAGGAAATTGAACAAGCAATTAATCTGTCTCTCAGTGGTCACATTGCAATGCGTCAGGTACGCGTCGGCACACTATCTGACTGGAAAGGCTGTTCAGCAGCCAATGCAACCCGCAATGCGGTATTCTGTGCCCAGCTCGCCGGTGTTGGCATGACCGGACCAGCACCCGTCTTTGAGGGAGACATGGGCTTTTATCAGCAGATTAGTGGCAACTTTGAGCTACCTCTGCCAACGCCATCTGCGCTGCAGGAAAACGATTTTGCGATTCACCGATCGCTGACCAAAACGTTTCCGACCAACGGCGAATTACATACTGCAATTTGGGCCGCTTTAACACTGCGAGAGCAATTACATGCCAATGGCGAAATCGCCCGCATAGTAATAGAAACCTCAGCGTTTAATGTGCGGGTGCTGGCCGACAAGAACAAATGGCACCCAACCACCCGTGAAACCGCCGATCACAGCTTGCCCTACAACGTAGCTGTTGCACTGCTTGATGGCGAGATTTCAGCGCAGTCTTATGCCTCTGAGATGTTACAACGAGCAGATATTCTTGCATTGATGACAGTTACCGAAGTAGTTGAATGTGAACAACTTACCGCGCTGTTTCCGGCCAGGCTCGCAAACCGTATCACTGTTCACTTTCGCACCGGTGAAACTCTCACCTGCGAACAACTCAGTGGACCAGGTTCAGTAGAGCAACCGATGACCCGGCACCACTTTGAAAACAAGTTCCGCCAGTGCGCCAGCGCTTTTTTACCGTGCGCCGCACAGGATGCAGTACTGAGTTTTGTTGACTCGCTGGAACAACAGCACACCTATACGGCGCTGTTTGATGCATTGGTGCCGAGCACGAACAGTTGAATTAAATGAAACCCGATTTAACCTTAGTTAATAGCCAATAGAGGGCAATATAATGAGCGATACTGAAGCAAGCTCAAGTAAAACAAGAAAAATCCTGCAATTTGAAGTAGCTGGAATTCCAGTGGTGTTTTTTACATTAATGGCGTCGCTGATCATATTGTTCTGGCAGATGGGTGAATTGCAGGAAACCGGCATTGTTGGCGCATTTGCCTTCATGTGGTCGTTAGGCTTTATCTTCTTTGCCATTGGTGAAAAATTACCTATTTGGCGCGAATATATTGGCGGCGGCATGATCATGGCTTTTATTGGCTCAGCACTGCTCCTTCACTATGGTGTTATTTCGCAAGAAGATGCGGCGTTCCTCACTGGCTCAGTGCTGGACAATCGCTTTTTGTTTTTATTGCTTGTCGGCATTATTGCAGCGAGTATTCTGTCTGTGCCCCCCAAAATCATGCTGAAATCACTTTTCGCTTACATTCCAATTATTCTGGCCGGTGTTCTAGGTGCGGCAGTACTGGGAATGATAGCGGGGCTGGTGGTTGGCGTGTCTCCTGGCAGGATCATAACCCATTATGTACTGCCTATTATGGGAGGGGGTAATGGCGCCGGAGCTATCCCAATGGCAGAAATATACAGTGACAGTACCGGTGACGATGGCGGTAAATACTACAGTTTCGCCATTTCTGTTCTCACACTGGCCAATATTATCGCTATTCTGGCAGGGTCATTTCTGAACAAGCTGGGAGAAAAATTTCCGTCACTGACCGGTAACGGGGAATTGCTTAAAAGTGGCGCCAGCAAAGACGATTTTGCCGAGGAAGTCACTTATGAAGGCAAGCTAAACACTCACGGATCCCTCTTCTTTTTAATTGGAATTTTGCTGCTGTGCTTTCTTTTATATTCCGTTTTCCCGGCCATCCATTTGTTTGCATGGGTTGTTATTCTTGTGCTGGGCATTAACCTGCTTGATATTCTCTCCCCTGCACAAAAACAATCTCTTATTGTTTTCTCTGAATGGGGAATGAAAGCCTTTTTAGTGATTGTGCTTGTTGCTGTGGGCTTAACGACGGACGTTAACGAATTAATCGCTGCCATTAACCTGAGCAATTTGCTGATTTGCTTCTTTATTATTTGCGGTGCTGTAAGTGGCACGATGATAGTAGCGCGACTTTTTAACTGCCACCCCATTGAGGCCGCTATTAGCGCTGGCCTGTGTATGGCCAACCGTGGAGGCTCAGGTGATTTGGAAGTACTGAGTGCGGCGCGCCGAATGAGCCTGTTCCCGTACGCACAGATTTCATCGCGAGTTGGCGGCGGTATGGTACTCATGCTTGCAGGGTATTTGTTTGGCGCTTTACTGTAATTTATTGATGCAATCGGCTGATAGTAAATAGCTTTAAATGACTGTAAGCAGTGACTGCATTCGCAGCTTTCATTCAATAAGAGACGCCAAAGTAATACTCACAACGTCGGGTTCGTCTCTAAGCCGATGGGCGTTGTGAGTCGCCAGTTAACCTGCCCCGCTGTACTTTCTGCTCGAAATGCCCGGTAAACACGGTATTATATGCACGTATCCACAGAGCACTTAGTCTATGAATCAGCAGTTATTAAAATCCAGAGAGCAAACCAAGGCGATTGTAAAAGCAATCAGAGCCGAAGAGGCGATGC
>JABXHN010000048.1 GCA_013373635.1 Flavobacteriaceae bacterium
AAAATGGATTTGGTTGATCATAGCGAAGAGGCTTTTGAGAAGATCAAAGCAGACTATGAGGACTTTGCGGCTAAGCTTGAGGTCAAGGATATCAGATTTATTCCAATCAGCGCATTGAATGGCGATAATGTTGTAAACAAGTCTGAAAATATGCCTTGGTACAATGGAGCTACCTTGTTGAATGCACTCGAGACCATTCATATTGCCAGTGACTATAATCACATTGATGGAAGGTTCCCTGTTCAAACAGTAATAAGACCTAAGAGTGATAAATACCACGATTATAGAGGGTATGCAGGGAGAATTGCAGGCGGAATCTTCAAGAAGGGGGATGAAATAACTGTGCTTCCCTCAGGGTTTACTTCCAAAGTGAAAAATATTCACTTGATGGAAGAGGAGATTGAAGAAGCGTTTGCTCCTATGAGCATTGCTATGACACTTGAAGACGATATAGACATTGGGAGAGGTGATATGATTGTGAAAACGGGAAATCAACCAAATGTCTCACAAGATGTAGATGTCATGCTTTGTTGGTTTTCAGCTCAAGGGCCTCAAGTACGATCAAAATATACCTTGCTCCATGCTTCAAATGAGGTTAAAACAATGGTGAAGAACATTAATTACAAATTGGACATTAATACACTTCACAGAAATAAAGAGTATGATAAAATTAGTCTGAATGACATAATCAAAGTGTCCTTAAGAACAACCAAGCCAATCATGAATGACAGCTATCGTAAAAACAGGTCAACCGGAGCAATTATTTTGGTTGATGAGTCTACAAATGAAACTGTTGCTGCAGGAATGATTGTATAATGGGTTATTCATTAGAAAAATTATTAGTAATAGCTCGAGAAGCTTCTAGCCACGCAAGTAAAGAGATATTGAAAATTTATGAATCTGAAGACTTCGGAGTAGATATGAAGTCAGATGATTCGCCCTTGACTAAAGCGGATAAAAAAGGTCATGAGGTGATTTGCTCTTACCTTGAAAAAACAGGTATTCCAATTTTAAGCGAGGAAGGAAAGCATACAGCTTATGAACAGCGTAAATATTGGAATCGACTATGGGTGATCGATCCGTTAGATGGAACCAAGGAGTTTATCAAACGAAATGGCGAGTTCACAGTAAATATTGCTCTAGTTGAAAATGGGAAGCCAATTTTGGGAGTTGTAGAAGCTCCTTTATTATCCGCTCAATATTTTGGTTTCATTGGTTCGGGTGCATTTGTTCAAAGGGAAGGACGAATAGAAGAACTAAAACCCATTAAAGAAATTGATTTCAATACCAAAGGATTAAGGATAGTCGCTTCTAGGTCACACCTGAGTTCAGAGACACAAGATTTCTTAAAGGAGTTGAACGAACCGAAGATTGTCTCTATGGGGAGCTCTCTAAAATTCATGATGATTGCCGAAGGAAAAGCAGATATTTATCCTAGATTTGCCCCTACCATGGAGTGGGATACCGCTGCCGCACATGCAATTATTTCTACTTTGGATGGTAGGGTAGAAACTCCCAATGGTGTTGAATTAATTTATAACAAACACAACTTACTTAACCCACATTTTCGGGTTTATTAGTCATGAGTGATAAAATTGCCATCATCGGACTTGGCTACGTAGGACTTCCTCTTGCTGTAGCTTTTGCAGAGAAGTATCCAGTAGTAGGTTTCGACATCAATGAAGCCAGAATTAAAGATTTGAATGGTGGTCACGACCATACCTTAGAGGTTGAAGATAACTTGTTAAAGTCTGTTTTAAGCTCTAAAGGTGATTCTAAAGGGCTGTACAACACCAATCTTCTGGATGATATTCAGGATTGTAACATTTACATAGTTACAGTCCCTACTCCAATTGATAATGATTATAATCCTGATTTAACTCCACTTATTAAAGCTTCAGAAACTGTCGGAAGGGTTCTTAAGAAAGGAGATATTGTTGTATATGAGTCAACCGTATATCCAGGCGCTACAGAAGAAGATTGCGTTCCAGTTTTGGAGAATATTTCTGGCTTAGCGTATAATGAGGACTTCTTTTGTGGTTATTCACCGGAAAGAATAAACCCGGGAGATAAAGAGCACACCGTTACGAAAATCCTTAAGGTAACATCTGGTTCAAACCCAGAAATTGCAGAAAGGGTCGATCAACTGTATAAATCAGTTATTACAGCGGGAACTTACAAAGCAGCATCAATCAAAGTGGCAGAAGCTGCCAAAGTAATTGAAAACTCACAAAGAGACATCAATATTGCTTTTGTGAATGAATTAGCGATGATCTTTAATAAGATGAATATCGATACGGTAGACGTTTTAGAGGCGGCAGGGACAAAGTGGAATTTCTTGCCATTTAGACCAGGTTTGGTAGGGGGACATTGTATTGGGGTAGATCCTTACTATTTGGCTCAAAAGGCTCAAAAGGTTGGATATTACCCACAGATTTTATTAGCAGGAAGAAGATTGAATAATTCAATAGGCCCTTATGTTGCCAGCGCCATGGTAAAGCTGTTGATGAAAAAAGGATCGGTTGTCAATAAATCTAAAGTGCTGGTTTTGGGAATTACGTTTAAAGAGAACTGCCCCGATATTAGAAACTCGAGAGTTATTGATATCATCAAGGAGTTACAGGACTTTGATGTTTGTGTCGATGTTTTTGATCCATGGGCAAATCCAAACGAAGTGAAGCATGAATATGATCTTGACTTAGTATCAAAAGAAGTTTTGGCTGACACTGAATATGACGGAGTTGTATTAGCCGTGTCTCACAAAGAGTTTGGAGGTCAATTTATTGATGATCTTTCGGGAAACTCAGTTATTTATGATGTTAAATCATTTCTTCCAAGAGATAAAGTGACCCAAAGATTATAATGGCAAAAATTTTAATTACCGGCACCGCAGGTTTTATAGGGTTTCATCTGGCAAAGAGGCTCTTAGAAAGAGGAGATGATGTAATTGGTTTAGATTCCATCAACGATTACTATGATTTGCGGGTTAAATATGGTCGTTTAGAGCTTACGGGCATTGAGAAGGATGCTGTTTCATATGGTAAACTTGTTTCTAGTACCGTTTATGATGCCTATAGCTTTATACAGCTAAACCTTGAGGATCAGCAAGGAATTAACGATCTATTTAAGCAGCAAAAGTTCGACAAAGTAATTAACCTTGCCGCACAGGCTGGTGTAAGATATAGCCTTGAGAATCCTCAGGCTTATATAGATAGTAACATTGTTGGCTTTGTTAATATTCTTGAGGCCTGTAGACATAATGATGTCAAGCACCTCTCATACGCTAGTAGCTCTTCTGTTTATGGGTTGAATGAAACAATGCCATTCTCCATTCATCATAATGTAGATCATCCGATCAGTTTGTATGCTGCTAGCAAAAAGAGTAATGAGCTCATGGCTCATACATATAGTCATCTTTTTAACCTCCCAACGACTGGACTCAGGTTCTTTACAGTTTATGGGCCATGGGGAAGACCCGATATGGCCTTGTTCTTATTTACTAAAGCTATTTTGGAAGGCAAGCCAATTAATATTTTTAACAATGGAGAAATGATAAGAGACTTCACCTATGTAGATGATATCGTTGAAGGAGTTATCAGAGTGAACGATAATCCACCAATAGGAAATCCTGAATGGAGTGGTATGAAACCAGACCCAGGAACTGCAAAGGCTCCTTATACAGTCTATAACATCGGTAATAGCTCTCCGGTAAATTTGATGGATTTTGTCTCGATTATTGAAAAAGCTCTTGGGGTGGAAGCGAAAAAGAATTTTATGCCAATGCAGGCAGGAGATGTGGCTTCGACTTATGCTGATGTTCAGGATTTGATCAATAATTTGGGATATAAACCGCAGACAACCATGGAATATGGAGTAAGTGAATTTGTGAAATGGTACAAGGAATTTTATAATATATGATCTCAGAAGTTTTCATTCACGAGAGCTCTTATGTAGATGAGGGCTGCCAAATAGGTCCTGGAACCAAGATTTGGCACTTTTCACATATAATGAAAGACTGTGTTATTGGTGAGAAATGTAACATTGGTCAGAACGTGGTTATAAGCCCTGAAGTTGTTTTGGGTTCGAATGTAAAAATACAGAATAACGTAAGTGTATACTCTGGAGTTGTTTGTGAGGATGATGTTTTTTTAGGACCATCTATGGTTTTTACAAATGTTATCAATCCCAGAAGCGCAGTTAACAGAAAGGGGGCTTATTCAAAGACCCTTGTTAAAAGAGGAGCCTCAATTGGAGCCAACGCTACTATTATTTGTGGTCATAATATAGGTAGATTTGCATTCATTGGAGCAGGGACTGTGGTAACCAAAGAAGTACCGGATTATGCCATGATTGTTGGAAATCCAGGTAGACAAATCGGTTGGATGAGTGAATTTGGACATAAGCTCAAATTTGATGAGAATTGTGAGGCTATATGTCCTGAATCGCAGCAGATATATAAGATCAATAAAGACAAAGTTGAAAGAATAAAATGAAGAGATTTGCCCTTATTGGTATGGCAGGTTATATAGCCCCTCGCCACTTAAAAGCCATTAAAGAGACAGGAAATCAATTAGTCGCGGCACTAGATACTTTCGAGAGCGTTGGAATCCTGGACTCTTATTTCCCTAATGCTGACTTTTTCACTGAATTTGAGCGATATGATCGTCATTTAGAAAAATTACGATTTGATAGAGGTATTAATATTGATTATACAAGTATCTGTACTCCGAATTATTTGCATGATGCTCATATTAGGACGGCTCTAAGAGTGGGCTCAGATGCCATCTGTGAAAAGCCATTGGTACTGAACCCATGGAACATAGATGCATTGTCGAAAATTGAAGCGGCTACTGGGAAAAGAATTTGGAATATTCTTCAACTGAGAGTTCATCCCAGTATTATTGCTCTGAAAAAGAAGATAGATGAGAATCCATCTAAGATTCATGATATTGATTTGACCTATCTAACCTCAAGAGGGCATTGGTATTATACTTCTTGGAAAGGTGATGTTACTAAGTCTGGAGGCATTGCCACTAATATTGGGGTACATTTTTTTGACATGTTGAGTTGGATTTTCGGTGAAGCCGAATCAAATGTAGTACATGTTCATACTCATGATCGGGCTGGTGGTTTCATGAGATTGAAGAATGCGAATGTCAGATGGTTTCTTTCAATCAATGACCAATTATTACCAGAAGAAATAGCAAAGAGAGGGCAAAGGACTTTCAGGTCTATTTCTGTCGATGGAGAAGAGCTTGAATTTAGTGAAGGCTTTACGGATCTTCATACAGTGTCTTATGAGGAAATTTTAAAGGGCAATGGGTATGGAATTGAAGCAACGCGTCAGGCCATAGAGCTGGTTCATGGAATTAGACATGCCGAAGTGACGGGTCTAAAGGGTGATTACCATCCTTTATCGAAATCTCCTTTATCTAAGCATCCTTTTACCATTTAATAAATGAGCAAGCCAATTCAGATGGCCGATTTATTCGGTCAATACCAAAAAATTAAGGAAGAAGTTAGGACTGAAATAGACAAGGTTCTTGATTCTACCAGTTTCATAAATGGGCCCGTAGTTAAGGAATTTCAAACTGCATTGGAGGAATACCTGAAAGTCAAGCACGTCATCCCTTGTGCCAATGGAACAGATGCACTTCAGTGCATTATGATGGCATACTACTTTCCGAAGGGAGCTGAAGTTCTAGTTCCTTCATACACCTATGTGGCGACCGTAGAAGTAATAGCTCTGCTTGGGCTGAAACCTGTATTTGTTGAAGTGTATCCTGATACTTTCAATATTAATATTGAGGATCTTGAATCGAA
>JABXHN010000019.1 GCA_013373635.1 Flavobacteriaceae bacterium
CAATGCTTTAACAGAAGACTTTAAAGGAGAATCATCCACTGAATCGACTACAACTACTATTGATGAAGACTGCCCTAATGATGTGGCATTATTATTGCCCATAAATGAAGAAGAGGATCGAATTATTACAAATGAATTAAGAGAACGCGAGAAATGCATCTTTGAAATGCTTACAAAAAATTCAGATGATTTTATAAGAGAGCTTTTAAGTAATTTTGAAGGAGAATCTGAATTTGATGTGAAATTAATTTCTAGAGATGGTGTATTTGATGATGATTCCGAAGTTAATGCAAAAACAAATCCATCTATTGAAAATGGAGAAATAACGATAGAGTTTAACAGTAATATACTTAAAGATTACGGTGTATTATCAATAGCAAGAACATTCCTACACGAATTAATTCACGCTAAAATGTACTATGTATTATATTCAACAAATACAGATTTAGAAGAAATGGAATTTCTTGAAACTTTCACAAAATATGATAATAAATATACTCAATCATATAATGCTCAACATCAAACCATGGCAGAACTTTATGTGAATACTATGACAAGTGCTTTAAAAAAGTTTCATAGGTCAGCATTACTAGATGAATATAATTTCTTGCATGAAAGTGAAAATTTTAACGACTCCTTTTATGAGAGTCTTGCGTGGAGGGGATTACAAAATCAAAATGTAGAGGCATATAATCAACTGGATAAATCTAAAAAAGAAGCGCTAAATAAATTATACGAAGAATTTTTACCAGAGTTAACTAAAAATTGCAACACTAATTAATATGAAAAATTTAATAATTACACTCGCTTTCCTTTTTTACACATTCTCATTTAGTTTTGCTCAAGAATCTATAATGAAAAGAGATAGTATATTTATAAACATTGATGGTGTTGATTTTCAAACTTCACAATACAATAAGAATATAATAACCCCTATTGTAGCTTCTAACCCTTTTAAAGAAATTAAATTTATTGAGTTAGAAGAATTAGATAGCTTACAATATAATGAGTCTATTAGCTTCGAAAGTTTTATTAGTTTTTCTGAGTTTATATATCCAAAAAGTTCAGTAACAAATTTGAATGAATTATATAAAAAAACAGCCCATAAGAATCTATTTTTTATTTCAAAGAAAAACAATAGAATAACTAGAATAAAAGTATATGTTTCAATTAATTAACAAATATGCCTCATGCACTGTTGATTTATGTTTATCTTAAATAAAATACAATTATGAAATTACATCTCTGCATTCAAAAATTTATTCAATTTCAGCAAAGAAGCTTCTTTAAAAGACTTTTCGTACTTCTTTCTCTTTAATATTATAATTACCGTTATTTTTGAATTGATATTCAATAAATACGGATTCCCTTCCTCTTTTTATTCTGTTTATAGAGCAATCACATTTGCTGTGCTTTTATCAGTAGGATTTAGAAGAATAAAGAACACAGGGCATTCACCTTGGCTTGTATTTATTCCTATTGTCAATTTAATATTAGCAGGTATGCCTGAAAAAGAAAAGCAATCTTAAAAGTCTATTTAATATCATTATTTATTTTACTACTTTTAGTTCATGCGAACTAAACAACTTGGGCTCTTACTAGGTCCACTACTTTTCTTATCGAGTTTTTTAATTTCTGAACCACTAATATCTCCAATTGGGGACCATGTGATTGCTGTGGCTATCTGGATGATTACCTGGTGGGTTACCGAAGCAGTATCCATTTCTGTGACTGCTCTTTTACCACTATTGCTCTTCCCTCTATTAAAAATCATGCCTATTGACGAGGTAGGAGGCTACTATGGATCTCCCATTATCTTTTTGTTTTTTGGAGGTTTTGTCTTAGCCTTGGCTTTGGAAAAAGTCAATCTTCACCGAAGAATTGCACTGACCATTATCAAATACACAGGAGCCACTCCCAATAAGGTCATCTTAGGCTTTATGATCGCTACTGCTTTTTTGAGTATGTGGATTTCCAATACAGCCACTACTGTTGTGATGCTACCCATCGCTATGTCGGTCATTTATTTACTGATAAAAGATGAAGATGGATTTACTAAAAAGGATAAGAACTTTGCGCTGAGTGTGATGCTCGGTATTGCATTCTCCGCCAATGCAGGAGGTATAGCCACTGTTATTGGAACACCTCCAAATTCGGTGCTGATTGGACTTCTTGAAAACGAATACCATATTGAAATTTCCTTTTTAAAATGGATGGTACTGGGTTTACCCTTTTCAGCACTAATGATTGGAATCATCTATTTCGTGCTCATTAAATTTTATCCATCCACTGGGCTCAATTTTAACGCTTCCAAAAACGTTATTCAAGAAGAATTAGAAAAGTTAGGTCCCACCAGCTCCAGAGAAAAACACGTGCTCCTAATTTTTGGAATCACTATTGCATTGTGGATCTCAAGAACATTGATTAATTCTGTGTTTCCTGGATTAAAAATAAATGACACCATGATCAGTATGGCAGGAGCTATTGCTATGTTTGCGATACCTCATTCTCTTAAAAAAGGGGATTTTATTCTCGAGTGGAAAGACACTCAAAAGCTAGCATGGGGAATCCTAATCTTATTTGGTGGAGGTTTAGCGCTCGCAAAAGGAATGTCTGCAAGTGGAATTGTCGACAGTGTATCTGAACTGATTTCAAACGCCAACCTACCGGTGCTTATCACTGTTGGAATCCTCATCGCATTGATGCTTTTCTTAACAGAACTGATGAGCAATGTCGCCCTTGTTGCTGTTCTTGCCCCAGTAGTAGCAGGAATTGCCATTGGATTGGAAATCCCGATACTCTATTTGCTGATCCCAGTGACCATTGCCAGCAGTTGTGCCTTTATGCTACCGATGGCTACACCTCCAAACGCCATCGTATTTGCATCTGGATACATCAAAGTTAAGGATATGGTTCGCGTCGGTATCTTTTTAAACCTCATCGCTGTATTTCTACTCATTATAGCCTACCAATTTATAATTCCATTATTGTTTTAATAATTGTACAAACAAAGCAGAAACTCTATCTTTAAACTCAATTATAAACTTAACTTAAACCCTTACATATGCTTACTAAAAAAATAAGCCTTGTACTTCTTGGAGCTTTTATGCTCGGGACTACCTCTTCCAACGCTCAAATGTGGTGGAACAAGAAAAAGAAAGCTGCTCCTGTAGAGCAACAAAAACCAAAACCCAAAATAGATAAGAATGCTCCAAAACCCTATTCAGAGGTCATCACTAAAGAAGCCATCACAGATGAAGGATTGTTTAGCGTACACAAAATAGGAGCTGATCGCTACTATGAAATCCCCGACTCCTTACTAGGAAAAGAAATGCTGATGGTAAGCCGTATTGCCAAAACAGCTAACGGAATCGGATTCGGCGGTGGAAAAATCAACACTCAAGTACTTCGCTGGGAAAAGAAAGAGAATATGATCAATTTAAGAGTCGTAAGCCATGATATTGTGGCTGATGATGACTTACCAATTAAAGAAGCGGTGGTTAACTCTAACTTTGAACCGGTACTTTTTTCCTTTAAAATAGAAGCGCTGAGAAACGATTCCATTGTAAAGAGTTCTGTAATCAAAGCTTCTGATTTGTTTTCAAAAGATGTCAAAGCACTAGGAATGCCTGATTCTTATAGAAAACGCTACAAGGTGACTCGATTGGATAGCGATAAGAGTTTTATCGAAAGCATTAAATCCTACCCATTAAACATAGAAGCGAGACACGTAAAAACCTATATCGCATCAGCTCCTCCTTCTAATTCTAGTTTAGGTACCATCTCAGTAGAGATCAACAATTCAATGATCTTACTTCCTGAAAACCCAATGAAACGTCGTTATTTTGACAAAAGAGTGGGTTGGTTTAAACGCGATCAAGTTGATTATGGATTAGAAGATCAAAAAACTAAAACTGTTTCCTTTTTAGATCGTTGGAGATTAGAAGTTAAGGATGAGGATGTAGCGAAATTCAAAAGAGGAGAACTCGTAGTGCCTAAAAAACAAATCGTTTATTACATCGATAGAGCCACTCCAAAAAAATGGGTTCCATATATCAAGCAAGGAATTGAAGATTGGCAGGTTGCTTTTGAAGCTGCTGGATTTAAAGATGCCATCATCGCCAAAGACCCTCCAACTGTTGAAGAAGATCCAGAGTGGTCTCCTGAAGATGTTCGCTACTCTGTAGTACGTTATTTGGCTTCTCCAATCCCTAATGCCAATGGACCTCACGTAAGTGATCCAAGAACAGGAGAAATCTTAGAATCAGACATCAATTGGTACCACAATGTCATGAGCCTTCTTCGAAACTGGTTCTTTGTTCAAACAGCTGCCATCAATCCAGAAGCTCAAACAGATGCCTTTAAGGATGAAGTGATGGGAAGACTAATTCGTTTTGTATCCTCTCATGAAGTAGGTCACACCCTTGGATTACCTCACAATATGGGGTCTAGCTCTGCTTACCCTGTAGATTCACTACGCTCTGCGAGCTTTACCAAAAAATACGGTACCGCACCCTCAATTATGGATTATGCCCGATTTAACTACGTTGCACAACCCGAGGATAAAGGAGTGGCTTTGATGCCCAATATTGGAATCTATGACAAATACGCTATTGAATGGGGATACCGTCCAATCTTAGATACTTCAGCCGAAGATGAAAAACCAATTTTAGATCAGTGGATTTTAAAGCACGATGGAGATCCATTGTATCGATTTGGACATCAACAAGCCGGAGACGTTGTAGACCCAAGTTCTCAAACTGAAGACTTAGGTGACAATGCCATCTTAGCGAGTCAATACGGAATCAAAAACCTTCAGAGAATCGTTCCAAATCTCATTCAATGGACTGAGGAAGACGGTAAAGATTACGATGAATTAGATACGCTTTACAAGCAAGTACTATCTCAATTCAATCGTTATATGGGACATGTATCCAACAATATCGGTGGTGTCTATGAAAATCACAAAACCTACGATCAAGAAGGAGCGGTCTACACCCTGGTAAGCAAAGACCATCAGAGAAATGCTATTCAATTCTTACACAAAGAGCTCTTTGAAACTCCACAGTGGATGATTGACAAAGACCTCTTTAGCAAAATTGAATATTCAGGAGCTGTAGAGCGAATTCGTTCCATGCAAGAACGCACCCTCAACAATATTTTGAGTTTAGGAAAAATGGCGCGACTCATTGAGCAAGAAACGCTTTATGGAACAAAGGCTTTATCACTAGTAGAAATGACCTCATCACTCCGAAAGGGAATCTGGTCAGAACTCTACAGTGGAAAATCAATTGACACCTACAGAAGAAACCTTCAAAAGGCTCATATTGATCGATTGGGATACTTACTTACTGCTAAGAATCAATCAAAACAACCAGATTGGGGAGGTTATATCAAATCAACTGCTGTAAATACTTCTCAATCAGATATTCGTTCGGTTGCTAAAGCAGAACTGATCAATCTTAAAAATCAAATCAATTCTTCCAAAGGAAACTTTAGCGATCAAATGAGTCGTTATCACTTAGATGATTCTGTTTCTAGAATTAATGAATTATTAGATCCAAAATAATTGACTAAAGCATTATAATTAAAACCTCCACCGAAAGTGGGGGTTTTTTTTATGATATGTTTAACAGCCTCATTTTAAACCTTTTTATGCTAAGGCTGTCTTAGTATTAAACACAAAAAAAATTAAGATCATGAAAAAATTAGTATTGACAACCCTCTTAGCAATTGCAGTTTCTTCTGTTGCTATTGCCCAATATGCTCCAAGATCTGGTGGAATGAAAATGATGCAAATGCATCAGCAAGAGAATTTCACTCCTGAACAACGCGCTACTTTAAAAGCTAAAAAGCTAACACTAGCACTTGAATTGTCTGATAAGCAACAAAAAGAATTAGAAAAACTCTTTAGTGAGGAAGGAAAGATGATGCAGAAGCATCACCAAAAAATGAAAGCTGATAAAGAGGCTGGAAAAGAAGTCAATCGTTACGACATGATGAACGAGCATATGGATCTTCAAATTGATCACCAACGTAAGATTAAAAACATCCTCAATGAAGACCAATACGCAAAATGGTCAAAAATGAATAGGCATCAAGGGATGAAAAAAGCCCCTAAGGGAAAAATGATGATGCATCAAAAAGCTAAAATAATGCATAAGGGAGCTACCAAAGATCACCAGTGCATTGGTGATTGTAAAATGGAAGGAAAGGGGCACAAAAAAGGAGCCATGTATCAAAACAAGACTCCAATGAGAAGATAAAAATCGTCTGGTTAACGATTTAGTTTAGTTTGACACCCCCAAAGCAGTTGAATGTTTTGGGGGTATTTTTTTTACTTCAACTCTTCCACAAAATCTGCTAGGGCTGCAACAGTCTTATCTAAATCTTCATAGCTCAAAGCATCGTTTAAGAAATAACTTTCAAATGCTGATGGTGGGAGGTAGATTCCTCTATCGAGCATTCCGTGAAAATAGGATTTAAAAGTATCGTTATTGCCTAGGGCTGATGTTTTAAAATCTACTACTGGAGTATCTGAAAAGTGAACCGAAATCATCGAACCAAATCGATTGATTTGAGCAGTGACTCCTGCTTGGTTTAAAACGTGTTCCAATCCTAGGTGTAAATACTCGGTTTTCTTCGCCAGACGATCAAATACTTCAGCGTCCTTATTCAAGGCTTCTAGCATGGCGAGTCCTGCTGCCATAGCCAGTGGATTTCCACTGAGAGTTCCTGCTTGATATACGGGCCCTTCAGGAGCTAAATGACTCATGATTTCAGCAGAAGCTGCAAAAGCTCCCACGGGAAGTCCACCTCCGATGACTTTTCCAAAACATACAATATCGGCTTTGATTCCCAAGACTTCTTGAGCTCCCCCTCTACCAAGTCTAAATCCAGTCATCACCTCATCAAAAATAAGCAGCATGTTTTGCTCATCACAAAGGGTTCTCAATCCAGATATAAACTCAGGACTCGGTGGAATACATCCCATATTACCAGCTACAGGCTCAATGATGATCGCTGCTATTTCTCCTAGATTGGCATCGACTAATTGTCGAACTGATTCCAAATTGTTATAAGTAGCCAACAAGGTGTCTTTTGCGGTACCCTGAGTAACTCCAGGACTGTTGGGTGAACCAAAAGTAACAGCACCACTACCTGCTTGTATCAAGAATGAATCTGAATGACCGTGGTAACAACCTTCAAACTTGATAATCTTATCCTTGTGAGTATAACCTCTAGCCAAACGAACTGCTGACATACAGGCCTCAGTTCCAGAATTTACAAAGCGTATTTTTTCAATATGAGGAACCATTTCAACAGCCAAAGAAGCTAATTTGGTTTCAATTTCTGTTGGAGTTCCAAATGATGTTCCTAATTGTGCCTTTTGAACCACCGCATCGATCACCGGCTCAAAGGCATGTCCTAAAATAAGCGGACCCCAAGAAGCGATAAAATCGATATAGGTATTTCCATCGACATCTTCTAAATAAGCTCCTTTAGCCTTTTGGATGAAAACTGGAGTTCCTCCTACAGATTTAAAGGCTCTCACCGGAGAATTGACTCCTCCAGGAATTACTTGATTCGATTCTGAAAATAGTTGACTAGATCGTTGGTATCTCATATTAATTGGCTATAATAAGTTCTTGTCCTGATTTAATTGAATTGTTTTTAAGCTGATTCCACTTCTTCAAATCACTGATGGGAACCCCGTAAAGTTTTGAAATATAATACAGTGTTTCCCCTTTTGAAACTAGATGGGTTTGTCTATTGTTCTTGTTTTTAGAAATGAGTGGTTTTTGGTCCTTTTTCTCAGCAGAGACTGTTTGTTTTTGGGGATATTGATACACCAAAGCTTGCTGCTTCTTGCGATAACGAATCTTGTCATAAGACTTTAAGTCATAAGCCTTGATATAAGAAACTAATCGACGAGCGTATTTGCGATCGGTTGCATAACCAGCCTTCTTGAGTCCCTTGGCCCAAGCTTTGTAATCTCTTGGCCTATAATTGAACAAAAACGAATAGCGATTTCTTTGAGTTAAAAACAAGGAGTGATCTCTATACGATTCTCTAGGCGAATCATACACCCTAAAACATTCATCCTTGGCATCGTCATCGTGAAGAACTGATTTCCCCTCCCATCCCGTATGGCATTTGATTCCAAAGTGATTGTTAGATGTTTTAGCTAGTGTACTTTTTCCAGCTCCACTTTCTAAAATTCCCTGAGCGAGTGTAATACTTGCGGGAATTCCAAATTCTCTCATCTCATCCTGTGCTATAGGGGCATAGGTTTTTATATAGGAGCGCACCTCATCATTGGTATTCACTCTTGCAGTAAATACAAATGGCTTTTTGATAATCGAACAAGATTGCAATGCCAAACTCAGTATCGAAAAAAGAACGAAGTACTTTCTCATGATTGTATTTCAAAACTATATTTTGTTCGTAAATAGGTATTCATACCATCTATCGCTTGTAAACCACCCGTGTGAATCATCAACACACGATCGGAAGGTTTAAAGTAATCCTTTTGTGCTAAATCAATGATACCGTAAATCATCTTTGAAGTGTAAATGGGATCGATTAAAATGCCGGTTTTTTGATAAAAATCATTCATAAAATCTACCAGTTCTCTTGTTATTTTAGCATAACCCCCAAAGTGATAATCAGTGATGAGTTCCCAATTGGATTTAGAGGTAAAGGTACAAATATCTTTTTTCAAAAAATCACCTTTTAAAGCAGGAAAACCCAAAACATATTGATGATTTAAAGCAGAGCGGATCACTCCTGAGATGGTGCCTCCAGTTCCAACTGCAAGAGCTATATGGGAAAAAGATTCGTCTTCTTTATTTAATATTTCCTCACAGCCTTTGACCGCGAGCTCATTGGTACCTCCTTCTGGCAACATATAAAATGAACCGAATTTCGATTGAAGTTGCTCAAAAAATTCTTTGGTGTGCTTTTCTCGATAGACTTCTCTAGACACAAAATGCAATTGCATTCCACAGGATGACGCAAACTGAAGACTAGGATTTAATTCCCCAAAGGCTAATTCTTCACCTCTTATTACGCCTATAGATTTAAAACCTCTTTCTTTAGCGGCATATGCAGTAGCGACAATATGATTTGAAAAGGCTCCTCCAAAAGTGAGCAAGGTATCATATCCTAACTCCTCGGCAGCTTTTAAATTGAAGTACAGTTTTCGGTATTTATTTCCTGAAATATGAGGATGTAGTAATTCCTCTCTTTTGATAAACAATTCGATTCCCCTCTTTGAAAAGGGCTCAAAGTAAGAGCTCAAATCAACAAGTGGAGATTTAAGCATTATTGTGAATTTGTTTTGGGATCATATCCATAAGGACAATGTCTACAGCCTGATTCACAGCAATATCCTCTTTTTAAATGATAGCTCTCTGTAAAGACTTTAAACCCCTGATCGGTCCAATAGTAATCTTCTTGTTCTTTTAATTTCATTTTCATTGTCCTATCTAACGTTTAAATGGGGGTATTTATTGTAGAATTCGGTCTTTCTTTGATCATTTTTTTTTAAAAATTCTCGATGTTCTTGACTTTCGGGCTGAAAGGCTATATGTGATTCTGACTTGAAAATTGACAAGGCTGTTTTCATATCAGCTTTACAAGAATCATTCATATACAAATTGACAAAACGCTCCCAAATGAGATCGATGGCTAAAGAATTAGGATGCAATAAATCACGATCGTAAAAGCGATAATCTCTAAGTTCATCTAAGAGAATCTCATAGCTTGGAAAATATTCACAATCCTGATGGCTATCAAGGAATTCAAATAGAGCTGTTCTCAAGTGAGCTTTGGAACGATTGTTTTCGATGAGCCCATCTTTCTGATGACGAACTGGAGAGATCGTGAAAATTAATTGTAGCTGAGGATTTAAAGCTTTGACTGTTTGAAACAGTTGTTCTATAGAGCCATAAATCTCAGTAGTTGAAAGCAGTTTTTTTTCAAATAAGTTCGCATTCTGTTTGTGGCAGTTCGCGACAATTTGTTGGGACGCTATTAACTCATATGCAAAAGCAGTCCCCAGAGTCACAAACAAATGAGAGGCCTCTTTCAACTGCTGATGCGCTTGTTGAATTTTAGCGTTCACTGCATTTGCTAATTTAGATCGATCGATTTCACTGAAAGAAGAATGCAAATCGTAGTGAAACCACAAATCTTTGTCTTGAATGAATTCGTCCTCTTCAAAGTACTTCTGATTTGCAATCGCTGAAATCAAATTAGAAATTGAAACTGGATTATAGCTAATTCCAAAAGGATTGGAACTCACCTCAAATAAATGACTGGATAGCTTATCTGCTATGGAATCACTAAAACATGACCCCACAAGCATCAACTTTGAATGGTAGTCGATGGAAGTATTTGAATTGTAACCTTCTATTTTTGTAGAAAGTTTCATCAGTTAACCTATGAATTTCACTGCTTCTTCTAAAGCCTTCGCAATTCCCTGAGGATTTTTACCCCCTGCAGTAGCAAAAAAGGCTTGTCCTCCTCCTCCACCTTGGATGAATTTTCCGAGTTCTCTAACAATGGTCCCCGCGTTGAGTCCTTTCGCTTCAACTAATTCTTTGGAGATATAACAACTCAACAATGCTTTACCATCGTTGTTAGCTCCAAAAAGAATGAAAGCATCCTTCTTATCAGCAGCTAATTTAAAGGACAGATCTTTAATCGCAGCAGCGTCCAATTCTAATTCTTGAGCTAAGAATTGAACTCCATTGATGGACTCAAATGCAGCCTCTAAATCAGAAGCAACAGATAGTGCCTTTTCTTTTTTAAAGCTTTCTATTTGTTTTTTGAGTTCTTGATTTTCAGAGATGAGTTGCTCAACCGATGTTACCACATTCTTTTGATTCCCCAATTGCTGTTTTACAGCCTCTAATTCACTTAAACTCTCATTGAAGTAAGTTCTTACAGCATCACCAGTAATGGCTTCGATACGTCGAATACCAGCAGCAACTGCAGATTCTGAACTGATTTTAAAACTCCACAACTCTGAAGTATTTTGAACATGAGTTCCTCCACAGAGTTCAATAGAACTTCCAAATCGAATGGTTCTCACTGCATCACCGTATTTTTCTCCAAAGAGCGCCATCGCTCCTTGTTTTTTGGCTTCTGCTAGTGGAATATTTCTACCCTCATCCAGCGCGATCGCTTCTTTTATTTTTTCATTTACCAAGGCTTCAACCTCTGCTAATTGCTCATCGGTCACCTTAGAGAAATGCGAGAAATCAAAACGAAGGTTTTTGGATTGCACTGCCGATCCCTTTTGCTCTACATGAGTCCCTAAAACAGTTCTCAAGGCTTGATGTAACAAGTGAGTCGCGGTGTGGTTTTTAGCAGTTTGCATACGTGCTACCTCATCCACTACTGCATTAAAACTACTGTCTAAATGTTCTGGAAGTTTTTTGGTAAAGTGAACTATTTCATCGTTCTCTCTCTTGGTATCTAGAATCATGATAACTTCTCCAGTTTCACTTTCTAAAACACCTTTATCTCCAACCTGTCCACCACCTTCTGCATAGAAAGGAGTCATATTAAATACCAATTGGTATAAATCCCCATCTTTCTTAGAGCTTACTTTGCGGTATTTTGCAATTTTTACATCGGCTTCAAGATAATCGTAGCCTACAAACTCTTGATCCTTATCTTCAAAAAGTACTGTCCAATCTTCTTTTGAAACCTCAGACGCTTTTCGAGAACGATCTTTTTGAGCTTTCATCGCTACATCAAATCCTTCTTGATCGAGCTCCATTTTGTTTTCAGATAAAATCAGTGCTGTTAAATCAATTGGAAATCCAAACGTATCATAGAGTTCGAATGCCTTTTCTCCAGAAAGGGTATTGTCTTTTGATTCGCTCATCAAACGATCCAATAATCCCAATCCTTGATCAAGGGTATTTAAAAAGGATTGCTCCTCTTCTTTGATGACATTTTCAATTAATTGAGCCTGGTTTTTTAATTCAGCGAAGGCATCACCCATCTGTCCTACCATCACCTTCACCAATTGATACATGAAAGGTTCTTTGGATCCTAAAAAGGTAAAACCATAGCGCACCGCACGTCTAAGAATTCTTCGAATCACATAACCGGCTCCAGTATTGGAAGGCAACTGACCATCAGCAATTGAAAATGCAATAGCTCTAATATGATCGGCTACAACTCGAATCGCAATATCTGTTTCCTCTTTAGACCCGTAGGTCGTAGCGGTGATTTTTTCTATTTCAGCAATAAGTGGTTTGAATACATCAGTATCGTAGTTGGATTGAACACCTTGTAAAACCATACATAGTCTTTCAAATCCCATTCCTGTATCGACGTGAACTGCTGGTAATTTTTCCAAACATCCATCTGCCTTTCTGTTGAACTGAATAAATACCAGGTTCCAAATTTCAATCACCTGAGGGTGATCCCTATTGACGAGTTCTGCTCCTGGAACTTTCGCTTTTTCCTCAGCAGAACGAATATCTACGTGTATTTCAGAACAAGGACCACAGGGACCTTGATCTCCCATTTCCCAGAAATTGTCTTTTTTATTACCGTAAAGAATTTGAGATTCTGGAACCAAAGCGCTCCACAATTTTTTAGCTTCCTTGTCTTCTTCTAATGCATCTTGATCATTAGAACCTTCAAAAACAGTCACATACATGCTATCTTTGTCAATTCCACAAACATCCGTTAAGAATTCCCAAGCCCATTCAATGGCTTCTTTTTTGAAATAGCCATTTCCACCTTCCTGATCAATTCCAAAACTCCAGTTCCCCAACATTTCAAACATGGTATGGTGATAGGTATCTTTACCTACCTCTTCCAAATCATTGTGCTTTCCACTAACTCTCAAACACTTTTGAGTGTCGACCACACGCTGTGAACTCGGATGTGAAGTCCCTAAAAAATAGGCTTTAAACTGATTCATTCCCGCATTGGTAAACATCAATGTAGGATCGTCTTTTAAAACCATAGGTGCAGAGGGAACAATCTTGTGTTCACGCTCTTTAAAAAAGTTTAAAAATTGTTTTCTTACCTCTTGAGACTTCATCAATTCTATGTATTTATCAGCCATTTATAAACAATGGACTGTTTTATGCAATGTTTTTAATATCTTGGATCTTGTTAAAACACCTATATTTGTAGTCTAACAATCGAGCACAAAAATAGTACAATTTCTAGAGATGTCTAAGGTAAAATATTATTACGACGCTGAGACCCTGTCTTATAAGAAAATAGAGGAGAAAGCTTCCAAGAAATTTGGACGTATCTTTTTGTTTGCACTATCGAGCATCTTAGTAGGTTTTATAGGACTTATCTTCTTACTCAACACCTCTATTATCAATACTCCAAAAGAGCTTTCACTCGAACGCGAAGTACGGAATTTTAGACTTCAGTACGAGCTTTTAGACAAAAAAATGCAGCAGATTGAAAAGGTTTTAGCCAATATTGAAGATCGAGACAACAGTATTTACAGAGTGTATTTTGAAGCCAATCCAATTCCTGAAGAACAAAGACGTGCAGGTTTTGGGGGACTTAATCGATATCAAAGTTTGGAGGGATATCAAAATTCTGATCTGATCATCAATACGACCAAGCATATGGATATTATCCAGAAGCAATTGGTCGTTCAGTCGAAATCCTTGGACGAGATTGCTAAAATGGCTGCTGACAGAGAAGAATTACTAGCTGCCATTCCAGCTATTCAACCTGTTGCCAACGAGAACTTAAAGCGAATGGCTTCTGGTTATGGATGGCGATCTGATCCATTTACCAAGGTTAGAAAACGCCACTGGGGTATGGACTTTTCAGCACCAAAAGGAACTCCCATTTACGCTACTGGAAACGGAAAAGTCATCAGAGCTGATAACAGAGCTTCTGGTTTTGGAAAACACGTTCGAATTGATCACGGTTTTGGATATGTAACCATCTATGCTCATATGACTGAATACAATGTTCGCAGAGGTCAAACAGTTAAACGCGGAGATATTATTGGATTTGTAGGGTCAACTGGTAGATCTCAGGCACCTCATCTGCATTACGAAGTGTGGAAGGATCGCAAGAGAATCAATCCCATCAATTTCTATTACGGAAATCTTTCTCCGGAGGAATTCCAAATCTTATTACGCAATGCGAGTCAAGAAAACCAATCACTCGACTAATGCAAGAACTTCCTGAAAAACGATATTACAGTATTGGAGAAGTGGCCAAAGCGTTTGATGTCAATACCTCTACGATTCGATTTTGGGAACAAAATTTTGAAATTCTAAAGCCTAAAAAAAACGCTAAGGGAAATCGAAAATTTACACCTAAAGATATTGAAAATCTCAAGCGAATCTATCACCTTGTCAAAGAGCGCGGATTTACTTTAGATGGAGCCAAAAAACAACTCAAATTAGAGCATTCGAATCAACTCTCTACTTTAGACATTATCCAAAAGTTAGAACACGTCAAAGAGGAGCTATTAAAGATTAAAAATCAGCTTTAATCCCAAATTCTTTTTACTGTACTTATTGAAAAGTCCATTACTTCGATTGTGGAATCGGTAGTATTTAGTACTTCTAAAGAACTGTAATTAGCTTTGTTAAACATTCGGGCCGTCATCACTCGCTCACCCTTATTGATAAATATTTCCACTGAAGAAGCATCCACATAGAGTTCGACCTCATTGATTTCTTTGGGGATAAAATCAGCTTTGATTTCTGCAAAGAAGTTCTCTGAAAAGTCAACAAGTCCTGATTTAGATCGATCGATAACAATCGATCCTGAATCCGAAATCGATAGTATTAATTCTTCCCCTCCATCATTCTTTAGTTTGAGTTCCACCGATCCCTTTATATGGAATTGAACTTTGGAAGTGGATAACTCCTCTTGCTTAAATTCTTTTGAGCTATTGGATTCCAACTCAAATGAGTTCGAATCAGAAGAAGTAACAATAGAACTAATAGATTCAACAGGATAGGAAGTCAAGATCAGTTCCTCTTCGACCCTTTTTAAACCGAGTTGTCTTGGCAAGGTCATCGCAGACCTCCACTTTTTTGTTGGAGTCTCTTGAGCATAGGACCAATTACTCATCCATCCTATAAATAGTCGCTTGTCATCACTTAACCCATTATAGGTTACCCCAGCGTAATTATCGGTTCCTAAATCAATCCATTTGGATTCTTTTTGATCAGTAGTAAAGCTAGTTCCATCAAAATCACCAACAAAGTATTGGGTTCCACTTCCTCCATTTGGAGCTCCTGGATTGATACTGATCAGTAAGACCCATTTGGTCTGATCGCTTCCTTCAACTTTGAGTTCAAATAAATCCGGACATTCCCAAACACCGCCGTGAGCTCCAACATCCTTCCCAAAATCACTCATATATTCCCAGTCTAATAAATTTGAAGATTTCCAAAGTTGCATATGATCCCCGGCTACAAGTACCACGGTCCAAGCACTTAATTGCTCATTCCAAAACACTTTGGGATCTCTAAAATCTCTGATGGAATTGGTGTTGGGAATAATTGGATTGTTCTCGTATTTCTCCCAACTAACTCCATGATCTAAGCTATAAGCAAGCCCTTGATATTGAAAGTCATTTCTTCCCTGCTTTTCACCTTTGGGGTCGTGATAGGTATAAATTGCGATCAGGGGAGGATTTTCAGCTGTCCCTAAGCCAGAAGTGTTTTTGCTATCGACAATAGCAGACCCAGAAAAAATATAACCCAATTCATCTGGGAACAAGGCGATGGGTTGATGTTCCCAATGCACTAAATCTTTGGAAGTGGCATGTCCCCAATGCATGGGTCCCCACACAATTGCATCGGGATAATACTGATAAAACAAATGATAGACGCCGTTTTCATAGACTAAACCATTGGGATCATTCATCCATTTAGTTTCAGGTGTAAAGTGATATTGAGGTCTAAATACTTCTTGATAATCTGAAAGTGCCTCAGCAGTTACATCTGCTGTAGAAGAAGATTGTTGCTTACAAGATCCAAGGATAAAGAGTCCGACAAATAGAAAAATATACGATTTATTCATAAGTTCAAGTTTGGGTTAGCAATATACAATTTATAGGGTTTGTGTCCTCTTTTTAACTTTTGTGAATTATAAGTATTACTTTTGCAGCAAAGAATAAGTTATGAGTGCAATTGTCGCTATCGTCGGAAGACCTAATGTTGGAAAATCCACCCTTTTTAATCGTTTGATTCAAAAGAGGGAGGCTATTGTCGATGCCGTCAGTGGAGTTACTCGTGACAGACATTACGGAAAGAGTGAATGGAACGGTAGAGTCTTCTCTGTAATTGATACCGGGGGATACGTACTTGGATCTGACGATGTTTTTGAAAAAGAAATCGACAAGCAGGTAGAACTTGCTATCGACGAGGCTGATGTCATTGTTTTTGTAGTGGATGTTGAATCAGGCATCACTGGCATGGATGAAGATGTCGCTAAGATTCTAAGACGCGTTAAAAAGCCTGTATTACTCTGTGTCAACAAAGTGGACTCTTCTAAACGTATGGATGACACCTATGAGTTTTACAATTTAGCACTCGGTGATTTTTACCCTATCGCTAGTATTAGCGGAAGTGGAACTGGAGAATTACTGGATGCAGTAGTAGAAGCACTCCCTCCAATTAGCGAACGCGATGAAGAAGATGAACTACCTCGATTTGCCGTAGTTGGAAGACCTAATGCTGGAAAATCATCATTGATCAATGCCCTTATCGGTGAAGAGCGTTATATCGTAACCGATATTGCAGGAACAACCAGAGATAGTATCGATACCAAATACAACCGTTTTGGTTTTGAGTTCAATCTTGTAGACACTGCAGGGATTCGTAGAAAATCAAAGGTAAAAGAAGACTTGGAATTTTATTCAGTAATGCGTTCGGTTCGCGCCATTGAACATTCCGATGTCATTCTTTTAGTGCTCGACGCCACTCGTGGATTTGACGGTCAGGTTCAAAATATCTTTTGGTTAGCTCATAGAAACAATAAAGGAATTGTAATCCTTGTCAATAAATGGGATTTAGTAGAAAAAGACACGATGACGACCAAGGCCTTTACCGATCAAATTCATCAAATTACAGCTCCTTTTACAGATGTGCCGATTGTCTTCATATCAGTATTGAACAAACAGCGTATTTTTAAGGCAATTGAAACTGCGGTAGAAGTATATCAAAACCGTTCTAGAAAAATAAAGACTAGAGAGCTCAACGATGTGATGCTTCCTATTATTGAAAACACTCCTCCTCCAGCTCTTAAGGGTAAGTATATCAAGATCAAGTTTTGTACGCAATTGCCGACACCTTATCCTCAATTTGCATTCTTTTGCAACCTACCACAATACGTCAAGGATCCCTACAAACGATTTTTAGAAAATCAACTCAGAGAACACTTTGATTTTAGCGGGGTTCCGATCAGTATCTTTATGCGTAAAAAGTAAAAAGGCTATTCAGAGTAGCCAAAACGCTTTAATTCTCTATTGTTCGAACGCCAATTTTTATTGACTTTGACATAGAGTGCTAAGTGAATTTGTTTGCCGAAGAATTTTTCAAGGTCTTTACGAGCTTCCATCCCCACTCTTTTTAGAGCCGTCCCTTTATGACCGATGATAATCCCTTTTTGGGTATCGCGTTCGACCATAATCACCGATCGAATACGAATAATTTGATCCGTTTCTGCAAATTCCTCTGTTTCAATTTCAACAGCATAGGGAATTTCTTTTTTATAGTGTTTGAGGATTTTTTCACGAATACTCTCATTGACAAAAAAGCGCTCTGGCTTATCGGTCATCTGATCCTTTGGATAATAGGCTGGTCCTTCTGGCAATAATTCTTTAATGCGCTCAAATACCCCTTCAATATTGAACTTTTCAAGGGCAGAAATTGGATGAATTTCTGCATTAGGCAATTGCTCTTGCCAATAGTTCACCTGTTCTTCAAGAAAATCTTGTTCTGCCTTATCGATCTTGTTGAGTAATAAGAGCACAGGGATCTTGGCATTTTGAATCTTCTTAAAAAACTGCTCGTCTTTTAAAGCCTTCTCACCTAATTCCACCATATAAACGAGAACGTCTGCATCTTCAAAAGAGGATTTTACAAAATCCATCATGGCTGATTGTAACTCGTAAGCAGGTTTGATAATTCCAGGAGTATCTGAAAGAATCATTTGATAATCCTCTCCACTTAGAATCCCTAAAATTCGATGTCTAGTCGTTTGTGCTTTATTGGTAATGATAGAGAACTTCTCTCCCATGAAAGCATTCATGAGCGTTGACTTCCCTACATTGGGATTTCCTACTATATTGACGTAACCAGACTTATGTGTACTCATCTATTTTTTCTATTGTTGAAATAGGTTTTTGCAGCTTGGTTGACCTTTGGTGCTAAGATAAATAGGGCTATCATATTGGGAATGACCATCAGCGCAAATGAAAGGTCGATTAAATTAATCACCAAATCAACGGAAGCTATTGCAGCAAAGGTAATACTAAAGACATAAACAAAGTTGTAATAACGTCCTTTCTTTGTACCTATTAAAAAGTTAAGGCATTTAGTTCCGTAATAGGCATAGGTGAAAAGTGAAGAAAGTGCAAAAGCTGATACGATGATCATCAGCAGCACATCTCCTACTCCAAAGAGCGATTTTTTAAAGGCGATGAGTGTCATGATAATTCCGTTATCTTGGGCTTCTAAATAAGCCCCAGAAACAATGATGGTCAGCGCGGTAAGGGAACAAACCACAATCGTATCGATAAAGGGCCCCAACATGGCTACTAATCCTTCCTGTATCGGTTCCTTGGTCTTTGATTGTCCGTGAAACATGGGAGCCAATCCGACTCCTGCTTCATTTGAAAAGACTGCTCTTCGAATTCCGATAATCACCAATCCCCAAAAACCTCCAGTAACAGCTGTTTTAAGATTAAAGGCTTCTTCGAAAATAAGTGCAAAAGCATGTGGAACACTTGAAAGATTAAAAAGCATAATCATTAGTACTGACACTAAATACAAGACCACCATAAAGGGGACCATTGTAGAAGCAACGTTGGAAATCTTCTTTAAGCCCCCAAAGATGACAACTGAAGTAACAACAGATAATACAAGACCGATGATGGTTTTCCAAACCAATTCAGAGGCTTCAAAAATAGACTCCCCAGGAACGATTACATCCATCAGGGTTTGGGTGAACTGATTGGTCGTAAAGGCTGGAAGTGCTCCAAAAAGACCAGCGACAGCAAAGAATATTGCCAGAGGTTTGGCTTTCTTACCCAAGCCTTCTACAATATAATACATAGGGCCACCTTGAATGGCTCCAGAACTATCGGTCCCTCTGAACATTATTGACAAACTACAGGAATAGTATTTGATGGCCATGCCGATTAAAGCTGTCATCCAGATCCAAAAAACTACTCCTGGGCCGCCCTGATAAATAGCGATGGCGACTCCAGCAATATTTCCCATACCAACCGTAGCAGCTACTGCCGACGATAAGGCTTTAAAATGACTGACTTCACCAGGGTCTTTTTCATCATCGTACTTTCCAGCGGTAATCGCAATGGCATGCCCAAAATATTTAAAGGGAACCCCTTTGGAATAAAAGCTCAAAAACAGCCCTCCTCCGACGACTAAAAAAAGCATGACCCATTCGGTATAGGGTAAAATTGAAGCTAATAATTGGTTGATCAGATCCATAAATGATTCGTTTGGTTACCAAGATATAAATATATAGCTACAACAGAAACAAAATTTTAATCATTACTTTTATCTTTATTGTCTTCAGTCGCAACCATTTTTAAACATGAAATACGTTATTTTAATTCTCGCATCTATTAGCTATGTATTCATCATCATCAACTTTTTTGGATTTAGTAGAAATCTTATGATTGGTGCCACCATCTTAAGTACCATCATTTATTTTAATCTGATTAAATCTACCTTTCCAAAAGGATGTAAATGTGAGATTGAAGCATTTAAAAGGCTCTTGGGAAAAGGCAAAAAAAACTAAATATATTTTATATCTTTAGATTCTTGTTAACTAACTAAATACCCTCTTTTTAATATGAATAGAAGAAACGCTATCAAGTCTATGGCTTGGGCTACCTCTGGTGTGCTCGCACTGAGTTATTGCAGCCCTTTGCCAGAGCTAGCTTATTCACGAGTCGGTTTCAATAAAAAAGACCGAAATTTAATCATTTATGTATCCCTTCAAATTCTTTCAGAAGACCCCCTAAATTTTCCGACAAGAGAATCTAGAGAAGAATTTGTCTTCTCATGGATTAACGATATGTTTACCGACGAAGAAATCAAAGATTTAGAGAAAGGATTGGAACTTTTTAAAGCGAGTTTTGATGGATCCTTCTCCAATCTCTCTACCGAAGAACAAAACGATATCCTTCGCAAAAGCTTAAAAGGTGATGATGGAGCAGCTGACTTTGTCAAGCAAATTAAAAACATCAGTGTACTTCATTTTAGAACCACTGAAAACTATATGACTCAGTATTTGAATTATGAATTTATTCCTGGTAGATACTTTGGATGTATAAACAGAGCGCAGGTATGAGTCAAGAAAAAAACACATTCGATGCTATTATCATCGGAGCTGGAATGTCGGGAGGATGGGCCAGCAAAGAACTCTGTGAAGCAGGTTTAAAAACGCTTTTATTAGAGCGTGGAAGAAATGTTGAACACCTCAAAGATTATCCAACAACTAATCTCAGACCTTGGGAATTTGAACACCGAGGAGGGTTGACTGCCCAGGAGCGAAAAGAAAATCCAATTGTCAGTCGTTGTTATGCCTTCAGAGAAGATGCCAAGCACTTCTTTGTTAAAGATGACGAGCACCCTTATATTCAAGACAAACCCTTTGATTGGCTCAGAGGATATCAAGTTGGTGGTAAATCCATTATGTGGGCTCGTCAAGTACAGCGATGGAGCGATTTTGACTTTGAAGGGCCTGCTAGAGATGGTTTCTCGGTTGATTGGCCAATCCGATATAAAGACATTGCTCCTTATTACAGTCAAGTAGAAAAATTCATAGGTGTTAGTGGATCCAAGGACGGTATCGATACGTTACCAGATGGTGAATTCTTAAAACCTTTTGAAACGAATTGTGTCGAAGAATACTTCTCAAAAGTCATTGAGGAATCCTACGATGATCGCCATGTGATTTATGGAAGATGTGCTCACCTATCGGAGAGTAAACCTGAATACGTAGCTCAAGGAAGAGGTCGTTGTATGAGTCGAACAGTTTGCCAGAGAGGATGTCCTTTTGGAGGTTATTTCAACTCAAACTCTACAGTAGTTCCAGCTGCAATGAACACAGGGAATCTTACCATGAGAACGCATTCTGTCGTTCACTCGGTACTCTTTGATGAGGAATTAAACAAAGCTGTTGGTGTTCGAATCATCGACTCCAATACCAATGAACAAATCGATTATTACGCCTCTATTGTTTTTGTAACAGCTGCGACTTTAAATACCAATTTAATCCTCTTAAATTCCAAGTCAAAGCGCTTTCCAAATGGACTAGGAAACGATCACGGACTACTTGGAACCTATGTGGCATTTCACAATTACAGAGCGACCATCAGCGGAGAATACGACGGCTTTGCAGACAAGACCACAGAGGGTAAAAAGCCGACTTCTCATTATATTCCACGTTTTAGAAATGTCTACAAGCAAGAGACTGATTTCTTAAGAGGTTATGCTGCTGGATTTGGAGCCAATCCAATTAGAGAAACCTCATCTGAGGGTATTGGAGAAGAACTAAAAAACAATCTATTTGCGAGTCACGAAACTGGCAAATGGCGTGTAGGATCTCATATGATGGGTGAAACCATTCCTAAAGCATCCAATAGAGTTTATCTAGATGACACCAAAGTAGATAGATGGGGTATCCCATTGCTTCATATCGATATCGATTACGACGAAAACGATGAGAAGATGATTCAAGACTACTTTAGAGAAATGACTGCCATGTTTGAAAAGGCTGGATTTACGAATATCAAGACTCATGATAATGGAAGAAATCCTGGAAATGACATCCATGAAATGGGAGGTGTACGAATGGGAAAAGATCCCAAGACCTCCATGCTCAACGAGTGGAATCAAATGCATTTGTGTAAAAATGTCTTTGTAACCGATGGAGCCTGTATGACTTCCACCTCTACTCAAAACCCTTCATTGACCTTTATGGCACTCTCTGCTAGAGCAGCACAGTTTGCAGCAAAGGAATTTAAAGAAGGAAGACTCTAGAACAATTCAAAAACTTGAGCATCTCTAGCAGGGATGCTCAATGTTTTTTCTAAGTTAATTTGTGTACCACTAAAGAGCTCTGAAGCTTTTGAATAGGACTCCAATAGTTCATTAAATCGAGAAAGTTCGATTGTTTGTACTTCTTTATTAGCGTTAATCACCACCATCACTGCATTTTGATCGAGAACTCTAAAGTAGACATAGATCTCGTTCAAAGGAATAAAATGAACCGTTTTTCCTTTGTGAATCAATTCTTGATGCTGTCTCCATTGAAATAAGGTTTTAACGATATCAAAATAAGATTGTTCCTCAGAAGTGCGTTCTAAAGCATTGAAAGCAGAGCGCACATCATTAGGCCAACCTCCTGGCATATCTTTTCTCAAATCAGCATCACCCTTTGCCTTATCTCCCTTAAATCCTATTTCAGATCCGTAGTACAATTGTGGAATACCTCTTGTAGTTGCCAAAAGGGTCATCGCTATTTTAAAATCACCTAGTGTTGCATTCTTTTCATTAAAACGGGTGGTGTCGTGATTCTCTGCAAAGATCATCACATTATTAATATCTGGATACAAATAATCCATTCCCATAGCATTGTACATCTCGACCAAACCTTTATCCCACGAAGGTTCATAAGTCATCATGCGCTGTAGGGTTTCAAAAAACACAAAATCCATGACTGAAGGGAGCTCTGAATTAAAATCTTGAATTTCAGCAAGCTTAGAATCCTTTTGCCAGTAAGCAATGGAAGCCGTATCGTGATACCAGGACTCACCAACTATATTAAAATTGGGATATTCTGCCATAATGGCCTTGGTCCAAGTGGTGACTCGTTCCTTTTCGTTATAAGGATAGGTGTCCACTCGATATCCATCAAGATTAGCGTATTCAATCCACCATATTGCATTGTCAATCAGATAATTGAGCGTCATCGGGTTGGATTGATTTAAATCGGGCATGGATGGCACAAACCATCCCTTTTCTGCTAAAAAAATATCAGCTTTTGAAGCATTGGTATCGTAAACGGTACTGAGTCGATAGTTCGTTTGCGCATAGCCGTTTTCACCATCGAAATAGTGAATCCAATCCTTTGAAGGTAAGTCTTTAATCATATAGTGCTCTAAACTCCAGTGATTGGTTACATAATCTTTAATCAGTTTCATATCCCTTTTGTGCAACTCATCGCTCAGCTTTAAATAAGCCGAATTTCCTCCGTACCTACTATCGATATGATAAGTATCGCTACATGCATATCCGTGATAGGATCCTCTTTTATCGTTATCCTCCAATAAGGGAGTACTCCACAAAGCGGTCATTCCTAGCTCCTTTATATAATCTAAATTCTTTATAATTCCTTGAATATCTCCTCCATGTCTCCCCCAGGGATCGTCCACATTAGCCTTTTCATAAGTATCTTTGGTGGAATCATTGGAGGGATCTCCATTTGCAAAACGATCAGGCATCAATAAATAGACAGCATCCTGAGAACTAAAGCCCTCGCGCTGAGCACTGCCTTCTCTTCTTTTCTTTAACTCATAAGCATAGGTAGCAATTCTCTTTTTTCCTTTTTTTAGTTCAAACAAATAGGAACCAGCTTTTAAACCCTTGGTTTCCCAATTGTAAAACAGATAATTTTCATTCTCAGTCTTGATCACTTCATCGACTTTTTGTCCGTCCAAATACAAATCTCCTACTCCTATTTCATTTCCATAGAACACTAGTTGAATTTCAGATCGATTCATCCCTTCCCACCAAAAAGGAGGTTCCACCTGCTCTAATTGAGCAAATGAAATTCCACTAAAAAATAAAAAAAGTAAACTGCTAAATAAATATTTGATCCTAGGCATGATTATTGATGATAAATGAGTTCATTAAGGTAAAAATACGAAGTATAATTCTTAATTAACTAGTATATTTGAGTGTATTTATGTTTAAAACCCTCTTACATACCATTCTAATTGTAGGGCTCTTGATTTTGAGTATTCCCTCGGCAATAGCTCAGCAATGTAATCTACAAATCAAAGGAATCGTCGTAGATTCTCATGACGATACACCATTAGAAGCTAGTTCAGTTTTAATTCTCGAAAACAACCTAACGGTCTTTAGCAATTCAAAAGGACAATTTGAGTTAAAGGACCTCTGTGAAGGGACCTATACACTCTATTTTGAGCATATTGGGTGCAAACCTCTAGAATACAAAGTTGATTTAAATAAAGACACTACTTCTTTAACTATTGAACTAGAACATCATATCGAAGCACTAGACGAGGTCACCGTTGCAAGTAAATCGTATTTAGCAGTCTCTGATTCAGGGGTTGAAAAACGCATCGAATCAGTGGCTATTAAACAAAACAGTTCCCTTCAACTAGCAGATATCGTCTCAAAAATCAGTGGAGTGACCAGTTTGAGCACAGGAAATGCTATCAGCAAACCCATCATCAATGGATTACATTCTTCTAGAGTGATGATTGTCAACAATGGAGTCCGAATGGAAGACCAAGAATGGGGTTCGGAACACGCTCCAAATATGGACGTCAATACCGCCTCTTCCATCACAGTTGTCAAAGGGGCTAACGCCTTACAATACGGAGGAGATGCCATTGGAGGTATTATTCTGGCAGAACCAGAAAAAATTGCTTTTAAAGACTCGATCTACGGAAGATCCATTGTAGGAACTGAAACGAACGGTCGTGCTGCCTTTATCAACTCAGCACTAATCTATAGTAAGAAGAACGGTCTACAGGCAAAACTTCAATCGTCCTACAAAAAACAAGGAGATGTGCAGACTCCAGATTATTACTTGACCAATAGTGCCAATGAGCATAAAAACCTTTCAGCCTATATTGCAAAAAAAACAACTCATAAGGGAATCTCATCTTACTTCTCTTATGTCAATTCAACAATAGGAATTCTGTCTGCCTCTCATATAGGTGATGCCTCAGATCTCTACAGAGCTTTAAACGCAGATCGCCCCGCTACCCTTACAGACTTTAGCTATCAAATCAATGCCCCCAGGCAAGAGGTCGATCACTTACTGTTAAAGATCAATGCCTATTCTATTGTAAGAGATAAAGGAAAACTTTTACTACAATTCGATTATCAAAACAATCACCGTTTGGAATACGATTTGAGAATTGGAGATCAAAAAAATATTGCAGCTCTAGATCTTAAACTCTTATCGGAGTCTTTGAGTTTAGATTACCACTCCTATCGATCGAATGGATTCCAATTCAAGTCAGGTATCCTAGGAAAATATCAATTCAATTATTCCAACCCAGATACAGGAGTCAAAAGGCTGATCCCTGATTATGTGAAATTACACGGAGGCGTCTATGGGATTGCTGATTATGAATTAGAAGATAAATCGGCGTTTGAATTTGGTCTTCGATTCGACTATATAGATCTGAAATCCTATAAGTTCTACCAAAAATCGAGATGGGAAGACCGAGGCTACGACCAACTCTTCAGTGATTTTGTGATTTCAGAATCAGAGAATCAAGTATTGACAAAACCTGAACTTCAATTTCCATCCCTAACCGCAACATTGGGATATCACGCTCATTTTGGCTCAAATACCAATCTTGCAGCAAATATTACCCGTTCAAAAAGAGCACCAAATCCTGCAGAATTATTTAGCGATGGTTTACATCATTCAGCTTCGAGAATCGAATTAGGAGATCTGAGTTTTAATCAAGAAACCTCCACCAAGCTTTCGGTTGCGATTGAACATCAATCAAATTCAACCTCGCTTTCGATTCAACCCTTTTACAATGCTATTAAAGATTTCATTTTCCTAAGACCATTGGAGGTAACTCAAACCATCAGAGGGTTTTTTCAAGTGTGGAGCTATGAGCAAACAAAAGCAGAACTCTATGGTTTGGATTTAGATTTTAGACAAAAACTGACGAACTCCATCGAATACAGTTCACAATTTTCATGGGTTCACGCTACAGATCTTGACAAAAATGAAGCATTGATATCCATACCACCACTACAATTCAACAATGAGCTTTCGCTATCAGATCACAATGGAAATCAATTTGGTATTCAATCTTCGTATGTTGGAAAACAAAACCGATATCCCGATTATAACTTTAACATCTACATCCCTAAAGACAATCAATGGAAACTTATAGATATCAGCAGTACCCCAAAGGCCTATCATCTTCTGGGACTTTTTGCTAATCTTAATTTGAGCACTCAATCGTCGCTTTCGATAAGAGTAAACAACCTGTTAAATACCAGCTACAGAAATTACCTCAACGCCATGCGTTATTTTTCTGATGAAATGGGAAGAACTATTACAATTCAATATAAAATCAATTATTAAAATGAAAAACATCGCATTTTTAACTAGTCTTATTTCTTTATTCTTTTTAAACTCTTGTGTAAAAACCCTAGAAGCTCCAGAGCAAATCAACGAAGAAGAATTGATCACCACCTTAGTTGTTTCTCTGGAATCAGCAACGGATCAAGTTGAATTGCGCTATACCGATTTGGACGGCGATGGCCCTAATCAAGGAGTTTTTCAAGCTCCAAATTTAAAACCCAACACAACTTATAGCGGAAAGCTAGAATTCCTAAACGAAAGTGAATCACCAGCAGAAGACATCACTTTAGAAATAGAAGAAGAAGCGAACGATCATCAAGTTTTTTATGTTGTCAATGGTTTGAATGCAACAATTGAACCAATCAATATCGATAAGAATGGTTATTACTTAGGAACAAGCTTTAGCCTCACCACCCTATCACCATCTGAAGGTCAATTACAATTCATTCTCAGACACTTACCCACAAAACCAAATGATGGCAATCCTGCAACAGCTGGAGGAGCTACAGACCTATCGGTAATCTTCAATTTAAAAATTACCGAATAAGAATCCTTAAAATTAAGGCTCTGGATATTTGATATTTACGATTTTTTTGAGGTTCCATCAATGTTTTTGTTAAAAATTGATGCTTGACTCCTCTAATTATGGGAAAACACTATATTTGTGTCGATGAATAACACAATCGCACATAGTATACTGCGTTACCCAAGACGCCGCCGCCCGTAAGGGTGCAAAATTATCTATGGAATTAGGTGTGTCCATTTCCTCTCTCAAGAACCTCATCAAAATTTTATCAATTTAATACCAGTAACTACAATGAAAATTGTTAGTGCTAACAAATCGCATTTTAAATACGCTCCTATCATTTGTGATACCATAGCTGAATCTGCCAAAGTCAGAGGTACAGGTATTGCCAAAAGGACTCCTGAGTACATCCAAAAAAAGATGGAAAATCAAAATGCCATCATCGCATTAGATGGTGATCAGTTTGCAGGATTTTGCTATATAGAGGTCTGGGGACACAATAAGTTTGTCGCTAACTCTGGACTTATTGTCAATCCAGATTACAGAGGTCAAGGATTGGCTAAAAAAATTAAAAAAGCTGCCTTTGAACTTTCAAGGAAAAAATTTCCAGAGGCAAAATTGTTTGGGATCACTACAGGCCTTGCGGTAATGAAAATCAATTACGAATTAGGATATAAACCCGTTACTTTTTCAGAACTTACGGATGATCCTGATTTTTGGAATGGATGTAAGACCTGTAAGAATTTTGATGTATTAAACAGAACAGATCACAAAATGTGTCTGTGTACTGGGATGCTATACGATCCTCAGAAAAAGAAAAGCACTATAGGTAAAATGTTTAACCCAAAGGCTTTTCAGAGATTAAAAAAAATTAAAGAAAAATTATTTCTAAATAAGAAAAAGAGTAAAAAATGAAAAAGTTAGTCATTGCATACAGTGGAGGATTAGATACCTCTTATTGCGCTAAGAGTTTATCCAATGAAGGTTATGAAGTTCACGCTGTATCGGTTAACACCGGAGGATTTTCCAAAGAAGAAATTGCTGATATTGAGTCAAAGGCTCTTGCCTTAGGTGCACACAACTATGTATCGATCGATGCGGTTCAAACCTTTTACGACAAGGTTGTCAAATACCTCATCTACGGAAATGTATTAAAGAACAATACCTATCCACTTTCTGTAAGTGCGGAACGTATTATTCAAGCCATCGAAATTGCAAATTACGCCAATGAAATTGGAGCGGAATACATCGCTCACGGATCTACTGGTGCAGGAAATGATCAGGTTCGTTTTGATTTAATTTTTAGCATTATCGCTCCAGAAAAGAAAATCATTACTCCAATTAGAGATAATACACTCACTAGAGAACAAGAAATTCAGTACCTCAAAGAAAATGGAATTGACTATCCTTGGGAAAAGGCCAAGTACTCCATCAACAGAGGACTTTGGGGAACATCTGTTGGAGGAGTGGAGACCTTAACTTCTAAAGATGCGTTGCCAGAGGAGGCTTATCCTTCTCAATTAAGCGAATCAGGTTCAAGAAAAATTAAATTAACCTTTGAAAAAGGTGAATTAGTGGCTCTCGATGGAAAAAAGGACAGTCCACTCAACAATATTATTGCTCTAGAAGCAATTGCTTCTGCTTATGCCATTGGTAGAGATATTCACGTAGGTGATACCATTATTGGGATCAAAGGTAGAGTTGGTTTTGAAGCTGCTGCCGCCCTTGTGATTATCAAAGCACACCACTTATTGGAAAAACACTGTTTGAGTAAATGGCAACAACATCAAAAAGAAAGTCAAGGAAACTTCTATGGCATGCTCTTACACGAAGGTCAGTATTTAGATCCAGTAATGAGAAATATCGAAGCCTTCCTCTCTGATACTCAAAAGAATGTGAGTGGAGATGTCTTTGTAAGTCTTCACCCATACCGTTTTTCTTTAGATGGAATCGAATCCAAGCACGATTTAATGAGTGCTAAGTTTGGATCCTACGGAGAAGAAAACAAAGCATGGACTGCTGAGGATGCCAAAGGATTTATCAAAATAACAGCGAATGCTGGAAAAATATACAAACAAGTCAACGCAGATGATTAAAGCAGGAATTATAGGAGGATCAGGATATACTGGAGGAGAGCTCATTCGAATTCTAGAACAGCATCCAGCAGTTGAAATCGATTTTATATACAGCACCACGCGTGCTGGCAAAAAGGTAAGTTCGGCACATCCGGATCTTATCGGAAGAACTGAATATGTTTTTACATCAGACGTTAATTTAGAAGTGGATGTCGTATTTCTGTGTCTTGGACATGGTAATTCTCTCAGCTTTTTAAAAGAGAATAACTTTTCTGACAATACCAAAATTATTGATTTAAGCACCGACTTTAGAGCACAGAAAGACGCTGAATTTTTAGGAAGAACCTTTGTATATGGTCTGCCTGAAAATCACAAAACGGCTATTGAAAATGCTACCGCCATTGCCAATCCTGGTTGCTTTGCAACAGCACTTCAGCTTTCTTTAGCTCCATTAGCTTCAAAAAAATTGATTACATCAGAAGTTCATATCAATGCGACCACTGGAAGTACAGGTGCTGGTGTCAAGCCTTCAGACACCACTCATTTTAGTTGGAGAACAAGCTCAGTTTCTTGGTACAAAGCCTTTAATCATCAACACTTAAATGAAGTTGGAGAGCAACTTACAGCCCTAAATGATTCAGCACCAGAATTGTTGTTTATCCCTAATAGAGGAAATTTTACAAGAGGTATTTTTGCAACGGTTTATACAGAATTTGATGGAAGTTTAGAAGATGCGAAAGAATTGTATTCTAACTACTACAAAAACGCTCCTTTCACACATTTGACAGATGAACCCATTCACCTCAAACAAGTGGTGAACACCAATAATTGTCATCTTCATTTGATGAAACACAAAAAGTATTTAATGATTACTGCAGCCATAGATAACCTTTTAAAAGGAGCATCTGGGCAAGCTGTTCAAAATATGAATCTTATCTTCGGATTAGAAGAAGATATGGGATTACAACTCAAACCAATAGCATTTTAATTTAAGAGCCATGAAAATAGCCATCATCGGAGCAGGAAATTTAGGAAAATCTATCGCCAAAGGAATTTTAAATTCCAATGGAGCAACCCATATGTTTCTCACTAAGAGAAATACTCGATCTATAAAAGATTATGAGAGTTACGGAAATGTAACTGTGACTTCAGATAACAAAAAGGCAGTTAAAAAATCAGATGTTTTAATTTTTGCTTTGCAGCCAAGTCAAATGAAAGCTGTGCTTGAGGAGATTAAGAAAGAACTCACCGACAAACACGTGATCATCTCTACTGCTGCAGGACTTGAAATCGAACAAATCGAACAACTGATCGGTAGTGATAAGTACATTTTAAGAGCCATGCCTAATACAGCAATTTCAGTAGGTGAATCCATGACCTGTATTTGCAGTAACAGCAAAGGAGAATCTCGAGTAGAACTCGCTGAGGCCATCTTTAACAGAATGGGATCTTCTATGATTATTTCTGAACACCTAATGCAAGCGGCAACAGTGATCTGTGCCTCTGGTATTGCCTTTTGGATGCGTCTCATTAGAGCGACGACTCAAGGAGCTGTTCAATTGGGATTTGAAGCTGAAGAAGCTCACGAATTAGCTGTAAAGACCTGTAGTGGTGCTGCTAAACTCTTAGTAGAATCCAACTCTCATCCTGAAGCTGAAATCGACAAGGTAACCACTCCAAGAGGGTGTACCATCGAAGGATTAAACCAAATGGAACACGAAGGATTGAGCTCTGCACTGATCAAAGGATTACAACGTTCTTATGAAAAAATCAACAGTATTAAATCGAACCAACTCTAGACTATGAAGCTATTTGATGTATACCCACTCTACGATATTACCCCGGTTTCAGCACATGGAACTACAGTAATCG
This sequence comes from Flavobacteriaceae bacterium, assembly GCA_013373635.1. Classification (GTDB taxonomy): domain Bacteria; phylum Bacteroidota; class Bacteroidia; order Flavobacteriales; family Flavobacteriaceae; genus MAG-120531. The sequence continues at coordinate 31,081 of JABXHN010000019.1, forward strand.
ATAAAGATGGGGCACACTATTTAGATCTCTACGGAGGTCATGCGGTGATTTCAATAGGTCATTCACATCCACATTATCTGAAACGACTTAAAGATCAGATCGATCTAATAGGATTTTATTCCAATGCGATTCAAAACCCGCTTCAAGTTCAACTAGCAGAAAAACTCGGCAAGCTATCCGACTGTGAAGATTACCAATTATTTATGTGTAATTCTGGAGCTGAAGCAAATGAAAATGCTCTGAAAGTTGCTTCTTTTATCACTGGTAAAAAACGTGTCATTGCATTTAACAATGCCTTTCACGGAAGAACCTCAGCAGCGGTAATGGCGACTGACAACCCAAAAATACAAGCTCCTATCAATGCTCAACAAGAAGTGAGCTATCTTCCTTTTGAAGATACTGAAGCTTTAGAAACCGAGCTAGCAAAAGGAGATGTTTGTGCAGTGATCATCGAGTGCATTCAAGGGGTAGGTGGATTAGACATGCCTTCTCATGAATTTACGAATAGTATTGCTCAGCTATCAAAGAAATACGGAGCCATGGTTATCGCTGATGAAGTTCAGTCTGGTTATGGTAGATCTGGAAAGTTCTTCGCCTTTCAACACTACGGGTTACAGCCTGACATCATCACTATTGCTAAAGGAATGGGAAATGGTTTTCCAGTAGCTGGAGTCCTACTCGCTTCACATATTGAACCTTGGATGGGAATGCTTGGAACGACCTTTGGTGGAAATCACTTAGCCTGCGCAGCATCACTTGCAGTATTAGAAGTGATCGAGGATGAAAACCTAATTGAAAATGCTGCTAATTTAGAAGATTACTTTAGATCAAAGGCAGCAGAACTACCTCAAATCAAAGCCCTCAAAGGTAAAGGACTAATGCTGGGAATGGAATTTGATTTTGAAGTTGCTGCACTTAGAAAAAAATTAATCCTAGAACACCATATCTTTACAGGAGCAGCTAGCAATAAAAATCTTCTTAGAATACTTCCAGCGCTCAATGTGACCAAACAAGCTATCGATCAATTTTTCGATGCCTTAAAAATAGAACTCTCATGAAAAAATTTACCAATATTAGCGATCTAAAGGATCTCAACACTGCTGTAGATGAGGCCATCGCTTTAAAAAAGAATCCCAGAGCTCATGTGACTCTAGGAGAAGGAAAAACAGTAGGACTTCTGTTTTTTAACAAGAGTCTTAGAACGCGTTTGAGTACACAAAAAGCTGCCAATAATTTAGGAATGCACGTTATGGTGATGAATTTTGGAGATGAAGCGTGGAACCTAGAATACGAAGATGGCACCATAATGGAAACCATTCGTTCAGAACACGTTAAAGAAGCGGCTAAGGTAATGTCTCAATACTGTGATATCATCTGCATCAGAGCTTTTGCTGGATTAGAAAACAAAGAAGAAGATCAGGCTGAACCTGTTCTGACGAATTTTATCAAATACGCAACGGTTCCTATTGTCAATTTAGAAAGTGCTACTGGACATCCACTTCAGGCTTTGGCGGACGCCATCACTATTAAAGAACAAAATACCAAAAAGAGACCTAAGGTAGTTCTTTCATGGGCTCCACATCCAAAAGCGCTCCCTCATGCAGTTGCCAATTCATTTATTGAGATGATGCGCTATCAAGATGCTGATTTCTGTATTACCAATCCAAAGGGATACGATCTAGATCCTGAAATCACCAAAGGAATAGATATCTATCACGATCAGGAGGAAGCTCTTAAAGATGCTGACTTCGTCTACGTTAAAAACTGGTGCTCCTTTGAAGATTACGGAAAAGTCAATATTTCCACAAGAGAATGGATGATGACCAAAGAGAAGTTAGGAGATGCAAAATTTATGCACTGTCTTCCGATTCGAAGAAATATTGTTGCCGAAGATGCAGTTCTAGACTGTGACCAATCCTTAGTGATTGAACAGGCTAACAACAGAACCTATTCAGCTCAATACGTATTAAAAACACTGTTGGAAAACTAAACCCATGAAACAAAAACCAATACTATCCATTGTTAAAATTGGAGGTGCCATTATCGAAGATTCAATTGCACTAAAAACATTTCTCGAAGATTTTAGCGCCATCCAAGGTCCTAAAATTCTAGTTCACGGAGGAGGTCGAGATGCTTCTAAAATGGAAGAGCGTTTAGGAATTGAAACCCAAATGCATCAGGGAAGAAGAATTACTTCTGCCCAGAGTTTGGAGGTCATTTCAATGGTTTACGCTGGTAAAACAAATAAAACAATTGTCGCATTACTTCAATCGATGGGTTGCAATGCGATCGGACTTAGTGGAGCAGATGCCAATTGCATCAAATCTCACAAGCGAACAGGAACCGAGATCGACTATGGATTTGTAGGTGATATCGATGAGGTAAATACTGATCATATCGCCGCTTTAATCAATCACTTTTGCCCTGTATTTTGCGCGATTACCCACGATGGAAAAGGACAGTTATTAAATACCAATGCCGATACCATTACCTCTGCGATTGCTACTGCTATGAGCGAAACACATCAAGTAAACCTCTATTACTGCTTTGAAAAACAAGGAGTGCTTTTAGATATTGACAATCCAGAGAGTTTAGTAAAGTCCCTAAACAAAAACTATTACAAAGAACTATTAGATCAAGGTGTCATTGCGGCAGGAATGGTTCCAAAACTCCAAAACTGTTTTGAAGCCATAGACAAAGGAGTACATCAGGTAGTTATAGGCCCCAATACCCTCTTTAGAGAAACAAGTACTAATTACACCAAAATTACAGCAGAATAATGAAGGAGCTTTTAAAACAACAAGCCGTTGAACTGCTCAAAAATTTGATCAGCACCCAATCTTTTTCATCTGAAGAAGAGGGAACTGCTGCGCTCATTATCGCTTGGTTGGAATCACATCAAATTCCCTACAAGCGTCAAAAAAATAATATTTACGCATTTAACAAATACTACCAGGAGGGTAAACCATTACTTCTATTAAACTCTCATCACGATACTGTAAAACCAAATACCGCCTACACTAGAGACCCTTATAGTCCAGATGTAGAAGGTGATATTTTATACGGATTAGGATCCAATGATGCTGGAGGTTGTTTGGTATCCCTATTGGCGACCTTCGCCTATTTTTACGACCAGAAAGATCTCAATCACAATATCGTAATTGTAGCCTCAGCAGAAGAAGAGAACTCAGGTCCAAACGGACTCAACTCTATGATGGAAACACTTCCCCATATTGATGTAGCTATCGTTGGAGAACCAACCCTAATGGATCTGGCAATTGCTGAAAAAGGATTGGTGGTTTTTGATGCTGAAGTTTCAGGAACACCTTCTCATGCAGCACATCCAAATAGCAATAACGCTATTTACAATACCATTTCTGTATTGGAATGGTTTAAGAATTACAAATTTGAAAAAGAGTCAGAGCTGTTAGGACCGGTTAAATTAACGGTGACTCAAATCAATGCAGGACATCAACACAACGTAGTTCCTGCACATGTCAATCTAGTGATTGATGTACGCGTCAACGATTGTTACACTAATCAGGAAATTGAAAAAATACTAACTCAAAATGCTCCTTGTAAGGTCAAAGCACGATCACTTCGACTCAATTCATCTAGAATCGATCCGGATCATCCACTAGTAAAATCTGGAGAAGCTTTAGGAAGAGGAACCTATGGTTCTCCTACCCTTTCTGATCAAGCAGCACTCTACTGTCAATCGGTTAAATTAGGGCCAGGAGACAGCAGAAGATCACACTCAGCGGATGAATTTATTTACATCTCTGAAATAGAAGAAGGAATCGACATCTATATCGCTCTTTTAGAGGGCTTTTTATTAAAATAAACGACTATGAAACTCTGGGATAAAGGACTCGCAACAGATCAAAAAATCGATCAATTTACAGTAGGAAACGACCGTGAATTAGACATGCAATTAGCAGCATACGATGTGATTGCTTCACGTGCTCATGCACGTATGCTCTCCACTATTGGGCTGATCACTGAAAGCGAATTCGAAGAATTGAACGGTGGATTAAACGAAATTGCAAAATCTATTGAAGATGGAAGTTTTACCATTGAAGATGACTTTGAGGATATGCATTCTAAAATAGAATACGTTCTCACTGAAAAGTTAGGTGATACCGGTAAAAAAATTCATGCAGCTCGTTCTAGAAACGATCAAGTCCTAGTAGCCTCACAACTTTATCTCAAGGCAGAACTATCAGCTATTAAAACTGAAATCAAGGAACTATTCGATCTATTGATCCAGCTAGCAGATCAGTTCAAAGAAGATCTCATGCCAGGATATACCCATCTACAAGTAGCAATGCCTTCCTCTTTTGGACTGTGGTTCTCAGCCTATGGAGAGAGTTTAATCGACGACATTCACTTTGTCAATGCAGCTCTAAAAGTCTGTGATCAAAATCCTTTAGGATCTGCAGCTGGTTACGGTTCTTCTTTTCCAATCGACAGAGCGATGACCACAGAGGAATTAGCTTTTGAAACCCTTAAATACAATGTGGTTGCTGCTCAAATGGGTAGAGGTAAAACGGAGAAATCCACAGCTTTTGCGCTGAGTTCTGTCGCTGGAACCCTTGGAAAAATGGCCATGGATATCTGTCTGTATATGGGACAAGACTTTAACTTTATATCCTTCCCGGATGAACTTACTACAGGATCTAGTATTATGCCTCATAAAAAGAATCCTGATGTATTTGAACTCATTAGAGGAAAGTGCAACAAACTACAAGCCGTCCCAAATCAATTGACGATGATGCTCGTCAATCTTCCATCGGGTTACCACAGAGATTTACAACTCTTAAAAGAAATCATCGTTCCATCCATTCAGGAACTGCGTTCGTGTATCGAAATGATGCGATTTAGCCTCAAAGACATTCAACCACGTAAAAACATCACTGACGATGCTAAATACGACTATATGTTTAGCGTGGACACTTTAAACGAACTCGTAAAGTCTGGAATGCCTTTTAGAGATGCCTATAAGAAAATGGGTATGGATATTGAAAAAGGAAATTACGATCCAAAAAGAGATTTAAATCACACTCATATTGGATCTATAGGACAACTTTGCTTAGAGGAAATCAAAGCAAAAATGGATAAAGCACTAGTTTAAATTCCAAATACCTATATTGAGTATGGTGGCAAAAGCCACCCAAAGGATATAAGGTATCAGCAAATAGGCAGCAATCTTATTGACTACCTTAAACCACTTAAAAGTAAATATTAGCAATATAAAAAGCGCTAGTATTACAAGAAGTCCTCCTACAATGGAGTGAAGTCCAAAAAACACAATGCTCCAAAGTGCATTGAGAAGTAGTTGAAACAAAAAGTGATAAAGTGCTGTTTTAACCCAAATATGATGAAATCCCCTGTTCCATACAATTCCTACAGAGACTCCCATCATGATGTACAGAAGGGTCCAAACCGGTGAGAACACAGCATTTGGCGGCGTAAAAAACGGCTTATTGATTGTGACATACCAATCTGAAATCGAATCCATTACAGCAAGACTAGACAAAAATCCAACGAGAAGGCAAGTCATCACTGCTATTCCAATATTAAGGTAACGTTTCATCATTTTCTATGCTCTGGAGTAAAGCTCTAAAATAACACTTTATTTTTATTAGTTGTTCTAATGATATAAAACTATCTTTGTTTTTTTATAGAATTTGTCAGATGATTGAACTCTTCAAGGACCTAAAAACAACATCAGATCAAGGGATTACTAGCTGGGAAGCACCTAGTAACATAGCACTTGTTAAGTACTGGGGTAAATTTAAAGATCAAATACCCGCCAACCCTTCACTGAGTTTTACTCTTTCAAATTGCCATAGCAAAACCACCCTTAACTATCGTCTACGATCTGAATTTTCTGATGATTACAGTATTGATTTCTATTTAGACGATGAGCCAAAAGAAGACTTTATTCCTAAAATCAAAACCTTTTTTGATCGAATTGAAGCCTATTTACCCTTTTTAAAATCCTATGATTTTGAAATTCGATCCACCAATTCATTTCCACATTCAAGTGGCATCGCTTCTTCAGCCAGTGGAATGGCTGCATTGGCACTCTGCCTTTTAGAGATGACCGTTAAATCGATTGAAGAAACTAACTCCGAAGACTTTTATCAAAAAGCATCTTTTTTAGCACGCTTGGGTTCTGGTTCTGGATGTCGTTCCATCGAAGGACCACTGGTTCAATGGGGATCTACTCCGTCAATTTCGAATAGTTCTGATTTATTTGGAATTCCCTATCCTACTGATATTCATCCAGTATTTGAAAATTACCAAGATTGTATACTAATCGTTCACAAGGGAAGTAAGGCTGTGAGTTCTACAGTAGGTCACCAACTGATGGAAAACCACCCCTTTGCAAAGCAGCGATTTGCTCAGGCTCATCAACATATAGAGAAACTGATTTCAATCTTACAAAGTGGCGATTTAATTGCCTTTGTAGAGCTTGTAGAGCTAGAAGCCTTAACGCTTCACGCAATGATGCTCACCTCGAATCCAAACTTCATTTTAATGAAGCCTAACACCTTGGCTATTATTGAAAAAGTAAGAGAATTTAGAGCTCATACAGGCATTCCAATTTGCTTTACGCTCGATGCAGGAGCAAATGTACATTTACTCTATCCTCACAAGGATGCCATTGCTTCTTTTGACTTCATTCTTAAGGACTTAGTTGCTTATTGCGAAAATCAGCAGTATATTTGTGACCAGTTAGGTATGGGAGCTAAGCGACTATCTTAAACCACAATCTATGAAAGGACCACTTTTTTACGCTAAAATTCTACTCTTCGGAGAATACGGAATTATTAAGAATTCAAAAGGATTGGCCATTCCTTATAACGCCGCTAAAGGCGCTTTAAAAATAGATAAACAGCCTTCTGAAAAAGCTGTAGAATCCAATAAAAAACTATCTCAGTACGCTACGTATTTAGAACAACTTCAAGAGGAGCAATCAGATCGTTTTTCCTTTGATATCGAACGATTAAAAGAAGATATCTCCAAGGGAATGTACTTTGATTCTTCAATTCCTCAAGGTTACGGAGTTGGATCTTCTGGAGCTTTAGTCGCTGCTATTTACAACAATTACGCCACAGAAAAGATAACGGTTCTCGAAAATTTAACTCGTGAAAAGTTGCTCGAATTAAAGCAACTATTCGGAATCATGGAGTCATTTTTCCACGGAACTTCTTCAGGATTGGATCCACTAAACTCTTATTTGAGCTTACCGATTCTAATTCAAGCCGAAAACCATATAGCCTCAACTTCAATTCCATCTCAAAATGTTGACGGAAAAGGTGCCGTATTCTTATTGGATAGTGGCACAGTGGGCGAAACAGCTCCTATGGTTCAAATCTTCTTCGAAAAGATGAAGACCGAAGGATTTAGAAGTATGCTGATGAATAAATTCATCAAACACACCGATGCCTGTGTCGATGATTTTATCAATGGAGATTTTAAATCGCTTTTTAAGCACCTCAAACAACTCTCTGGAGTTGTTTTAAAGAACTTTAAACCGATGATTCCCGAGCAGTTTCACGATGTGTGGAAAAAGGGAATCGAGACCAACGATTACTACCTCAAACTCTGTGGCTCTGGAGGGGGTGGTTATATTTTAGGATTCACACAGGATCTTGAAAAAGCCAAGAAATCCCTAGAGGGACACCAGATCGAAGTGGTTTACACTTTCTAAAATGTCAACTACCAGCCTTAAAACAAATCTGATCAAAGGCCTCGCTTTTTTTTCAGTGCTCAGAGGCTACAATATTATGTTGATTGTAGTTGCTCAATACCTTTGTAGCATCTATATACTAGCTCCAGACAAACCCCTCTTAGAACTTCTATTAGATCTCAATCTTTTTCTTTTAATCGTTTGTACTTCTCTTGTGATCGCTGCAGGTTATATCATCAATAACTTTTACGATTGGGAAAAGGATTTGATCAATAAACCCTATAAAACTCTGTTGGATAAGAATATATCCCAACGAGCTAAGATAAACGCCTATGTGATTTTTAATTTTACAGCACTTATTATTGCTGCCTCTATTTCGTTTAGAGCCGTCCTGTTTTTTAGTGGCTATAGTTTTGGAATCTGGCTGTATTCTCACAAATTAAAAAAGATTCTCTATCTGGGGAATCTCATGGCTGCAGCACTTGCGATAACTCCTTTTTTCACGGTATTTGTCTACTACAAAAACTTAGACTTTTACATCATTTTACACGCCGTTTATCTGTTTTTGTTATTACTCATTCGAGAACTTACAAAGGACATGGAAAACTTAGCTGGAGATCTCAGTCAAGACTATCAAACGATTCCCGTTCGTTATGGCTTATCGAGATCAAAGTTTTGGATTAGTGCTTTGACTCTGCTGAGTTTTATTCCCTCCTACTTACTCTTTATCAGTGGTGAAATAGGACTGATGAAATGGTACTTTCTTCTGGCCAACATTCTTCTTGTTTTTGCAATTGTATGGGTGTACAATTCCCGTTCAAAGAACGATTATAGTTTAGTTCATATCCTTCTAAAAATAGTATTAGCCTTAGGGGTTTTTAGTATTTTTCTGATCGACACTTCAGTAGTTGAAAGCCTCTTTTCTTTTAGATAGTTTATTCGAATACTTCTGATTACCTTTGCCACAAATTAAGTCCCATGAAAAGTCGTAAGCCTCATTCAAATAAAGCAGCAGCTAAAAACACTCCAAAGAATGCCTCAGAAGGTATTCGACTCAACAAATACTTGTCAAACTCAGGAGTTTGCTCGAGAAGAGAGGCCGATATCTATATCGAAGCTGGTTCTGTAACGGTCAATGGAAAAGCGGTGACTTCTATGGGATATAAGGTAAAACCCGGTGAAGAAGTTCGCTTTGACGGAAAATTGCTCAATCCTGTAAAGATGGAGTATATTCTACTCAACAAACCAAAAGACTTTGATACCGTTAATAGAGATGCCTCTGGAAGGAGATCCGCTCTACAACTGATTGCCAATGCCTCAAATGCACCATTGAGTCCAATAGAGCGACTCAATAAGACTTCATCTGGATTATTGATTTTCACCAATGACGGAGACCTTATCAAAAAACTATCTTCTCCTAAAAACGGATTTTCAAAAATTTATCATCTAAGTTTAGATCGCAGCTTCTCACAAGAAGATATGGACACCCTTAAAGAGGGAATGGCCCTAGACGGAAAACTTGTTAAGGTCCACGATATCAGCTATATAGAAAAAGCTCCTAGAAATGAGATTGGGATAGAAATTAGAACTACCCGAAAGAATTTAGTTCGAAGAATATTCGAAAAATTAGAATACGAGATTGTACATCTCGATCGCGTAGTCTACGCTGGACTTACCAAAAAAGACTTGCCAAGAGGTCATTGGAGGCCTCTTACGAAACAAGAAATTATCAATTTAAAAATGATTAAATAATGAGTGATAAAGTAATCATCATCAAAAAAAATAACGGACAAATCAGTGTCCTAGGACCTGTAGAGATTCAAGACGAAAATGGAACTGTACTCGCTACTAAAACACGCTGTAATTTTTGCAGCTGTGGAAAGACGCAAGATCCTTTATTCTGTGACGGTTCACACAACAAATAGTCATTTTCCAATAGAGAGAGCAGAACTTGCGATATAGGATGTTGTCCAGGCATTCTGAAAATTATAGCCTCCAGTAATCGCATCGATATTTAAGACTTCTCCTGCAAAATAAAGCCCGGAGTGAATCTTGGATTCCATGGTCTTAAAATTGACAGATGAAAGGTCTACTCCACCAGCGGACACAAATTCCTCTTTAAAGGTTGATTTACCGCTTATCTGAATACGGGTATCGTTCAACTGGTTGGCCAAATTGACTAATTGTATCTTACTCAGTTGAGCCCATTGTTGTCCCTTTTGAATCCCTGCCGATAGAACTAGATATTCCCACAATCGTTTAGGAAAATTAAATTCATTGATATTGAGCATGGTCTTGGTCCCTGAATTCGATTTTAGTTCCAAGAGTCGTTCCAATACTTGCTGTTGACTCATATCTGCTAACCAATTGATAGACATCTCAAACTGATAATTTAAATCGGCTAGAGATCGCGCTCCCCAGGCGGAACACTCTAAAACTGCAGGACCACTAAAACCTTGATGCGTAATTAACAAAGGACCTCTAGAGCTAATGGATTTTTTTCCAGATGTTTGAATGCTGATTTCCACCTCAGAGCTCAATCCTGAAAGAGCTCCCATTGGATGGGGATCTACTTTAAAGGTGAAGAGTGAAGGAACTGATTCCACAATTGGAATTCCTAAAGCGCTCAATTTTTTCCAAATAGCTTTACTAGATCCCGAAGCAATCAAAATGTTTTTGGCAGAATACTCCTTCTTATTGGTTCCGATTTTCCAGTAATCCTCGTACTTAGAGATCGATTGTACTGAGGTAGAAGGACTGAGTTCTACTCCTTGCTTTTGAGCTAATTCCATAAAGAGGTTAACAATCGATGCTGAAGAGTTTGAAACTGGAAACATTCGCCCATTATCCTCTTCTTTTAAGGGAACTCCATGATTCTCAAAGAACGAAATAACATCTAAGGGGCCATACGTATAAAACGGTCCGAGAAGCTCTTTGTGGCCTCTGGGATAATTCTTAACTAAATCTTTGGGATCTAAAGTATAATTAGTCACATTACACCTTCCTCCTCCAGAGACCTTTACCTTTGATAAAAAAGAGGGGCTTTGCTCTAAAATCAACACCGAGCAGTTGGGATTGGATTGTGAAAAATGAATACCTGCATAAAACCCAGCAGCACCTCCACCGACGATGATAAGATCTTTGTGATTTACATCCATTAGTTTATCTGCTTGCCTCTGTCAGGATAATTACAAAAAACTCCATCAACTCCCCAATCTTTTAGTCGTTGCAAGTCTTCAACCTCATTAACAGTCCAAGTATAAACTTGAAAACCAGCATCGTGAATTTTATGTACGATTTCTTTTGTAAGTGATTTGTAATAAGGGTTAATAGAAATAGCATTTAAGCGCTGTGCTATATCCATCGCTTTTAAAGGGTTTGTTTCAGTAAGTATACCAATTGCTATATTATCATTGAAACCTCTCATTTGCTCGAGTTCTTCCCATTTAAAACTTGAGATTACTATATCTGATGTCATTAACAGCCCCTTCTCAAAGTAAGTGTTTAAAAGTAGATTCACTGGTTCAGCTGTACTAGAACCTTTGAGTTCAATATTGATCTTGGTCTTTGAAGCGCACAGATCGAGTACCTCACTTAAGAGCGGTATGGATTGCCCATCATTGAGCTGAACTTGTTCTTTGAGTTCTTTATAGGTATAGGACTCAATAGCTCCCTTAGCATTGGTAAGCCTACCTAGTTGATCATCGTGAAAAACAACTAATTCTCCAGAAGGTAACACAAAGACATCGAGTTCAATCATCGGAGCTCCCAAATCCAATGCTTTTTGAAATGATTGGATGGAGTTTTCCATCTCGTAACCCATGGCGCCTCTGTGAGCGACAATTGTATATGTAGATTGGGCGTAACTCATACTGCAAACAAATAATACTACAGCTAAAAGATACGCCTTTTTCACGATTAGTTGTTCAAGAGAATTCGATAAGCGTATGGAGCTAAATCAAAGGAATTTTCTAAACTGACAGATTCCCCAGAATAGAAATCTTTAAAAGAGCCTGATTGATGCAGTTGTACAGTCACTGGTTCAGCACTAAAGTTTGCTAAGTAAACCAATTGATCACCTGCCTTTTCTCTTAAAAATGACAATACTTTATCGTTAGCACTATTGTCAATATTTTGATAGGAGGCTGGTTCAACTCCGGTATCTAAAGCTTTAGTAGCCTTTTTAAGCTGACCTAACTTTTTATATACATCGTACATATGACCTTTAGTGCGATCGATACTGTCCTTTTCAAAAAAGAGTAGTCTTCTGTCTAAATCGTATTCCTGTCCACTGTAAATAAGTGGCATACCAGCGATAGTATACATCAATGCAGCGGCTGTTTCAATAGCGCCTCCTAAGCGTTCGTGAACCGAACCATTCCATGAATTTTCATCGTGATTGGATGTAAAATTCATCAAGATGGCCTCATTTGAATACTGCTGTTTAACATTTTCCATTCGAGCTCTAAAATCATCGATTGGCTTATGTCCATTTGCAATGTCATTGGAGAGGTGATGAGTTTCCCATCCGTATACCATATCAAATCCTGCTTGAATTAAATGTGGCTCCCATGCCTCAGCTAACATAAAAATTGGCTTCAAAGCTCTAAGCTGAGCTATCGTATGCTCCCAAAAATCAGTAGGGACCATTCCAGCCATATCACATCTAAAGCCGTCGATGTCCGTTTCATTGATCCAATACTTCATATCTTCAAGCATCTGAGCTCTCATATCCTGATTGTCATAGTTTAAATCAGCGGTATCGGTCCAATCAGTACCTACGGGATGTGTGGGATTTCCATTTTCATCTTTAGTATACCAATCAGGGTGCTGTGTTAACCAAACATGATCCCATCCTGTGTGGTTTGGAACCCAGTCTAAAACAACATACATATCCAATTCATGGGCAGTATCGATCAATCTCTTAACATCTTCAAGAGTTCCAAATTCAGAATTGACCTTTTGATAATCTGAAACTGCGTAATAAGAACCTAAAGTTCCTTTACTCTTAGTAGTAGAAATTGGGTAAATCGGCATCAGCCAAATAATATCAACTCCTAATTCTTTTAGTTTAGGAAGATCATTGGTAAAGGCTTCAAAACTCCCTTGAGGAGAATACTGCCTTATATTTGCTTCATATATCACCGCATTTGCGATACGCTCCTTAGAAATTGGAGCAATTTTAGTCTGTGTTTGATTCATTTCTGTACAAGAAATTAAGTTGATTAAAAGTAGCCCAAGTATAAACCTTTTCATTTTAAAGTGCAATTTTGGTTTCCTCTGATGGATTGAGAACGACACGCTGAGAGTTAATTCTCATCGACATTTGACTGTCACCTGATAAGGTTATTGAAATTTGAGACTGATCAATACTAATTTTGAGAATTCTATTTCTAAAGTTAATCTTGAATGAATACGAATCCCATTGTTTTGGAATTTTTGGATTAAATGACAATTTATCGTCAACAATTCTCATTCCTGCAAAACCTTCTACAATACTCATCCAGGTTCCTGCCATTGAAGTAATATGAAGTCCTTCTTCCACTTCCTTATTATAATCATCAAGATCCAACCTAGAAGTTCTCAAATAGAACTCATAAGCTTGATCCATACGATCTAACTTCGCAGCCTGTATGGAGTGAACACATGGAGAAAGCGAAGATTCGTGAACTGTAAATGGCTCGTAGAAATCAAAGTGACGCTCAAGGCTTTTTAAATCAAAGTGGTCTTCGAAAAAGTAAAATCCTTGAAGAACATCTGCCTGTTTGATATAAGGAGACCTTAAAATTCGGTCCCAACTCCATTTTTGGTTGATAGGGCGTTGCTCCTTAGTCAATTGATCAACAGTTTTGAGTTCTTTATCTAAGAATCCATCCTGTTGTAAGAAAATATCGCGTTCTGAGTCATAAGGAAAATACATTTGATCTGCTACTGCCTTCCAAAGTTCCATTTCAGCATTCTTTAACTTGGTGACACCCATGATTCTGCTGAAGTCATCTGGATAACCATCTTTGACCTTTTTAATTTGTTCTAATGTATATTCTATACACCATTTAGCTATATAATTAGTGTAGAAATTATTGTTGACATTGTTCTCGTATTCATTTGGACCTGTCACCCCTAAGATCACATACTTATCTTTCTGAGCTGAATAGGTCGCTCTTTGATGCCAAAAACGCGATATTCCAATGAGCACTTCCAAACCTGCTTCTGGAATGTAAGAGTAATCTCCAGTGTAACGATAGTAATTGAATATTGCGAAAGCAATGGCGCCATTACGGTGAATTTCTTCGAAGGTAATCTCCCATTCATTGTGGCACTCTTCTCCATTCATTGTAACCATTGGATAAAGTGCTGCACCATTGGTAAATCCTAATTTTCCAGCATTTTCAATGGCTCTATCCAATTGATTGTATCGATATTGAAGTAAGTTTCTAGCAACTTCCTCATTTTTGGTCGCCATATAAAAAGGAATACAATAGGCTTCAGTATCCCAGTAAGTACTTCCTCCGTACTTTTCTCCTGTAAAACCTTTGGGGCCAATATTTAAACTGGCATCTTTTCCAGAATAGGTTTGATTAAGGTGGAAGACATTAAAACGAATTCCCTGTTGTGCCTTAACATCACCATCAATTACAATATCAGAAGTTGACCATATGAGCTCCCAAGCCTTGATTTGATCTTCAAGTAAATTGTCAAATCCAATTGACAGAGCAGTGTTGACAGCTTTCTTTGCAGCCTCAACCACTGTTTTATCCGGATGATTTCGTTCAACTACATATCCTCCGTATTTGTAAACTACCAACTGTTGGTTTTCGCTGAGATCCAACTCATAATGATGAGCCACATAGGTTTCACTTTCTTCTACCGTATGAGATTGACTGTGCTTTTTTCCATCTACAAATAGTTCAGCTCCCATGTAGGTACAGGTTTTAAACTCTGTTTTTAAGGTATGAGCAGATATAAAAGCTGTATTTTCTTCAGATTCTACTGCAGTAGTCTTCCAAAAATCATCGTCCCAGTTAGAATCATTGTTTTTGATCCCTGAATCTAAAAAGCAATTAACAGATATGTTCGTATCTTGATTTAATGGAGTCAATGCGTATTTAATTGCTCCTATTTCATCGTAATTCATACTCAAAAACCTCGTCGCTTCAATAGCAACATCGACATCGTTCGGAAGTGTCGCTACAAAACTACGCTTGTGCCACCCCTCTTTCATATTGAGTTCTCTTCGGTATTCACGAACTGCTTTACAAGTATTCAAATCTAAAACAGATCCATTGATTTCAATGTGAATCCCAATCCAGCTCGGTGCGTTGAGAACCTTAGCAAAGTATTCTGGATATCCGTTTTTCCACCATCCCACTCTCGTCTTATCAGGATAGTAAACTCCTCCTATATAGCTTCCTTGAAAACTTGGACCAGAATAAAATTCCTCAAAATTAGCACGTTGACCCATGGCCCCATTACCAATACTAAATAAACTCTCTGATGATTTTACCTGATCTGCATTGTACCCCTCTTCTATAATACTCCAAGGGTTCGCTTTTATATAATCTTGATTCATCCTATTAGTTCTGTTAAAAATTCGTTAGTAATATCATTAAAATTTTCAATATTGTAGTCAGCTTCACATAAAACATTTTGATCACCTACTCCAATAGACAGCATTCCAGCGGCATTAGCTGCTTGAATTCCTGCGATGGCATCTTCAAATACAATTGTGTCTTCGGCTTTAACATGAAGCGCTTTTGCCGCTAAGACAAAAACTTCTGGATCTGGTTTTGCCTTTGATACTTTGTTTCCATCAATTATATCTGTAAAATACGACAATAGTTCAACCTTTTCCAATATGGGAACAGCATTTTTACTCGCTGATCCTACTGCCATAGGAATTCCTTTCGATTTTAAAGAGTCTAAAAAATCTTTGACTCCTGGAAGTACCTCTGATGGATTCATTTCAGATATATAGGACAGGTAATCCTCGTTTTTTTGAATGAGCCATTGATCGATTTGATCCTGATTAGCTTCAACACCTACCTTATTGAGTAATATCTCCAAACAGCGCTTACGACTCACTCCCTTAAACTCTTCATTTTCTTCTTCAGTAAAATCATAATTGAATTCCTCTGCAAATTTCTTCCATGCTAAATAGTGATATTTAGCGGTATCAACTAGGACTCCATCGAGATCAAATACAAATCCTTTTGTTTTTATTGTCATATGTTGTGTGATACAAGCACTCGAGAGAATGCTATAAATTATAATTAGGTTTAACTTTTGGTGAAGGCAAATGTAAAAACTTAAAGACTAGTTTCTAAGTCAAAATGGTAAAATCTACTAAAACGTTTTCACTAAAAACCATATATAACTTGATGAGTATCAAAAAACTATTTAATAAAACCTTATAGTTAAATCAAATCATTTTACAAAAAGGAACTCCAAAATCATTTAAATTGTATTTCAATCAGTTAATACAGTCAGTTGACAAGCAATTTGTATTCAAAATAATTTATCACCTAACTTATTAAAATCGTGTGATTATTAACATTTTGATGGTTTTATACCCAATTTTTTGCCTAAATAATCTTACTACAAGGTTTTCGTTAAGATATTGTTAAAATCTTGCTGTTAAAAAACAGCTTTTCCTTGAATCATATATGCTTTTTGTTTATTATTGCACTTGAAGAATTGTTAGAATGCTAGTTATAACTAGTATTTATTAAGAAATAGAAATAAATATTGGTGTAAATTATCAAAATCTCATTTGAAAACTCTTGTTAGTTAAGAGCTAAATGAAATTTGTGTTGTTTACATAATTAGCTGATTAACAATGATTTGCTAATTTTTAACATTTTAAAAACTAAAATTTAACTAAACTTAAAATTAACTATTTATGAAAATTATGCTACTTAAAAGCTTTCTGTTAGTTGGTGCACTTATGTGTTTCGGCTTAGCAGGAGCGCAGACGGTATCAGGTAACGTTTCTGATGCAAATGGTCCTTTACCAGGTGCTACAGTTGTTGTTAAAGGTACTGCTACAGGAACTACTGCAGACTTCGATGGTAATTATTCAATCGAGGCTGGTAGTGGAGACGTATTGGTTTTCTCTTTTGTTGGTTACAACGCAAAAGAGGTTGCAGTAGGAAGTCAAGACACAATTAATGTTGTTCTTGAGGCTGCCAACGAATTAGATGAAGTTGTCGTGACTGGTTATGGTTCTCAAAAAGAGAAGGAAATCACTTCTGCAGTAGTTGCTGTGGACGAGGAGTCTTTCAACAAGGGAGCTATCAACGATGCTTCTCAATTACTTCAAGGTAAAGTTGCTGGTTTATCGATCTACAACAAAGGTGGGAACCCAAACTCTGGAGCTACAATTCGTTTGAGAGGTCTTTCAACTATTGGAGCTAACTCTTCTCCTTTAGTAGTTATCGACGGTGTTATCGGTGCATCACTTGCAAACGTTGACCCTAACGATATCGAAAGCATCAACGTATTAAAAGATGCTTCTGCAGCTGCTATCTACGGTTCTCGTGGATCTTCTGGTGTTATTCTTGTAACAACTAAAGGCGGTAAAGCTGGAGAAACTCAAGTTTCTTACAACGGACAGTACTCTGTTTCACAAATCGCGAACCAAATCGATTTAATGACTCCAGACGAATTCATCGCTCAAGGTGGTCGTGACTTAGGGTCAAAAACTGATTGGTTGGATGCAGTAACAAGAGATGCTGCTACACAAATCCACAACGTATCAATTTCAGGTGGAGCTGGTTCTACTAGCTATCGTGCTTCATTAAACTCAAGAGATGTTGAAGGGATTCTTTTAAACTCAGGATTCCAACAAATCAACGGAAGATTAAATCTTTCAACTAGAGTATTAAACGATAAATTAAGAGTTGAAATCAACACTTCATTTACTGATAGAAAACAACAAAACGGTTTCAACGAAGCACTTCGTTATGCTACCTTGTACAACCCAACTGCTCCAATCTACGGTGCTGATGCTCCTTATGCATTTGACGGTTCTACTTTTGGTGGATACTTTGAAACTTTAGGTTTATTTGATTCATACAACCCTGTATCAATCATCAACCAAAACATTAACTCTGGTAAGAAAGTTGAGTTAAACTACTCTGCTAATTTAACTTACGACTTATCTGATGCTATCAATGTATACTTCAGAGCTGGTCAACAAACTTCTCGTTACGGAAACAAATTGTACTACGCTCCAACATCACTTTGGAACGGTAATGCTACTTCTTTAACAAGAAAAGGTTCTGCAACTTTCTACGATGATGAGTACTCTTTCAAATTGATGGAGACTTATGCTACTTACACAAAAGCTTCTGACAAGTTAAACTTAGTGTTAACTGGAGGTTATTCATTCCAACAACAAAACTTTGAGTCACACACATTTACAGCTGGTGACTTCCCTGGAACTGAAATTAACTATGTAGACGCTATTGAATACGCACAAGATTTATTAAACGCTGGTTTAATCGGAGCGAACTCTGATAAATCTCCTGACCAATTAATCGCTGCATACTTTGGACGTGTGAACTTGACATTGAACAACAACTTGTTCTTAAACGCTTCAATTCGTAGAGAAGGTTCTAACAAGTTTGCTGGAGACAACAAATGGGGAACGTTCCCAGCTGTTGGTATTGGTACTGACTTAAATGAGTACTTAAACTTTGACGGTGTAAACCAATTAAAAGCTCGTTTATCTTACGGGGTTACTGGTAACTTACCATCACAGTACGGTCTTACTCAAAACATCTACCCATTCGGATGGGCTGGTGGTGGAACTACTGGAGGTACTACCTTCCGTTCATCACTTGCGAACCCAGATCTTAAATGGGAAGAAAAATCAGAAACAAACTTTGGTCTTGATTTAAACACAGATCGTTTAACTGCTAGTTTAGATATCTATTCTCAAACATCTAAAGATTTCATCATCTTAAGAGCTTTAGATGCTACTGAAAACAACGGATACTCTTCTCAGTGGGACAACGCAGGTACAATGACTTCAAAAGGATTTGAATTAGCATTGAACTACGATGTGACAGACAATTACAACACTGGAATTGTTTTATCAAGAAACAAAACTGTTTTAGATGAATACGTTTCTGATGCACAAGTATTTGGTAACATGGGATCTCCAGGACAGAACTCAACTTTCGCGATCCGCGTAAAGCAAGGAGAAGAAATCGGACAAATCTGGGGACCTGTATACGATGGAACTACTACAAACGGATCTCAAAACTTTGTTGACGTTAACGGAGATGGTGTATTAAACATCGATCAAGGGAACGCTCTTAACGAGGATGTAGATTTCGAGGTATTAGGTAAAGGTACTCCTGATTTCGAATTAGGTTGGACCAACCAATTAACATTAGGTGAGTATACCATCAACGCTTTCTTCAGAGGAGCATTCGGACACAGTTTAGTAAACTCTTTCCGTGTATTCTATGAGCCAAGAGTTGGATCACAAAAATCATACAACTATGTAAACACTGAGTATGCTACAGATGAAATCACAAACGCTCAGTTCAGTTCTTACTATGTTGAGAAAGCTGATTTCTTCAGATTAGACAACTTGACAATTTCAAGACCTTTGAACTTAAACAGTGATGCTTTCAAATCTGTTACAGTTTCATTAAACGCTCAGAATTTGTTTACTTTAACTAACTATTCAGGAACTGATCCAGAGCCTGCGTTAGTAGATATTGAAGATAATGGTAACCCATTAGCTCCAGGTATGGACAGAAGAAATAGCTACTATACTGCTCGTTCATTCACTTTAGGAGTTAATATCAACTTATAAAAAACAATAATGACAATGAAAAATATATATAGATTAATGTTAGGTATGGGACTTGTAGGGTTAACTTACTCTTGTACCGACTTAGAAGAAAATTTAGTAGGAGAGCTAACACAAGAAGTCGTAGTTGACGGTGTGGTAAACCAATCTTACTGTGCAGATCCAGGGCCATCTGACGCCCTTTCTGGAGCCTATGCTGCGATCAGAAATGCTGGTACTGCAAACCACGGTGGATACTTCTCTGTTCAGAACGTTTCTACAGATGAAATGGCTGTAACTCAAAAGGGTGGTGACTGGTATGATGGTGGAATCTGGTTAGATGTACACAGACATACTCAAACTTCATCCAACGGACCTATCACAGGAACTTGGGACCAACAATACAACTCTATTGCAGAGGTGAATGCGGCCCTAAACTCAGTGAGCGGTAACGCTGGTTTAGTAGCTCAAGCAAAAGTTTTAAGAGCATACTTACACTGGAGATTGATGGATATGTATGGACGTATTAAATACGTTACTGAAAGCGGTGCTTCTGCTCAACTTTCTAGAAGTGATGCTTTTTACAGAATTCACGATGATTTATTAGCTGGTTTAGGGATCACTCTAGACGATGTAACAGGTGATTTAGCAGGAGCTTTAGCTTCATCTCCACTTGGTACTGCTGATACAAAATACCGTGTTAATCAATATGCTGCTTTAGCAATCTTAGCTCGCTTATACCTCAATGCTGAAGTATATGCTGGTGTACCTATGTATGCTCAAGCGGAAGCTGCTGCATCTTACATCATCGATAACAGCTCTTACAAATTAGCTGACAATTCAGTTTCAAGACCTAATCCATCAAAGCGTCCTGCTGTGGATTCTGATCCTGCTAACTTAACTGGATATGCTACGGTATTTGCTGCGAACAACTGTGATAACCCAGAAATTATCTGGTCAGTAGAGTACAATGAGGTTTCTGCTGGAGGAATGAACTTCCACCAAATGTCTTTACACTACGCTTCACAAGAGACTTACAAATTCCAAGATCAACCTTGGAATGGATATTCTGCTTTAGCTGACTTCTACAACTCATACGAAGATGGTGATGCTCGTAAAAAAGCAAACTTCTTAGTAGGTCCACAGTTAGACTACAACGGAAACGCAATCGTGGATTTAGCATCTGATTCAGAAGATCCAGCAATTAGCTACTCAGTTGAAATCAATGAATTGGAGCCAAATGCTTCAAGAACTGGTGGAGTGCGCTTAGGAAAGTTCGGATTCAAATTATTTGCTCGACCTGACCTTGACAACGATTACCCAATCGTTCGTTACGCAGATGTTCTTTTAATGAGAGCTGAAGCAAAAGCTAGAGCTGCTGGAGACTGGTCATTGGCTGCTCCTGATGTAAATGCTTTAAGAGCTAGAGCTGGATTAGGAAACTTAACCGTTACTGCTGATTCTTTCTTAGCTGAAAGAGGACGTGAAATGTTCATGGAGTCTACTCGTAGAACTGACTTGATCCGTTTCGGAAAATGGGGTGCTTCTTGGTGGGAAAAATCAAACAGTGATGCTTACAGAACTGTAATGCCAATTCCTGCTCAAGCAATTCAAAACTCAAATGGAACTTTAACTCAAAACCCTGGATACTAAGATCTGGTACTTGAATTAAATTCCGAGTCAATAGTAAAGGCCACCATTTGGGTGGCCTTTTTTTTGGAATTGCTTTAACAAAAACACTCGATATTTAACATTCTTATAAGGAGTATTTGTAGTTGGAAAACGGATAAATTAGTACCTTAGTGGCGACTGCCAAACTAAACTAAAACAACCTATTTTGAATAAAATATACCTATATTTTATTGCATTTTTATCATTGGGATGTGCTGATCAGTCTCTATTTGAACTAAAAGAGACCGGGAACTTAGCATTCGAAAATACACTAAGTTATACAGAAGCATTTAATCCTTACACCTATAGAAACTTCTTTAACGGAGCGGGCGTTGCTATGGGTGACATCAATAACGATGGACTTACCGATATCTATTTCACAGGTAATATAGCGGACAACAAATTGTTTCTCAATAAAGGGAATTGGGAATTTGAAGATATAACAACCTCAGCAGGAGTACTATGTTCTGGAGTTTGGTCTACGGGGGCTACCTTTGTCGACATTAACCAAGATGGTTTTTTAGATCTCTATGTTTGTAAGTCAGGGTTACCTGAGGGAGCCAACAGACATAACGAATTATTCATCAATCAAGGAAATTACACCTTTAAAGAAGAATCAAGAAAATACGGATTGGATATCGTAGGACTTTCAGTACAAGCCGCATTTTTTGATTATGACAAAGACGGAGATCTCGATTGTTATCTACTGAATAATTCGATACGATCGGTTGGCGCTTATGATTTAATAGAAAATCAGCGAACGATCCCTTCAAAAGATGGAAACCGTCTTTTAGAAAACAGGAACGGTGTTTTTGTTAATGTTTCCCAAGAGGCTGGAATATATTCCTCTGCAATTGGCTTTGGTTTGGGAATCACGCTTTCTGATTTCAACAATGATGGATGGACTGATTTATTCATCTCTAATGATTTTTTTGAAAAGGATTACCTCTATCTGAACAATCAAAATAAAACTTTTACGGAAGTGAGCGATCACTACTTTACAGCCTTGTCTATGGGCTCGATGGGTGCTGATGCAGCAGATTTGGACAATGATTTAAAAACGGATCTCATTGTTACTGAAATGCTTCCAGAAACCTTGGAACGTAAAAAATCCAAACAAATGTATGAGTCTTGGGACAAACATCAGTTGGCAAAAGATAAAGGATACCACAAGCAATTTCCAAGAAATGTCCTTCAAAGAAATATTGAAAATCAGGGCTTTGCAGAAATCTCAAGGCAATCGGGGATTGATGCTACTGAGTGGAGTTGGGCTGCATTACTATTCGATATGGACAATGATGGTTTAAGAGACATCTATATTTCTAATGGAATTTTTAAAGATCTATTAGATCGTGACTATTTAGCCTATATGGCGAATGAAGAAAAGGTGCGTCAAATGATTCAAAACGATCAAGATGTACTCTCCAAACTCATCGATATCATGCCTTCAAAAGCGATTCAAAATGCAGTTTTTAAAAATAAAGGGGGGTTTGAATTCGAAGACATGCGAGAAGCATGGGGAATGAATCAACCCAGTTTTTCAAATGGATCTGCGTATGCAGATCTCGATAATGATGGCGACTTAGATTTAGTAGTCAACAATGTCAACATGCCTTCATTTGTTTATGAAAACAAAAGTGAATCACTCGGAAACAACTACCTAAAACTATCGTTGCGTGCCGGCAAAGAAAATGCCTTTGGAGTCGGGTCTAAAGTCATCATCCATTACAATCAAAAAAGTCAAATCGCTGAATTATATCCCTCTAAAGGATTTGAGAGTTCGGCTCCTAATTACCTGCATTTTGGATTGGGAAAGGCTACTCAAATCGATAGTTTG
This sequence comes from Flavobacteriaceae bacterium, assembly GCA_013373635.1. Taxonomy (GTDB): domain Bacteria; phylum Bacteroidota; class Bacteroidia; order Flavobacteriales; family Flavobacteriaceae; genus MAG-120531. The sequence goes on from JABXHN010000019.1 coordinate 54,097, forward strand.
GAAATCCTTTGGCCTAACCTTAAAAAAACAGTTCAATACCAAGTTGCTGTGAATCAACATCTTAAAATAGATCAAGATGCCACAGATCTTAAAAAATACGACTTAACAACTGCTAAAAGTGATACCAAAGAGGCACCACTTTTTGAATTCCAACACCGAGAAAACAACTTTGTCGATTTCGATCAAGAACGACTCCTTCCTCAAATGTTCTCTAAAGAAGGTCCTTGTATTTCCAGAGCAGACCTCAACGGTGACGGTATCGATGATTATTTTATTGGTGGAGCAAAAGGACAACTAGGAAGTCTCTATATTTCAAACGCCCAGGACTTTGATTTAGTTCAAAAGCCATTTTCAAAATCTAGAGATAGCGAAGACACCAGTAGCCTGTTTTTTGATGCAGATCAAGATGGTGATTTGGACTTATATGTGGGAAGCGGTGGAAAAGATTACCCCCCCTATTCCATCAATTTAGAGGATCGAATTTACATCAATAACGAAGGGGTCTTTGAATTGTCGTCTAACTTAAATTCACGAAAAAGATTTAGTACCTCGGTTGCAAAAACCTTGGACTTTGATCGCGATGGTGATTTGGATCTCATCATTGGAGAGCGCTTTAAAACAGCTACCTACGGAATGGATGGCGATCTTCACTTATTGGAAAACGACGGCACTGGTCACTTCTACGATGTATCAGTGACTTCATTCGAATCTCTGGGCATGATTACCGATATGGAGGTATGGGACCTCAATCAAGATGGCTGGGACGATATAGTGGTTGTTGGTGAATGGATGCCTGTCAGTGTATTTGAAAATCATCAAGGAATGTTCACCAATCAAACCAGCTCCTATGGTCTCGAGCACACTTCTGGTGGATGGGAATCGATCGCACTCATTGATTACGACTTAGACGGTAGTATGGACCTTGTCGCAGGAAACAAAGGATTGAATTCCTTTTATAAAGACCAAATGCGTTTGTATATCAGTGATTTTGATCAAAATGGTACGAAAGAACAGCTTTTCTGCTACCGAATCAATGGGAAGGATTACCCCATACACGATAAGGACGAACTAATCATGCAACTTCCCTATCTGAAAAAAGACTACAAATACTATCGAGATTACGCACAAGCCTCAATGCAAGAGTTATTTTCAAAAGAACAGCTTGCAAAAGCCACTCAAAAGTCAATGAATACAGTAGCATCTACTGTTTTTCTTCAAAAAGAGAACGGTTTTGAATCAATAGCGCTACCTTCTGAGCTACAGTATTCGAATATAAAAGCGATTCACACGCTCAAATCTACGGCCTCTATTGTATTTGGAGGAAACAATTACAGTGTGAAGCCTCAATTTGGAGCTCAAGATGCCTCCAAAGGGTGGCTCTTGAATTTAAATAATAAAAAGCTTTCAAGTTTAAATATTCCTGGTGAAATCAGAAATTTTGAAACGACAAATTATCAAAACAAAACCTACTTAATAACCATCATTAACAATGATTCGATTCACTTTAAAAAACTGGACTAATCTCCTTTATATCATAGGCATAACTATTGTATTTTCATCTTGCCAACGCAGTGAATACGACCGAACTGTCAAGTCAGAAATGGCGAAAAACTTAGAACTCAATGAACTAAAATTTGGATTGGAGTTTAAAGATACCAAAGACGAGTTTTTTGCTAAGTGTAAAGCCTTAAATCAACAAAAACTTGTTACACACGGTGGGAACAATCAAAATGTACAGCACATCCTGAATGACACGGCCAAGGCTCCTATTCGCTACTTATTTTATGGAACTTTTGATGACAAGCGCGTCATGAACGGCTTAAAAATGACTTTTTCATATTTGGGTTGGGCGCCATGGAATGAACATTTGTACAACAAAGAATTGCTGCAGGTCGTTATGGATACCTTACAAATTTGGTATCCAGGTAACGAATTCAAAGTTCTTGAAAATGAAAAACTAGATTACCCTATCTACTACAAAGTTGATGGAAACCGCCAGATTTTATTGCACCTCGAAGGCACTCGTGATGTCATCGGTTTAATTCAAGACCTCAATCAAAAACAATACTAATGATGAAATTATTTAGATCGATCCCCTTAATAGCAGTAGCTCTATTGCTATTGAATGCCTGTGAATCTTCAAGTGATACGTTATTCAGTTTGAAAAACAATGACTCAATTGGGGTTGATTTTTCAAATGATTTAGGTTTTTCTAATGAATTTAATGTGTACACTTACCGCAACTTTTACAACGGTGGTGGTGTCGCAATTGGCGATATTAATAACGACGGATTATCGGATCTCTATATGACTGCCAATCAGAAAAAAAATGAGCTATATCTCAATAAAGGGAATTGGAAGTTTGAAAAAATAACAGCTTCTGCGGGAGTTGGAGGAACAAAAGCGTGGTCTACTGGAGTGACGATGGTCGATATCAATGCCGATGGTTTTTTAGATATCTATGTATGTAATTCAGGAGATGTTAAAGGAGACAATAAGCAAAACGAATTATTCATCAACAATGGCGATTTAACCTTTAGCGAACAAGCAGAGGCATACGGATTAGCGGATAAAGGCTATTCTACGCACGCCTCATTCTTTGACTATGACAAAGACGGAGATTTGGACGTTTACTTACTCAACAATTCTTATCAATCCATTGGAAGTTTTGATCTTAGAAGAAATGAACGACCGATTCGCGATGAACTCGGTGGCGATAAACTCCTTAGAAATGACGGAGGTTATTTTACAGACGTTAGTGAACAGGCTGGGATATATGGATCTGTAATCGGATTTGGTTTAGGGGTAACCGTTGGAGACATCAACAATGATGGCTGGGAAGATCTTTATATTTCAAACGACTTCTTTGAGCGCGATTATCTTTATGTCAACAATCAAGATGGGACCTTTAAAGAAACACTTACATCATCGATCAATTCCATCAGTGGCGCTTCTATGGGTGCAGATATGGCTGACATTAACAATGATCAACAACCCGATATTTTTATCACTGAAATGCTCCCTTCGGAATACGAACGACTCAAATCCGTAACCACTTTTGAAGATTGGGACAAATACTCCTATAATGTCAACAATGGTTATTACCACCAATTCACTAGAAACATGCTCCAACTTAACAACGGTGATGAAACCTTTAGCGAGGTAGGGAGATTGGCTGGTGTTGAAGCCTCCGATTGGTCGTGGGGTGCTTTATTTTTTGACATGGACAACGACGGTCTTAAAGACCTGTATATTGCTAATGGGATTTATCGAGATTTGACCGATCAAGATTACTTACAGTATGTTTCCAGCGAAGAAGTGATCACTTCTATTGTCAGTGAACAAGAAGTCGATTATAAAAAATTAGTGGAAATCATTCCTTCAAATCCTGTAAAAAATCACGCCTATCTCAACAAAGGTGATTTGAAATTTGAATACTCCGAAAAAACAGGTTTAACTACTCCTAGTTTCTCTAATGGATCTGCCTATGGTGATTTAGATAATGATGGCGATTTGGACTTGGTAGTTAACAATGTCAACATGCCTGCCTTTATCTATGAAAACCACGCCGATTCTAAAACGCAAAACAATTACATCAATTTCAAATTAAAAGGCACTGAACAAAACCGCTTTGGAATAGGAGCACGAATCATCGTAAATGACGGAACAACCACTTATACAATTGACCAACAACCCATTAGAGGGTTTCAGTCGAGTATGGATTTAAGACCTCATATCGGCTTAGCATCTACAGGACCTGTAAGCGTCAAAGTAAAATGGCCAAATGGCAAGGTAAGTCATTTGGAAGATGTTACTCTGAATCAAACCTTAGAAATCGATATCGCAAATGCTCATATGACAGCGGCAAACAACGATCTTTTAAGCGTGAACCTCTTTCAAAAAGAAGCGCCCTCTATCGATTATGTTCACAAGGAAAATCGCTACATCGATTTTAATAAAAACCGTTTATTACACCATATGATGAGTACTCCTGGTCCAATTTTAGCTAATGGAGACTTTAATGGAGATGGTTATGAAGATATCTATATTCCTGGCGTTAAAGACCGTAAAAGCGAATTGGTATTGGGCACAAAGGATGGTTTTGAAACCTATACAAACTTCGCTTTAGAAAACGATGTTGAAAAAGAAACAATTAAAGCCCTTGCTATAGATGTTGACAACGACGGAGACTTGGATCTATATCAAGGAAATGGGGGTGTTGAATTTTCAAGATTCTCTCAAACCCTGGCCGATCAACTGTTTATCAACGATGGAACTGGAAACTTTGACTTGAGCCCTTATGAGTTACCTACCGCTACAAACTTTTTCAACACAGGAGCAGTCGTATCCGCTGACATCGACAACGATGGAGATCTCGACTTATTCGTGGGAGAACGTACCGTTAACGATGCCTATGGAACTCCTGGTTCAGGACATCTTTTAGTCAATAATGGTCAAGGACAATTTAGTGACAAAACCGAACAAATTGGTGCTGACTTAATTGATCTAGGAATGATCACAGATGCCCTTTTTAGTGACGTTGACAACGATGGTGACCCCGATTTAATAATCACAGGAGAATTTATGGGCATTGAGTTATTTGTCAATAATAATGGAGTCTATCAACGTGAAAAGTCCAATCCGCTATCCGATTTAAAAGGATGGTGGTACACCCTTGAGGCCACAGACATCAATGGGGACGGACTTATGGATTTTGTTGCGGGTAATCACGGACTAAATTCTAGATTTAAAGCCTCTAAATCCAATCCGATTCGACTTTATGTAAAGGATTTTGATAACAATGGTGCTTTAGATCCGATCATGAGTTTCAAAGCTCAAGATGGGAAGTTCTACCCCTACAATCTTCGTCATAACTTAATTGATCAAATTAAAGGACTCAAAAAGAAGTTTCCGAATTACGAAACCTTTAAAAATGCCAATATGAGGACCATGTTTGACAAAGTAACTCTAGAAGAAAGTTTACAACTAGATGCCACCTACTTTGAATCAGCGCTTTTTATCAATCAAGGTAATTTGAGTTTTTCAGTAACCCCTCTACCAAAAGAGGTGCAATTTGCTCCAATTTTTGCAATTGAATCAGGAGATTTTGATCAGGATGGAGATCAAGATTTACTTCTGGGAGGAAACTTGTACAAGGTAAAACCTGAGGTGGGGCGTTACGATGCAACTTATGGCATTTATTTAGAAAATGACGGCAAAGGAACCGTTCGAAATCGAACAAAAGAAAGTGGCTTTCATCAAAATGGTGAGATTCGCTCTATCAAATCAGTCAATAACAAAATTATAGTGAGTCGTAATTCAGACTCGCTCGTTATCTACCAATACTAATATGAAACACTATAGCCTTCTTAGTCTAGTAGCTTTACTGATCTTAAGCTGTGAAACCAAAACCACAGAACAAACCCCTATTCATTTTAATTCTTTGGATCCAAAAGCAACCGGGGTTGACTTTGTAAACACATTGACGCCTACAGGTGATATGAACATCATTGAATACCTCTATTACTTCAATGGTGGTGGGGTTGGAATTATCGATATCGACAACGATGGATTCGATGATCTATTCTTTACAGGAAATCAAACTCCCGACAAGCTGTATCGAAACTTAGGAAATATGAAATTTGAGGACATCAGTACCGCTGCTGGAATTGGAACTGAAGACAGTTGGTCTACTGGGGTGACCGTTGCTGACATCAATAATGATGGATATCAAGATCTCTATGTTTCAAAAGTAAGTAATTACAAATCCCTTGAAGAGGCGCATCATATGCTTTACATCAACAATGGAGATCGCACCTTTAGTGAGCGCTCTTCCGAAGTTGGTTTAGACATTTCTCGTTTTGGAACCCAGGCGAGTTTTTTTGATTACGACAATGATGGCGATTTAGATGTATACCTTCTTAATCACTCGATACACACCCCTCGAAACTACGGCAGATCCGATCAGCGATCACAGACAGATGAACTAGCAGGTGATTTATTATTAGAGAATAAATTAAATGAAGGGAGCCTCCATTTTGTTGATGTAACCCAAGCTGCTGGTATTTATTCAAGTTCACTTGGATATGGTTTGGGTCTCAGCACTACCGATCTCAACATGGATGGTCATATTGACATCTATGTTGGAAATGACTTTCATGAAAATGATTACATCTACCTCAATCAAGGAGATAAAACTTTTAAAGAGGTGAGTAATTCTGCACTCAGTCACAGCTCCAGATTTACAATGGGATTGGATGCTGCCGACATCAATAACGATGGACTAACGGATGTTTTTAGTTTGGATATGATGCCATACGATCCCGATATCTTTTTAAAATCGGGGGGAGAAGACTCAGATAAAGTTTCTCAAATCAAAGAATCCTTCGGTTATCACCCACAATTCGCTCGTAATCACGTCCAAATCAATAATGGGAATGAAACCTTTAAAGAGGTGGCAATGGTGTCCAATCTTCACGCTACAGATTGGAGCTGGTCGGTATTAATTCAAGATTACGACAATGATGGAATGTCCGATGTTTTTATTTCAAATGGAATCTACAAACGTCCCAACGATCTTGATTTTATAAATTACGAATCTGATGTGGATCTATCGAAATTCAACGAAGAGGATCAGGATGAATTAGAACTAGAATTTATCAAAGTAATGCCTAGTATCAAAATTCCAAATGTCGTATTTAAAAACAACGGGGACTATCAATTCGATCGCTTTACGACAGAAGCTGGACTGAGTGACTCCTATTCGAACGGTGCTGCCTACAGCGACTTAGACAACGACGGCGATTTAGATATCGTAGTAAATAACATCAATGAACCCGCAACGATTCTCGAGAACAACAGTGTAAAAAACAATTTCTTAAGCCTGCAATTTGATTCAAAATTAAATCCTTTCGGAGCAAAAGTTTACGCCTATAATAACGGCTCACAATGGTACCGAGAATTAACAGCAACAAGAGGCTTTGAATCGGCTTCCACACAAAAAATTCACTTTGGATTAGGTTCCATTCAAGAGTTGGATTCCTTGAAGGTGATTTGGCTCGATCAAAAAACCACAGTGCTTTCAAATGTTAAAGCAAATCAACAATTATTAATCGATCGCAAATCAAACTCGACCTCAAATTTGACAAAGAGTTCCAATGAATTGTTTACAGTTGCTCCATTTGATTTTGTTCACAGAGAAAATGATTTCAATGACTACGATAAAGAACCCTTGATGCCAGAGCGCTTATCAATTGAAGGTCCTGCCTTAGAACGCGCTGACTTCAATGGAGATGGATTGGACGATTTATTCATCGGTGGGGGTAAATACCAAGCTTCAGAACTTTTTCTTCAGCAAAAAGATGGAACCTACCTACCTAAAAAATTAAAAGTATTTGAACTCGATGCCATTCATGAAGATGAGGATGCAGAAGCATTCGATTTTGATAAAGACGGAGATTTAGATCTCTATGTGGTTTCTGGAGGAAATGAATATGTTGAAGGCGTTCTCCACACTACGGATCGAATGTACATCAACAATGGCAAAGCGGAATTCATCAAATATCCGGCTGCACTCCCCTCCTACAACGGAGGATCTATCGCTGCTGGAGACTACGATGGTGATGGTTATGAAGATCTCTTTTTAGGAACTCGTTCGATGCCTGGTGGTTATGGATTGTCTCCTAATAGTTATATTCTTAAAAACACTCAAAAGGCTAATTTTGAAATGGCTGCTCATGCTAGACTTGGAATGATTACGGATAGCGAGTGGGCTGACCTTAACAATGATGGCTTGCTTGATTTGGTTTTTGTTGGTGATTGGATGCCTGTAACCATACTCATCAATATTGGAGATGGAAAATTCGACAATCAAACAGAGGAATTTGGATTAAATGACACCCAGGGTATGTGGAACTGTGTAAAGGTTGCAGATGTCGATCAAAATGGAACCATGGATATCATCGCTGGGAATGCTGGTTTGAATTTAAAATGGAAGGCCTCGAAAGAACACCCCATCCAACTCTACTTAGATGATTACGATGAAAACACCTTTTTAGACCCGATTATTTTTTACAATTTCTTTGGAGAAAACGTCCCTTTTGCTTCAAAAGACAAACTCATTTCTCAGATTCCAGCCCTTAAAAAATACTTTGTTAGATACAGCGATTTTGCTAAGGCTAAAGATATTCACACCCTTACTGGCAAAGACAGTATCATGCAAACCAAAAGCATTAAAGAATTGCGTTCAATGGTCTTCTTAAATGAAAACAACACTAAATACAATGCTGTTCCATTACCTATAGAAGCGCAGCTTTCTACAATAGAAGATGTTTATTTTGACAATGGAGATCTCTACTATGTGGGTAACTACAGTGGATATGTAACTGAATTAGGCCCTTCAAAATCTAATGCAGGAGGAGTCCTTAGCCATTTTAAAAATGGTAACTTTACCCAGAACAGATCACTTGGACTACCTGCTAATTTAGAAGGTAGAAAGATTGATAAAATTTCAGATAAAACTTTTATAATTTTGACCAATAACGATAGTGCTTATACTATCACCAAAAAGAATTAAGATGAAAATCAAAGCATTTTTCTCCATCCTTACCTTAACAGCCCTAGTGTTATTTAGTAGCTGTGAAGAAAAAACTGAATATAAAGATCACTTAAATGATGCTGCTCTTTTTAGAGAAGTAGAACAAAAACTCTCAGATGTAATTGTATACGATATCTTTTCACCTCCGATTGCATCAAGAGTTCACGTATATCCATCGATTGCTGCCTATGCCATCATGCAACAGGCGCATCCGGATAAATATCAATCACTACAGGGACAATTAACCGATTACACGGATGTACCCGCCTTAGAGGATCGCAAAGTCATTCCTAACTTAGCTGCTGTTCACGCCTTTTTAACAGTGGGTAAGGCTCTTATATTCTCAGAAGAAAAGATAGAAGATTATCAACAACAACTATATGACCAACTTCAGGATGAAGGGTTGTCAAGTTTGGAATTTAAAGCTTCTATCAAATACGGTGAAGCAGTAGCTGAACACATTTTAAATTGGGCTGATGGTGATTTTTACAAACAGACGAGAACCTTCCCTAAATATACGATCCAAGAAGAAGATCGCTATTGGAAGCCTACTCCTCCAGACTATATGGAAGGAATTGAACCTCACTGGAACAAGATTCGTCCAATGGTATTGAAATCAGCAGATCAGTTTCCTCCAGTAGATCCTTATCCTGTAACTATGGATAAAGACTCCCCATTCTACAAAGAATTAATCGAGGTTTATGAAACTGGAAATATGATCGCTGAAAATAAAGACAGTGAAGAAGCACAAATTGCTAGCTTTTGGGATTGTAACCCTTACGTTTCTCATCACAAAGGACACGCGATGTTTGCAACCAAGAAAATTACCCCTGGAGGGCATTGGATTGGAATTGTGAAAATTGCTTCTGAATTAAAAAACGATTCATTTGATCATACAGTTAATGCCTATATGATGACATCAATAGCATTATTCGATGGATTTATCTCTTGTTGGGACACCAAGTGGAATACTTTGGTAGTTCGTCCTGAAACATTGATTAACCAGTATATTGATGAAGAATGGCTACCACACTTACAAACACCACCATTCCCAGAATATACCTCAGGTCACTCGGTAATCTCCAGAGCTGCAGCAATCGCCCTTACTGCTGTTTATGGTGATAACTTTGAGTTTTTGGATACTACTGAACGTGTCTACGGATTAGGTGATCGTTCTTTTAAATCGTTCATTGATGCCTCAAACGAAGCTGCGATGTCCAGACTTTACGGTGGTATTCACTACCGCAGAGCCTGTGAGGAGGGAGTCAAACAGGGTGAAGCAGTAGGAACATATATAGTTAAAAACCTGATGACCTTAAAATAGAATTAATTCACTATTTTTAGTGACCAACAACCAAATTACTTTAACATGATTGGAATCTTATCTTTTATTGGATTTACCCTCTTAGTAGCGGTTATTTCCTATTTAGCAACCAGAAACACCAATGAACAATCCTCAGATGGCTACTTTCTAGGAGGACGCTCCCTTACAGCAGGTGTCATAGCTGGTTCTCTTTTGTTAACCAACCTCTCCACCGAACAAATCGTGGGACTCAACGGATCCGCTTATGATAGTGGTTTGTCCGTTATGGCATGGGAAACCTTAGCCGCTATTACAATGGTTGTCACGGCAATTTTCCTCTTACCACGCTACCTAAAAGGGGGGCTCACAACCGTTCCGCAGTTTCTTGCAAGTCGATTTGACATTCAAACAAAATCAATTACCTCTGCCCTATTTTTAACGGGTTATGTCGTTGTATTACTTCCTGTGATCTTATACTCTGGTTCCGTAGCGATCAGCGGAATGTTTAACATCCCAGAACTCTTAGGTGTTTCTCACACGACTTCCATTTGGATCTGTGTTTGGGGAATTGGTATCATTGGATCGATTTATGCTGTTTTTGGAGGATTAAAAGCAGTAGCTGTATCGGATTCAATCAATGCGATTGGATTACTTATTGGAGGATTATTAATTCCTGTATTTGGATTACTTCTCATTGGTGATGGTAGTATCACGCAAGGATTGAACGAACTTATCTCATCCAATCCTGATAAGTTTAAATCGATGGGGAGTGAATCGGATCCCGTTCCGTTTCATACACTTTTTACAGGAATGATGCTCATTCAATTGTTCTATTGGGGAACCAATCAACAGATCATTCAAAGAGCTTTGGCGGCTAAAAACTTAGTGGAAGGCCAAAAGGGATTACTCCTTGCAGCTTTTATCAAAATTTTAGGTCCTATTATCGTTGTACTTCCTGGTTTGATCGCCTACCATGTATTTAATGGAGGATTGGAAGTTGCTGATCAAGCGTATCCAAAATTAGTAGCTGAAGTTCTCCCTAAAGGACTGATTGGTTTTTTTGCTGCGGTACTATTTGGAGCTATTTTAAGTTCCTTTAATTCCGTATTAAATTCTTCTGTGACACTCTTTGGGATTGACATCTACAAACAACACATCAATAAAGAAGCGGATGAAAAAACCATTGTAAAAAACGGAAAGACCTTTGGAGTTGTTCTAGCTATTGCTTCGATGTTTATTGCTCCACTGATTGCCAATGCTGGAAATTTATTTGATTATTTACAAGAAGTCAACGGTATTTATTCCATTCCAATTCTAACGATTATATTAGTCGGATATACCACAAAACGAGTACCTGCACTTGCAGCTAAAGTCGGATTAATTTCTGGTTCCGTGTTATACATTATCAGTCAATTTATTCTTCAACCGAGATTTGAGAACTACCCACACTACATTGATGTGATGGCCATCTTGTTTATTCTCAATGTCATCATCATGCTCGTCATTGGAAAAATTTGGCCACGAGCTACTGATTATGTTCAAGAATACACCAAACAAGTCGACATTACGCCTTATTCAAAAGTAAAGCAAGTAGGGTTGGCGATTTGCGTCATTGTGATACTGATCTATTGGTATTTTGCATAAAATACTTTAACAAGACCTTAAAACAATTGGGCTGTAAGATTTTATATCTTTACAGCCCTTTTTAGTTGAAATGAGAAGACTTATTTACATACTAATAGCTCTAATAAGCTGTAGCGTATACGCCCAAGAAGACTCTGGGAAACCCATCCCTATTGAAAGTGGAAAAGGGAACAGCAGTGGAATGCCAAAGATTAGTCCTCTCAAACAAAACAAAAAGAATCCTCTGGAATACAACAAAGAGTTTAAGATTGAATTAGAGCCCCAAAAGCGTAAAATCAATATGCTTCCCAATAATAATTTAGTTCAAGCTGGCGCGTACTTTGATTTCGACCCAAAGGTTGGTCCTCGTGAAAATGAAGTAGAAAAAGAAATCTTTGGAGATATGTTTTTAGGCAATGTCAAAGTCTATGACAAATTTGTAGGAGTGGTCTGTAGAGATCACCAAATTGTTGACGGAGATCGCGTTAAAATACTCCACAATGGAGAAGTCGTTCACGAAAATTTCTATCTGTCTGGTGCCTATAAAGGAGTGAATATCGATTTAGTCAAAGGTTATAATACGATCGAATTCGTAGCTCTCAACCAAGGAAGTTCTGGACCCAACACAGCAGAGCTCGGAATCTATGATGCGAAGGGAAACCTTCTCAAAGAAGGGGTTTGGAATCTCTCCACTGGATCCAAAGGAACTTTAGTTGTAATCAGAGAATAGTCAAACTATTCTCCTGGATGATACTTCTGTTGTTGATCCTTTAAAACATCTTCTCTATAAAAAAGTACCTCTTTAAAAGTTCCTGTTCTATACAACTGCTCTTGATCTGAAAAGTGCTTGGAATTTGGATCACCACTTTGACCACCTGCGAGTAAACTCTTTGCTTTTAGTCGCTTTCCAAACTCAACCACGGCAACAAAAGAGTTTCCTCTAGTACCGTAGATCTTTTTAGTATTGTTCGTATAACGAGCACCATAGGCAGCAAGTGCACCCCATCTTCCAGAGGCCCATCCAATTGGAATACTCGGTAAGGAATCATTAAATGCCTGACGAGTAGCTCCATCGATACGCTGGTAGCGATTTATGGCTCCCCAAGGTGTTTTCCAAGTTCCAAAATCAGATTCCAAAACTCCTTTTGCTTTTGTAAAGAGTTCCACTTTCAAATTGTCATCAGCAGCTGATCCCATATACTGTAAAAATTCCATAAAACTCATTCCTGAAGGACGTTTAACCTCTTCCATAATTTGAATTGCGTAATAACGAGCGAGGCTCATAGCAATACTCTCTTCCGAAGTTCTAAAATCCCATTGTTTTAATACTCGAGCAGCCTCAATAATGTTTGGGTCGTTGCTTTTAGTTTCAACAGCAGTAACTAAACCAGGTATTAAGTCAGCAAAGGCAGGTAAATAGGTGTCGTAAGCTAAATCGATAAAGCCATCTAAATCAATCTTATCCATTTTTGACAATAATTCTATGGCGTGTACTCCCCTGTGGTTTTCATCAGCTGTAGCCATATAATAAGGGTAATCTTCTTTCTTTGGGCTGTACTCTTGAGCCGCTGTAAAAGGAGTTGAATTACAGTTTTGCAGCCAACCATTTGCAGGATTGAGCAGCATAATGGTTTCATCCACCTGGTGGGCTCCTTGCCAATCAGTTTGTGAAGTAGATCCATCTACTGCTTTTGAAAAGTCAAAAGCGACATTTCGCTTTGGAATAAAATTTCCATGAAAATAAGCGATGTTTCCATCACTGTCAGCGTAGACGGTGTTATTAGAAGAGTTTGTTCTCATCTCCATCATTTCTCTAAAGCCTTTATAGCCCTCTTGCTTGGTTCGAATAAAAGATTGTTGGAGTGCATTGACAGGATCCCACAGCATGGCCGTTGCAGTCCACTTTCCATCTTCTATTCCTGTAATCGGACCGTGATGGGTTCTGTAGATGGGATAGGTTTTTGATTTTAAACCGCCTTCAGTGTCTTTATAAGCTAGGGAGATTTCATCCATTTGAACTGCTCTTAACTCATCGTCGTATTGATAGAACAATGAATCTGCTTTTTTAACAATGGTTTCTTTATAAAGATCCATCACATCGGTATAGGTAGAAGTATGCATCCACCCCGTATGCTCATTAAAGCCTTGGTAGACAAAAAATTGTCCCCAAGTCACGGCTCCATAGGCATTGAGCCCCTGTTTACTAACCACATGAACTTCAGGTCTAAAAAAGAATGAGGTATGAGGATTGATCAGTAGCATGGCATTTCCAGATTTGGTGTGTGATCCAGCGATTGCGATACCATTTGAACCAGCCGGCTCTTCAAATTCCTTTTCTTTTTGAATTAGTGCAACCTCCTCTGTTGACAAAGGCATTCCCTTTTCGTAAAACGATTTTATTTTCTGAATCGATACGCGTTCGATATCTCCTCCAATGGATCCCTCTGAGAAATACATCGGCATCCATGGCTCAAAACGAGTCAGTAATTTAGGAGTGACTTCAGGATGTGTATAGAGGTAATAATTGATTCCATCAGCAAAGGCATCACAGAGCTCTTGAAGCCATTTTGGAGCCGATTGATAAGCCTTAATGGCTTCTTCTTCGGTCATAAAGAGTTTTGCTCTAAGATCCGAGTAAATTGCTTCCGCTCCCTGAACCTCTGCCAATCGACCAGTAGCCCAGATATAATTCTCTTCCACTCTATTAAAATCATCTTCGCATTGTGCGTAGAGAAGACCGAAGACCGCATCGGCATCTGTTTCCCCATAGATGTGTGGAACTCCATAAGAATCGCGAATAATTTCAATGTTTTTGGATTGTGCTTCCCACTGCTGAACTTCAGTCAGTTCAGAGGTTTGACAAGATAGGAGAACAACTGAGAATAATACAGAAAATAAGTACTTCATGAGGGTTAAATTTTCTCTAAGATAAGAAATTCAACCAAAGAATTTGAAGTTATACTGCAGTCACACTTTCGATCTGAGGAACGTACTTTTTAATCGTCATTTCAACCCCAGATTTTAAGGTCATCTGATTGATGGAACAACGATCACAGGCTCCTTTAAAAGAAATCGTTACATGAACACCATCAACAATATCAACAAGGTCGATATCCCCACCATCAGATTGCAAGAAAGGTCTGATTTCCTCAAGTGCTTTTTCAATGTTTATTTTTACTTCTTCTGGACTCATTCTTTATTTAGTTGAACAACCAGCCATGGTTGTAATCTTAATTGCCTCAGTCGCTGGCAATTCTTCATTTCTCTTTACTAACTCAGACACCATATTTTTGGTCAACTGATCAAATGCCTTATTCAATACCTCATTTTCTTGAAGCGCAGCAGGTCTTCCGACATCTCCAGCTTCACGAATTGATTGAACCAGTGGTAACTCACCTAAGAAGGGCGCCTCGATGGTCTCACTTAAATTCTTAGCTCCCTCTTTTCCAAATATATAATATTTATTATTGGGAAGTTCTTCAGGGGTAAAATAGGCCATATTCTCTATGATACCAAGTACTGGAACTTGAATTGATTCTTGTCTAAACATCGCGATCCCTTTACGAGCATCCGCAAGAGCTACCTCTTGTGGAGTACTCACAACAATTGCTCCTGTAATTGGAAGTGCTTGCATAATACTCAAATGAATATCACCTGTTCCTGGAGGTAAATCGATTAATAAAAAGTCTAATTCTCCCCAATGGGCGTCAAAAATCAATTGATTGAGTGCCTTGGATGCCATAGCTCCTCTCCAGATCACTGCCTGATTCGGCTCTGTAAAAAATCCAAGTGATAACATCTTAACACCATAGGCCTCTACGGGAACCATTTTGGACTTTCCTTCCACCGTTACTGCTAATGGTTTGTGTCCAACCACATCAAACATAGTAGGCATGGATGGACCGTATAAATCCGCATCTAAAACCCCTACTTTAAATCCTTTTTGTTGAAGACTTACCGCAAGGTTTGCGGTGACCGTAGATTTACCTACTCCACCCTTACCAGAGGCTACAGCGATGATGTTTTGAATCCCTTCAATTGGTTGACCCTTGATGAGGTTTGGTTTAGGAGCTGAAGCTTTTTCACTCACCTTTACATTTACCTGCACCTTTGCTTTTTGGTATACCTCGTCGTGAATAATCTTCATGATTTCAACTTCGGTCTTTTTCTTCGCCTGTAGACTTGGATTGTCAATTTCAACATCGACAACAACCTCGTCTCCAAAAATCACTACATTTTTAACCGATCCACTTTCGATCAAATTTGTTCCTGCACCAGGAGCAGAAATCAGTTCGAGAGCCTTGAGTATATCCTTTTTATTAAGAGTCATTTTAATGAGATTAAATTTAAATAAATCAGAGTGTAAAGATACTGCAACGAGTTGAATTTAGGAAGCTATAACTCCAAATTCGGATCCCAAAATACGACTTTAAAATCCTGTACCTGAGAATCGGTAACTTCGACTCCTTCACTCTCTAAAAGTTGTTGCATTAGATTCGTTCCTTCGAAGTGATGTTTACCGCTTAGGAGTCCATTTCGGTTGACTACACGATGTGCTGGAACATCCTCTAGTCCATGAGAAGCATTCATAGCCCAACCAACCATTCGAGCTGAAGATTTAGTTCCTAAATACTGTGCAATTGCTCCATAAGAAGTCACCCTTCCATAGGGTATTTTTCTACAGACCTCATATACTCTTTGAAAAAAACCAGTCGTATCCTGTTTCATCTAACGATAGTATAATCGAATCACAGTAATCATTACCAAAATAACCATTAATGCAGAAAGCATATAATTCAGACGCTTGCTAAAACGATGCTTTTCAATCTTGACATTCTTAAAATAAAGAACGTAAAAGAGTAAAACAGCAGCCGTACCAAGGGAAGCTCCCAAAACAAAAACAGTAGTATCAACCGGATTAAACTCTATCCAACCCGAAGAGCGCCACATGGCATTGATCCCTGAATAATAAGGAATCGCTAACATATTTAAACTTGCAAGAATCAACCCCTTTAAAAAATCATTTCGTTTTTTATCAGAGGCAATTTTGGTGCGTTCATCCTTGACTTTTTTTGCACTAGCGTAAAAATAAACACTGAGAATAGCAAAGACTCCGATTGCAATCTTCATCAATAAATCAATCACTTCAGGATGATTGTAAAGGTATTTGGATACCTGAACCCCTATGAGTGCTTGAATAAGAATGATGATACAAACACCTAGTGTAAACAAATAAGCATTCTTCTTTCCCTTATTCACTCTGATCTTTAAAGCTGTTAAATTAAGCATACCTGGAGGCATGGTTCCTAAAAAGGCCGCTGAAAAAGTGATAAAAAATAAGGTGCTGTAATACTCCATCCTAAGGTTTAAATCGCATATAGGTGATTGGTTTTCCTTGTTCAAGATACTGTTTTTCGTAGAAAGTTTGAATAGTTAACACTTCAGAGGGTGCTCCTTCGTTTTTATAGACATTGTGATTGGCGTACTGCACCTCTAGTCCAAGGCCGTGACAGAGTCCTAAGGTATAGCCGTGCATGAATTCGGAATCGGTCTTTAAATGCACTACTCCAGTGTCATTTAGGATATTTCGATAACGGTCCAAAAACACCTGATTGGTCATACGGTGTTTGGTTCTCTTGTATTTGATTTGAGGGTCTGGAAAGGTGATCCAAATTTCAGATACTTCTTTTGCATCAAAGAGATGATCGACGAGTTCTATTTGAGTTCGAACAAAACACACATTGCTAAGTCCTTCATCAATAGCAGTCTTGGCACCTCTCCAAAAGCGTGCCCCCTTGATATCAATTCCAATATAATTGACATTGGGATTTAAACGAGCGAGTCCTATGGTGTATTCTCCTTTTCCACATCCTAATTCTAGAACGATGGGGTTGTCATTGCCAAATTTAGCTTTCCAATTTCCTTTGAGATCAAGACCATTGGTCACTACTTCTTCCCTAGTAGGCTGAATGACATTGGAAAAAGTTTCGTTTTCTTTAAATCGCTTTAGCTTATTCTTGCTCCCCATTTGGATGTAGATCTTTAGATTTTTGCAAAGTAAAGGAAAATTCAGAACCTATTTCCTTTGTACTCTCAACAAATATCTTTTGATCGTGAGCTTCGATGATGTGTTTTACAATAGATAAGCCCAATCCTGAACCACCTTGCTTGCGATTTCCACTTTTATCGACCCTGTAAAATCGCTCAAAAAGTCTCGGTAAATCTTCTTTTGGTATTCCCTCACCATTATCGGTAACTCTTAATAAGATTTTTTTCTTACTAATGCTTTGAATACTGATCTCTACAGTTCCATCTTCCTTGCCGTATTTAATAGCATTGTCCACCAAATTAGTAACGACTTGTCTAATTTTTTCTTGATCTCCATACACATTGACACCAGCAGAATAGTTCGTGTCAAAGGTCAAGGTTATTTTCTTTTTGGCAGCTCTCATTTCCATCATTTCAAAGACAGCTTCCACTACCTGAACGATATCAAAATTGATAGGTTCCAATTGCAATTCACCCATTTCAAGTTTGGTAATCAAATCGAGATCTTTGATAATATAAGTAAGACGGTCAGCAGCTTTTGAAGCTCTTTCAAGGTATTTCACACGAAGTTTTTCATTATCAGCTGCACCTTCAAGTAAGGTATCTATATAGCCCTGAATGGTAAAAAGTGGTGTTTTTAATTCATGGGATACATTCCCAATAAACTCCCTTCTAAAATCATCTCTTCCCTTGAGACTTTCCAATTCAATCTTCTTGTTGATGGCATAAGTCTCAATTTCTTCTGTTAAGGATTTTACA
Source organism: Flavobacteriaceae bacterium (assembly GCA_013373635.1). Taxonomy (GTDB): domain Bacteria; phylum Bacteroidota; class Bacteroidia; order Flavobacteriales; family Flavobacteriaceae; genus MAG-120531. The sequence continues at coordinate 72,426 of JABXHN010000019.1, forward strand.
TTTGTAGTGATAATATCTCTTTTGACAGGGCTCGATTCTAAAAGTTTTAGCGTATCTCTTAAGTGCTTTATACTCCTGTAGATGACTCGTTCAATTCTAAATTGAATGACTCCAAATGAAACAACAAATGAAATCGAAAAATAAAGCAGTGAAAATCCAATGTCAAAATTTCCTTGGCCAACCAAAAAAAGGGTCGTTATAACAGTTAAAAGACCAGAAATTGCCAATGAGGTTAGCAGGGCAAATTTGTAGGATTTTTTTTCTTTAGGTTCCATTATTTCTCAACAAACTTATACCCTACTCCTTTGACGGTTTTAAAACGCTTGTCACCTATTTTTTCACGAAGTTTTCGAATGTGAACGTCTATGGTACGACCTCCAACAACAACATCATTTCCCCAAACGTGATCAAGTATCGCTTCTCTAGTAAATACTTTATTGGGTTTTGAAGCCAATAAGGCTAATAATTCAAATTCTTTTCTAGGAAGATTAATCACCTTTCCTTTTAATTTGATTTCATATTGTTCTCTATCGATTTCTAAATTGGATAATTGAATGCTTTCGATAGAAGATTCTTCTTTCTGTTCCGAAGTATTAAATCTTCGTAAAAGTGATTTCACCTTACTGACAAGAATCTTAGGTTTGATGGGCTTAGTTATATAATCATCCGCACCCGCCTCAAATCCAGCCATTTGCGAATAATCTTCTCCTCTTGCGGTAAAAAAAGCTATAATAGTTTGATCCAGTTGAGGTAGTGCTCTTAACTTTTCACAAGTTTCGATACCATCCATGCCTGGCATCATTACATCCAAAATGATTAATTGAGGTTGCTGTTCTTTCGCCAATGCTATTCCTTCAATTCCATTACTAGCTGTATAGACCTCATATCCAGCAGATTCTAAATTGTAAGAAACAATTTCAAGAATATCAGATTCATCATCTACAATTAATACCTTCATTAATTTAAAATTATTATTAAGATAATGCTTCAAATTTAGTGATTAATAAGCATATAGGACTTTTTATACAGAATCATAAACTTAAATTAACTTTAAGATAACATCAAAAAAAAAGCTCCTTCAGACTTGAGGAGCTTTGAAACACTTAGTTAATTCTAATTTCATCTATTGACAATCGCTTCTTTTTGATCCCAAAGAATGTGATTTACAATTTTATTATCAATATAATCTACCTCATTGAGTTTTCCATTTTCCCAAATAAACCATTTTCCTGTTTTCTTACCATTAGCATAATATCCTTGAGCAATTTTTTCTCCATCTTCATTATACATCATCCACAATCCACTGAGTTTTCCATCCTTGAAAAATCCTTGTTGAGAAACTTGACCATTTGAATGATAATAAACTGCTTCAACTCGATCACCATCCTTGGTATATTTGGGGTTAGTTTCTTGTGCAAACACTCCAGTGCTTAACATACAAATCACAAGGCTTAATACTATTTTCATCTTATTTCATTTTTAATATAGTATAAAATTACAAATTAATCATTTGGAAACATTGGCTTAACAATTTGGTAACCTTAATTTAACATAGGCGTTTTTAATGTCTGTTTATCAGTTATATATGCAACTATATTTTTATTTAAAATTAACTAGTATTCGCATTTTTTATGAGCTTAACACAATCATAACATCAAATAACGAATTGATAATACTGACTTAACAGTACCATTGTACTTGTAGGATATTTTTGCAATAAAATTAAATCGATGAAAAAAATAAGTTTACTAATTGCCTTATGTGTGTCTGCTATAAGCTTTGCTCAAATGGCAAATGATAAAGGATCCATCGCTGGAACAATTTTAGACCTTGAAGCTGACAACAGTCCTCTTGCATTTGCAACAGTAGAGGTAGTAGATACCAATAAAACTGCAACTACTGATTTTGATGGCAACTTTACTGTCATTGGTTTAGAGCCTGGAACTTACAAATTAAAAGTTCGCTTTTTAGGATACCAAGATTTATACACCAAAGACCTCATTGTGGAAGCTGATCACACTAACAATATTAGCTATTCATTGAAAGCAATTCACATAGAAGAATAACTTTTATCAAGACTCTATAAAACCTCCTTTTCAAGGGGGTTTTTTTATGGCTTAATTTAAGATTCTCTTAACCTAAGCATAACTTTAATATAGAAGTTTAGTAAAGTTTTGCTAACCTTTTTATAAGGCTTGCACACGTTATTTGCACAAAATTTAACGATTCGAAATGAAAAAAATTTACCTAGCATTATTTGTACTTGCAACTGCGATTTCATTCGCTCAAGAAACAGGAACAATTCAAGGAAAACTTACCGACAAAGAGCTCAATGACGAGCCTTTAGTGTTTGGGAACATCCTCATCAAAGGAACTTCACTGGGAACCACGTCAGATTTTGATGGCCTTTATGAGTTCAACAATCTAGAACCTGGAACTTATACCTTAGAGATAAGCTTCTTAGGATATGAAACCATCACGGCCGAAAACATAGTAGTAAAAGCTGGAGAGATCACTAAAGCAGACTTTTCATTAGGAGCCTCTCAAGGAATGGCTCTAGAAGAAGTAGTTGTCGTAACAACGACTTCAAAAGAATCAGAAGCGGCACTTTTAGTAGAACAAAAAAATGCTGTGGCAATGTCTACAGCCATTGGATCGCAAGAACTTGCAAAAAAAGGGGTTGGCGATGCAGCCACTGCGGTTACAAAGACTACTGGGGTATCAAAACAAGAAGGTAGCGGAACCATCTTTGTTAGAGGATTGGGTGATCGCTACAATATGACCACACTGAATAAACTTCCTTTACCTTCAAACAATCCTTCTAGAAAGAATATCGAACTGGGAATGTTCACCACTGATATAGTAGAATATATTGGAATCGACAAAACATTTATCGCTTCCAATTACGGAGATTTTTCTGGTGCGAATATCAATATTAAAACTAAAGATTTTAAAGGAACATCATTTATTGATATTTCTTTAGGATCAGGAGTTAACACGGAAGTGTCAAAAGCAGACACCTTTTACCTAAACGACGGTCCTAACAAATCAGGATTTTATTATCAATCCTACCCTTTATTTCCGTTAAACAATTACAACTTCACAACGAGTTGGGACCGAACTATTGAGAATAACCCTATCAATAGAAACGCTTCTTTAAAAGGAGGTTTATCATTTTATTTAGGAGAAAACACCAAGGTGAATATCTTTGGAATGGCTTCTCATGACAATAATTTCAGTTATCAAAACGGAATCGTTAGAGGAGGTATTACTGTCTCTGGTTTAGCTAGAAGAGATTTCACCTACGACTCCTTCAAGTACAACACCAACTCTACAGCAATGGGAACTATCGGTGTTCGTCACTTAAATCACTTCTTACAGTTTAACAGCTTGTATACCAATACTTCTTCACAATCTCAAAATGAGTACTATGGGGTCGTAGACGCATTTGATTACGCACCTGAAGGAGGAGCTGTTGTACAACGTTCTGTATTTGATCGTACTGTACTACTAGTAAATCAATTGTTAGGGGAGCATCAACTGAGCGACACTTTCGCTGTAAATTGGGGTACTTCTTTTAACATCACTCAAAATGTGATTCCTGACAGAAGACAAACAATGATTTCTCCTGATAATTGGGATAATCCAGAAGGTCCAAAGTCTTTTCAACAAACATTGAACAGCTCAGACAACCACCGCTTTTTTCAAAACTTAAGTGAAGAAGAATTTGCTGCAAACTTTGAAGCAGCGTACAAATTCAAGAAAAATGAGGATGATTTATACGATGGTATTCTCACTTTTGGGTACAACGGACGTATGAAATCGGTAGACTTTAAAGCGACTCAATTCAACTTTAGAATTACAAGACGTCTTTATGGATCAGTTGTTGACCAGCCTATTGTTGAGGATGTTCACAATCTCGACAGCTATTTCAACTTAGAAAACAGAAACGCTGGATTGTTCTCTATCGAAACCTTTAGAGGGAATTTAAACACCCCCTCTGCTCTTGTTCCACAAACGTATGACGGAACTCAAAATATCCATGCTGCCTATACCAATTTGACCTACAAATTATCAGACAAAACAACTGCAGTAGTAGGATTAAGAGCTGAAAAAATAGATCAGACGATTAACTGGAGTACTTCTTTAGATCCAACTGGGGGCACTGCTTCTTTTAATGCTACTGAATTCTTACCAACAGCAAGTATCAAAGTTGCTTTGAAAGAAGATCAAAACTTAAAATTAGCAGCGAGTAAGACCTATACACTTCCTCAATTTAAAGAACGCGCATTATTCCAATACGAAGATGTGACTCAGGTATCATTTGGAAACCCATCCCTATACGCATCGACAGATTACAACTTTGATGCAAAGTGGGAACTCTTTCCAAAGCGTTCAGAGCTTATCTCTGTAGGAGGTTTTGCAAAATACATTCAAAACCCCATCAACGATGTAACGGTTAACTCTGCTACTAATGATTTAAGTTATGTCAACACAGGAGATAGTGCTACGGTATTTGGTGTCGAATTCGAAACACGAAAAGATCTGATCAATCACGAAACTGAAACAGAATCTGGATTCTTAAAAACCTTATTGACATTTGGTTTTAATGCTTCGTATTTGATATCCAATCAAGAACTCGATGCTCAAAAAGTAATCGATGAAACCACTGCTGCTGGAATCTTACCCCTTAGTGTGGATTTCACCAATAGTTCTGATAAACTTACTGGAGCATCCGATTTACTACTCAACGCTGATATCAGTTTTTCTAAAGAATTTGAAAAAGATCGCAATTTAAGTGCTACTGCTGCATACAACTATTACTCAGATCGAATCTATGCCTTAGGAACAGAAGGAAAAGGAAATTTAGTCGACAAAGGATTAGGAAGCTTGGATCTCATTGTTAAATCGGATCTCACAAAAAACCTAAGTCTTGGATTGAGCGCTAAAAACATCTTAAATCCAGAAGTTCTGAGAATTCAAGATATTCAAAATATTGAAGTCCTTTCTTATAAGCGAGGAGCTACTGTTAAGCTTTCTTTATCCTATAACTTTTAGTTAATACAAGCATTACATAAAGGTAAATTATCACTAACGCTTAGTTTAAATACTAGGCGTTTTTTTGTGTCAGAATTTAAAACATAAATCAATTAAAATTAAATAATGAAAAAATCAATTTTAAAATTTGCTTTACTATCATTAGTACTTACAGCGAGTTCTTGTATTAAAGATGAAACTCCTGTAGTAGATATTCATTCCAATGGAATTCAAGATGGAGATGAGACTGGAATCGATTGTGGAGGTTCTTCTGGAAATGAATGTCCTGTTAACAATGAATTATCAGGTGATATTTCAGATGCAGTAGTTTTAGATGCATCTATTGAATACGATTTAACTGGAGCTTTAGTCGTACGTGAAGGAGGATCTTTAACCATCCCTGCTGGAACAGTAATTAAAGCATCAGGGGGAACTTCTTCTTATATTGCTGTTGCGCAAGGAGGACTCATTTATGTGAACGGTACTTCTTCAAATCCAGTAGTAATGACTTCAGCTTCAGAAACACCAGCTGCAGGTGACTGGGGAGGATTAGTGCTATGTGGAAAAGCTCCTACAAACGTAGGTGCGACAGCTACTTCTGAAGTTGCTGATTTAACTTATGGAGGTACTGATGCGAACGATTCTTCTGGAGTATTAAAGTATTTAAGAGTAGAGTATACTGGTGCGACTTTCAACTCTTCAAAAGAATTTAACGGTGTATCATTCTTTGGAGTGGGTGCTGGAACAACAGTTGACTACGTTCAATCTTATGAAGGTGGAGATGATGGTTTAGAGTTCTTCGGTGGAACAGTAAATCCAACACATTTAGTTTCTGTTAACTCAGGAGATGATTCCATCGACTTTGCAGATGGATGGTCTGGAAATGGTTCCTACTGGTACATCTTAGGAGGTGCTAAGGCTGGAATTGAAGGCTCAAACAACGGTGATAACGGTGCTGCGACTCCAATGACAACTGCTACCCTATCAAACATCTCAGTTGTTGGTCCTGTAACTGAAGGAGCTCTTTATTTCAAAGAAGGTGGAGGAAAATTCACTATCGACAATTTCTACGCTAAAGGTGTTAACTTAGGTGTCAAAGTAAAAAGTACAGACACCAATGCTTCTGATCGTATTGAAGCTGGTGATCTTGTAATGACTAACGTACAATTTGCTGATTCAGCAGAAGGATTTGTAGCTCATGACTATACAGGAGCAACTCAATCCTTCATTTCTGAAGGAATCACTACAGGAGCTGGATCTGGAGCTGCTGCTCCAAGTTGGACTCAAGGTTGGACTATTGGACTTGACAACACTACAGCTGCAACTACTGAAAATATTCAAGGAGAAATCACTACAGATATCAGCTTAGATGCTTCAATCGAGTACTACTTATCTGGATCTCTTGTAATTAAAGACGGTGGTTCATTAACCATCCCTGCAGGTACTATCATCAAAGCTACTGGTGGAACCTCTTCTTATATCGCAGTGGCTCAGGGTGGACAAATTTTCGTCAATGGAACTGCAGATGCTCCAGTTATTATGACTTCTAGTGCAAGTACTCCTGCTGCAGGTGACTGGGGAGGATTAGTGCTTTGCGGAAAAGCTCCAACTAACGTAGGTGCTACTGCTACTTCTGAAGTTGCTGATTTGACTTACGGAGGAACAGTTACAGATGATAACTCTGGTGTTTTAAAATACTTAAGAGTAGAATACACAGGGGCTACTTTTAACTCTTCAAAAGAATTCAACGGAGTATCATTCTTTGGAGTTGGTTCTAGAACTACAGTTGATTATGTTCAATCTTATGAAGGTGGAGATGACGGAATTGAGTTCTTTGGAGGTACCGTAAATGCAACTCACTTAGTATCGATCAACTCAGGTGATGATTCAATCGATTTTGCTGACGGATGGAACGGTACTGGATCTCATTGGTATATCAAAGGAGGTGCTAAAGCAGGTATTGAAGGATCTAATAACGGTGACAACGGTGCTGCAACACCTATGACCACTACAACACTTTCAAACATTACTGTAGTAGGTCCTGTAACCGAAGGAGCTCTTTACTTCAAAGAAGGAGGAGGAAAATTCACTATCGACAATTTCTATACTACTGGAATTGACAAAGCGGTTAAGGTTAAAACTGCAGACACCAATTCCATTGCAAGAATCGATGGTGGTGATTTAACAATTACCAATATGCAATTCGACAATAAAGCTGAAGGATTTGTAATATCAGATTACGCTGCTGTCTCTGATCATCTGACAGAAGGGACAACTACAGGTGCTGGAAATGGAGCCGCTATTCCTGATTGGGCAGCGTCTTGGATAAAGCAATAAGCTACTTTTAGTGATTTTCAATAAATAGAGCCCCTTTATGGGGCTTTTTTTTATGTTTTATTTGAAGTTTTATTGGCTTTTATTTTTTATCTTTAGCTAACTAAACTTTTTAACAAACAACTCACTCACTCGTCTCACGATGAAAAAATGGTATTTCATATTGTTTTTCATTGCAGCTATAGGTATCTCTGTAGCTCAAGAGACTAATGAAGTACCAGGACTCAACATCTACCCAAACCCCGTTACTCAAGGAGTTGTTTATATAGCCACCGACAGCAATCAAACTAAAGAAATTGTCATCTATGATGTGTTTGGAGCTATGAAGCTTAGAACCACTCTCGATCAAGAAGCACTTTATCTACAAAATTTAGAAGCTGGAATCTACGTGATTCGAGTAACTGAAAACAATCGTACTTCTACCAGAAAATTGATTGTGAAGTAGCAGTTCTAATGATGTATCTTTGTATTAAAGATGCGCGATCCCTTTAACATACAAACCGAAAAAGAATTTAAGGCTTATGCCTTAGAGTTATTTGCGTATCAACATCAAAACAACAAGGTCTATCGTCAGTTTTGTGATTTATTAAAAGTGGATCCCTCAAAAGTTCAACGTCTTGAGCACATCCCCTATTTACCCATAGAGTTCTTTAAACTCAAAGAGGTGTATTGTGGTACTCCTGGAGATTTTTACTTTAGTTCGAGTGGAACCACTTCCAGTGTCAACTCAAAACACTATATCGAAGACTTAAATCACTACACCAAGAGTTTTAGAACTGCTTTTAATCACTTTTATGGACCTATTAATGATTATTGCGTCCTAGCACTCCTTCCTTCTTATTTAGAACGTGAAGGCTCCTCATTGATCTATATGGCAGAAGATCTCATTAAAGAGAGCAAGCATCCTCAATCAGGTTTCTATCTCAATGAATTTGATTCCTTAGCTAAAACTTTAAAAGAATTAGAATCCAAAAACACCAAAACCTTACTTATTGGAGTCTCCTTTGCGCTATTGGATTTTGTTGAAGAATATCAAATAGAGCTACATAACACCCTCGTTATGGAAACTGGAGGTATGAAAGGTAGACGTAAAGAACTCATTAGAGCAGAGCTTCACGAATTACTTAAAGAAGGATTTGGAGTCAACGCCATTCACTCTGAATACGGAATGACCGAACTTCTTTCACAGGCTTATTCCAAAGGAAACGGACTGTTTAAAACACCTCCCTGGATGAAGATCTCTATTCGTGACACTAGAGATCCCTTATCGCTCATTGGAACGCATAAAACAGGTGGAATTAACATCATTGACTTGGCGAACAAAGAGAGTTGTGCTTTTATCGCAACCGAAGATTTAGGAAAAGTATATCCCGATGGCTCTTTTGAAGTTTTAGGTCGATTTGACAAGTCTGCCATTAGAGGATGCAACCTAATGGTAATGGATCCTGCATAAGCTTTGAACTTCTTTAGAAGTGAGCTACAATTCTTATAAAATCATCCTTATATTTGCCACAAATACGATATCTAGTGAAAAACTTTGTAGAAGAACTCAAATGGAGAGGCATGATACACGATGTGATGCCTGAAACAGAAGAACACTTACTCAGCGGAATGCAATCAGCCTATGTTGGAATTGATCCTACGGCTGACTCCTTACATATTGGACACCTTGTCGGAGTGATGATGCTCAAGCATTTTCAACTATCGGGACACAAGCCTTTTGCACTTATTGGTGGAGCAACTGGAATGATTGGAGATCCTTCTGGAAAATCACAAGAACGCAATCTTCTCGATGAAGCTACCCTACGTCACAATGAAAATGCACTTAAGGAACAATTATCGCGTTTCTTAGATTTTGATGCTCATCAAGATAATGCTGCAGTATTGGTTAACAACTACGACTGGATGAAGGATTTTAGTTTCCTAGCATTTATTCGCGATGTTGGAAAACACATCACAGTTAATTATATGATGGCTAAGGATTCTGTAAAGAAAAGACTCTCTTCTGAAGCAAAAGAAGGTATGTCTTTTACTGAGTTTACCTATCAACTCGTTCAGGGATACGATTTCTTACACCTTTTTAAAGAGCACAATTGCACCCTTCAAATGGGCGGTTCAGACCAGTGGGGAAACATCACCACCGGAACGGAACTTATCAGAAGAATTGGAGGCGGAAAAGGATATGCTTTAACTTGTCCACTGATTACCAAAGCAGATGGAACGAAGTTTGGAAAAACTGAAGGAGGAAATATCTGGCTCGATGAAAACAGAACTTCTCCATATGCTTTTTACCAGTATTGGTTAAATACTTCTGATGAAGATGCTGAGAAATACATCAAAATCTTTACGCTTTTAGGAAAAGATGCGATTGAAGGATTGATTGAATCACACCGAGAAGCACCTCATCAAAGAGCACTTCAAAGAAGATTGGCCGAAGAAGTTACCGTGATGGTTCACTCACAGGAAGCCCTAGACAATGCCGTGAAAGCCAGTGAGATTCTCTTTGGTAAATCAACCGCTGAAGATGTCAAAGGGCTTAATTCGAGAACCTTTTTAGAAATTTTTGAAGGTGTACCTCAGGCAGTTCTCTCAAAAGAGGAATTAGCAGAAGGTTTGGACATGATTGGAGCTCTTGCTGCTAAAACAAATTTCTTAAGCTCCAACGGAGAAGCCAGAAGAGAGCTCAAACAAAATTCCATAGCACTCAATAAAGAAAAGGTTGGTGAAGAATACACCATAAGCGAACAAGATCTTATCGACGGAAGCTATGTACTCCTTCAAAGAGGTAAGAAAAAGTATTTCATTATTCGATTCGAATAGTAAAACCTTTTATTTATTATTTAAGCATAAAAAAAACCGAGTAAGTTATTTACTCGGTTTTTTATTTATGACGCTTCTACGAATTAATTCTTAGCAGAAGTGTGATATTCTTCACTTACATTCATCACAGACTTCACCAAGTCTTTAGTCTCTAACAAGAGGTTGAAATAAAGCGTTGTGTTCTTTGGAGAAGACTCCTCAGTTCTCGTTCTAGAGATCTGCTCATCAATTTTTGTTGAAATTAAATCAAGAGCTTCTTTTCTAGATTGAAGAACCAATTCTAATTGCTTGAAATCTTTATCACTAAAGATCTTTTCAATTTTAATAAGCAATTCAGATATGAATGCTTGAATCTCTTGAAGATCTTTAATTTGATTGTATCGGAGTGGTTTGTGGTTGTGATCCACATGCTTATAACTCTTTTTGGCAATGTATTCCAAAGATTGAGCAACATCAGTTAGATAAGCGAGAACAGTGATGTAGAAGTTACTACCTCTAACACTAGTCTCATGTAAATTCTTAATAAAATAGAATAAGTGATTACGAAGGTCCTCAACTTCTGCTTCAAGCTTCGCAATTTGCTTCTTACTCTTTTTGAGCTTTTGAGCATCTTGTTTTGCCAATCCTGAAATTACACTTTCATAAATCTTTGATGTTCTTTTCATTACATCAGCGATATTGTCTGAAGATTCACTGATAATTCCTTGAACTGTTTTACTTTCAGACTTCTTTAATCCCGCTGGCAATAATTTTTCAGCAGCTGCTTTTTTATATGAAAGGTAGTTTCTTACTAGAAGACCTGCAGCAACTAATAAAAGAACCGCAACAGCAGCACCCTTTCCTAAGTAGATTAAATACGTAATTACACCAGCAAAGATAAAGGCAGAAATCGCCGTAAAGAACCATCCTCCAATGACGTTTACTACACCAGCTACGCGGTATACTGCCGATTCTCTTCCCCAAGCCTTATCAGCAAGTGAGGTACCCATAGCAACCATGAAAGTCACATAAGTAGTCGAGAGTGGTAATTTCATCGAAGTTGCAATAGATATCAAAATACCAGCAACTGTTAAATTGATCGAAGCACGAATTAAGTCAAACGCTGGTAAATCTTTAGCTTTATCTGCTGAAATATGATTGATAGGTTGTTCGAAACTATTGCTTATTTTTTCTTGAACAGCAGTAGGAAGGGCCGCCCCAAGAAGATTTGCTAATTTTGAACTTCCTTTTACTAATGCCTTCGATAAGGCATTTGGCTCAAATTTTTCATTTCCTTCACCTTGTCTTGAAAGACCAATTTCAGTTTCAGTAACATTTTTGGCCTTTTTAGATAACCAAAGAGTAGCGACCATGATACCTCCAGCAATAACAAGTAGTAATGGTTCTGCAGGAACTTTCTTAGCTAAAACTTCCATTGAAAATTCAGTAGCAGGAACTCCAGATGCTGACCAAGCTTCAAATGAGTGATATGCAGCCATCGGCACCCCAATGAAATTTACTAAATCGTTTCCTGAGAAAGCTAACGCTAAACCAAAGGTCCCAATTGCAATTACTAGGGTGAGTACATTTTTCTTTAAAACTTTGTCAATAAATAATGAGATTAGAGACCAAAAAACAAACATCGCCCCAATCACAATCATTCCATTTTCAGCAAGGACTCCTTTAATGTCATTGTAATAAGGGGTTCCTTTTAAACCTTTGAAAAAGATGAAATATCCGATCCCTGTCAAACAGATTCCCGCAAAAACAAAACCGAAATTTTTGATTTTTTTCTCGTATTGAAATGAAAACACCAAACGTGACAACCATTGGACTATAGCTCCAATAGTGAATGCTATCACAACTGACAAAAGAATACCTGTAATAATTTCAATTGCCTTTTGTGTATTGATATAGGTTCCTAAATCAGCAAGTGTTTGAGCTTCATCAGCACCAATTTTAATCAATGACATAGCAACAGCAGCTCCTAATAAGTTAAATACAATCGAAACTGTAGTTGATGTAGGCATTCCTAGGGTATTGAAGAAGTCTAGTAGAAGAATGTCTCCAATCATTACCGCCATAAAGATGTACATGATTTCATCAAAGTAAAATTCGCCAGGCATAAAAATACCTTTACGAGCAACCTCCATCATACCGCTAGAAAAAACGGCTCCAATAAAAATACCCAAACTGGCAATGATCAAAATCTTTTTAAAAGAAATTGCTTTAGAACCAATTGCAGAGTTCAAAAAGTTCACTGCATCATTACTTACCCCTACAACTAAGTCAACAACGGCAAGCACTGCTAGTGCGAAAATCATTAAGAAATAAATATTATCCATAATTCAAAATTAATAGGTGCTAAAGTAATTAAATTGCACAATTGCTAGATTAACAAAATGTTATTTAAAAATGTAATTCAAATCCTGATCTAAATTGAATATTGTCGTTTTCACCGCCAACAAACGTTTTAACTAAATCCGATTGAACCTTTAATTTATGGCCAACAATATACTTAGAAATTCCTATTGTATATTGTTTTTCGTCAGCTTTAGAAGTTACTTCAGCATAATCGACAGAAGTATAACGTCCTACAAGCTCAACATTGTTTTTAAATAGGTATCCTATTTGAGCATTTACTGCAGATCCGTCCCATACAACAGTTCCTGTTGCAGAACCGTTAGGATTGACAGCAATTGGATCATCGGAAACGCGTTTTGCATACTCAGCCATAACAGAAATACCGTTGTACTTAAACATGGCATCAACAAAAGTCGTATTGATATCTGTTTGGTAGAGTGATCCATCAGAAAGTTGCATGTACGAGCCTAATCCCGAACGTGTTTTTACCGCATTGTTATTGTGATTGTAGGTATAAGTCAACATTAACTTTGGTGACTGTTCACGAGCTAAATCGGCATTGGAATAATCTCCTTTTTTGGTAAATTCACCAAATGGCAATACCTCAAAACGAGCCGTGTATTGTAACCCTCCCTCATTACCACTTGTAACATTTCTACCTTCTCCTTGAGAAAGGGCAAATTTTTCACGAGTGATAAAGTTATCAGACCACTTTGATTTATGTCTCAATTGAATTCCTAAGTCTCGGTCTATGTTAAATCTGGAGTTTAATAAAGAGCGATCAATCAATTGTAAATTGGCAGATGACACCACGCGCTCCACGTTTCCAGGGAGCTTCGTTTGTCCTGCCCACAATTCCCAATTTTTAGCAAAAGTCCACATGATCACTGCATCGAGTATCTGATTGGGAGCATTTTTTGTGTAGGGATTGGAACCAGACAAGTCATTGTTCGATAGCCCTAATTCAATTTTGTACTTGAGGTTTTTAGAATATGCAAATCCATCAAATTTCAAACGTGCTCTTCTTACCAAGAATCCGTGTTCTGCTTTGTCGTATCCAGAACCATTGGCATCCCAAGAGGAGTATTGTCTAACTTGAAAACGTGGAGCAAATTTAACGCTGAATGAATTGTCTTTTGCAGTGAAATTTAACAATCCTTTTCCAAATGAAGTTTCATCAACTCCTTGTTGTGCATGTGCACTAAATACAAAAGCAACAAGTGCTATTGCAGCTAAAAAATAATTTTTCATAATTTTCGAATCTGTTTTTGTCGCTGCAAAAGTCGATAAGCAATGTTAACTTAATGTTAAGACTAGGTTATGTTCAGATGAAAAAAAAGAGGAGCAACTAAATTGCTCCTCAACACTAAAAAATGTTTGACAAAAACGATTCGAATTTTAGCGGTCTATAAAGACATTACAAATATGACCTCTAAACGATATCAAAAAGTAAAGACATTATTATCTAATTGTTAATTTTAGTCTTCACTATTACAGAGACTTCTTGTCCAATTCCAAAATCGTTTCAAGCAACAATTGCACCCCATTTGCCATATCTTCAAACGATGAATATTCATCTGGAGCATGAGAAATTCCTCCTCTACTAGGGATGAAAATCATCCCTGTTGGAGCTATATGGGACATCTCTTGAGCATCGTGACCAGCTCCTGATGGCATGCGTTGATTTGAATATCCAAGTTTATTTGCACTGGCTTCAATCACATCTTGGATTCTAGGATCAGTAAGCGCTGCTTTTCCAGTTGCACTGATGGGTTTAAATTCAAAACGCACCCCAGACTCTTTACCTATTAAATGTGCTTTCCTTTCAATTTCAGCAAAGAGCATGTCAATTTTATCCTCACTGAGGTCTCTGAGTTCTATGGAGAGTTCTACTCGACCAGGCACCACATTTGGTGCTCCTGGAAATGCTTGAATTCGACCAACAGTACCCACCTGTGTTCCTGGATGTGAGTTCACTACCTCATTGATCATTTGAGTAAACTTTGCTGCAGCTAATAAGGCATCATATCGTTTGTTCATTGGGGTAGTTCCTCCGTGATTGGCAACTCCCTTAACAGTCACATCCCACCAACGTAGGCCCACTATTCCTTGTACTACTCCAATATTTAATCCTTTTTCTTCGAGAAATCCACCCTGTTCAATATGCAATTCTAAGAATGCATGAAGACTTCCGTGTTCTCGAGCAATAGAAAGTACTTTTGATGCATCTCCACCTAATCGTTCAATTCCTTCTGCATTGCTATAGCCTGATTTGGTCATGACCTCTAAAGAAGAGGGAGTCAATGCACCTGCCAGTGCTCTCGACCCAAATACGCCACTCTCTTCATTTGAAAAAATGATGAGTTGTAAGGGGTGTTTTGTAGTATATTTTTTTTCGACTAAGGTTTCGATTACCTCAATCGCACCTATCGTTCCTACTTGTCCATCGTAATGTCCGCCGTTGGGTACACAGTCAATATGAGAACCAAAAGCGATGGGCTTGAGTTTATTATTTTTTCCTTTGCGATCAGCGATTAAATTTCCAGCAGCATCTCGATGAACTTGCATTCCAAGTCCTTCCAATTTGTCTTGTAGCATTTGCAGTGCCTTAACATTGTAATCACTGAATGCAATACGATCATTACCCAGGGTTTCTGAATTGTGACCATAGGATTTAAGAGTCTTCCAACTCTGTTCTAGACGATCTTGATCAATTTGCAATGATTGTGCAGCAGCTACATTTAGTATGACACTTATAAGAATAAAGAAAAATGATCTCATCGTATCTTGTATTAGGTTCTCTAAAGATACTAATTACTAGAAACCATCAATGGTAAAGATTTAAAAAATTAATGCAGTGGACTAATGCTGAATGCTAAACCAATTTAGTAGAAATTATTTTAACGGGGCAGGCTTCTTGAGCTTTTACACAGTCTTCAAAGATGTGATTTTCAGCAGATTTAAGGGTGTGAAAGCCCTTTTTGTCTGTAGAATTTAAAAGGACACTCTTACCGTCTTTTTTGGACATACGAAATTGTCCTGGGGCCATTTCAACACAGTAGTTGCACCCGATACACTTTTTTCGTTGTAGTGTGATAACGACCATTAAGCTGGTACGTATTTGTAAAGTTTGTCAGAAGCTCGAACTCTGAAGTCAAGTTTAATTGTTACCTCATCTCCTTTTTTAGCAGAATCTGAAGGTTTGTCATTAACCATCATTTCAGTTAGGTCAAACTCTTTTACTCCTGTACTAGGTCCTGTGATGAGCAGTTGGTCTCCGATATTGATATCGAAGGCTTCCATTTTAAATTGAGCGACATTGGCTTTTGGGAAGTAGTGTACTCCTTTTCCTACGTAGAGTTTCTTTTGAGTTGCAGCAGATCCAGAAATATCACTCCATTCTCCGAGCTTTTGTCCTAAATAATAGCCCGACCAGAAGCCTCTGTTATAGACCTTTTTGAGTTCTTCCATCCATCCCGCTACCTTTTCTTGATTAAACGTACCAGCATCAATGGCATCGATGGCTTCTCTATAAGAGCGAATTACTTTTGCTACATATTCTGGAGCTCTCCCTCTACCTTCAATTTTAAGAACTTTGATTCCAGCATCAGCTACTTGATCTAAAAAATCTAAAGTACACAGATCCTTTGGAGACATCATATACTCATTGTCTAGTTCGATTTCAAAACCGGTTTCTTGCTCAATTACGGTGTATTTCTTTCTGCAATTTTGCTTACAAGCTCCTCTGTTTGCAGAAGAGTTCTTAGAATGTAAACTCAAATAACACTTACCTGAAACTGCCATACAAAGTGCTCCGTGACCAAAGATTTCAATTTCAACAAGTCTCCCAGATGGGCCTTTGATCTCTTCTTTTTTAATCTGCTCAACAATCTTCTTTACCTGATTTAACGAAAGTTCTCTTGAGAGTACCATCGTATCGGCAAACATGGCATAGAATTTTACTGTTTCAATATTGGTAATATTAATCTGAGTAGAGATATGCACTTCCATGTCGATTTGACGAGCGTAAGCAATGACCGCTTGATCCATTGCGATTACTGCAGTAATCCCTGCTTTTTTAGCTGCGTCGAGAAGTGTTTTAATAATCGATAAATCGTGATCGTAAATGATGGTATTCAATGTCAAATAGGTTCTGACATTCTTTTCTTTAGATCGCCTAGAGATTTCTTCCAAATCGTCCAGCGTAAAATTAATACTTGCTCTAGCACGCATGTTGAGTTGCTCTACTCCAAAGTAGACAGAGTCGGCACCGTTGTCTAAAGCAGCTTGCAGCGATTCGAAATTCCCTGCTGGAGCCATTAATTCTATTGAACCACGTGATGTCATCGATTAAATTTTTTTTGCAAATATACCATTTTAAGTGGGATAACTATAATATCAATAGTCATAACAAAATGATAAAATATTGCAATTTATCTATTAAAGATGTCGTTAATCGAAAATTAAAAAATTGTTGAGTTGTTCTAATTACATTGGCTTAGTAATTTAAAATTTAACTTGTTATGAAAACTTTAATTCCACTATTGTCTTTTTTTCTTCTATTAGTTAGTTGCCAGAAGGAAAGAACAGATCATGAAACAATTGTATCAATTGTTAGTGTAGAATCAAATACTGATGTAGCAAAAAACGCTCAAAATGTATTGCAATATTTTTATTTTGATAATGTTCCTGCAATAAAATTTATTAAAGTAAATAATATTAATGAAGTTAAATTATTAGAACTCATTGATCAAAAGTTAAAGGACTTTAACTATCTTAATGAAAATATTTCTTCTTCATCCAAAGAAGTAACTTGTGAAGATGTGAGAGACGCAATGTTAGAAGAAAGTGACAATGGGTACTGTTGTGGTCTTGCTCAAGCTTGTTCAATTGCAGTTAAAGTAGCGTATCATTACAATAAAATATTAGGAAAATGCAAATCAGAATAAACAAAAAAACGTTTCAAGCTATAATTCTTCTGACTTTTATTTATCTAAGTTTTGGGATTATTTTTGCCTTAGTATACTTAAGTCTTTATCTATTAAATAATCGATTCAGAAGTTTAAAATTCGATCCTTTTAATAAAACCAATCATCTTTAATCTTTGTAAACTTTACCCTCTTTCATCACCCAAAGCACTGATCTCATTTGATGAATATCTTTTGAAGGATCTCCATTAACGATAATGATGTCAGCTTTAAAACCTTCTTTTAACTGGCCTAAATTATGAAGATTAAATGCTTTTGCATTGAGACTTGTAGTAGATTTTAACACTTCTAAGGATTTCATTCCGTATTCCTGCATGAGTTCCATTTCTAAAGCGTTTTCACCATGAGGATAAACTCCAACATCTCCACCCATTCCAATTGAAACACCCTCTTTTAAGGCTATTGAAAAACTATTTTTCTTCTTTTTAAGTCGCTCGGTTTCTTTTTGGCTTTCTTTGTTCCACCCTCTATAGGATTCGATGGATTCCACTGCTGCAAGGGTAGGGTAAAAATACACTCCTCTTTCTCGCATCAATTGGGCTGTAGAACGATCGAGTTCATCTCCGTGTTCAATGGTTTGGACTCCAGCTTCAATAGCTCTTCGAATAGCTTCTAGACTACTCGCATGAGCCACCACAGATCTTCCACTACTATGAGCTACCTCACAGATCAGTTTTAGTTCTTGTAGAGTAAAAGTAGGTTTGGCCTCACCATTAGGACCCCATCTGTAATCAGCATAGACTTTTATTACATCAGCTCCTTTTCCAATTTGATCCCTTACGGTACGTATGAGATCATTCCCGTCTGAAGCTTCAGCTCCTAACATCAATTCTTGATCTCTATCAAAACCCTTGGGTCCATAAGAACCTGTTGCGACAATAGCTCTTCCTGCTACCAACATTCTAGGACCGGGAACAATTCCATCATTGATTGCCTTTTTTAAATCGACATCAGCATAGCCAGCTCCCTCTGATCCTAAATCTCTCACAGTTGTAAAGCCAGCTTGAAGGGTATTCTCAGCATGGACTACTCCTCGAATTGCTCTATAGGTATCTGCTTCTTTTAATACTTGGGTATTCCAATCGGTTTGATTGTATGGATACAAAAGCAAATGTGAATGCCCTTCAATAAGTCCTGGACTGATGGTGCTATTGGGATATGAAACAGTATTATTGACCTCAATTGAATTTAATTCACTGATTGGTCCAACTTTTTCGATTTGTGAACCACTTACAATGACGCCCCAATTGTAGTGAAGTTGCACCCCATCAAATAATCGATCGGCTTTAACAAGAGTTCGCTCTTGAGCTTGAATCATCAAACTAACAATAAAGAGCAGTAGGCTAAGTAGTGGTTTCATCTGAAAAATTTTGAATATTAAATATACAAATAATGTGGAGATGAAAATATATTATCGTAATATTGCGATTATTATGGGAACAACAAAAACAACAGATTATATTGAGGAGCATCTCCAATTAGCTGACTGGATGAAAGCCTTGGCACATCCAGCTCGAATAGCAATTGTGAGTTATTTATCAAAGAGAAATAGCTGTGTTTGTGGAGAATTAGTAGACTTTTTACCACTCTCTCAAGCAACTGTTTCACAACATCTCAAAGCCTTAAAAGAAGCTGGTATTATTCAAGGTGAAGTGGAGGGCACCAAGAGTTGTTATTGTTTAAACCCTAAAAAGTTAAATCACATTCAAAAAGTTCTGGGGGACTATTTACAGTCACTTCGTACTGATCTAAACAATTGTTGCAGTAATGAATAAATCAGAATTAACTACAGAAGACATTTCCTGTAAATCAGCTCAAGAGCGAAAAAAATTAAGCTTTTTAGACCGCTATTTAACCCTGTGGATCTTTTTAGCGATGGGAATTGGAGTTGGACTAGGATATTTCTTACCACAGAGTTCAGGATTCATCAACTCACTTTCGAGTGGAACAACGAATATTCCTATAGCGATAGGACTCATCCTTATGATGTACCCACCTTTTGCAAAAGTAGAGTACGAGAATATGAAAGAGGTGTTTAAGAACACCAAGGTCCTTTCGATTTCACTGCTCATCAATTGGATCATCGGTCCCATTTTGATGTTCGTGTTAGCGATTGTTTTTCTAAAAGACGAGCCTGAATATATGATGGGACTCATCTTGATTGGACTGGCTCGTTGTATTGCCATGGTTATTGTTTGGAATGAACTCGCTGAAGGGAGCAGAGAATACGCTGCCGGTTTAGTGGCCTTAAACAGTATTTTTCAAGTACTCCTCTATTCGGTTTATGCCTATGTTTTTATCACCGTACTTCCTCCCTATTTCGGACTAGAAGGAGTGACTGTTGATCTTTCCATGGGAGAAATTGCCAAAAGTGTGGGAATCTATTTGGGTATTCCCTTTGCTGCAGGATATTTTACAAGAAGAATACTTCTTAATGCAAAAGGAAAAGAATGGTATCAAGAACAGTTTGTTCCTAGAGTTTCAAAAATTACGTTAATAGCACTACTTGCGACCATCATTTTAATGTTTAGTCTCAAAGGGGAAATCATCGTTGAACTTCCATTGGATGTTGTTCGAATTGCTATTCCACTACTGATCTATTTTGTACTCATGTTCTTTGTGAGTTTTCTGGTTGCTAAAAAACTTGGAGCTGATTACAGCACCAATGCAGCAATCTCATTTACAGCTGCAGGAAATAATTTTGAGCTAGCAATTGCAGTTGCCATCGGAGTATTTGGACTCAATTCTGGACAGGCTTTTACAGGAGTCATCGGTCCTTTAGTTGAAGTTCCTGCCTTAATCTTATTAGTACAAGCCGCCTTTTGGTTAAAAAAGAAATTATACCACTAATGAACACTCAATTGCAAAACAACATTCAGTCATTAGACATTACTTCAATTAGCGAGGAGCGAAAGGAAGTTTTGACCGATCTTATCAATTATATCAAAGAGAAGATTGAGCATCAAAAACCGATCAATTTAAACTTTATCTGTACCCATAATTCTAGAAGAAGTCAATTTTCTCAAGCCTGGACATTTGTACTTGGACATCATTATAAACTCCCTGTAAACTCCTATTCTGGTGGTGTGGAAATCACTGCTTGTAATGAGCGAACTGTTGCTTCATTAAAACGTATGGGATTTGAAATTACGGAGCAAGCCAATGGAACTAATCCTATCTACACACTTCATCTAGAAGACACTTCATTAGAATTGTATTCCAAACTCTACGACGACTCGAACAATCCACAAAGTGATTTTGCTGCAATCTTGACCTGTTCTTCTGCCGATGAAGGTTGTCCTTTTATTCCAGGTGCTGAAAAAAGGCTTCCTATTCGATACGAAGACCCCAAAGCTTTTGACGATACGGATTTAGAATCTAAAATGTATGACGAGCGCTCTTTGAACATCGCTTCTGAACTCAATTATGTGTTTGCAAAGGCTCTGGAGTAAGACTGTTTTTCATTCTCAGTTTTTTGTATCTTGGATAGCAACAAAATGAGAACCCCTTATGAAAAACCTCTTTTTAGGCTGTCTTTTGATTGGATTCATCAGCTGTCAATCGTCTTCAACTGAACCTTTAAGCGTACAAGGACTACATGATTCTGTGGAGATCTATAGAGATTCCTATGGAATGAATCACATCTACGCCAACAATCAACACGATTTGTTTTTTGCTCAAGGCTATGCGGCAGCAAAAGATCGACTCTTTCAATTTGAAATATGGAGGAGACAGGCTACTGGAACTAGTGCTGAACTTTTAGGAGAACGACAATTAAAAAGAGATATCGGGACTCGACTCTTTAAATACAGAGGAGATTTAGAAGAAGAGTTTAATTATTATCACGAAGATGGTTCTCAAATTATCAGTGCCTATACTGATGGTGTGAATGCTTATATCGAAGAAGCTTTAAAGGATCCTGAATCACTTCCTCTCGAATTTAAAGCCTTGGGAATGTTGCCTGAGAAATGGACTCCTGAGGTAGTTATTTCAAGACACCAAGGATTACTGGGAAACATCAATGATGAATTAGCTGTAGGAAGAGCTGTTGCAACTATTGGAGAAGAAAAGGTTAAGGAGTTGATGTGGTTTCATCCAAAAGAACCCAAACTAACATTGGATAAAAGTATCAGTAAAGAACTCTTAAATCAAGATATTTTAGAACTCTATAACGCCTATCGCAAACCCTTAGATTTTAAAGCTCAAGATTTGGTTCCTAAGTATCGATCCAAAGAAAATTTAGCAATAGTTCAACCACATCAATCTGCTTATAACGACAGTTTATCCCTTGGATCCAATAACTGGGTCATCAAGGGAGAAAAAACTAAAAGTGGACATCCTATTATGGCTAATGATCCGCATCGCACCATCGCTGTACCATCGCTTCGATATATGGTTCATTTAGTTGCCCCAGGTTGGGATGTGATTGGCGGTGGAGAACCTGAAATTCCAGGCATTTCTATTGGACACAATCAATACGGAGCTTGGGGTCTAACTGTTTTTAGAACCGATGGAGAAGACTTGATGGTTTATGATATCAATCCAAAAAATACAAATCAATATCGCTATAAAGGAGAATGGTTAGAAATGAAAACCATTAAAGAGACCATTCCTGTTAAAGGGCAAAATGCTGTTGAGGTAGACTTACAATACACCAAACACGGTCCTGTGGTATTTAAAGATTCACTTAGAAACAAAGCCTTTGCTATGAGAACCGCTTGGTCAGAACCTGGAGGTGCGCCTTATTTAGCATCGCTTCGAATGGATCAGGCAAAGGATTGGGAATCCTTTAGAAAGGCCTGTGAGTACTCACATATTCCAGGAGAGAATATGATTTGGGCAGGTACTGACGGAACTATAGGATGGCAAGCCGTTGGTATCGCTCCTATTCGAAAAAACTTTTCTGGAATGGTTCCCGTTCCTGGAGATGGTTCCTATGAATGGGAAGGATATTTGCCAATTAAAGACAAACCTTATTCGGTAAATCCACCAAAAGGATTTATCGCTACTGCCAATCAAAATGTCACTCCAGAGGAGTACACCCATTGGGATGCTATTGGCTTTTCTTGGGCTGATTCGTTTAGAGGAGAACGCATCGAAGAAGTATTAACTTCAAAAGATTCATTCTCACTCGAAGAAATGAAATCCCTTCAAGTTGACGAACTCTCTGTTCCTGCTCGAAAACTAGTGCCCTATTTAAATAACTTGTCATTAGACACCTATGAAGAGGACAAAAATCGATTGCTCAATTGGGACTTTGTTCTCAATACTTCCTCAATCGAAGCTTCTATCTATGTTTTTTGGGAACGTGCCCTATCACAAAGTGCTGCAGATCGTTTTATTCCTACTGAAGTTCGATCTTCTATTCGAAGTATTCAATTGGAAAAACTCATTGGGTGGATCGAAAATGTCGAGCAATTTGAATCTGCATTAGATCGCGATCAATTCTTAGCAAATGCTTTTATAGCAGCAATAAAAAAACTCGAAGAACAATTAGGTGCCGATCGATCAAATTGGGCTTACGGTCAAGCAGCATTAAAACACTCAAAGATGACGCATCCATTGAGCAATGCTATTGATGAATCCTATAGATCTATTTTAGATGTTGGACCTCATAAACGAGGCGGAAATGCCTATACGGTTGGATCAACTGGCAATAATTTAAATCAAAGTAGTGGTGCCTCATTTAAAGTCATCATTCCTATCGGTGATTGGGAAAAGGCCATTGGAATGAATGCTCCAGGACAGTCTGGTGATCCACAGAGTCCCTATTACAATAATCTATTTAAACAATGGGCTGACAATCAATACTTCCCTTTGCTATACGACAAAACTAAAATAGTTGAATCAGCGGATTCAAAAGAAGTCTTAGTTCCTATGAGCAGATAATTTAAGTAGCCTTAGAAAGTTACAGTGATGATATTCCCTTCTAATGAGGCTCCAAATTGTTTGAGGTTGCCCATGATGGTATTGGAATTGCAATTGGCAACAGAGCCGGATCCTATCCCATAGGAGTTTCCGTGATTATTGCATCGAAAGTTACTACCATTAAAGGTCCATCGATTCGTTGTTCCCTGATGAGGGCAACAGTTGTCAAATGCCAAGACCGTAGTGGCATCTTTTCTTAAGATTAAAACTCCTTGAGGCAAATGATTGACAAAGGACCCTGAACTTTTTAATTCTGAAAAATTAGCATTGTCTATATGGACCATAAGCGTGTTATCCGAGTAGTAAAAACCTGATTCTCCAATTAAATCCGAAGGATCATCTCCTTTGGGTTCTGGATCAGGCTCTTTCGTACACGAGATCAATAATGGTGAATTCATCATTGCCAGTACTAAAACAGGACATGCCTTCCCTAAAAATTCTTTGCGTTTCATTAAGGTTAAATTTACTAATTAAATAATTTAAATATTCTTAAATTTAGACAGATTCAATTTTATGCCACAAAAATCACCCTATAAACCCATTGATTTAGTAGATCTTTTCTACAAGGAAAATGTCGATCTCAAATCAATCTTAAATTCCAGAAAAACTAAAGTTGTAGTGAGTTCTGGAATTACTCCCTATGGTGGTATTTGGGGAAAAGAACAAAAAAAGCATTTGTTGAATCGAACGCTTATGGGTTATGCTTACAGGCATCTTAAAGATCTTGAAAATTTAAGTATGGATCAAGCCATCGATTTGATCTTTACTCCAGATGCAAAACCTGATCCCCCTGTAAACGATTACTTTAATGAAATTACCAGAGAAGAGGTAGAGAGTTCAGGTCATATTTATGTTCCTCCAGGAGAACCCTATGTGGAGGTTGGTGAACCAAGTGGATCACCCTGGCCCAGACATCAATCCTTATACGCGTGGATCTTTAAGCAAAATATTGAGCAAAAAACTTCCATTCACTGGAAAATGGTTTTCTTTTTACACAACTTACTCGCCACTGGTAGAGGAAGTGTAAAAATGCAGTTCCAACATATGGACATGCTCTTTGATTCCGTCTATAGAGGCTATAAAGAAACCATAAAGGCGCTAACACTCGATCCGATGATGTTGGATTACTTAAACCTACAGGGGAGTCAAAAGGACAATCCCGATGAGAATTACGCTCGTGAACTTCAAGAATTATTCACAGTTGGTAAGGGACCCAACTCCAAGTTTACAGAAGAGGATGTAGTTGCCGCTGCTAGAGTTTTGGTAGGTTGGCGTTTTTCCTGGGAAACTAAGAACAAGCAAGGAAAAATTCAAACCTATTTCGAACCTTGGAATCACGACAAAGAAGACAAGCAATTTTCAGCATTTTACAACCATACGCTCATTAAAGGAAAAACTGGAAATGATGGTGCTACTGAACTCGACGAGCTCTTAGATATGATTTTTAACACGGAAGAATGCGCCCTCTATCTCTGTAGAAGACTCTATCAGTTTTTTGTATATCCGGTTTTAAACGAAACGGTTGAAGCAAATGTGATTACCCCCTTAGCAGAAATCCTTAGGGCAAGCAATTACGATTTAATGGCTCCGTTAAAAGTGCTTCTCAAAAGCGAGCATTTTTACGACACCTCATTTTACAATGCAATGATCAAAGCACCTACTGAGTTTGTATTTGGATTGATGAAAGAATTTAGTTTTGATCTTAGAAATTATCAAAACGAAACAGATATTCCATCAAAAGTGACCGATGCTGCTACAGCTGACTTTTACAAATACAGACCCATTGATTGGAACATCAACAACCAAGGATTGAATTATATGGAGCCTCCATCTGTATCTGGATGGCCTGCCTATTATCAGGCTCCAGTTTACGACTTATTTTGGATCAACTCCTATACGATTTCACAGCGGACTCAGTTTGGAAATTCATTTGGACGCTGGGGTTATGGACTGGTTTCTGGTGACATTGAAGGCTGGGTTCAACTGGTCATCAACCGAGCAGACTATCTTCTAACATTTGAAGATCCGGAAAATATTGACCGTGTGATCGATGAGATTTCGGATCGATTATTAGGAGCTCCGATACAGGATAGAGCTAAAGCTCGCATCAAAAATCAAGTCCTTCAAGGAGCAAGTGAAAACTATTACGCTCAACTGGTAAGGACCTATATGAATACCCCTACTGAGGAGCATAAGAACACCTTATCGAACCGAATTGAAAACCTCTTTGGAGCCTTATTTCAATTAGGTGAAATCCATTTATTCTAATGAAGAGAAGAACATTCATACATCAATTGACTCATGCTGCAGCAATGCCAGCACTCTTTTCTAGTTTTGGAATCAATCCCCTCAACCTTTCTTCTTATTCACTGCTTTCAAATACCTTACAAGAAGGTAATATTTTAATCATCCTGTTGCTCAACGGCGGTAACGATGGACTCAATATGGTGATCCCTTTGAATATGAAATCCAACTTACATGCTGTACGTCCACAAGTAGTGCTTCCGGATAATAAAATCTTGTCTTTGGGAACAAACGATTTAGGGCTGCACCACTCTATGTCTTTTTTTAAATCCCTTCACGATGAAAGTAGGCTTAAAATTGTACACTCTGTAGGTTATCAAAATCCGAGTTATTCTCACTTTCGATCGATGGATATTTGGCAAACAGGTTCAGAATCCAATCAATATCTGACCAGTGGTTGGTTGGGTCGTTATTTAGAAAATAGACATCCTGAATTCCCAGAGGCTTATCCTTCTGATAGCTATCCACACCCTCTTGCTCTTGAAATGGGTTGGAATTCCTCCCTGCAATTCACGGGAAACAGATCCTTTACCAGTATCGTTTCCTCCAATCCTGATAACTTTTTTGAAATCATCAATGAGTTTAACAATGAGTACCCTTCTACCAATGTAGGAGAAAAATTAAAGTACTTACAACTCATGGCAAAACAATCCAATTCTTATGGTGAAGTTTTAAAAGACGCCTACAACAAAGGAGAGCTTGCTGGAATTGATTTTCCGAGATCCAATTTAGCAGATCAATTTAAAATCATTGCCAAACTAATTTCAGGTGGATTAAACACCCGTATTTACAAGGTTGAAATAGGAGGTTTTGATACCCACGGAAATCAGGTGGACACCAATGATCACTCCAAAGGAGAACACGCAAATCTACTGGGCCAAATTAACGATGCTGTTCAAGCTTTTATGCAAGTGATGGATGCCCAAAAGAAAAGTGATCGAATTTTGGGAATGACCCTGACTGAATTTGGGAGAACGGTTCACTCCAATGGAACGAATGGTACTGATCACGGCACTGTTGCTCCAATGTTGTTTTTTGGAAACAAACTCGATACCACTGTACTTGGAACCAATCCAGTCATCCCCAGTAGCATTGAAGGTCAATTCGACTTAGAACGGCAATTTGATTACAGACAAATGTATCAAGCGGTGATCAACCAATGGCTAGGTGGCACTAGCACAACTAGTACTGATGTTCTTTATAAAGACTTTGAAAATGTTCAAATTATCGCAAAAGATTACGCTGATTTAGACGGAGATGGAGTCGGCGATGTATACGATCTGTGTAATGATACTGCAGCAGGAGCTATCGTCGATTTCAATGGATGTGAAATCTTCACCTTGCCTGCAGATAATTACCAGATTCACACCAAATCACTGAGCTGTATCGATTCCAACAACGGAGCGATGACCATAAGAGCAATCGATACATCTTATGAGTACTCAATTGCTATCAGTGTGATCGATAAAATAGCCGCCTTAAATCATGAGAACGAGCACCAAATCACCTTTAGTGATTTAGAGGTAGGAACCTATCACATCAGTATTACCATTGATGAGAAGCCAAATTACAATCAGATATTTGATATCAAAATAGTAGAGCCTGCACCTCTTGAAGCTGCTGCATTAATAGATTTAACTGCAAAAACGGCCACTCTTCACTTATCGGGGTCTGAGCAGTATACAGTAACACTCAATGGAGTCTCTCAAGAGATCAAAAGTCAAGAAATCAAACTTGAATTAAGCAGTGGGACGAATCGACTTCAAGTCCACACTCCTCTTAGTTGCCAAGGTATGTTTGAAAAAGAAGTGTTTGTTTCAGAGAAGGTAGTATTCTATCCCAACCCTATAAGAGATGAGTTATACCTATTGCTTCCTGGGAGTGATGCGACCACACAAATTAGCATCTATAACGAACAGGGAATCGAACTTTTTGATAAAGAGCTAAGTATCCCCCTTTCCCGTACGGTAAAATTAAGTTCAGAAGCATTTACGAAAGGCTTAATTATCGTTCGCGCAAAAGGAAAAACCATTGACAAAACCTTTAAGGTTATCAAGCAATAAAAAAACCTCAACACTATTGTATTGAGGTCAATTATTTGTTTTGATACTTATTAAACCTAGTACCCAAGGATACCTCCTCTTAAGTCATATATTTCTTTAAAACCCATGCCTACAAGAATACTAGAAGCTGTTTTACTTCTGTTTCCTGATTGACAATATAAGTAAATTGGTTTTTCAATATCAAATTTTGAAACAACTTGCTTAAACTGAACCTGACTGAATAAATCAGCATTCTTAGCCCCTTTAATATGTCCCATTTGATATTCTCCAGCAGTTCGTACATCTATTAATTGTACCTTACCTTTACTGACGCGTTCTCTGTATTCTTCAGCATCTAATACGGTAACAAACTCAGAATTACCTCCTCCAAATAAACTTCCTAATCCAAACATTGATTATATTTTTAAAATTAACAGTAACAAAAATAGAGTGATTCACAAAGACCCAATGTGATTTTAGTTACACAAGATCTTTAGAAGCCACTACAAACAAATAAGGCTGTTCTCCTCCAGTCGGAGTGATGTGAACTGGTCGGTCGCTCTCCATAATTTTAAAATTGGCTTGATCTAAGGCGCTACTCATCTTCTTTTCATCGTATTGTGTAATCGGTAAACCGCTACACATGGTAGGCCCTATATCTGAAAATGTTCCAATGATAACGTATTGAGAAGCAAACTGATTGAGTAATTTCAAATAACTGTTAATGTCTTGCTCTTGAATTAAGAAGTGAAATGCCGCTCGATCGTGCCAAATTTCGTAGGAGCGTTCCGGTTTAAAATCAATGATATCAGCTACAATCCAGTGTATTTCATTTGCTCGATCACCTAGTTTCTGTTTAGCTCTTTCAATAGCAGCAGCAGAGATATCCAAAACAGTAATATCCGTATAACCGTGCTCCAATAGAATTTTAGCTAAGTCACTATCGCCACCACCTATATCGATAATCGAAGCTGATTTTGATAGCCCAGTTGCTTCAATCCGCTTTATTGAATCTTCTGGATAGGGCTGAGTCCAACCAACTTGCTGGGGTGTTTTAGTGGTGTATACTGTATTCCAGTGTTCTTGTTTTGACATAATTGTTATTGATCGAGATCCGATGTTAAATGATATCCGTAACGATAATGGTTTTGCTGTAGCTTAGTCCCTTTAGTTCTTCGAGCCTTAAAGTATTTATGAGCATCCTCTAAAGAAACCATTAGTAGGGCTGCTACTTCAGGCTTGAGCTTTTCATCCTTCAAAAGCTCCTGAAGTCTTAGCACCCAATTGATTTGAAGATTGCGCTCCAAAAGATCAGGATTGTTTTTGGAGGTGAGCAGATCACTTTTTAGCTGCATCAAAAGCTCCTCAACAGTTAATGGGACACCAACTAAGGTTGATTGAGTTGAGATCATTTCGTTTAATTTTGAAGTAGAAAGGATTCTGTTTAACACAGCCCTTTGAGTATTGGATACTCGGTCCATTGCTCCCTTTGATGAGAATTTTGAAACAATGCTAGGATCCAACAACCAAGTTGGACTGGTCCATAAATTGACGTTTAAGGAATTGAGTGCCTCGAGTTGTTTTACTCTTGGAACCGTTTGATAAGGAACAGCTTCTTGACCTTTGTTGATTCTTGTCTCATATACTCCACCGATGATTGTTCTTACGTGATTGATATAACGACTATACACTGACAATAGTTCAGAATAGAGCTCTTCTAAATCATCATAGGTCGCCCCATCTTTGGTGGTCCACTCATCTAAATGTTGAGCGACAATTTTTAGGTTTTTTAAACCATAGGCTGTCGCCTTTACTGGATCATCGCCAATATTTTCAGTTTGAGAATTAGGATCAGATCCATAGCCTCCAAACATATAAACTGGATCTAAAGATTTCTTATCGACCATCTCTTTTAAAAGCTCTTTGATTTGCTCTGGTGATTGATCTTCAAAATAGCGATAGCCCCACTCGATTGCATATTCATCATAGGGTCCTAACTGCCTTACAAATCGGATATTTTCATCTCCTGGTTGGGCTACATAATTGTACCTAGCATAATCCATGATCGTCGTGGCAATTCCCATTTTTTGAGTAAAAGTTCCAGATCGAAGTGAATCTACTGGATAAGCAGAACTCGCTTTCATATTGTGTGGTAATCCAAGGGCATGGCCTATCTCATGAGAAATAACTCTTCTCATCATTTCTCCGATTTCCTCTTCTGGTGTCTCTAGAGATCTCGCTTTGGGGTTGGCTGCTCCAGTTTCCAGTAGGTATCGATTTCGATAGGATCTCAAATGGTTGTGATACCAAATAATATCACTCTCTAAAATCTCACCCGTTCTAGGGTCAGATACTGAAGGTCCAACAGCATTTCTAGTGGTAGAAGCTACGTATCGAACGGTTGAATAGCGTACGTCTTCAGGAGAGAAATCTGGATCTTCTTCCTTTGAAGGAGGGTCTTTTGCGAGGATCGCATTTTTAAAACCTGCCTTCTCAAAAGCCGCATTCCAGTCTTCGATCCCCTTTTTAAAATAAGGCCTCCACTTTAAAGGGGTTGCAGGGTCTAAATAATAAACAATAGGCTTGATCGGCTCTACCAATTCTCCTCTTTTATAAGCCTCTGGATCTTTAGGTTCCAAACGCCACCTTCTTGCAATTTTATAATTATCCGATTTTAGGGCCTGAGATGAATAATTGTATTTTTCTAGTGAAAACCATCCGACACGTTGATCAGCATATCGAATCTCCATGGGGTTTTCTGGAAGTAATACTATGGAATGATTGACCTGAAAACTCAAGGTCTTTGTTTGATTTGCTCTAGGCAATTTTGAAGCTGAAAAGGTCAACGTATGGGTAATCTCCATATTTTGCTCAAAACTCTTCACAGAATCGATCCAACTGCGAGACTTGTCAACAGAGGTGATACCGTAATTCTTTTTATCGGTACTGGAGACCGTATTAAACCCTGGAGAATCATCAGAAAAATAATCCTTTGCATCAAACAGATAGCTGTCATTTTCCTCATTCTTAATCTCAAAACTGGCCAAAATTGGCTCAAAGTTATTCTCTACTACGGATTGGTATATAGGGTCGTTCTCTTGAGCAATAGAAACATAAGAAATTTGTTTGAGAACAATTTTATTAGCAAGTTTTTCGAATCGAATCACCGATTCCGAAGTTTTAGAACCTGCATTGATATATGGATTGTAATTCGAAGGTAATTTCACATAACGACTCACCATTAAGAAGTCTTTTCCGAGTTGTTCTTTTGAAATTCTCAGCATTAACTTCTGATCGTTTATATCGAAATAAGAATCGACAACTCCTTTGTCAACCTCAAGATTTTTTACAATAGAATCTAATGGTTTCTGTTCATCTTTACTTTTATTCTGAGACCATCCACTTAAAGACAGTATCATAAAGGCAAGTACTAGGGATATTTTACTTTTCATTTGATTTAATTTTATCCCTTAAAGATAGTAAAACTAAGACTTATCCTAAAAAGGAAATCAAGACTCCAGCAGCAACTGCAGAACCGATGACACCCGAAATATTACTCGACATACAATACTGCAAGAGGTGATTCGATGGATCGTATTTAATCGCTAATTCATTCGCAACACGCGAGGCCATTGGAACGGCACTGAGTCCAGTTGCTCCGACCAGTGGATTGATTTTTTTCTTGGCGAATAAATTGACAATTTTCACAGCGAGAATTCCTCCAAAAATGGAAATTGCAAAGGCGATAAATCCACCAACAACAATTAATATGGTATCCCATTTTAGAAATACATCTGCAGTCATGGTAGCTCCAACGGTAAGACCTAAAAAGATTGTAGAAGTGTTGAGAACGGTCCCTGTTGCAGCATCTGTCAATCGTCCAACGGTCGATCCAATTTCTTTGAGTAAATTACCAAAGAGCAACATCCCTAAAAGCGGAGTCGACGAAGGAACAAAAATACTGATCACTATTCCCAATACGATGGGGAAGATAATTTTAACAGCCGTTAAATTCTTAATCTTGTAGGTGGCAGGATAGAGCTTATCCATTTTTTTCATGTTGATGGATAATTCTTTTTTTGAACAGGTCAATTTAGCCACAAAGGGAATAATCACAGGAACTAAAGCCATATACGAATAGGCGGCAATGGCGATTGGCCCTAAGAGATGAGGAGCTAACTTAATGGTTGTGTAAATGGCTGTTGGACCGTCTGCTCCTCCAATAATTCCGAGCGAAGCCGCTTCTTTTGCAGTAAAACCAATTAAAATTGCAGAAATTAAAACGATGAAAATCCCCAACTGTGCAGCAGCTCCAAAAAAGGCCAATCGAAGGTTTCTAAGCATTGGACCAAAATCTGTTAAAGCTCCAATACCCATAAAAATCAAGGGAGGTAAAAATCCTGTTTTTAAGAGTGCGTAATAGAGGTAATTCATAATTCCGTATTCATAGGCTATCTCAAGCAGATTCATATAACGATGCTCGTCTACTTTGATCAAATCAACTGGAACTACAGCCATTTCACCTCCAGGTAAATTCGCTAAGATGACCCCAAAAGCAATGGGCAATAACAGCAATGGCTCATACTTTTTAACAATTCCCAAATAGAGAAGAAATGCACCGATAAGTAGCATTAATAAATATCCAGGATTATTAAATAGCTCCTGAAAAGCCGTCATTTCAAAAAGGGTCTTTAAGATATCCATGCTTATGAGAGTATTACTAATACATCATCTTCATCTACATCAGCTCCACTGTCTATTACAATTTCAACAACAGTTCCCGAGTGTTCTGATTTGATAGCATTAAAGGTTTTCATCGCCTCTACATAACCGATTAAATCACCCTCAGCAATTTGGTCTCCCACCTTTATTGGAGTCTCCGTATTGTCAACAGTCAAATAGAATTTTCCTTCTAAAGGAGCGATAACTTCAATTCCTCCTTCAGCTTTAGTAGCTGCTACAGCCTCAGGTTTTGGTGCTGGTGCAGCTGCTTTTGAAGCATCTGGTGCCTCGTATGAAACTGAAACTTTGTAGGATTCTCCCTCTACATCAACATAGAGTATTTCTGGATCTGGAACAACAATAGCTTTTGGTTGATCGACAGAAATTAAACCTGCCCCTTTGCTTCTTTTATTTGCTAAATCTACTTCAAAAGCCTTCTTCGCTTCACCAGACTTATAGGCTCTGTATTGTTGTGGATGCATGGCGAGTTCAAAGAGTTCTTCTTGGTCCTGACCTTGATCCCATCCCATTTCTTTCATTTCTTTTTCAAAGACTTCAAGCCCGTCCGGATAAAGTGTTTGAGGTTTATCAGTAAATGGTTCTTTTCCGTTTTTTTTAGCTAACTCTTGTAGTTCAGGAGCTAAAGGTCCAGGTAATTTACCACCTCTTCCCATGAGCATATCCCATATATTATCAGCAATCATTCCCCAGCGTTCTTTACCTTTCTCCAAGGCCATCACATTCATCATGGCGAGGTTTTTAACATACTGACTGTAAGGAGTCACCAGTGGTGGATATCCAACTAAAGGCCAGATATATTCTACTTCATCGAATAACTTAACTAATAATTCTCCTTGTGTAAGTTCTTCTTGATTTTTTTTCTTTTTCCATTTATTGATACTCTCTAGATTACTAGCTAAATCAGCCATCAAGGATCCCATCATCCCTCCTGGAAGTCCAGGACCAATCAAGAGTGAATTCATCAGGCGGTTTTGAGGATTGATATAGTATCCCAAAAAGTCGTCTATAAAACTTTGAGTAAGTCTACGCACCTTCATATAGGCTTTCATATTGATATCAGGAACATCAAATCCAGCATCTTTCAACATCGCGTGAACTGCAATTAAATCGACATGACCGGTACCCCAGGAAAGTGGTTCCATAGCCACATCTACGTATTCAACTCCTGCCTTGCAAACTTCTAATATCGAAGCCATTGCAAATCCAGGGCCAGAGTGAGAGTGGTATTGTAAAGGAATATTGGGATGCATTTCCTTGATTCCTTTTACAATTTTTCCAAGCCATACAGGACGTCCAATACCTGCCATATCTTTTAAACAGATTTCATCGGCTCCACCCTTGATCAATTGATCCGCTAAATCGACATAAAAGTCAACCGTATGTATTTTGGAATAGGTTAAACTAAGTGCTGCCTGAGCAATCATCCCAGCTTCTTTCGCATAGGTAATCGAATCAATGATATTTCTAGGATCGTTTAATCCACAGAATGGTCTAGTGATATCTGTTCCCTGAGCTTTTTTAACCTTGTACATTAATTTTCTAACATCTGCTGGTACAGGACTCATACGAAGTCCGTTCAAAGATCGATCTAACATATGGGTTTGAATCCCTGCATCATTGAATGGTTGAGTCCATTCTCGAACAGCCTTATTGGGATTTTCTCCAAAGAGCAAATTGATTTGTTCAAATCCTCCTCCATTGGTCTCTACTCTAGCAAAACAACCCATATCGATAATATGAGGTGCTACTTTTACTAATTGATCAACTCTTGGCAGATATTTACCTGAAGACTGCCACATATCCCTGTAAACGAGTGAAAACTTTACTTGTTGCATGTTTGATTATTTTTTGATTTTCTCTATATGAGAAGGATGACCCTTCCCCATAGTCACTTTACTTACTACTGCGGTTATTGCTGCAATGTGTTTTTTGGAAATTGATGAGACTGAATCTGCTGATTTTTTGAGAACAACAGGGGCTTCTGGAAGGTAACGATTCACTATTAAAATAATAAAACGACCTAACAAAAACACCAAGGTTAAAATTGTAAAGACCGTAATCATTCCGACTGCTAATAGTTCAAATGCTTTACTAATGTCATTCATATAATTCAATTTCTATTCAAATGTAGTCCTAATTAGAACTGATAAATATGACAAATGTTATGATTTTAAGTGACAATTGTTACAAACATCACCCTCTAAGATAAGGATTCGAGATAAAAGTGTTCAAAATCATCTAATGAAGATGGATTTTTCATCGCATCGACTGTTGCTGCTTTGTTCTTAGCAACCCCCATTAAAATTTTCTTAACAGGAACTTCCATTTTTTTACCACTGATTGTATACGGGATTTCAGAAACTTTGACAATCATATCTGGAATATGTCGAGGAGAGCAATTCTTTCTAAGTGCTGTATTGATTTTTTGAATCATGGAATCGTTTAAATCACCATCGAGAGTGACAAACAAAGGCATCGTAGAACTTCCATCTTCTTGTTCTATGTTGACAATGAGTGCGTCCTTAATTTCACTGAGATCATCTAAGGTATTATAGATTTCAGCAGTACCGATTCGCACCCCATTTTTATTGAGCGTTGCATCTGATCTTCCGTAAATAATGACCCCATTTCTCTTAGTGATTTTGATATAATCTCCATGACACCATACCCCATCATATTTGTCAAAATAACTACTGTAATAGCGCTTGTGATCCTGATCATTCCAGAAATATATCGGCATTGACGGCATTGGTTTTGCAACTACTAATTCTCCTAAAGCATCAAACACTTCATTCCCCGTCTCATCATATGCTTTTAAATCAACTCCAAGGGTTGCACACTGAATTTCTCCTGTATATACTGGCTTTGTGGGACATCCTCCAACAAAGGCCGTACATACATCGGTCCCTCCGCTTAGCGAAACCATTTGCACCTTTGGCAATTGTTCAAAATACCAATCAAAAGCTTGAGCTGAGAGCGGTGAGCCTGTGGATCCAATCGTCTTCAATGAAGATAAATCAATTTCCTTGAGAGCATCTTTGAGCATACAGTGAATAAAGTATGCCGCTCCTCCTCCAAAGTGATTGATCTTCGCCTTGGAGGCAAACTCCCACAAACTATTTGTTTTAGGATAGGTTGCTGAACCGTTGTAGAGACAAAGCGTCGCACCACAGGCCAATGATGATAAGGCGTAATTCCACATCATCCAACCTGTTGTCGAATACCAAAAATAGCGCTCTCCTTCTTTGAGGTTTTGATGTAGTGCAAGACCTTTTAAATGTTCCAATAGAATTCCTCCACAACCATGTGTGATTGCCTTAGGGGTCCCTGTTGTACCTGATGAATACAAGACCCAAATAGGGTGATCAAAAGCTAGCTGTTCAAAAAAGATTTCAGTTGCAGATGTAGCATAACAAAGTTCTTCATTTAATTCAATCACTGAAATTAAAGTAGGTAGCTCATTTTTAATTGCAGCGACCTTATCATAGAGATCATATTCTTTTCCGTGGTATTGATAGCTATTATGTGCAAAAAACACCTTAGGCTCAATTTGTTGAAATCGATCGACAACGGATTGCACTCCAAAATCGGGAGAACAAGAGGACCAAATAGCTCCTAGTGAATTGGCCGCTAAAAACGCAATAATGGTTTCTGGAGTATTGAGTGCATAAGCTACAACCCGATCTCCTTTTTGAACTCCAAGAGTTTTAAGACGTTCTTGCAAAGACGCTACTGAATTCTTTAATTGAACCCAAGAAATTTCTTTAAGATCCCCTGATTCAGATTGATAACATATGGCTGCTCTTTGATCAGAAGCTTTTTGAAAAACATACTGAGAATAATTCAACTGAGCCCCCTCAAACCATTTGGTGTTGTAAAATGGAGTTCCAGGTTGATAAGGCAAACAGTCAGAATCTAAATCCACATTAAAATAGGCTGCAATGGAACTCCAAAAGCTGCCTATATGAGTAATAGACCAATTGTGTAACGCCTCATAATTTTCAAATTCAAGTTGATAGTTCTTCTTCAAAAACAACTGATAATCAGCCATATTTGATTGAAAAATTTCATCTTTCGAGGGAGTCCAAAGCTTCATGGATTTTCTTTTAAAGTTACAAATCCAAAAAAATACAGCCTATATATTTTCATTTTTTAATAGAATCCAACCCTCTATCGCTTCATAGAGCGCCAGTGTATTTAATTTATTTGTATCTTTTTTCCTCTTTTTAAAACCCCTATTATGAAAAAGCACTTGTTTTCTAAAACTTTAGCATTTAGCATATTACTAATTACTATAACTGTTAATGCCCAAGAAAAAGAATCAACCGCCAATGACACCATCAAAAAAGCAACCAAAGAACTGCCTTTAGAACCAGAGCGAACGATTTCTTTTACGACCAATGAAGGAACCTGGATTTCTGTAGACGTCAGTCCAGATGGTCAAAAGATCGCTTTCGATATGATGGGAGATATCTACGAAATGTCAATAAGTGGAGGAACAGCAAAACGTATCACAAATGGAATGCCTTACGACGTTCATCCTAGATATAGTCCGGATGGAAAATCGATTCTCTATATTTCTGACAAGAGTGGATCCGATAATATTTGGATCAAAAAATTAGATTCTGATGAGGATGACACTCAGCTGACCAAAAGCACTGATCAACACTATTTTTCAGCTGATTGGAGTCCAGACGGAAACTACATCGTTGGCACCCATGGAAGAAGAAACATCAAACCTTATATCTATCACAAAGATGGTGGCTCAGGTGCTCAACTTATAAAAGAGCCTAAAAACATGAAGACCATTGATCCAGCATTTAGTGCCGATGGAAATACCATTTACTTCTCGACAAGAACTTCTGCATGGAATTACAACGCTCAATTACCTCAATATCGAATCATGAGCTTTGATAGAGAAGATGGAAGCACTTTTACCGTTAGTAGTCGTTATGGATCTTCCTTTACTCCTACCCTTTCACAGGATGGAAAATGGATGGTATACGGATCTCGTTTCGAAGAAAAAACAGGTTTGATCTTAAGAGATTTAAAGACTGGAAAGGAACGCTGGTTGGCCTATCCTGTTCAACGTGATGAACAAGAATCAATTGCCCCCTTAGGAGTTTTACCAGCAATGTCATTTACACCAGACA
Source organism: Flavobacteriaceae bacterium (assembly GCA_013373635.1). Taxonomy (GTDB): domain Bacteria; phylum Bacteroidota; class Bacteroidia; order Flavobacteriales; family Flavobacteriaceae; genus MAG-120531. Next base: position 110,118 of record JABXHN010000019.1, read on the forward strand.
GTAAAAATCTCATTGCTTCTTATGGCGGAAAGATTTATTCCATCTCAATAGACAACAATGCTGCTACTGAAATCCCTTTTGAAGTAGAAGTTGAATTAGACCTCGGTCCTCAATTGGATTTTAGTTACCCAATCGAAGATAGCGCAACCGCTAAAGTCACTCAAATCAGAGATGCTGTAGCTTCACCAGATGGAAGTCAATTAGCTTTTACCGCTTTGAACCGACTCTATGTGATGAACTTTTCGGATAGCATCCCTCAGCGTATTACTCAAAACAATTTTGTTGAGGCAATGCCCGATTGGTCTCCTGATGGTAAGTCACTCGTATTCACTAGTTGGAAACACGGAGGCGGACACCTTTATCGAGTTGATTTTGGTAAAAAGAATTGGAAAATTAAACAACTAACTCAATCACCAGGCTTTTATTTTGATCCTGCATGGTCGTATCAATCGAATCGTATTGCGTTTATTAGAGGTTCTGCTCAGGCTCAAGACGATGCCATCGATATGTTGTCTAGTAGATCTTTTGAAGATTTAGCATGGATCGATGCCAATGGTGGAGCGGTTCAAATCATAGACGAAACGAAGGGTAGAGATAACCTTCATTTTACAAAGGTTGACGATCGTATTTATCTCAACCATGGGTCTAAAGGATTAATCTCTATTCGTTGGGATGGAACGGATGAAAAAGCTCACCTAAAACTAACTGGAATTAAAACCTATGGTTCTTCAGATGTATTTGGAAAAGATCATTCTGTATCTCTCTTACCTTCTGCTGAGAACGAGCGAGAAAACAATACTGCTTCTCGCCCTTCTGAAATAAAAATTTCTCCTAATGGAGAAAAGGCTTTAGCTAAAATCAACAATGACATCTACTCAGTTCTCATTCCTAAAATTGGATCAACACCAAGTATTTCTTTAGCAAAGGCGGATAAGGCTGCCTTCCCTGCAGAAAAATTAACGGTGATGGGTGGAGAATTTCCACATTGGTCTTCTAAGAGCAATCAAGTAAACTGGTCCTTAGGCGCTAGTTATTTTAGCTTTAATTTAGACAGACACCAACAGTTTAAAGACTCATTGGATTTAGCTAAAAAGAAGGAAAAGGATCTAGCTAAAAACGACAAAAAGGAAGAGAAGGAAAAGGATAAAAAAGAGAAAAAGGAAGATCCAACTTTTAAGGCAGATGAATACGCTGTAAAGGTGCTCTACAACAGAGCGATTCCTAAGGGGTACACCCTTTTAAAAGGCGGTCGTATCATTACAATGGAGAACGATCAAGTCATTGAGAATGGTGATATTCTAATCAAAGACAACCGCATTGAAGCCATCGGAACCTCAGGAAGTTTAACCCTACCAAAAGGAACCAAAACTATCGATGTAAGTGGTAAAACCATCACTCCTGGTTTTGTGGATACTCATGCTCATATGTGGCCCAATTGGAGTCTTCACAAAAACCAAGTTTGGATCTATTCCGCAAACTTAGCCTATGGGGTTACAACCACTAGAGATCCTCAGACTGCGACTACTGATGTATTGACTTATTCCGATATGGTTGAAGCTGGAATGATTCACGGACCTAGAGTATACTCTACAGGGCCTGGAGTTGGATATTGGCAGTACAAAATCGAGAGTCTTGATCACGCTAAGAATGTATTGAAACAATATTCAGATTACTATCATACCAAGTATATTAAAATGTACTTAGTTGGAAATCGTCAACAGCGTCAGTGGGTCATTATGGCTTCGAAAGAGCTCGGATTACTTCCTACAACAGAAGGTGGCTTAGACTTTAAGAGTAATATGAAAAACATGATCGATGGCTATCCTGGTCATGAACACGCCCTGCCTATTTATCCAATTTACAAGGATGTTGTTCAGTCTGCTGCTGAGTCTCAGATGGCCATTACTCCAACGCTATTAGTTTCGTACGGTGGTCCATGGGCTGAAAACTACTTTTACTCAAGAGAAAATCCATATCATGATCAAAAGATGCAGTATTTTACTCCATACGATGAGTTAGCACCAAAATCAAGAAGAAGACCGGGTTGGTTTATGGATGACGAGCACGTGTTCACCAAGCATGCTGAATTTATGAATGATCTAGTCAATGCAGGAGGAATCGGTGGAGTTGGTTCTCATGGACAACTTCAAGGATTGGGATTCCACTGGGAACTATGGTCAATAGCGAGTGGAGGAATGAGTGAGATGAATGCTCTTAAGACAGCTACCCTATTAGGAGCCAAAGCGCTCGGTTTTGAAAATGATTTAGGTTCAATTAAATCGGGTAAATTGGCTGATCTTATTATTCTACATCACAATCCATTAGAAAACATTAGAAATACGAATAGCATCCAATATGTAGTTAAAAACGGAGTGGTATACGACGCCAACACCTTAGATGAAATTGCTCCTGTTGCTAAAAAAGCTCCAGAATTTCATTGGCAAACAAAAAAACCTGCCGGAATCCCAGGAATTAAAGAATAGTCCGTATTTAAATTCATCTTAAGCGTCGGTCTGGTTTCGTTTCAAACGAACCAAATCGACGCTTGTGGATTACTATAGGGCGTTACCTTCTTTTGAAGTTGCTTGCCAACGGCTTACTCACTATCGTTTGCTCTAAATGTAGGAACGATACGCTCTTTGGAATGCTGTTCAAATCCATAGGCTATTTCGATGAGCTGAGGCTCTGACCACGCTCTTCCGAAAAATGACATCCCAAGTGGTAGACCGTGAATAGCTCCCATGGGGATGGTAATGTTTGGGTAACCAGCCCAAGCAGCCGACGAAGAACTTCCTATATGGTAATTATCTCCGTTAAGCCAATCAGTATTCCAAGCAGGTCCACCAGTGGGTGCAATGATAGCATCGAGATGTAACTCATCCATCACTCGATCGATTCCCTGGTCTTGACTTCCTTCTTTTAAGGCTTTTAGATGATCCTCATATGTTTTTGAATTCATTCCTTCGGTAGCTAAGGCCATTTTTAAATACGCTTGATTAAAGAACTTAAGCTCGATGGAATCCTTCTCATTAAAGGCGATGAGCTCTTCAAGACTTTTGATTGGAGCATTGTCCCCCAAGGAAGCAAAATAATCGTTTAATCCATCTTTGTATTCGTGAAGCATTACCTGAAAGGAATGAGAACCTGTTCCTCTTGGGGCTATCGATTCAATCTCGATGATTTCAGCTCCTTTTGATTTCATGAGCTCGATTGCCTTTGAAGTAACCTCATCTACCTTGTCAAAATCACCAAAAGAAGCTTTATACCATCCAATGCGTTTTCCTTTGAGACCATCCTCTTTTAAAAAAGGAGTATAATCAGTTAAGAAGTGATCCTTACTCTCTAAAGTTTTTGAATCTGAAGCATCGATTCCAACCATGGCTCCAAGTGCGATGGTTGCATCTTTGAGTGTTCTCGCCATAGGTCCTGGGGTGTCTTGTGTAAATGATATTGGAATGATTCCCGAACGGCTCAATAAACCCACAGTCGGTTTAATTCCGACGATTCCGTTATTGTTAGAAGGGCAGACGATCGAACCATTGGTCTCCGTTCCAATTGCCAAAACGGTTAAATTCGCTGAGACTGCGACTCCTGAACCAGAACTAGACCCACAAGGATTTCTAGTGAGAACATAAGGGTTTTTTGTTTGACCGACGATTCCACTCCAACCACTTGAAGAATGTTCTCCTCTAAAATTAGCCCATTCGCTGAGGTTTGCTTTTCCTAAGATAACAGCTCCAGCCTCTCTGAGTTTAGTAGCAATATAACTGTCGTTAAGAGGATATGAATTCATTAAAGCCCTGGATCCTGCAGTAGTAGGCATCTTATCGGCTGTGTCAATATTGTCTTTTAAGAGAACTGGCACTCCAAAAAGAGGTCCTCTTTGAGCAGTGTCTAAGGCATCCAACTCAGCTGCAATAGCTAGGGCATCAGGATTGGTGATAATTACTGAATTTAATTCTGGGCCGTTGTGATCAATCTGATCGATACGCTCCAAATAGGCCTGAACTACTTCGGCAACTGTGTAGTTTTGATTTACGTACCCTTCTTGGAGTTGTTCAATATCAAATTCCAAATAGGCAAAGTCGTTGTAATCAACCACCTGTTGCTTCGAAGATTGACAAGACAAAACTAATAAACTTACTACTACTAAAATTCTTAAGGCTTTCATAGAGGTTCTTTTTATTTAAAAGTATAAAAACTATTTATTATTACCTTAGGCTTATGAAAAAGCTTTTAACCCTCAGTCTAGTTTGGTTCAGTATAATTTCTTGTCAAAAGAATCCTGATTTTGACCTTTTAATTGCAAATGGCAATCTTATTAATCTTGAAACTCAAGATATAACTAAAAGTGATATTTACATCAATAATGATCGAATTGTAACAATTAATGCTGCGAAAGAAGCAGATCGATATGCAAAGACTATCATTGATGCTACTGATAAATTTCTCATTCCTGGGCTTTGGGACAATCACGTTCACTTCAGAGGTGGAGAACAGCTTATCAAAGACAATGAGTGGTTTTTATCTCAATACATCGCCAACGGTATTACCGTTGTTAGAGATGCTGGTGGAGATCTCACCCCATGGGTTAAAAAATGGCAACAAGAAATAGAAGATGGTGAGAGAGTTGGTCCGACAATTTTTACTTCTGGACCAAAAATCGATGGACTTCATCCAACTTGGGCTGGTTCCTTAGAAGTCGATGGAAAGGAGAGTATCGATAGGGCTTTGGACAGTTTAGAGGCCATTGGAGTCGATTTTGTAAAACTCTACGACAGTACCATAAGTCCCGCTGCTTATATTTCAACGCTTCAAAAAGCAGAAGAAAGAGGAATGATCTCCTCAGGACACATGCCTTTTACCGTGACTCTTGACCAAACCATCGATGCAGGAATTGATGCTGTAGAACATTTGTACTACATCCTCAAGGGATGCTCCAGTATGGAAGCAGAAATTACTCGAGGATTACAAGAGGGAAGCTTCGGGTTTTGGGATGCCCTTCCTCAACTACAAAACACATACGACCGTGATGTCGCCTATACGACTTTTTCGAAACTCAAAAACAATAGTGTTTTTGTAGTACCTACCCTTCACATTGGAAAAACACTTAGCTATTTAGATGAACAAGACCACAATAAAGATTCGTACTTATCAAAATTAAGTGATGAATTTAAAGAGACTTACAAAGGTAGAATTAAACGATTTGAAAATTCCTCCCAAAAGGCAAGAGATGACCGAAAGCAATTGGATCAATTCTTTGTAAAACTGGCCCATGAACTCAATAAGGCAGGAGTATCGCTACTTGCTGGTTCTGATGCTGGGGCCTACAACTCCTACGTTTATCCAGGCCCTTCACTCATCGGAGAATTAAAGGCGTTAGTCAATGCTGGTTTAACTCCTGCAGAGGCCCTTCAAACAGCAACTGTAAATGGAGCAAAATTTTTAAACAAAGAAACTGATTACGGGACTATTGAAGAAAAAAAGATGGCCTCGATTCTCATTCTCGAGGCCAATCCCTTACATCACATTAACAATATTCAACGTATTCATACGCTCATTCATTTAGGAACAGTATATCCTAAAAAATCTCTGGATTCTTTAAAAAACTCTAAACAAATTCAATGATTTTCCGATTCCACTACCAATTCATAAAACTCAGGAGTCACCGTGAACCAGTAGCCGTTTTCTTCATGCAGGGAATTATCTCCTTTTCCATTTCTAGAATGAAAATCGATCAAATGTTGTTTAAAACGATCAAGATCCTTTACTACATATGATTTACCTAGATCATCTTTTAGCTTAAGACTCATCTCTACATATTTGAAAATGCGATTAGGGCTCCGAGAATCGTACTAAAAAACAATCCTGCAATGATTAATCCTGCAACCATAAAAATTAAATAAGCTTTAGCCCAATTTTGTTTAGAAGGATGGGTGTCTGAACTAAAAGCCCAAACAATTAATAAAATAAATCCAACTAGTGGAATCGCTGTGAGTAATAATGTGATGACCCAGTCACCTACTGACATTGGTTTTTGTTCGTTCATAGTGTTGAGTTTGATATTATGGTAATTTAATTTGACTTCCGTAAAAAATAGCATTTAAAAACAACTTGTTTGATCCGTAACTGGTTGCTCTAAAATTTGGATTAAATCCAAATAACACCACGGTTCCTCTTCCGAGAGAACTCGTAATAATAGGAGCAGACTTATCAAAATAGTAGTCTAAGTTTTCTTGACTTACGTAACCATCTATATGTGGATTTGCAAGGTATTTTGAAACTGTCGCATAGGGATTTTTACTCGGTTGAATAAATACGTTGTTGTTTTTATACACTGGTAGTTCAGATCGAGTATATCCAAAAGCTATGGGGTGTGAAAGGTCTAAATCTGCTTTAAAAAAAGCTCCGCCAATTTCTTTTTTACCCTCGTGTTCAGATGCATCCACATAGGCCAATCGTTTTACAACTTCGTCATTTTTGGGTTTTTCAACCAATGCCTCTTTGACTAATTTCTTGTCAATAGCCCATTTCGAGGCTCCAGCTATAGTGATTAGCGTATTGCCTTTTTTAACCCATTCTGCTATTTTTTGTTGCTGAATGGAATCGAGATTCGAATAGGAACCAGATACCATAATCAGTGTGTTGTATGGGTCTAATGAATAGCGACTGAAACGTTCCATTCTAAGTTTAGATATCGGCATCTTTACGCGAGTATCCAACAAATGCCATACTTCTCCTGCCTCATAGGAGCGAACTCCCTCTCCGACTAGCAAGGCAACCTTGGGAGTTTTTGCAACTATAAAATTTCGAGATCCTAAATCAATTCCCTGAAGGCTAAATCCTGTAGATGTTCCCCATACTGACACTGGATACTTCTTTTGAGCCCCTGAAATAATATCAAAAACTTCATCAGCTGTTTCGTCTTGAACACTGACAGGAACAAGTAGTGTTCCATAACCAAAATTGACTGCTCCACTTGAGGTTTCTGCTTTAAAAGGTTTATGAGCAACTGATACTTTTAATCCATTGGATTGTAAATCATATAAAAAAGAAGAGGTCAAATAATCCTCCCCAGAAATTAAGTAGGCATAAGATGACTTTTCTGCTTTATGAATTTCAACTAATTCGCTTGAAGAATTTACTTTGTCACCTAGTGAATATTTAGTTAGTGCTCTGTAATTCATATTGTAAAAATTAGCCGTACTCCAAGCAGAAGCATCGTAAAATACAGAGTCACGATATTGTGAATAGGTCTCAAATATATTTTGAATCATTCTTCTTTGAGGCTGCTTCATAGGAACCACTAGCTTATTGTTGTTCTTGTAAACTTCAATTTTATGAGACAGTAAATGATCGACAAAAGCTTTGGTTCTCGACTGATCTTTTTCAATATCAAAACTATAGGCAGCTACTCCTGTGATAGGCTTTTCATTTACTGCTGATCTAAAGAAATCCTGCTGATAAGCCCTTAGTAATTTTCTGTTTTCAACTGCTGCTCTAATGGTAGCCATACTCGATGTAAATTGATTGCGTATGGTAAAAGCAAAGGTGATTTTACCGTAATCCGTCTTTTGTAGGTGCCCTCTAGAGCTCGCTTGTTCAAATAAGAGGGCTAATCCTCCTTGAAGATCTGGATAGGATGATCCATATCCAGGATAAGTTCCATCAAAGGCTTCTTTTGTGAAATACAAGGATCCGATGGAATCCAAATCCTTTCTAAAGTAAGTCGCAAACAAATCGTTTAAATCCTCGTAATTCTCCTTAGGCATAATGGGGTCTTTGGATCCTATAGGTTTCATAGGTTCGAAAAAGTGAGTTGAATTGGTCCCCATCTCATGAAAATCAGTAACCACATTTGGATACCACTGATGATACCATTCTAATTTAGCAACACTTTCAGGCTGTGTTCCAAGAAACCAATCCCTGTTTAAATCAAACCAATAATGATTGGTTCTTCCTCCTGGCCAGGCTTCGTTGTGCTCCGCTTCATTGGGATCATCACTAAGAGTTTTGGCTCGCATTACATTAGCCCAATGCGTATGACGATCTCTACCGTCTGGATTGATAGCGGGATCAATCATAAAGACAGCATTGTCGATATAATTTTCGATTTTTGAATTCGTTGAAGCCGTCAACACATAGGCTGTGAGCATGGCAGCCTCAGAGGAAGAAGGTTCGTTTCCGTGAACGTTATATCCGAGTTGTACAAAGACCGGTACGTCAGAGTCTTTAGAAGAGGCTTTTAATTGAACGAGTTCTAAATGCTTCTTCTGAAGGTCCTCTAAATTGCGCTGATTCTCAGCAGAGGTCACCGTAAAAATTACGAGTTTTCTTCCTTCATGAGTTTTTCCGTAGGTTTCAATAGATGCTCTATCAGATACTTCTGCAAGCTTTGTCAAATAAGCTACTATGAGATCATGTCTAGTGTGATAGCTTCCAATGCCGTATTCCAAAAAGGCTTCTGGAGCGGGAATTTTTTGATCAAAGGGGGCGAAATCTTTGTAGTAGTAATCCTGTGAGTAAGACCACTGAAAAGTACTTATTAGAGTAATTAATAGAAGGACTATTTTTTTCATGACTAAGAATTTATTAATAGGTGTTTTAGTTTCCAAAAACATCAAAGTTGTGGGTGTATTTTACAGTGAATATTTGATTGTTCATCGGATTAAATAAATCCTGATCTCGAATGATATTAAATACTACAAAGAGCCCAGTATTGGCATCTCTTAGCAATCCAAATCGCGTATTGACCGAAGTGATTTCAGTGACGTTATTGTATTGAATTAAACTTTGCAAAAACATTCTAGGAGTAAAAGAATAGGCCAGTTTAGCTCCAGTTACTACAATTGTAGCATCTCCATTAGGAAGCTTTAAATCGTTATAGCTGATATTGAGTTCCGAATTAAACTTATCTCCCATACGCAGTTTAAAAGTATTTAAAGAGGTGACTCTAGTTCCACCAAAATAACCCCCAATTTTGGTATAGGTTCTATAATAGAAGGGTTTGTTCGCATTGGTATTGTAGACAATTTGAGCTTCTCCGTGATGATACGTTCCTGGAGCCACTTCTACATCTGAAATACGAAATGCATCATATACCCCCTCTCCTGTCGCATTGTATCCTGTGTGTAATTCCGCTCCACTATTCCAAACCCAGTGATTGTCAATATGCAAAAAGCTACTCTGCATTCTGTTTTGAAAATCATTGTAAACCCGATAGGCAATATGTGGTCTGATCTCCATCATTGTTCCCATATTTTTTAAACGAATACTTCTAAATACTAAAACTTCAGGTTTTTTAAAAGAGGAACGTTGTAAGAATCCAACCTCAGGGTTAAAATCTTCTCCAACCTCCGTATAGGCAGCGTTTAGTCGCCATCCATCCCATTCATATGACCAAGATAATTTAAAGGCGTGATTATTTCTGTATGAGGGCGCACCAACTAATGACTCCATACTTTTAGCGTAAAATCCAGTAAGTTGTGCTTTTTTTCCAAAACCTAACTTGCCATCTAATGCAGCCACATTATTATAACTCGAACCTCCATAAGAGGATCGACCCACAAAAATTCCTCCGATGGAAGATCTTGTCCCTAAAAATTCGTGATTCACTCTTGCTACTCTATAAGATGTTTTTTCGATTACATCTCCCACAGCATCAGTCATCATATTGAGTAATCCGACATTGGTATTACCAACTTTACCGGAGAGGCGTGCTCCTCCAATGATGGGCACTAGTTCACCTTCAGATCCAATTCCAATTCTTCTTGAAAAGAATAAGTCAACTTCACCAGGAGATCCTACTGAAAATTGTCCGGCATTTTCTAAAAAGAAAGCTCTCTTTTCAGGAAAGAAGAGATTAAATCGATCTAAATTAACCTGTTGTTCATCCACCTCTACTTGTGCAAAGTCGGTATTGTATGTCAAGTCCAAAGTAAGCGCTGGTGTAAGTGAATACTTAAGATCGATACCGGCATCTGTTTTTGACTCATTAATATTCTCAATCTTATCTCTGGAGGCTTGAACGAGTCCGTAAGGCATTATTCTGAGGTTTTTAGGATTCTTAAGGTCAAAACCTGTGACGCTCCCTGCTATGGAAAGTCTCTTGATATCAAAACCTAGTGGTAATGAAGCCCAATAGGCAACTTCAGATGTCTTCGCAATATTTCTTTGAAAGTTAACGCCCCATGATTTGTCTTTACCAGAGCTAAATCGAATCGAACGAAGAGGAATTCTAAACTCTGCACTCCATCCAAAATCACCTTTGAGTGTTTGAACATCCCAAGCGGCATCCCAGTTGATATTAGTACCTCCAATGACTCCTCCCTGTTGGCGATTGGCACTTAAATTACCAACACCTTCGTTGTTAATTTGAGCATCGAACTCCATCCCTTCGGCATTGGTGCCGAAAAGAAATCCGTTTTGACCATCGTGATAGGTATCGATAATAAATTGAAAACTGTCGGAATCACCTAAATCAGCATCTCTTCTTGAATCAGACACCACTATTTTACCTGGCTGAGAATCAAAACACACTACAGAAACATAGAGTGTCTTATCGTCATAGGCCATTCGAACATGAGTATCTTCTGATACTGCTTGACCAATTTTGGGCTTTAATTGAACGAAATTAGAAATCGGGTCTATGGCATTCCATACAGCATCATTAATGACATCTCCATCTACTATTGGAGCTTGTTCTAAATAGGTTATTTTAAATTCGGGGCGCTCTAAATTTTTGGTTGGAGTTTGAGCAAAAGAAAGGGTCGTTGCAAGAGCAAAGACCCCTAATAAAGATAGGTTTTTCATATTGAGGGCTTAAAGTCCTCTAAAAATAAGAATTTTGTATTTAATAACAGTAACTTATTTAATCTTCCAATGTAACTATTTTTTCAAGTAATTGATCAGAACTCAATCCAACCATCACAGAAAAAACACCAGGCTCTAATAAAAGCTCTCCATCAGGTCCGAAGAACGATAAATCTTCTTTATCGACAACCATACGAACCGTTTTAGAGGCTCCAGCTTTTAAAGACACTTTTGTGAAATCTTTAAGCTCTTTAACTGGTCTCACATAAGAGGCTGCATGATCTCTGATATAAAGCTGAAGGAATTGTGAACCATCGATATCAGAATTGTTTTTTAAAGTAACTTTCACTTCAATTGTACCCTCTTTTGTCATCGAATCTGATGAAATTTCAAAGGATTCGATTTGAATATCCGAATAACTAAGTCCGTGTCCGAAGGCAAAAAGAGGAGTTTCTTCCTCATCCATATAATGTGACCAAAAAACAAGATCATTTCCGGGATTGGTTGGTCTCCCGGTACTGTAATGATTGTAATAAATCGGTAGTTGCCCTACAGATCTCGGAAATGAAACTGGAAGTTTTCCTGTTGGATTATAGGCGCCATAAAGCACATCGACGATTGCATTACCACTCTCAGTTCCCAGGTGCCACGCTTGAACCACTGCTTTTGATAGGGCTGTTTCTTTGGTAAGATCAAGGGGACGTCCACTGTGATTGACTAAAATAATATTCTCATTGACTTTAGAAACGGCCTCAACGAGTTCTTTTTGTAATCCAGGTAAATCGATGTAAGCTCGAGATCGTCCTTCTCCAGCTTGAAACCCATCTTCACCAACAGCTAAGACGACCACATCAACTTCTTTTGCCAATTTCACAGCCTCTTCAATTCCAGTGAGATCGGTCGTATTTAACTGAACTTCAAAAGGAAAACTAACTTGTTTCTCAACCAATCGAACTCCTTGAGCGTGTTGGAATTTAATTTTTTTGGCTTTTAATGCTTCTAAGATCGACACTGCACTGTTATCTTCTCCTTGCAATCGCCAGTTTCCTAAAGAAATGTTTTTATCATCGACCATCGGACCAATAAAAGCTACCTTTTGACTTTTATTTAAAGGTAGTATGGACGCTTCGTTCTTAAGTAATACAATAGATTTTACCGCAGACTCGTAAGCAATAGATCTGTTTTCTTTAGTTCCAATTAGTTCTTTTTCTCTTTGTTCGTCACAATACAGATAAGGATTGTCAAATAAACCCAAGTCAAACTTTACCTTGAGAATTCTTCGAACGGCATCATCTACATATTCCATTGCTACAGTGCCATTTTGAACGAGTTCTTCGATGTGATTGCTAAAAAATTTCGCTTCCATATCCATATCCGTTCCTGCCACAATTGCTTTTTCAGTCGCAAATTTCGCGTCAGGAGCATATCCATGAACGATCATCTCGGCAAAGGAACCCCAATCCGACACCACGAATCCTTCAAATCCCCAGCGATCTTTCAGAAGATCCCTAATGAGGTATTGGTTAGCAGTTGCAGGTACTCCTTGAATAATATTAAAAGAGGTCATAAAGGTACTTGCACCCGCATCGACCGCTGCTTTAAAGGGAGGTAATACAAAATTGTGCAAGGTGAGATCACTGATATCTACGGTGTTGTAATCTTTTCCGGATTCAGAAAAGCCATAAGCTGCAAAGTGTTTCGCACAAGCAGCTAAGGTATGTGGACTGGTGAGATCATCACCTTGAAAACCATGAACTCTTGCTTTTGCGATCTGTGCACTCAAAAAAGGATCTTCACCGGATCCTTCCATGATTCTCCCCCAACGAGCATCTCTTGAAACATCGACCATTGGAGCAAAAGTCCAGTTGATTCCTGCAGCAGTCGCTTCCTTAGCAGCCAAAGCAGCTCCTTTTTTAATGACTTCCATATCCCAACTTGCAGATTCAGCTAGCGGCTCTGGTAAAATCGTTTTGAATCCGTGGATCACATCCTGTCCAAAAATTAAAGGAATTCCCAAACGGGTTTCTTCAACAGCGATCTTTTGAATTGCTCTCACTTCTTTGACACTGGTAATATTGAGCATGGAACCCACTTCTCCATTTCTGAGTTGTTGGTATTTCGCTTTGGAATCACCATCAGCTGGTACAGGTCCTGTAACATCCCAAAAACCAGTTAATTGATGCATTTGACCAATCTTTTCTTTGAGAGTCATTTTAGACAATAAAGATTCAATTTTTTGACTTGTATCATCTTGCGCATGAGATACACTGCTAAAAAGGAGTGTGAGTAGAAGTAAAAAACTGAGGTTAGAATAGGAAAATTTCATAGTTTAAAGTTTAGTGAGAATTTGTGAATCATTGAACCGTAAATTTAATTAATAGATCTTGATCTCTCTATGATATTCATTAAAATTTCAATTATTTATCCTAGGATAAAATTTAGAATTAATCAAGATTTTGTATCTTAATACAAACCTAATCAACTCTCTATGAAAACCACATTTCACTTTTCAAGCCTTTTAGTTTTACTCTTATTGATTTTTTCATGTAAAAAGGAGATGGAGTCAGTAGATGTTCTCATCGAAAATGGAATTATCTATGATGGAACTGGAACAGAATCCTATAAAGGAGTCATTGCAATTAATGCAGATACTATCTACTACATAGGGACTCAAAAAAACTTTAGTGCAAAAACCAATATTGACGCCCAAGGAAAAGCTGTAAGTCCGGGATTTATCAATATGCTTAGTTGGGGATATAGCTCCCTAATGCAAGATGGAAGATCCCTAAGCGATTTAAAACAAGGAGTCACTCTCGAAGTCTTTGGCGAAGGAACTTCTCCAGGTCCTAGTGGAAGTGAACAAAATGGAGATTACCAGTCCTTTGGAGCAGCCATGACCGCATTAGAAACCAAAGGTATATCAACAAATATCGCCTCCTATTTAGGAGCAGCCTCAGTTCGAATCCAAACCATTGGCTATGACGATCGAAAAGCTACTGAGAAAGAATTAGAACAAATGCGAAACTTAGTTGAGACCTCCATGGAAGAAGGGGCAATCGGCATCGGATCTTCATTAATATATGCGCCTGGAGACTATGCAGACACCGAAGAATTAATTGAGTTATGTAAAGTTGCATCAAAATATAACGGTCGGTATATATCTCATATAAGAAACGAAGACAATCGAGTTATGGAGGCTTTAGATGAACTCATCACGATCGCTAAAGAAGCCAGTGTTCCAGCTGAAATCTACCACCTTAAAACCTCTAGAAAACCCAATTGGCACATGCTCGATTCGGTAATCAAAGTAGTAAATGAGGCTCGTGAAAACGGGCTTCAAATTACAGCCGATATGTACACTTATAATGCGAGCTCTACAGGACTTACTGGAGTAATGCCTACCTGGGTACAAGCAGGAGGTCACAAGGCTTGGATTGATCGAATGAAAAAACCAGAGATTCGAAAAAGACTTTTTGCTGATATCAGAAAAGAACTCTCAGAACAAGAACCTGAAGGAATATTGATGGTCGGTTTTAAAAAGGATTCTATGGCTCAAATATACCAAGGTAAAACTATTGCACAGGCTGCCCAAATGAGAGGACAGTCTCCAGAGGAAACCATTGTTGATTTAATTATCGAAGACGACAATCGAATCCAATGCATCTACTTTAGTATGAGTGAAGAAAACATTCAAAAGAAAATTCAGATTCCATGGGTATCCTTCTGTTCTGATGCGGGATCCTATTCCGATATCTCTAAAAACTTTAGAACACACCCTAGAGCCTTTGGAAGCTTTATCCGTGTCTTAGGAAAATTCTCTAGAGATGAAGGACTCCTATCCTTGGAAGAAGCTGTTCGCAAACTAAGCGGGTTGCCAGCTACAAATTTAGGATTGACCAACAGAGGGTTTTTAAAGGCTGGTTATGCTGCAGATATTGTCATATTTGATCCAAATACCGTAGCTGATCACGCCACTTTTGAAGATCCGCTTCAGTTTGCCACTGGAGTCGACAAAGTGCTGGTTAATGGTGTTCTTGTCCTAGATCAAGGAGCGCATACCGGTAACTTTCCTGGAGTATTTGTCAAAGGATCAGGGGCCTTATAAAGACCTAATTCTTACTTTTATGAATTCGGCATTTAAAACAAACGAACGATGGAAAAAGAGATGGTTTACCATTGGGATGATATTGTTTATCCTTGGAACTATTGATCCATTGGAGGGGTCTCCTCTTCTTTTGACAGGAAGTTTTTTAATGGCTCGAATGAAATACCTGTCAAAAGAAAATTATTGGAAACACTATAAACTCGGAGCTCTTTTAATAGCGATTGGATTTGTCAGTTTGCACATCTCTTCGTATTTAGGAGGGTTTGGTCCAGATGATTAATCTTGGTGGTGGTCCGTTTTTCTAGTACCATACCCATTAGGATGGTTGTTTTTTGTATTTTTCTTCTTCAAATGGGTATTCCGTATCAATAGCAACTTATGAAACAAGAATTAATAAAAGCTCAAAAAGAAAATTGTTTAAACTGTGGCTCTCCACTTCAAGGAACTTATTGTCACATGTGTGGACAAAAGAGCAAGGACATTCAACTGAGTTTTTTTAAAATCCTAAAAAACTTCTTTGACGAGGTTACTTTTTTTGACAATAAAATCTTCGCTACCTTAAAACTATTAGTATACCATCCTGCAAAACTTACTCAAGAGTATATCGATGGAAGGCGGATGAGTTATGTTCCTCCATTTAGAATATACCTGTTTTTGTCGTCAGTTTATTTCATTTTTGCAATAAGTAATCTTAAGGAAGGTATCGACAAGATCGCACTCAAAGACAACCCAGAATTGGTTAGTGTTATGAATGATTCTACACTGACAAAGGATTTGGATCTCAAATTTGACCTTCAACAAAAGGACAGTATTCAGTTATCCAATGATGACTGGCTCAATAAAAAATGGAATGGAATTACAACTCAAATTAAAAATAACCCACAAGAGTCTCTAAATAAATTAACCACAGCTTTTTCTGAAAAGCTCCCTTATTTACTGTACCTCTCCTTACCAGCATTAGCCTTTTTTCTCTGGTTATTCTATTGGCGTAAAACAAAAAGTTATTACGTCAATCACTTTATATTCTCGCTCTATTTATTTTCTTCAGTTTTCTTCTATCTAATAATGGAAAATATTGTTGAACTAGTCATTAATCTATTTAGGAGCACCCCTTTTAGCTTTGGCAACATCAACTTTATTCTCTTTGGAATCTTTCCTTTTACAGCGCTGTATTTATTCTACAAACAATCCCTTTTAAAAACACTTTTAAAATTTTTGTTGTTATCTATTTTTCTAAGCAGCTATATGTTTGTTTTACTGCTAATCTTGTTTGTCGCTTCGATCATTTCACTTTAGATAGCTTGTAAATATATAGTTAGATTAGTTATGGCAGTAGGTCAAAATCAATGACAGGAGCTTCACCTTGGTCTTGACCAATGGATGCATCTACGACACTGTAATCATTAAAAAAGCCACAGTGTTGTAAGTAATAGCGGCCTGATTCAACACCTCCTTTATAATCCAAACGATAGGCTCTTCTTCCAATATCATCAGTCGTAAAAATAGCCTTGTTGAGATCGTGCCAATTTCCCTGAGTATCTCTTGCCCAAAGCTGATGATAATATGCCTTTCTAGTTTCATATCCCTTTTCAGGATTGAAATTTTCCAAAAACGAATAGGGATGTGTATACCAGGTATTGGTTTGAGGTCTTAGGAAGCTTGCAATCAATTTCCACTGGTCTATCTCGGGGTCTTTAAAATAAGCCGTATAGATTGTATTTCCATTTCCATCGGGCTCCACTGAATTTAAAAACTGATAACTCACTCCTGCCTTCCAGGGATACACTAAATAGCTCTGCCCCCCAGAGCCTTCGTTTCCAAATTCACCAACGTAGACCTCTTCCCCTGCTTTCAGTAGTTTAATTCGTTGATCTTCGGGTATGTCATTAGGATTTTGAGTATTGTAGGGACTCCAAACTGAAAATAGAATCCTGCGTTCTGTATCTGAATTCACTTGCATTCCAAAATAACCTTCTCCAAAACCATTGGCCATGGCATAAGTTCCTAACTGATCATAATCTTCTGGAACCTCTACCTGAGAAAACATCCATTTGATATCGGTATTTTCTGGAAATTGATAGGAAAGGTGAACAGAAGGTCCTCTTCTACCCCAATAGAATCTATTTTGAAGATTATCTCTAACAAAATTTAAATCCAATAACTCATTAGAGTATATTTTTAGATTGAGTAATTCAGAAAATACAGCTGCAGTTTCCAATCCTTGAAGTGAGATTGAATTGTAACCTTTTTTGAGGGTATGCACTCCAATATTAATCTCTCGTTCACTGGGAGCTACCTCAATATCAAAAAATTGATGATTAAAAGAAGCTCTGTATTTGATTGGATCTAAATGTGCTAAAATTGGAAAGGTGAATTTACATTCGACTTCCTTATTAGCATAAAAATAGACAGTTAATTCCTTATCAGTCCCTGTCCATGAAATAACCCCTTCTGGAATAATCGATAAATTACCCAAACCAGAAGTCGTAAACGAATTACCTCCCAGGGGAATCAATTCGCTATATATGTATTCTCTTTTAATTTCATCTTGAGGGTCGATGGTATTTGACTGACATGCAAGACACAAGAATGCTATCATTAGAATCATAGTTCTCATCGAGTATCATTTTAGGTTCTTAAATTAAAATTACAAAACATTCTATGACATAAGACTTAACAACTTATTAAAATTTCAACTGTGGAATTGTTACATTTGACAAAATTTTTCAATTATGAGTTTATTAAAAGAACTAGAATCCAGAGCAAATAACTGTTGTGAATTATGTGGTGCTACTGAGAACCTAGAAGCCTACCAAGTACCATCTTCACCAAGTGAAGGTGCGGCAACATCTATCTTAGCTTGTAAGACTTGTGTTTCAGATTTTGATGCTGAAAATAAGGATGTTAACCACTGGAGATGTTTAAATGATTCCATGTGGAGCGCCGTTCCTGCAGTTCAAGTAATGGCCTGGAGAATGCTCAACAGAGTTCAAGAAGATTGGACAAGAGATTTGCTCGATATGATGTATATGGAGGAGGACACTAGAACCTGGGCAGAAGCTGCAGGTGACGGTGAACAAAAAGAAGATGCTGTGATTCACAGAGATGTCAATGGAGTGCAACTTCAAGCTGGAGATTCTGTAGTTCTCATTAAGGATTTAAAAGTTAAGGGATCTAGTATGGTCGCTAAACAAGGAACTGCTGTGAGAAGAATTTCTTTAGATCCAGAAAACGAAAACTATATCGAAGGAAAAGTAGATGGACAACATATAGTGATCATCACTCAATACGTCAAGAAGCTGTAAGCAAAATGAATTTAATAAAAAAGGGCCATAAGAGGCCCTTTTTTATTAATGAAATTTAAGAATAACTTATTCTCCGTGTAACCAAGCTTTCTTAGCGAGTAATTCATCTTCAGATTCCTCGTGATTATCATCTGGCACACAACAATCAACTGGACATACAGAAGCACATTGAGGTTCATCGTGGAATCCTTTACACTCTGTACACTTATCAGATACAATAAAATAAAATTCATCTGATATTGGTTCATTTGATTCATCTGCATCTACTTCTTTTCCAGAACCTGGAACAGTAACCATACCACTAAGAGCAGTTTCATCAGAATAAGACCATTCGCTATCTGGTTCGTATATTGCATTGTTTGGACACTCTGAAATACAAGCATCACAGTTAATACATTCGTCTGTAATAATAATAGCCATAGAAAATATTTTGAATCAAAAATACAGATTAAATCAACAAAATGTAGTAATTGTAATTTATTTTTTTTAATTCCTATAATTTCGATAGGTTTTATATATTTGCATTTGATTCTTAAATTAATGTATTTAAGAAAACTATATGTAATTTTGACTTTCATTTATAATTATTTATCAAAATGAACACTAACAAGACAAATGAAGTAGAATCTGTTGTAATCCGATTTGTTGGGGATTCCGGTGATGGGATGCAGCTTACCGGCTCACAGTTCACGGACACTGCTGCGATGCTGGGTAATGATATTGCAACATTTCCAAACTATCCAGCAGAAATTAGAGCTCCTCAAGGAAGTCTTTATGGTGTATCTGGGTTTCAAGTACAGATCGGGAGTGTTGAAATTAATACTCCTGGTGATGAACTTGATCTTTTAGTAGCTATGAATCCAGCTGGATTAAAAACAAACTTAGCCTCTTTAAAACCAGGCCATACTCTCATTGTTGATAGTGATTCGTTTAACTCAAAAAATCTTCAAAAAGCTGGATATACCTCCAATCCTTTGGAAGATGGCAGTCTGAATAACTACCGACTCCTCGAGGTTCAAATGACCACCCTTACAAAAGGGGCCGTAAAAGACGTCGAAGGATTGGATAATAAAACCATCACTCGATCCAAGAATATGTTTGCTCTTGGGATGGTCTATTGGATGTATCATCGATCTACAGCATATACCATCAACTTTTTTAATAAAAAATTTAAAAACCATCCTCATTTAATTGAAGCCAACACAAAAGTTTTAAAGGCTGGCTATAATTATGCCGACACCCTTCAATTAATTTCAAACACCTACAAAGTTGCTCCGGCTAAAATGGAGAAAGGAACTTATAGGATCATTATGGGAAATACGGCTTTGGCGTGGGGATTTTTAGCAGCAGCTGAACGATCTAAATTAAATTTATTTTTAGGATCCTATCCTATAACCCCCGCTTCGGATATCTTACATGAGCTTTCAAAGCACAGACATTTTGGAGTTACAACCTTTCAAGCAGAGGATGAAATCGCAGGAATCACATCTGCCATAGGTGCTTCATTTGCTGGAAAACTTGCGATTACTACAACTTCAGGTCCTGGTTTAGCGCTCAAAGGAGAAGCGTTAGGATTGGCTGTAATGACAGAGTTGCCATTGGTGGTTGTCAATGTTCAAAGAGGAGGGCCTTCAACAGGTTTACCGACGAAGACAGAACAGTCCGACTTACTTCAAGCAATGTATGGTAGAAATGGAGAAAGCCCTGTCATTGTAATTGCAGCGAGTACTCCCTCTAATTGCTTTGATTATGCTTATGAAGCTTCAAGAATCGCCATTGAACATATGACACCTGTAATTTTATTAAGTGATGGATACATTGCTAATGGAACAGGTCCTTGGAAAATTAAAAAGTCTATTGAGTTAGATGAAATTACTCCACGATTCATACAAGCAGACCAAATTCCTGAACAGTGGCATCCCTATCAAAGAGATGAAAGCAACCTTGCGAGAGATTGGGCTTTACCTGGGCTCAAAGGATTTGAACATCGAATCGGAGGTCTTGAAAAAGACTTAAACTCAGGAAATGTTTCCTATGATCCGATAAATCATGAAAAAATAACCAAAATCAGGGCTGCCAAAATTGAATTAGTAAAAAATAAAATTCCACACTTAGACTTGAAATTTAATTCTTCTGGAGCTCTACTTGTGGTTGGATGGGGAGGTACTTATGGATCATTGTTTTCTGCTGTTAAAGATCTTGTAAATGAAGAAGACTCTATTGGATTTGTTCACTTTAACTATATTAATCCCATGCCCTCAAATACAGAGGCTGTTCTTCGACAATTTAAAACTATTTTGGTTTGTGAACTAAACAATGGCCAACTATCTTACTTACTCCAATCAAGATTTGAAGGTTTAAATATCAAGCAATACAATAAGATTCAAGGTTTGCCCTTTAGCAAGTCGGAACTGAAACATGAATTTAAAAAATACCTCAATTAATTATGGAAGCTCTTACAGAAAAATATAGCTACAAAGATTTTGCAAGTGATCAAGAGGTCCGATGGTGTCCAGGCTGTGATGATTATGTCATCTTACGAGCCATGCAAAAAGCACTTCCTGAGATTGGTGTATCTAGAGAAAATATCGTATTTGTTTCAGGGATTGGTTGCTCCTCCAGATTCCCATACTACATGAACACCTATGGAATTCATTCCATTCACGGAAGAGCACCAGCCGTAGCGACAGGTGTCAAACTTGCAAATGAAAATTTAAGTGTTTGGATCATCACAGGTGATGGCGATTCAATGGCTATTGGAGGAAACCATTTTATACACTTGTTGAGAAGAAACATCAACCTCAATATCGTGTTGTTTAACAATGAAATTTACGGTCTTACTAAGGGTCAATTTTCTCCAACTTCGAGCGTCGGATTAAAAACCAAATCTTCCCCCTATGGAAATGAACAACCTCCTTTCTCAGCCGGAGAATTGGCACTTGGAGCGAGAGGAAAATTTTATGCACGTGTTGCAGGAAATAACCCAAAAGAGATGGAAGACATCTTTATCCAATCTGAACAATTTAAAGGGACCGCTTTAATTGAGGTCCTTCAAAATTGCGTGATTTTCAACAATGGATGTTTCTCAAAATATACCGACAAAAACAACAAAGAGAACCAACAATTATATGTTGAACATGGAAAACCAATGATATTTGGGAAAGAAAAAAATAAAGGGATTCGATTGAAAGGACTTCAATTAGAGGTCGTTACGATTGGCGAGAATGGGGTTACAGAAAACGATTTATTAGTGCACGATGCGAAAATAGAAGATCCGACCTTACATTTAATGTTAATTCGTCTCAGTGCTCCAATAGTCACAGGAGTGATTCGAGCTGTTACCTCTACAACCCTAGAGGACAGCATGAACGAAGTGACTGAAAATGTAAAAAAGTCATCACATTTTAATAGTGTAGATGACCTATTTTTTTCAGGCGAAACTTATGAAGTTAATTAATAACTCATAGAAAAAGATCAAGGCTGCGATTTTATATCGTACAACTCATATCTTGTCCACAACACATCGGGGATTTTATTTTTCCTTCACATGTAGGACATTTTGACACCTGAACCTGTCGACCATCTGCAGTGGTAATCGAATCATTTACTAAAGGTTCATTACATTTTGCACAGGTTGCGTTGACCGACATCCCACACACATTACATTCATATGTTGCCATAATTAATTTTTTTTCAATTTAATGATTCTTATTTATACATCACAATGATTCCTTGTTTTTTGTGATTAAATCATTTGACGGTTTATACAAATACCATAATAATCAATAATACCGCTCCTGCCAAGCTAAAATACAAGCCCTTTTTAAAAACTGAAGTTGATGGCATAAACATCCAAAAAGAGGAGAGTGCAAAAAACACTAGAGAGATTCCAAAGAAAATATTGAAATAGTACAACGGACTATCAACTGTTGCTTTGTGCATATGTTCTATTTTGTCAAGAAGATAGGGAAGCTCTGCTTTCTCATAAGATACCGCTCCAGTTGAAACATCATAAGTTCCCGTTTTGTTAAAGTGAATAATATTCCCTTCTGTTTTATCTACAAAAACTCTTGTTCGAAGCGCTTTACCGATATCTTCTCCTTTTAAATTAGGGTCGATGGTCATTTCAACTTGAGTTACTTTTTTAAAGGTATTGGTGTTTCTATAGACCATGATTATTCCACTAAGACCATAAACCAGCATTATTCCGGCTAAGAAAAATCCTAAATAACGGTGATAAATTCTGATTTTGTTGGAAGCGTTTCTTGAATTGAGTTTCATTGTTTTTAAATATTTATTTCTAATTAGATACCTAAAATACATAAAGGTTTAATATCCCTTATTTTAATTTTAAGATAACTGCTTGATAAGGTTTTAAAACAGCTTTTCCATCAGCAGTTTCAAGATCTTGATAATTATTAATTAAAATATCAGACCATTTGTAGTTACTCAAATCAAGTGTTGAATCCTCTTTGCTGTAATTTAAAACTACTAACACTTTTTGACCTTCATAAGATCTAAGGTAGGCATAGATTTGATCTTCTGTATCTAAAAGCTCATAATCACCGTAAATCAATACTGGATTTGAGGTCCTTAAAGCTGTCATTGCTCTGAAGTGGTTTAAAATAGAATTTGAATCTTCATTTTGAGCTACAACATTGATAGTTTTAGTGTTTTCATTTACTGGTAACCATGGTGTTCCTGTAGTAAATCCACCTTTTTCAGAAGCATTCCACTGCATTGGAGTTCGTCCATTATCACGAGAAAACTTACTTGCGTGTTTTAAGAAGGTTTCCCCATCGCCCCCTTCGCTAAGCGTTTTCTTATAACTATTGATGGTACTTATATCGTCGTATTGCTCAATAGAGTCAAAATAAATATTGGTCATCCCTAATTCATCGCCATAATACAAATAAGGAGTTCCTCGCATGGACAATAAGAATGTGTGTAACATCTTTGCAGATACTGCTCTAAATTCCTCGTTATCATCAGTAAAACGCGATACTAAACGCGCCTGATCGTGATTGGACAAAAAGATAGAAATCCATCCCTTTTCAGAAAACTCATTGTCCCATTTAGTGAAAACTTCTTTAAATATTTTTGGGCTATACCCTTCTTTATTAGGAAGATCAACCGCATCAAAAGCATAAGCCATCGATAGTTCATTTCGATCGGCATCGACTAATTCATGAGCTTCTTTAAAATTTCTTCCAGCTCCTTCTGCAACACTCATCACATTGTACTTAGAAAAGACTTCGTCGTACATCAATTTTAAATAATCGTGTAATCCCTCTTGCATGGCATAGTATTGGATAAAATCCTTTTCATAGCCCTCTGGGAATTTTGGGAATGTAGTATCCTTAGCTGCAAATTGAAAGGCGTCTAATCTAAATCCGTCTACTCCTTTCTCAGCCCAGAACTTCAAAATATCAACAACTTCCTCTTTTACTTTTGGATTGGACCAATTTAAATCGGGTTGTTGTTTAGCAAAATAGTGTAGGTAGTAAGCATCGGTAATCGAATCATAAGCCCAGGCATCCCCTTTATCATCAAATAGACTGTAACGATAGTTAGGTTTCCCTTTTTCAGCAGGCCACCAATGATAGTAATCTCTATAAGGGTTATCTCGTGAAGAGCGCGATGCTTTAAACCAAGGATGTTCCCAAGAGGAGTGGTTCACTACAATATCCATAATGATCTTTAGATCTCTTTTATGCATTTCTTCCAAAAGAGTGTCAAAAGCTTCCATACCTCCGTACTCCTCTGCAATTGCTCTGTAATCACTGACGTCATATCCATTGTCAAAGTTTGGTGATTCGTAAATTGGATTTAACCAAATCGCGGTAACACCAAGTGATTTGATATAATCCAACTCTTCAATAATACCTTTGATATCACCGATACCATCACCGTCAGTATCTTTAAATGATCTTGGATAAATTTGATAGACAATGGCCTCTTTCCACCATTTTTTCTGTTGTGTTTCTTTTACCTGTGCTGTTGGTCCACACGAAAAGAAACCTAGAGCTAGTAAGATGACTAAAATTTTAGAATACATGTTTAAGGTTTGGTTTTATGTTATTTGTATTAAAATCAAATAATCACACACTGGAAGCAACCTATCAAAAAAAGTCAATCCCTTGAGATTAATTGAATTTCTTATATGCCATTAGGCCCCTCAAAATGCGGCTCCAATGCTATGTTTTTAAGTTCTATTAATTTATTTAGAAAGGCTTGATTTCTTTCAAAATTCTTCTCCTTCTCAATCAAAATAGCTTTGCCTTGGGCATGAATACTGAAAAAATCAGTATTGTAAAGGTGTAATTGATAATAGGGAACGGCCCAAACAAAAGTCTCCGTTTGAATTTTAAAGTGAATGACAATACCTTTTGGACGTAATTCGATGACAATTTTTTTAAAATAGTCGTCGGTCAATGGCTTCTCAAAATCAAAATTTCTAAACTCAACGACTTTTAAATAGTTGGATCCCACACGGTGTTTGAATCGATGCCATATTGAAAAAGGCGACCCCACTAAATCATTCAACGCTGCGTCAAGCAGCTTTTCTTTATAGGAATTATTGTAAAACATTGTCGTGCATTTAACGCTTGTACAAAATTAAGGTTTTAAAAAAGATAGGGGACGATTCATTTGTTGTTTTTTAATTTAAAAACCTCGTTTGGAAGTTGAATGGCCTTTCCAACAAATACCAAATTTCCATTTTTGGGCGTGAATACTCACAATTTATCAATAAAAGTAAATTTATTTTAAAGAATATAAAAGTTTTAAATACCTCCTGGTTTTTTTAAGGGGGTATAAAAATAAATATACTAATTTTGCCGCCCATCCCATAAAAATTTTGGGGTGTTATAAAAATATTACGACTATGGAAACTATTAACTCATTGACAGCTGAGGACCCTCAGCAACTAGTCAATGCAATTGATTCAGTATGGGTAGCCATTTGTGCTGCCATTATCTTTTTAATGGAAGGTGGATTCGCCATCTTGGAAGCAGGGTTTGTACGCTCTAAAAACGCCATGAGCATTATCGCAAAAGTGATGATCGATGTGGTTTTTGGGGGGATTGCCTTTTACGTCATTGGATTTGGAATTGCCTATGGAAATTCAAACGGCTGGTTTGCCTTTGATACCGGAATTACCTCTGAAGATTTAGGTCTTGGACTCACTGTATCTAACAAACTCTTCTGGTTTATTCAAATGGGATTTGCAGTTGCAGCAATATCAATCGTTTCTGGTGCAGTTGCTGAACGAATGAAACTTTGGCCTTACGCCTTGTTTGTACTGTTATTTACTGCATTTATGTATCCTTTAGCAGCCAACTGGGTATGGAATCCTAATGGATGGTTAGCCATAAGAGGATTTAACGATTTTGCAGGTTCTGCTGCAGTTCACGCTATGGGAGGTTTTGCTGCATTAGCAGGAGCTATTGTATTAGGACCTCGTCTTGGAAAATACGACGAAAATGGAGAATCTCAAGCAATTCCTGGTCACAACCTACCACTTGCAGCCGTAGGTGGATTTATTTTATGGTTTGGATGGTTTGCCTTCAA
Organism: Flavobacteriaceae bacterium; assembly: GCA_013373635.1. Taxonomy (GTDB): domain Bacteria; phylum Bacteroidota; class Bacteroidia; order Flavobacteriales; family Flavobacteriaceae; genus MAG-120531. The sequence continues at coordinate 135,912 of JABXHN010000019.1, forward strand.
CCCTGGATCAACTCTAGGAGCTGTTGGAAACTGGGAACTCATCGGAACTGTAGCGACCAACACCTTTTTAGCTTCTGCAGCAGGAGGAATTTCAACCATGGCCTATACTTATTTTAGATACGGTCAAATTGATATCACCATGATGATTAACGGGGTTCTTGCAGGATTAGTAGCGATTACTGCAGGATGTAATGTCGTTGAAGCTGATGCTGCCATCTTAATTGGTTTTATCGCAGGTATCTTAGTTGATGTAGCCGTATTATACGTTGATAAAATAAAAATTGACGATCCTGTGGGAGCGATTGCCGTTCACGGTGTCAATGGTTTATTTGGAGCATTAGCTGTAGGATTATTTGCTACAGAGGGTGGTTTGTTTTACGGTGGAGGAAGTGACTTATTCACAACACAACTCATTGGCGTTTCAGTAATTGGTGCTTTTTCATTTGTTGGAACTTACCTAATTATGACTATCTTGAAGAAAACAATTGGAATTCGTATTCCTGAGCACGAAGAAGTCGTAGGTATTGATGCTGTGGCATTTGGAGTAGAATCTTATACCACATTTGAATAATAACGTATAAAAAGCATTACAATGAAAAAAGTAGAAGCAATCATAAGACCCTCAAAATTAAAAGCTGTTCAAAGAGGATTGAAAAACGCCAATATTCCATGTATTACAGCAGTGCCTGTTAAGGGAACTGGTTTACAAAAAACCTACTCAGAACGCTATAGAGGAACAGAACAATCACTAATCATGTCCAACAGAACTCTTATTATTTGCGTGGTGAGTGATGATAATTTAGATCTGTGTATCGATGTTATTTTAGACAACGCCTCAGAAGGAAATGTTGGTGATGGTAAAATCTTTGTATATCACGTAGAAGATGCCGTTCGAATTCGATCTAAAGAACGTGGGATTTCAGCTATTGTATAATAGCCACATCAAAAAATTATAGCAAAAAGGGTCAGTAATTTAATTACTGGCCTTTTTTTATAACCACTTTAGAGTTATTGCTACGAGCTTCTTCTTAAACTTATTATAAGGCGGTATTATAAAATCCAAAGGACCCCATCCGTATTGTCTCATTAAAGATCGCTCGCTTGAAAAACTCTTAAAACCATAAAAACCATGAGAACTTCCTATTCCAGAATTATTCACTCCGCCAAAAGGCAAGTGGTGATTGGAATACTGAATAATTGAATTGTTGATACAGCTACTTCCCGCTCGAGTTTGAGCGATAATTTGTTTGATACTTTTATTGTTTTTAGAATAGATGTAAAGCGCTAATGGACGCTCACCTTTGTTGACATACTGTATGACCTCTTCGATTTTATGATAGGTTTTAACAGGTAAAATTGGCCCAAATATTTCTTCTTGCATCAGCTTTGAATCCTCACTAATTGAATCAATAACAGTAGGTGAAATATAATTATCTTTTGCCGTTTCTCCTCCAATGACCAATTGATCTCCTAAGGACAAAGCGTGCTCAATCGCTCCTTTTAAACGCTGATGATGTGCTTGATTTACAATTCGACAATAGGAAGATGATTCACCAGTATTGGAATCGTAAAAGCGATCAATTTGTTCTTTTAAATGTTTTAGAAAGGGTTCTTTAACTTTTTCTTCAACAAAGAGGTAATCTGGAGCAATACAGATTTGTCCAGCATTTAAAAACTTAGCCCATGCAATGCGCTTAGCAGCTCTTTTTAAATTGGCAGTAGCATCTACAATTGTTGGAGATTTTCCTCCGAGCTCCAAAGTAATTGAACTCAAATTCTCTGAAGCTGCCTTCATTACAATTTTTCCAACTTTTGGAGAACCTGTAAAGAAGATATGATGAAAAGGAAGCTCTAATAAGGCTGTGGAAACTTCAACACCTCCCAAAACAACGGCTACTTCCTCCTCTTTAAAAATTGACTTTACAATACGCTCCATCAATTTAGAAGTGTTTGGAGTGTGTTCTGAAGGCTTTAAAATAACTGTGTTTCCGGCAGCTATGGCTGAAACCAAAGGACCAAATGTTAGATTGACTGGAAAATTCCAAGGGGAGATAATTAGACAAACTCCTTTGGATTGGTATTGAATCCATGAATTGGCTCCAAAAAGTGAAAGTGGAGTTTTAACCGGTTGTGGCTCCATCCAAGAATGAAGCTTTTGAATTGCCAATTTAATCTCACTGATCACAGGGTAGATTTCTGTGAGATCTGTGTCCAAATGAGGCTTTTTAAAATCATTGTATAAGGCTTCTTTAATGGAATCGCGATAGTCGAATTCCAAAGCCTTTTTCAATGCTTTTAATTTGGTGATTCGCTCTTTAGCTGTTGTTGCACCAATGACTGAATAATGATTTAACTGCTTTTTAAACAACTCCTGATATGGGTTCATTTTGAAAATTTATTATTTTTAAATGTACGAATTATTTAGCATGCAAATCCGTTTAACTCAAAGCACTGATGACCTCATAGGTATCAAATCACTTCAAAGCCAAAACTTAAAAGTAAATTTAAGTGAAGCTGAAAAAATAAGTGAAGGATTTGTAACCGCTTCATACACCATGGAAGCACTGGATCAAATGCATCACCTTCTTCCTTCTGTAATCGCAGTTGATCACGATAAAATTGTAGGATATGCCCTTGTTCTAGACAAACGTTTTAAGGGGACTCATCAACTGATTGACGATCTAATTGAAAACATCGACTGTCACAGCTTTCAGAATCAAAATTTAGCAAATATAAACTACGCTGTTGTAGGACAGTTATGCGTTGACAAACAATACCGGGGACAGGGACTTGCGTCAAAGCTGTATCAAAGTTTCAGAGACCACTACTCAAAACTTTTCCCCTATTGCATTACCGATGTAGACAGAAGCAACATACGATCGTTACAAGCCCATTATAAAACAGGGTTTCAAACTCTTGGACAACTTCAGTTTGAAAATGCTGACTTTGAAATCGTATTGTGGGATTGGAATAAGCACTAATTATTTTTGAGGCATTTCCTCGGCTCTAAATTGAATCATTTTTTTTAAGAGTTCAATTGGTAAGTCTTCCTCTAAGGGAAATTGCACAGAACCCTTCCCTGTCTTATAGTTCTTTAACTCTTCTTTAAATCGAAGATATACGTTCGGATAAGCGTAAAACCCAATATGTTTACTAAAAGCTGCATAGTACAAAAACTGTCTTCCGTTTAATTTATAAGAAGGCATACCATATCCAATTTTTTCAGTGGCCTGTGGAACTAATTCGAAGATAAGACCACGAATAATAGCTAACTTTTGTCTAACTGGCACAGGAAATTGTGATAAGTATTCTTCTACTGTTTGAGGTCTTTTTGCTATCATCCTTTTAATTCTTTTCATTTAAAATTAAGAAAAAAAATAAGTTTATTAATTTATTGTGTTTTTTTTACACAATCTGTATTGTAAACTGTTGATTTTTACTAACTTTAATGCCCACAAACTTAACTTATATGAAAAACATCTATCTTTTAGCAGTAGCTTCGATTTTAGTTGCAAGCTCCTGTAAACAACAACCTCAGTGGTCACAGGCTGACCTCAACGAAAATATCAAATTAGTCACTGTTGAAAATGGACCAGTATTGGGTTATTCTAACCATTCAGGGGTTAGCATTTTGGTTGTAGACCAATTACCATTTAAAGATTTAAACAAAAATGGAAGCTTAGACCCTTATGAAGATTGGAGACTATCTGTTGAAGAAAGAGCTCAAGATTTAGCTTCAAAAATGAGTCCTGAACAAATTGCTGGACTCATGCTTTATTCAGGTCACCAAAATGTTCCCGCTGGATCAGCTGGATATTTTAGAGGAACCTACAACGGCAAAAGCTTTGAAGAATCTGGAGCAAAAGCTTCTGATTTAACAGATCAACAAAAGAAATTTCTAACTGAAGACAATCTGCGACATGTTCTTGTCGTAGGTGTTGAATCACCAGCTGTTGCAGCTGATTGGAACAATAACGTACAAACTCACGTTGAAGGTTTAGGCTTAGGGATACCTGCCAACAATTCATCGGACCCTAGAAATGGTGCTCGTTCTGACGCAGAATACAATGCTGGATCGGGTGGCACCATTTCACAATGGCCAGAAGAAATTGGTTTATCAGCAACCTTTGATCCTGCTATTACTGAGCAATTTGGAAGAATTGCTTCACAAGAGTATCGTGCATTAGGAATCGCCACAGCATTATCTCCACAAATCGATTTAGCGACAGAACCTCGTTGGAATCGTTTTTATGGAACATTTGGGGGAGATCCTGCCCTTGCAACTGATATGGCAAGAGCTTATGTAGATGGATTTCAAAGTAGTGCTGCTGGAAATGAAAATGCCGACGGATGGGGAGCTCACTCTGTTAATGCCATGGTGAAACACTGGCCAAGTGGCGGCCCTGAAGAAGGAGGTAGAGACGGTCACTTCGCTTATGGAAAGTTTGCAGTTTATCCTGGTAATCAATTTGAAACGCACACCAAAGTATTTACAGAAGGTGCTTTTAAACTCAGTGGAAAAACAAAGAAAGCTGCTGCTGTGATGCCTTATTATACCATCTCCTATGGTCAGGACACTACATATGGTGAAAACGTAGGAAATGGATTTAGCAAATACATCGTTACTGACTTACTCAGAAACAAATACGGTTACGACGGAGTAGTTTGTACTGACTGGCTCATTACAGGTGATGAAGGAGCAAGACCAGATGTATTTTCTGGTAAATCTTGGGGAGTAGAAACACTGAGTATTGCAGAACGTCACTTTAAAGTAATAGAAGCTGGATTGGATCAATTTGGTGGAAATAACGATGCAGGTCCTGTACTTGAAGCATTCAAAATGTACGAAGAAAAATACGGAAAAGAAGCTGCAAGAACTCGTATTGAAAAATCAGCGGTACGTTTACTTAGAAACATCTTCAATACTGGTTTATTTGAAAATCCTTATCTAGACCAAGCGACTTCTGTAGCTACAGTTGGAAAACCTGAGTTTATGAAAGCTGGTTATGAAGCACAGCTCAAATCTGTGGTGATGCTTAAAAACAAAAACCAAGTTCTCCCTATTAAGGAGCGCAAAAAAGTATACATTCCACTGAGACAAATACCTGCTACAGTTAACTTTTTTGGACAACCAGTTCCCCCACAAGAAGTGGATCCTGTCAACAGAGCTATTATTTCAAAAAAATATGATATTGTCAACACCCCTGAGGAAGCTGACTTTGCCATGATCTTTATAAAAAGCCCATACAGTAATGGGTATTCAAGAGCTGATAGAGAAGCAGGTGGCAATGGTTATGTTCCTATTAGTTTACAGTTAGAAGACTACACTGCAATTGAAGCGAGAGCTGAATCAATTGCTGCAGGTGATCCTGTTGTTGACCCAACAATTACCAATCGCTCTTACAAAGGAAAAACTTCAAGGTCCAACTCGTATCCTGATCTAAAAACCATCGACGATACTCGTAAAGCACTTGGAGACAAACCAATTATCTTAGTGGTTTCTGCATCCAATCCAATGGTATTTAACGCTATAGAAGAAAAGGTAGATGGTATCTTAGTAGAATTTGGAGTTTCCAATTCTGCGATTGCAGATATTGTAAACGGAGCTTATGAACCTTCTGGATTACTACCACTTCAAATGCCAAAAGACATGGCAACTGTCGAAAAACAATTTGAAGATGTACCTAATGATATGGACCCTTATGTAGATAGCTTAGGTAACACTTATGACTTTGCATTTGGATTGAATTGGTCAGGAGTTATCAAAGATGCTCGAACTCAAAAGTACGGACATTAAGATTTAATTCTTTGAAATAAAAAAGGCTGAGATTACTCTCAGCCTTTTCTTTTGGTGTCAAAATAAAACTAAAAATTGCTTATTGCATAAGCTGCAATAAACTGGGTTATAAAATGATAAACTAAATTAATTCCTGTTAGTTTCCAGGATCTATTCTCCCAAGCGGCTGCTCCTAAATGAGTCGGAACATAATATCCCAGCCAAGTAAAAAAACTAGCGCTCAATAGAGCAGACATCCAAGAATGAAATTGGCGATTACTGCTATCCCAACTACTAATATATTAATTTGAATTTCCAACTGTAAAGTATTAAGGTTGATTTAATTAACAAACGCAAAAATCTTATATTTATTATTCTATTGTCCTAAAAACCATTTGCTATGAAAACTAAAATTATTCTACTAAGCATCTTCTTATTGAGTTTAACAGCTCGATCTCAAGAGCAGTACACCCCCACAAAAGCTATACTCGAATCTAGAGAACAATTTCAAAATGATAAGTTTGGAATGTTTATTCACTGGGGGCTATCATCCATGTTTGGTGATGGTGAATGGGTGATGCAAGTACAAGGGATTTCAAAAAAAGATTATCAGGCCTATTTACCTGCATTTCATCCGAGTCAATTCAATGCGGAAGAATGGGTTCTTGCTGCCAAAGGAGCAGGAATGAATTACATTATTTTCATTACTCGCCATCACGATGGGTTCTCGAATTGGGACACTGCTTATTCCGATTGGAAAATCACCAATACGCCCTATGGAAAAGATGTATTAAAACAATTAGCAGAAGCTTGTAAAAAGCATGACATGAAGTTAGGACTGTATTATTCAACGCTTGATTGGGTTCGTGAAGACTATCCCTGGAGAAGTGGTAGAACTGGTCAAAAAACAGGTAGAACTGGTCAAGGTGACTATGCCTCCTATCTTCAGTTTATGAAAAATCAACTCACTGAATTGCTCACAAATTACGGAGACATTTACGCTATTTGGTTCGATGGACATTGGGATCAAACCAATCCGGAAGGACATGAGGATCGTTCATCCAGAATTGACTGGAAATACGACGAAATCTATGGACTCATTCACAAGCTACAACCTTCAACTTTAGTTGGAAACAACCATCATTTAGATCCTATTGCTGGTGAAGACTTTCAGATGTTTGAACGCGATTTACCAGGCGAAAACCATTCTGGATTTAACTTTCAAAAGGTGACTGACAAATTGCCTTTAGAATCCTGTGAAACCATGAATGGTTCATGGGGATACAACATCAGTGATCACAAATTTAAGAGTAAAAGAGAACTCCTTCACCTTCTTATTGGCGCTGCTGGTAGGAATTCAAACCTACTTCTCAATGTAGGTCCAAAACCCTCTGGAGTTATACCACAAGAAAGTCTCGATGGATTAAAACAAATGGGAGAATGGACTTCCATTAATGGAGCCTCTATTTACGGAACTAGAGGAGGCCCTTTAAGTCCTCAAGTTTGGGGAGTCAGCACACAAAACGACACTCATGTTTTTGTGCATATCTTAAATCATCCAAAAGATCAATCCATATTTATACCAGGATCCTACGCTAAAAAAGCAGTGTTATTAGACTCTGGCAAAAAGCTTAAAATTCGTTGGGAATCAAAGGGAATCCATGTTATGAGTGAATCTATTCCTTATGATGAGGACCCTCAAGTACTCGTTCTCGATAAAAATTAATTGACATCAGAGTCATAGTACAAGCCCATCTCTGAAATAAGTGCCTTATCGTTAAAATCTGTCAGTTTTAAAGCAATGGCTTTAATATTGGATGTAGGGAAGCGAACGATTCGCTTATTCCCTATCGTTGTTCCTTGGTAAATAACTTGCCAACTGGCATCGATTAGTGCCTCTATTTCAAAAGATCGAATTCGCTGTCCTTTTTGAATGGCTTCTTGTATTACAAATAGATTTGAACTTTTAGTTGCATCAAATTCAAGGATAATTTTTGAATCCTTATCTGTGATTTTCACAAAGCTTTCTCTTTGACCATCAGTAAGAATAGATGAATCCATCACATTGGATGATGATTCCATTTTGAGTTGTGCCATAGTAGCGAGGTTGGTTTCAAATACCCTTTCGATTTTCGACTTCAGACCTTGTAAGGATGCGATGTCATTTTCGTGAACTAAACCTCTACGATCAACTGGGAGATTGAGTAGCAAATTACTGTTTAAGCCTACTGAATTACAATAGATATCCCATAGGTGTTCGACGCTTTTCACCTCATCGTCTTCACTTTGATGATAAAACCATCCTGGACGAATTGAAACATCCGTCTCAGTTGGAATAAAATGGGTGCCTTTTTCTTGACCAGGTGCAAATCGATTAAATCCGGGCATTCCAGGATAGATACTATCTTTGTATATTGTAGACCAGGTCGTTTGATTGGCATAACCTTTTTCATTTCCTACCCATCTAATATCTGGACCCGCATCAGAGAACATAACAGCATTAGGCTGTAATTCTCTCACAATTTGATGAGTCAAAGGCCAATCGTAATAGGTTTTATTGTCAATCTTTCTAGTTTCATTGGCTCCTCCATAGTAGCCATCACCTCCATTAGCTCCATCAAACCAAACTTCAAAGATTGGTCCATACTGAGTTAATAACTCTCTGAGTTGATTTCTGTAGTATGTGAGATACGCATCCGTTCCGTAATCAGGGTGATTTCGATCCCATGGCGAGAGGTATACGCCCATCTTTAAACCGTATTTCTTAGAAGATTCTGAGAGCTCCTTTAACAGATCTCCTTCTCCATTTTTCCAAGGACTGTTCTTTACGGAATGCTCTGTGTATTTACTGGGCCACAAACAAAATCCATCGTGATGTTTAGCCGTAATCACGACTCCTTTCATTCCTGCTTCACTGATGGTTCTTGCCCATTGATCCGTGTCTAATTCAAAAGGATTAAACAATTTTGGAGATTCATCTCCATACCCCCATTCTTTGTCGGTAAAACTATTGATACTAAAGTGAACAAAGGCGTAGTATTCTAGATCTTGCCAATTTAATTGACGTGGACTTGGAACAGGAAGCGAATTCTTAATTTCTTGTGAATTACAACCAATAAGTAGTGCTGGCAAAATTACACCAACAACAATTTTTAAATAGTTATTCATTGGAATTAATATAGGGTTCTCATGGTTAATTAATTCCTAAAGATAATTATTACAATGTATCTAGAGAATGATATGGCATATCAAATGCATCTGAGATTTCCTTGTATACGATTTTACCTTTGATGACATTTAGTCCTTTTCTCAATGAAGCATCTTGATCACATGCTTTTTCCCATCCCATCTCTGCCAATTTAATTGCATAAGGAAGTGTTGCATTGGTAAGTGCTGTCGTAGATGTAAAAGGGACAGCTCCAGGCATATTTGCTACACAATAATGAACCACATCGTCTATGACAAAAGTTGGATTCTCATGGGTAGTAGGCGTACAGGTTTCTATACAACCACCTTGATCAACTGCAACATCGACAAGCACTGTTCCTTTTTCAAGATCTTTGAGCATATCTCTTGTGATCAAGTTTGGAGCTTTAGCCCCTGGAATCAAAACAGCACCGACTATTAAATCAGCTGTAGGTAATAATTTTCTAATATTGTACTCATTAGAGTATAAAGTAGTGACATTCTTAGGCATAATGTCTGAAAGGTGTCTTAATCGATCGAGATTGATATCCATGATGGTTACATGAGCACCTAATCCTGCAGCCATTTTAGCGGCTTGAGTTCCAACAACACCTCCACCTAATACAATAACATTAGCTGGAGCAACTCCAGGCACTCCTCCTAAAAGAATTCCCTTCCCTTGCATTGGGCGCTCTAAAAATTTAGCTCCTTGTTGAATTGCCATTCTTCCTGCTACTTCAGACATCGGTGTCAATAGTGGAAGCGTTCGATCCTTTTCTACAGTTTCATATGAAATACAAACAGCACCAGATTCTAGCATGGCCTCAGTTAACACTTTAGAAGATGCAAAGTGAAAATAGGTAAAGAGCAATTGATCTTTTTTAACTAGACCGTATTCTTCGGCGATAGGTTCCTTAACTTTTACAATCATTTCTGCTTTTGCGTATACTTCCTTAATTCCAGGAAGGATTTGTGCTCCGGCTTCTACGTACTGATCATCTGAAAAACCAGAACCAACACCAGCTCCAGTTTGAATAAAGACCTCATGTCCTCTCTTTGCAAATTCTAAGACTCCTGCTGGAGTCAATCCAACTCTGTATTCGTTGTTTTTAATTTCTTTTGGAACCCCAATAATCATAACTGACTTAATTAAATTGAACCTCTCGATTGTACAATCGCCTGTTTGTTTTATATAATAACAGCGTAAAAATAATTAATTTATAACTAGTTGTTGGCAAAATGTTTTACATCAAACAACGAATTATGAATAAAACAAAATGAATAACTATTTAGAAATTAATTGAAAAATGGTGTTTTTATCAAAAAAGTGATGTTTTTTGAAGTTTTTTGATTGTTTATGAAGAAAAAAGGGGGATTTTTTTGAAAAAATAAATTTAAATATAAATCAACATCCTGCCTTTTTTATATCAAATGCTACTTTTTTGCAATAAGAATTTAAATCTTAGACCTTTTCTATTGCTAATTATGCATTGGATATAAAGTAATAGATCAGTAAGGCAGTTAATAGAACAGTCCCTGAAAAGAACAAATAAAGCAATTGCTTGTTTCTTTTTTGAATAGGTATTCCTGATTTTTTAATCAGTCCTTTATCTTGAAAGGAAGATTCTAAAGCAATTCCAATTGAAGTACCAACTGCAACTCCTATTCCAATGAAAGCAAAATTATCGAGCGCAATGCTTATTGCTAATCCAATAGGAATTCCAGTTGCAATTCCTGTAGACATAAAAAACCCCTTGGGATATTTCTTTTTTTGTTCCATTTATTTCCCCTTGAACCAATAGAAGATTACCGAAAGTAAAATACTCAAAATAAGTGAACTCCCCAAAGGAAAATAGATTTGAGTGTTTCCTTTTTTAAAACTAAAATCAAGTGGGTTGTTATATGAGAGAGAACTCTTGTCAAAAAGCCATAAAAGCGCTCCAATTAACACGAGAATTAAACCGACAGTTATCAATGATTTAGCCATTGCACAAAATATTTTTAAACTGATATAGATTCACTAAATTTAATGAAAATTATCGCTTTATGGAAATTACCTTCTTAGGACATGCCTGTCTATTGATCAAAACCAAAGAATGTAACTTGATTGTTGATCCCTTCATCAGTGGCAACCCACTTGCTAAGGAAGTTTCTGTAAATTCAATCAAGGCTGATTACATCCTTTTGACTCATGCACATCAAGATCATATTTTAGATGCTGAAGCGATTGCAAAAAACAACAATAGTACAATTGTCAGTAATTTTGAAATTGTCAATTACTTTCAAAACAAAGGAATTAATGGCCATCCTATGAATCACGGAGGAAGTTGGAAATTTCCTTTTGGAACGATCACTTACACCACAGCAATTCACACCTCTTCTTTTCCTGATGGCAGCTATGGTGGTCAACCAGGTGGATTTGTAATCAATACAGACCATAAAACTATTTATATCGCAGGCGATACAGCATTGACCTATGATATGAAACTCATACCACTTAGACATCAGTTAGATCTTGCAGTATTACCCATTGGAGATAATTTCACCATGGGAATTGAAGATGCCATCATCGCTAGTGATTTTTTAAATTGCTCTAAAATATTAGGTTACCACTACGACACTTTTGGTTATATCGAAATCGATCACACAAAAGCGATCAGTCAATTTAAAGAACATCAAAAAGAACTGATCTTACTGGAAATTTATAATTCATTAACTATTTAGTGTAATTTCGTATTCTCAAATCGCTACTATGAATACAGCATCCAACTTAGAAGCACACTTTAAAGCATTTAGAGATCAAATTATTGGTATTGATCAAACTTTCGAATCACCATACGGGAAACAGAAAATCACCTATGCAGATTGGACTGCTAGTGGAAGACTCTACGGCCCTATTGAAGAAAAACTAATTAAAGAATTTGGCCCGTTTGTGGCAAATACGCATACCGAAACTTCCATCACAGGTTCAGCGATGACCTTGGCTTATAAAAAGGCTAGAAAAATAATTAAAGATCACGTTGGAGCGAATACTGAAGATGTACTGATCAGTTCAGGAACAGGAATGACTGGAGTTGTCAATAAATTTCAGAGAATACTCGGATTAAAAATAGCGGAGCAATTAAAAGAACACACTCATATTCCTGAAGAATTAAGACCGGTAGTCTTTATTTCTCATATGGAACATCATTCGAATCAAACTTCTTGGATTGAAACCATTGCTGAAGTAGTAGTAGTCGATTGTAATACAAATGGATTATTTTGTTTTAAAAATTTTGAAAAATTACTCAAGAAATACGAAGATAGACCTCTTAAAATCGCTTCAGTAACTGCCTGTTCTAATGTAACTGGAATTCAAACCGATTATCATCGAATTGCAAAAATGATACACAAAAAGGGAGGACTTTGTTTTGTTGATTTTGCATGTTCAGCACCCTATGTAACCATCGATATGCACCCAAAAGACAAATGGTCATATTTAGATGCCATTTTCTTTTCACCTCATAAGTTTTTAGGAGGACCAGGTTCTGCCGGAGTCTTGATCTTTAACAAAAAACTCTATAAAAATATCGTTCCAGACAACCCTGGTGGTGGAACGGTTAACTATACCAATCCCTGGGGAGATCACGACTATGTTGACGATATTGAATCAAGAGAAGACGGGGGGACTCCTGGATTTTTACAAGCGATTCGCATAGCACTATCCATTCAACTCAAAGAATCAATGGGAGTCGAAAACATCATCGAAAGAGAACATCAGATCAATTCAAAAATATTTGATGCCTTAGAGCCAATTGAAAACCTGACCATATTAGCTGGTGATCACAAAGATCGATTAGGAGTATTTTCTTTCTTTATAGATGATTTGCATTTCAATCTCGCTGTAAAATTACTCAACGATCGATTTGGAATTCAGACAAGAGGAGGTTGTTCTTGTGCTGGAACTTATGGACATTACCTTTTGCATGTTGATCAGGCTACTTCCAAAGACATCGAGAAACAAATCCTTGAAGGCTGTTTAATGGAACGTCCAGGATGGGTCAGAATGTCCATTCATCCAACAATGACAAATGCTGAAATTGAAATGATTTGTGATGCGATCAAAGAGTTGTGCAAGCATCACAAAGAGTGGTCGAAGGATTACAACTACGATCCAATTAAAAATGAATTCATCCACAAGCTGGAATACAATCTCGAAGAAGAACTTATTGAAAAATGGTTTAACTAAATCGAACTAATTTGTACCTTTACTAGTCTAACAACTATCTTCATGAAAACAATATACACACTAACACTATCACTACTTATGGCATTTTCACTATTTTCAAAAGCTCAAGATTCAAAAGCGTCTACGCCTCTTTACGATATCCAAATCGACGATATCCATGGAAATCCAATAAATTTATCTGAATTTAAAGGAAAGAAGATTCTCTTTGTCAATGTCGCCTCAAAATGTGGATTTACTCCTCAATACAAGGACTTGGAAATGCTGCACGATCTCTATAAAGATCAATTGGTACTCATCGGGTTACCATGCAATCAATTTGGGAGTCAAGAGCCAGGAACAAATGAAGAAATTGTAGAGTTTTGTTCAGCTACCTACGGAGTGAGCTTTTTGATGACTGATAAAATCGAAGTCAAAGGAGAAAATCAACATCCCCTGTACACTTGGCTTACTAGTAAAGAACTCAACGGCAAGAAAAGTTCTACTGTAAAGTGGAATTTTCAAAAATACTTAGTGGATGAAGAAGGAGAACTTATCGATTTCTACTATTCAGTAACGACTCCAATGAGCTCTAAAATTTTACAGCACTTATCGGAGCAGTAAAATGAGAATTGCGGTAGCGCAACACTCCCCCAAAGCTGGAGCTATAGAAGAGAATATTGAAAAGCATCTCAAACTGATTCAATCTGCCATTGATCAAAATTGTGACGCCATCTTCTTTAATGAATTATCGCTTACATCCTATGAGCCAGATCGAGCCTTTGAACTACAAATGGGCTTGGATGATCCAAGACTCACAGTATTTCAAGAGTTAAGTAATTTAAATGACCTTGTAATTGTCATAGGACTCCCTCTTACTGTTGTCGATGGAATCCAAATTGCCAGTGTAATCTTTCAGCCAGATCAATCTAGAGCGTTTTACAGCAAACAAATTCTCCACGAATCTGAATCGGCAATTTTTATACATGGAAAAGAACAGATGATTTTGACAATTAAAGAGAAAAAAGTTGCGATGGGAATTTGTTATGAAAGTCTTCAAGAATCACATTTCTCAAACTGTGTGGCTTTGGGTACTGATATTTATATCGTCAGTACTGCTAAAAAACAAGAAGGCTTACAAGCCGCTATGGATTTTTATAGCTACGCCTCTAAGAAATATCAGATTCCAGTAATGATGTCAAATAGCAATGGAATTACTACTCGTTTTGAATGTGTTGGCAATTCTGCAGTTTGGAACAATGGAGTCCTTTTAAATCAACTTTCTAAAGATTCCGAATCAATCTTATTTTTAGATTTTTAAAGTTCATTTATACTATATTTAAATTAATTGAGTTATAGTAAAAACTTAAACCAAATCATTATGAAAGAAAAAATTTTAAACATCCTATTTATCTTATTTGGACTTTTTATGGCCAACTCTGGAATCAACAAATTCACCAATCATATGTCGATGGGGGAACCATCTCAAGCGATGCAAGAGCTCTTTGGTCATTTGATGGCATTCGGATGGTTATTGCCATTGGTAGGAATTGTAGAACTCATTGGAGGAATTCTCATTGTAATTCCAAAAACTAGACTCATCGGAGCCATCACATTACTTCCGATTATGACAGGAATCTTATTAACACACATTGTAAATGATCCGTCAGCTATGCCAATGGCAATCGTATTTTTTGTGTTGAATGCAGCTATATTAGTGATGGGAAGAAACAAACTCTGTGAATTAAAATCCTAATCATAAATTGAGAATTAAAATCTAAAGCTAGCTGTTGCTAGCTTTTTTATTTTATTTTTAACCTTCTTAAACCTTTCTAAACTTTTATCGTCTAATTAATTTAGACGATACATCAAATGAAAAAATACATCCTCTTACTTTTATTATTAACAACTGTAATCTCCTTTGCGCAGGAAAGCAGAAAATCAATATTTGTTAAAAAAATTGATCAAGCTATTGCTATTGATGGTCAATTAGATGAGTCGATTTGGAAAACTGCTTCCGTCGGAGATGACTTTTGGGAATTTTTCCCAACTGACTCAATTAAATCTGAAGATAAAACAGAAGTTAGAGTCCTCTATGATGATCAAAATTTATACCTAGGCATTAAATCGTATACGAAAGGAGATGACTTTCAGGTAGGTACCCTTAAACGAGATTTTGCAGGGAGATCCAATGATAATACTTCCATCTTATTAGATACCTATATGGATGCTACCACGGCTTATATGTTTGGTGTCAATACGGCAGGTGCCATGAGAGAGGGGCTGATTTCCAATGGAGGTTCTGATCGAAATTCCTATAATTTATCATGGGACACCAGATGGTATGCTCAGGCAAAAACACACGACAACTATTATATCGTTGAAATGGCCATTCCATTTAAATCAGTTAAATTTCAAGAGGGTGCTAAAAAATGGAGATTTCAATGTTATCGCTTTGACAACCAAAGCAAAACACAGAGTATATGGTCTCGAGTTCCTCAAAATCAAATATTGATCAATTTAGCCTTTACAGGTGAATTGGAGTTTGAAGAACCCTTAAAAAAATCGAAAACTCCAATTGAATTGATTCCCTATGTAAATACCATCTCTTCCAGAAATTTTAGCGATGCTAAAGGCGTTAATAGTATTGCAGCAGGAGCAGATGCCAAAATCGCTATAGGAAATAACTTGAATCTCGATGTGACCTTTAATCCTGATTTCTCAAATGTAGAGGTTGATAATGTCGTTACCAACATTACGAGGTTTGAAGTATCTCTTCCTGAAAAACGTCAGTTTTTTATTGACAATAGTGATTTATTTGGGTCCTTTGGATCTAGTAGAGATGCAAACCCTTTCTTTTCGCGAAGAATAGGAATAGCAAAAGACAAAGATGGCAACAATATTGAAAATAAAATTGTCGGGGGAGTTCGTCTCAGTGGTAAGCTCAATGAAGATTGGAGATTAGGTGTTTTGAGTATTCAAACAGCTGCTGATCAGTTCAATGAAATTGCTGCAAACAACAACAGTATGCTAGTGCTTCAAAAAAAGATGTTTGCTAGATCCAATTTAGGAGTGTTCTATCTCGATCGTTCCAATGTCGGAAGCTTTGATTATGTAGATCCTGACGATCGCTATAACAAAGTAGTTGGAATCGATTATAATCTTGCTTCTTCAGATAATGTTTGGAGTGGTAACTTTTACATTCACAAATCGTATCAACCTAATTCAGGAAAGGATAATTCAAGTATGCGTACCTTTCTCAATTACAATACAAGAAAGTGGAATATCTTCTCTGATTTAGTTTATCTAGGAAAGGATTTTAAATCTGATTTAGGTTTTATTCGCAGAACCGATCTTTTGAAATCAGGACGAGTTATCGAATATAGCAGTTATCCTAAATCTGGAAATATCAATCGCTTACAATACCGCTTCATGTGGTTTGACTTTTGGCAGCCCTCTGACGATATGCGATTAACGGATCGACGCTTGTTTTTTAATTTTGATGCGACTTCTAAAAGGCAATTCAATGTTCAAATGAGGTATTCAAACACCTACACCTACTTAACAGATTCGTTTGATCCAACAAGAAGTGATAATGGACAACCATTAGACGGAAATCAAGGATATCATTACTCAAATGCTGAAATACAATTAAGAACAAATCAAGCTTATGAGTTTTCAATTGATTCTCAGTTTTCATTTGGTCAATTTTACAACGGAACTAGAACTTCTTTAAATCTACAACTCAATTATCGATTCCCACCAAAGGTCAATCTTAGTATGCTCGTAGATTACAATAGAATCAGATTGCCAGAGCCATATTCAAGTGCAGATTTATGGTTGATTAGTCCGAAATTAGAAGTTTCTTTTACTAAGAAATTATTTTGGTCTACTCTGGTTCAATACGCAAATCAATCGGATAATTTAGGAATTAACTCTCGTTTACAATGGAGATATGCTCCTTTATCTGATCTCTATTTAGTGTACAACGACAACTATTATGTCAATGATTTTGAGCCTAAATATCGCTCGATTAACCTCAAGTTGAGTTATCGTTTTCCAATCTAATGTAATAACTAAATAACTCGTTACTAAAACTACTGTTAAAGATTGGATTGAGCAATATGAAAAGTGATTTCTGAATTAATCACAGACTTTTATCGAAATTCGTTTGTTTGGAGTAGGGCTATAAGCCTCACATACTGCACAATTTTGAGTTTCATTTTTGATTACAAAGAAAAATTCTTCTCCTTCTTCAATACTACTGGGAAATGTGCATACCGATTCTAATGCAAATACATTGGTGTATGTTTGTTCGTCAAAAGGATTGGTCCACTGCTTTTCGTACAACGAGGGATCTAAATCCCCATCAACCAATTGAATTACGTAATTCATGCAAATCCCTTTTAGAGCTAATTTCCCTCTAAACACTTCAGACTCACAATCACTTAACTCCTTTCTAGAACAGCTACTTAAAACTAAAAACATCGTCAGAAAAGAAAAAAATACTTTCATAGTGTTGTTTTTATTAAATATTTATTCAAAAATAGGGCCAATATTGTCCATTTATAAGGCTATTTCAATTCTTCTTATTAACTTTACGTTATTGACATAAATCATTATTTTATATCCTTGTAAAATAATAATACTAAAATATAAAACGAACTGCATCTATAATTTGTAAATTGCAGCTTTATTAAAAAAGACAATCTCGTAAATTAAATCCTATGAAAAAGCATATCTTATTTTTTGCAAGCTTATTTTTAGTGCTCGGTGCTTCTGAAGTTTTTGCTCAAGAGGAAAACGTACCTCTAGAAAAGCACAACAACCACTACCACTATTCCAGACAACTTTTGCCTGAAAAAACTCAAGCACCAGTTGTACAAGACTACAATTCTACTGTTGACAATATGGGTATTGATGTAAGAATTAAACTAACAGCTGGAATCAACGCCATTAATTTCTTAGGAGATGCTGCTTTTTGGCTTCAAGGTCAAGATTTAGAGCGTCAACACCTTTCAATTGGTCATTTGATCTTTGGTGATGATCAAAAACACCAAGGACTTCCAAGTTTTGGAATTTCTGCCTTATTTGCAGATGGTGCAGAAGTTGGATTAGGAATCACTAAAAATAAATTTGCAGGTCAAAACATTGATCTTACATATTTTGCTTTAGACGTATTTGGAAAATATACCTTCTTACAAGAAAATTTAGTAAGCCCCTTTGTAAAAGCATCTTATGGTAGATCTTCAGTTTATGAGAGCTCCTCTGTTAACGGATTTGCTTTTGGATCGAACCTTTCAAGAGAAGTTTCTCCAACATTTGCATTTGGAGTTGGAGCTGAAGTTAATATTACTTATGATTTTGGGCTTTATTTTGATCTTTCTTACAGAAATGCTTGGGAACAATACGCTCAAAACCACTACGTACAATCATTTGGAGTTTTCTATAAATTCTAATTGAATTGAACCGACTAAACAAAAAAGGCTCCCATATGGAGCCTTTTTTATTACTTCAATAGATCCATTATTCTATTTTAAATTCTCCTTCAGCTGATGTTACACCATCGCTTATACTTACCTTATAAGTTCCTTTTGGCAAGTAGTAGACACCATTATCAGCTTCTTTAAGCTCTTCTTTAAAGTCTGATCTATAATTGCTAAGTCCCTTCTCTGAAAAACTCAAATCATAGCTGTAATAGTTTAAGCCAGCATCTGCATTAATACGAGTCGAATGGACCATTGGTCCAGAGATGTGTTGAATTTCAAAAGTTAATTCACCTTTCTTTTTAAGATAGTATGGAATTTGAATCAATGGGGTTCTAGCTTCAGACCAGGAAGATCTTTTGTTGCCCCAGTTGGAACTGTGTCGAATTCCTTTCACTTCAAAAAGGTGTAGATCTTTTGCTCTAGTCTCAGAATTCAATTCTTGTACATGAGCAATATCCGCCTTGTACACGCTTCTTCCATGTGTTCCCAGTAATAAGTGTTTTGCTTCCGCCTGTATCACCACATCGTGTACAGCTACTGCAGGGAGCCCCTTTGAAAAGGGTTCCCAACTACCTCCTTTATCAAAACTAACATAAACTCCATTATCAGTTCCTGCGTATAGTAAATTTTCATCTGATGGATCTTCAATTACTGAATTCACTGCTCCTAAAGGAAGAGCCGCACTGATAAGATTCCAATCTTCTCCATTGTTATTTGATGCGTATATATACGGAGTGAAATTATCAGATCTGTAAGCGTTTAAACTCATATAGACTCTGTTTTTGTTATGAGTAGAAGGATAAATACTGCTCACCCACTGCTCAGCTGGAAGTCCTTTAGTAATGAGCTTCCAAGTTCCACCACCGTCATCAGTTCTATATATCATACCATCGTCAGAACCTACGTAGATTTTACCGAATTGAAAAGGAGATTCCTCAACAACTGAAAGAGTCCCAAAAGGAACATTTCCTTTCTTACCTCCTCTGGTCAAATCCCCTGAAATAGTTTCCCAATGATCTCCTCTATCTAGAGACCTGTGTAACTTATTCGATCCAAGATACAAGATATCCTGATGGTGTTTTGATAGAAAAATTGGAGTTTGCCAATTAAATCGAAGTGGAGCTTCTCCCAATTCGTGTTTGGGCTGTATGGGTTTGTAATCATTTGTTTTGAGATCGACTCTAAAGTAGTTTCCAAACTGATACCCCGTATACACAATATTGTGATCTCTTGAATCAACTTGAACTTGCATTCCATCTCCTCCAATGATATTCTTCCAAGGATACTCCCCTCTACTGTGCCATGAGGTATTTAATCGAGCATTGTGAGCCCCTTTCCATACACCATTGTCTTGCAATCCTCCATATACATTGTACGGCTTTTGATTGTCGGTTGTAATAAAGTAAAACTGTCCGACAGAAGGAGTGTTACTTTTAAGCCAATTGGAACCTCCATCATAAGTGATATTAATTCCACCGTCGTTTCCGTTGATGATATGAAGGTCGTTTTCAGGATTGATCCACATCACATGATGATCTGAATGCATATTGTCACCATTGATAGCGTAAAAACTTTTACCTCCATCTTTGGAAGCCAGTAAAGGAACTCCTCCAATGACAATAAAATCCTTATTTTTTTGAGAAACACCTATTCTAGCAAAGTAATAGCCGTAGGTATAAAATAAGCCTTCGATAGGTTCCTCATTTTGTTTAGTCCAACTAGCGCCACCATCTGTAGATAAAAAGACCTCTGCTCCTATAATTGGGGTCTCAAATAGATTGGAGTTCGCATCTTCTAAATAAAGAGCCAAATCAGAAGGTTTTGCTTTTTGGTCTTTAACGAGCTCTTTAACCAATGGAGCATCGTACTTTTTTGGAAAACCATTGGATCTCAAGTACTTGTTTAGCTGTCCATCAGCTAAGTCTAAAAATGTGGAGGATTTCATGGTTTTAAAGTCTTCTTTTTCAAGTGCTCCCTCCTCTTTCTTTTCATCTTCAAAAGTTGTTTGATGAAATTGACTGTCGTGAACCGCGTAAACAGTTTGAGCATCATAGACTGCTAATCCAATTCTTCCGGCTCCATCTCCTGTTGGAAATCCACTAGTTGAAGTTGAAACTAAATTCCATGTAGTTCCTGCATCGGTACTCTTGTAAATGCCACTATGGCTTCCACTCCCTTTAAAATTCCATGCCTTGCGATCTTTTTCCCATGCGGCAGCATACATAATTTCAAAGTTTTCTGGAGCTGCAGCAAGATCTACTATACCAGTATTATTAGCGATATTCAATGTCATTTCCCAGCTTTGACCTCCATCTTTAGTCTTGTAAATTCCCCTTTGTTCGTTTGTCGAATACAGATGACCTAAAACTCCTACTACTACCTCATTAGGATTGTGAGGATTGATGAGTATTCTACCTATATGATGAGAATCTTCCAATCCCATGTGCTCCCAAGTCCTACCTTTATCAGTTGATTTAAGGACTCCAACGCCTGCATAAGATGAACGTGAAGAATTGTTTTCTCCAGTTCCTACCCAAATAGTCCCTGTGGGCCAATCCACTGCAATATCTCCTATGTTTTGAGTAGAAGCACTGTCCATAACTGATTCAAACGAAGTTCCGTTATTATTGGTGTACCAAACCCCTCCGGAAGCATAGGCTACATAAAATTCAGTTGAATTTGAAGGATTGACATCAACATCGACCACCCTTCCACTCATTACAGTTGGTCCAATATTGGTGAATTCTACATTTTTTACAATCGAATTCTCTTTGAGAGACTCTTGATAAGTCAAGGATTTTTTTACTGCAGAAGCAGGTGAAGCAAGTTGCGCGTTCATTACAGAAGTCACTGCGATAAACACAAATAAAAGGGTTCTTTTCATGGTTTAAATTTTAAGCAAGTTGAAGATACAAAAATTGTCTGAAAGGATGATTTCGAACTTACTTCTATACATTATTTTAGTACTTTAGCGAGGATGAATACGGATTACGAAAACAAAAAAATAACGATTGTAGGATTGGGGTATGTGGGACTTCCTCTCGCTTTAGCTTTTTCAAAAAAATATCCTGTTGTCGGTTACGACATCAACCCATCTAGAATAGAAGAATTAAAAAAGAGAATCGATCAAACAGATGAAACAAACCCAAAAGAACTCCACGCTGCTTTAGAAAATGGTTTGCAATTGACCAATGAGATTGAAGCTATTGCTGATGCTACGATCTACATCGTGACCGTTCCAACTCCTGTTAATGAGAACAAAGAGCCTGATTTGAGTTTTTTACTCGAAGCTTCTAAAACAATTGGTTCGGTATTAAAATCTGGAGATTTGGTCATTTATGAGAGTACCACCTATCCTGGTTGTACTGAAGAAGATTGTGTTCCTGTTTTAGAAAAGTACAGCAAGCTAAAATTTAATCACGATTTTTTCTGTGGCTATTCTCCAGAGCGCATCAATCCAGGTGATAAAGTCAATACGCTTACAAAAATCAAAAAAGTTACTTCAGGTTCTATTCCCTTAATCGCTGAATATGTAGACCAATTATACAAGGGCATCATAGAGGCTGGAACCTATAAAGCGTCTAGTATTAAAGTCGCTGAGGCTTCCAAAGCGATAGAAAATGCTCAGCGTGATCTCAACATATCTTTTGTCAATGAACTCGCACTCATCTTTGATCGAATTGGCATCGATACAAGAGAAGTCTTAGAGGCCGCTGGAACCAAGTGGAACTTTTTGAAATTTACACCAGGTCTAGTCGGTGGTCATTGCATCAGTGTGGACCCCTACTATCTTACCCATAAGGCAAAAGAACTCGGTTATGACCCTCAAGTAATTCTTTCTGGAAGAAAAATCAATGATTATATGCCGAGTTTTGTCGCTCAGAAAATGGTCAAACTCATGGGACAAAAAGGAATTCCTTTAAATCAAAGTCGTTGCTTGATTTTGGGAATTACCTTTAAAGAAAACTGTCCAGACATCAGAAACTCAAAGATTCCACAAGTAGTTCGCGAATTAGAAGAGTACGGTATCACGGTATATATCCATGATTCTCATGCGGATTCTAATGAGGTCAAAAGAAATTTTAATATCGAATTAATAGAAGAACTCAACACCTACGACAGTATCCTTTTAGCAGTCAACCACAAGGAATACAAAGATTTAAAAATAAGTGAATTAAAACGATTCTCAACTTCAGTAGTATTTGACCTCAAGGGAATCTTCCCAATGGATCAAGTTGATGCAAGACTCTAACTATTACAAACTTACTGAATAAAATATCCAACACTAATGGAGATGAAAGCTAAATTTGTTGATTTCTTTAGAGATAGTGTTAACATTAAGGGAATTAGACGAATTGAAGTAATTGATATCGATGATTTGGGAAATAAAACAACCGAAACTTCTTTTACAAATGGAATGATGGTTTATCCTGATGGAACTTATGAGTCTAAAAATTCATCGATGATAAGATATGCTTATGTAGATCCTGATGATAGAACATTAAATTACTCAACTTTAGAAGGAAGTGAAAGTGGTGTTAACACTGATGCTTCTAGTTTTACTATGGAAATTACAAATCCAATTCTATTTGTAAACAACTGTGGTGATCAGTTACACAACAATGATACTAATAGCGAAAATGGTGAACACAAACACGGTCAAGCTTTTCAAAAAAGATTTAGAAATATTCCAGTACAAGGAATCATGACCCTTACAACAGATACCGATGTCATCACAACTGATTTTGGAGATGGAAACTGTGATACAGAAGCTGTTGTGACTACTAATGGTGTTTCTGAAATCGTCAATATAAATCGTTTAAGACGTAATGAATTTTTCAATAATCTAAGAGTTCGCGGGCACTAATAAACTAATTACAGTACAGTTTTAATACCATCCCTAGGGGTGGTTTTTTTATTCTATAATTTCTTAACTTATGCCTTCTAACATAGAATCCATTATGAAAAAACTACTTTCCTTCTTTTTATTCTTTAGTCTTCTAGTTGTCGATGCCCAAACTCTAGAGCTAGCAAGCCCTGAATCTGTAGGGATGTCATCAGAGCGTTTAGAGCGTTTGACTGATCGATTTAAACAATACATAGATGAGGGAGCTCTTCCTGGTACAGTAACACTCATTGCTCGTAAAGGGAAGATTGTTTACTTAGAAGCACTAGGGGAATCTGATTTGGAAGCTCACAAAAAGATGAAAGAAGATGCCATATTTAGAATTGCCTCTCAAACAAAAGCCATTATCAGTGTTGGAATTATGATGCTTCAAGAAGAAGGCAAATTACTCATTCACGATCCCGTTAGCAACTATATACCCGAGTTTAAAAACTCCACAGTTGCTGTTCCAAATGACTCCAAGGAAGGTTATGAAATTGTTGCTGCAAATCGAGAAATCACTTTAAGAGATCTGCTCTCTCACACGGCTGGAATTAGTTATGGAGGTGGAGCAGCATCACAGCTTTGGAAAGAAGCAGAAATCCAAGGATGGTATTTTGCTCATAGAGATGAACCCATTGTTGAAACGATTAAACGATTGGCAATATTACCTCAAGAAGAGCATCCTGGAAAGCGATTTGTTTACGGATACAATACCGATATTCTAGGTGCTGTCATTGAAATTGCTTCTGGAATGCCTTTAGATCAATTTGTTCAACAAAAGATATTGGATCCACTAGAAATGAATGACACTCATTTCTACCTTCCTAAATCGAAGCAAAAAAGATTGGCGACCGTGTATAACCAACGAAATGGCGTCTTAGTCAGAGCTCCAAAATCTGGAGGAATGGAAGGTCAAGGGCTTTATGTTGACGGCCCCAGAAAGAGCTTTTCAGGAGGTGCTGGATTGTTGAGTACTGCAAATGATTACGCTAAGTTTCTACAGATGATGCTCAATAATGGAGTATACAACAATCACCGCTTACTATCTAGAAAATCTGTAGAACTAATGACTTCTAATCACTTAGATTCAGTTGAGTTCCCATGGACCGGAGGAACGGGCTTTGGATTGGGCTTTTCAATAGTGACCGATCTTGGCAAATTTGCAAAACCATCCTCTATAGGAGAGTACGGTTGGGGAGGTGCCTATCATTCCTCTTATTGGGTAAATCCAAAGGAAGAATTAATTGTTGTTTACTTTACACAGGTTATTCCAATAGCAAACGTCCAGGATCACGACACTCTTCGAGCACTTGTCTATCAATCCATAATCGATTAAAACACTTTTTTATAGGATTTTTCAGCTAAATGTCTTATATTAAGACTATTATATCGCTAAATCTACTCCTATGAAAACAAAGCTATTTTTACTCATCATGGCTTTAATGCCATTATCGATCTTGGCGCAAAAACCACAATAAGTGTCAATATTCCAACAGCAACCATAAAAATTAATGGTCGTGTCGCAGGCACTGGTATCGTTAATAAAATAAAAATTCCCAAAGGGGACTGTGTCACTGTTGAAGTTGAAAACGACGCTTACATCCCTCAAAAGTTTGATTTGTGTAACCAACCTTTAATGCCTAAAATTGAAAACACAACCTATGTAGAACTTGAAGCTGACCCTTCATATGATGCATCTACAGCAAGTAATTATGCAAACAACGATATTGTACTAAATCCTAAAGCAGGAACGGTAAAAGACAATTGGATTGCAATTGTTCGAATGGTAGTCTCTCATTTTGACGCGTTAGAAGTCAACGACAATGAAGTGAATTACCTCAGAACTTCTTGGGTTGTTGATAATTTTGAGTCCTTTACTATTAGAACTCGATTGGTCGTAAGATTGACCAATGAAAACCCTCAACAGTTTAGTTTTAAAATAATTTCTGAAAGAGCTGTTGGACAACAATCTGTTCGTGCCGATGAATTATATCGACCTTGGGATCGTATTTTAAAACGCTATAATAGTTTTATCGATGAAATTCAATCAAGAGTAAGTCGAATGTAATTTCATTCAAATGACATCTATAAAAAGGGGATGATTACATCCCCTTTTATGATTGGTGCGTTTTTAAAACTAGAGATTAAACGAAAGCCCAGCGTAGATTCCAAAGGGATGTCCCGCTCTAAAACCTGCAGGAACTCTAGATGCCGCATATACCTCATCGAATAGATTAATCACATTTATTTTAAGATCAATTTGATCACTTAATGCATATTGAGCTGCAGCATTGACAATTAAATACGAATCTAAAGGTTGAGCTTCAGCTCCAGAACCTGCCAAAGTTGGGAAGGAACCTTGAAAACGAGCGTTAAAATTTAACTCAAATCGAGGCACTACAATTCCAGTGTTCACATTCCACTGATGTTGCGGAATATAGGGCACACGATCTCCTATTTCAACAGAACCCCATAGGTCTTGACTGCTATTAAAATCAGTCTCGAATTTTGCATTAGTAAGTGTATACGTAAAATTTAGTGGCCATTTTAATTTAGTGGTATTGATCACTTGATACGTTAAAAGAAGCTCCATACCATGAACAAATACCGCTCCAGCATTAAACTGATCTAGTGAACCTGTACCTCCACTAGCAGCACTATCTGATCCTAATAAGTTTTCATAGTCATTTATAAAACCAACCAACTCACCGCTTAACGGACCAAAACTAAATCGAGAACCTAACTCATAGTTTACACTTGATTCTGCCTTTTCTCCTGTTTTGCTTCCTGGAGGTGAAAATCCTTTGTGAATTCCTCCAAAGACAGAGAACTGACTGGATTTGGTATAATTAAATCCTACACCTGGGATCCATACGCGAACCGTATTGGAACGCTCGCTTATGTCAGATCCTACTCGACTCCCATCTGAAGATCCATAATCCAAACGATCTAAGGTAATATCTTCGTAGCGTAATCCAGGAGTCAGGGTAAGCCCATTGTGCTTCCATTTGTAAAGGGCATAAGATGAAAAAGCAGTTGCTGATGAAATTCTATTTCCTTGTGCACCACGGATTCCGTCTGAGTTCTTTACTAAATCTTGATTGATAAGTTGGTAACCATCTTCCCATTGGAATCGGTCTTCTTTATCATAATGGTAGCGCATTCCAACTTCAATATCATTAAATGCTCCATTAGAACTGTACCAATGACGATCTAATTTGGTTTGAATTCCCTTAGAAGTATAGACCCTGTTATTGGCTTTTAACAATAGTGAATTAGGATCACCGTCAATTGTTCCAGTTAATAATGCTAAGTGATTAGAAAATTGATCAGGATTTGAAACCACTTTTGCTAATGATTGCTTATTTCCTTGATAGATAACATCATCAAGTTTATACCAATTGCGTGTAAATTCATTATGATACGCATTGGTAGTTATTTTAAACAATTGATTGAATTCAACAGAGTGAGTCAACATGAATTGTTTTTGTTGTGCATCCATAAGATCTCCCTGTGAAGAAGCATACCTTCTGTAAGGATTTTCATTAAAGTCTTCAGCTGTTAAACCTAAATAGGTTTCATTTGAGAGTTCATCATAAAAGTGATATTTCAATTCTAGATACTGGGGATTCGTGGCATTTTGACTTGAGCTCCAACGAACTTTGGCCATTACATCAGTGATATCAAATCCTGTATTGTCATTAGAATCTAAATTTTTAAAGCCATCCGAATTATAGTTCGCATATTCTAACAAATAACCGAATTGTTCATTTTGATCTCCTACAGAGGTAAGTATTTGAGAACTATTAAAGCTCCCAAAATTTGTTTTAAACCGAGCTTCAAAGGATTCTGGTATTGAAGTTGAGACCATATTCAGTGCCCCTCCAGTTGTATGGGGACCATACTGTACTTGACTACTTCCTTTAAGTAACTCAACTGCCTCCATTCTGAGAATTGAGGGGAAGTAATAGGCTGCTGGAGCTGCATAAGGTGCTGGAGCGATTAAGACTCCATCTTCCATTAGCGTGATTTTAGAACTTCGTTGTGGGGATGTACCTCGAATTGATAGGTTAGGACGTAATCCAAAACCATCTTCTTCATAAAAATTAATACCAGGTACACGGCTCAACACTTGACTAATATCTGTTGCAGAAAAACTAGTCAATTCCTTACTTGAAATATAATAGGCTGAACCGGTTCGATTCTTAGCGACAAATTGATTTCCTAATATGGTATTAGCTCGAATAATTACCTCGTCGAGTTGTTGGATCGTATCTAACGACTGCACTTTATTTTGAGCAAGAACAATAATTGAGAATAATGAATAAACTAAAGATAAAAGATAGGATTTTCTCATTGTTTTTATTTAGATTAATTATAAATAGTGATGCAAATTTACTTTCTAGTAATCTTTTAAACAAGTTTATTTAGAATTATTTTAAATAATTTATTGAACTATTTGATTTTCAAAAAATTAATCTGAAAAATGGAATTAAAAGCAGTCTACTACAAGGTTATAGTATTAATTATCAGTGTTTTACAATTGCATCAAACACATAATTTTATATATTGCTACACCAATCAGACAAACTATGCTTAATAAAATCACCAAAATCAAACTCAGTTTCTGGCAAATCTTAAACATGAATGTTGGATTCTTCGGAATCCAGTACAGTTTTGGATTGCAACAATCAGCTGTCAACCCCATTTACGATTTCCTAGGAGCAGCTCCTGATGAAATTCCATTGTTAAATTTAGCGGGCCCCGTGACTGGATTATTAGTACAACCCATTATTGGAGTGTTAAGTGATAAAACCTGGCACCCACGTTTTGGACGAAGAACTCCGTATTTTTTTATTGGAGCAGTTCTCTGTAGTATCGCCTTATTTGCTTATCCATTTAGCAGTTCGCTTTGGATGGCTGCTGGTTTATTATGGATCTTAGATGCTGGTAACAATACGGCCATGGAACCTTACAGAGCTTTTATAGCTGATACCTTAGACGATGATCAACGTCCATTAGGGTTTCAAATGCAAAGTTTCTTTACAGGTTTTGGTCAAACTCTAGCAAATTTATCACTATTCATTTTCCCAATGATTTTCGTTGGAAAAACTGGGTCTTTGCCTACTTGGGTATACGCCTCCTTCTTTTTAGGAGCTGTTTGTTCCATTGGTTCCATCCTGTGGAGTATCAAATCCACAAAGGAAATTCCACCAACTGATGAAGAATTGGCCAAAATAAGAGCTGAAAAGAAATCAGTCATTACCCCATTTGTTGAAATCGCTTCTGCGATAAAAGATATGCCCAAGGTGATGTGGAAGCTTGCTCTTGTGTATCTGTTTCAGTGGTATGCTTTATTTTGTTATTGGCAGAATTCTTCCAAGAGTATTGCCTTATCAGTTTGGAATGCAACCCCAATGGGAGATCCTGAGAACTATGAAAAAGCGGTGAGCTGGACCGGACTTGTGAACGGATGGTACAATATTGTCACTTTTTTAACTGCCTTTCTACTTGTAGGTTTTGCTAAGAAATATTCGGCTAGAAATGTCCACGCGCTCTGTTTGCTTTTAGCTGCAGTTGGATTTTTAGCCTTCCCACATATAGAAAACAAAAACCTACTCTTCTTTGCGATTACTGGATTTGGTGTAGGATGGGCTTCAATGATGGGAATACCATATCTGATGGTTGTATCTGAAATCCCAAAAGAACGCTATGGTGTTTATATGGGAATCATCAATATGATGATTGTACTTCCGATGATTTTCCAGAACCTATCTTTTGGATATGTGATTAAAAACTTCCTGGACAATGACCCAAGACAAGCGATCACATTTGCAGGTGTAGCTTTACTCATTGCTGCTGGAATTACCATGACTATAAAAAACAAAAAAGTAGACCCTGATGTCCAAATTGCAAGTACTGGACATTAATGATAAAATTAAATGAATAGAACGATTGATATTATATGTATCGGTGAAGTGTTGATTGACTTCATCGGACACCAATCTGGAGTACAAATTAATGAAACTAAAGATTACCACCGTTACTTAGGGGGGTCTCCAACCAATGTAGCGATGAATTGCTCTCGATTAGATCTCAAATCTAAACTTATTGCCTGTGTTGGCAATGATGGGTTTGGAGATTATATCAATATGCGTTTTGATGAAGTGGGAGTTGATTACAGTCAAATCAAACGATTAGACGACTACTCTACTTCTGTCATTTTTGTGTCTAGAACTGATGGAACTCCGGATTTTATCCCCTATAGAGAGGCCGACTGTCAAATAAGTGAAGATCAACTCTTAAAAGAAGATTTACAAAACGCTAAGATTTACCACACCACCTGTTTTGCTCTAAGTAAAGAACCTGCTAGAACTACCATTCTAAACAAGGCTAAGGAAGCTTTTGAGCTAGGTTGTAAGCTCAGTATCGACCTCAACTATGCCGATAAGATCTGGAATAATAAAAAAGAGGAAGCTTTTGAAGTCATTAAAACCTATTGCTCATACAATCCACTAATTAAAGTTAGTGAAGACGATGTACTTAGACTCTTTGGAAAACAGTTAACTCCTACAGAAATCTTTGAGTATTTTCACAATGCAGGTGCTGATATCGTATGTTTAACTCTTGGTTCTAAAGGAGTAAAGCTCTCTCAAAAAGACAAAGAACTCATAGAACTTCCAGCGATTAAACTGGAAAAAGTAGTGGACGCTACAGGGGCTGGTGATGCTTTTTGGTCTGGATTCTTATACGCCTATATCAAAGAAAAACCAATAGAAGAATGCTTAAAGATCGCATTAAAATTAGCTGCTTTAAAGCTTCAAAATATCGGCAGATTACCCAACAATATCAATGTCATAACCCAATTGCTCTAAGATGAATAAAACAAATGGACAAAAGATGAGCGGGGTGATGTTAAATGCCTACCCCGATAGTATGGGTGGGAATTTATCTGAGCTGATAAAGATTTTAAAACAATCGGAGTTTGAGGATTGTTTTTCTCTCTTTTACGTATTACCAACATTCTTTAATTCAGATTTAGACAGAGGGTTCTCGATCATCGACTACAACCTGAATAATTCATTAGTAAGTGATCAAGATCTCAAGGATCTTAAAGACTTACACATTGAATTAAAATTTGATATTGTACTCAACCACCTTTCAGTAGCCTCACCACAGTTTAAAGATTTACTTCAAAATGGAAAGAACTCTAAATTCAAAGATTTCTTTATCAATTGGAATGAGTTTTGGGAGGGTCATGGAGAATTAAATAAGGATGGAATTATAATCCCTGAAGAAAAGTATTTGTCCAAACTCTTTATGAGAAAATCAGGGCTTCCTATTCTTGAAGTAGAATTTCCAGATGGCAGTAAACAACCCTATTGGAACACCTTTTATCAAAAAATAAGTGTTGATGAGAATGGCAATAAGAGCTATTTGGGACAAATGGATGTCAACGCTAAATCGGAGCTGGTTTGGGATTTTTACGATCAAACACTGAAAAAACTCAGTGAATACGGTTGTAAAATTCTTCGACTCGACGCTTTTGCTTATTTGCACAAAGAGGTTGGACTATCAAACTTTTTTAACGAACCTGGAACCTGGGATCACCTTCAGAGAATTAGATCTTTAGCAGATCAATACCATCTGAGCTTACTCCCTGAAATTCATGCAGAGTACGGACAAGGCTTACACAAACAAGTTGCTGATAAGGATTATACCATTTACGATTTCTTTTTACCTGGTCTTTGTATTCACACTATAGAAACAGCCTCTTCTTCGGCACTTAAAAAATGGATTTTAGAAATTCAAGCAGAGGGCTATCGAACCGTTAACATGCTGGGGTGTCACGATGGTATTCCCGTTTTAGATTTAAAAGGTTTGCTCAGTGATGAGCAGATTCAAAAGGTGATGGACACCATCTTAGATCGCGGTGGTATGGTTAAAAACCTCTATGATGCCGATGGAAATAAAATCTCCTACTATCAGATTAATGCCACTTATTATTCAGCCCTTGGTGAGAATGATCAAAAGATGTTGCTAGCAAGAGCCATTCAACTCTTTACTCCTGGGATTCCTCAAATATGGTATCTAGATCTCTTTGGTGGAACAAATGATTATAAAGCTGTTGAAGAAGGTGGAAGTGGAGCTCATAAAGAGATCAACAGAACGAATCTCACGTCAGAAGAGATGAAGGATCGTTTAAAAAGCGAACTCGTTGTAAAACAACTACAACTGATTCAACTTCGCAATACTTCATCAGCATTTTTAGGAACGATGACCCTTGTAGACACAGAAGATCAATTTCTACACATAAAGTGGGAAAATGAGAATGATCTTATTGAACTCATCGCTGATTTAAACACCTACAATTTTGAAATTAGGTTCCTTCATAATGGGGATCTAAAATCTTATCATTACTAAGGTTTATTTTGTATCTTTTATAGAAGTTTAGTTACAAGATTATGTTAAGACATCGCTTATTATCCGAACTGGATCTTCGGTTAAAAAATCTCAAGGGTTCAGAAGATTTTAAAAATGGGTTAAAAGAACGCTTTATTGCTAATAGTTCTGATATTGAAGATCTCTACAATGATCTTTACGGTCATCTTCCCAACAGTAAAAAGCTCTTCTCTCAACTGTTAGATCAGCTTTTTAGTGCTTATTCTGAGCGTTCTGTGGAGCTAAAAACAAGAGATAAAGATAAATTAAAAGAAGATTATTGGTTTTGTTCAGAGCAGCTAACAGGAATGAGTCTATACGTAGATCGTTTTGCTGGAAAACTTCCCGATGTTGAAAAAAAATTAGACTATATCGAAGAACTCGGTGTTAATTTTTTACATCTAATGCCGCTTTTTGAAAGTCCAAAAGATGCTAGTGATGGTGGTTATGCAGTATCTGACTTTAAAAAAGTAGATGAGCGATTTGGGAACTTGAAAGACTTACAACATTTAGGAACTCAAATGAGGTCTAAGGGGATGTATTTAATGCTTGATATCATTCTCAACCACACCTCTGATAGACATGAATGGGCTCAAAAAGCCAAAGCTGGGGAAAAAAAATATCAAGACTTCTACTATTGTTATCCCGATCGTTCTATACCTGATTTAATGGAGTATCATATGCCAGAGGTATTTCCAGAGAGTGCTCCTGGTAACTTCACCTTTATTCATGAAATGAACCAATGGGTAATGAGTGTATTTCACTCCTATCAGTGGGATTTAAACTTTAAGAATCCAGAAGTTCTAGTAGCGATGATGGATAACATCTATTTCTATGCAAATTTAGGAGTCGATATCCTTCGAATTGATGCTCCAGCATTTATTTGGAAAGAACAAGGGACCTCCTGTCAAGGACTTCCGAATGCTCATAAATTGCTTCAACTCATCAAACTTCTTGTCGAAGTTCCTGCCCCTGGCATGGCTATTTTAGGTGAAGCTATTGTAGGGCCACATCAAATATTAGAATACTTTGGCAAAGGAAGATTTACAGCACACCAGTGTGATTTTGCATACAATGCCACTCAAATGGCTACTCAGTGGGATGCCTTAGCTACAGGAGATACTAGAGTAATGCGTGAAGCCATGAAAGTAGTCGATTTAAAACCCTTAGGCACAAGTTGGATTAATTACAGTAGATGTCATGATGATATTGGTTTGGGTTACGATGATTATATGATCGCCAATGCAGGGAAAGATCCAAACTTACATCGCAAGTACTTAAAAGATTATTATTCAGGTTCCTTTAGTGGCTCTCCATCAAAGGGAGCCCTTTTTGGAGCCAATCCTAAAAATAACGATGCCAGAATATCTGGAAGCTTAGCCTCATTATGTGGCCTTGAATCTGCACTTGAATCCAATGATGAAAAGGGGATTAAAACCTCTATTGATAAACTGACCTTAATGCAGGCTCAGAGTTTCTTTTCAGGTGGAATTCCTCTGATATTCTATGGAGATGAATTGGGAACTACTAATGATTATTCCTATTTAGAAGATCCTTCTAAATCCTATGACAATAGATGGATGCATCGTCCCATCATCGACTGGGATCAAGCATCCAAAAGATCTAACATCAATTCTATTGAAGGTGTTGTATTTGAAAGACACCAACGACTTATTCGTATTCGAAAAGAAAACAAAGCCTTTGCAGATCACAAAAATACCCATTGGTTAACTCTTAATTCTCCAGCTATTTGTTCCTTTATTAGAACATCAGAGGATCAAAGTGTATTCTGCTTCTTAAATTACAGTAATGAAACCCAACAAATACCAGAGTCGGTGTTTAACAACTTAGGAAAGGGTCCACATCAATTAAAAGAGTTGTGGTCAAATCAACTGATGGAATTCAAATCACCTTTGAACTATTTTGATATCAAGCCCTATCAATTTTATATTCTGAGCAACAAAATCTAATCAGGGTGCGTACCTGGGCTGTAATCCTGTGGAGCAATGAGTGACTGTAATATAGTACCTGCCCCACCCCTTTTGTTGTAGATCATCCATTGATCGGGATTAAATACTACTGAGGCAGTAGTAATCGTATTTTTTCTAAGGGCCTTTCCATCTTCAAAATCGTGAGCGGTTCCCGTTCCGTCCTCTCCTAAAATTCCAAAACGATCAATAATGACTCCGAAGGGGTCGATTAAAAGGGCTTGATCATCTCCATTTGATCCTGCAACTGAAGCAGTAGAGGTGTATAAATCTGCCTCAAATCCATAAACCGATTTAAAAGTTTCTTCATTGGATGCAATCACTAGGGTTTTTTGTGGTTCTATGATTAGATCGTCCAATGTAATGCTAAAGCCTGGCTCTGTATTGGCATTGGTATAGCGAACCAAACTCCAACCATTGAGAGAAATGGACTCAGAAGAGCTGTTGTAGAGCTCTATAAATCGAGCTTTGGTGTTATTTGAGGGATCAGCCCATTCACTGATAAGCACCTGATTAGAGCTCACATACAAAGGAGGTAGTTCACAGGGTTCTAATCTAAAATCTAAATCGTTTAAATGAGCTATTTCCAAATAATCGCCAGCAGTGCTTTGTTTAAGAACCCCCTGAAGTGAACCCATTTTTAAGGGAACTGGTTGCGATGCAAAAGTTGCGTAATTGGAAGTTTCTAAGCCAATACTATCTCCATTACAATCCAGAAGCATTCGAATAGTTTCATCCTTCTGAATTGAAAAGCTCAGGAGTGAATCAGCCTCTTTAAATCTCAGTGAATCTAGTTGAACATAACTGTAGAGGGGTTGATTTTTTAGATCTTTAATAGTCATTTTTTTAGGAATCAATGAATTAGAAAAGCAAACCCGAACTAGATGTTCCTTTAAGCTATTAGTCGGTATTCTTCCAATAATAATATTCCCAAATGAAGGCAGTGCTTCACCTACTAAAAAAGAACTTGATTTAAACTGTATGTAGAATCCTTGGAGGTTCATTCGAATCTTAGTCCCTCTAGGATATAAGGTTTCGATATGGTTTGCATCGGTTAGAATTCTCATTCCCATCGATGGGTTTTGGTGAGAATTCTGCAGAATGACTTCTCCATAAAACTGCCCTTCTTCACTTGAAGAGATCACATATCCTTCAACATATACTTCCTTTTTAATTTGAACAGGATCTTTTTGATTGTACTCATCTAAAACGATGGTCCAATCCGATGATGCCGATGAAGTACAATCGAGATTAAACTCTTCATATTCATTTGTAATACAACTGACTGATAGCTCCATTAAGAACAAACAACATATAAGTCTATAGGTTTTCATGGCAGTGATATCGTAAGGTTTAGAAAAAAACGTCTAGAGGAACTCCACCAATATTTTGTTGGAAATAAGGGAGTACTCGTTTGTTGATCTTTTAAATAATCCTGATAATTGCCAAAGCGAGAAGATTCATAACCTCCAGACTTAAAATCACTCCCTAAAAGATTGTCAACACTTAAAAATACCGATGAGTAAATTCCTTTTTTTAAATAGGACTTTCCAAATAAAAAATTAGTGATGTAATAACCTTCTATGAGTTCTTGCTTTTTAATTTGTTGGAGTTCTTCAGCAAACAATTCTGCTGGGGATTGATCTTCCTTGCTGAGCAAAAAACTATCGGTAAAACGAATTGGAGCTACTCCAATATAGTTGTTACCAATTCGATTAAAACTTAGTGAACTAAACCAATAGTTGGGATCTCTATAACTAATAGACAAAGAGTAGGCTCTCGAGGGACCATTCCCCAACCGATAACCCTTTAATTTGGATGCACCTAAATCGAGTCGGTTATCTTTTACTGTTACGCCTTCAATTCCAATATCATTAATGAGTTCTAATTCTAGATGAGGATTGTTGGTGTATTTGTAATTTCCAAGGGAGAAAGCGCCTTCAAGTTCTACTACTGGAGAAACTTTTAAGTTAAAACTTCCTTCAATTCCTCGATGAAGACTAGATATATCAGTTGAAATTTCTTGAACAAATACAGATCCAAAGGAGGTGTGAACATAATAAGGTCTGTGGCTGCTCAGTTGATCGTACCGATAATCGTATACTCCAAACCTACCCGATAAATTTCTCCATCGCATCACATAACTCAACTCTTTTAAATCAGCAACTTCTATATGAGATGAAGCTTCTAAACTTCTGTTGTTTTCATTTGGATTTACAAAATACTGATTTAAACTCACTGGTTTTTGATAGCGACTCCAGTAAGCTTCTATATAATTTCTGGCATCAAAACCATAGCGGCTCATAAATGATTTCTGTAGTCCCCTAAAATTTTGGGTGTGCATTATAGGGGTCGTTTCAAATCGTTGATTCACCATCTCACGCTGCCGTTGATAGGTCAAATATTCTTTTTCAAATGCCATAGAAATCATCCATCTATTGGATTCATAGTTCAAATAAGGAAAAATCCTAAGCTGTTTTGCCTTAGTGTAATACGCGTATTGAATGGCT
Organism: Flavobacteriaceae bacterium; assembly: GCA_013373635.1. GTDB lineage: Bacteria > Bacteroidota > Bacteroidia > Flavobacteriales > Flavobacteriaceae > MAG-120531. The sequence continues at coordinate 172,395 of JABXHN010000019.1, forward strand.
TCACCCTTCTTTTTGTGCAAAGGCCCAGTAAGGTCGTTGATTCCTCTATCAAAAGGATTCATGTCTTTAATATAGTACCCTCCTAACAAATCTTCTGCTCTAGCAAAACTCCTGTAATTTTCATTATTTGTAGCGGTAGAAATACTAAAATCTAAATCCTTAAAAACTTTCGTCTGATAGCTTAGAGCTGTTGCCCATCTATTTTGAAATTCTATATCAGCAACAAGAGCGTAATGCACAAATTCTGGATGCAACTTATTAGCGGTGTATAACTCATTCCAATTGATTTGTGAATGATTCAACAACGCTTTTTTGGCAGAATTAGCAGCGTAAAAATTAGCTCCTAAAAAACTATTGATGTAATAAGATGGGAGTTTTTTGTAATAAATCGGATCAGGGCTTTCACCAGTGTCATAGTGCAAGCGTGTTCTTTTAGTAGCTCCATTTTGAGCCATGATTGTCGCTTTTAAATTGCTGCGAACTGTGTTTAATAGGTGGGTCAACAGCAGCGTCTTAAAATGAAAGGAGCTGGTCTTTGCTGATCGAACATCAGTTCCCATATAGCCCCAATTTGGATTGTAATCCCTTCCCAACAAATCTACTACTTCTTTTGAAAGAGCCGATGATTTAGCATTCTCTCGAAAGGTTCTAAAATAATGAAGACTGCTAATTTGATTTTTATTCCACTGCTTCGCTATATGAGCTGTATAGGAATAGGCTTCGTAGGGAGTTCCCATCTTATACCCTCTAGAACCTAATCGAAAGGATCCTCCTAGACCATATCTAAATGATTCTGTTGGCTCATCGATCATACTGAGCATCAATCTCCCCTGATAAGATTTATCGCTGATAGAACTACTGACTCGTTTTGCTTTACGCATTAAAAAAGGATTGAGATCAATGGAGGTGATTCCCTGTCCTTTAGTTGTAGCATTAAAATTAAAGTCTAGGGGTTGTGTTTGCTCTTGATTTCTAAAAAAATCATTGAGCCCTCCCCATTGACCCCATTGAGATCCTCCAGTCTGAAGACTATTAAATTCCAATCCATTGATGAGCACTTTCCTCAAACTAGATTTAAGTCCTCTTCTATTAAAGAATGAACTTCCCCAATCAAAAGCAGCCTTACGATCAAATACATCTCGACCAATACTTAAATACGAACTTTGGGAGTCATCAACTCCATCAAAAAACGACTCTGAGCTCTCATTAAATACAGAGGCAAGATCATATTCAATTGGATTACTTCTCATAAAGATCGTATCCAACACTAGGGGAAGTTCACTCAAAACTAGATCTTTCGTATGATGCTCATAGCTTTCTTTGTGAAAATGAAGTTGATAGTTGCCGTTTATCGGCAAACGCAGAGTAGCGAAACCTTTATGGTTAGTTTTGACTAATAGTTTTAAAGAATCCTCAGCTACCACTACTTCTGATAGTGGATTATTGTTGAGTTCATCTAGAACCACAAATTCTAATCGTACTTTTTTAGTCTCTTGAGCCGTTAAACTCAAACAACACAACCCTATAACAGCAACTACCTTCTTCATCTCTCTAATTCATAGGATAAAAGTAAAATCATAATGTAAAAAACAATGAAGAAGTCGATGAATGACACTTTTATTATGTTTAGTGTCTATATTTTATTTACAAGTCAGAGTTTAACTGCTCAAGAACAAATTGAAACCATTAGCATTGCCTTTTGGAATGTCGAAAATCTATTTGATACGGTAAACGACACTTTAGTTGTCGATGACGACAGGACTCCAACAGGCGTTTATAAGTGGACTGAAAAACGTTTTAATAAGAAATTAAGGAATTTGGCAAGTGTGATTCAGCAGATGGATGAACTGAAAAAAAAGGTTCCTGATGTATTAGGCATGTGTGAAGTTGAAAATTTAGAAGTCGTTCAACGGCTCAATCAAAGCATCAAGAATAGTCCCTATCAAATAATTCACAAGGACTCACCTGACCGAAGGGGAATTGATGTTTGTATGCTTTACAACCCAGATAAGGCGTTCATACAAAACTACCACTATCGTTCCTTAAAGTTATACAATGAAGATCAAAGAAGGATCTATACAAGAGACCAACTCATCGTGGAAGCTTTAATTTCTGGAAGTAAGTTCTTTTTTATAATTAATCACTGGCCTTCTAGATCTGGCGGAGAACAGAAGTCAAAACCATATAGAATCAAAGCTGCAGAACTCAATTTAAAACTCATTGATTCAATTAGAAAAAACGAACCCAATGCGGCCATTATTGTTATGGGAGATTTCAATGACAATCCCGATTCTGATTCATTAAAAAGAACTTTAAGAACTTCTAATTCAAAACATTTGACCTCCAAAACTAAATTATACAATCCCATGGAAGAACTCTATAATAAAGGTGTTGGAAGCTTAGCATATCGAGGTCAGTGGAACCTATTTGATCAATTTTATATTTCTGACAATTTAAATTGGAACTTTCCTTTTCAATATTATAAGGCCGTTGTGTATAAACCCAAGAAAATGGTAACTAAATCAGGGCCCTATAGGGGCTATCCCATAAGGTCCTATACTGGAACAACCTATTTGGGTGGCTACTCAGATCATTATCCAATATTGATGTATTTGTATAAAAAAAGGGAACCTAATTAGGTTCCCTTCATTTGATTTATTTGAACGTTCTTAATCCAATTTGTACTTGATCATCAGTTCATGTGAGTTCGATCTCAAGGCTACCGATGAACCGCGTTGTCCCATCTCGTATCCATATCCAATATCCAATCGCTCCAATCCTGTGAATAGAATCAATCCTGCGATATAGTTGTTGTTACTGATTCCAGTCCCTACCGTTACTTGATCATTGAAATTAAAGTTCGCAAAGGCCGTTACTAAATTCGGGGCACCACTCACAAAGCGATATATCAACGAAGGCTCAAATTGAATCTGTGTACCCAAATCCAATCGCGCTCCTGTGGTCATGTAAAAATTAGGACGGTCTGTTGCAGTTACCGCTATCCCATTCACCTCTTTATAACGCTTGGTATTCAAAACACTAGGCGCTGAGATCCCAAAGAACACATGCTCCGATTCAAGATATGCTCCTACTCCAAGTAATGGATTCATATAGTTCTCAATACCACTAAGAGCCGGATTAGGCTCATTAGTAATACGATTCAGAGCATTGAGGTCCAATGCGTTGTAAAGCGCTCCTCCCTTGAGTCCTAAGTGAAGATTGGTCGTCTCACAAAGTTAAGTTAACTAGAACAAACTCCGAATCATATCTCCAAGAGTAGGGTCTTGAGGCGTAAAGTACTCTTCTAATCCATATTGAAGTGTCGATGGATAGTACTCAGATAGATCCGACAAAATCTTTTCACCGAAATCATAGTTAAGAGCCGCTGGCGTGGAGGTATTGTAATTGTATCTGAGTTTAAAATACTCTCTTGTACGTACTCTAAATCGATTTGGACTTAAGTGTTTTTTAAATCCAAGTGGGGTTCTAAATCGGAATCCTACAAGATTTCCTAAATCAGACTTTCTAAGGAAAAGACTGATATAAACCTCATCAATCTGTCTAGTGAAGTCTAAATTGTAACCAAAATCTCCTCTATAAAATTTACCAACCTTTAGGCTGATATCTGATTCGTATTTGATGTTTCGATAGTTAAAAGTCCCTAATACGATCGATCTAAAATCTCCACTGTTATAAGTTTTGAAATTTGGTTCAATTAAACCGTTTTGAGTATAACGATATTCTATTCCGATTCTAAAGCGTTCTTCCATAAAGAACTTAGCCGCCTGTGCCCATATACCATATCTATTGTAAAAGAAGTAACCTGCATTCACATTTAAGAAGGTTTCATAGGGCAACCTAATATCCTTAGTAAAATGCATACTATAAGACCTAGCTGTATTATAATTATCTAAATCATTAAATAAAAAAGGAATATTGTAGAGTGTATTAAAGTATGCACCATTTGCAAAAGTTGTATACAATTCTGGTTGTAAACGGTATTTTAATCGTATTGGATTGTCAAAATTACCCAATTGATAACTCAAGGCTATACCCACAGGAATATCGACCTTGTAAAAACTACTATTGATAGTTTCTACCCCTTTAAATTCCTTTCTAAGCTCATCTAAAGACATGGTGAAGCTAGAAGACGTCTTCCACTCATTATAAGTCATATCTCCCTTAAAAAGCTTCTCTAAAGAAGTTTTTGAAGTATGAACAGCACTATAAGGAATGTTTCTGTTCTTAATAAGAATATGAATTTCATCTTGAACTATTGAACTTGAAACGATAAGTTTTAAAACTTTATGTAATGCATCCGCTTCAAATCGATACCTATTATTTTCATAAGCTAAAAAGTAATCCGTAGAAGTTGTTTTAACTTGAATATTTTCAAAACCATCTTGATGTAAGGCTTCTGAGAGTTTATCCTGAGCAAAAGAAAAGGCAAATGACAATAAAAACAAACAAGATAATACAGCAGACTTCTTCATAGTAAAGATTAATTAAGTGAGATGAAGTTAAAAAAAAAGCTAGCACGAAGCTAGCTCTTTTTATTATATAGATAAATTATGATTGTTATCCGTTAGATCCTCCTGAATCATGAGATCCTCCTGAATCGTGATCTCCACCTGAATCGTGATCTCCACCTGAATCGTGTGAACTAGAACCTCCGGTGTGAGTACCTTCAGTCAATTGTCCAGCAAGATCTAAGTCGTCATCACCTACTGTAGTGATCGTTCCTCCAACGCTTGTTAAAGCAGCTACAGCGATAGAACCTCCTGTAAGTGTTGCGTTTCCTGAAACAGATGCTAAATATGGAATACTTAAGGTTGCAGAAGCAGAACCTGTGATTGTCAAATCTCCAGTAACTGATTTAGCGTGGAAATTTACTGTAGTAGCTAAAGCAGCAACTAAAGTAAATCCTCCTGTTACAGCTCCTTCGTAAGCTGCAGTAACAGCTGTTGCTTTGGGAGCTATAATTGTTAATCCAGATGGGTCAAAACCTTTACCAAAAGTGATTGCAGTTGCTAAACCAAAGTTTAATTGAGCAGTTTCGAGATTGGTGAACGTTACAGTTCCATCAGAATTTACAGTTACATCATCTGCTTGCGCAAATTGATCGTTTGTTTTTAAAGATCCAAAGTTGATAGTGATCGTTCCAGTAGTTCCTGATTTTGCAGTTGTACTAGCAGCAGTATATTCTACTAGTGTTACATCTCCAGTAAATTCAAGTGCACCAAAATCATAACCGCCATCGTAGTCAGCAACTAGATTCCCTACAGAAACTAAAGCAGAATCATCAACGTCATTTCCTTGTACAGTGTAAGTACCACCTACATGAGTTAAAGCAGATAGATCAATGCTCGCATTAGTAATCACGGTTAAGTTTCCTACAACGATTTTCATTTTAGAAGTGAAGTCATTCACATCTGCAGCAGTCAATCCAGATGCAGTAGTTAAATGAATAGTAACGTTTGCATTCACTACAGAAACTTTATCCCCTAATTGCTTAGCGAATTCTGCATCTTCAATGCTGTCAACAACGATATCCTTATCGTAAATACTGTCGTTTGATAAAATTCCATCAACAGTTGCCTGAAGATCAGCAAGGTTTGCAGAAACTGCATCTAAATCAGAGTTCGTACCTGATAAAGTAGTTGATAATGAAGCTAAATCAGATATTACAGCAAGAACCTGAGCTTGCAAAGCATCGATCTGAGTATTTAACTGTGAGTTTTCAGAAGTTAAAGATGACAATGCAGCAGAAAGAGCAACAACTTGAGAATTCAATGCTGCTATTTGTCCGTTAAGAGCTTCTACAGCTGCTAATCGCTTACTTAACTCCGTTAGTTGTTGGTTGATGTCATCGAACTGATCGTCGTAATTTTGACAGCTCAACACAAGCAAACTTGACATTAGAATTAGAGATAACTTTTTCATAATTTTTATTTTGACTTTAATAATATACTTTATTTTGTGTGTTATCGTTAGTTTTATCAGTCAAAAGGCTGAAAAACAAATATAACTAAAGAAATTAACAATAGGAAAAAATTACAAACAATTTTCCAAGAGCTAATTAAATTAAATTGACTATTGTCAATGAAATTCGATATAAAATTAGTGCTTTTTGATTGACTTTTGTCATAATTTTCTAAAAAATTAATGTGATTATATTCTCATAGTTGTGATAGTAATTCATAATCACACTAATATTTCTCAAATACCCAGTGATGATGAAGCTCGTGATTATTCATATCATTTTAGTATCTTCAAAAAAACAACTTCTATCTTTATGAATCATTTTAGTTTTACAATACTATTCTTCTTGTGTTTTAATTTCGCTCAGTCTCAGAAAAAAGAACAATTATATGACCTAGTTCAATATGCCCCCTCACTAGGATATTTAAGCAGTTCGTATTTTGAACAAACCTCTAATTTTAAAAACGATCTAACTCTTTACGGAATTAGCTTTTTTTCAATGGCTACTACAGTAAAAAGTCTTAAGTATTTTACGCATATAGAACGTCCCGATGGATCAGATTTCAATTCATTTCCATCAGGACACGCTGCAGTTTCATTTATGGGAGCAGAATTAATGAGGTTAAAACACAAAAGGAGGGCTGAATTTTGGATCCCATCTTATGTTTTAGCGAGTATCGTTTCAATACAAAGAATAGAAGAGCAACATCACCGGCCTCTTGAAGTAATCAGTGGAGCCCTTATCGGAATAGGAAGTGCTCATCTTGGAAAATTGATATATTCTAAAATTAAAAGATCAAAAATTAGCAAAAAACTTACCAATTAATATATAAGTATCCCTTGATGGTACGTTCCAAATTAAACTGTCGAATTCGAAGCACGTAGTAATAAACTCCTACTGGAAGTTTTTCTCCATCTTGATCTAAGGCGTAAAAATAGTTTCCATCTTTTCCATAGGAATTAATCCTTTCAACTAAATCTCCATCTTTGTTCATGACAAATAGTTCATTGTCTGGATATTTTTCAATATTGCGGACTATAAAAAAGTCATTATCACCATCACCATTAGGTGAAATCGCATTAAAAACCTCTACATCACGAGCAACTAAAGCATTTGGATCTAATTTGTTTTTTTCTAAATAATCTGGAATACCATTGAGGTCAAAATCCAAACTATCATCATTTAGTCCGTTATAATTCGGGTCTGCTCCTTCTTCTTTTGTCAGGAGTGTATCTCCGTCATCGTCAATGTCAAATACGTCTAAAATACCATCTTGATCTGTATCTAAACCTACTTCTACCAAATTAATGAGACCATCTCCATCGCAATCTAACGAGAGCCAGGCTTCTTGATATTCAAGTATGGTTCGATGTTCCCAAATGAGATCACATCCCACCAAAGGGTCTGTGCCGTCTTGAATTTCCACACCATCAATTACGCCATCTGCATCTGTATCGGAGTTGAATGGGTCCGTATTATAACTTGGTTCCTCAGTATCAGACAATCCATCATTATCGTCATCAGTATCAAAAGAATCGTTCATTCCGTCTTGATCGAAATCAGGACCATTATCCATGACTCCATCCCCATTAATATCAGAATCACCTTCATTTACAATTCCATCTCCGTCGATATCATCATCCAATGAGTCCACAATTCCATCATTGTCAATATCACCCTCTACAATAGTAAGAGTCCCTGATTCAAATATGATCTCGTAATTCTGAGCCACCAGCCCTCCCGCCTCAATAGTATATGTTCCTCCTGAAATTGCACTAACTGCTGAACCGCTAAACACAACCGTTCCTGACAAAACTAGCGAAGTTTCTCCCGCAACAAATCCCTGATAGGTAACCGTAAAATCTTCGAAAGTACTTCCTGTATAATTTACGATTTTATCATCTGCTGAAACATACAGCGGTTTTTTCAAAATCGATGCATTTGAGGTTGATTGTGTGCTAATTGAATAGTTTGAAGCCGAGGCACCGTTGAAACTGTGAATTAAATCTACTAGCTTATCTGATCCTACATCAGCTGTATCAAAAGTAGCGGAGGTGCTCAGTCCTATTTCATCTCCTTGGATTAGACCTGAATATACCACATCGCTCAAATCGACTTGAGCTTCTAATGTGCCATCATAAATTTTATCCTGAGCTTTAAAACCATCGATAAACAAATCCGCCTTTGTAATTTCCAATCGGGCTCCACTATATGAAATAGTGTAATTGGTTGAGCTAAATCCACTAATTTCAAAATTGTAGGATCCTACATCGATTGCCGATTGAGCCGGTTCACTGATGACTAATGCTCCAGAAAGGCTAAATTGATCTTCTCCATCAATAAAACCAGTGAATATTATAGGATAATTTTTATTGGGCTGACTGTCATAGATCTTACTTACATCCTGAGCGCTGATACTTAACGAAAGTGGGTTTATGATTCCGTCGGTACCATTAAAACTCACAGCACTAAGCTCGTAGTTATCCTTATCCACCCCTGTCAATTGAATCGCTGAAACAGCATAATTTATATTTATTCCAGCGATTGAACTCTGGTAAAGACCGTTAAAGGTAGCACTGAGATCATCTCCTAGTACAAGACCTTCTAAATTAAGATTGTCGACAGTTAAGGTTCTATTACCGTCATAATCTTTAGTAGGTTTAACAAGAGATGGCGTAATGGATTTAGGAAGCACTGTTAGGGATCCGGTGGTAATAATTGCACCTGAAAAACTACTAGAATTAACTTCTGCATCTGTTGTTATTATATCATAAGAACCAACATTGATATTGCCAGAAGTTGAATTCACAGAAGCAGAATTAGAATTAAGACCCAATTTAAATTGAACGGATCCTCCAATTTCATCATTCAGAGTGTAAAATCCAGTCTGTTGATCAAAGCTAGGTGGATCTAAAGTCACCACTTGAGATAATTGACTGCTGTAATAAGATCCCTGCATGGTGTAGGATGGCGTTTGAGAGTAGATGATCGATTGTGAATCTACATCAATCACGAGGGCATCTGCAGGAACTATAGTAAAATCACCAGGGAGGTAATTGATGCTATAATTTGTAGAACTGAAGCCTGAAGGTTTTAATACTGATTGATATAATCCAGGTGTATCCACCTCAAAATTCGTCCTTGTAATGATTAAACTTCCGTTTAAATCAATTTCAGATTCACCAGCAACAAAACCACTATACGAGACTCCATTATATCCAACTGGATCAGCTTCGGTAACGAATTTTGAATCGTCTAGGGCAGTTATATTGAGCAGTTTTTTCGATATTACACCAGAGCCATCACTCCAGCTTAAACTGTAATTTAGAGCTCTTGACCCACTGAGATCTAGAGATCCTCTTACGATGGATCGATTTCCAGCTTGAGCACTGTCATACAGCGGTGTTCCAACAACAAAAACATCATCTCCATTTACAAACGATCCAATTAACTCATATGCTGTTTCTTGTACGATTTGATTGGTGCCATCGTAAATCTTATCGATTCCAGACAATCCATTGATCTCAATGGGCTTAGGGGTGATTGACGCCGAGGAAGTCAACTGATCGCTGATCATATAATTGTCTAGATCGATCCCACTATAGGTAGTATTCAAATTCACCTTTTTATCTACTCCTACAGTTGAGTTTTCAAATTCACCTATCACTACAATTGAAACATCATCATCGAAAACAAGACCATTTAATAAAAGTCCTGTTAAATCTAATGTGGCAGTAGTACCTCCATCATAGACTTTATCCAGCGCCTTTATTCCAGATATGGAAAGAGGTTTTTTGCGAACGACAAGGGTCATACTAGCCGTAGCAGCCATGTAATTTGAAGTGGCCTCTTGAGTCAATTTAATGATAAGGCTTCCTGTTCCAATCACACTTAAATTCGACTGTTGAATTTGAGCGATAGCTGTGTTTTGAGATTCAAAAGTAACTGCCCCTGTACTGGTAGAGCTATAGGTTAGCTCTAAATCAGCAGCCCCATAGGTGAGCTCCACATCATCAAAAACAATTTGAGGCGTCGCTTTTTGGACCACAATCGTAAAACTAGCAGTTGCAGAACTGTAATTTGATGTTTCTTCTTGTAGAACCTCGACAACAGTCGTTCCTGCTCCAACTATGGAAACAGTTGTCCCCTCTATCGAAACAACAGAGGGGTTTAAAACATTATAACTCATACCGCCATCAGAGCTTGAACTGATATGATTCTCGTCTAACTCAAATGAGGAATCTCCAAAAATAACTTCTATATCATTAGTAGCTATCACCGGAGAAGCTTTAGAGACGTAAAGTGTGGCTGTTACTTGTGATTCAAAATAATTTTGATCCTGTTCTTGAGTTAAAACGAGGGTGGTAGTACCGGCTCCAACAATCACTAAGTCCGTTCCACTTAAGGTTGCTACAGCAGGGTCTTCCACACTAAAGCTTATGGCCCCTAAACTTGTCGAAGAATAACTTAGTGCAATGGAAGCTGTTCCATAGGTAGCAAAATGATCTTCAAAGACAATCTCTGGACTGATTGCACCAACACTTAGTGTGGCACTAATTTGTGCCGCATTGTAATTGGAACTCTCCTCTTGAGAAACGATTATAGTGGTAAAACCAGAACCGACAATACTCACCAGTGAACCCGATACGGTTGCAATATTGTTGTCTTCAATTTGATAACTAATTGCTCCACTGCTATTTGAAGTTGCGCTTAAATTAAAATCGGGATCCTCAAAGTCAACTGCAATATCTGATAGCTCTAAAATAGGGTCGTCTTTTAAAACAGTCAAGGTAGCAGTAACGGTGGCAGCTAGATAATGTGGATCTTCTTCTAATTGTGCAGTCAAGACGACTGTTCCCGCTCCATTAATACTCAAAGACGTTCCTATAATAGAGGCAATAGTGGAATCTGCAGAAGAAAAACTTATCGAGCCTGTGCTCAAAGTAGTAGCTGAAAGATTGATGTTAGGATCGTTAAAAGTCACTTCTATATCCTCAAAGATCAAATCGGGAATCGCTTTCGTAACAGTTATATTAAAGCTTGTAGATGCCGCTAAATAATTGGCGGTTTCAGCTTGATTAATAGTTACTGTACTGACTCCTACTTCTAGAGGACTGATCTGTAATTGTGCTTCATTTTCAGCAAATGGATAGGTACTAATTAATGCAATAGAAGCATCGCTTAAACTTATACTGAGTACTCCGACACTTGTGCTTTGAACAATTGCACTAATATCATTTGATCCGTAAACTAATTCTAAATCGTTTGGAGGAGCTAGTTGAGGAGCTATTTTATTAATCCTAACTGTAAAAGTAGCAGTCGTAGAGGAATAATTTAAACTGGCGTCTTGTACAACTGTTACAACAACTGTTCCTGCGCCTAGAATAGTAGCAGTTGATCCATCAATCGATAGCAACTCACTATTAGAAGAACCAAAATTGATCACACCGCTACTAGTGGTACTCAAAATTGCTTCCATAAGATCCAATGGATTACCTAAATAATCAACTGTAAGATCCTGAGTCGTTATGCTGGCCTCTATGGGTGTAACCGTTAATAATATTGTATCTGTACTTTCCTCATAGGTGTCATCAGCGGATTGAACTACTGTCAAGGCTACGGTTCCTGCGTTCAGAGGGGTAATGGCACCAGTATTTGCATCAATGGTCGCGATGGTTTCATCTGCAGAATTATAACTATAGCTTCCCGTTGAAGAGGATTGTCCAATAGGGATGATAAAAGAGTCGGATCCATAGGCTACTGTTTGATCTTCAGCCCAGTATAAAGTATTTTCCAACGGCAAAACAGTCAGTGTTGCTGTGATACTAGCAGCTGTATAGTTCGTCGAGTAGGCTTGTGAAGCGGTGATGATTGCTGTTCCTACCGCTAAAACACTGATAATTCTAGTATTTGAATCTATCGTCCCAATTGAAGTTGGACTAATGGTATAGCTAAAAGTTCCTTCACTGTTATTAGTCAAAGGAGCATCAATTGTAAAATCATTTTGATCTATATAAACGGTGTAGTCCTGAAAAAAACTCAATGTCGTTAGGGTTGGATCATCGTCTAGGTTGGACAACACAAAATCTGCTACATCTTCAGCAGTTAAATTGTCATAACCTGAATCACCAGGGGCTTGTGGATCGCCACTTGTCAATGTATAGGTTATAGTCCCATCATCTATACTATCATCAACACCATAAATTAAAACCGTAGTACTAAGCTGTGCATTGGAAAGTATAATGGTTGTGGAAGTCACTACTTCGGTAGGACTAAAACTCCCCTCGGTACCATCACTTATTTCTAGAGGCAGGCTCAATTCAACGTTATCTGTGAGTAACGTTGACAATATCCGAATTTGTAAACTTATACTGCCTCCGGATTCAGAAGTTTCAGACTCATTTAAGTCAATGTAGATTCCAGGGGGATCGGTGTCTTGGTTCGACATGGTTACGGTGGGCATTTGTCCTCCGTTGTAAAGTTCGTCCACTGAGGATACTACACCTGTAATTTGATAGGTTTGTGCTCCATCTCTAACGGATTCACCCTCGGACAAAGGATCGTCGATTCCAGTCAGGGTCACTGTTTGAGATACATTCCAATTTGCTGTCGTAAAGGTTAAAACCGAAGCACTCAAAGTAGCTTCTGTATCATCAGAAAGACTTAAACTGATGGTCACATCTGCAGTGGGTTGTGAGGGCAAGACCACTTCAAAAGAACCCTGATCACCATCCTCGTCAGTAGAAGGGTCGATTTCAGAAACTAATGGAAGAGATGCTCTCGATATGAGAACCGTATAGGTTCTGGTATTGATTTGATTCTCGGCAACAACCTCAACAGAATAGGTATTTATTCCTGAATTTAAATTCAATGTCAGCGAACTTCCACTAGTATAAGTTTCTCCATTGATGGTTATACTCGCAACAGAACTCGAAGCAACTGCTGTCAAAACTACTTGATCTTGATCAGCTCCAACCAATACTTGATATGTAAGAATGGAAGGATCTGTAAAGGTTAAATTTGTATCAGTCACTTCCAAAGAAGCCAAGTCTGCATTGTCGTCTAAAACAGTAATTGTAGCCGTTGCTGTTTTAGTTTCAGTTCCTCGAACAGCTGTCGCAGTAACCGTATAGGAATTTCCAGCTTCAACCATGGTAGAATCAATTTCAAGAAGCCACTGATTGATATTAATGGTCAATTGAGTATCTGTTACCGTATAAGTCTCGCCATTTAATTCAACAATCAGTGAATCAGTCCCTCCTTGGCTTCCTCCCCAGGTCCCTGTTAAATTAATTTCTGTGGTTGGATAGGTTCCATCATTAATCGTTGGGCGTATTAACTCAATCAACTCATTTACAGAACTCGTCACAGTAACTCCTAAATCCTCCCACGTGGGAGGATTGCTACAATCCACATCCCCAACTATTCCGCCTATATCTCCATTTGGATTCTCACTTGTTGAAGTAAACACATACAAGGTAATGACACTTTCTCCTGTGATATTTAATCCCTCAATATTTTGATTGACAAACTCTACCAGCGTAGTTTCTGATATGGCAAATTCTACCCAACCATCAATTTTACGATCCTCAGGTCCATCTAAATTAAGTTCTGTAGTAAAATCATCACTTTGTACATTATAAGTCGTTATAAATGATTCTCCGTCTTGTGGTTCAGTATCCTCTTTTAACCAAGATGTCGTACAGGGACTGGTACCGTCACCTGTGTCAGGTAAATGCAACGAAACTTTGACATCATTGTTTTTAGTTTTGGCTTCCACAAACAAATCTGCAATTTTATCACCGTTGACATCAATTCCCAAATAGAAGGAACTATTGGTAGGTACTGTTCCGTGCCTCGCTCTAAAATAATAAACAAATTCAGGGGTATCAGATCCTTCAAACCAGACCCGATCCCTTTGAGTTTGTAGCATTGGATTAGAAGCATTACCAACCAAATCGAGTGATTCTACTTGTGCTTGAGTATCATTAGACGCATCAAAATTATCCCCAGTTAACAAAGTGTACCAGGATAGGGTAGCATATTGAGGAAGATTGTTTGAGTTAATTTGAGAAATAGAATTAATAGCATCTCCTACAAAAATTTCACCTGATACATTGGAAGTAACACTTTTACCACTTTGATCTGTAACCACCACATAATAATATCCCCAATTAGCTGAACTATTATCAGGTGTATACATCGGTGAGTTTGCTCCACTAATTGGTGTTCCATCTGTATTGGAGTCGTTAGAATTCACATACCATTGATACCTTGGAGTTCCTTCAATATCCGAATGAGCTACAGTTAAAGGAGTAATCGTCCCACCAATCGGTACAACTTGTTGAGCTGTTGATGGATGTGCAATAATTTCTAACTTATAGAAAGCAACCACATTGGAATATGCAATGTCACCAACTCCATCTTTTACGACTCTTCTGTAAAAGGTGGAACGAAAAACCGCTCCATCACGAATACCAGATTCTGTCGCTCCCGCAATTGTAGACCAACTTTCTGGGTCGTGAATGTCCTTTGTCTTTTGCCAATAATAAGTGTATCCTTGGAGTGCTCCTTCTGCTTCTGATACGTTTTCAATATGAACTGGATAACTAAAATCAAAGTTAACTGAGGTTTGAGAAATCTCACTTATTTGAATCAATCCACCACTGAGTTCAACTGGCTTTGGATTGGAAGTAGATGCCTTTAGAATTCCAGATGTACTTATTAAAAGTAGCACTGCAACAAAGACAAGCCTTTGATGTATTGTTGTTAGTTTGTACATAATAGCTTCGACTTACCTCATGATGCTGAACGAAAGATACGAAAATATCATATAGCAGTTCGTAACACACGCATATGTCCCCTAATTATGTATGTAAAGTTCCTAATATTTAAAAAGTCACCAAGAGCTCTACTCTTCTGTTTTCTCGTTCCATTTCATCAGAACAATTTTCTTCTCTACAGTTATATCTCAAATTAGTTTCACCTAATCCTTCAACTGTAATTGAAGCTGTAATTCCGTTTTCGATTAAGAGATCTCTAAAGAATTCAGCTCTCTTTAAAGATAATTTTTGGTTGTATGATGCGAAACCTCTTTGGTCAGAAAATCCTTGAATGTGAACTGAAGTAGCAGATGCTAATACTTTTAAATAAGCGTTTAACACATCTTTATCGATTTCAGTAGTATACATATCAAATTCAAATAAAATATCTGCTAATTCAATTTGTTGATCAATAGAAACTTCTTCAGATATGGTGCTTTCTAAAGAAGTCTTAACTTGTACTTCAGCTAAGCCAGTATTAGAAGCAATCTCTGCACTAATGGTCTTGATGGTTTTACCGCTGATATCAAGAGTGTATTCCTTGCTGTTTAACAGCTTAGGAACTCTTAGTTGAGCTGAAAGCTGAGAGAGTTCTTTTCTCCAAACTTCATTTCCTAACTCGTCTTTAACTAACACTAAAACAGCCTCTCCAAGGTTTAAATCTTTATTGTCAATGGTAATAATCGCATCAAATTCTTCGGATAAAACTAGGTCTCTTGTGAGGATGTAATTAAAACTTGCTAACTGCCCCAATCGATTTGAAGACACATAGCCCTGCCTCTTTGATCTACTGTATCCAAAGTCATCGTAAGCTGAATTTATTGGAGCACCTAAATTAAAAACCTTGTGATCGCTATCGTTTAAATCAGTTGCCAATACATCCATTCCACCGTAACCAGGATATCCATCTGACGAGAAGTACATAAGCTGATTCTCATCGACAAAAACATAGGATTCTCTTCCTTCAGTATTGATCTGCTCTCCTAAATTTTGAGCAGGACCGTAATTTCCATTCTCCAATAATTCTGAGCGGTAGATGTCGGTTGCCCCAATTCCTCCTGGACGATCACTTACGTAATACAGCCAATTTCCAGAAAGACTAGGATTTGCAGTATTGTAACCATTGATATTGACATTGAGCCTAGATGGCTCACCCCAAACTCCATTCACTTTATCGATTCTGTACAGATTTAAGTTCGAAGTGGAACGATTGTAGAAAGAGAGTCGATTCCCTTTGTGATCATTAAGGGTTACAATCATACTATTTCCATCCTTTGAAAAAGCCATTCCTCCTTGATTAAATTTCCATTCAGGATAAAGAGGAGTCTTTTCTTTAGACTCATGAATCTCAACCAATTGATCTTTGTCTTCATTGAGATTAGAAGCGTAAACCATTCCTTTATTCTCCACTACCTGTATTGCATTGTATATGGTGTCGGTGAGCATGTGTACCTCTTCGAAAAGACGCTTGTTTTTTATATAAAAGGGATCGTCTAACTTATTGACCCTTGAATCGTTCGGATAGGTTGCTTGAAGCTTTGACAGCGTCGATTGATATGCTGACTGATCTCCTTCTACGAATAAACAATGTGCATATTTTAAAAGAGAGGTAGGAGTGTCTCTAAAGCCCCCTTCAAAGAATGAAGCATAATTTTTTAAGGCATTCTTATAATCTCCAATAGCGTAATACAACGAGGCAATCTCTAATTGTTCTCGAGACGTCATATTATGTCCTTTATCTACAGCTTTTTGATACCAATCTATGGCAATCTCATATTGAGAAGCCTTTGTCGCTTCGTCAGCCTTTTTTAATTCTTTTTCTTGTGCTTGAATACTTAGAACTGATCCAAGGAGTATTGCAATACTCATAAAGTTCTTTAATGAATTAAAAATTTGTTTTTGCATAATCTATTTATTTAGAAAAACCTCGGTTTAAAGATTGTTTTAACTGTTTTACTTAGAATCTCATAGCGAACAAATAGTTCAGATGATCCTCCCGTAAAGTTACCAATATATCCGGTTTCTTTGTCATAACTATAGCCAACGAGTACATTTCTGTTAATTCTAAAGGCAGCTAAGGCACTCAACGCCCCTGAAATTCGATAAGAAAGACCTGTTTCAATTTTATCTTCAATTCTAACATTGGCAGAAATATCAGCTGAAATAGGTACTCCTTTTACCATTCGAATTAAAAACGATGGTTTAAATAATACAGAACTACTAAGCTCTAACACTTTTCCAGCTATAATGTAATAGTGTGCTCGATCTGCAGCCAGATAACTCGTGGGGCTGCTTTGGTCAAAATGATTGGTCGATAAGATCCCTGTTGTTGATACACCGACATAACCTCTGTCGTCGTAATAAAAGAATCCAAGTCCTACATTTGGCGATATCTTTTTATCGATATTGATATCAAACCAGGGGTCTTGTGGATTGTAAATATTAAGTCCACTAAAATCAACGTCCAAAACATCTAACAAAGGCTTGAATCCCATCGAAAGATAGCTATCTCTACTCAATTGTAATTTAAAAGCAAAATCAAACCCAATCGAAAATTGACTCATTGGCCCAGTGCTCTCCTGCATAATACTGAGCCCTTGAGAGAGTTTGTTGGGCCCTGTTCTTTGATAATTGACATAGCTAGTTTGCACCCCACCACTAAAAGATTGCCACTGTGAGCGATATTGAAAAAACAAGACGTTTTCATCTCTAGTACCAGTATAGGCCGTGTTGATAGCTGCAGGGTTGTACATGTATTGAGAAAACATTCCCTCTTGTTGTGCAAACAACGAATTAGAGATCACTAATACAAAAAGAACCAGTGTTTGTTTTATCATAAACGCACCTTTTTTTAAAGCGAGTAAAGTTATCAATAAATTTATTATTTAAATAGTGATTACAATGTTTGTTGTCTAACGGTTGAGATATAAATAACCCTTCATTACTCTTTCTTGACCATTGATCTTGACCTTGAGAATATAGATATAAGTTCCCACTGATAAGGTAGCTCCTGAAGCCGCATATCCTTTAAAATAACGATTGTACTCACCGTAATTTTGAACCTTATAGATCTCCCTACCCCAACGATTAAAAACAGTTAATTCATTATCTGGATAGAGTTCAATGTTTTTGATGGTAAAGACATCGTTATAACCATCACCATTTGGTGAAAGGGCATTATAAACCTCTAGTTCTTTGGAAGGATCAATTCCTTGGATTCATCTGACAAAAGATGAATTTTTTCAAAGAATTGTATGAAATCTAAAAGATAGGGCATCTGAGTTGTAGTTCTAATCATAAATATAAAAAAATCGATTCTGAAATAAAAAGAAAAATTGTGGTATTTTAGCGACATACACTAATGGAAAAAACTAAAAAAATAGCAGTAGTAACAGGGGGAGCAGGCTTTGTAGGATCGCATTTATGCGAACGACTACACAGCAGTGGAAGCTATAAAGTGTATAGTCTGGACAACTATTTTACCGGAAGCAAAACTAACCATGTTCCAGGTGTGGAATACATTGCTGGAAACACAGCTGAAATCGAGCAACTGATCACCTTTACTCCTGATTATGTTTATCACCTAGGAGAATACTCTCGAGTGGAACAGAGTTTTGAAGATATTGAGAAGGTCTGGAGTTTTAACAAAGATGGTATTTTTGCTGTGCTGCAATTTTGCAGAAAGACTGGAGCCAAGCTCATTTACGCCGGTTCTAGCACAAAGTTTGGAGATGGAGGACTCGGAAGAAGTCAAAGTCCCTATGCCTGGACCAAGGCTTCCAACACCGAACTCGTTAAGAATTACGGAACTTGGTTTGGAGTTTCCTATGCGGTAGTTTACTTCTATAACGTCTATGGTCCCAGAGAAATTTCCACAGGAAAATACGCAACCCTTATTGCGCTGTTTAAAGAAAAAATAAAAAATGGCGAAGCGCTTACGGTAGTGAAACCAGGTACTCAAAAGCGCAATTTTACCCATATCGACGATATTATCGATGGCTTAGTTCTTGTTGGAGAACAAGGAAGTGGAGACGATTTTGGAATTGGATCTCCAGAAGCCTATTCCATTATTGAAATCGCTCAATTGTTTGGTGGCGAGATTCAATTCTTACCCGAACGCCCTGGAAATAGGATGAATGCTGAAGTCATCACAGAAAAAACGGAACGCTTGGGATGGTCTGCCAAAAAAAGTTTAATCGATTATATCAAAAACTCATGAAGGGAATTGTCTTAGCAGGAGGTACGGGTTCAAGATTGTATCCAGCGACGTTGTCGGTGAGTAAACAACTCATACCTGTTTACGATAAACCCATGGTTTACTACCCAATTGCCACTTTGATGGAAGCTGGAATTCGAGATATATTGATCATCACCACTGAAAAAGATGCTGATGCTTTCAAAAACCTTTTGGGAGATGGTTCCCTTTTGGGTTGTGAATTCTCCTATGCCGTTCAAGATCAGCCAAAAGGTATTGCAGAAGCTTTCACCATTGGAGCCTCCTTTATTGGTTCGAATCGTGTATGCTTAATTTTAGGTGATAATATCTTTTACGGCAAACAGTTTAAAGAACTGTTTAAAACGCAAATCGAATTGAAAAAGCCTTCTATTTTTGCCCTAAAGGTCAGCAACCCCTCTCGTTATGGCGTCGTGAGCTTTGACCCTGAAGGCAATGCTGAAAGCATCGAAGAAAAACCGCTTGCTCCCAAATCCAATTACGCCATTCCAGGACTCTATATTTACGATTCCACTGTAGTTGAAATCGCCAAGAATATTCAACCCTCCGAGAGAGGTGAAAAAGAAATCACCTCCGTACACCAAGCCTATTTAGATACTGGAAATCTATCAGTTGGCATACTTTCTGATGAAGTAATATGGATGGATGCAGGAACCCCAGCAAGTTTTACCCTAGCACATGACTTTGTAAAGGAAGCGGAACAATCGAGTGGATCAAAAATAGCCTGCTTAGAAGAAATCGCATATACCAATGGGTATATTTCTAAAGAAATCCTTCAAAAAAGCATCGATCGAATGGGGAGCAGTGATTATGGAAACTACTTAAAAAGCTTGATTTAATGGTATTTAGAACAGGGATTTTCACCTTATTGATTCTACTGGATCAAAGTATTAATGCTCAAGAAGTAAAGGGAGTTGTTGTGGATCAAACGACTAAAAAATCCATTCCTTTTGCGACCATTAGCAGCCTTAACAATTATGCAATAGCTAATGAGCAAGGGCAGTTTAAACTCAGTCCTAAGCCCTATAATACAAACGATAGTATCTTGTTTCAGGTCATGGGATATCTCGATCTCAAGCTCCCGATTAAAATGCTAGGTGACAGTATTTATATGGTCCCTAATCCAATTGAATTAGAGGAAGTAATCCTTGTAAACAATCAATATCTTCCTGAAGACTTAATCGAAAAAGTAAAAGCTTCTTTTAAAAAGAATTACTCCTATAACCTTGAGAGAAAACGCATTTTTTTAAGAGAGTCCACCTATGATTCTATTGAAGATTTTCAAATGAATCTTCTCAAATCAACCTATAATGAAATTAACGAGGAGCTCATAGACGAGCTTAAGGCTAGTATGCCTACTAAGTCCAACTTCTTTGTAGAAACCCTTTTTGACTTATACGGAACTCCTCAGGAGGGCAAAAACAAAGTGGAAGTGATCAAAGGATCGGTACTAAGAGATGAAAACAATACAGTAGATTCTGACATCATTGAGCGTAAGATGGGATTGTTACT
The DNA here is from genome assembly GCA_013373635.1 of Flavobacteriaceae bacterium. Lineage (GTDB taxonomy): Bacteria > Bacteroidota > Bacteroidia > Flavobacteriales > Flavobacteriaceae > MAG-120531. The sequence goes on from JABXHN010000019.1 coordinate 192,946, forward strand.
CCAAAAAAAGACCTCTTTAGGTTCTTATTTTAAATTGAAGTCCGGAATATTTAGTGCTAAATTAGAAACGGATGATTTTACTTTAGAAACAAAGACTGATTCAGTAAAACCCAAAGCAAAAACAGAGTCACAACTTCAAAAAGAACGCAAGAGTTACGCCAGAAATAGAGCTCAAATTATCGAACGATTTTCAAATGAGCTATTTTACAGTGAAGATTCTTTTATCGATGTCTTTGACAAATCACAGCGCTATGAATTTGAAATCATCGACTTAAAACTACGAGGTGATGAATTCATCTACACCCTTTCATTCGCTCCTAAAAGAGGATCTGGCTTTAAGGGAAAAATGATGATCAATGCTGCAGATGCTGCGGTTGAAATGATCAACTACCAAAACACCTCAAACTTAAAATCATTCTCTCTGTTTGGCTTTAAGTTTAAAGATTATCTAGCTCTGGGGACTCAGGTTTTTAGAAAAAATTCATTTGGGACTTACGATTTGGTCTTCCTTCAAGAAAGCAGGGGCAAATTAGCCTCGATTGAGCGCCCCTTAAAACTGATTGAAAAACGCAAAACAGGTTCGTGGAAACGCAAACAAAACGAAGTGAGTTTTGAGTTCAGTATTCGCCTTTCGAATATAGAAACTAAGGAATATATGCTTATTGACAAGAGCCCTATCAGAAAATCAGAATACGAAAATTTTAAACCTATTTTCAAGGTGGATAAGGTAAGACTCGATGCTTTTGACCCTCACTTTTGGGATGGATATTCCATTTTAGAACCCAATGATTTACTCAGAGAATTTAAAATTCAATAAGTCTTATTTATCAAACAACTTCTTGAGTTCTATCTCAATAGTCTGATTCGAATTTAAATAAAATTTACAGTTTTTAAATTTAGGTGGTCCAAATTTGTTCTTTGGGTTACCTGAAGTTGCAAGGGCCTCTTTGGGTATACCAATGATGTTGGTGTCTAATTGGTCGTTCGAATTTTCATCGTAAAAAGCAGCTATAGCATAAGTGCCTTCTCTAAGATTGCTAAACACATAGGTGTGCTTCTCCTTTGCTGGGATACTGTAATAGCGATAAGCTTTTTCAAAATCTAAAAAGTCTTTCTCATCTGTATAAATCGCAATTGCTATTGCCCCTTTAGGCGAATGAACTCCTTTTATATGAACATCAAGCTTGTATTGTCCGAAGAGTAATTGAACTCCCGTGGTAAAAAAGATAAAAAATAGAATTGTAACTCTCATTATCCTAAAGCTACGTCTAAACTCATCATTACGATAAATCCAAGAATTAAACCAAGGGTTGCTATATCGGTATATTTGTCTTGCTGGGTTTCAGGCACTACCTCTTCTACAACCACAAAGATCATAGCTCCCGCTGCAAAAGAAAGGGCATAAGGCAGAATTGGCTCAAAAGTTAGTACCAACCAAGCTCCCAATACTGCCGCAATAGGCTCTACTAAGGCAGAGGCTTGACCGTAAAGAAAACTCTTGGTTCGGCTCAATCCCATTCTTCGAAGAGGCATCGCTACTGCAAATCCCTCTGGAAAATTTTGCAATCCAATTCCCAAGGCCAAAGCTACAGCTCCACCTATACTCGCTCCTTCAAATCCAGCTGCAACGCCTCCAAAAAGAACTCCCACAGCCAATCCTTCAGGAATATTGTGAAGGGTAATTGCTAAGGTGAGCAAGGTAGTACGATGCCAGGGTGTTTTAATTCCCTCCTTTTCTGAATCTTTAAAGTTGAGGTGAACATGAGGCAATACCTTATCCAATGCAAATAAAAACAAGGCTCCAAATAAAAATCCAACAGCTGCAGGAATGACTTTGATAAATCCTTCTCCTTTAGTCATTTCAATTCCAGGGGCTAGTAAGGACCAAAAACTCGCTGCAATCATCACGCCTCCAGTAAAACCAAGCATCCCGTCTAAAACTGCTCGATTCATATTCTTAAAGAAAAAAACAAGTGCAGCTCCTAGTGCAGTAAGACCCCAAGTAAATAAAGTTGCATAAAAGGCAGCTAATACTGGGTCAATTGATTCAAAATAAGCTATAATATGATCCATAGTTAAATAATGATATTTATTCCAACACCGCAAATAAGATTAGAAGCGGCATTCATTTGATTTGTAATTGTCGATTCAAATTGAATCGTATTTGATAATTGATAGGAAAGTCCTGTTCCCCATCTGTGAACAACCGATTGATCTTTGGTAAAATTACCAAAGTACTCCAAGTAAATTGACCAATTTTTATGTAATAAATGATTGTAATTCAATGCATAAGTATATGCGAATTGTGCTTCATTTACAATAGTACTCAAACCCAAATTATAACCCAACCCACTATTTGAAAATTGGTGATAGATCACCCATTGTAGATCATAACCACTCGGATTGAAATCAATAGAATTTGAAGTGTTATCTCCCAATTGATATTGAACTAGAATAGCGTACTGGGAATTATTGGATGTCTTGTAATTGTATTTAAGACCCAATAAGGTAGAGAGTAGTCCCATTCTAAATTCTTTATTATACATGGATCCCAACAAATCGTAAAACAATCGCACTTCTATTTTTTTAGAAATTCCTTTGCGAATCATACTGCTCCAGTGTGTATCAGTTTCGCCATTGTATTGTTCGCGTAAAAAGGCAGACTCTAAAATCCAATGTTGTTTTGGAGTGATTTCTGGAGTTTCTGTATATGAGGTTTGTGCTGACATTTTGGAGAAAAACAACACAAAAACGATGATTTTAATATAAAAACGGAGTTTTTTAGTCAATTTTTATCAATTTTAGTTGTTCTGCAATTTTTTCAGATAAGTGGTGTGTTTGATTGTTGATCTGAACTTCTATCGAATGATCGTAATCTTCGATTGAACAAACTTCAATACTAACTCCCATTTTAATACCGTATTTATCTAAGTATTTTAAAAAAGAATCTGAATCATCCGTGACACGTCTAAGAATACCCTTTTCACCTACTTTTAATTCTGTCAATTTAATTTTAGAACTCTTACTAAATTTACCTGATTTAGAAGGGATTGGATCTCCGTGGGGATCTTCGGTTGGATTCCCAAGAAAATCATCTAAACGATCGATAAAATAGTCTGAACGGATGTGCTCTAGTTCTTCAGCTAAATCGTGAACCTCATCCCAATTAAATCCCAGTTTATCAACTAAGAACACCTCCCAAAGCCTGTGAGATCGAATGATTTGTAAGGCCTTTTGTTTTCCTTTAGAAGTTAAACGCACTCCTTGATAGCGATGGTAATCGATAAATCCCGCTGATGCTAATTCCTGTACGAGTTCTGTGGATGAAGACTTGCTAATTCCAAGGGTTTCAGCGATGGCTGAGGTAGATACTAAATAGGTCTCAGAAGGACTTAGGTGATATACCGTTTTAATATAATTTTCGTGGCTACTCTTCATCATTTTATATTGAATAAGACAAAGTTAATAAATACTCAAGTAATATTTTCGTGTTAATTAAATTATATTTTCGATATTACGAAAATAGCAACCATAAGAATTTGATATAGATTGTTTTAAACTAAACACTTCTATTCATTAAATAAAAAGCTAATGATTTAAGTTCTTGCTTATTTTGAGAATCGACAGCTATTTGATCTAAAGAGTCGTAAGCTCGATTGGTATAGTGCTCAATCAGTGATAACGTTTCTGTTTTTGCGCCAGAATCTTCAAAAATAGATTTAACATCTTCAATTTTTTGCTGAGAATCGTCTTTTAATTGATATAATTTCAATAATTGTTCTCTAAGATTGGAATTACAGCGTTTGAGAGCTTCTATAAAGAGAATGGTTTTCTTATTGTTGAGAATATCTCCTCCGATTCGTTTTCCGAAATGCTCAGCATCACCAAAGCTGTCGAGATAATCATCTTGTAGTTGAAATGCGATTCCCAGATCAATTCCAAACTTGTAAATCAACTCAGCATCTTTTTCACTAGCCTTAGCAACAAGAGCTCCCATTTTTAAGGAGGCTCCAAGCAGAACGGCCGTCTTTAGACGAATCATTTCTATGTAGTCTTCTTTGCTAACTTCGTTTAGATCTTCAAAATCTACATCGTATTGCTGTCCCTCACAAACTTCGATTGCAGTCATACTAAACAACTGCGTAAGTGGTTTAAAAAGTTCCGCAGGATAATCATCGAGTTGCTGATAAGCTTTAACCAAAAGGGCATCTCCTGATAAAATTCCCACATTTTCATTCCATTTTTTGTGAACAGTCTCCTGCCCTCTTCTCACATCAGCTTGATCCATAATATCGTCGTGTATCAAGGAAAAATTGTGAAAATACTCAACGGCCCTAGCCGCTTGTATAGCCTTCTTGGGATCCCCATTAAATAGATCACAGCTCATCAAAGCCAACAGAGGTCGAATTCGCTTTCCCCCTATTCCCAAAATATAGCGAAGTGGATCGTATAACTGATTTGGCTTTGTAGGAAACTCAGCCTGCTTTAGACTAGTATCCAAGATCGCTTTTAGTTCATTAAAGGTATGCATCTTGTGAAGTATTTGAACAAAAGTAAGCAAACTCCAAACAAACTACTAAGACAGATTTCATTTCTCAATGTTAAATTATTGTAAAAACTTAGGAAACTTTTACAGTTTTAAGAGTTTCCATTCGTATATTTGCACTCCCTTATGAAGAATGACATATTACATACTGCTGCAGAAATGTTCTTAAGCAAAGGCTTTAAGAGTGTTACTATGGATGATATTGCAACTGAAATGGGGATCTCCAAAAAAACCATTTACGCACAATACTCCAATAAAACTGAACTTGTGAAATGCTGTGCGGATTACATTTTTGAACAAATTTCAACGACCATCAGTGAATGCTTAAGCAAGAATGAAAATCCCATACAAGAACTTTTTACGATTAGAAAGGCTGTGAGTAGTTTGCTTAAAGATGAGAGTTCTTCTCCTCAATATCAAATGAATAAATACTATCCTAAAATTTACAAGGATTTAATGAATCGACAGTTTTCAGAAATGATCAACTCAGTGATCTGCAATCTAGAACGTGGTGTTGAACAGGGACTCTATCGCAAAGAAATCAATATTCCTTTTATTGCAAGACTTTATTTTGGGGTGATGAACCTCACTAAAAGCGAAGAATTATTTCCAAATGAAATATTTCCTAAAAAAGAAGTCAATGCGCAATCTTTAGAATACCACATCAGAGGAATTATTACACCCAAGGGTGAAGAAATATTACATACCATATTAATAGCTAAATGAAAAAATCACTTATAATTTTATTGTTTTTAGCAGCCAATCTAAGTTTGGCTCAACAAGTAAATCAAAGGGCCTTTACTTTGGAAGAAGCGCTGAAATTTGCTTACGAAAACAACACTCAAATGATCAACGCTGATCGAGATGTCCAAGCAGCCTATGCTCAAAAATGGGCGACCATTGCTTCCGGACTACCACAGATCAACGCAGCCGGCGCTTACCAAGATCAGATAAAATTACCCGTATCCTTACTTCCTGCAGAAATATTTGGAGGGGAAGCAGGGACCTATATCCCGGTTACTTTCGGACAAAAGATGAATATGTCAGCTTCTGCAACCCTTAATCAAAAGATTTTTGACGGATCCTATATCGTAGGAGTACAGGCAATTAAAACCTATATCGATATCAGCGGTAATGCCCTTAAAAAAACACGTCAAGAAGTTAAAAAAGCAGTGGTTAGTGCCTATGGAAATGTATTGCTGTTGAATGAATCTGCTACTATTGTCGCTAAAAACATATCGAATCTAAAAGAAAACGTCGAAGAGGCGAAGCAACTTTTCAAGCAAGGATTTGTAGAAGAAGAACAACTTGAACAACTTCAAATAACCCTTTCGAATCTCGAGAGTCAAGAGCGCAATGTAAAAAGACTGCAGTCAATTAGCAAACAGCTCTTTAATTTGCTTTTAGGGTTGCCTTTAAATAACCAAACGGAGCTCTTAGACGATTTAGAGAGCTTAGCAGCTAAAAATCTATTGGCAGCTAAAGACCCTATTGATTTTGAAATTTTTAGCAACATAGATTATCAAATTGCTGTGAATATGAAAGAACAAAAACGATTGGAACTCAAGCTGGAGCGCTCCAAATACCTTCCGACACTCAATGCTTTTGTCAACTATTCTACCAACGCCTTTGGGAATGAATTCAACTTCTTTAGCAGTGAACAAAACTGGTTTGATGCCTCGGTTTTTGGATTGAATCTCAATGTCCCCATCTTTTCTTCTTTTATGAAAAGAGCCTATACCAAAAAAGCGAAAATTGCATTTGATCAATCCCAATCAAATCTTAAAGAAGCTGAGAAAAAAATTCAATTACAATTCGAGCAATCGAAGAGTCAATTCCAGTTAGCTGCTGAAAACTATAAAACTTCAAAAGAAAATTTATCCTTAGCCCAGCGAATCGAAAACAAAAATTCAATCAAATACAAAGAAGGACTCATCAGTGGCTTTGATTTACGTCAAGCTCAATTACAGCTCTACGAGGCTCAGCGAAGCTATTTAGAATCAATGCTGGCTGTTATCAATAGTAAAACAGAATTAGAAACCCTTACAGAAAAATAAAATCACTTTACAGAAACGATATGAAAAAATTAGTGTCCCTTAGTTTAATTGTTCTATTTGCTGCCTGTGGTGGTAATCAAAACAACTCCATCGATCTGTTGATAGAACAGGGAGATGTTGCTGCTTTAAAAGCCGCCAAAGAATCAATCAATTCACAGCAAGTGGCCTTAGCTAGTGATCTCAATAGAATCGAAGCAGCACTCACAAGTTTATCTCCAGAGAAAAACCTTCCGTTGGTCACTGTTGAAGAACTTCAATCTCAGAAGTTTGAACACTATGTAGAATTACAGGGAAACATCACCACCAAGGAAAACATCATTATTGCTGCTGAAGTTGCAGGAACACTAGATAAGATCCATGTCAAAAAAGGGGACTGGGTCGCTCAGGGAGCACTTCTTGCTGAAATTAATGCAGGAGGCTTGGACCATCAACTCGAACAGCTACGAGTAAGCGCTGCCCTTGCCAAAACAACATTTGAGCGTCAATCGCGTCTTTGGGAACAAAAAATTGGATCTGAAATCCAATACTTACAAGCAAAAACACAATATGAAGCGCAACAAAATGCATTTGAACGCATGGAAAAAATGCTTGCTAAAACCAAAATTACAGCTCCATTCGCAGGGATTGTTGATCAGGTGTTAGCCGATCCGGGATCCCTTGTGGCTCCAGGAATGGGAGGTCAATTATTTCGATTGATCAACCTTTCGAATATGTACGTAACAGTCGATGTTCCTGAACGTTACATCACAAGTGTTAAAAAGGGAAATGCTGCAACGGTACACATCGATGTATTGGGGAAATCAGTGGCAACAACCATACGTGAAACTGGAAATTACATCGCTCCTAGCAATCGAAGCTTTGAAGTGGAATTGGCTGTTCCCAACAAAGATCGCAGTATCAAACCGAATTTGAATGCACGTGTGGCTATCAATGATTACAGCAATGATGCGGCCATTCTAATCCCTCAATCTGTGATTTCAGAAAATGCTGCTGGACAACAATACGTCTATGTCATGACCGATGCAACAAATGGTGTAGGGACGGCAAAGCGAAGAATCGTGACTACAGGACAAGCATCCGATCAAAAGATTGAAATTTTATCTGGTTTAGCTCCAGGTGATGTGATTGTTATCGAGGGAGCACGACGATTAAAAGATGGTCAACGAATCAAAACAATCGGTTAAGAAAATGAGTACGAATTTAAACAAAGTAGAAAAGCTCTTTAAGCCCTCCTCTTGGTCAATTGATAATCCCACAATTATCTATGTGATCATCGCAATTCTTTTATTCAAAGGGATTTCGGCTTATTTCGATTTGCCTAGAGAGGCCTTCCCTGAGGTGAAAGAAAACAAAGTCTATGTTTCCATCCCCTATCCTGGAAACTCTGCTGAGGATATCGAGCGTCTGTTAATCGATCCCTTAGAAGATGAACTCACCAATATTTCTCATGTGGTAGCGACCACCTCAACTTCTTCTCAAGACTATGGAATGATCATCGTTGAATTCGATGAAACCATCGAAATGTTAGAGGCAAAACAAAAGGTAACCGATGAAGTGGATGCTAAAAAAGCGGGAGCTGACTGGCCTACCTTTAATGGAGCAAAAGTAGAACCGAATGTCTTTGAGCTTTCCCTTTCTGAGGAAATGCCGGTGATGAACATCAATATTACAGGTGATTTTCCTTTAGAACAGTTGAAGGAGTTTGGTGAATACCTCGAAGATCGCATCGAGCAACTCCCACAAATTAAAGACGTTGCCATTCGTGGAATTCAAGATCGCGAAGTTGAAATCGCCTTAGATATCTATAAAATGATTGCTGCTAAGGTCAGCTTCAATGACGTTATTCAATCCATCAGCAATGGAAACATGACTGTTTCGGCTGGTAATTTGATCGCCAACAATCAAGAACGTACCATTCGTGTCATCGGAGAGATTGAATCTCCCGAAGAACTTGAAAATTTTGTCGTAAAATCAGAAGGGAAATCGATCTATTTATCGGACATCGCATCCGTTAATTTTCGTCCGAAAGATCGAACATCTTTTGCTAGAAAATTTAACGACGAAGTGGTGATGCTCGACGTTAAAAAACGAGCTGGAAAAAACACCATTGAAGCATCCGATGAAATTCGTTCCATTATTGCTGATGCAAAAGAGCGGGTATTCCCTCCTAGTGTAACAATCAGTATTTCCAACGACATGTCTACCCAAACTTTAAATCAGGTAGATGATCTAGTCAACAATATCATCTTTGGTATTTTACTCGTAGTTACCGTATTGATGTTCTTCTTAGGATTCAGAAATGCCCTTTTTGTCGGTTTTGCGATTCCTATGTCGATGTTTATGTCCTTTATGATCATCAGTTTGCTGGGCTACACCCTCAACACCATGATTTTATTTGGGATGGTTATGGGTCTAGGAATGCTCGTGGATAACGGTATTGTCGTTGTTGAAAACGTCTATCGCTTGATGGACGAAGGGATGTCTCGAGTGGAAGCTGCTAAAAAAGGGATTTCTGAGATTGCCTACCCAATCATTATATCCACTGCTACTACAGTAGCTGCATTTATACCTCTGGGGTTATGGCCTGGAATTATGGGAAACTTTATGAAGTTTTTCCCGATTACTTTATCAGTGGTTTTAGGTTCTTCGCTTGTTGTAGCGATCTTTATGAACTCGACCTTAGTGTCTCAGTTTATGGATACTGCTGAGAAGGAGCTCTCTAAAAAACAACTCTTTCAAATTTCTGGAATCCTTGGAGGTAGCGGTTTGCTCATCTTCCTATTCGGAGGGGCTGTAAAGGCATTTGGAACACTTTTGATCGTGACTGGAATCATGTTTTGGGTCTACAAATACCTCATTAAAAAATCAGCGGTACGCTTCCAATCAACTGCTTTGGTTCGCTTTGAAAATTTCTATGAAAAACAACTGAAACGAGCCTTAAAAGGGGCCAATATCTACTGGTATACTGGGATGACTTTTGTGCTTTTATTTGCCGCTTTTATCGGTTTTGGAATTTCTGTTGGTACCCAGCGAACCAAGATTGAATTTTTTCCTGATAACCGACCCAATCAGATCATTACCTACATCGAATATCCTCAGGGAACTGCTATTGAAAAAACCAATGAAATCACTCTGGCGATTGAAAAAGAGTTCTACAAGGTTTTACTCGATCCTAAGTATTACGATGCGGGTGAAAACTTTATGGTGGACTCCTCTGTATCCCAAGTTGGTTCTGGATCAGGTGATCCTCGCTCAGAAATGGGATCTTCAGCGGAGACTCCACACCGTTCAAAAATTACAGCCTCACTTCGAGAGTATAAATACCGTCACGGATTTGACTCCGAACAACTGCGAAAAGATGTTCAAGACGCTTTAAGAGATAAGTTTCCTGGAGTAGAAATTTCTGTTACAAAAGACTCGAATGGACCTCCAACGGGTTATCCTGTAAACATTGAGCTTCAAGGAGATGATTACGAAGCGTTGATCGCTTCAGCTGAACGGATGAGAAATTACATCAACGCTAAAAATATCCCTGGAATTGAAGAGTTAAAAATTGATGTGAATAAGAACAAACCTGCGATGAAAGTTCTTGTTGATCGAAAAAAAGCAGGGGAACTCGGAGTTGGTGTTGGCCAAGTTGGAATGCAAATACGTCGCTCCCTCTTTGGTGAAAAAGCAGGTGTTTACAAACAAGATGGCGAGGATTACGATATCAATGTACGCTTTAACGAAGACCTTCGTTACAATTCTTCGGCCCTGTTTAATCAAAACATCATCTTTAGAGATTCTAAAGGGCAAATCAAAGAAATCCCGATTTCTGCAGTTGCCGCTACTCAAAATGCGGCGGCCTTTAGTGCGATCAAACACAAAGACGGGAATCGTGTCGTAACGATTTACTCCGATTTAGAGCCTGGTTATACCGATGCAGCAGCAATCGTAGAGCAAATTCAGCACGAAATGAATTCGTTTGATGAACTAGATGCGGATATCAAAATTGATTATACGGGTCAATTGGAAGAACAAAACAAGCAGATGAAATTCTTAATGGGTGCTTTCTTCACCGGTTTAGGATTGATCTTCTTGATATTAATTTTCCAATTCAGCGGCATTTCAAAACCAACCATTATTATGATTGCGGTCTTCTTGAGTTTTATTGGAGTCTTTGGAGGATTGATCATTACAGGGAAACCTTTTGTGATTATGATGACTATGATGGGGATCATCTCTCTGGCGGGAATTGTTGTGAATAATGGCGTCGTCTTACTCGATTACACACAAATTCTCATCGATCGTTATTTATTGAAAAATAACCTTGAGGCACATACGCTACTTCCTGCCAACACCCTAAAAGAACTCGTTGTTCAAGCTGGTAAAGCACGTTTGAGACCGGTCATCTTAACGGCAATTACAACCGTACTTGGATTGATTCCTCTAGCGATCGGACTCAATATTAACTTCTTTAGTTTGTTTGAACGTTTCAATCCAGAAATCTATATTGGAGGAGATAATGTGATGTTTTGGGGTCCTTTAGCCTGGACGGTGATTTACGGTCTGATCGTAGCGACCTTCCTAACCCTTATTATAGTACCAACCCTCTTCTATATTTCCTATAGAATCAAATGGGCGGTCTATAAAAACAGAAGACTTTTGGAATAATAATTCCTTTATCAAACACATATAAAGCAGGTCGATTGGCCTGCTTTTTTTTGTACTTTTGCATCCATAATTCAATCATATGTACAGAGATCACACTTGCGGTGAATTAAATGCCGCTCATATTGGAAACGAAGTTAAATTATCTGGATGGGTTCAAAAGGTCAGAGATAAAGGATTTCTTTGTTGGGTAGACCTCAGAGATCGCTATGGGATTACCCAACTCATCTTTGATGCTGATCGTTCAGACGCTACTATCGTTGAAACCGCAAAAAATCTCGGAAGAGAAAGTGTGATATCCATCAGTGGAACTGTCTTAAAAAGAGACGCAGCCAATCCCAAAATGGCAACTGGTGAGATTGAAATTCTAGTGAGTAAATTAGAAGTACTCAACCCTTCAAAGACTCCTCCTTTCACCATCGAAGATGAGTCCGATGGAGGTGATGATCTTAGAGCAAAATACCGCTATTTAGACATTCGCAGAAGACCAGTTCGAAACAACCTCATCTTTAGACATAGAGTGAGTATGGAGGTTAGAAATTACCTTTCAAAGGCTGGATTTATAGATGTTGAAACACCTTATTTGATCAAATCAACTCCAGAAGGAGCAAGAGATTTTGTAGTTCCTTCTCGAATGAATGAAGGACAATTTTACGCCCTTCCACAATCACCTCAAACCTTTAAACAACTCTTGATGGTCGGTGGAATGGATCGCTATTTCCAAATCGTTAAGTGCTTTAGAGACGAGGATCTCAGAGCCGATCGTCAGCCAGAGTTTACACAGATTGACTGTGAAATGGCTTTTGTAGAGCAAGAAGATATCCTAAGTACATTTGAAGGGCTTACGCGCCACCTCTTAAAAGAAATTAAAGGTGTTGAAATCGACAAGTTTCCTAGGATGCCTTATGAAGAAGCGATGAAACGCTATGGAAATGACAAACCAGATATTCGATTTGGAATGGAGTTTGGAGAACTCAACGAAGTAGCTCAACACAAAGACTTCAATGTATTTAACACTGCTGAACTCGTTGTTGGAATTGCAGTTCCAGGTGGAAATGCATACACGAGAAAAGAAATCGACAAGCTCATCGATTGGGTAAGACGTCCTCAGGTTGGAGCCAAGGGAATGGTTTACGTTCGTTGTAACGAAGACGGAAGCTTTAAGTCTTCTGTCGACAAATTTTACGATGGAGAAGATTTGCAAAAATGGGCTGAAGTAACAGGAGCCAAAGCAGGAGATTTGATCTGTGTGCTCTCTGGGGATGCTAATAGTACCCGTGCTCAACTATCTGCACTTCGAATGGAACTTGCCGAGCAATTAGGACTTAGAAATCCTGATGAGTTCGCCCCACTATGGGTGGTTGATTTTCCTCTCTTAGAGCAGGATGAAGAAACAGGGCACTGGCATGCGATGCACCACCCATTTACAGCCCCAAAACCGGAGGAAATGGATCTTTTAGAATCCAATCCAGGAGCGGTACACGCTAACGCATACGATTTAGTACTCAATGGAAACGAAATTGGTGGAGGATCCATTCGTATTCACGACAGAGGGGTTCAAGAGCGCATGTTTAAACTTTTAGGATTTACAGAGGAGGAAGCAAAGGCACAGTTCGGATTTTTGATGGACGCCTTCCAATACGGAGCACCACCACACGGTGGAATCGCTTTTGGTTTGGACCGTTTAGTTACTATCCTGGGTGGACAAGAGTCTATTCGAGATTTTATAGCCTTTCCAAAAAACAATGCAGGAAGAGATGTGATGATCGACGCACCAGCATCTTTAAGTGAGGATCAATTAGATGAATTAAATCTGCGTATTAACCTTCAGAACTAACTCCTCAATGGAGCAAAAGTTTACATATTACCTCAAGCGATTCCTCGTATGGAGAGCGAAACACATCTCTGAGAAACGATTTATACTTATTCTCTCTGGCGTCATAGGGTTTACATCAGGAATCGGTGCGGTACTATTAAAAAACCTCACACATTTTATTCAGTGGTTACTCGAAGGTAAAATCGTTGAAGACGTCCATAATGCCTTCTACTTTGTTTTTCCGCTCATCGGTTTTGTCCTCGCTTTTGCAGTGATGAAATACGTGATTAAACACAAAATTTCTCATGGGATTCCAACCACATTACACAGTATTTCTAAGGAAAAAGGGAAACTAAAACGATATCAAATGTTCGGTTCAATTCTAACAGCTCCTCTTACCGTAGGGTTTGGTGGTTCTGTTGGACTTGAGGGACCAACCGTTTCTACTGGAGCAGCGATTAGTTCTAATATCGCACAAATGCTTCACCTCAATCAAAAAAACAGAAACCTACTCATCGGTGCTGCTGCAGCAGGAGCCTTATCCTCTATCTTTAAAGCTCCAATTGCAGCCATCATTTTTGCAGTAGAGGTTTTTAGTTTGGATTTAACCGTGGTTTCCATGTTACCGCTTTTGATTGCATCAGTTTCTGCCATTCTAACATCCTATCTTTTCTTCGGATCTCAAACCATTTTACCCTTTGAAATCACTCAGGGATTTACAGCAAAACACCTTCCCTTTTATTTATTATTAGGGGCAGCTACTGGACTCGTGTCCATTTATTTTACGTTCATCTATGAGCGTATTCAAAATTTATTTGAAAAATTAAAGTCCTCAAAACTCAAATTAATCGTTGGAGGAATTTCTTTAGGAGCGATACTTTTTCTTTTTCCTTCCCTTTATGGAGAGGGCTTTGAAGTCATCAACCAATTACTCGAGGGTAATTACAACTTGGATCTTTTTAGTACACTGGATTGGTTTTCTGACAGTGCATACGGTTTGTTGCTACTCTTGTTGATTGTAGGTCTTTTAAAAATTGTCGCTACTTCGATCAGTTTTGGAGCTGGCGGTGTTGGTGGAATTTTTGCTCCTACACTTTTTATGGGAGCAGTCTTTGGTCATCTTGTGGCTAAAATTATACATATGACCGGCTTGTCAACCTCTGTTTCCACTTCAAATTTTACCCTACTTGGAATGAGCGGACTTATGGCTGGTGTCTTACACGCTCCGCTGACAGCCATCTTCTTAATTGCAGAAGTTACTGGAGGATACGAATTATTTATTCCTTTAATGATCACGTCTGCAATGGGTTATGCCATTACCAAAATGGTCATGCCACACTCTGTATATACCATGGAACTCGGTCGAAAAGGCGATTTGATCACTCACGATAAGGATCACGCCGTATTGACCTTAATGGATATTGATTCGGTTATAGAAACCAATTTCATCCCGGTTCACCCTACCATGAATCTCGGTGAAATAATCCATTCGGCCGTTGTTAAATCAAAGCGTAATATCTTTCCAGTCATTGATCCCGATAACAAACAGTTCTTAGGGGTCATTCTCTTAGATGACATTCGTTCTAAAATGTTTAAACCAGAACTCTACAACGAAATCTTTGTTGCAGAAATCATGCATTCAGCTCCAGATCTCATCGATCTAGAAAAAGACAAAATGACCTATATTATGGATAAATTTGAACGTTCTGGCGCTTGGAATTTACCAGTTGTAAAAAATGGCGAATATCAAGGCTTTATCTCAAAATCAAAGCTTCTTACCGCCTATAGAAGAAAATTGATTCACTTTACTAGATAATGAAAAAGTTACTCCTACTTGCATCTCTTTTATGCCTCTCGAGCATTTTATACGGTTTCTATATCAAAGACGGCCAAGAAACAACAGATGGTGATTTTTATATAGGTATGGGAACTGCATTGCTTTTCTTAGTGATTATGCCCGTTTTCGTAATTGTAGCCTCCAAGGGTAAAAAGATGAAAGATTATACCCTAAGCAAAGAAAACATTGAAAAAATGAGAGAAAACCAAGAAAATAGCTAATATTTTCGTATAATTTTTTCATTTTTTTTAAAATAATCTTTAAGCTATTATTAAAAGCCTACATTTGCATCATAATTTTTTAATATATATTAATGACTGGAACAGTAAAATTTTTTAATGAATCTAAAGGTTATGGATTCATTACTAACGACGAAAACGGAAGCGATGTATTCGTACACGTAACCGCTTTAAACGGCATCGAACTTAAAGAAGGAGACAAAGTCTCTTACGATGAAGAAGATGGAAAAAAAGGAACCGTTGCCGTAAATGTAGATCTTATTGATTAATTTCTTTTTGAATGCATAGAACGCTAATCCTCGAATGAATTTCGGGGATTTTTTTGTTTAAATAGTTCGTCCTAGGTTCTCTTTTGACTAAAAAAACTTTTTAGAAGTTCCGATGCTTCATCTTTCATCACCCCTGAAACGATCTCTGTTTTTGGATGTAGATTTACCCCTAATGCAAGGCCTCCTCTTTTGGGATCAGAGGCTCCGTAAACAATTTTTTTTAGTTGACTCCAATAGAGCGCTCCACTACACATCACACAAGGTTCTAATGTGACATAAAGTGTACATTGATTGAGGTATTTTCCTCCTAAGTAATTACTCGCTGCAGTGATCGCTTGCATCTCAGCATGAGCTGTAACATCGGTGAGTAGCTCAGTGAGATTATGAGCTCTAGCAATAATGCGATCATCGACGACAACAACAGCCCCAACAGGGACCTCCCCCTTTTCAAAGGCGATATGAGCTTCCTCTAAAGCTCGTTTCATAAAGTAGTTGTCGTCAAATGGATTCACACTATAAAGATATGTTTTTGTACCATCCTATAAAAACATATCTTTGATACAAATTTTTACTATGATTCGATGGTTAGCTGCCTTTATTGGCTATGCTTTACTAAGATTTCCAGGAGCAATTTTAGGATTTTTAATCGGTAGTTTTATCGATCAATTCCAAAAGGGAGGTTCTGGACAGATTTATACAACTTCTCGAAGGGTTTCATCTCAAGATTTTGAGGTGCATCTCTTATCGCTTTGTGCAATTGTGATTAAAGCTGATGGACAAGTCTCCGACGCTGAACGACAATACGTTCAACAATACTTTATACGAACCTATGGTCCAGCGAGAGCCAACCATATTTTCAAGACTTTTAACTCCGCTGTTGACAAAAAAGACATCAATGCTCAAAAGATATGCTTTGAACTCAATGGGATGGTTTCTTATCCAATGAGGTTGCAACTCTTACACTTTTTATTTGCAATCGCTCACAGCGATGGAGCGGTTCATCCAAAAGAATTAGAACGCCTCACCGAAATTGCCTCCTACTTAAAAATCAAAACCCTTGATTTTAGATCGATCAAAGCGATGTTTGTGGCATCGACTACCTCTTCCTATGAAATCTTAGAGATTTCAAAATCTGCAACAGATGCAGAGGTCAAAAAAGCCTATAGAGATATGGCTAAAAAATACCATCCAGATCGTGTCAATACCGAGGATGAAGCCATTAAAAAAGGAGCTGAAGAAAAATTTAAACAAGTGGGACAGGCTTATGAAGCCATTTGTAAAGAAAGAGGAATATGATGGAAACTATATTATTCTATATCAAATTAGGAGTCTTCCATGTTTTAGATTTAGGAGCATACGATCATTTGCTATTCTTATCAGCCATGGCGCTGCCCTTTAGTTTTTCTAAAAACAAAACCCTTTTTTACTTAGTAAGTGTATTTACAATTACACACTGTACTTCACTTGCCTTATCGACCTATGAAGTACTCGAGGTCAATACCTCAGTCATAGAATTTTTAATCCCTTTGAGCATTTTGTTAATGGTGGTATTTGATGTCATATACACCCAAAAATTAAACAGCAAAAGTCTGAGATTTCATTTGATTGCAACGGCCGTTTTTGGTCTCATTCACGGTTTTGGATTCTCCAATTACTTCAAGATGCTTATGGGTCAAACCCAAGACAAAATCACGGGACTGATTTCATTTGCGATCGGTCTTGAAATCGCTCAACTCATTATCATTCTGATGGTTGTTGTAGTGGTATTATTACTGACTAAAACTCAATTGCAAAAACAGCAAATTATAAAATGGGGTGCACTCCTTATCGGAGCACTTACCTTACCTCTCTTATACAGCACTTTCACTTCTCTTTTAAACTAATTTGAAGCTTTGAACAATTAGTCTTAAATTGGCCCTATCAATATTATGAGCAAGGATAAAAAACAATTAAAGTACGACACTGCCTATTTGAAAATGGCAAGAGAATGGGGAGCGCTTTCTTACTGTGAACGCAAACAAGTGGGTGCGATTATGGTCAAGGAGCGAATGATCATCTCTGATGGCTATAATGGAACTCCTTCTGGCTTTGAGAATATCTGTGAGGACGAAGAAGGATATACCAAATGGTATGTTTTGCATGCAGAGGCCAATGCCATCTCTAAGGTTGCCTCTTCAACACATTCTTGTAAAGGAGCTACACTGTACATCACCCTATCTCCTTGTAAGGAATGCAGTAAGCTCATTCATCAATCAGGGATTAATAGAGTAGTCTACGCCAATGCCTATAAAGATCTCTCTGGGATTAGGTTCTTAGAATCTGCAGGAGTAGAGACCCTACATTTGCCTTTTGAAGACTAGTCGAAGTTCGGTTTTCTTTTATTTAAAAAAGCATCAGTACCTTCCTTAAAATCATCGGTACCAAAACAGTGACCGAAATTTTCAATTTCACGTTGAAAACCTCCATCTTGATCGTATGCATTAATAGCGTCAATTGCATTGCTAATTGCTGAGGCTGAATTTTTTGAAATCTTTGTCGCCAATTTGATTGCCGTATCCATTAACTCATCCTGTGGAACTACAGAATTGACCAATCCCCAATCACAGGCCTTTTTTGCGTCAATCATCGAGGCGGCACTAATGAGTTCCATCGCTCTTCCTTTTCCGATGAGTTTGGGAAGTCGTTGTGTTCCTCCATAACCAGGAATGACCCCTAAAGATACCTCAGGAAGCCCCATCAGGGCATTTTCACTAGCGATTCGAATATGAGATGCCATGGCGAGTTCGAGTCCTCCTCCAAGAGCATAACCATTGATTGCTGCAATCACAATCTTTGGACACATCTCAATCTTATCGAACAACTCCTCTTGTCCTCTCTGAGCTAATTCTTGCCCCTCTTCTGATGAGAAATGAGCAAACTCAGCGATATCAGCACCTGCCACAAATGCTTTGTCCCCTTCTCCAGTAATTACAATCACTCGTATAGAAGAATTATGGCTCAATTCATCGATAGCAGAACCCAGCTCTGCAATGGTTTCTCTGTTGAGAGCATTGAGTTTTTTTGGGCGATTGATCACTACAACAGCAGTTTTTTGGTCTACAGCTATTTTAATATTACGATAGGTCATCTTAAAAGGCTTTTAAAGGTATTTCAATGGTAAAAACAGTCCCCTTTCCTACTTGGCTTTCACAGGATATTTTTCCCATATAATTTTCTACGATAGATTTGACCATTCCAAGCCCAAGCCCCATACCAGAACTCTTGGTAGTAAATTTAGGCTCAAAGATCTTTTGAATATGTTCAGGAGCAATCCCTTTGCCATTATCTTTAATAATGATTTTAAAGTGACTCTTTAAATTTAGAATCACTACTTCGATCAAAGGGTTTTGTTGTTCATCACAGGCCTGAATAGCATTCTTAACTAAATTATTAATGATTCGTATCAGTTGAGTGCGATCAAACTTCACCAATAAATCGACTTCACTTGGTTGAAAGCGAATATAGGGTTTTGAAAATAATGAAAGAGCCAAACTCGTAATCTTATTGACGTCAATTTCTTCGCTTTGTTGAGCAGGCATTTGAGCAAAATCCGAAAAAGCTGAAGCGATATAACTAAGAGTATCTATTTGTTCCAATAGAATCTGTGTGTGTTCTCGAAGTTCCTCTTTGGCATTGGGGCTCTTTGGATCAAACTGTTGTTCGAATAATTGTAAGTTTAATCGCATTGGAGTCAATGGGTTTTTAATTTCATGTGCTACCTGTTTGGCCATTTCTCTCCATGCCTGTTCGCGTTCACTTTTAGCTAGCTTTTCAGCACTGCCTTTGAGCTGGTCAATCATCGAATTATAAGCTTCAATGAAAACTCTCATTTCCGGGCTCACATTAGTAACGTCAATTTTTTTAAAGCGCTGATCAAGATCGGTATGCTCCAAAGTATCTTTGATAATTTTAAACGACTTGGTGATATAAGAGGAAAACAAATAAGCAATTCCAATCGCAATGAGAAAAAGCAGCAGGTAAACGATTGTTAATCGCCCTAAAAATTCATTCAGTTCGCGTTGATTAAAACTGTTGTCTTGATAATAAGGAAGGTGAAGAATGCAAATGGGAGCGCCCTTTTGATCCACCACAAATCGGTAGGAAGAAAGGTAATTAGTTCCATTGATATTGGTTTCATTCACATGGCGATCACTACGGGTATCTAGAACCTTCATGATCGCATCAGGAACCTTGTCTGGAGTAGGAATCAACTCCTGATCGTACATCCCCGTCGCCAACAAGCTTCCGTCGAGTCCATAAACATTAAAATTGATGTTTTGAATATAGGAAATACTATTGACTTCATCTTTTAAATAGGTCGAAAGTGACTGAGATTCATCCCAATGATTGTGTTCTAAAATACTTAGAATACTACGCTCCAGTTGGGTTTCCTTACGCTCCAATCGATGTTCGTGATAATCCTTAGCCTGTTCGGTGTATTGATAAATAGTGATTCCAGCAATCAAAGCGGAAGCCACTAGCACCAGGGCGATCATGGTCATAAATATTCTAACTCGTAAGGAACTGTTCTTCATATCAGACGATTTTCAATGACTAAGTTAGTAAAAAGCAGGATTTAAACGAATGGAACAGGAAAGGCTTTAACCTTTATTTAAGGGATTGCTTGAAGTAGTTCTAAGCATTTTTAATTATTTTTGCAGTCTAAAAATTAGATTATGTATCCAGAAGAATTAATAGTACCGATGAGAGCAGAGCTCTCACAAAGAGGATTTCAAGATTTATATACTGCAGAGGAAGTTGTAGAGGCGCTTTCCAAAGAAGGAACTACGTTACTCGTGGTAAACTCAGTTTGTGGATGTGCTGCAGGAGCAGCCAGACCAGCAGCTGTAATGAGCTTAGCCAACGATAAAACTCCAGATAACTGCTGTGCTGTTTTTGCTGGAGTTGATTTTCAGGCGGTAGAAAAAGCGAGAGAGCTTATGTTGCCTTTTCCTCCTTCATCTCCTTCAATTGCCCTTTTTAAAGACGGGGAATTGGTTCATATGATTGAAAGACATCATATCGAAGGAAGACCTGCAGATTTAATCGCTGAAAACTTAAAAGCAGCTTATAACGAATTCTGTTAAGCTTGAGCAAACTCTTAGCCTATCCACTGAGTATCGTGTACAATCTGTTTTTTGGATTGACACTCTTAGTGTTTCACCCTATTCAGTGGATATGCTTAACTATTTTTGGATACCAAGCACATAAAGCTTCGGTATCCATTATGAATTTCTTTCTGGTCCTTTGGACAAGAATCTTAGGAACCCGATACAGTTATTTTTCTGAGGAACAACTACCCAAAGGAAAAGCGGTCATCATCGTTGCCAATCATCAAAGTCTTTACGATATTCCCTATATCATTTGGAAACTCAGAAGTCTCCATCCTAAATTTGTCGCTAAAAAAGAACTCGGCAAAGGCATTCCTTCGGTTTCATTCAACCTCAAATACGGAGGATCAGTCCTAATCGATCGAAAAAGCCCTGATCAATCACTCAAGGCAATAGCTTCGCTGGGAACTTATATTGAAAAACATAAAAGAACCGCTGTTATTTTTCCAGAAGGGACCCGTTCTAAGGACGGTCAACCGAGAAAATTCAAAAGAGGTGGTCTCAAAATTCTAATGGAAAACAGCCCCAACGCTGTCATCCTACCCATCAGTATTAGTAATTCCTGGAAAATGCACCGTTGGGGTGCATTCCCAAACGGAATTGGAGTACATTTAAAGTTTTATCTTCACCCTCCTATTGAAAACAGTGGAGACTCTGAAATAATCATCGACAAAGTAGAACAACTCATTAAATCAGGTATTCAGAATAATGGCTAAACTCAACAAAAAGGGAGTACTTATCATCAATTTAGGTTCCCCAAAAAGTCCAACTGCAAAGGATGTTAAACCTTATTTAGCAGAATTTTTAATGGATGAACGCGTCATCGATCTTCCAAAACTTTTGAGAACTTTTTTAGTGAAAGGAATCATATTAAATGTAAGGCCTAAAAAATCTGCAAAAGCCTATAAAAAAATCTGGTGGGAAGAAGGATCTCCATTAATTGTGATTTCAGAGCGCTTTACGGAAAAACTAAGAAATGCTATTGATATCCCTGTAGCACTAGGGATGCGCTATGGAGAGATGAGCATTCAAAAGGCACTACAAGAACTCCAAGATCAGGGTGTTCAAGAGGTGTACGTCATTCCGATGTATCCTCAGTACGCTATGAGTTCTTACGAAACAGTTGAAGTAAAAACAAGGGAGGTTCAACAGGACTTTTTTCCAAATATGAAACTCAGCTTTAAAAAAGCTTTTTATCAAGACGCTGATTATATCGATGTCTTAGCCAAGGATGTACAACAAAAAATTCAAGGTAAAGACTACGACCATATTCTTGTTTCCTATCACGGAGTGCCCGAACGACACATTCGAAAAGGCGATGTGACAAAATCCCATTGTAAAATGGATGGAAAGTGCTGTATCTCCGACTCTAAAGCCCATGAATTTTGCTACAAACACCAATGTGTGACCACTACGATCAAACTACGAGAAGCCCTTGGTGAATCAGAAGAAAACCTCACCCATTCTTTTCAATCACGTCTTGGTTCTGATGCCTGGATCAAACCTTATACTGACAAAGAATTTGAGCGATTAGCAAAAGAAGGAAAGAAAAAACTTTTAGTAATTACTCCTGCTTTCGTAGCCGACTGTTTAGAAACACTGGAAGAGATTGCCATGGAAGGAAAAGAGCAGTTTTTAGAGGCTGGAGGGGATACTTACGAGCATATCAGCTGTCTAAATGATGCGGATCCATGGGTTGCAACTGTCGCCAATTGGGTTCAGAATTGGAATGAAGGTTCCTCCTCTATTGATTGATTTTTATTTCAATTAATGCTCTAGAGATTTCTGGTTTGTAGATAGCTCCCGTTGCAAAATCTACAATAGTCCCTGGAGCAAATAAAATTAAATCAGCTAAAAGGGCGATTACACGAACTTCTCGTTGTGGCTCGCCTGGCTTTGGTTTTCTTTTTTGCTCTTCAGAGATAGGACCCCCTAAAAGAGTGGCGCAACTGGTACTGAGCATTGCTACTACAAATACTAAAGCAATCATTGATGTTTTCATAGGATTTCGTTTATAATTCTAAAGCACAAAAATTAGACCATTATTGTCGTTTATCGAACAGCCTCTCTGATTCGAGATGAATTAATTAAAATTGTCTATTCTAATTGATCAATTAAATGAGTTACTATAATTTGTACGGTAAATTTCCGTACATTTGTAACAAACCACAACTATGGACTCACAATTGACAAAAGAAGAACGAATTGAAATTAGAGTATCATCTAAAGATAAAAAAATGTTTAAACTCGCTCAAAAATTAAGTGGAGATAAGACTTTTAGCAATTTTATTGTCCGTATTGTAAAAAATCATGCAGAAGATATAATTGCTAAAAACAACAAAATTTTAATATCCGATAGAGATCGTCAACTTTTTTTTGATTCGGTATTTAGCGATACAAAACCTAATCAAAACTTGATTAATGCTGCAAAGCGATTCAAGAGTAAAAAAACATAGGTATGAGAATAGTCCTATTGTCAAGGCGTCATCATAAAAACAGCTTTCAATGTGAGGAAAATTCTCTAAATGATTATTTGCATAAACAAGCATTTCAGGACATTAGAAAAAAATTAGCTGTTTGTTTTGTGGCGGTTGATCAAATGGAACGTGTACTAGGTTATTATACCTTGAGTAGCGAAAGCCTCGGTAGAGATCTCATTCCAAATAAATATCTCAAAAGAATTCCAAAAAATTACAATGCTCCCGTAGTACTGTTGGGAAGGTTAGCCAGAGACCTCAAAGCTAAAGGATCAGGGCTTGGTGAAGAGCTGTTGATCGATGCGTTATTTAGAAGCTTTAGCTTGTCAGAACAATCAATAGGTGCTATGGCCGTCATCGTAGATCCAATTAGTGACTCAGCGCGAAGCTTTTATAATAAGTATGGGTTTATAGCTTTAAAAGACAGTTCTAAAATGTTTCTACCAATGAATACTATTAAGAAACTTATTTGAACACCTTGCTGCTTAATGACAAATTGAATCCACAACTCTCATTTCATATTTTTTTAGTACTTTAGTTAGGATCATCTTTTACTAACTAAACCCTTCTTCGATGAAAAAATTGACACTCATCAGTACATTTGCTCTTGTAGCTATGATGGTATTTCCTACACAAAACCTAGTCGCACAGAGAAAAAGAAAAGCTCCAACCACTAATTTTGACGAACAACTTTACAGCAGTCTTGAATACCGACTTGTTGGTCCCTTTAGAGGAGGTCGATCAGCTGCAGTCACTGGAGTCCCAGGTCAAGATAATTTGTACTATATGGGAGCCACTGGAGGTGGAGTATGGAAAACTACGGATGCTGGAACTACTTGGGAAAATATTTCTGATGGATTCTTTGGAGGTTCCATTGGATCTGTTGCTGTAGCTCCTTCTGATCACAATGTAATCTACGTAGGAGGCGGTGAAGGCACCATCAGAGGAAATGTCTCTTCTGGATATGGAGTTTACAAAAGTATTGATGCAGGTAAGACTTGGGATCATATCGGTCTTCCAAACTCAAGACACATCCCCAGAATTAGAATTCATCCAACAAACCCAGATATCGTCTATGCAGCCGTTCTTGGAAACATCTACAAACCCAATAATGATCGTGGAGTATACAAAAGTACCGATGGAGGAAAAACTTGGAGAAAGACTCTTTTTGCTAATGGACAAGCAGGTGCTGTTGATTTGATCATCGATCCAAATAATGCACGTGTTCTTTACGCTTCTACTTGGAGAATACAACGCACTCCCTACAGTATGGATTCAGGAGGAGAAGGTTCAGCTCTTTGGAAGTCAACCGATGCGGGTGAAACTTGGACCGAGATTTCAAAAAACAAAGGATTTGCAAAAGGAACCCTAGGGATTATTGGAGTGACTGTATCACCAGTCAATTCAGATCGCGTTTGGGCTATTGCTGAGAACAAAGAACAAGGAGGGCTCTACCGTTCGGAAGATGGTGGTGAAACGTGGACTCAAATTAACTCCGAGCGTAAACTGAGACAACGTGCTTGGTACTATACCAAGGTATACGCAGATACTCAAGACCTCAATACGGTTTATGTGATGAATGTACAGTATCACAAATCGACCGATGGAGGTAAGACCTTTAGTACTCACAACGCTCCTCATGGAGATCACCACGATTTGTGGATTGCTCCTGAAAACAATCAGCGTATGATTATCGCCGATGATGGAGGTGGTCAAGTATCTAATGATGGAGGTGGAACTTGGTCGACCTATGGGAATCAACCTACTGCTCAGTTCTACAGAGTCACTACTGACAATAGTTTTCCCTATAAAATTTTAGCGGCTCAGCAAGACAATTCCACTGTTCGAATCAATCACCGATCGAGTGGACGTTACATTTCTGAAGATGATTGGGAAGCTACCGCTGGAGGAGAATCGGCTCATATTGCAGTAGATCCACTTGATAACGATATCGTATACGGAGGTTCTTATGACGGTTTTTTAACCCGAGTTAATCACAAAAATGAAACTACAAGAGGAATCAATGTTTGGCCTGATAACCCTATGGGGGCTGGAGCTGAAGCGATGAAATACCGTTTCCAATGGAATTTCCCAATTCAGTTTTCAAGACACAATCCAAAGGCTTTATACACCCTTTCGAACCATGTACACCGTTCTACAAATGAAGGACAAAGCTGGGAAGTGCTCTCTGGAGATCTCACCAGAAATGAACCTTCAAAATTAAAATCAAGTGGAGGTCCTATCACTCAAGACAATACCTCAGTTGAATATTACGGAACCTTATTCGCAATGGATGAAAGTCCTCTTAAAGAAGGTGTTCTATGGGTAGGATCTGATGATGGATTAGTTCATGTTTCAAAAGACAATGGAGCGACTTGGACCAATGTGACTCCAAAACAAATGCCAACCTGGGCAATGGTTAACAGTATTGATGCTTCTCACTTCGATGAGGGTTCTGCCTATATCGCGGCTACCTTGTACAAAGAGGGAGATTTTAGACCATACCTCTATAAGACATCAGATTACGGAGCTACATGGACTACAATTACGTCTGGAATTGATGCTGAGCATTTTACCAGAGTTGTACGAGCAGATCCAAAGCGCAAAGGTTTACTTTACGCGGGTACCGAAACAGGAATGTATATCTCTTTTGACGATGGTACGAGCTGGAAACCATTCCAACTCAATCTACCCATTGTGCCAATTACAGACCTTACTATTAAAGACAACAACCTTATCGTTGCGACTCAGGGAAGAGCCTTGTGGATCATTGACGATTTAACTGTATTACACCAATTGCACTCTAATACAACCGATAAGGCTATTCTATACGCTCCTAAAGATTCTTATAGAACAAAAGGTGGCGGTGGAAGAGCTTCTAAAACTGCAGGAACCAATCACCCTAATGGAGTCATTACTCATTTTTACCTTCCTAAAGAAGATTCAAAAGTATCCCTTCGATTTACCAATGCCGCAGGAGACACTATAGAAACTTATGGTACCGATGAAAAGAAAAACAAGCTCAAAATTAAAAAAGGTGGAAACACCTTTGTTTGGGATACCAGAGGTTTAGGAGCTAAAAGATTAGACGGAATGATTCTTTGGTGGGCCAATCTCGATGGACCAAAAGCAGTTCCAGGTAACTACGCTGTTCACTTAGAAGTAGATGGAGTGTCTCAAAAACAAGACTTTAAAATTGTTGCGGATCCAAGAACAGAATCAAGTGTCGATGGCATGCAACAACAATACGATTTCATCACTAAGGTCAACACCACCATCAATAAGGCACATGAAGCTATTGAGACTATTAGAGCGACCAACAAACAATTAGCTGCTTTCCAGAAGCAATACAAAGATGATGAGTCGGTGAGTGATTTAGTTGAAAAAGCAAAAGCCATGGCTGATTCACTTTCAGAAGTTGAGAAGACCTTGTATCAAACTCAGAACAGATCTGGTCAAGATCCACTCAATTTCCCTATCAAGCTCACTAATAAACTAGGACACTTAAATTCTCTAGTTGGAATGGACGATTTCCCACCAACTGAGCAAGATGAAGCTGTTCGAGTGGAACTCACTGAGAAAGTTGAAGCAGCACTTGAAATCTTTAATAAAACACTTAAAGAAGACGTGGATGCATTTAATGCAGAATTTAATTCAAGAGGATTAAAATTCTTGTTTGTGGAAGAATAAAATAAGTTAGATTTGCATCGAATGGGGGATTAGCTCAGTTGGCTAGAGCGCTTGCCTGGCAGGCAAGAGGCCACCGGTTCGAATCCGGTATTCTCCACTTCAAATGCAACAAATAATTAAAGGCTTCCTCTGGGAGCCTTTTTTTACTTATATGACCCTGAGCACATTAACAACTTCTTTGTTC
>JABXHN010000023.1 GCA_013373635.1 Flavobacteriaceae bacterium
AACGACTTCGTTGCTAAGCGTTAAAGCTTTCGATTTTTTCTTGTCTATCTATAATGGGCAGGACGTTGCTGTTTAGCCTGCGTCGTGTCCCTATAGTTTAATGGATAAAACAAGGCCCTCCTAAGGCTTAGATCTAGGTTCTTAATTCGGGTAAACTGAAGTGCGTATTTAAAACTGGATAAAGTCTCCATAGTTTAACAGGATAAAACTGCGGCCTCCTAAGCCGCTGATTCAGGTTCGAGTCCTGATGGAGACGCCATTCCACGTTTAATTTCAATACGTTATAGAAGCATCTCAAAGAAAAACTTTCCCCCTAAGTATCCAAACGTCCATCTGTAAACCTCCCCTAAAATAGCGACATACCTTTTTAGAGTTCTTCGGCGTACACTGAGCCAAGAAGGAGAACTCCTGATGAAAAAATCTCGATACACAGAAACGCAGATCGTGAAGATCTTAAAGGAAGTGGAAGCTGGCAGGTTGGTGAAAGAAGTCTGCCGTGAGTACGGTATTTCAGATGCCACCTACTACAACTGGAAAGCCAAATAGGTGGTATGGAGGCCTCGGACATCAAGCGCCTTAAAGAGCTTGAGGACGAGAACAGGCGGTTGAAATCGATGTTCGCCGATCTCAGCCTGGAACACCGGATATTGAAAGACATTGTTGAAAAAAAGCTGTAAAGCCAGCGATCAGACGTGAACTAGTGGACTATGCGCGAGAACAGCATGGTGCGAGTTTGCGAATGGCGTGTCGCGTAGTTGGCATCAGTGACTCGGTCTATCGGTATCAGCCGGATAAAGCGCGCGATGACAAGGTCATCGCCAAGTTGCTGGAAGCCGTAGAACGCTATCCCGCCTATGGCTTCAGTAAGCTATTTAAGATCCTAAGACGCTGGGGACATGGCTGGAACCATAAGCGTGTGTATCGCATTTACTGCGAGTTAAAGCTCAACAAGCGACGACGTGGCAAGAAACGCTTGTCGGCCCGCAATCCTGAGCCACTGGCAGTACCCGCGCAGGCCAACCATTGCTGGTCGATGGACTTTATGTGTGACAGCCTCCAATGCGGCAGGCGCTTCAGAACGTTTAACTTGGTGGACGACTTCAACCGTGAAGCGTTGGCTATTGAAATTGATTTAAACCTGCCGTCGCAGCGAGTTGTACGTGTGCTGGAACGCGTTGTCGCGTGGCGGGGTTATCACGCTAAGTTGCGCATGGACAATGGGCCGGAATTCATCTCCATCACTCTGGCCAGTTGGGCAGAGGATCACGGCATTACGCTGGAGTTTATTAAACCTGGCAAGCCCACGCAAAACTCTTATATCGAGCGTTTCAACCGGACTTACCGCGACGAAATACTCAATATGTATGTCTTCAGAACACTCAATGAAATGCGTGAACTGACAGATAGCTGGGTGACTGAATATAACGAAGAACGCCCCCATGATGCGCTGAATGATCTGACACCATGGGAATATTTAACCAAGCATAAACAGGCCGAAACCTCTAATTATGGGTGTAACTAATTAGGGGAGGTTTACAGTTATACATTTGATAGTTTTTGTAATGGCAAGGATGGTGAATCACCTCGTATTCAGCAAAAGAGTATTCTTGTAATCGATGAAGCAAGCTTACTTGGGGTTGAAGACCTTTACAAGCTCTCACTACTTGATCTAAAGGACATAAAACTTGTGTTTGTTGGGGACCCAGATCAAGTCCCTTTGACAGGATATGGAGAGTTTTTCAAACAAGCCTTAGCCTACTTCCCCTCCAACCATATAACCAACTCAAAGCACTTAAATAGCCAACACATCGCTTCAGCAGCACTCTCAGTATTAGGCGGACAAAAACCAACGGAAAACACAGATGTGACGCGTATTGGTTCCGACTTCGACGAGATTGCTTCTTACGCAAATCGGAATGAGTCCATTGTTTTGTGCGCAACTGATAAAACTGCAATTCAGATAAACAAGCGCATTCAAAGACTACGTGTTAAGCCGGATTTTACTATCGCAAGCCTTCTAAACCAAAGAATATATACAAGTGATAGACTTGTTTTTACTGAGAGCAATCACACGCTTGGTTATAAGAGAAGGTCAATTTGGTACGTTTATCGATGTTGAAACTCAAGGAGTGAAATTAGACATTGATGGACTCGGTGTGCGGGTATTGGATTATGCGGATGTATTGAGCTGTGCACCAAAACTTGGTTATGCCATAACGGACAGTGAAAGCCGGGAGACTGATTTTAGGCACGTGATAGTCGTGTGCGATGACTCGCCTTCCTGCAATAAAAAATGGCTCTATACTGCATTTTCGCAGGCAAGGGACAAGTTAGCTTGGGCTGAGCTTACCAATATTCAGAAGGTATTGAACAAACCAGTATTGCCGAGGCTAACTCAACGACTGGTGCCTTTTTTGAATTAGTTTTTTCTTTATTCTCAGACTACAAGTGAAAATGACGGTCGAGCTAAACGGGTAAAAAAATTCATTGCCTTGATGAATCATTACGCTATTCTTTAATTGAATAAATTGTTGTTATGAGTGATACGGAAATCAATCTCTGATCACTTCTTATTTATCGCTTATTAAATGGAAATGGATTCACCTTACAGCATAAGTGGTAGAAGTTGATTGTTGTTTGAAGGTTACCATCACGTTTTGCAGTGCTACTTGCTTCAATATGGGTAAATTCATTCTTGTATTTAACCATGTTACTTAGCAAGGAGAGTATTGTGAGTTGGTATAACCCAAAACACTTCCCCCCTAATATTTTTAAGCTATTCATTGTGATCCTGCTTTGTGCATTCGCCCAAGGTTGCAAGGTCACAATGGTCAGTGCTTATGACGAAAAGACCGACAACGCCGTCACACAGTTTCAGAAAGACTTAGAGACATTTTTTGTTTCGGTTGAAGGGCAATCGGGAGCCGCCGGATGCGATATGAATAGTCATAAGACCTTCTATGATAAAGCTACCGTGGACATACGGGCCATGAAACTCAGAGCCAGTTCGATGGAAAAGAACCAGATCACTATTGATCAACTTGACCTTCTTGAAGACAGTTTTGGCGACCTTAAAGATTTGCATGAGATCGCATGTTTGGCTGATGGCCAAATCACTGCTCTGAGAAGTAGTTTTAATTCACACATCACAGCTATTTTGAAGTTTGAACTCGCCAAGAAACGTGGTTCTGACGATTAATTAAGGAGAATACTATGAGCCTCAATGTAGAAGAGATGGCGGCAGCTATGCTAGCCGCATTTCAAGGGTCATTGTCTGAGAAATGGCCCGAAGTAAAAGAATACGCAGAAGCTGAAGCGAAGAAGCTAGCTGAGAATTTTGTACTTATCGAGAAGCTATATCTGACAAACAAGATAAACGAACGACAAGCTGAGTTGCATCGTGATATTCAAAAGAACGCAACGCGTGCTGTGCTGCTGGCCATAGAAGGTTTGGGTCTGCTCGCCGTTGAAGAGGCCATTAACTCGGCGCTCGATGTATTAATAGACACGGTCAACACAGCCTTAGGGTTTGATTTGTTATAGCTTGATTCAAAGCACTCTATTTTTTTGGTTGTGCCACATAAAAAAGAGTGCTTTCTAACTCTACTGTTTGGGAAAACGATATGGCTAATGAGGAAGATGGTAAAGAAAGTTGGGACTTGAGGGAATGGTTAGCAAAAGAGCCAAAGGAAGCTATAACCGGAATGTATGAAAAGACATTGGAATTTTCGGAGGAGAAAGTCTCTTGGTATTTGGATAAGATCAAGGGGAAGCGCTTCGTTTCGCAAACTTCCAGAGTTGTTTCATTTATTTTCCTTGCCTCCGGCACAATTCTGCCATTGTTGGCGGGGTTGAGTGATGATCCGGGACAGAGACTCTTTATGACGCAATTGGGTGTTGTATCTCTTGCGGTTGCAGGTTTAGCTCAGGTGGCTGATAAGGCGTTCGGATGGTCTAGTGGATGGATGCGTTTCATCAAAACTGTGACAGAAATGGAGATGCGTACCAGTAGTTTCGAATCTGAATGGTTTGAGTATGAGTTGAACAAACCATCACTTGATGCAGAAGATGTTTTGCCGCTATTTAATATCACCAAAGAGTTTCGACAAGACCTTGAACAAATGCAGTTGGTTGAAACCAATGGCTGGATAACTGAGTATAATGCTGGGATCGCAGTATTGGAAACAGCGATAAATAGCCAACGAGAAAAAGCCAAGAAAGACCTAAAATTGCTTAGGGATGACTACAACAAAAAGCTGAAAGAAAGTGAAGATGCTTTGCGTAGAGGCGCTATTAACTTGTCTCTTACGTAACCTGAGTCAATAGAGTCTGTAGACATTGTTGCAGACGATAAGGTTGTTCAGACTAATACTTCCGCTCGGAGGGTTAGTATCAGTGGCTTACAGCCGGGGATCAGATCAGTCAGGGTACTTGCACCAGACTCTGGGGATGAGTTCGCCTCCATTGGAGTTTTGGTGAATCCGGGCGAAGTTACAGAGGAAGATATCGACTTGAGTTGAGAGTTTAAGGACATTTAGGGAGGAAACAAGTGTTGTACTTAATACCTCAGGATCAGCTAGAAAAGGGAGACATTATTCTTACTCGCAACGACTCGCTTGTGAGTAAGGTAGTTAGAAAGGCGACTTCCAGTGGTTTTTCACATGCGATGTTATATGTCGGTCACAGCAGTTATATTCATTCCGACAGGGACGGCGTTCATGCCGGAAACCTGCAAAGGCTCATGTTTGAAGATGCGTCAAATGTAATGGTACTGCGGGTGAATTGTGATGATGAAGCGATCAACAAAGCATGTGATTTTGCAAGAGCTAAAGTTGGCACGTCTTACTCGAAAAAAAGTGCCGTAAATGCAAAAGTCCAACTAAGTAAAAATGAAAATCTAAACAGACAGTTTTGTTCGAGACTTGTGGCACAGGCTTTTGAGTTTGCTGATACGCAATTAGTCGCTAATGCTTCGTTTTGCACGCCTCAAGAATTGATGGACTCTGAAAGCACTAACTTGGTTTCAGTTACAGCGAGACTAGCCAATCAGAGCGAAATAGACTTCGCAAATACTTATAACCCGCTAGAAAAACAGACAGAAATTACAAACGAAATCCTTACTAAAGTACGAAAGCTCTCCGGGCAGGACATTCAAACGCTAGAGCAGGTAACGCAATACGTAATTGCAAACCCAAAGCATGACAAGGCAATTACGGCGATATACAAAGACTCTGGTTATCTGTCATTATGGCAGTATGAGATATCCAAGAACTCTTGGCGATATGATGGAGCAATATTTCTCAACCTTCCATTATCAAAAGACGAACTGAAAGAAAGAGCGCAATTTGAACTTGAGAGCGCTGAAGAGCAGCTGGTTACTTACAAGAGCAATCTTGTGCAATATTGTTATATCGAAGAAGTGTATTCGAGAGAATATTCAGCAATGTTGATTAATTTGTACGACAAGCTCATTGATAACACACTCGATCGCATTGTTGCAGCGGAGTATGTTCTGGAGAAAATCCCCTAGCAGTTCTTCTGTTTAAAAAACGTTGAGAAGGTGCAATCAATAGCCAATTGTTGCTACAACGGCAAATGCTAAGAGAAGCCTCTTTAAACAGGTATCTGTTGCATCCTCGCTCCGATGGAAGGTATCGCAATGTCTATTATTGATGAATATGGGATAACTAATTTAGTGCCCACTCCACCAAAGGCCAAAACCACGCTAACTGCCTCTTTTCCTGCTTCTAAATCTTTAAACTGATTTTGAAGCACTATTGTTATCTTGTCCGGGTATTGTTCCTTCAGACTTTGTGGAATTTCGATATCGGGGTGTGTCGTCTCGTAGGTTATGTAGATAGCGTATTCAGGGTCCGCGTACATAGAAGCACTCGGCAGTTTAGAAACAAAGTCCCTAGCAAACTCTGAGAAATTACGGTAGGGCGTGTAATGAATCGGTGCCCTTTTCCCTCCTTGGTTGTTTTCTCTAAGCTCTAAAGGCGTTTTTTCCAAGCCATCTAGTACGTCAAGTATCCGATTAATACCTTTTTGATAGCTAGGGTATAAGTCTACCCAATTCAGATTTTGTAGTTCTTCGTCTTCGGGTATCGTTTCATCTAATCTCACGGGGATAAGAAAGATATGATGTGAAGGCACTTCTTCAAGTACATTGAGAGCTTGTTTTAGCTCTTTCTGGACAACTCCTCGCTTGTTGACCGACCGTTCAGAAATTAATGCTAAAAAATAGGCTGAATTCTTAATAGCCTTCGTTATCTCCCTCTTCCAGTTTTGGCCGGGTAAAAGGTTTTTAGTATCTAACCATGCGTCGATATTTGCTTTACGCAAGTCCATGTATAGACGCTCTGCTCTAGCGGCATCTTCACGAGCGTAACTAATAAACACAGTATTTTTCTTTTCCATAAATTAACAACGCCTGTACCTTTTTTCATTAAACCAACAAGCTCAGTTCAAATATCGCCTTAACTACATTAATGAATACCACGAACTTAATACCCATGCTCATCCAACGACACGTAAGCGACATCAATAACACCATCTTTAGTGAGTGTTATATCTATATCATTGTCTCCACCTGAGTCATCCTGCCCCTCAACGGTGTGGCCTGCCCATTCCTTTTTCTGTGGAGAGTCACACAAATCTGTACGAAACATCTTCGATTCATCAACGCCTGCTTCCTTGTACCTTAAAACGGTAGACTTGCGAGGATGACCATATTGTCCTCCAGCCGGGAAAACAACCAATTCTGGTGATACTGCTTGTATAAACTTCAAAGAGCTACCATCGTCGGCTCCGTGGTGAGGCGCAATAATTACATCAGAATCGACGGTTCTCTCGTGCGCGTTATTGACCATGTATTCTTCAGCTCCTGCATGTGGCCTTGAGCCACTCGCTCCCACCTGTGGTCAATCCCCAAGATTCTGGGGGGATATTAAAAGCAGATAAAATAGAAAGGGTCGTTTCACCAAAACTATACTGGTTTCCAACAATCGACTCTTCAGTTTCTGTCAGGTTGATATCAACTGTCTTCCCTTCTATTTCGGCCTTATCAATCGCTTCATTTGCAAAATACCAAGGGCATGAGCGGCGGCTTTGTGGCCTATCTTCACAACGTACATAGCCGAGTCTAATTACTTTTTTGATATCAAATTTAGCAAACAGCTCAGGAACGGCTCCAACGTGATCACCGTCGGTATGACTTAACACCAATAAATCAACAACACCATCGGTTGCGAAGGTCTCAACCTGTTTGACTATATGGTCTGCATAGGAATATCGGCCAGCGTCGTAGACCATAATCGAGCCGTCACTGAACTTTGTAACCGATGCATGCCCCGCATGAGTGTCGATAACACGAGTAATCACCTCATCCGCTTGAGCCGCGAAAGATATCATGAGTAAAAACAGACAGTTTTTGAGTAATTTCATAGCGTCCTGCATTCAATTAAAAAATAAAATATGACGGGTAAGACACAAACACAATTATCTTAATTGCAAAATACTTTCACCTCATCGGTTTTTTAGTAGTACTTGGCATTTATATACATATAAGTAACATGCTTACTGTAAACTGAAAAAATGGATACGTTAAATATATTTACCCTGCACAGGTAGTAAACCAATGGATTACAAAGAAAAATTAAAAGCATCACGAGACAGAGTATCGGGTGCACCAAAAGACACTTTTGACGAAGAAATGGAGAGCGACAGGGGTAGATCGATAAACTCAGCGGCAGTCCGTAGACTTCAGCAAAAGACCCAAGTGTTCCCATTGGAAACCAATGCTGCTGTCAGGAGCCGATTAACTCATTCGTTGGAGGTCCAGCAAGTTGGTCGATACATTGCAAAACTGATCTTAAAAAAGCTTGGTGAAGATCGTTTAAATGAATTTAACTTGGCAGACAAAAAGGAAGGCTTTGTCAGTGCTATTGAGATCGCGTGTCTTTTGCATGATGTTGGGAACCCACCGTTCGGCCATTTTGGTGAAGAGGCTATTAATCACTGGGCAAAAAGCACCCTCCTCCCCATTTTTGATGAGAAATTTGGCGACAATATTGAGGATGATATTCGCGTCAAAGATCTAATGAAGTTTGAAGGAAATGCCCAAGCGATCAGGCTTCTTCACAGTCTACAGAAACTAAATCTTAGCTATACCCAAATTGCCTGTTTACTTAAATACACAAGAGCTGCACATGAACCTAAACCAGAAAATGGTGACAGATTCAACTATCGCAAAAAGAAGCCCGGCTTTTATTTTTCAGAGTCTGAATTTGTCGAAAAGCTTAGAAGTGAATTGAACATCAATGACGGTTGCCGTTTTCCATTGACCTACGTAATGGAAGCCGCAGATGACATTTCTTACTGTATAGCGGATTTAGATGACGCATTGGATAAACGCATACTCACCGTTGACCAGCTTCATGAAGCGATTAGCACGACTTGGGATAAGCTTAAAATTGGGAAACTGCCTGAGGACGATATCGAAGGAAATCGCTATTTAACTGACGTCATAAATTCTGGTTATGAGCGATACAAAAAAGAGCCGCATAACAAAAGCCATGCCTACATCCTCACACTAAGAACGACGCTGGTAAATGATCTGGCAAATTATGCTTCTGACCGCTTTATTGACAACCATGAGAGTGTGTTTAACGGGACCCTTGATGAATCCCTGCTCGACGGTAGTGATAAATTTTATTTGGCAACAAAAACACTAAAGAAAGTAGCTTCTAGTCACGTATTTTCAAACAAAGAAGTTGAGCGACTTGAGCTAAAGGGACATGCAGTTATTTCTGGGCTTCTCAATATATATACACCGCTTTTAAAGCTTTCCTTCTCAGACTTTAAAAAGTTGATGCAAACCAACATGCTTAAGCCGTACCCGATTGAAACGAGACTGTTTCACGATTTACCGCAAAAGCATAAACACACGTTTGAAGAAGCAGTTATAGTTCTTTATGAGCGTGATACTGTCTCGTCTGAGGATGAGACTACTGAACTGTACTACAGAGCACGGCTGATAATTGACTATGTCAGTGGGATGACGGACAGGTTTGCACTAGACGAATACCGTGATCTATCAGCGACAGCTTAATCTGATGTGGGATTGATGGTCACGTTGGTTGCCTGTCGATTACAGCTTCTACATTATCATTTTTTTTGTGAATTAAAGTAGAAAAGCCACTTCACTTAAGGCTTTGTTTTTGTCCCCAGTGGCACTTTTATTAGTGCCATTCGAGTGTTAAACTAAACATGCCACGCAGTGCCAATACAACCATGGAAATAGATACAGAATCCCAAAAACCTATCTCGGTTTTGTATCCAGTAGTTGCAATAATTGCTGTATCCAGAACCAACCAGAACACTACCGTCAAAATAAGGACGTTTATCAGTAATAGAGCGGTGCTATGAAAGAAAACGTTAACGGCTTCATGTGTTTTCCTCTTGGAAAAATAACCCAATGAAGGGTCTCCGAAATTTGGACTGCTGGGCAAAGATGGATCCATCCCCTCACCAAACGCTTGGCCCCCTTCTTGGCACAATGCAGTATAACCTGCCGGATTGAAAACCAAGTCTAAATCACCCGCATATGTGCCCCACTCGGCCTTGCACTTTTGATAACAACTCGGTTCAATCCAAACTTCACACGAAAGCCCATGTGGTGACTTGATATGCAAATACATATAGAAGGCGACTAACCAGATTCCATAGAGGCTGATCAAACAAAAAAAGAGATTTTTAAAAACTTCTTCATTCCTTCCCTTAGGGCCTATTGATACAGATATATAACCAGTCAAAGATTTTTTATTGTCGTAAAAAACAGTAAGGTAACACGTTTTGGAAACCTTACAGATGCTACTTAGTCAAGCGAGTGAATCATATTTAAACTGGTGTAAGTATAGTAGAAACCTCTCTCCATTGACGCTGGATGCATATGAGATAGACCTCGAACAATTCAGCTCAATGATTGGATTTAAGTCAGATATCCACGAAATAGTCAAAGACAGCATATTGGATTATCAAACTTTCCTCTTCGAAAAAAAACTCTCCGCCTCGTCGGTTAAGAGGAAAATGGCCAGTTTACGAGCATTCTTTAAGTGGTTAGAAAGAGAAGAGCACCTTAAAGCAAACCCTTTTCAAAAGCTTCAGTTAGATATCAAAATCCCTAAGAGTTTGCCGAAAAATGTGCCAAAGGAAGAGTTATGGAAACTTTGTAGGAAAGCCAAAGAACAGGCGAATGTGTCGGGTCCATCATCAACCGCAACTTGTATCGCTTCCAGAATCGACTCGTCAAAAAAGCTGAATCGATTGACTGCTTGGCTATCGGTAGAGCTAATGTTCATAACAGGAATTAGAGTATCAGAACTCGTCAATATTCGGGTTCATCACTTATCACTGTTCAACAAAAAAATAAAAATTCAGGGAAAGGGGTCAAGAGAGAGGTTCGTTTTCATACCAGACGAAGAAGTTTGTAACCTTATAGGTGCTTATTCAATTGCACGAAAAATTGCCTCGCCCGAATGCGATAACTTACTGATAAACAGTCGAGGCAAACCAGCATCCACTCAATTCATACGAAAACTTGTTAAAAATACCTCTGACCTTGCCGTTTTGAGCAACAAAGTGACTCCGCATATGCTTCGACATAGCACTGCGTGTGAGTTGCTTGATGCCGGAGTTGATATTAGGTACGTGCAGCGTTTACTGGGGCATAGCAGCATATCTACAACTGAGATATACACACACGTCACAGACAAGGTGTTACAAGACAAAATAGCTCAAGCAAACATCCTAGAAAGAGTTAAAAAAAGTATGCATAACTAGAAATTATGCATACGTTTCTCCAAGAGCAGTTTGAACAATATCAAAAGATTGTCAGAAACTTCGAATCCAATAATCACATGACCATCCCACTGTGTGCTGCCGAGCCAATAGTTTCTAAATTTTCCAAGTACCCTCTGAGTAGCAGCTTCTCAGACCGATATATAAAATCTGGTATTAGAACCTTCGATGTAGAAGACCAGTTTATTGGAAGTGAATATATTTACCCGCTATACGAAATGGTCCTTCAACTCTGCCGCGCTCTATATTCAAGTGACCTTGCGGACCCCAGACCACTTTCCGGGATGAACGCAGCTATATCCTCACTTATGAGCCTTACTGAACAGGGTGATAATGTCCTTTATCTGCATCCAGAAAATGGAGGACATGCATCTTTCATAGAAGTTTTAAGAAGGCTAGGTTTAAAAGCGACAGAAGTACCTTTTGACGTTGAGGCGTCTGAATATGATGTTGCGGAGCTGAACAAACTAATTGAATCAGGAGAGTTCAAATGTATGCTTGTCGCGCCATCCGATATAATTAGATGCCCACCTTTTAAAGAATTATCGTCTTATCCGGGTTTTCATATCCTATATGACTGTACTCAGTCTTTCGGGTTCTTGGCATCAGGTGATCACCTTAATCCACTCAAATTTAGAGATGATGTTGTATTGCTTGGCGGTACACATAAGACTCTAGCAGGACCCACAACGGGCCTCGTGATGGCAAAAAATGGTGAGCTAGCCGACAGCTTAGAATCGAAGATTAGTCCTTATTTCGTGCGAAACCCTCAGCCTCATCACATTGCAGCATTGATATTTACTCTTTTGGAGTTTCAAGAATTTGGTGGAGAGTTCATGAAAAACACCCTTATCAATGCTAATTATATGGGTAGATGCCTCCAAAATGTTGGGTTCGATGTCATTAAGCCTGCAAGTCTTAAGGAGGGACAATTGACTGAAACCCATCAGGTGTTTGTATCTTTATCAAAAGAACAAACAGAAACTCTAGATAAAGCTGCCAGACGATTAAATATTTCTTTAGATACAAGGAGACGCAAGCTCTATAGAGGGTATGGAGTGAGACTAGGCTCTCAAGCAATTACGAGACTTGGGTGGGACAAATCGATGATTCAGGAACTCGCATTAATACTAAGAGATTTAGCGAGCGGCAGAAGTCCAGATGACATGAACGCTAAACTAGACCAGTTGCGTGGCAAAAATAACTGTCTATACAGTGTAACGAATATTAATGAACATGAATTTCAATAAATTGAAGTTCTTTGCGTATGTTCTTTGCTATTTGAATGTCTCGCTCTAGGGCGTACTTTTCAAGGTTATTAATAAGACTATCGTACTCGGAATGTTCGTTATTTATGTGGTTGAAAAAGAAGCGTAGGACGGCACACCTAATCAACGTAACGTGCATGTCATATCTTTCTGCAATTTTCTCAATATAGATAATATCGTCTTCATGATTATCGAGTGAGGGAAGTCCTGAGGAGAACTCTTGATAAATGTTGCAGATTATTTTGCCAAACATCGCACTCGTCATAAGGTTTTTATCGTGGTTGTGCTTTGTTTCCTCAATAACAACATCATAACTCAAAACGGAATCTTTAAATTTTCCTTGAAACCTTAAATTCTCTGCTTTAGAAAATTCACAGTTAATATATGTCCTTGCTCCACATTCTAAGGCATATTTAAGTGATTTCTTCAAAGCAGATTCTGCATTATCAAACTCAAATGATAACCTGTAGTACCTTGCTATATTCCGATAGAGAGCAGATATAATCGCCTTGTTCGCGCCGATACTATGCGCTTCTTCAACAAGCGCTAGTAGTTCATCTTCAGTGAAGTGTTTGCAGCCACTCAATGTGAATAAAATAGAATTTCGACCATGTATACATCTCAATTCTAAAACACGATTTCCTGAAGAAACCGCCGAATTTGCTGCCACATCATATAAGGCCGGAAGCTCATTATTAAGGTCACCAATGTGACCTGACAGGTGGCAGTCTAACCACTCACACATTGATGATTCTTCGTTCCACCCAAGTCCATTGCATTCATCTTTGAGTAGACGTATCGATTCTCTTGCATAGGAATAGCGATTCAGCAGATGGTCCATATCCGCAAGACTATACCTGATTTGAAACGTAAGCTTATTAGCATTAAGCATTTGTCTATCGGGTAAGATGGATTGGAACAAGTTAGAACCTGTTAGGCGCTCAGCAGCTTTATAATCACCTGTTCCCAAAAGCGCCACCATATACAGATACAGAAAATTCTCTTTTATCTCCGATGAAGAATTTACGAGGCTTTCCGGACTTGAATATTGTTCTATAAGCTCCCACATGCCCATGATTAATGGATAGGCGGCATCATCCTGTAATCCTTTAAGCTTTTCCAAAATACTAAGAATTTCTTGATCATCTGAAGACGACTTTTGCAAAAGTGCGTAGATAAGTTCTGCCTTCGAGCCTTGGTTTAATACAAATCGACGGACCTTCTTGGCGTATAGTGGTATCTTCTTTTTTTCATGTTCCAGTACTATATCTCTTACTAAGTCGTGAATCTTAAAGAATTGGTTTGAGAACACATTGTGCCAAATGAACATCGAATACTTGTTAAGTCGTCTAACATCCCAAGCGAA
This sequence comes from Flavobacteriaceae bacterium, assembly GCA_013373635.1. Lineage (GTDB taxonomy): Bacteria > Bacteroidota > Bacteroidia > Flavobacteriales > Flavobacteriaceae > MAG-120531. The sequence goes on from JABXHN010000023.1 coordinate 13,495, forward strand.
ATCATTTGTTTGTGAATCGATATAATCCTGAAGTGATAGCGACGTGATCCCAAGGTTTAACAACGATATCATTAGAACTTGTTCTTTCTCGTCACTTGTTAGTTTGTCGTATACCTCTTCAATAAAATAACTACTAAAGCTTTGATGATGTAAGCCCTTTAACTCTCGGTAATGTGATAGGAATGAGATGTAGATTGGCAATCCACCACTCTTAACAAAAATTTTCTCTGCTTCTTCAACAGAAATATTATTGTTTAGTGTGAGTGCCATCTCTCTACAGTGAGAAGGGTTAAATGGATATATATCGATTTCTGTCAGTTTAGTTCTGACATCGACTATAGGCTCTATTGACGAAAATATAAATCGGTCGGCAGGACGATAATTCATGTTGCTTTGGTATATCTTAAGACACTCTTTAATAGCGGCCTCAATGTTCACATTATCCAAAATGATTAGTGCTGGAGTGCTCCCAAAATAGTCATCAAGTATCTTCCAAACAACCTTGTTTGATTGTTTTTCTCCAGATATTGAAGCATTTATTTGCTCTAGAAGCTCAGTGGGGGTGCTGTAGTCAGAAAGGTCAACGTAAACAGGCTTAAATGACGCTAAAGTCTTTGCATTTTTACTACCAATCCTATCCTTTGCGAATTTTTTCTCATTGCAGAGCCGAGCAATAAATTTCAGAAGCTCACTTTTTCCGACTCCTTTCTGACCGTGAACTGATATGCTATTTTCAGAAATAGCCTCAGCTATCTTGATTATTTCATCTGTGCGATTAATGAACTTACTCTGCTCAAGGGGGGTGGCAAGTTTGTTCTGTTTCTTGATATCTAGTTTTACAGATAAATCGAGCAGGCCATTCACTACCCCTAGTGTCGCCCAACACACACCGACTACAGACCATGCCATAGCTACAGGGTCTTTCCAAACGCTTAATCCTGAATAACCGAATACCAATCCAAGCGATAAAGCGAAAGGAATTGAAAGCACAATAAGCAATGCACTCAGAAGCTTAAATATCTTCCATTTTTTTGAATTTAGCATTGCTAGCATAATTTCTAGTTATCCTTACTTTTAGGAGGTTCCGTTTTACCCGCAGACGGCTCAGTGAGTCTTACTCGTTAAACAAGGTTTTTCGATCTTTTACGACATTTAATTTAATACTAATTAATAATAACGGGGGAAGCCAAGGCTTTTTCAGTGCGTAAGCCCTCTCAATTCAATCATCGACCTCCAGCCGACATCGAGATCCCCCTTGAGATATCCATTTTTATAATTTTGCGTTACCCAAGGGGTCCAACTTTGGGTACAATTTTATAACGAAAGCGTCCACATCCGGGACTACCTGAGGGGAATGTGTGTAAACATGAGTGAGTGTTTTTTGAATTTCCGGCATTATCCGTTAAAATCAATACGCACAGTCGTGCACATTCAAATGAGATGGGTGAGCTAGCATTCTCTTCGGTTTAGATATACACACATACACACGCAGGCTTTGAGCTAACCACAGATAAAGGTTCGACTCCTGGTGGGGACGCCATACAGCAAATGAACTTTAACGCCAATCTGCAGTATCAATAGTGTCAGGCTGATGAAATGTTGAGGGTAATGATGCGGCAAGATGATCAAGAACATGAGTTACACGATGATTTCCA
>JABXHN010000078.1 GCA_013373635.1 Flavobacteriaceae bacterium
AATCGCATTTTAGACGAAGTGCTCATCTCCCTTTTTATTGCACCAAAGTCCTTTACCAAGGAGAATGTAGTGGAAATTTCCTGCCATGGCTCCAACTTTATCATTAAGCAGATTATTCAACTGCTGATCAGAAAAGGGGCTCGTCCAGCCAAACCGGGAGAATTCACCAAGCGGGCCTTTATGAATGGCCAATTCGATTTGGCCCAAGCCGAAGCTGTAGCCGACCTGATCAATGCCGACACTGAAGCAGCTCATAATGCAGCACTCAATCAAATGCGTGGCGGCTTCTCAGGAGAAATTAAAAGGCTACGCGAAGAGCTGATACACTTCGCCTCCATGATTGAGTTAGAGCTGGATTTTGGTGAAGAAGATGTAGAATTCGCCAGTAGAGATGATCTAAAAGATTTGGTCAACAAACTATTGGTAGTTGTAAATGCTTTGATCCAGAGCTTTGATTTGGGTAACGTAATAAAAAACGGTGTGCCGACCGTGATTGCCGGAAAACCCAATGCCGGAAAGTCTACCCTGCTCAATGCTTTACTGAATGAAGAAAAAGCCATAGTCTCCGATATTGCTGGAACCACTCGCGACTTTATCGAAGACGAAATAGTAATTGGCGGAGTTGCCTTCCGCTTTATCGATACGGCCGGACTGCGTGAAACAACCGATGCCATAGAAAAAATCGGTGTGGAACGCACCCAGGCCAAAATGAAAACGGCTTCCATGATCATCTACCTCTTTGACCTTTCTCAGGTAGACATTGTGGAAATGAACAAAGAGATCAATGTACTGGAAAATACAGGAGTGCCTTTCCTTAAAGTCGGCAATAAGTTGGACAAAGTAGATGATGCCCTGGTTGAAAAGCTTCAGCATCAGCATCCGGATATGCTGTTCTTAACCGCCAAGGAGCCTGAACATGTTGAGGAACTCAAAAACCGAATCCTTGAACTTGTTAACCTCAATAAATTCAAAAGAGGCGATACGGTAGTGACCAACATCCGCCATTACGACTCCCTCCTACAAACCAAAAATGCCCTAATGAACGTCATCGAAGGCATTGACGGCCAGGTCACCAATGACTTTGTGGCCATGGACATCCGCCAATCGCTCCACTACCTCGGTGAGATCACAGGGGAAATCACAACGGATGATTTGTTGGCAAATATTTTTAGTAAGTTTTGTATCGGGAAGTAGTTTAGCTTCCAATACCTTCTTATCATACATTCAACGCACTTTTTCCTTACTTTTATATCCTTTGATTTCCATTGATTAGACAATTTTTGTTGCTAATTTGTTGTTAAATATTTTCACCATCCAATTAATCTAAACACTTGGTGAAATTTTGTTACATATAGTTATATGTAGATACCATAAGAAACAAGTATATACCCTTTGATACATGAGTAGTAACATTAGAATTAAAAAAGTCTGTCAACATTGTGGAATTGAGTTTGTAGCCAAAACTACCGTCACACAATTCTGTGGAGATAACTGTGCCAAACGAGCTTATAAAGCACGTAAGAGAAAAGAGAAGATCAATGCTGTTCCAAGTAAAGATATTCAGTCAGTAGATTTTCGAATAAGTAATTTTTCAGACAAAGAATTCCTGTCTATTAAAGAGACATGTGAGCTTCTGGGAGCAAGCAGAATGACTGTTCATAGACAAATCAAGAAAGGGTTTATTCCAGCGGTAAAATTAGGTAGCCGAGTTATTATAAAAAGATCAGAAATCAATAAATTATTTGAACAATGAAAGTCACACTGAGGCAACGCAACCAGGGTAAGAAAACCTGGCTTTATCTCGACTATTATGAGAATGGAAAAAGAACCAACAAATCACTAAAACTATTCCTCTACCCTGACTCGAAAACTAAAGAGGAAAGGAAGCATAACAAGGAAACACTTGCGCTTGCCCAAAACATTGAGACCAAGGAAAATATAAGAATTCAATCAGAAGCTTTCGGTATAGCTGATCTTAAGAAAGCTGACACTCAAGTTGTAGACTTCTTAGAGCGATTAGCTGAAGAGAGAATTGATAGCCCGAACAATTATGGGAATTGGAAAAGCATGATCAAACACTTCAAGGAGTTTCAAAAAAGTGGTCTTTCCTTTAATCAATTGACTCGGGACAAGGTGGAAGATTTCAAAAAGTATATTGTAACCAGACCTTTGAGTCAAAATACTAAATACTCCTACTTTGCTAAGTTCAAAGCAGCGCTTAAGGAGGCTGTAAACAGAGAAATCATCATCAAAAACCCAGGTCAAATTGTTAAACATCTTCCTCATGAAGAATCCAGAAAGGAATATCTAACACTTGATGAATTACAAGCAGTCTCAAAGCAAGATTGTAAAAAACCCTTGATCAAAAGCGCTTTTCTTTTTGGCTGCCTCACGGGTCTGCGATTTAGTGACATTATTGCGCTAACACCAAATAGTCTTAGAAAAGAGGGCTCTGTTTACATGGTACCCTTCAAGCAACAGAAAACTAAAGGATTCCAATATCATCCGATAGGTGAACAAGCCAAACAGCTCTTACCTGAGCCGATATCTAATGATAGCCCTTATTTTTTGGGTTTAGGAAAAAAACTAGAAAGCCCAGATAACGAAATTCTTAGGGAATGGATCGGGCAAGCTGAAATAAAAAAGTATATAACGTTTCACTGCTCCAGACATACGTATGCTACTATACAACTAAGTTTAGGAACAGATATTTATGTGCTTTCAAAACTACTTGGCCACAGACACCTCAAAACCACTGAGGTATATGCCAAAGTAGTAGATCAAAAGAAAATTGAAGCTGCAAATAAAATTAAATTGAAATGATCGGATTAGGCCCTAACTACCCAATTAGTTTTAAAGAAATGGCTTTAGATGAAACTGGCAACTTTTATGGATTATCGAAGCAACAGTTTGATGAATACAAAGACAGTGATGGCAATAGGCCGAATGACTCATTTATTTACGAAACCCTTCTTTCAAATAAACTAAAAGAACATTCGATTTCAGATCTTGAGGATTTTATCGAGCATCAAGTCAATTCAGTTAATGACAAAATTGACTGGCTGAGAAACCTTGATAGAATGGTTAATAAAAATGATTTTCCTTTCTTCGAAGAAACTCAAAACAAAAGAGAGCTCTCGGTGCTGGTTCCTAGATTAATTAAAAAATATAAAAACGGAGATAAGAGCATTAATTCGATAGACCATAAGAGCGTTGTATTAGTTGATATTGACCAATCTGTGGTGATAAACACAAAATTCACTATTAATGAATTAGTTCTACTTTTTGATTTACTTAATCTAGAGGATTTAATACACACGGATTCATTGACAAAAGATCAATTATCTAACTTTTTAAGTTCACATTTTTCATCTCTGATGAGAAAAGACTCAATCAAACCAGGGTCCATTCGACAAGCCTTGAAAAAGGTTAATGATAGCGCTTTTCAAACACTCGATGATAAATTAATTAACCTACGAAAGAGATTAAGACAAAAATCAGAATCCACAGGCTGACTTGATATTAAACTTACCGATTTTCAGTAAGACCTCTGTAAGTTCAAAATCAACCTTTAATATTTCCTTTACATCGTCAATGATTTCCATTGATGGTTTTAGCGCTAGAACCTTGATTTAGAAAACTTAAAATATCAAGGTAATGAACCAGATTTTAGAGGAGCTGAAAGGGCTCAAGACTATGATCCAAGCACAAGGGATTTTAAAGAAAGATGTGCTCACATTCGAAGAAGCCTGTACGTATTCAGGTATTTCAAAGTCTTTCATGTATAAGCTTACAAGTGGTGGTAAGATTCCATTCTATAAGCCTGGTGGAAAATTGGTCTATTTTAAGAGAGTTGAGCTTGATGAATGGCTCCTACAAAACCGCTCTAATTCTGAAGATGAATTAGAGCAATTGGCTGAGAACTGGATTTCAAAACATGGAAGGAGGCAAAAATGACCAACAGAATTAATCTAGAGGCAACTATTTTGAGCATGTCAATGGAAGGCCACTTTTCCAGTGCTTTTGACATCCTAAAGAAGGAGAATTTCACCCAAACAAAGAACAATCCTCATAAAGAACTCTGGAGAGTTATGTGCTCACTATATCCTGAAAGACATATTGATATCATAACAGTCAGTAGCAAGTACTCTGAATTATACGGCATCAACCTTAGTGCCTACTTAGTTGAAATCAACAGACTCGTAACTAATGATAAAATAACCGACTATTGTCTTTGCTTATTGGAGAAGGATATTCGTTCAAAATTAATAACAGCAATAAAATTAGAAGAGTCCAAACTCTTTAAAGAAGGCTATCTTGATATGTCCTCAAGGTATCTAGAATTAGCTAATTTCATTGGAGATTTAGACACTGACCTATTTAAACAACTAGAGTCGATTCAAAGCTACCTGGATATTCTGCATCATGGGAAAACACCAACTAGCATTCTTAGAATTTTTCAAGCTCTACCAAAGAGGATTTTTGAAATCAAAAATAAGACCGGACTTGCAAGCTTATCCTTCCATTTACTGCGGAGAATAAAATCTAGTAATTCTCCGGAACTATCTAATGATGCATCTGTACTTCTTACAAAACTTAACGGACTTAGACATGGATAATTCAATTAACCTTTCGGACTTCCTTTCGAATGAGAAAGGAGGTTCTAATGATCAGGGATTATTTGTTTCTATGACAGCGAAGGAATGGTTAGAACAAAGTAAAAGTAAGCCTATTCCAAAAATGCTATTTGATGAACTGTGGTTTGAAGGTGAATTGTGTGTTCTGATAGCAGATACAAATCAAGGAAAATCTATTCTTGCTGTTCAAATAGCCGATTCAATTTCAAGGGGTATTGAAATAGATGAATTCTCGATTGGTGTAGAAGCTCAGCCGGTACTTTATTTCGATTTCGAGTTGTCGGAGAAACAATTTGAAGCTAGATACTCAGAACAAGTAGACGGATCAGACTTTTATCACAACCAGTATGAATTTGACAAATTCTTCATTAGATCTGAGATTAACCCAAATTGCAATCCCCCAAAACACCAGAGCTATGATGATTGGCTTTTAGACTCACTTATCAGTGAAATAAGATTCAAAAATGCCAAAGTAATTATCATTGACAACATCACCTTTCTTAAATCAGAATTAGAAAAATCAAAAGATGCCGCTCCTTTTATACAGAAACTCAAACGTTTAAAAGATCAAGAGGGGCTGTCAATATTGATTTTAGCACACACTCCAAAAATAGATATGTCAAGGCCAATTAATATAAATCATATTTCAGGTAGTAAAGCAATTGCGAACTTCATTGACAGTGCTTTTGCAATTGGCGAAAGTCAAACAAGCAAAGCCATAAAGTATATTAAACAAATTAAGGTCAGACATAAAGAGTTTAAATATCATGCAGGAAATGTTATGGTCTGTGCAATCATAAAGAAGAGAAACTTTCTTCAGCTTGAACCCAAGTACACCGAACATGAGCAGGAGCATTTAAGAATCTTTAAAGTAAGCAGTTCAACAGATAAAGCCCTTATGGCTTTTGAGTTAAAAAGTAAGGGCTTAAGCAATATCGAAATTGGTAAGGAGATAGGAGTATCTGAAAAAATGGTTAGGAACTATTTAAAGATGGATAAGGAAGAATTACAAGCTCGGACTACTCGGACATAATTTAAGTGTCCGAGTAGTCCGAGCTAATCAACGGTAATATTCGGTTCTTAGGACAATCCTTACGAACGAACAATTGTAGAACATAAAGCATTCACTGTGTTCAACCGATTGTTCGACTTGATAATTGGTGAATTCACTTTAAAAACTGAATTCACCAGTACTTTAACCGATAATTCAATGGTTAATAATCAGTGAAACACTGGTTAATTGCATGACTATGATTGTTAATCGATTACGTCAAAAAGCAAATGTATTGAATAGACCTTAGCTCTCTTGTGTTGGCCTTTATATATTTGACTATACCGAATGTTCGGGGTTGTGTTCGCGAACACAGTCTTCTTGCGTTCGGGTGAACACACTCAAAGATTGTTCCTGAACACTTAGATTAAGTTCCTTCCAATATCCATTTGAAGAGATTAATCCATCTTATGGCAGCCAAAATCAAGAGGGCTCCCAAGGACAGCGCTAATATCAGTCGGTTTCTTTTTTGTCGCAGTGTGGGCTTACTTGAATCCATGCTTAAGCCTATGACTCTCTCTCAAAAAAAAGCATAAGGCTCTCAGTGTATGAAAGCACTAGTCCGTCAACATCATTCCCTTGATCGTCTGATTCATAGTCAACACGGCTATTAGCTAATGGAACAACACTTTTTAACTCAAAACCTTCTACCACCATTTCATTAATCACCTTCTGAACTTCAGAATCATTAATCTTAGCATTATCAGTTTCAAGGTGTTGAAGAGTATTTAGCACCACTGATCGGACTTTATATTCTTTCATTGATTGTAGGAAATATTTATCCTAATTAACCAACTTCTGAAGTTTAAGCACTAGTCATATATGAATATTAGCGCCTCTTCCTATTAATTCTTTGGTACTTCTGGCGTAAATATTCCCATATCTTCTTTTTCCGATTTCCATCTGTCCAAAAAACATCAACCAATGTTGGGAAGCGACTCAAAAGCTTCTCCAATACCTCTCCATTCCGCTTGTTCCAAATAAACTCACTATCACCAGCCGACTCTGCGCGAATAGTCACTTGAACATTTCGAAATTCAGGTCTCTCATCATTCCTGAATTTATATACCAAAAACATTTCCTGAAGGATATGATCTCTAGCATTGGAATCTAAAAGTTGTGGATTCCCCTCGTCTACACGATACCACCAAATACCCTTTTTGTCCTGAGAGACCTCCAAAAAGAAATAGAGTTCATGGATTGCACCATCTCTCATCTTTGCAATAAACCGTCCCCTCTCAATCTTCATTTCTGATAACTAATTATTATAGTATTAAAAACTAACAATATTAGTTTTTGTTCATGATTAGTACTAGTATTGTCTAAACAATATCTGCTATGGAGTTAATCACATTAGATTATGAGGGCCAAAGAAACAGCCGTCTGGTAATTATGTCCGATGAAGAGAGAGACGTTGGTAGATTTACAATTCTTAATAGAGAAGAGATGACCTTACCGGATCCCGAGAACAGATATTGGCAGTATATTTTTGAAAAGACCATTGAGACTGGAGAACTTATAAGGTCTAAGGTGTTTGTCCGGCCAAATGGGACTGTCCAAGTATGGAAGGATGAATATGACAACTATCGTGTCATAGAGGAGATGCTCATTGACGGATGGTTACCGATTGCTGATGTAGACAATTCTGAAGAACAAAGCGCAATGGCTGAAAAAAGACCAATTAAATGGAGAGAAAACAATGAATTATATTGCCATTTTCTAAAAGACAAAACCTAGTCAAAATAGATTCTTCTGAAGTGGTTCTTGAGGTTTCCCATAGTTTCTCCAATCACTACCAAGTTCGGTATAATAAATCCTTTCAATTACTTTGGGTATATCCGCATTAACATCACGCTTTTTTAAACCTTGTCTTACTGGAGTAGCCACCATTCCATCAGATGGAAATGGCTTGCACATGCTAAAAACATCCTCGTAAGTAAATTGACCATCAAGCCAACTACTCCACTCACTCACTGGTAGAATAGCTGGCATTCTTGGGCCAGAATGTGCATTGGGGTTATTATGGATTACCCTCATCATTTCATTAGGCGCTGTAGTGATCACCGCAAAACTCTTTACAATTTCACCAGTTTCTGTATCTGTCCATTCATCCCAAATACATGCAATACCATATATATCAACATCTTTAAGAGCTAAATAGTGAGGATAAGTAACCTTCTTGCCTTCCAAATGATAGAATTCAAAAAAGCCTGTCACCGGTAAGACGCAACGATTCGACTGATAGAGCCTCCTCCAGGTTGGTCTGTCTTTTAAGGATTCCACCATTGCATTAGCCGTCTTAGAATACTTATTTCTGAAGTCATAAGGATGAGCCTTAACCAACTTACCTTCTTTAGTTGTAACATCTATGTATTTAGCGAAACTTGGTATTACCCCCCATCGCATTCTTTGAATCTCATCAGCGCTATCAGCAGAAATTACAGTAAGCTCAGGGTGGTTGTCTTTATAGACATCCACAAAGTAATGACCAGAGGGAGCACCATTGTCAAGCATCTTTTGAAACTCATTGCCGGTCATTTTTCTATATATTTCCTGAATATCTACCCACTGTTGGTTTGAAATCCTCGTAGAAACTGAATAGCACATACTCGAATTTACTACTTTAGGGAGGACAATACTGCAAACCATTCAGCTTTTAGGGCCATGTTTGAAAACGTACCAGAGAACACTTTCAACCTTGACGAAACCACCAGAACAAAATGGAGGGCATTTGGAATGCAGAACGATAGAACCATCATGGCTATTATTCATGATAGGGACTTTGGCTATTATCCGTTCTACCTCGATGAAATGAGCCAAAGACAAGAGCTTTATCAAGCCTATAAACCAGAAAATGGCCTTTCTAATGAATACATTGTCTCGGAATATCTTATTGAGTCAGATGAAGAGATAACAGATTTTTCGCTTGAGGGATGGTAGAACTATGTATAAATCCTTTGAGTCATCCTCGGGATAATCATTTTCTCAAACTAGATAGGAATAAAAATAACACACAAAATAGTCACTGATCTGTAAATCCAATTCCATGACATACTTCACCTGTATGTTTACTAGTTATTCAACGAATATAATCATTCAACTACTTAAGGTATTATAAGGTTATTAACTTAATAGTTTTCTTGCTTGCAGATAAGTTTAATTAATTTGTGAAGGTAGAATTTCCAAATAACCCAAACAATGCCCAAAATGGCTCCTATTGAACAATATTTACCTAAAGTTCAGTCAATAATGAGTCACTAAGTTTATACAAACTCAATTACAGCATCACCATCTGAGGAACCAATCTGATTTATCAATTCTACTGTCTTACTATCCTGTAATTGCTGTGGTGTTACTTTAATCACCCTTTTGCTTGTCGTTACTCGAACTGGCCTTTTAGTTTTTATTACAATAACTCTAATTACTCTTTCTAAATATGGACTAGCTGCAAGGGCAAGATTAATAATGTCTAAAGCATCTAATGATCGCGTCTGTATTTTAGGCTGTATATCTGATTGAAAACCTTCTTGATCCAAAGAAACCATCAAATCTTTGGTCGTATTTGAATCTGATAAAATTTTTATTGCCATGTTTATTAAAGATTGAAGTATATTATTTAAAAAAACTTAATCTATTGGGGTTACCTTCTAAAACCCAAGGTAAAACATTAAGACCATATTTATCCCTTCCTTTTTTACCAAAAGTAATTTGAAAAGCCTCAATTATACACTCTTTCTGTTTCAAGGTTTTATAAAAATCACTCATTAACTCCGTACTGATTTCATCATTGACTTGACACAAGGATGAAATTACCGTTTTTGAGCCTGCCTGCATAAAGCTCCTAGCCAAGGTAGAAGGACTTTCCATTCCAAGCACCTTGCCCCTTCCTGAATCACAAGAAGCTAAAACAACGAGTTCTGAATTGGTCAAATCAATGGATTTAATATCCAAATCCGTTACAATTCCATTCTCTGTCTCCAGGATATTCAGTCCGCCAAAATCCAGCTCTGAATCACCCCCATTGAGATTTCTAGCATGAGCTGAAAGGTGAATTAGTCCTTTCTGGCTTAGTGAGTTTAAAATATTTGAAGCGTTAAAATCTTCTCCTTTGACAGCTTCACAATTAAAATACCTCTCTAACCTTTCTACTTCTTTGCTTCCAACTGTACCTAAAACATCATTTTTAGCACATCCACCTATGAAAATATCATCATTAATAATCCGCTTCTCATTTGTTAAAAATGATTCAAAGAAATAGCCCTGATGACTCCTAGACACCATTAACAAGTCAATCAATGATTCATTCTCATCAGTAAAAGGAATACCTTCTAAAGGGATAGCTGAAAATGGAGGTTTTAAATCAAGAATAAGATGTTCGTAACCCACAACCTCTTCAGAAATAACTCCTAAAATCTCTTGAAACGTGGACAAGTCATAGTTTTTGATTAATCCTGCCTGTTCATATGAAAGTTGAAATAACAATGTTTCAATTTTCTCTAAAACATCAACATATGTGTAGCCTAATTTCCTTCTTGATACTTGGTTATTAATCAAGTCCCATTTAATCAGATGTAAACCTGTATTTGTTTGAACGATCCTCAGTACAACAGTCCTTTTTCCATCCTTGTATGATTGGTATGACTTTAGTTTTAAGTAGTCCAATGAGATAATTGAAGTAAAATCACCTTGCAAATCATGAGATCTGCCAATGCTTGAAAGAAATAGCTTAGTTCTTTTCTTATTGAGTTCAAGTGTCTCACACAACCATTGATAATTCCTTCTTAACTGATCTTCAGTAGAATCTGGAAAAAAATTTATTAATTCAATTTCTTGATATAACTGCTTCACTTGTTCGAATAAGGCTTTCAACTGTCCTTCTTCAATTTCAGTAAGGCTATTCTTAAGATTGTAATAATCAATTTTAACAGCTAAACTCTCCAAGAGAGTCGTGTTCAAATCATTAAAAAACTGAAATTCTTTGTAGTTATTAAAATCTGCTCTTAACCCGGATGGGTTGATAGTTGATTCAATTATTATTTCGTGGATTTTAGACTTATCAAATGTTTCAGAAGTATCTAAAATCCAGAACAATAAGTCATTCGGTCTTACACTAAAAAGATACAGGATCGTAACCCATAAACCATGCCCATCAGAGAATTCACATAAAACTGAAAAGTCAATTCTTAAATTTGCAACAAGGTTAACAAAAGCCTCTGGAAGAAGTTTCTGATCTTTCTTCTTTAGTGCTAATCCAAAACTTTGAAGTATGGTTGGATTTTGAGAAAGCAATAATGATAAAAGAAACATTCCTCTTTCATCTTTATTCAATTCATGATAGTGTTGACTAATTGTCTTTATATAAGAATCACTTTTATCAGATCTCAACATCGTCAGAGTTAAGATTGAGTGAACCGATAATCCTATTAGTTCTGGATTGTTTGCGTTATTAAAAAGGAGGTCTTTGTCTAAGTAAGTATCTATTGCCTTATTATATAAGCCAACATTATGATAAATAAAGCCCAAATCAATTGTCTGAGACACACTATATTCTCGAAAATTATAGGCCTTACTAATATTTTGGCCTAATTCCGAAAAAAAAACCGCCCTATTGCTTTCTCCTAAAACCGTGAAGTAGAAGGCAGCTTTTGACATTTTTTCACCCATTTCTGGATGTACCGGCTCATAAACATCTACTAGCATCCAGTGATGTATTAGTATTCTAATTAAATTATAATCTCCACTATCTTTTGCAATTCGCAAGCCAAGGTGAATTGTTAAGTTCAGCCAATTAGGATTCAAATCATTGGATAAATATTCTAAAATAAGACTCTTTAAGAGATAAAAAACGTTCCCCTTCTTAGATATCTGACACCAGATAATGTAGTTGTAATCAATAAAAAAGAGAGTATTTCGATCATCACAATTGAAGCTTTTAGCCTTCTCTATGTGAAATTCGCATTCTGAATAGTCTTCAGATTCAAGACCATTTCTAAATTGCATTAAATAATGAAGTGCTAAGTTATTTGTGTCTTCAGAATTTAGATTTTCGAATTCTTTCATATTGTTAGTGTTTACTAGGGCTTAACGCATGAAGCTCAATAAATTAATTTATGTAGCTCTTAATTACATAGAGAAGAAGTTGTTTTAAATCAATAATTGTAAATCTCTTTTCTAGTTTGAATGGATTGTTTTTAACCCCTCCAGTTTTGAGTTATGTTGTTTATATAAGTCTATAATCTAACTAATCTCTGATACTACCTTTTCTTGGTCTGGATCGAAGCAGATATAACTGAAAGGGATATTGATGAACTTCTTTAAGTGCAGAAAATACTGCGTCTCTAAATCACTGGGCTTAATATGTGAAACAAGTACTAACTCATTGGCTTCTTCTTTATTTGGAAAAAGAGAATATTCCAACAATTGGCCTAATGATTCTCTTATTGATGAAATCAAGCTATTATAAGTCTTGATTTCATAGAATACATAACCCTTACTCGTCTTTCGAACGATGTCAATCCTAGATGCGCCATAAGCTGTGCATTCTCTTTTTACATTCTTTAGACCATACTTCCCTTGTAAATAATTCAGTAGCTTCTTTTGAATTTCATTATGCTTAAAGCTTAGCTCTACATCTCGCTTAAATCCACTTTTTCTCTTTCCTTTGTTAGCTAAGTCTGCGTTATAACTTCCACTGTTCTCAAATGAAAAACCTGACTTTAACTTACCCTCAATCTTTTCAGTAAAGTTCTTCTGAAAGTCCATCAAAACGTAACGCATTGATGGAATGTCATTTTTATTCTCAATCTCAAGCAAGTCCTCCGATAACCTTGAAAGTTCAGCAACCGGAAACCTAATATTGAAAAGTTTCCATGGATCATCTTTAACCCAATCTTCTAGTGCATCCCCAGACAACCCCTGCTTGATTAGGTCACGTTTCATCTGATCGTACCAACCTCTACTTTTATACTCTGCTAGGACCTGTTCAGATTGAGTTTTATCTAATACCTCTACATCTTTTAAAGTTGTTACCCAATAGTCCGTTTTTGTATCCCAATCTCGTGTGAAAAGCGTGATGTCATAAACTTCTCCGCTATGTTTATCTCTTGATCTATGAATAGGTTCAAGAAACCCATACTTAAAGCCATTAAGCACAGTATCTCCATCAAAAATCCATTCTTCATGTCCAAATCCCTTTTCAGATTCATGTGAGTCATTTTTTGATTTACCATAGCGACCGGAAGGCTTTATCCAGTTATTTGTATTCCAGGTTATCCTTGCCAACTTGGAGTGTTTGTTCAGCACTTTTTTAAGTGCATCGTAGCTATCATCCAATGCTTCCACATAAGATTTAGATTCGCTTAGCAAGCTGTCCCAATCATAAGAACCTATGTCATCGAAGCTTATTTTGGGCCAACTCCACTCTGGTTTTTTCTGAAACTCTACCAGAATTGCAAGCTTATCTTCTGGAAGCTTCTTTTTAGTAGAATTATAACCATCAAGTTTATATCCTATCCAACGGTCTGCCCCGTTAACTTCTACATTAAAGAAGATATCTTGGTCTACTCCCTTATAAATTCTGGGCCAGAAATAGCGCGCAATTTTCGATTCATGGCCAGAGAGCCATTTTCTATCTGCTTTAAATTTGTAACCATCCTCCACTAGCTGCTTTGCCCAATATTCTACCTTACTGATTATGGGGTTTAGTTTTTGAATATAAAGTTTATGGTTAGGATTGTCTTTTCTGTATTCCGCTCCAACAATTGAGTGGTAGTATTCAAGCTCATCTTTTGTGAAAAAATTAAATCCACCTTCATGAAAAGTCATTTCGAAACCTAAAACATCCTTGATGTAGTTTTTATATGAATCACTGGTTTCAAATTTTAGCTTATCTCCTGTTGCAATTGTATATGCCTCACGTAAAAGCTGTTTGAATCGGTATTCCTTTCCATTGACAACAACATAATATTGACTCCAGACCAAATCTTTCGGAACCCCTTCCCTGTCAATCTTCTGAGCGGATTTAAATATATGGTCAGTCTTAATTGGATTGAGTTTCATTTATGTGCATTTATGGATAAAGATTCTCCAATTATTTAGCTTGGCTATTTTTAATTCAAATAATTCCATTAGACTGGGAAATTATCATTTACCATGGCCGAATATTGAGCTTTAGAACTTCTCATTTCATTCATTAAGGAAATAGCTTTATCTATTTCGTTTTGATCAATCTGCGGAGAAGGCTTTAATTTGGAAATTAATTCGGTACCCTGAACAAGACGAAAGTGAGCATACCTTAATTCGTACAAATTACTCGTTCCTTTTTCGCCTTTTCTATTCAATCCTAAAGCCGCGATAGTCTTTTTCCCTCGATGGTTTTTATCAACACCTGTCGCCAATGCACCTACGAATCTGATTTTTTCTCTGGGATTTTCATAAATGGGATTTATAAAGAATGGTTTCTCCTTTTGCAGCAATTGTGGTTGATGATGATTCAACACTCTATTTTGCGGTCTTCTTAAAGGAAAGAGGTTTTCTTTGTTCCGCCTGTTACAGATTTCGCAAGCAAAAAGGAGGTTATCATAGTTATAAGAAAGCCAATAATAACCTGGTCCATTATAATCTTCTTTTTCATTTTGAACCCACGCTTTCTTAGGTCTAAAGTGCTCAACATCACCTGAGGATGTAGCCTCTACATTTCTTTCACAAAAAGCGCACTTGCCATACTGACTTTCCTTGAGTCTATTCTTGATCTCTTTATGACCATATATCTTGTTATCTATATCACCTTTTTTCCATAGTCGAGTACGAGTGTCGAAATTTGCTGCGTCACTGTCATACAAGGCTTTGATTGTGTTTACTGCAGCAGTAATCTTACAGTTACCTTTTTTATCTTTTATTTCTGGGCACTCCCCTCTACGCTCCTTACTTATCTGGATCATTAATCTTAGATGCTATGTGGTTTATTAATTGCATTGCTTTAATTTCTGTGAGAGTTTCACCAGTAGGTAAAACTCCATACTCATCTTCCAACTCTTTTAATGCTTCTGCATCTTTATTACTCATGGGATAAGTATTAATAATCCTCTCTTTCAATTGGATATAAAAATCTAGGGAAGTGGGCCTAGCACTTTCAAGACCAAAATATTCACTAACAAGAACCTGATCGATACGCCAGTTATGTATTCGGTGAGTATTCTTATCAACAATGATTTTTTCCTCACCTTTTTTAAATAGGAAAATATCTGCTTTTTCAGCAGACTGAACTATAAGTGGACTATGAGTTGAAACAATCATTTGACTGTTTTCATGAATCGTATCATATCGCTTTAACAAGTAGGAATAATCTCTTTGCCAATTTGGATTTAAATGTGTGTCTGGCTCATCAAGTAAATAAAGAGCATCGGATTTACTAGTTAAAAGAATTAGTCCTAGAACTGATGTTAATTGTAGTTCTCCTTCACTAAGACCGTTAAAATCATGTTTAATACTTTGCCCATTCTTGACTATTTGTGTTGTTATATTCCAGAATAGTCTCATTCGATGAGCGGCCTCTATTACATCAAATATTCTTACAGGATCTTTAAACTCTTCCAAAAAGGATTGACTAAGAGATTCAAAATCAAGATTGTTTAATACAATAAACTCATCAACTCCATCTACTTCAACTTCATTTTCATCCCTGTACATCGGAGGAGCTGAAGTAGACATTTGGTTTTGAATTAAAAGCTCAATAAACCTTAAGACGTCACCGGATAGATTCCAAAACCTTCCAAATTCGGAGTAACCACTACTCTCAAACTTCTCAACGCCAGTGTGATTTTTGACATTATAAAAGTCTGGGTTGCAAAGGACTATTTGGATTGAAGAAGTATTCTCGATTCCAGCATATTCAAAAAACAATTCCTCAATTAACTCACTGAAATCAGAGTGATTCTTAACAATCCAAAGCGTAAGAAAAAGTAACTGACTATAGTCTTCTTGAATATAAAATACCTTTTCTAGTAACCTATTAAGTTGTGTTTTCCCACTTTTTAATCGATTCTCTCTTAAAGAGCTATGACGATAAAGCAAACTTTTAAGTCTCTTATTTTCGCCCGAGTAATACACGAATATATTATCAGGCAAATACTTATTATCTTTTTCCTTAAGAAATTGACGAAACTCTATCTGATTGCCATTCAATAGAATCTCCAACTTTTGCTCAATTGCCTTTATTTGAAGTTCATTCCCTTTGCATTGATAGGTAATATCAAAATCAAAAAATTCTTTGCTTGTGGTTTTCGTAAAGTATTCTTCATCTTTTGCTAGGTCTAAATCTCTAATAATGATTGTTATAGCTTCAATTAAGTTAGACTTACCTAAGCCATTTTTTCCAATCAAAAGAGTGATTAGCGGATCGTCTTCAAATTCGAACCATTGGTCTACGAGATTATTGTATCTAGAAACCCAAAGCTTCTTAATCTTCAACTCTTACCTCCTCTCTTCTTGGTAGCTTCCTTTTCCTCTTTAATCCTCTCCAACAACACACTAGCCGGCTCATCATTAGGATCTTGGGGCACCAACTCCCCTTTAAATGCCTTATTCAAAATAGCCTGAGGAAGATTATCAATTTTTACTTTTAGTGGCAGATATTGAGATTCTATACTATCTGCAACTTTGAAAATAGCATGTACTCTATTAATGATTTCCTTTTGTTCTTGAATGCCTGGATATGGAATATTATAATTCCTTAACCCTCTTAGCGGAATTGTTACTTGAGCAGTACCTGTGGCAACCTCCTTCGCCTGAGATAAGCTATTTTCGGACTGCAACACAATATGTAAATACTTTGGATCAACTAGTTTTTTATCAGGTCTAATGATGGCAATATGTCTTTGGAATGTAAAAGGCTTTTCACTTTCGACCATAACAGGAATACCGATTGAACCAGTAACTGTATATAGTATATCATCTGGTTGAGGTTTTCGACTATCTTTTAAGTTATCATAATAGTCTTGAGGAACAAAACGGCTTGCTGAGTCAATGTTTAAATTCCCATCATTCACATTGGAGATTACTAAAAAAGGGATACCTTTTTCAACCTTTGGGGGAGCTTGATGATCGCCATCAGTTATTGATATCGTCAAATCTTCCATTTTAACCTGATCCCATTCACCCAGCCCTTTTCCCTCTCTCCACTCCTCCGTCAACTTGCCTGTAACCGCCTGAGTAAGCACCTGCTGGCGGAAGTTTTGGAGGAGCTCGGGGATGCGATCGAGTTTGGCTTTGAGGGTATCCAGATGCCCAAACAATGCATCCAGCTTGGCCACTATTCGCTTTTGTTCGGGAAGAGGTGGAATCGGAGTTTCAATATTCCACAGTATATCTGGATTAACATGCGGAATTCCAGTACCTCTTGTGTTATTGTTTAAGTTTTCAAATTGAGATCGCAAGAATTGATGTGTATAATCTACATCCATTAGAATTGGAGTAAGGGCAGCAATAGTTGACCCCATCGATCCATAGACTCCTTTGGCAACCCATCCACTCCTTGCACCATCCCAAACAATAGCTATTGAATTTGCATCCAAAATATTTGAGCTTTCAATATCAGCATATCTTCTGATCTCCCCATGTTCCAATGCCTTGATATCAAGATATGGTACAGAATTCTCAAATTCTTCATCTGTAAGAACTTTGGGTTTTTTCCCCTTTTTGTAAGTAACAGTCTCCTTGAAAATTGTTCTCTCCCACCCGCTTGGCAATTCCTCCTTCATCAGCCCAACAGTTCAATAATTTGATCTAATTCTTTCCTTATGGCATCTAATTCTAAAGCAGCTTCTTTGGCTATGTCAATCGGTTCACCAAGACTACTGTTTTTACTGACGCTTTCATCTTCGATTAAGCCAATATCTAGAGAGTCATTCTTGTCTGTAATTTCTTCTCGGGAATAGCATTGCCAACGTTCATCTTTGATTCTCTCACGTTTCTTGTCATCAATGGTACCTTCATATTGCTCTGCTAGTTCCTCTAGTCCAATACCACCCGTATAGGCTTTTGCAAAACCATCAAAGGCAAGTCTGGTAAATAGGGTGCGCTTTCCATAGTTGTCTACATTGGTCCGCATATCATAGAACCACACCTTTTTAGTATTACCAGTTTCGGTTTTACCACGAGTAAAGAAAAGGACGTTAGTTTTGACACCGGCTGCATAGAAAATACCGGTTGGCAAGCGCAGAATGGTATGCAGGTTACACTTATCCATTAAATCCCTTCTTACACGTTGGCCGTCACCGTCTTCAAATAACACATTATCGGGAAGTACCACTGCTGCTCTTGCCTTACCATCTTTGTTCAGTGAGCGGTAGATATGCTGCAAAAAGTTGAGTTGCTTGTTGCTGCTTAGAAAGGTTAAATCATCTCTGGTGGGGCGCTCTCCTCCCTTCTTTGTTCCAAAAGGTGGATTAGCCAACACACCATCATAGCCCTTCATTTTCTTGCCATTGGCAGATAGTGTGTCTTCCAAAAGAATCGAACTTTCCAGACCATGCAATTTGGCATTCATAAGTGCTAAACGGTGCGCATCTTGCACTAATTCGCAACCTGTGAAAGCCTCTTTAATTTGAAAGTCTCGCTCTTTTTGACTTAACGTAAAGTAATCGTCAGTTTTTGCCTTTAGATATTCATTGGCAGCTATCATAAAGCCAAATGTTCCAGCTGCCGGGTCATTCCACTTCTCTCCTACCTTAGGTACCAAAAGCTCCACCATCACATTAATTAGCGGTCTAGGTGTAAAGTATTGGCCAGCTCCACTTTTCTTTTCACTGGCATTCTTCTCCAATAGATCCTCATAAACCGTGGCAATCATATCTTGCTCCTGCTCATCGTACCATTCTACGCCATCAATCTGGGTGATTAATGTTCTGAGGTTCACCGGCTTTCTTAAGGTAGTAGAAGCATTCTCATAGATCTCTTTGATACTCGCACTGGAAGACTCCTTGCTAATATTCGCCAATAGATCCCTATACAGGTCAAAAAGGGCCTTATTGTCCTTCTCATCGACAAGCTTTCTCCAACGATATTGTTCAGGAATATCTTCTTCAAAGCCTTTAATCTCCGAAAGCTTTAGAAAAAGAATGAATGTCAATTCATTCAAATATTGGTGATAGGTAACCCCATCATCACGCAATACATTACATAGGTCCCAAAGCTTCTTGGCTATTTGTTCTGCACTCATCTATTTATTGTCGTATAGTCTGTATATCAATTTAATTCCCCCAAAGAGGTAGAATCCGTTCTCATGTGGAAGTCTCTTCACAGCTAATTCATGACTTACCTGATTTCTAACCTCCCTTAAGCAATGGGCTATATAAATATCTTCTCTATTAAACCACTGTTTGATCTCCGCAAATTGAATCAAATTATTCAGAGTTGGTTTTCCTTTGAAGTCAGATTCTTGCTGAGTTTTTAATTTTAAGACATTCTCAATGATTTTAGCAAGATCTTTAACCGCTTTTTCATGCTCTCCATTTTGTACTAGTAGGGTAACTGAAGTTAATTCAATATGGACTAGTGAGTCCAATTGTTTTGCTTTCTCTTTTAGCTCATTTAACTCCGCTGTTATGTCCGGGGTGATCTTATCTTCGATTTCACAAAGCTTTCCCACAAGATCCAAATACTCAGCCTTTAGATGTTCATTTTGTTTCTTAAGTCTGTGATTCGCCTTGTTTAATAATTTATTCTTGTATTTCTGTCCTAAAAACAGCCAAGCAAAAACAAGCACCATGGCAATTAAAAAGCCAATAAAAGCATCCTTCCAGCTAATTTTATCCTCAGCCATTAACCTACATTATCGTAAAGTGCCTGATTCAATTCACCAAGCAGGTAATCCAGCTCTTCATTAAAAATTTTATTCAATCGCTCATATCCACCATGATCTTTAAAGGGTGAATCGTTCAAATCCTCAACTTTCAAAATATTTTCTTTTATCAGTTGACTTTCGAATCGATCGATCCATTTATGCTGAATCTTATTCCAGCTCCTGAATGCTCTTATTTTATCTACTGCCTTTCTGATTCGTTCTTCATGACTAATTAAAGAATCACCCAAAGCCATTGTCCTGATGAAGGAAATGATATCGGCCGCTATCTCTTCATTTTTAGCATCCTTCCAGGCTATATTCAATCTATTTGCACTAAATCCGGCCTGATCCAATTCAAGCATCAGCGCTCTTAGAGACTTACGATCCAATGAATCAGGCTTGGTACAAACCAAATTCAGTGCTTCTATTTTAGTCTGATTATTGAGTATAAAAGATTTGAAGCTATCTAGATAATCCTCGGGTTTTTGAGCCTTACCATAACCCCTCTCTACGCTAATCAATTCATCATCATGTTCTGAAACCAACATAACTGGCGGTTGTGGTTTCATTTCATCCAGTGCTTTCCAGAGTCCGGGTATAGATTTAATAGTTTTCTCAGCCTGTCCAGGCTCCTCATGAGCAAGTCGCTCAATGAACTCATCCAAGCCTTCTCCCTTAGTGTTGTACACAAACAGATCCAGTTGATCAGAAGTCATCTTGATCCTTTTTCGTTGAAGCTTAGCAATTATTTGCTCAATCTGCCTTCTTACCCTTTCCTCCTTTTCCAATTCATCAAACTCCTTCACCAAATCTTGGAAGCTATTCTTAGGGTTAGCTACAACAGGCTTCATTTGAGTAAAGTCTTCTAAGGTTTCATATACCTTAACAGCATCATAAATTTGGAAGACCTCCTTGTTGATTTCATCGCATTTCCTAGTCGCTCGACCGAGCATTTGCTCGAAAAGAATTCTGGAACGGATTCTTCTTAAAAACACCAAATTACTAATGGCAGGAACATCAATTCCGGTTGTCAATAAATCTACAGTAACCGCAATATTTGGGTATTTCTCATTCTTATATCGCTTAACCTGCTCTTCAGGATCATATGACTTTCCTGTGATCTTTTGAATAGCATCATCGGGCAATTCATAACCTACGTTTTCAAACTCTTCCTTTAAATACTGAACGACTCGATCTGCATGTTCATCAGTAGCAGCGAAAATCAATGTTTTGTACTCACTATCAGGGTCAAGCGCTTCATTAACCAAATACTTCACAACTTCTCGATTGAAGTTTTCGGTCATTACCAGTTTATTGAATCCAGAAACTTCTACGCGAAGCTCATCTTCCAATTCGGCTAGCTCAATTATCGAATTGGTCTCTTTGTCATAAGCTTTAGGCTTCTCCCCAGCTTCCCAAACTATATCTTCTTCAGACAGCTTGGTTTTTATTAGATATGGCGGATCATGATCTACCAAGAAGTTATCAATTACTGCCTCCCGGTAAGAATATGTATAAATCGGTCTTCCGAATATCTCAGTCGTATGTAGTGCAGGTGTTGCCGTTAAGCCCACGGAGAAACAGTCGAAATAGTCTAGAACCATTCGATACTTGCTCACATAATCTCTTTGATCTTTGAAGTTGATATCATCATCATCAATCTCCCGATCAAGCAAATATCCTCTATGTGCTTCATCAATGATGATGCAATCATATTGATCAATAGCAGGTTTGTCTTCATCATCTGAATAGAACAGCCTTTTAACCATACTCTGTACAGTAGCAAAATGTAACCTGGTATCATCTTCCGGATCTAGGTCTTTAAGGCCTTTGACATCATAGATTTCAGCAAAAGTATTCAAGCCGACCACCTTGTTATCTGTAAAGGCATCTGCAGCTTGCTTGGCAAGTAGCCTCCTATCTACAAGAAATAGTATTCTTCTAAATCGATTCGTTTGAATTAACCTATAGCAAAGGCCTATAACTGTTCGCGTCTTTCCCGTACCTGTAGCCATGGCTAAAAGAGCCCGAGACTGTTCTGGATTATTAATGAGCAGCTTCTCAACAGCTTCAATTGCTTCAATTTGATAATACCTAAGTCCAAGACCTGAAGAGTCAGTTAAAAAATCCTTTGATTCAGCTTTTAATCTCTCTTCTGCTGCCTTTAAATCTTGTTCATATAGCTTTTGTAGGCCATCTGGACTATACCAACCTTTTAATGCTTTTGCTCTATTCCTTTCTTGCCTTACATCCAAGAACCACACGCCACTCTTCGTTTTGATCTGTTCTAGAAATGGTCTTCCATTTGTTGAGAACAGAAAAGGGACTTTATATCCTTGCCATTCTCCGAGTAATTCAGCCTCATGTTCTTCCTTTACTTTTTCTGCATAAATCTTTGATTGAAAAAGATCTGTGGAGATGTCTGAGGAATATTTCTTAGCCTCAATGATACCGTAAAACTTCAAACCTATGAACAAAGCATAGTCTGCCCATTTACCATCAGCTGGCCACTCGGCAATGGCCATATTTCTACCACGCTGTGGAAGCGTTTTTTTCGATTTAAAGTTTATTAGATCGGTATCTACCTCCCATCCTACTGCCCTTAATTGTTGATCGATCAGCACCCTCGTCTCAGCTTCAGACATATCGATCTTTTTAGCTGCTTTTTCTGACCTTATGGCTATTGCCTTAGATTGCTCGTTTGTAAGTGCTTCTTTAGGTCTTTCTTCGAGAACCTTTTCAAACCTAGCCTCTAAATCCTTGTATTGTTTTTCAAGCTCATTAAGCGCATGCCTTGCATCAAGCTCCTTAGGTTCTTTGAATTTCAATGAAGAAATATCTTCATTGGCATCAGAGTAAGTTTGGTAAAACCACTTAGCAACTTTAAATCCAGAAAATAGCATTCCCGTTGCCTCTGACTTTGTACCTTTAATCTGGTGCACCGCTGTATTTCCTCTGTTCTTTATATTGAAGAGAAGGTCCTTAACCGCATCCGGTAGTATCCCCTCAAATTCTAAGGTCTTGAGCTTATTGTGAATGGTATTGTCATATGGGAAATCAAGCCGATGTATCTCAAATAAATTCTCTGATAGCTTCTCAGCAAACTGTCTAAGCTTGATTAATGTAACCACAGGGTCAGAACTGACATTGTATTCTGCAGACTGTCCGAGGTTGAAGAGTAAAGGAAACTCAAGTTCTAAAAAGTCGAAATTGGTTGAAGACATCGGAATAGTAAGCGTCCTTGGTTAAATTAAAAGTGTCTATTTGAAAAAAGGTGAAGAACCTTACACAGCAATATAATACAAAAGACATAAAAGTTCAGAATAGCATGAAGAACGGTTTTCTATTCATTTTCATGATTGAAGAACCATAGTTGACCCGAACATTAACCGTTGATAGTTTGAGTAATTACCGGTTTTTAATCAATGGCAACCGGTTGTTCCCCTCAATGTAAACAGTCATGACCAATAATTAACCGGTTATCTAACTGATCATAACAGTTGATACTGGTGAATGGTGGCGGTTTTCTAACCGAACAAAGCGGTTGTTCGGGTGAACGGGATCTATTGTTTAACCCAACGAGAGTAGTTGTTCGGGTGAACAATACAAGTTCTATGTTCTATCAAAAAAATGAATCGCAAACTCGCAATACTCCTTGATCACTTCCTTATCTAACCCAAACTCATCCCTTCTTCCCAAGTAATATCTAGATGCAGGTGATATTGATTTCCCTTCGGCCAGTTCTTGATACGTAATGCACTTGATATGCTTTTTAGAAACAATAATGAAGTATGCGTTCTGGTAGGGAAAGTCTTTAGGAAGGTCATTTATCGTAAATACTCCACTCTTTCTAAATTTAACTTCGACAAAGAAAACACGCTCACTCACTGGGTGCCTTACCACTAAGTCCGGCATAGATCTGATCTCTCGGGCTACATCGGAATTAAAGCCTTTCAATAGATCCATTATCCCAGGTATGGTGTTCTCCATACCGTAGCGAAATACTTTAAATCCTTGGGCTAAGTACAATTGCTCAATCAAAGTTTCAGCAATGCGCCCCTTGATCATATTATAATCGAAAATTTCTGTCTTTATCAGAAAGGCCACTTGATTGATCCTGATTCGATTGGGCTAAAGAAATAGATTGAGACTCTTATAGCAAGAAATACATAGGCCTGCTTGAAACTTAGTGTAATAACCACATATCCGACACTCTGGCATTAATAAGGTGTTTATATATAGAAAAGTGAAGATAATTATAGCGAATTATACTCTTCTAGGAAAACTAAATATTAGGACAGGCTAAAGCAGAGAGTTTTATAATTCATATCCCAACTCTATTTTTACAGACCTAGGTTCGAAAGAAAAGCCAAGATCGAATCACCTTTTATTTTCTTGAAAAGGAAAGTCTTAACTTAATTAACCTAAAAACTGGCTCCAGATAATTGGGGATTAAAAAAAGGTACAATCCCATGAAAGAAATCAAACTATCTCGAATTGAACTTTATGAGAGAGTATGGAAAACACCTCTTACCAGCCTTGCCAAAGAATTCAAAATCTCGGATAACGGGTTGAGGAAGAAATGTATTAAACACAATATACCCTTACCTGGAGTTGGCCATTGGTCGAAAGTAGAGCATGGTAAAAGAGTAAATAAGACACCTTTACCAAACCCTAAGCAAGAAATAGATATAACCTTTTCAATTCAGGATGATAATGGTAATTACTATGATCCAAGCATTGATGAGAGAATCAGAGTAAAGCATGAAATAGCAACTCAGTTCACTAAGTATTTAAAAGAAGAGCAAGTTGGTCGGAAGTTTCACCCACTTGTAGAGCTTACTAAAAATCACCTGAAGAATAAAAAAAGCAATTACGACAGTCTCTATAGCACTGACACAAATTATGCACTTGACATACATTGCTCAAAGCTCCTTATTCCCTCAGCCCTAAAAATCTTTAACTCATTCATTCTTTTAGCTGAAGCCAGAGGCCATTCTGTTAAAATCTCCTCCCATTGTACCATAATAGACATCACAGGAGTAAGCATCAAAATAGACATTAAAGAGAAACATCGAAGGGTAATAGATAATAGGTATTCTTCGAGTTATGATTCATACAAATTGGTTCCAACTGGCATATTGAATTTTAGAAGAACTGACCATTCAAGTCGTTATTGGGACAATAGTAAAAAGTCTATCCAAGAACAATTCCCATCAATCTTTGCCAACTTGGAGTCATATGCCATCTACTTGAAAGACTGTTGGGCCAGAAACGAGATTGCAAGAAAGGAAAGGGAACAAGAAGAAACCCGTTTAAAGGAAATACAGAAAAGAAAAGATAACGAGCTTTCCGAATTTAACTCACTTTTAAATAATGCTCAAAGGTGGCAGCAAGCAAAGTTACTCAGAGAATATATTGAACAAACTAAATCAAATGTACAGAATGAGGATTGGGTACAATGGGCACTCGATAAGGCTGACTGGCTAGATCCAATAATTGAGAAAGAAGACGAAATACTTGGTAATTATAGAGTTGAGCAAACTCAAAAAGAAAGGCCATAATACCTGCTGAACATCGACTTCAGCATGGCAAAAACAAATCGCCATTTTTTTGCCTTTGACTTCCTATATCAATCAATTTCAGAGGCTATTTTGTATTTTATTTGCATCTATTATTTGTAACATACTGATTATCAGTATATCTAATATTCTGTATCGGAAAGTAACTATATCTGTGAAAAGTTTCTTACGAACAACTATCACTCAATTGCTGATGGCTGTCTAACGATACGGTTGATATTTCCTGTCCTGTTTCGATCTTAATACAACTGAGCTCGGGGTTTCTGTCGATTCTTAAGTCGATCAGCTTCTGATTTTGGCTAACATCTAAGCTAGTTAGGGCATTGCTGGAAGCATAGAAGTAGTTTAACTCAACATTTGAACTTAGGTCTATACTAGAAAGTTCATTAGCAGATGCTACTAGCCTTTCTAACTTAGTATTCGAAGACAAATCAAGGCTTGTTAATTCATTCAATGTGAGTAACAACGACTTTAAATTCGGTGCACCACTTATGTCTATCTCTTTCAAAAGGTTATCTGATATTAAAAGACTTTCAAGTGATTCATTGTTAACACTAAAGTTCTCCATGTAATTGTAAGATAGTTTTAAGGTTTTCAACTGATCAAGCGCTGATATTCCATTGATTGAAGTAAGCTCATTTGAGATCAAGTCTACATATCGAAGTCGGGTATTATGGCTTAAATCTATAGCGCCTAGATAATTAGCCACTAATGATAAGGTATCAATCTTTGTATTTAGACTTAAGTCGATTTCTTCCAGTTCTTGTTGATTCACTGAAAGAAAAGTTAGATTGGTAAATGCCTCTATGCCTGACAAGTCTGTAATTGAAGAAGAAATGTTTGAGAAATTCAAATTCAATCTTGTTACCTTTTGTGCATCTTCTTCCGATATCTGTTGATTCACAATTCCATCTGAATCTATTCCTTTCTCAATAAGTATCTGCTCAAAATTTGCATCTCTAATGGTCACAAAATCAGCCACTTCAACAGGATCAACTTCCTCTTTAGAACAAGAGATCATTAAGATTGATACTGATAACATAAAGGTAATTAAACCGGTCTTCTTCATTGTTTTGACTTTAAGTCAGATTCAGTTCTTCTAGTTTTTTAACCTACTTATCTCTAAAGTAAAATCTTCTTCATGGCCGAGTTTGTACTTTTTAGAAACCTCAATTCCATAAACATAAGTAGCTATCGCACTATCTATTTGACCTGTTTGTTCATACAATTTGGCCAAATATGTAAGCAGTCCGATGTAGTTAGGATATGCTTTTGTCGCTCGTTTAAGAATAGTGATCGCTCCTTCCAAATTTTCTTCACCCTCTAGTTTCACTACCAGATTCACATAATCACCTGCTGGTCTTCGGGCTTTAGTTCCATATTTCTCCATCAAGGACTCTTCTTCTTTCAAGAATGCCTGATCACTGTATTCCTTATTCAACTCTTCTTCAATTCTTAGATCGGAAAAAATATATTTCAACCCGTGATAATTGAGTAGTAAACGTGAAGACATATGGTCTTCATCCCCTACCTCCTCATGATGCCATTTAAGGTTTTTAGGATTGTTTTCTTTAATGACGTTTATAAAACGAATAAGTTCCTGTCGCATTCCCCAACCTTCTTCACCACCAACGCCAAAGTACATAGACTTATCTATTGAAGGATTTTCTATGAAAAAGTCTTTTGCCTGCTGTGTCATTTCTTCCTGATTCCACCAAAGTGCAGGGGCTTCAACGATAAAAGCATCAAAGATCTCTGGCTCATTCATCAGCGTGTAAACACTAAAAAGTCCGCCAAAAGAGTGTCCTTCTAAAATTCTATAGGGGTGCGTTCTATATTTACTTTCTACATAAGGAATTAACTCTTCATTAATAAATCTTAGAAAATGGGGAGCACCACCACTTTGAGTAAGACCGGAATTACCAGTTCCACCATACATATTCTGACCCGCATTTGAAGGCGTTAAATCTCTTGTTCTATCAAGGCTCTGAATCCCTACTATAATCAACGGAGGAATCAGACCAGACTCTGATAGAAGTTCTATTGTGCCAACCGTATGTTTTATATTTTCAAGTCCATCTAAAACGTAAATGACAGGATAGTTGGCCTGGTTTTGTTCATATCCTATAGGAAGAGAGATTATTACTGGTCGTTCCTCCTTCAAGATCTCAGAGCTTAGAACATGGCGCTCTCCTAGCCCGAGAAGCCTATTATCAGCGGTTAACTCTATTGGTTTCGCTAACTGGGAGAAAGAGGAGAAATAAAATAGTGAAAGTGAGAGTATAAGGAGTATTTTTTTCATTTGATGATGCTTTGTTTCCGTTGTAAAGGTGGGAAAACGATGTATTCAAATTTTTACCTTAAGTGCCAAGCAATTGACATTTAAGGTCAACTCAAGATTTATATAAAAATTAGTCTTCAACACTCTAGGTGAGCGTTATAGAGGGTTTGAACTTCTTCTTTCATCAGGTAAGACAGGCAATACGTTATTTTTTGAATGAGCCAACCCCACCATTGTAGTTCTAAAAGCAGTTCGATATCACTTGGGATTATACACTGATAACCAACTTACCGTTACTACGCCCTTTCCCCATAATGTGTAGAGCTTCCGGCACATCATCTAGAGTGAACACTTCTTGTATTTCAGATAAAAGTTTGTCCTCCTCCGCCAGCTTTCTCACGTATTGAAGATCAGCTTGGTTAACCTTAGCGAGCATATTGACGAGCTTTTTCCCCTTGAATAAAGAAAAGTAGAGGCTATTAAGCACTACTGTTGAAGAGAAGTTACAGGAAACATATCTACCTCCTTTTTTAACTAGAAGATCGATTTGATGAGCATTCAGGTTACCAATAATATCAAAGACAAGATTGAAGCTATCACCTGAACCAGAAAAATCACCCTGAGTGTAGTCTATCACGCTATCTGCACCTAATTTCAATGCTGTCTGGAGTTTATTGGTACTGCAAACAGCAACTACTTGGGCTCCGAAAGACTTCGCGATCTGTATAGCAAAACTACCCACACCTCCTGATGCTCCGTTGATAAGAATTCTATCTTCAGCTTTGATCTGACCTTTATTTCGCAATCCTTGTAAGGCAGTAACAGCGGCTATCGGTAATGCTGCCGATTGTTCAAAATTGAGGTTAGAAGGCTTTTTTGCCAACGACTCCTCGTCAGCGATCGCATATTCTGCAAATCCTCCAAAA
The DNA here is from genome assembly GCA_013373635.1 of Flavobacteriaceae bacterium. GTDB lineage: Bacteria > Bacteroidota > Bacteroidia > Flavobacteriales > Flavobacteriaceae > MAG-120531. The sequence continues at coordinate 28,318 of JABXHN010000078.1, forward strand.
CCAATACTTGACAAGTCGCCAAATACCTCATCGCCAATCTGAAATTGGGTGACATCCTTCCCCACTCGTTCAACCACACCGGAAATATCCGCTCCTAATATTTGATACTTTGGTTTGAACAGGCCTGCCATTAAACGGACTGGAAACGGTTTTCCATTCAGAATATGCCAATCTGCCTTGTTGACAGAGGTGGCAAGTACTTTTACCATCACCTGTTTATGGGTAGGTTCCGGACGAGGAACCTCTCGTAATTCCATATAGTCTGGTGAACTATATTTCATATTCACAACAGCCTTCATGATCTTATCCTTTCAGTGTTTGGTGTCAACTTCGATCCTCTGATCAATAGATAAAACGCAAGTAGAACCTCACCAAGCGCTGCACTCACTCCGACCAATAAGGCCAATGATTCTTCGTTTCCAGGTACCAAAAAGTCACCAAAACTCTCCATTATATAACCCATCGCGGCAAGCAACATCAACCACCCAAAAAGTGCGGGAATCGCCTTAGACCTGATGAGCATATAGCCTAGAAGAAAACAATGAAGACCAAAAAACCCTCCAGCTATTAGATAGCCATATTGGTGTGCTTCTGTAAAAAACAGACTTAGACTCTCTAATTGCTCAGGACTAAATTCTGTCGCCATCGAACCACTACTTAACACATGATATGCCATAAAATGATTGAGCAAATTCAGTGAGCCTATGGCTGGGTGAGCCAACAATCTGAGAGAAGATGAGATCATGGCAAGAGTCTTCCCGTAGGGCTTAAGCCATTGATAGAGCAGAACAGAAATGACCGCATCAAGAATAAAAGCAATCAAATCTGAAGCAAGCCCGACTCTAAATAAGAATAGATTATCTAGAATATTGGAAGCTGTCATCGAAGCATCGCCAGGAGTTATTATTGTTCCTCTAACATATCCTTGGCTAAAGCCCGCACATATTATGACGAGTACATAAAGTAGACCTATGAGTCTGACGTTCGGTGTTTTAGTATTTTTCATCTTTGAAAAGTTTAAGTTTGATTGAATACTCAAAGATGGTTCACATAGAGAGGATAGGCTTGACTCAAAGAGCCAATTCCATGACCATAGAGGCCATAAACTATTTCTTTTGCAAAACACTAAAGATCAGAACGATAGCTAGTTGGTGATTTCCCTGTCCATCGCTTAAAGGCTCGATTGAATGCACTTTGTTCAGAAAAGCCGGTTTGATAAGCTATTTCAGCCATTGATTGCGAAGGGTTACTAAGAAGCGTCAGTGCCTCTTCTCGCTGTATATTTTGAACGCACTCTCGAAAAGTGATTCCTTTGTCCGATAACCTACGCTTTAAGGTACGTGCACTCATACCCAAAAATTCAGCCACCTGAATCAAACTTGGTATCCCACTAGGCAAAGATTCTTTGACCATTTGATGAACCTCTTTAAGGAGTAAGTCAGCATTTGAATTTACTTTGGACATCTCTTCGTTCATGCGATCGACCAAAAACCGATGAATACTTTTATCCACTTTTATAGTCCGGATATTGATATCCTCCGTTCGATATTTCATCAGATTCTCAGGCTGCTTAAACTCGGTATTGCATTCAAAATATGCAGCTAATTGTTTCTCGGATTTTGAACCATGTTGAAATGCAACATAAACTGGTTTGATGTGCTTTCCTGTTACTTCGGAAAGGATTTGATTGAGCATAACAAATGATGTTTCGTTCGCTATTTCTACGCCCAATCTAGCAGGTCTACGATTGAGGTAAATGGTTGTATGTCCATCTGATTCAGACTGCTTAATATGACCATGATCCGTAACCAACATCATAAAACGCTCAACGCGATCTAACACTTCCTTGGCAACCCAACATGTTTTCCATGATAAGCCCAGTGTTCCATAATCATCTGTATTCAGTTGCAAGCCTTGGCGCACGGAAAATCCAGCTTCTAGCATTTCAGTAGATTTTTCATAGACCTCATAGAGTAAGTCGATTGGAAGATAGCTCGCTGAATGCTGCAATTCCTTGGAAGCATCATGCTTTTCAAAGAGTGTTTGATCCAGCTGCTCGGAATGACCAAGTCTTCTTGCTTTGTTGTATATACTTGAATTGACGAAATGCAATCTTTATGCTGTAAGAGTGAGATGACAAAGATTATCTAAGATAAAGTTTCTAAAAAAAGTGAGAAGTGAACATTAATAAAATCTACACCCTATCATCAAGTATATTTTTTAGTAATGTCCACTTTCATTATTAAAATACCCGGGTAACCACTTTTACTTTCAATTCGAAGAATTGAGTTTTTCGGTTAGTTCAGCGACTTGACTTTCTACCAGCCCTTTTGATTTAAGGTCATTCAATATCTCATTAACTCTAGACCTATTTCCAAGCGCTAAGTGACTTTGTGCCAGGGCTAACTGAAGATTCTCATTAAAGAAATGTGGGCTTGTCAACTCAACAATTCTTACTGCTTGAGCCAGATTATTTAGATCATCCTTTGCATATAACATCTTATAGTAACCATACATGGCGATCAATTGAATATCGAATGAAGTCAGGTTCATTTTCAATTCCTTCTCTGCCGCTACAAAAGTCTTACTGTTATTAAGGAGGTCTTTTATTAAGTAGATACTTCTTTCATCATTATATAATGAGCGCTTCTTAGGCGTAATACCGAGCGCCAAAACAACTTGCTCAGCAGATTTTGTCGTAGAATATGGATTTTGACCTGTTATGAACTTTCCAGACGTTGCCACATGAGATAACATAAAATCTGCTTGGCTAAAATGAGCACCTCTGGCTATTAATTTATCTTCCAGGCTAAACGGGAACTCCTGAACCCATTTCTTACCAAATAATTGTTCTTCAGTGTTACAGAATCCTGTGATATCTTCACCTTCGATGATATACTTCTTGCCTTCCATAATATTCACAAAAGCTGCAGAACCGTGGCATACTGATGATATTACTGTGCCTTCTCTTTGATACATCTCTAGAATGATGTCTTGCAAAGAAGGGTCATAAGGAAGGTCGAACATGGCACCCTTACCACCAACAACATAGATAGCATCATAATCATTAGGGTTTATGCTTGCCGTTGGAAGTGTATTTTGCAATAATGCCATGATTGATGAATCCTGGAGAACGGCTTTATTGTACGCTTTATCTTGATTGAATTGATATGATTCTACACTCCCCCCTTTCGGGCTTGCAATATCAACCGAAAGGTTATTATCTGAAAAGATCAGATAAGCTTGAGCGAACTCATCAAATTCGTATCCGGGCCTATATTCACCTGAGACCTCGCCATAGCTACTAAGTACCATAAGGACTTTTTGAGAACTTGTTTTTGATTGTCCACTTAGCATTACTGGAACAAGCAATAGGATGTATAATAATATTTTTTTCATTTTCTATTTGTTAATTAAGTTTTGATATATAATCTCATTTGGGAAGAGTATCTCCCCAATGGCTTTTGTTCAAGGATCACGGATTAAAAAAGAGATCTGTTAACAGCTGATACCATTGCTTTATCAGTTGAGGCCAAAGTTGTAAATGAAATTTTCAGGGCTTAATTTCATCTGAAAGACCTATCAGTTTTCTGATCATTTTGTGTTGACTACCCCCCTTTTCAATGATGATCATTAAACAGCTACAACGTTCTCCATGGTGCTTTCAAAGACCCTAATTTTCTCAATCAGCTTAGTGGCTAATTCTGCATTTAAAATCCTATCATTTGAGAAATTATCATAGAATGATGGTAGGGAAAAATCAGTCACGATATGACCTCCTAAAAATGGAAATCCCTGTTTTGCTGCCTCCATTACACTACCACCACCTTGTTTACCTGGTGAGGTAGACATTAATAACATGGGTAGGTCTTTCCATACTTTTATATCAATTCTAGAAAGCCAGTCGATCAGATTCTTAAATACGGCTGTGTACGTTCCGTTATGTTCTGCCAAGGATATGATCAATCCATCAGCTGATTCTATGATCTTATTGAACTGAAGAGCTCCTTCTGGTATTCCAAATTCCTCTTCTGAATCAACACTGTATAAAGGCAGTTCATAGTTCTTTAAATCGATCACTGTAATTGAGACATCCTTCAGCTTACTGGCTGCGTAAACGGCAAGTGTTTTATTAATAGATGTGCTACTACTACTTGCACCAAGTGTTACTATATTTTTCATGATTTATTCAAAAGTTTAGTTATTCGTGAGTCAACCGCATATTTTCCTCCACCATTGATGAGTACTACAACGGCTATTCCAATGACCAAGAGAGAAAACTCAAAGCCTTCTCCAGCCTGATTACCATACCAATTCATATAGAATCCATATTCCAATTGTGTAGTGAAAATGATGCCCATAAAAAGTCCGGCAACAGCCAAAGACCATAATCTGCTTCCAAGTCCAAGGATCAAGAAAATTGAACCATAGAACTCTATGATGATGACCGCAAAGGCTACAAACCATGGAAGGCCCATCTCAGTCATAAAAGCTTCTACCGTACTTTCGAAACCATAACCTCCGAACCAGCCCAACATCTTTTGAGCCCCATGTGCGAATAGCACTACTCCCAGGGTTAAACGCGCGATGAGCGCACCCCAATTACTTTCTGTTTTTAGAATTTTGTTTATCATATCATTATTCATTTTTGATTATTATTTGTCTTAAAAAGTTCTTCGAATGAATAGTCCCAGTGATGTTCTGGTGATTGGAGAATCACCATATTGGTCTAAGTCAATGGCCAATCCGAACTGTGTATCTTGTTTGCTAAAACCAGCTCTTAATTGCTGAAAGCTTCGATTATGATTTGAGAAGCCTTTCCAGCTAGTGAGCATTTGAGTGCTGAGCAGGAATTTCCAACCTCCTTTGAAGGATGGAGTAAATTGTATCTGCAAAAACATCTCTCCATCTATGGTTCCTGTCTTTTCAGCATGAGCGATGGTAGGCATGACAGTTAACATAATGTTCGAAGATTGAATTGAGTACGAGAGCGAGAGCCTTTCGAAGAAGCCGGCAAAACTGTTAAAATATAGTCCGGGGCCGATTGAAATAGCCGAACTCACCCTCCTAAACAGTGTGGTCTGCACGCCAACTTCATCAAACATCTGATCTTCCGGCTGATGATACTTTTGGAGGAAAGCCAAAGTGCTAATCGCATACTGAGCATTCGACCCAAGTGGTTTAATAGTGAAAGATGTGAAATCTGTTTTCTTTAACCCTGATGCTAGTTCCATCTGTGTGAATTGCGCTAGGCTTTTATTCGCGATGAGCGCAAATGCCATAACTATAAAAGTGCTTCTCTTTATCATATGACAAAGAACCCGCGATATAGACCCAGAAAAAATAAAGTAGTTTAAGAAAAGTGCTCACTTGAACCTAAACTAGGCTTAAGGATGAAATCAAGGTATTTCACCTAAATGGATTAGCCTAACGCTTACTCATTTTACTACGAATCATACTTAAGAACTCGGGGGTAATTCCAAGGTAAGCCGCTAAGTCCTTTTGTGTAATACGATTGGCAATATGGGGGTATTTATTCAAGAAAATCTCGTAGCGCTCTTCTGCGGTTAGAGAAATACCTTCATTCGTTCTTCTGACATAACTCACCAATGATCTTTGATATAAGTTTCTGTAGAAGCGTTCAAATTTTGGTATCTCCTTGAAAAGACGTTCAAAATTTGACTTCGAGATCATCAAAAACTCAGTGTCTTCAAGTGCTTTAATATAATAGGTCGAAGGCTGCTGTAACATAAAGCTTGCCATATCTCCTGTCCAAAAATCTTCAATCGCAAACATAGATACATGTTGCACTCCATTACGATCTAGAGAATAAACTTTTAAACAGCCTTTTGTTACATAGTATTCATGCTTAGTAATCTCACCGGGTTGCATCACAAATTCTTTGCGTTTTGCACTACCTTCCGTGAGTAACGACTTGAATAAGTCCTTCTCAGAATCGTTGAGTTCGATAAAACGACCTACGTTTTTTAATATTAGGTCATATTTATAAGGAGCATCCATTCGAAAACAATCTATAAAAAAATATAGAAAACATTATCCAGAAAGCGTAAATGGACAATCATTTGAATTGTTCAAACCTTAATCATGACTACCTTCAACTAATCTTTATAACACAACCAATTGGGAATCAATCTCCCCTCCTTTTGGTTGTAGCTACTGAACTGAAAAACGAGGAAAATGAAGATTGAGATTTGGAGTGATGTGATGTGTCCGTTTTGCTATATCGGTAAGAGACACTTGGAAAAGGCATTGGAAGATTTTTCTGGAAAAGATCAGGTGGAAATGGTGTGGAAGAGTTTTCAGCTAAACCCCGATATGCCGGAAAGCAGCGATGAGAATGTTTATGAGTATCTGGCCAAGGCAAAGGGCATCAGCCTGGAACAGTCGAAACAAATGCATGAACGTGTCGAGGAAATGGCTCAAAATGCAGGGCTCAACTACAACTTCGATATTGCCAAAGTAGCCAACTCATTCAAGGCTCATAGAGTACTTCAATTAGCGAAAAGAAACAATCTGGGTGATGCGCTAAAGGAAGAATTACTCAAGGCTTATTTCACGGAAGGTAAAAACGTGAGCGACAAACAAGTGCTGGTTGAACTGTCTGAGAAGGTTGGAATGACTGCTGATGATGTAGAGTTAGCCCTTACCAATGACTCTTTCGCCAATTACGTGAACAATGACATTGACGAAGCAAGACAAATCAGGGTTCAAGGTGTACCATTCTTTGTGTTCGATAGAAAGTATGCCATTTCAGGAGCTCAGCCGGTGGAGCATT
>JABXHN010000076.1 GCA_013373635.1 Flavobacteriaceae bacterium
ATTGCGATGAGGCCCACCCTTACCCATATCGAACAAGGAAGTTAAGCTCATCAGCGCCGATGGTACTGCTATACCAAGTGGGAGAGTAGGTCATTGCCTTTTTTTGAAACCCGTTTATCATTGATAAGCGGGTTTTTTTATGTCCAATAAAAAGAAACCCGACAACGATCGGGTTTTTTTATGCAATAATGTGAAATAATAAGTAACCCCCATAGATGAGATTTTTTAGAATATAACCGCAAAATATTATAAAATTTTGCGAAGTAATACGCAAAAAATTATCTATTTGTGTAATATGTTGATTACAAGAAAGATACAAGTAGATATTTTAAATCATTTTCATAAAGGAAAAGCAATTTTAATTGAAGGCCCAAGACAGGTTGGTAAAACAACCTTGATTCAGACGCTTTTAAAATCACTAAGGTTTTTGAAAATACTTACAAGGTAAAACCAAAAGTTATCACTAAAGACAATTTTAGGGAATTTCTAATGGATGAGTAAATAGATCAGTATCACAAATGAAAGCGATACAATCCCTTGAAATAAGGTTCCAAGACTATAGCTTCTAAGCGCTGTTTTAACATCCATATCTGAAAATTGACTCACCACCCAGAAATAAGAATCATTGATATGAGAAATAGTCATTGCTCCTGAGCCAATGGCAAGAACTGCAAATACTTTTCCGATTTCTGAATCCAAACCAAATGCAGTAAGTAGTGGTGCTACAAAAGCTGATGTAGTGACAATCGCTACTGTTGATGATCCTTGAGCTGATTTTAATATCGCAGCAAAAACAAATGCAATGAGTAAACCACCGATACCAGAATCCGATTGAAAGTTCAGTAGACTTGCAATATCGAGTTCTTTTAGGATAGTTCCAAAGGCTCCACCGGCTCCAGTAATTAGGATGATGATTCCTGCATCTTTGAGGGCTTCAATACTCCACTGAAATTGTTCTTTTGATTTATTGATACTTTGTAGGTATGCAACTATAAGACCTATAAATAATGCAATGATAGGGTTCCCTAAAGCATTGATTAATTTAAAAAGACCTTCTTCTCCAAAGGGATGTGTTGGGTATACTGCAACAGATTGCAATCCAATAAGAACAATGGGTAAAAGGATGGGAATAAATACTCCTAGACTTAGTTTCAAATCCTCAGCTTCAATAACTTCAGTATCTTTTTGTTCTTGATAGGTTTCCTTAGTACTCCATTTTTTAGCCCATAGATAGCCTGCGAGTGAAGCGATAAATCCAATAATAAGTCCCCAAATCAGTAAGAGCCCAAGGTTGGCTCCAAGTAGAGCTGCTGCAGCTAAGGGTCCTGGAGTAGGTGGCACAAATACATGTGCTGCAAAAAGTCCTGTCGCTAAAGCTATTGCAAATACTCCCAGTGATATCTTTGTTTTCTTGGAGAGTGTTTTATTGATGGAAGATAGAATTACAAATGCGGAGTCACAAAACACAGGAATAGAGACGATGAATCCAGTAAGGTTCATCGCAAGAACTGATCGCTTCACTCCAAACCATTTTAAAAGATAAGCCACAATGACTTCTGTGCCTTTGGTCTTTTCTAAAAAACTACCAATAAGTGCTCCTAGAGCGATGATAAAACCAATTTTAGAAAGGGTTCCTCCAAAACCTTTCGAGAGTAAGTCAATCAATTGATCGATTGGAATTCCCGCTGCAATCCCTACGAATAAAGCTGCCGTAAACAAGGATAAAAAAGGATGCACTTTAGCTTTGATGGTTGCTAAAACAATAAATACGATGGAGGCAATAACTAGAAGGATGCTGTTCATGCTTTTGATTTTAAATAAATGTAAATGTCTTCTTCGATCAATGAGGGGGTATTGGTTATGCAGAATTCTAAACTGCGGTCTTCATTTTTAAGTTGGATAATCGATTCTATTGGATAATGCTCCAAATGTTTTTCTTCAACGCTTGATGCTCCACAGACGATTAAACTCGGTACCCTATATGTTTTGGCAAGTTTTAAAATACCTTCGATGAGTTTGCCATAAAGAGATTGTTCATCAAAATGACCTTCACCTGTAATGATATAGTCAATATTTTCATTGGAAATGAGTTGCTCTAATTGAGCTCGATCCTTTAAGAATTCAAATCCAGGAATAAACTCAGCATTTAAAAAGGCTTTTAGTCCATAGGCGGTTCCTCCTGCTGCTCCTGTTCCAGGAGTAGAAGCTTCATCGATTCCAAAATCTCTTTTGATAAGATTCGAGAGTTGTTTTAAGCTTTGATCGAGTTTTTTTACCTGAGCGGGAGTAGCTCCCTTTTGAGGAGCGTATACTGCTGCAGCACCTTTGGGTCCATATAGAGGATTATCTACATCATTCACGATGTAGAATTTGGTATTGGGATATGCTTTAGGAATGATCTTTTGGATTTGATCTAAATTTCCTGAGTTTGGAATGAGTTCCTTATTGTTTTGATCGTAAAATTCATATCCAATAGCGTATAGAATTCCTAGTCCTGCATCGTTAGTTGCAGAACCTCCAAGTCCCATATAGATCGTTGTCGCTCCTTTATCTAAAGCGTCTTTAAGCTGTATTCCCACTCCAATTGTAGAACTGTCTAGGATTCGAAGTGTTCTATTGTTCAAATGTACGATACCAGCGGTATTTGCTAATTCGATATAGGCTGTCTTGGATTTCTTATCCCATAAATAACAGGAATCGATCGGCTCTAAATATGCATTTTTTGAGGGGATATTAATTGTTTGTAGCTGCTTAAATTGAGCAATACTGCTTAAAAACCCATCGCCGCCATCAGATGCTATAATTTTGTGAAAGTGAGCAGCTCTATCTACTTTTTGAATCCCTCTAATTAGAGATTCAATCACCTCTTCTGCTGTTGCAGAACCTTTGAATTTGTCTGGTATGAGTAGGTAGTTCATAAGTGAAAAATACATAAATATTTAAACAAAAGTTAATTAAAAGGCCTCCTTGATAAATCTTATTACCTTTATAGCTTTATTAGATACCCTTTATTAAATGAAAAAAATACTTTTTCTGCTGACGCTTTTAATCAGTCATTTTGGATTTTCACAACTATTAGATCCTGTTGAGTGGACTACAAAAGTTGAACAAATCAATGAGTCAGAGTACCAGCTTACCATGGAGGCCTTTATTGAGCCTGGTTGGCATTTATACGCACAAGAAATACCTGAGGGAGGACCAATTCCAACAGAGTTTATACTCGAGGGGGAGGGAAGTTCTTTTGAACTTGTTGGAGCTACTACTGAAGATGAGGGTCATGTAGAATTCGATCCTATTTTTGAAATGAACATCAAGTACTTTGCGGATTATGCAAAGTTTACCCAGCGTATTAAGTTTAATGGGGATGTATCGTCTATTGAGGGATATGTCACTTATATGGTTTGTGACGATAGTCGTTGTTTACCTCCAACTGATAAGGATCTCTCATTTGATTTAGGGGTAAAAGCTGATCAGAATATCCAAACCGAGGAATCAATGGAAAATGTTATTCCTTTGTATAAAAGAGGTTATGAAGATGAAATACCTTTAGCGCTGAATGATGAGTACGAAGAAGAATCATTTGTGGGAGATGTGGATTGGTGGTCTCTATTTATACTTGCATTCTTATTTGGATTTACGGCGCTGTTAACACCTTGTGTGTTTCCAATGATACCACTTACAGTAAGTTTCTTTACCAAGCAATCCAAGACACGATCTGCTGGTATTACCAATGCGATCATCTTTGGTGTTTCAATAGTCGTTATTTATGTACTATTAGGTACCGTTGTGACAGCCATTTTTGGAGCTGGAGCTCTGAATGCCTTATCGACCAACGTTTGGTTTAATTTAGCATTCTTTGTGTTACTAGTGGTGTTTGCAATATCCTTCCTAGGTGCATTTGAAATCACCCTTCCTTCCTCTTGGGGAAATAAAGCGGATGAAAAGGCTAACAAAGGAGGACTCGCTGGAATTTTCTTTATGGCTTTGGCGCTAGCAATTGTATCTTTTTCATGTACAGGACCTATAGTAGGAACCATCTTAGTACAAGCAGCTTCTGGAGGGAATCAATTAGGTCCAGTTGTTGGAATGTTGGGATTCTCATTAGCGATTGCATTGCCTTTTACCTTATTTGCAGCTTTTCCGGGTTGGATGAATTCACTTCCAAAATCAGGAGGCTGGCTCAATACAGTGAAGGTGGTACTAGGATTCTTAGAATTGGCTTTTGCCTTTAAATTCTTATCAAATGCTGATTTAGTATTGCAGTTACATCTTTTTGAACGAGAAGTCTTCTTGGCGATCTGGATTGCAGTATTTGGGGCATTGAGTTTGTATCTCTTTGGAAAATTACAGTTGCCACACGATAGTGATGTAAAACATATATCAGTCGGACGCTTATTATTAGCCTTACTATCATTGAGTTTTACGATCTATATGATTCCAGGATTGTGGGGGGCACCTTTAAAGCTAATTTCAGCTTTTCCACCGCCACAACATTACAGTGAGTCTCCTTATGGAGTTGGAAATGCTCAGGGAGGTGGAATTTCTTCTTCTGAGGTATTACCTGCCGGTGCTCATTTAATGGCTCCACACAATATTGTTGCCTTCAACGATTACGATTTAGGACTCGCTTATGCAAAGTCAGTAGGGAAGCCGGTGATGTTAGATTTTACAGGTCATGCCTGTGTCAATTGCCGTAAAATGGAACAAAATGTATGGGTGGATGAACGTGTATTAAGTGTTCTTAAAAACGATCTAGTGCTCATTTCTCTTTATGTCGATGATAAAAGAGATCTTCCAAATCCACTTCCTTCAAAACTTCGTGAAGGAAAACAGCTTAGAACCATCGGTCAAAAGTGGGCAGAGTTTCAGGCAGTTCGCTTTAAGGCAAACTCACAGCCTTTCTATGTGCTCCTAGACAGTAATGGAAAACAATTAGGAAAGCCTGTAGCTTATACTCCTGATGCTGATGTGTATTATCAGTGGTTGCAATCGGGGATTAACAATTAATTGCAGTTTATTGTGCATAGATTGTAAGTATGCACAAAAAGTTCAATCAATCAGTGTATAAATGCTGTTTGAATGTAAAAAATGCTACAATATTGGAATTCAATTCCGAAATTGTACCATAAGTGTAATTCCTCTCTTTAAACTGGTCATTCATCGAATCTGTTTTTTCTGAGATTAATTAATGTATATTTTAGTTAATATTATATATATTTTATGATGAAAAAACTAGTATTAAATACTTTAATTAACTTCATTGTATTCTTCTTTTTATTCACAATACTTAGAATGATTATTGAGAAAGAAGATAGCTTTGCTACAACAATTATTATTTCATTTTTAACAAGTATAGCATATGTATTGTTTTTGTCATTACATCAAAGAATTAAGAATAAACGACAAAAAACAATAAACAATGAAAAAACACTTTAAGGTTTTGAAATTAAATATAAAAAAAGCCAGCTTTGATTAAAAAGCTGGCTTTCTTATTGTTTAGTTGTTTTGGTTTTTTATACTCTAGGTAAGTCTCCTTCTTCTTTTAATGGAAGATTCGAGCTACCCATTAGATACGCGTCTACATGGTGAGCAGCTTGTCTACCTTCAGAGATGGCCCAAACGATGAGAGATTGTCCTCTACGTTGGTCTCCTGCAGCAAAAACTCCTTCAACATTTGTTTTGTAGTCTACTTCAGTAGCTTTGATATTGGTGCGCTCATCGAGTTCAATACCCAACTGTTCAGCAATAGTAGTTTCTGAACCAGTGAATCCCATTGCAAGAAGAACAAGTTCTGCTTTCCACTCTTTTTCAGACCCTGCAACTTCTTTAAGTTGTGGTCTACCTTCTGGAGTTTTTACCCATTCTACTTCAACAGTTTTTAAGCCTTTGAGGTTCCCATCTTTATCTCCGATGAATTCCTTTGTTGAAATACTAAAGAAACGTTCAGCACCTTCTTTGTGTGATGTACTCGTCTTGAGTCTCATTGGAAAAAATGGCCAAGGTTGATGTTCAGGACGCTCAGGAGTACCCTTAGGCATGATTTCAAAGTTTGAAACGGATGTAGCACCGTGTCGAATAGAAGTTCCTATACAGTCAGATCCTGTATCACCACCTCCAATAACGATGACATCTTTTCCAGTTGCTAAGAGTTCTTCTCCTTCGAATTGTTCTCCGCCAACACGTTTGTTGTTTTGTTTTAAGAAATCCATCGCTTGAACCACTCCTTTGAGATCTGCACCTGGTATTGGTAATCCTCTTCTTACAGTAGCTCCACCACAAAGTAATACCGCATCAAATTCTTCTTTTAATTGGTCAGCTTTGATGTCTTTTCCGATCTCTGTATTGGTCTTAAACTCAATACCTTCTTCTTCCATGATTGCGATTCTTCTATCGATAACCTCTTTTTCCATTTTGAAATCTGGAATTCCAAAACGAAGTAGACCACCTACTTTTGAATCACGTTCAAATACGGTTACTTGGTGACCTGCTCTGTTGAGCTGTTGTGCAGCTGCTAATCCAGCAGGACCTGATCCTACTACAGCAACTTTTTTACCTGTTCTGTGTTCTGGTACAGAAGCAGTAACCCATCCTTGAGCAAATGCAGTTTCAACCACATTCTTTTCAATGTTTTCGATGGTCACAGGATCAGCGTTGATTCCGAGTACACAAGCCTCCTCACACGGAGCAGGACACAATCTTCCTGTAAATTCAGGGAAGTTGTTAGTAGAGTGTAATATTCTAGCTGCTTTCTCCCATTTACCTTGGTAAACCGCATCGTTAAAGTCAGGAATCAAGTTTCCAAGAGGGCAACCTGAATGGCAGAATGGAATTCCGCAGTTCATACAACGAGCACCTTGATCTTTAAGATCTTTTTCCTCCATAGGAACGGTAAACTCCTTGTAGTTCTTGATACGTTCTTCTACTTTTTCGTAGGCTTCAACTTTTCTGTCAAATTCTAAAAATCCAGTAATCTTTCCCATAATATTATAAAGTTTCAGCAGTTTCTTGTGCAATTCGCTCTAGTGCTTGGCGGTATTCCTCAGGGAATACTTTTACAAAGGATCCAAGCTGCTTATCCCAATCTTCTAAGATTCGCTGTGCCAATGGACTTGAAGTCGCATTGTAGTGATTCTCGATGAGTTGTTTTAAAAGTTCTTTGTCTTCTTGTTCTTCTACATCGAGCAAGTTGAGACCTTCTGCCTTACACTTTGATTTAAATGTATTGTTCTTATCGTAGATGTATGCGATACCACCACTCATACCTGATCCGAAGTTTCTTCCAACTTCTCCTAAGATAACAGCAGTACCTCCAGTCATATACTCACAACCGTGATCTCCGATTCCTTCAACAACGGCTGTTGCTCCTGAGTTTCTAACACAGAAACGCTCTCCTGCAATACCATTGATGTAAGCTTCACCGGCAGTCGCCCCAAATAGGGTTACGTTTCCTGTGATCACGTTTTCTTCAGGTTTAATCGTCGCTTCATCTGGAACCTTAACGATCAGTTTTGCTCCAGAAAGTCCTTTACCTAAATAGTCATTGGTGTTTCCAAGAACTGTCATGGTGAGTCCCTTGGTTGCAAAGGCTCCAAAACTTTGACCTGCAGATCCGCTAAAGTTGAGTTTTAGGGTGTTTTCTGGAAGTCCTTGTGCACCGTATTTCTTAGAAATCTCATTCGAAATGATGGCTCCTACCGCACGATCGGTATTCTTGATCGGGAAGTCTAAGCTCATACGCTCTTTTCTATACAGTGCAGGGTGGGCTTTTTCAATAATCTCAAACTCAATAGAGTCTTCGATATGGTGTTCTTGTTTTTCGGTGTTGTAGTACTTGGTTCCAGCTGGTACTTTTACCTGGTGTAAAATTGGACTTAGGTCTACTCCAGCAGCTTTATAGTGTTCGATGACTTGTTTGCGATCTAGTTTTTGAACTTGACCAACCATTTCATTAACCGTTCTAAATCCTAACTGAGCCATGATTTCTCTGAGCTCTTGAGCCACGAAATACATGAAGTTTACCACGTGTTCTGGCTCTCCTTTAAAGCGTTTTCTAAGCTCTGGGTTTTGAGTTGCAATACCTACAGGGCAAGTGTTGAGGTGACATACACGCATCATGACACATCCTGAAGCTACAAGTGGTGCTGTTGCAAATCCAAATTCTTCAGCTCCTAATAGACATGCAATTGCTACATCACGACCTGTTTTTAACTGACCGTCACACTCGAGGCGAATACGGTTTCTAAGATCGTTCATCACAAGAGTCTGTTGTGCTTCTGCAATACCGAGCTCCCATGGAAGACCAGCGTGCTTGAGTGATGTAAGCGGTGATGCACCAGTACCTCCGTCAAATCCAGAGATTAAGATCACATCAGCTTTTGCTTTAGATACCCCAGCTGCTACAGTACCAACACCAACTTCTGATACTAATTTCACGTTGATTCTCGCTTCTCTGTTTGCCGATTTTAAATCGTAGATCAATTGCGATAAATCTTCAATCGAATAGATATCGTGGTGTGGTGGTGGTGAAATGAGTCCTACATAGGGAGTCGAGTTTCTTGTTTTGGCGATTTCAGGGTTGACCTTAGGACCAGGTAATTGACCACCTTCTCCTGGTTTTGCTCCCTGAGCCATTTTGATTTGAATCTCAGCAGCATTGGTAAGGTAGTTAGAGCTAACTCCAAAACGACCTGATGCTACCTGCTTAATTGCTGAGTTTTTCCAATCTCCTTGTTCTGTTTTATAGAATCTTAGCGGATTTTCTCCACCTTCACCTGAATTGGATTTACCTCCAATACGGTTCATAGCGATCGCTAAGTTCTCGTGAGCTTCTTGTGAAATGGATCCATAAGACATGGCTCCAGTTTTAAAACGCTTCACAATCTCTGTCCATGGTTCTACTTCATCCAATGGAATTGGATCGAAGTTTGAGAATTCTAATAGACCTCTAATGGTCATTAGATTCTTTGATTGTTCGTTGACAAGATCAGCGTATTCTTTATAAGTCGTTTTTTCGTTAGAACGAACTGCTTTTTGAAGTTTTGCTACTGTGAGTGGATTAAACATATGTTTTTCTCCATCTCTTCTCCATCGGTAATCACCTCCGATTTCAAGGTCTAAAGTACCTGCAACATGATCGGTAGCAAATGCTTTTTGGTGGCGTTTGTTGATCTCTTTTTCAAGTTCGTAAAGGCCGATTCCTTGGATACGAGTCGTTGTTCTTGGGAAGTATTTCTCAACGACTTTCGAGTTGAGTCCGATGCATTCAAAAAGTTGTGATCCTCTATAAGAGTTTAAAGTTGAAACTCCCATTTTGTTCATTACTTTAAGGATCCCTTTTCCAACTGCTTTATTGTAGTTTTCAATCGCTTTTTCAAAAGAGTACTCAGTGATGTCATCTTCCTTCATCTTCTCAGCGATGATCTCATTTACTAAGTATGGATTGATCGCTGAAGCTCCATAACCAAAAAGAAGTGCAAAGTGGTGTACTTCTCTAGGTTCTGCAGATTCGATAATGATACTTGCCTTAGAGCGTTTTCTGAGTTTTTGTAAACCTGAGTTTACAAAAGAACAAGCGAGTAAAGCAGGAATTGCCGCCTGTGTGCTCGATACATAGCGATCCGATAAAATAATAATATTGGCACCAGCATCGATTGCTTTCTCTGCTTGATCGAGAACAGATTGTAATCCTTCTTCTAATCCGTTATGTCCTTTTTCTACATTGTAAAGCATTTGAATACTTTCTACTTTGTAGTCAGGGCTAGCGTCGTAATTTTTAATCTTATCCAAATCTTCTTTAGAGATGACAGGATTTTGGATTTTTAATTTGCGACAGTGTAATTCTGTTTCTTCAAAGATGTTTTGATCCGATCCAAGTGTTAAACTGATATCGGTAATCATTTCTTCACGAATACCATCTAATGGTGGGTTGGTTACCTGTGCGAAGAGTTGTTGGAAATAGTTGTAAACCAGTTGTGGACGCTCTGAAAGTACAGCGATAGGCGTATCGGTTCCCATAGAACCAATTGGTTCTTTTCCACTTTCTGCCATTGGCATAATGATGGTATTGATGTCTTCACGGGTATAACCGTAAGATACCTTGCGTTGATCTAAAGGAGCTTCACCGATAAATAGAGGACAATCGTTGTATGGAATGTCTTTAAGGTGTACTAAATTTTTGTCAACCCATTGTTTGTAAGGATGTCTCTTAGCGATAGCTTCTTTGACTTCTTCATCTTGAATAATACGACCTTCGGCCATATTTACTAAGAACATTTTACCCGGTTCTAAACGACCGTGTAATTCTACATTGGCAGGTTCGATATCAACAACTCCAGTTTCAGATGACATGATCACATAACCGTCTTTGGTCACTGAGTAACGAGAAGGTCTAAGTCCGTTTCTGTCGAGTACTGCTCCGATATAGTTGCCATCAGTAAAAGGAATAGAAGCAGGTCCATCCCATGGTTCCATCATACATGAGTGGTATTCGTAAAACGCTTTTTTGTCTTCAGACATTTCATCGTTCTTTTCCCAAGCTTCAGGAACTAGAATCATCATCACTTCTGGAAGCGATCTTCCCGTCATGAGTAGCAATTCAACGACCATATCAAGGGTTGCGGAATCCGATTTGTTAGGAAGGATGATAGGTAGGATTTCTTTGATGTCATCACCAAATAAATCACTCTTTAAAAGTTCCTCTCTAGAGCGCATACGTGAAACGTTACCCCTTAGCGTGTTGATCTCCCCATTGTGACACATATATCTAAAAGGCTGTGCCAAATCCCAAGTAGGGAAGGTGTTGGTAGAGAAACGTTGGTGAACAAGAGCTAAACGAGTCACTACTCTAGGATCTTGAAGATCTCTGTAGTATAGACTGATGTCTTCTGGCATTAGAAGCCCTTTAAAGATGATGATCTTTGTCGATAAACTAGGAATGTAGAAGAATCCTTGTTCTGATAATTTAGAGTTGTATACTTTGTGTTCCGTCTTTTTTCTAGCGATAAATAAATGACGGTTAAAGTCTTGAATGTCTTGTTTGGCATCCGATTTTCCGATGAAGATCTGAGCGATATAAGGTTCTGTTTCTGCAGCGATTCTACCAGGAACCGATTTGTTTACTGGAACAGCTCTCCATCCGAGAAGATGTAATCCCTGTGCCTTGATATTTTCTTCTAAGGTATTGACGCAGAATTCACGTTGATTGCTCTTTTGAGGTAAGAATACGTTTGCAACAGCGTACTGGCCTGCCTCTGGAAGTTCAAAGTCGCATTCCTCAGTGAAGAACTCATGTGGGATATCGATAAGAATCCCCGCTCCATCTCCGGTCTTGCCATCTGCACTTACGGCTCCTCTGTGTTCTAGTTTATCTAAAATTTCTAAAGCCTTATGAATGATGTCATTGGACTTTTTTCCTTCTAAGCTACATATAAAACCAGCCCCACAGTTGTCGTGTTCGTATTCCGGGAAGTACAATCCCTGTTGTTCTAATTTCCTCATAAATCGTGATTTTGCACAAAAATAGCGCTTTAGATAGGGTTTGCACAATGAAATGAGCATTTGTAACGAAAAATAATAGTCTTATTAAATTTCTATTCAAAAAAATGTAAACTTGAGAATTTAGCCTTTTGTTTTTTGTGGTATTCACGATTGAGATTTTAAGGATTTATCACTTTGAAATTTTAAAACTCTCCCTAAGATTTTATATATTTAATAGGTAAATCCTCAATATGACTACTAAACTTACTCAGGAACAAAATTTAATTGCAGAAGCAGCAAGAGATTTTGCTCAAAATTACCTAGATACTGATATTTTAGATCGAGATAAAAAAGAACTTTTTCCTTCTCATTGGGTAAAGCAGATGGCTGAATTAGGTTTTATGGGAATGATGGTGAGTCCGGCTTATGAGGGCAGTGGTATGGATACCCTCTCTTATGTGATGGCTATGGAGGAAATTTCAAAAGTAGATGCCTCAACGGCGGTGATTATGTCGGTCAATAACTCCCTTGTTTGTTGGGGGTTGGAAAAATATGGGAATGAAAATCAAAAAAACACTTTTTTAAGAGAATTAGCATCTGGTAGAAAGCTAGGAGCCTTTTGTTTGTCAGAGCCTGAGGCTGGGAGTGATGCAGCTCATTTAAAAACAAGAGCACTAGATAAGGGGGCTTATTTTGAACTTACTGGGACTAAAAATTGGATTACCAATGGTTCTACAGCTGATCTCTATTTAGTAATGGCTCAAACAGATCCTGCTCTCGGTCATAAAGGTATCAGTTGTTTTATCGTTGAAAAGGGGATGGAAGGATTTGAGATTGGCCCTAAAGAGGATAAATTGGGAATTCGCTCTAGTGATACGCACTCCCTATTGTTTAATCAGGTAAAAGTTCCAAAAGAGAATTTAGTTGGTGGGTTGGGATTTGGATTTAAATTCGCCATGGAAACCATTAATGGAGGTCGGATTGGTATAGCTGCACAAGCCCTAGGTATTGCTCAGGGAGCCTATGAGCATTCCTTAGCTTATTCAAAAGAACGTAAAACTTTTGGGAAACCAATTTCAGAGCATCAGGCAATTCAGTTTAAATTGGCGAAGATTAAAACGGATATTGAAGCTGCTAGAACTCTTGTGTATAAAGCAGCTCGATTAAAAGATGCGCATCAGTCCTTTGATGTAGCTTCCGCAATGGCAAAGTATTACGCATCAAAGGTGGCTATGGAGGTTACAGTTGAAGCAGTGCAAATTCACGGAGGAAATGGATATGTGAGAGCGTATCATGTAGAACGAATGATGCGTGATGCTAAGATTACTCAAATTTACGAGGGTACTTCTGAAATACAATTGCTTGTAATTGCGAGATCTTTGTTAAACTAAGCGATATTAACAACAAGTTCGTTAAATGTGTAAAGCTTTCTTTGAAATTGCTTTGTTTCACTAGAGCTTTTTTTATATTTGTTACGCATCTTTTGCACAAACCACAAACTTTATTATTCTAACTATTTTATTTCATGGAAACTGTAATTATCGCAATTTTTGTTTTAGGGTATCTAGCGATCACTTTAGAGCACAATCTCAAAATTGATAAATTAATACCAGCTTTGGCAATGATGGCCTTACTTTGGGCTATTATCGCATTAACTCATATGGATGTTTTTGAGGTGAATACCGCCTTAAAAGAACTAGAGCCAACTCATGTTGATGAGATTCTTCTACATCATTTGGGGAAAACAGCTGAAATTCTTGTCTTTCTATTAGGGGCAATGACGATTGTTGAAATCATTGATCACTTTAATGGATTTCAAACAATCAAGAGTTTTATCAAATTTAAAAGCAAGCGTAAATTACTGTGGCTTTTTGCCTTTTTAGCATTTATCTTATCGGCTATTATCGATAACCTTACTGCGACAATCGTACTGATTACCATCTTGCAAAAAGTAGTTAAAGACCGCAATACTCGATTGTGGTTTGCAGGTCTGATCATTATTGCGGCAAATGCAGGTGGAGCTTGGTCTCCAATTGGGGATGTCACTACAACCATGCTCTGGATTGCCAATAAAGTATCAACGGTTCAACTTATTGAGCACTTATTGATTCCATCACTGATTTGTATGATTGTTCCTGTACTGATTATGGGAAGGAGTAAGCACTTCAAAGGTGATATTGAGATGGAAGATGATGATACGGGTAAAACAAAACAAGGTTCCTTTATGCTGTATTTAGGGCTTGGATCTATTGTATTTGTTCCGATTTTTAAAACCATTACCCACCTTCCTCCTTATGTAGGAATGATGCTTTCGTTAGCAATTGTAGCGACTTTTGCTGAAATCCTCTCAAGTAGAGCGTTTAGTGTTGGAGGAGCGATGAGTGGTAACGAAGATGGTGGTTCACATCACTCTCCTGTTCATACGGCCTTAGCGCGTATCGAAATGCCTTCGATCCTTTTCTTTTTAGGGATTTTATTAGCAGTTGCGGCACTTGAATCGTTAGGAATTTTATTCCATTTTGCTGAAGGCTTGAATTCAACTTTTCCAAATACAGATGTTGTGGTTCTTTTATTAGGAGCAGGATCTGCTGTAATTGATAACGTTCCTTTGGTTGCTGCAAGTATCGGTATGTTCTCTGAAGGATTGGACAATCCACTTTGGCACTTTATCGCTTATTCAGCGGGTACAGGTGGATCGATGTTGATTATTGGTTCTGCAGCTGGTGTTGTGGCGATGGGAATGGAAAAAATTGATTTCTTCTGGTATTTAAAGAAGATTTCTTGGTTGGCATTTATCGGTTTTGCAGCAGGATCTGCAGCATTTATACTCCTTAGAGACTTTGTCTTAAACGTGGCATAAACTTTGTTTAAATTAAACTAATTAACGAATCTATGAATCTACAAGAAGCCAGTAATAGTGCCTCGGAGGTACTTCAAGAAGAGCGAACCCTCTCTGTGATGGATCTAATTTTAAGTGGTGGTACAGGATCTATACTCATCATATCTGTCCTCTTTGTGCTCTTAGGAGTTGCATTGTATATCTATTTTGAGCGTTTGTTTGCGATTAAGGCGGCTTCTAAAATAGATGCCAACTTTATGAATCAGATCAGGGATCACATCTCCAATCACAAGATCGATGCTGCGATGAATTTGTGTAAGATGACCGATTCTCCTGTAGCTCGTTTAACCGAAAAGGGGATTGCTCGTATTGGAAAGCCACTTGACGATATCAATACGGCTATTGAAAATGCAGGGACACTTGAGGTTTATAAACTGGAGAAAAACGTTTCAGTGTTGGCAACAGTTGCTGGTGCTGCTCCGATGATTGGATTCCTTGGAACGGTGATTGGGATGATCTTAGCCTTTCACGAAATGGCCTCTAGTGGAGGTCAGGCTGAAATGGGACTCTTGGCTTCTGGTATTTATACCGCAATGACAACCACTGTAGCAGGTCTTATTGTTGGGATTATCGCCTACATTGGCTACAACCATTTGGTGAACATCACTAATAAGGTGGTTCACAAGATGGAAGCAAATGCGGTTGACTTCTTGGATTTATTAAACGAACCAGTTTAATTCATGAAATTAAAAGGCAGAAATAAGGTGTCACCAGAGTTTTCGATGTCTTCCATGACAGATATCGTTTTCTTGCTATTGGTGTTTTTTATGTTGACTTCCAATGCTCCAAACGCTTTGGATTTACTATTGCCAAAGGCCAAAGGAAAATCGACTAATGTTCAAAATGTATCGGTGAGTATCGATAAGGATTTGAACTATTATTTGGATGAAAAACAACTGACGAAGATGGAGCTCGAAACAGCCCTTGTCAATGCGCTTAAAGACCGAGAAGAACCGACTATTATTCTTAGAACTGAGGAATCAGTAGCAGTTAAAGAAGCAGTGTATGTAATGGATTTAGCACAGCAACATCGCTACAAGGTGATTTTAGCGGTGCGCCCTAATTAATGGCACTATTAGAAACTAAATTTGAACGTCAATCGTTTGGCCTAACGACGGTACTCCTGTTAGGCCTAGTACTTCTTTTGTTTTTTGTAGGATTAAAGTATTTGGATCCACCAGATGAAAATGGTATACTCATCTCTTTTGGGAATTCTAATGCTGCTGCTCCAATATCTACTTCTAACACTCAGCAACAACCAGAGCCAACTCCTAGCCCAAAACAGCCAGAACAAGAAGTGACTCCACCACCAACTCCTGTTGAAGAAACTTCAAAAGAGGAGGTCGAAGAAGTATTGACAGAAGATAGTTCAGAGGTAGTGATTCCTAAGGAAGAGCCAAAGGTAGAGGAGGTTGCACAAACTCCTAAAGAGACTCCAAAGGAAACTCCAAAAGAGGAAGTAAAGGAGCCCGTAAAAGATCTAACACCCAAAGAAGAGGTAAAAGTAGAACCGACTCCAGAACCTCCTAAACCGGATCAAAAAACAACGGATGCACTATCTTCCATCTTAGGTGCAGCAGAGGCAGAATCGAGTCAAGGAGATCAAATCGGAAACACCCAACAAGGAGACCCTAGTGGAGATCCGTATGCGGCTAGTTTTTACGGTTCACCTGATGCGTCAGGTACCGAAGGATATGGTCTTTCTGGTAGAAACCTCAGTGGTTTTCAGGTGTATAAACAAACCTGTGATGAAGAAGGAACAGTGGTGGTTCGAATTTTAGTCGATAAAAACGGAAGAGTGATCGAGGCAGATCCTGGTATTAGAGGAACTACCAATAATGCTTCTTGTTTATTAGAGCCAGCAAAACGCACCGCCTTGTCGTATCGCTTTGATCCGGATTCCAATGCTCCAGATCGTCAAATTGGTTTTGTGGTGATTCACTTTAAATTAGGTCAGTAGTGGACTATCAGCAGACCCTTGAATGGATGTACGCCCAGCTTCCCAATTACCAACTCAAAGGGAAGGAGGCCTATTCCAATAAAATGGAACCCATTGTTAATTTTTGCACCTATTTAAACAACCCTCATAAGCAATTTAAATCCATTCACGTAGCTGGAACCAATGGAAAGGGTTCTTCGTCTCATATGCTGGCTTCCATTCTTCAAGAGGCAGGTTATAAGGTTGGTTTGTATACTTCTCCTCATTTAAAAGATTTTAGAGAGCGGATTAAGATCAATGGGCAGATGATTCAAAAGGAGGAAGTGGTACGTTTCATTGAAACCCACCAATCCTATATTGAACACAACAGTCTTTCTTTTTTTGAATTGACGGTTGCAATGGCTTTTGAAGCTTTTGCAAAAAATAAAGTCGATATTGCTATTGTCGAGGTGGGATTAGGCGGTCGTTTGGATTCTACCAATATTATAAAGCCAGAGGTGTCGCTAATTACCAATATTGGTTTTGATCATATGCAGTTTTTAGGAGATACGCTACCCAAGATCGCCTATGAAAAAGCTGGAATCATCAAGCCAAATACTCCAGTGGTGATCAGTGAATATCAAGAAGCAACCTGGGAGGTTTTTAAGGCAAAGGCAGATGAGGTGAAAGCACCTATCTATTTAGCGGCTCCATCAAGCTTTAAAAGCGATTTAAAAGGCAATTATCAACCTAAGAATATTAATGGAGTGGTGGAGGTTATCAAACGCTTAGAGGGCTTTAAAATAACTCAGGAGCATTTAGTGAATGGATTGCTTTCTGTGGTGAAAAACACCAATCTGTTAGGGAGATGGCAAATCATACAACAAAACCCTAAGATCATACTCGATACCGCCCATAACAAAGAAGGACTCAGCTATACCCTAAAACAATTAGAAGAAGAGCCCAAAGAACAACTTCATCTAGTGATTGGAATGGTGAGTGATAAAGACATTGATGGAGTCATTCAATTACTTCCAAAGGATGCCATTTATTACACCTGTGCTCCAAAAATTGATAGAGCACTCAATCAAAACCTACTTTTAGAAAAGTTAGAAGATGCTGGATTAAAGGCTACTGCCCACGAATCAGTACAATTAGCTTTAGAAGCTGCTAAATCCAAAGCAACTGTGCAGGATGTGATTTATGTAGGTGGGAGTACGTTTGTGGTGGCGGAGGTGGTGTGAAATTATTAGATTATCCGACAGTAAACGTTTAACAACCGGCTATTCATTTTTTTATAAATAGTTTTGAGTAATTAAACAGCTTCGTCATGAAAAATCTTAAAATTCTAACTGCCTTTTCTGCTCTATTACTTGTTTTTAATGCCTCTTGCGACAAAGAATCAAGGATTCAAAATCAAAACTCGGACATCAATAGTTTGTTGCTTTGTGTCAATTCAAAAGAAGTAGCTGAAAAGCATAATGAATTTCTCATTCAAATTAACAATGAGAGAAAAAATCATAAAGATTTAATAACAACCCTGAAGGCATTAGATTTTGGTATTCCTCAAGAACAAGTGATCGCATCTTATGAATGGGCTTTTGAAAAATCAATTCAATCTAAGAATGATAGTATTGAAGTGGATTATCATCAATTGATTTTAAATTTTTTGAATACTGATCAAGCAAAAAATCTGTATCTTGAAATTGATAGTGTTATTTCTCTTACTTACAACAAGCCCAATCAATTAAAGATCGAGGTAGATCGTTTGATGAATTTAAAAAAACAGATCATCGATCCAACTAATTTGAAGGTAATCGAACTATTCGCTGAAACATCTAAGGCCTCGTCTGATTATTGGTTTGGTGTTTCAAATGGAAAAAAACACAAAGATATGAATACAAAAGCAACAGCTTCTTGGGTTAAAGCCGATGGAAGAGGAGCGGCAGGGTCAAGTATAACATGGGCTGTAGGAGCTGCATTGGCAACTGGACCAGTAGCTCCAGTCTCTTATTTTGTTTGTGTAGCCTTAGGAGCAGCATTAGCATCAATAATGTCTTAATTTTTATATATGGATTCACCACGAGTTAAATATTTAGCGAGCATGTTTGCGCTTTTCTGTACAACTTGTTTTTTTATGATTCTAATGAGTTTGTTTTTGTATTATTCAGAAAATGAATCGATGACTTATGAAGCATTTTTAAAATTACTTAGGAATGAAATTGTAATTTCATTTGGAATTTTTTCTGTTGTTTGGTTGATGCTTCGCAAACAAATTAAGGAGACCTTTTATGGTAGTTATAAAAACAATAGTACTACTTAAACGATTCGTAGCTAAGAGCGTCAAACCTTTTTTGTTAAGATTTCAATTTTATTTTAATACCTAAAATTACAGACAGTGTATTGAGGAGAAAGAATGCACTTATTTGAAATGCATTCACAGATGCGGGATCCCATTGGTCTTGTATGAGTTTAGCAAGACCAAATCCAGTGATAAGAATAACTAGAATAGTGAATAGTAGTATAGCTAAAGGTTTTAGTAACCACAAAGAATGTTCTAAATGATAGTTGTGATATCTGTAAGTTTCAATGGATGCTAGTAATAATCCAATCGTAATTGAAAGTGAAGTATAAGGTGTAAATAATTCAGTTTGGTAATTCAGTTGAATAAATCGAATAAAGGTAACTACGAATAAAATAGCTAATAGGTAAATAAAGTATTTTGACTTAGTAAGGCTTAGTTTTATCATAATATTCTATTTAGTTTCTTCTGACCAAGTTCCACAACAATACTTCTAATTACAAAAGGTGCTTTTACTTTAAAATAGAAGATGCTATTAGCATCAAATACAATTGATTTAGTTATGATTTAATCAACGAATGTTTCTCTGATGATATTTTTACATTCTATGATTAGTTTTTGATCTAATTGATCCATGACTTTAAGGACTCTCTTTTTGTCAATAGTTCTAATCTGATCAATAGATATCGCACCTTTTTTATTTTGAAAATTTATTGGAATTCTCGTTGGATAGGTTTTTGTTGTAGATGTTAGTGGAGCAATAATAATGGTATTCAAATGAAAATTCATTTCATTTGGTGAAATCACAACGCAAGGTCTAGTTTTTTTAATTTCACTTCCTTGTGTAGTATCAAGATTTACAAGTAAAATGTCGTATTGATTAATCACCATTTTTCAATTGTTTCATCATCAAAAACGTCAGGAACTAATAGTTGATCATCATTTAATTCAGCCATTTGTTTAAATTGATCTTCCCATCCATCTCTCACTTTTGAAATTGGTTTTATGATTAATTGATCGTTTTTAACAATAAGTTCCACTCGGTCTTTTATCCCCAATTGTTTTAAAATTGATTTACTTAAACGAATTCCTTTTGAATTGCCTATTTTGATTATTGAAAGCTCCATAGTATTATATATTGTAGTTACAAAGTAATAACAAAACTATTATTTATGCAAATAAACATAATTAGAAAGCAACCTAGTGAAACTAGTATTAAATTGAATTTCATTTAATCTAAATATTGATCATTACAAGAAATACAATAAAAATCGATTAGCCGGTTGTTAAACATTTACTGTCGGATAATTTACTTTGAACGGTAATATTCTTCTAAGTCCACTACAATACTTCCGATTACCAGAGGAGCTTTTACTTTGATGGGCAATAGTTCATCCTTTGAAATCCAAACCTTAAAATTCTTGTTTTCACCGAAGACTCTTGATCCAAAATCAATATAGGGCTGAAACAAATAACAATCCTTTTCTCCAAAATCAGAGTTGATATGATCTTCGCCAAGGTATTTTACCTTAAAGTAGAAGATTCCATCGGCATCAAATACAATTGGAACTGTAATGACATCATTAACTTTTAATAGTTTTGGGTTAATGGTTTCTTTTAAGTAGAAGTAATAGGACATTAAATCTTGTAACTCATCAACTATTGGGATAGTAGTTCTTTCCAAAGAAGTTAAATTAGTGACGATTGCTTTCTCGGTTTGATAATCAAAACGAATCTCCTCGTCTTTTTCATAGTTTCCTTCTCGAACGGATCTTTTAAAATAGTAGGGTTTAAAATCATTAGTGTAGTAACTTTCATAGCGATCATCGACTTTCATAAACAATCGTGCTACTCCTGTGGTAGCTCCTGAACCGACTACGTGATTTACTTTTTTTCCTTCAAAAACTTCTTCACTTCTGCTAAGTTTTGCATATACGGCATTAAAAAAACCGTAATGAATTCTAAAATAGTATTCTTCTGCTGGTAAGGGTTCGATATGAGGATGATCCTCTTGAGCCTTTAAAGTGGTATGAAGGCTTATAAATAGAAAAAAAAGTAATGTTATTTTATTCAAGTTGAATGATTTGTTCAAAGATAGGTTTAATTTCAAATTCATTAAATAAACATAATCATATAAACAAATATGTTTATATTTGTAATATGAAATCAATTGAATTAATTAAGGGATTGCATCCAGGGGTTTTTTTGGAGCGTGAATTAAAAGCGAGGAACTTAGCTAAAGCTCCTTTTGCACTTTCAATTGGAGAATATCCACAAACACTAGGAGCTATTACAAAAGGTAAAAGAAACATGAATACCGCTCTTTCTTTGAAAATTGAAGAGGTTTTAGGTCTTGAAGAAGGTTTATTGATGTCCTTACAGGTATATTATGATATTAAAATTGAAAAGCAGAAACTGATGCGCATCCCTGATTTGAGCAAATTTAATAAAGCTATTTTTTGGGATACAAAAATCGATAAGATCGATTGGGTTCACCATAAGAAGTTTGTTATTGATCGTGTAATGGAGCGTGGAGGTTCTTATGAAAAGAGAGAAATCAAGAAATTCTATAACATAGAATGAATGAGTTAAAATGGAATACGGTCAATAGTAACTTGAGAGATTATCTTGAAGTTTTGATGAAAAGTTCTGTTTTCTCAGATTTTAGATTGGTAGGAGGAACAGCATTAAGCTTACAGCTGGGACATCGAATTTCAATTGATATAGATTTGTTTTCTGATATTCAATACGGAACTATTGATTTTACGAGTATTGAAAACTTTTTAGACAAAAACTTCCCAATAGTTTTTGGATCGGGTTCTGATCTAATAAGTTTTGGTAAATCATACTTTATTGGAAAAACAAAGAGTGATCTTGTAAAGCTTGATGTTTATTCAACTGAACTCTTTAATCAGGATTTTAAAATTGTAGATGGTATTCGATTGGCGACTGTAGAAGAGATCGCAACTATGAAACTAGAAGTAATATCTAATGGGGGTAGAAAAAAGGACTTTTGGGATTTACATGAATTACTAGAGTATTATAGTTTGAATGAGCTTTTCGATTTTCATAAATCTAAATATTCTTATGTTCATAATAGGGATGTTTTAGTGCAAAATTTAACAAATTTTCAAAGAGCTGACTTTGAACCAGACCCGAATTGTTTACTAGGGAAGTATTGGGAACTCATCAAATTAGATTTAACTGAATTGGTTCAAAAAACATTTATTGACAATTAATTAAAAAAATATAAAAAAAGCTTTTGGGAATTCAAAAACTGCTTTATATTTGCACTCGCTTCTGCAAAGGAGTAATTAGGGCTCTTAGCTCAGCTGGTTCAGAGCACCTGCCTTACAAGCAGGGGGTCACTGGTTCGA
>JABXHN010000061.1 GCA_013373635.1 Flavobacteriaceae bacterium
AAACCGTCTCGAGGGTTCGAATCCCTTCGTCTCCGCCAGAAACCCCAGTTTTTAGGTGGATCACCAAGCGAAACCGCAAGATTTACACGGTTTCTCCTTTCGGTGCTCAACATCTGGCCACAATCGACCCTAAAGATTTTGTGGGGTATTTTGTGGGGTAGATCAAATGGATGGTTCAAACTTTGAAGGCAAGCCGACAGGCAAGAGGTCGGGGCCTCACATCGAACGGCGACTCACGGCGGCGTTTGTAAAAGCTGCACCATCCGGACGACATACGGACGGCGGGGGGCTATATCTCGAAGTTGACCAGTCGGGCGCAAGGCGTTGGCTTCTGCGGATAACCGTCAAGAAGCGACGACGAGACTATGGCTTGGGGTCTGCCAATGTCGTTTCTTTGGCTGACGCCCGTGCTAAAGCCTTTGAGTTGCGGCGGATCGCTGCCTTGGGCGGCAATCCAAGAGCCCACACCCGAGCAGGCAATGGGCAAGATATGACATTCGAGGTGATGGCTCGCCGTGTCCACGACCGGAAGTTTCAGGACAAAATGAACAATGGTAAACACATTGCGCAGTGGATTCGGACGCTCGAAACCTACGCCTTCCCAACAATTGGAAAGATGTCGGTTCAGGAAATTCATCAGGACGATATTGAACACTTGTTGAACCCGATCTGGACAAAGAAACCGGAGACGGCACGGAGAGTTCTGCAACGCATTTCAACGGTTTTTGATCACGCTTGTGGGGCGGGATACAGATCGACTGTCAACCCGGCTAAGGGGCTTTCTGGACTTATGCGTGATCAAAGAGATAAGCCACAAAACTTCAAAGCGATTGATTATTTCGAGGTTTCTAAGCTTTGGAAAAAGCTGTTGGAATCCAACGCAATCGGAGCGATGGCGCTGCGCTTTACCATCCTGACGGCTTCGCGGTCCGGTTCCATTCGGCTCGCAACTTGGGACCAGTTCGACGAACAATTGTCGGTTTGGACCATCCCGGAAGGAAATATGAAGGGGCGAGAGGAGTTCAGGATTCCTCTAAGTGATCAAGCCCAGGGCATTCTCCGATTATTGCGAGAGAAGCGTTCAAAAGCTGTCAGTCTTGTATTTCCATCTCCGAAGAACCCACAAAAGCCGATCTCGGAAAACACGATGCGTAAGCTATTACAATCCCACTATCCCGGAGCTACGGTTCACGGAATGCGGGCGGCTTTTAGAACTTGGTCGGCGGAAATTGCGGACGCACGCGACGATGTTGCGGAAACTGCGCTGGCCCATTTGGTCGGAAATGAAACGGTGCGGGCTTACAATCGGACTGAGCGATTTCACCACAGGGAAATCTTAATGGAGGATTGGGCCCTTTGGGTTGACGGTCGATGGGACCTGTTCGCTAACGATGCGACGCCTGCCGATCGTCGGGAGGCGGTATTGCGGATGCGAATGGGCGATGACGAATATGAGCAGATGTTTGCCGAAACCATCAAAACCGATAATCAGAATGCGAACTCGTCCTGACGGTCATCTCCTGCGCGGGTTGCTGCAGCGCTGTCGTCGTCAAACACCCCTTCGGCGCGCAACAATTCGGCGTCGATGAGTGGGCCGGAACAGATGCGCTCCAAGAGGTCGGCTTGGTCGGCCTCCAATGCGGTCAAAAGCGTCAGCACGTGAAGCAGGTTGATGAGGTCTTCGGTATACGACGCGGGCCATCGGTCTGGCTGGATTTTCTCCAACGGCGAGGGAGGGCGTCTATCGCCAATTATGGGGCGGCTGCGGTCGAGGCGGCGGTAACTGAACCACTGGTCGATGATGTTCTTTCCAGAGACCTCATACGCCCTGACTTCCGGCGACACATTGTCGATGAATCCTTCGCCGACATAGAGCCGACGCTCGGCATCGTCATAGCGCAACTCGTTGGGGAACTTGTCAGGGTCCGCCGGGATGGCTCCACCCCTCGGGATAGTGGGGCCTCCTGCGGCCCTTGGCGGGCCTGCGGGACGCTCGTTGGCGGGGTCGATGAAGCGCTCGCCGTAGGTATGAAGCCATACGACCCTCTTGCCAATTTCAACCGCCTCTTGGAAGAGGTCGTGACGGGCGGTCAGCGGTATGCGCAGGCCGGGTTGAATGAGGTCCGGTTGGAAGCGCTCTGTATAGGCGGGATTGGCTGCCACACCCGCGATGTAGGCCAGCATATCGGGGGCAGTGACGGGGTTGGCTAGGCTTCGCGTCAAAGCCGCCAAGAGTGCGGGGCGAACATTCGGCTGGCTTGCTGAATTGTCGCTCCATAACGGGAATACACGGCCACCAAATGAGCCTTTGTAATGGTCCAAGTCTGGAACGATGCTCGTTATTGTTAGCGCTGGCCCAGTCTGCGGGCTCGAACGATGAAGTGCTGTTAGATAAATCTGTTGAGCCCCAAAGTTCTCCCAGAGGGATGGGTTGGGTTGGTTGATGAGGCGACCATCTGGAATTATCCATTGCCTGTCGAAAGAACGTGCTGCGTATCTCACTGGTGGAATTACCTGACCAGTGTCCACACGAACAGCCTGACTGCGGAAAGGATGCCCAAGCAAGCCCGAGCGCAGTTCTTTGTCGATGTGTTTGTCCCCGGGGCGACCATTTCTCAAATGGGGATGAAATACCCGTGCTTGCTCGTCAGCATCGGTCATTGATTTAAGGGTTCGCCAGCGTTCGGCGAGTGATTGTGAATCAGGAGCTATTACCCAAGTGCGACCGGGCATAACTCCGGAGCCGTCCCACAAGAAAACATCTTCGATTGGAGCACCTGCCCCCCAAATTCCTTCGCCGTTTGGCAAGAAAGGGGCACGCATTTGGCTAGGGCACACTTCCCACTCCAAATCATCGATTCCAATTGAGGCAAGTGCGGTGAATTTGTCTTCGCGTCGGACCGCAGGCAGGCGTCGGAAGCGCACGACCGCTGGGTCTTCTGTTCCTTCGTCGCTATTCCGCGCCGCAATAACGATACAGACCGGTTGTTGGACACCCTGAAAAATCCGACTGTTCACAGGCGGCTGGTGTCCCTCTGGAGTCGCGTCGATGACCCAGATTTCATCAGCGTCTCGGCGCAGGTCTGCGCGCATCTTCTGGAAGCCGGGACCATTGAGGAACCCGGCGACGGTGATGAAGCAGACTACACCCTTCCGGTCGGGCCTTGGGGTCTCTCCCTCGGCGGGCGGGTCGCCAAAGACTTTCCAAGTCGCCCAACGCCAGAAGTAGACATAAAGGTTTTTCAGGTGTTTCAGGTGCGCCCCTGCGCCCCATTCCGGCGGAGTCTTCCATTCGTCAAGCGGGGCCGCTTCGCCGTCGCGCCCGTTCTCAATCCAAGCGCCCCGGCCTTTTGCCTTTTCCTTGTAAGGCGGGTTGCCAATGACAACGGTAATCGGTTCCTCGCCCTTAATGCGGTTGGCCTCTTCGTAACTGGCCGTCAGTGGCGCAAAGAGGGAGGGCAGACGAGCGCGAGACTCCTCGGGGTCCGAGAGGGTGTCTGTAACGAACAGGCGGGGGTGAATATGGGTGCTTCCGGTGAGTTCGACCAACTCGCTCAGTAGTCGAAGTTGCGCGACCACGAACGGGCCAAACTGTAACTCAAAACCGATGAGCCTTTGCGCGATTGCGTCCATGACTCCGGGGATTGCTCCTGCGCCGAGGTCGGCCTCAACCTGCTCTGCGATGTGGCGCAGAATACCCAAGAGGTAGGTGCCCGTTCCAACGGCCGGGTCAATAACCGTCACTTCGTCGGAACGGAAGCCGCCCGATAGCCCAAAGCGGGAGGGGTGTCGAAGAACGTCGTCTGTGAGCCGCACCATTGCTCGCACCACTTCTGGCGGAGTGTAGTAAGAGCCTGTCTGCTTGCGGAGTTTGTTATCGTAGGTTTCGAGAAAGAACTCGTAGAAGTACAACCAAGCGTCATCATCACCGCGTGAAACGGTGGGCCAATCCACTGCGTCCAGTACCCGTGTGAGAGATTTGAGCGATGTCGCAAGAGTGTCAGGATTTGCGGTTAAAAATCCAAGAGCGGTCCCGATTAGGGAGTCAGTGGATCGCAGGTCGCGGGCGGCATGATCGATTCCATCGGCCAGCGAAACACCGCGTGCTCGTGCCATCAGGAGGCCAAAAACGACGGCTTGGGCATAGCCATCGGCGAACTGTTTGTCATCAGCCTCGGGGAACAGGATTTGTCGCCAGTCGGCCCGAAGCGCGGCTACGTTGAAGTCATCGGCTTCAAGGCGCTCGATGGTCTCATCACGGAGCAATCGGCACAGGCGGGCAGAAATGCGCGCAAGTTCACGGGCATTGCGGGGGCTGGTAGGCGCCCAGGTGAGGAAGTTGTTGAAAATGGACACAAGGTCCGCAGAACCCGCCAAAGCGCTCCCAGAGGTCCTTACATCGCCTGTAAGGCGCACTACGCCATACCCGCTCGGGGCTTCTTGGAGTTCGCCGTCGTGCCAAACCGAGAATTCATTGCCGTCGGTGTAGATGAGGTTGGGAAGAGCTTTCAGTTTCTCCCATTGCTTCTTGTCGTGTGCGTCGGTGAAGCGACGCGGGTCCGCGCCTTTTCCTGGAGCCTTGATTTCCACAAAGCCGACAAGGTCCGAGGAGGTGCCACGCCGTCGCATAATCGCGTAGTCGGGGCGGATAGCCAAATCCGGCATAGGTGTCTCGGGGACGAGAAAGATGTCGTTCGGGCCAAGGCCGCACTGCTCGGCGAGGCCGGGGAACAGGATTTCGAGTGGGGCCCGCAGCTGCTCTTCGGGACGGCCAGAAACAACCGAAGATAGACGGCGTTGCGCTTCGATTCCGAAGCGTGAAATCAGGTTATTAAATTCAGGCACTGCTTTGCTTCGGTGTTGTTTTCCAAGAGGCTACACCGGAGGCAAGCAGCAATGCAACTAGGACTGGTGGTTTCTGCTCTCACCTTTCGACTCCTATGCCCTCTCGGTAACTAGAGCTTCTTTTGGCCCCAATACTCGCTCCAGACATCGGGTGCGCAGGCAAGGGGCGGCGGCGACCGCCAAGAGTCGCAAGCCGATCCCGGACGGCGTTTCGTAGGATAATCAGATTTAAGAAAACACGCCTGACACGACGACGCCGATCAGGAGGCCAGCGAGGCCGCTCAGGAGCGTCAATAAATGACTGTTTGTGGTTTGCTTTCGAGGGGCTTGGTTGTGTGCTGTCAAGGAGCTTATTGCGGTTTCGAGTGAGCCAAGGCGGTTGCTCATCTCCTGTTGCGCCTTGGCTAGATCGCAAAGGGATTTCTTTTGGATTCTCATTTCCGCCAGGCACTGGGCGACTCCATTGACTATCCTTTCGGAGTGGCGTGCGGCTGCCGTCGCTTTTTTTCTGATTTCCTCGAACTGTGCCTCCCAGTCGATTGCCTGTGTCATTGCTCATCTCTCCATTTAACTGATTGATTTCGCGAATGATGCGATTCGCTTCTGCCCGGGTTTGCCCCGCGTCGATAGGGCGCCATTCCTTCTTTTTAGGTGGCTCAATTCCTTGGGCTAACATTGCGCGCGATGCCGGTCCTTCGTGTATTTCGGGGATACGGTCGATACCCCTGTCGTGAAAGGAAAGGTTTGAGATGCTGCTTTCATCCCCATACCCCCATTCGCTCATTCTCTCGTTGTGAATATCGGCCCATCGTTTGGCCCACATTTCGACGGCGTTCTTTTGCGCCATCCTCAGAACGCTTCTTGGGCGTCCTCGCCCCCCGGTCTTCTCGTGCCGATCAAATGCGACAAGGTGGAAATGAGGGTTGATAAGATCGTTCCCCGCTTTATCGTGAATCGCCAAGACATATCCTGCTTTTCCCCGAGTAAGTTCCTCGACAAAGGTTCGCGCCAGTTCGACGCGTTGTTCCGGCGTCGCTTCCACCGGAAGGGCTATGATAAACCTTTCGCAAACCCTTCCCCTCCGCTGCATTGCCTCGGCTTCAATAGCCTGACCCAGTAAGTTGTCAGAGGAATGCTCCAACCTCTTTCGGAGCGTTATTCGCGCAGCTGCTGGACGGGTGATGTATCTCAAATGCGCAGTGGTTTGACCAAACTTCGCTGCACGGGTCGCGTTCTCGCACTTCGGGGAAAAGGTTTTTACTGAATGACGAAAAGAAAAGAGTGCCATAGCTTGCCGTTTTGGAGGTGGGATAAAATGACTATTTTATCCGTTGTGCGCCTTCAAAAACTGGATATAGGTAGAAAGACGAATGGACGAAAAACTGGTCAAATCACTGGACACCATATTGGTGCACGCCTCGCGGCATTGCCGCCAGTTCCGCCTCGCGGATCACGAGTTTTCAAAGATTGCGAAAAATGATTTGCGTAGCCTTGCTTCGTCTTTGCTCGACTATTTCGAGGAAGAGATGGAAAGGCTTCAAGCCAAAGAAAGGGCGAAGTAAGCGCATCCCCTGTCGGAGGGGTGAGGATGCGCAACCTCCAAGCGTCAACCGATTGAGCCCACGTCAACGCTGATAGGCTTCCCCAGCGCAATGCGGTAACCCTCCTCGCTACGCTCTGCCTTGCCTTCTTTTTCCAACGCTTCTAAAGAGCGCCGAACCGCAACCCGCAGGCTGTCAGAGTTTCGAACATCATTGAAAGGAGAACCGGATCTCGCCGCAATCTGGGTTGGCGCAAAAAAAGCACCTTGGTTTGTCTTGCCGAGTTCAAACAAGACGCGTTCTATGTCTGCGCGTCTCGCTTCGGTTTTCGAAGGCGTCGAGCGATTGTCATTTGCGGCTCTTGTGGATTTCGCGAAGGATTTGGGCTCCATTGGAACCGCCATTGGCACAGTTACCAAATAGCCTTCGTCGTCTGTGCCGATTTCAAGACTCGCAAGCTTGAAAGGAAGCGGCCCAAGTTCTTGCGCGTTTTTCTGTTTAATCGCGTTAAGCAAAACCACTTTCGATGCTCCAGACTGGGGAGCTTCATTTAGCAAACAGAGACAATCGACATTACCGTGAAAAGCAGATGAGCCGCGCGGGCGATCTGGATTACCTATGCCGGTGTGGTGAACCAAGATAACCGATGCATTCGCTTGCTTTGCAATCAAGGCGGCATTGCCAACTACGGTGCCCATTGCGCTTGACGAGTTTTCATCTGCTTCACCGATGCAACGATTCAGCGTGTCGAAAACCACCAAAGCCTGCTCGCATCTATGCTTAGCCATCATCGACGTTACGAAACGCGCCACAGTTTCCGGGGTTTCGGAGTCGAGCAGATTGGGTGCGCCATCGACAACATAGAATGGTGCGTCTGCACACGCGGGGTCGCGAACATAGGAATATGCCCGGCAAAGGACGCCGTAGGCATCTTCGGCAGCATAGTAGATTACTACTGCATTTTTGACTGACAAGTCGCCAAAGTCTCGGCCTTGGGCTGCGTGGGCTGCGATTGCGGCGGTAATGGTTGATTTGCCGAGCCCCGGCGCACCTGCAATCATTCCGACCTCTCCTGGTTTGAAAAGGTTTTTCACTACAAACGGAGCGTTGATTGTTGGTTGGAACTCGCCCGCTTTGGTAATTGTCGGAACGGGTTTATGTCGGGAGTGGGAAGGCGTGGTGTTCACAGTCTTGCTTTCGTTGGGGTTGGTCAGGATCGGCACCGCGCCTCTCCTCTCTAAGAAGGAGATTGTTCCGAGGGCGACCGGACAAAAACGAAAATGGCGAAAAAGTTTCGGACGGACGGACACCCCCACCGCCCCTTAAGGGGGCGGGGTGTCCGTCCGTCCGAAACTCTGTGGTCCGCTTTCCATTTTCCGCCTCTTAGCTCAGTGAAAAAGTGTGGGGGAAAATGTGGGTTTGATGTTGCTTGCGTGCCCGTTAATTGCTATAAATCAGAACGTTAGGTTAGAAGTTGGTCAGCCTTCGTCTCCGCCATTTCACGAAATTGATGCTTCTTTGATAGCCATTGATTTCGCTTGGCGTTTTTCCTGACAACCTCATCCTTTGAAGGCCCGGCCTTGCTTCGGTTCCGGCCTCGCGCATAGCTTGGCGACAAATCGGAGGGGCAGGATGACCACTATCAACATCGTCGGCGCGGGGCGTGTCGGGGCCACGTTTCTGCGACTTTTCGAGCGGCTGGACGGCGTGCGGATCGGTGACGTGGCGAGCGGCAGCCTTCTCAGTGCGCAAGCGGCAGTGGCTGCTGCTGTCGCGGGGCGGGCTATTGAGCTGACCGACATGTCGCCTGCGGATATCTGGCTGATTACCGTGCCAGACGACCGTATCTCGGACATCGCTGCGCAGATCTCTGCGCCGCCTGCGATTGCGGTGCATTGCAGCGGGTTCAAATCGTCGGATGCGCTGG
>JABXHN010000054.1 GCA_013373635.1 Flavobacteriaceae bacterium
TAAAATAACTACTGTTCGATTTCAGCTTCCTCTAATTTAAAATAAGGAAGTACTTTTTTAAGGATTAATTCATCTACTTAATTATATTTCATAAAGTAGTTCTCTTTAAAAGAATTCACCAGAGACTTTACTCCACCGTAACCGACTTCGCCAAGTTTCTTGGCTGATCTACATTACATCCTCTAATGACTGCGATATAGTAAGACAAGAATTGAAGTGGGATGGTCGTAATCATGGGAGTTAAGGGTTCAGCACTGTCAGGGATTTCGATGTAGTGATCAGCAAGATTCACAATCTCCGTATCTCCTTTGCTGACAATTGCAATGATTTTTCCTTTTCTAGCTTTGATCTCCATTACATTAGAAACAATCTTTTCGTAATGACCTCGCTTCGGTGCGATAACCACAACAGGCATATTCTCATCGATAAGAGCAATAGGACCATGCTTCATCTCTGCAGCTGGATAACCTTCAGCGTGGATATAAGAAATCTCTTTGAGCTTCAAGGCTCCTTCGAGTGCTACTGGGAAATTATACCCTCTCCCTAAGTACAAGAAATTGGTAGCATCAGCGTATTCTTTTGCAATTTCTTTTGCCTTGGACTCCGATTCCATCACCTGTGCAATCTTATTTGGAATGGCATCCAATTGATTGATGAATTGATGAAATTCTGTGGTACTGATCGATCCTTTACTCACAGCTATTTTAGCTGCTAAGAGTGCTAGAACTGTCAGTTGAGTTGTAAAAGCTTTAGTCGAAGCCACTCCAATTTCTGGACCAGCATGGGTATAGGCTCCTGAGTGTGTTTCTCTGGCAATCGAACTACCCACTACATTACAAATTCCATAGACAAAGGCACCCATTTCTTTTGCGAGCTTGATCGCTGCTAAGGTATCTGCTGTTTCTCCTGATTGTGATATTGGAATTACGATATCATCCTTGGTAATAATTGGGTTTCTGTAACGAAACTCCGATGCGTATTCCACCTCTACGGGTATTCTAGCGAGATCCTCAATGAGGTATTCTCCTACAAGCCCTGCATGCCATGAAGTCCCACAGGCGATAATTAAAATACGCTTAGCACCGATAAATTTATTGAGATGATCGTCAATACTCGACATTTTAATCACCCCCTCATTGACTAAGAGTCGACCTCTAAGGGTATCTCTAACCACATCGGGTTGCTCGTGAATCTCCTTGAGCATAAAGTGATCGTAACCACTTTTCTCAATCTGATCCAAACTGATATTTAAAGTAGAGATGTTGGGGTTTTCAATCTTGATATCGTCATTTATATTGCGGACTCTGAGTTCTCTACCTTGTCTAATAATGGCCATTTCACCATCCTCAAGGTAAAGAGCATTATTGGTGAATTCGATAAATGGAGTTGCGTCAGAGGCAATAAAATACTCATCTTCTCCGATCCCAATAGCGAGTGGACTTCCGAGTTTGGCTACCACAATTTCATTGGGTTTCTTCACATCAAAAACAGCGATTGCATAGGCTCCAATCACTTGCTTTAAAGCAATTTGAACAGCCTTTCCAAGCTTTACACCTTCTTGTTGTTTTACGTATTCAATCAAGTTAATTAAAACTTCTGTATCGGTATCTGAATGAAATACAAATCCGTTATTGACGAGCTGTGTCTTGATCGCATCGTAATTCTCAATGATTCCATTGTGTATAATCGCTAATTCTCCAGAGTTGGATAAGTGTGGGTGAGAGTTGACATCATTGGGTTCCCCATGAGTTGCCCAACGCGTATGACCAATACCTATCGTTGATTTAGATTCAGCAAGTTTTGAAGAGATCGCTTCTAAATCTGCTACTTTTCCCTTGGTTTTACAAAGTGCTAAATCACCTTCTTTATAGAGTACTACTCCTGTCGAGTCGTAACCCCTGTATTCCAAACGCTTTAAACCATTAATAATAATAGGATAGGCCTCTTTAGACCCAATATAACCCACAATACCGCACATAATTTCTTAATTTGAGATTGAATAATTTAGTTCTAATCTAATTTTTTTGTCTTTTTCTTCCTGAGAAACACCATTCCCGTAAAGAACAGTTCCCAAAGGTGTTGTAGCCGTGTATTTGTGTATGTTGATTGAATCATCTCCTTCCATTGCTTTGTTGAATTCGTGATAACGAACATCGGAAGCGATTTCCAATCGAAGAGGGTCATTTAGAGAATCCCTGAGGATTATATTGTTGATATGATCGGTTAATCTAATTTCATATTTAATTCCCTGATCCAATTCTTTTTGAATTCTACCATCGAAGTTGGTAAACACACCCATGTAAGAATCATCGATATAGGATTCGTTTCCAATATTGATGAGATTCGCTTTTGTTCGAGCATTATACATATAAAGTCTTGGCGGCTCATAGGTTTGACCAGCAGCATCTAAAGTTGCGCGATCTACGTAAAACACCAATTTAGCCTCGTTGATAATCCAATTATTGGTGCGAATTTCCTCGATAACTGCATCGGCGTCTACTCCTTCAAAAAGATTGATTTCAGCAACTGTTCCTACCCCTCCTTTGAGGTATAGTCGCGATGGGTTTACGGTTTGAATCTGATCTAAAACCGTCCCTTGATACGCTTCGGTTTCAAATGAGTTAACAGCAATTCCTACCACTCCTGACTGAGTCTGAGTCAACAAATTAAGAGTGTAGAAACTAGTTTTTTCGACGAGTTCATCGTCGCTATTGTAGTTGTCGTACTTATAATTTACTCGAATCTCTGCTCCAGTTAGATTTAATAGCATCATCAGTTCGTCAGTTGCTCCTAAAGAAAGATGCAGTCCTCTCATGAAATTGACAAAGTTGGACTGACTTAACAAATTATCACTGCCTTCCTGACCTAATAAATAACGATCAAAGAATTTAGGATCGAGCATCACTCGAATCCCAGGAGCTTTTCTGTAATCTACTTCTAAAGATTCATCGACATCTTCAGTAGCAGGATCGTCTTCTTTGTAATAAACGTATTCCTTATTGCTGATCTGAATGACATCATCAAATAAAACCGTTGAGGTGTAAGGTTCAAAATCTTGATTAGAGTAGTATGTTTTCTTTTCTAGAAAGTTTGTTGAAGCATCAAGCTCATCTAAATAGTAATCCAACTTCTTGACTTTGAAGTGAATGTCTGCATCAAGATTACCGTAAATGCTGTCTAGGTCAAAGGTTTTAGCATAGGTGCTACCAATGTATTCTGTATCTTCATCATCCAAAATACCATCACCATCAGTATCTTCATTCAAGGGATCAGTTCCTTTGTTGTACTCTTCAAGATCTGTCACACCATCAGCATCAGAGTCGCTATTTGGATCTTCAGGATCGATGTCATAGGCATCGATTAATCCGTCAAAATCTGAATCCTTATCGGCATCTAAAATAAAAGGGATGTATAAAATTGCAGAAGTTGTTCGCTCGTTTTCTTGTGTAGCAATCGCTGTTCCCTCATCGGATTGTTTGTACGTTCCAAAAATCGGATTGATGGAACTCAATCGAACTTGAGCTGCTATTTTAGCCGAAGTCGTTCCGTAAATGGGATCCTTAAAGTTTCCTAACTGATACAATGACAGGTCGCTCGACTGAACTGCTGTTAACTTCTTTGTTTGAAGTCCCACGTCATAGTAGGCCTTACTCGTTTCAAAAAGTTCACCTGAAATCAATCCTTCTCCATAAATAGAATTGTCTTTTTCACATGAAAAAAACAAAACAGAACTGATTAAAACTAAAAGTAGGGAGGCTAAAGTATTTTTTCTATTCATTAATCTAAGCTTAAGACTTCAGTATTGTAAAAATTTGAATAAGCCTCTTCAAACTCTTGAATAGGCACAAATGGCAATACTGGTTTTTGAAGACTTTCAATGTGATTTTTTAGATCGTCTTCGATATTCTCTGAGGCTAAAATAATCGCATCAGAATAATCTACTGCTACTTTTAACAAATTATTATAAGTAGGGTCTTCCAGTGCAGAAATATCCTCCTTAGCAATTCCATCGAAAGCAATTTTAGAAATAAGCTCCTTATTTAAAGAACCTTCAAATTTAGAACCGTAAACAGAAGTCACAATTTTAGACTGAGCAAAAAGAGGCTCATCTGCATAAAATTTCTTTAAATACAATGGCAGCAATGAAGATAACCATCCGTGAACGTGAATCACATCAGGGGTCCAATTGAGTTTTTTAACTGTTTCAACCACCCCTTTTGCAAAGAAAATAGCACGCTCATCATTGTCTTCAAAAAGAGCTCCATTTGCGTCTGTAAAGGTAAATTTGCGCTTAAAGTATTCTTCGTTATCTATAAAATAAACTTGAATGCGCTCTTTAGGAATCGAAGCAACTTTAATAATCAATGGCATATCGAGGTCATTGATCACTAAATTCATCCCTGAAAGACGAATCACTTCGTGAAGCTGATGTCTTCTTTCGTTGATGATCCCATACTTGGGCATAAATATTCTGATCTGACCACCTCTACTGTTTACCATTCTCGGAGTCTCATAAGACAAATTAGACACCTCATCATGAGGCATATAAGGGATTAATTCCGAGCTGACAAACAAAATCTTTTTACCATTCATATCACACTATTTTTAGATTGCCTAAATTAGGTGCGCAAATTTACAAAAAAATAAGCAGAATAGCCTTATTTGTAGTAAGTTTGCTTGCTCAAAAGCATACATGGAACGACATTTTAATACAAAAGAAGAACTGAGAGCTTATTTGAATTTTCATTCAAGTGAGAAAAGTGTTGGATTTGTACCCACCATGGGAGCACTTCACCAGGGTCATATCAGTCTTTTAAAAAGAGCGTTTGCGGAGAATGATCTAGTGGTTTCAAGTATCTTTGTGAATCCTACTCAATTCAACAATCAGGAGGATCTAATCAACTATCCCAGCACACTTGAAAACGACTTAAAACTCATCCGAGAAATTTCAAAAGATATTGTCGTTTTCACTCCTTCTGTTCAAGAGATGTACCAAGAAAACGTTCAGTCAAAAAACTATGATTTTGAAGGTATTGACCTACATTTAGAGGGACTGGATCGACCAGGGCATTTTGATGGTGTGGGAACCATTGTAGAGGAATTACTGAGAATAGTAAGCCCAGATAAGGCCTACTTCGGTGAAAAAGATTTTCAACAATTACTCATTGTAAAATCACTTGTCAAACAACTTCAATTACCCATTGAAATCATCTCATGTCCTATTGTTCGCGAATCAAATGGATTAGCGATGAGTTCCAGAAACAGTCGCTTGACTGAAACCCAACGAGATAGAGCAGTCTTTATATACGATTCCTTGGTGCTCGCAATTGAACTCGCAAAAAATCACAGCCCTCAACAGCTCAAAGAGCTCATCGAAAATCGCTTTGCAAAAGAAGGAGATTTTGATCTAAAATACTTTGAAATCGCCTGTGTTGACAACTTCATTCCTGTCACTGAATTTATAAAAAACAAACACTACAGATTCTTAATTGCAGTCGTGTTTCACGATGTTCGTTTAATCGACAATATCGGCTACACACACCTTGAAATCAATTAAAAAATAGTCGTATCTTTGCGCCATGCAAATTCAGGTAGTAAAATCGAAAATTCACAGAGTCAAGGTCACCGGTGCTGACCTGAACTATATCGGTAGCATTACAATCGATGAGGATCTCATGGATGCAGCTAATATTATCCAAGGTGAGAAGGTTCAAATCGTCAACAACAACAATGGAGAGCGATTGGAAACTTACTGTATTCCTGGTCCTAGAAACTCTGGTGAAATTACCCTCAATGGAGCTGCAGCTCGAAAAGTAGCTGTTGGAGATGTGCTCATTTTGATCTGTTATGCCTATATGGATTACGAAAAAGCTAAAACATTTTCT
This sequence comes from Flavobacteriaceae bacterium, assembly GCA_013373635.1. Lineage (GTDB taxonomy): Bacteria > Bacteroidota > Bacteroidia > Flavobacteriales > Flavobacteriaceae > MAG-120531. The sequence goes on from JABXHN010000054.1 coordinate 5,886, forward strand.
CCTGCAATCGTCTTTCCTAACGAAGAAACCAATCTTTTAGAATAATTTTGAAAGCCAAGCTGATCAAATTATTAAAAACACTCATCCCTATAGGATTGGGTTTGTTTTTGATTGCTTATTCCTATTCAAAAACCAGTCCTGAGGAACGAGAACTCATCTACAATTATGTAGTGGAAATCGAACCCCTATGGATAATACTCTCGATGGTGCTTGGGATCCTCTCTCATGTATCGAGAGCGATTCGTTGGAACTACCTTCTAGAACCTATGGGATATCAGCCTCCTGTTAAGTCCAATATCTTGATTATCTTAATGAGTTATCTAACTAATTTAGGCATCCCTCGTTCTGGAGAATTTTTAAGAGCAACCGCTTTGTCTACCTATGAGGAGGTTCCCTTTCAGAAGGGTTTTGGAACGATAGTCACCGAACGAATTGTCGATTTGATCATGCTTTTGTTGGTCATTGGTTTGAGCATCATTCTTCAAACAGATGTCATCCTAGATTACTTTAAATCTCAAGGAATTTCCATAAGTACCATTCTTATTGGATTGGCAGTTCTGCTAATTGTAGGATTTGTAGTTTTAAAATTCTTAAAAGATTCCAAATCAGGATTTGCCAAAAAATTTAGAGACTTTTTTGGAGGACTCATCGAAGGCGCTCTTAGCATCTTAAAGCTTCGAAAAAAATGGGTATTTATAGGCCATAGCTTGTTTATATGGGCTGCCTATGTCGGAATGTTTTGGGTATTAAAATTTGCTGTTCCAGAGGTTGTTGACCTCAGCTTCTCCGAGGTTTTAGTCGGATTTATCGCAGGCGCCTTTGCCATGACTGCCACTAATGGAGGCATTGGACTCTACCCAATCGCCGTCCATAAATCACTTTCAATTTACGGAATCTCTGCCATTGCTGGTAATGCATTTGGATGGATTGTTTGGATTACTCAAACACTGATGGTCGTAGTTTTAGGAAGCCTATCGTTTTTAGTCCTACCCTTTATTGCATCTAAAAATAAATAGGGTTACTTTAGAGTTTTCATTCTAATATTTTTTTAATGGCTAAAACCAAAACCTCTTTCTTCTGTCAAAATTGCGGTACTCAATTCGCCAAATGGGTAGGTCAATGTTCCTCCTGTAAGGAGTGGAATACCGTTGTGGAAGAAGTCGTTCAAAAAGAAGAAAAAAAGGCTTGGGATGTCAGTAAACCCTCCTCGTCGAGGACCTCAAAACCATTAAAAGTCAAAGATATTGCCACTGATTCAGAGATCAGAATGGATAGCTCAGACAAGGAGTTGAACCGAGTTTTGGGCGGTGGTATCGTACCTGGGTCCCTCACCCTTTTAGGTGGCGAACCAGGAGTTGGAAAGAGTACGCTGCTGCTTCAAATAGCCTTAAATCTTCCCTATAAAACACTTTATGTGTCTGGGGAGGAAAGCCAAAAACAGCTCAAGATGCGAGCTGATCGCATCAATAGAGATTTAGACAACTGTTTTATTCTTACCGAAACCAATATTCAAAATATCTTTAGACAGATTCAAGAACTCGAACCGGATATTGTGATCATCGATTCGATTCAAACCCTGCATTCTGACCTAATTGAATCAGCGGCTGGATCGGTATCTCAAATAAGAGCCACCACAGCGGACCTCATTCAATTTGCAAAAGAGACCCATACTCCAGTGATTTTGATCGGACATATCACAAAAGATGGATCCATTGCGGGACCAAAGATTTTAGAACATATGGTCGATACGGTTTTGCAATTTGAAGGCGACAAGAATTACGTTTACAGAATCCTTAGAGCTCTAAAAAATAGATTTGGATCTACTGCTGAACTCGGTATTTATGAAATGATTGGCTCTGGTCTTAATGAAGTTAATAATCCCTCAAAAATTCTCATCTCCAACTCAGATGAAGACCTCTCTGGAACAGCTATAGCTGCAACTTTAGAGGGTATGAGGCCACTGATGGTAGAGATACAAGCTCTTGTGAGTTCAGCTGTTTATGGAACCCCTCAGCGATCTACGACAGGATTTAATATTAAAAGACTCAATATGCTACTAGCTGTTCTTGAGAAAAGAGCTGGTTTTAAACTGGGGGCTAAAGATGTCTTTTTAAATATTACAGGAGGAATTAGCATTGAAGATCCTGCTCTTGATTTGGCGGTCATTGCAGCTATTTTGAGCTCTAATTTAGATCGTCCTATCAATAAAAATCTATGCTTTGCAGCGGAAGTGGGTCTTGCAGGAGAAATTCGACCAGTACAACGCGCCGATCAACGAATTCACGAGGCTGAAAAGTTAGGTTTTAAGAGTATTGTGGTATCCAAGCATACAACGATCAATATCCAGCCTAAAATCAAAGTGATTCAGGCTGGAAGAATTGAAGAAGTTTTAAAACACTTATTTACTTAAGGAGAAGGAATCGGGTGCTGTTTGTGAATCGCTTGAATCCCTTCGTATAATTCTGGAGTTATATCAACATTGATACTCTCGATGTTTTCTTTGAGTTGATCCATAGTAGTCGCACCTATTATATTTGCAGTCACAAATGGTCTTGTGTTCACAAATGCCAACGAAAGCTGTGTTGGAGTCAATCCGTGAGCATTTGCCAAATCAGCGTATTTTTGAGTTGCTAGAACAGCCTGCTCATTGGAGTACCTGTTAAAGTTTGGAAACAGAGTCACCCTTGCTTTTTCAGGTTGATGTCCCCCTAAATACTTTCCTGATAACACTCCAAATCCCAAAGGAGAATACGCTAACAATCCCATTTGTTCTCGAATGGACACTTCAGCAAGACCAACCTCATAACTTCTGTTGAGAAGTGAATAGGGGTTTTGAACGGATTGCATTCTAGGAAGCTCAGGATACTCGCGATGTAATTCTAAATACTTCATAGCTCCCCAAGCAGTTTCATTTGAAAGACCTATATGGCGAATCTTTCCAGCTTTAACCTGCTCATTTAAACTTTCGAGAATTTGAAGAAAATTACATTCCCACTGCTCATTTTGATCGTGCTCATAACCTAACTTTCCAAAATAGTTAGTCGAACGTTCTGGCCAGTGTAATTGATAGAGATCGATATAATCTGTTTGAAGGCGTTTTAAACTCGCATCTACAGCTTCTTCAATCGATTTTGGAGAAAAGCCTGTGGTTCTAATATGCTTTGTAAATTCAGCTGGCCCTGCTATTTTTGAAGCTAAAACCACCTGATCTCTTTTCTTGTTTTTTGCAAACCATTTTCCAATGATTCGTTCTGTATCCGCATAAGTTTCAGCTTGTGCTGGTACTGGATACAGCTCTGCAGTATCCCAAAAATTAACCCCTTGATCTAGGGCGTAATTCATTTGCTCATGTCCTTCTTCGAGGGTGTTTTGTCTCCCCCAAGTCATGGTGCCAAGGCAAATTTTACTGACTTTAACTTCAGTAGTTCCTAATGTCGTGTATTTCATTTGAGAGTCTTTAAATAAGCCACTAATATAGTAAATTGATATAACTCAATTTGATCTTTAGCAGAGTTCTAAAAGTATCGGACAATGATCTGAATGAACAGCCCCAGACAATATCGCTGAACGCTTTATTTTGTCTTTTAAAGGTTCGCTGACCATAGCGTAATCCAATCGCCATCCTTTGTTGTTCGCACGAGAGTTCGCTCTATAACTCCACCAAGTATACTGATCAGGTTCTTTGTTGAGATGTCTAAAACTATCTATAAAACCACTTTCAATAAACGATGACATCCAAGCTCTTTCTTCTGGCAAGAACCCAGAAACTGTTTTATTGCGAACAGGATCGTGAATATCAATCGCCTGGTGACAAATATTGTAATCTCCACAAACTACAAGATTAGGAATTTCTTTTCTGAGTTCTTTGAGGTATTCTAAAATATCGTCCATATAGGTAAACTTATACCCCAATCGCGCATCATTGGTCCCTGAGGGTAAGTACATGCTCATTACAGAAACCTCATCGAAGTCTACCCGAAGGTTTCTACCTTCTTGGTCCATATAGTCGATACCCGTTCCATAAGCAATGTGGTTAGGTTCTTTCTTACATAAAACTGCAACAGAGCTATAACCTTTTTTTTGTGCAGAAAACCAATAGTGAAAAGGATAACCCGCCTCTTCAAATAGCGACAGATCGAGCTGATCTTTATGAGCTTTGGTCTCCTGAAGGCACAACACATCAGGATCAGTGGCAATGAGCCACTCCATAAACCCCTTTTTTAATGCAGCTCGTATTCCATTGACATTATAAGAGACTATTTTCATCTTAGTTCATCTTTTTTAGCCAGTGCTTTAGGTCCACCTCAGCTTTAATAATACTTGAAAGTTCACTGATGGCAACGCGATTTTGATCCATTGAATCTCTGTGACGAATCGTAACCGTTTGATCTTCTAAGGTCTGATGATCGACAGTGATACAGAATGGAGTTCCTAAGGCATCTTGTCTTCTATAGCGTCTTCCAACAGCATCTTTTTCATCATACGCCACTTCGAAATCCCATTTGAGATCTTCTACGATTTGATGAGCAATTTCAGGAAGTCCGTCTTTTTTAACTAGAGGTAAAATAGCCGCCTTGGTAGGAGCTAATACAGCCGGTAATTTTAAGACTGTTCTCGTAGATCCATTTTCTAATTCTTCTTCTCTAAGAGCATTAGAAAACACCGCTAAGAACATACGATCCACTCCGATAGAAGTTTCTACTACATAGGGAACATAAGACTCGTTGATTTCAGGATCGAAATACTGTAACTTCTTACCTGAGTATTTTTCATGAGAACCTAAATCAAAATCAGTTCTCGAGTGAATTCCTTCTAACTCTTTAAATCCGAATGGGAATTTAAATTCAATATCAGCAGCTGCATCAGCATAATGCGCTAACTTTTCATGATCGTGGAAACGGTAATTATCTTCACCTAATCCAAGAGAATGATGCCATTTTAAGCGGGTTTCTTTCCACTTTTCATACCACTCTTTTTGAGTTCCTGGCTTGATAAAGAACTGCATTTCCATTTGTTCAAACTCGCGTTGTCTAAAGATAAACTGTCGAGCTACAATTTCATTTCTAAAGGCTTTACCGATCTGAGCAATTCCAAATGGAATTTTCATACGACCAGTCTTTTGAACATTTAAGAAGTTGACAAAGATTCCCTGTGCCGTCTCTGGTCTTAAATAAAGATCCATAGCGGTATCTGCAGAGGCACCGAGCTTAGTCCCAAACATCAAATTGAACTGTTTTACATCGGTCCAGTTTTTGGAACCAGATAAAGGACAAACAATTTCTAACTCCTCGATAAGTGCTTTTACATCAGCGAGATTTTCCTCAGAAAGGGATTTTCCCATACGAGCTAAGATCTCCTCTCCTTTTTGTTTGTAACCGAGAACTCTTGGATTGGTGGCAATAAACTGCTCCTTGTCAAAAGCCTCGCCAAAACGCTTCTGTGCTTTAGCGACTTCTTTTTCAATCTTAGCGTCTAATTTTCCAACGTAATCTTCGATGAGTACATCAGCTCTATAACGCTTTTTGGAGTCTTTATTGTCAATCAGTGGATCGTTAAAAGCATCGACGTGTCCCGAAGCTTTCCAGGTCGTTGGATGCATAAAAATTGCAGAGTCAATCCCCACGATATTGTCGTGTAGTTGAACCATTGCTTTCCACCAATATTCTTTGATATTGTTTTTTAAAGCGGCTCCTTGCTGTGCATAATCATATACTGCAGAGAGTCCATCGTAAATCTCACTAGACTGAAATACAAATCCGTATTCCTTAGCGTGAGATATTACTTTCTTAAAATCGTCTTCTTGTAATGCCATAGCCGCAAAGGTAAAGTACTATTTGCAAATTAAAAATTAAAAAATGTGAAATGATGACACCGTCATTCGTCCTAAGAATTCAATTTAGAAAACCGAATAGTCTTAGCTTTATATCATTGTGTTTAAATCTATTATCGATATTGTAATTCCCAGATGCTGTAATGCTTGTCATGGTCATTTGACTTTTGGTGAAAAGGTGCTCTGCACCTCTTGTAGACATCAATTATCAGTTACTCAATTTAACTATTGTATTGAAAATGAATGTGATCGAAGTTTATACGGCAAAACCTCTTTTGTCAAAGCCTCTGCATTGTTCTACTTCGATCAAGCGGGTATTTTAAAAGCACTCTTACATCAGTTAAAGTACCGGGATCAACAACAGCTCGGTGTTTTTTTTGCGAACTGGACTGCCGCTATTCTAAAACAGGACTCCTGTTTAACGGCTGTTGATTATCTCGTTCCTGTACCTCTTCATTGGAGAAAAAAACACCAAAGGGGATACAATCAACTCCACCTATTCTGTAAACGACTTTCAAAATTAATGAATTGGAACTATGCTCCTCAACTCTTAAAGAGAGTCAATTATCGAGATTCCCAGACTCATAAATCTAGAATCCACCGCAGTTTTGAAAACAATCCATTTGAACTAAAAACAACAGTTGATTTAAGCGATCAAACTATTTTAATTGTCGATGATTTAATCACAACAGGAAGTACCATGACCCATTGCTCTAATGCCATCTTAAATCGTTACCCATCAAAGATCTATTTATTGAGTATTGGCTATCGATCTCGATTTGTGTAAATCCCTGTTATTACAATCGGTTTTTGTGTAACTTTGCCTTCTATGATGCAACGATTTTTAAGCAGTATATTCATCCTTCTAATAGCGCTATCCACAGTTCAATGTGCTCGTAGAGGAAGACCTAGTGGGGGTCCAAGAGACGAGACTCCTCCTGTACTCATAAAAGCAGATCCTGTTAATGAATCCGTTGAATTTAAAGGTCAATCATTTAAATTGTATTTTGATGAATACGTACAACTCAAAAATATCGACCAACAACTCATTGTTTCACCACCCTTAAAATACCCTGTAGAGTTCTCCCCATCACTTAGAGCATCTAAGGTAATTGAAGTCATTATCGCAGATACCCTTCAAGAAAACACCACCTATGCTTTTAATTTTGGACAGAGTATTGAAGATTACAACGAGGGGAATCCGCTTTCATTCTTTAGATATGTTTTTTCAACAGGAAGTGTTCTCGATTCTTTGAGCTTAAAAGGAACGGTAAAAGACGCTTTTATGCCAGAGCCTGAATCCTTTATCAGTGTCATGCTTTACAGAAGAGATAGTACTTATACAGATTCGGCTGTGTACAAAAGACCTCCATCCTATATCACCTCAACAATGGACAGCCTCAAGGTATTTGAACTCAAAAATCTCAGAGAGGGTACCTATGAAGTTTTTGCTCTCAAAGACAATAACAACAACAACTTATTTGACCCATTAGTGGATCAGATTGGGTTTTTAGATCGAGCTGTTGAAATCCCTAAAGACTCTGTGGTAAGTCTAAAAACCTTTTTTGAAAATCCAGATTTTTCAATAGCTTTTCCAAAACTTGAAACCAATAATAGAATAAGAATTGGATATTTTGGAACTCCAAAAGATTTAAAAATCACTCCACTAAATGAGCTCAATAAAGAGGCTCAATTTAGACTCCTAAGAGAAGGTGAAAAAGACAGTCTCAACTACTGGATTAAAAATCTCAAAGCTGACTCTTTAGTCCTTAAAGTTGAAGAAAGAACTTCTGGATTTTTAGATACGCTCAATATTAAAATCAGAACCTTAGATTCTGACTCTCTTGTGATCAAATCTCTTTCTTTTAAAAACAAAGATTTAATAGATCCCTTTCTAATAGAAGCCAATACTCCAATTGAAAGAATTGATCCTTCTAAAATTTCAATTATTGATAAAGACACCATCAACACTCCTTTCAATGCAAGCCTAGACAGTGTTAAGAATCAATTAGTCATCGATTTTGAAAAACAATTAGAAAATTCGTATTTCATCTATTTAATGCCTGGTGCCTTGGAGGATTTTTACGAGCACACTAACGATAGTCTACGTTATAATCTTTCAATTAAAAAACTAACCTATTACGGAACTCTAAATCTATCGATTAATAGAATTACTCAAGACCCCATCATCATCGAACTCTTGGATGAGAAATTATCAGTTCAAAGAAGAATTGTTCACCCTAAGGAGAACAGTTTGTCTTTCAAACATCTGGAGCCTCAAAAGTACTACATAAGAGTATTGTTGGATTCTAATGAAAACGGAGAGTGGGATCCGGGATCATTACTTAAAAAACAAAAAGCTGAATCAGTTCACTATCACAGTGAACTCATTGATGTACGTTCCAACTGGGACATTCAACAAGATCTGTTACTTCCCTTCTAATTAGAGGTTTATTTGAAAATGGTCTCGATCAGCCAAGAAGTTGAGTTTTGATCGCGTCGATGTGATCAACTCCTTGTCGATGGTTCCAACACTTATTCCATCATCTTTTGAAAATAATAATTGGTTTCCTAAGGGATCATAAATTGAAGAATGCCCAGGATAAAAGTTACCGTTAGGATCGTCCCCCAATCGATTCACACCAACACAATAGGACATATTCTCAATTGCACGAGCTCTTAAAAGGGTATCCCAAGCTCCTATTCTAGGACTTGGCCAATTAGCTACATAAAGCAATAGGTCGTAATCTTGATCATTTCGACTCCATACTGGGAACCTCAAATCATAACAGATCAAAGGTCTAATTACAAAGCCCTTATACTTAATCAGTGTTCGTTTCATCCCTTGCTCATACGCCTCAGATTCACCTGCAGGAGAATAGGTGTGGTGTTTGTCGTAGTGTTCCACTTTAGTGTCAGGATGCACAAAACAGAAACGATTAAAGTAAGTAGCTCCTTCCTTTACAACAATACTCCCACAAATGGCTGTATTGTACATACGCGCTAGGTATTGCATCCACGAGATCGTCAGTCCAGCTTCGGTATAATCTATCGCTTCTGGAGTCATTGTAAATCCAGTGGTAAAAGTTTCAGGTAGTACCACCAAATCAAAGTGCTTGTTGGTTTGGAAAAACGCATCCAACTTTGATTTGATTAAATTTCTGTTTTCAGGTGGATTATGCCAAACTAAGGGTGTTTGTACTAAGGCAATATTTAATTTTGACATCTGACCTCTAACTATTTAATTAACACTAATTATTACCCTAAAGATATCAAAAGATTTGGAATTCAGATGACTGTGTTAAAATTCAAATAACAGCTGAGAATTCTATAAAATTTTTGTCTTATTTTAGCCTACCCTCATGACAAAAAAATTAGTACAACAAACTAGGCAAACTAGATCGCTCCACAAAAAAATAGGCATCATCTTAATGGTGCTAGTTTTGTTGATTTCCATCAGCGGACTACTTTTGGGAATTAAAGACGAAATTGGTTTAAAACCCCAAACTGAAAGTGCCACTCAAATCGATTCCGACCAATGGATTTCAATAAAAAGAATTGATTCTATTGCTAAAGTTTATGCCCAAGAGCAACTCCATCTCGATTCTCAAATCGATCGTATCGATATCAGGCCTTCCAAGGGAATTGCTAAAATTTTATACAAAAAGCACTTTACTGAGCTACAAATTGACATTCAGACTGCTGAGGTGGTATCTGTTTCTACAAGAGCAGATCATTTCATTGAACGACTACACGACGGCTCGATCATCGATTTTTATTTCTCAGACACCAACGCTTCCAAAATCATCTATACCACATTGGTCTCCCTAGGACTCGTCTTTATGTCCATTAGCGGCTATTTACTCTGGCGCAATCCAATTAAAATCAAACGCAAGAAACGCGGTTAATTCTTCAATCGTTTCTTTGAAAGTTTATTAGAAGAAACATTCGGCGGTAGGTCTATTTTAGAAACTTCTGTTTTAACAGAACTAGAAGCTGACTTTAAACTCGAACAGGAGCTTATAGATGTTCCTAATAGAATTAATGCAAAAACGGATAAGAGGGATATGATTCTCATAATTTAATTACTGATTATTTTCGTATTCAACCACAAAAAACATACCAAATATATCCTATTTTTTAATTATTGATACAGAAATAATTCTTCAATTGTGGTTTTAAAAAGTTTCGACATTTTAAATGCCGTTGGTAAACTAGGATCAAATTTTTGCTTTTCGATAGCATTGATCGTTTGCCTTGAAACTTCAATTATCTCGGCTAATTGTTCTTGGGTTAAACCATGTGACTTTCGAAATTCTCGTACTCTATTTTTCATAAATACTTCTTTCTACTAATCAAAAGTGATATCAAGTAAGTGATTCCTATAAATCCAACAAGCATCCCTATTTCGGCATCGTTGTGGATGATGTTTGTCAGATCAAACAAACTATAGGTCAGTCCTACAACTACAGTTAGCCCCAAGGTAATTGCTAATGATTCCAAATGAATTTTTTGCTCGAGTTCGTCAAAATGATTAAACAGATTTCGATTCGCTACAATCATGCCAATTCCAATGAACAAATTCAATAGGATAGTTACTAATGTTAGGGTTTTTGACTGATTCCAAAAAAATTGATGCCCAAAGGTTGCTACTGCTAAACTTCCGACCCAACTCCAGGTCCATAGTGCTAATTTCAATACTCTTTTTTTGCGTTCTTGTTTCATAAATGTAAAGTTTTATTTACAAATATAATTGTTTTTATTCAAATGTAAAGTTTTATTTACATTATTTTGATGTTTTTGTTCAAACTAGCTTTATATCAGCATCTTGAACGAAATAATTCATAAATTAGAGTTATCAAACCCCTATCTATGAATGTATTTGATAAAAATAAGGCACGCAATTCAACCAATGCGATTAAAAGGCTTTATATCTCCATGCAGTATTTAATTAGCAGAGGTTTTTACAAACCAATGGGCAATTCAGGAGAAGAATTGAGATCAGCTCTTTTGGAATTATCTCCTGAGATTTACGGTAGTATTGCAGATGAAAAAAATGAAATCGACGGTCTCAAATACATACTCGATCGACTTCCTGCTGGGATTCATCACTGCAATCACATCAATCTAACTTCTGATGAAGGATTTAGCAAAACGCATTTTAAAGCAATTATTCCAGCTAAAAGAAGAAGGAACTGCTACCGTATCGATCCTGAACAGATGAATATTGAAATCACACGTGGAAGATCCGACATTTATGATATTTTGACGCATTTGACCTTCTTATACATCGAAGCAGATAAACTATTAAAGAGAATTTACACCGGTGAAAGCAAGTCTCTCAATAGAGATTGGATTAAAATTGAAGCTGCGGTTTCTAAAAAGAAACTCAATCAAATGGAACTTGAAAACATCTTGATTCATTTGGCGAGTTTAATGGGTCGAACCTATACTGAAGTAGAAGAGGCCCACCGTCATTTTGCGACTAAAGAAGAACCTCATAGGTTTATCGACATTATCTATGGGATGGGAAAGTTAGCCTTAGACGAAAAAGTTAATTCGAATGCCAGAGTCATCCGATTTAGTCCACTTCTAAGAGAGCGTCTGGGACATCATATCTACGGTGAAAAATGGGCTAATAATATCAAAGACATTCTCATAAAAAAGAAGCTCATCAACAGACCGATTCATTTAATTAGCGCTAATATGCACTCGGTGATGAATGCTTTATTCGCTCCAAAAGCCCTGGGAGCTGAGTTTGACAAAAAACCTCATCTGAATATTTATCAGGCATTGAGCGAACCACAAAACGAACAATTGAGAACCAAAGTACTCAAATACGCTCAAAAGAATGGAATGATATACCTCAAAGATCAATCGGGGACCAATATCGATGTTCAAGTATTCGACATGGCCTTTTGCAATGAAGAAGCCTGCAGCTATTACAGCCCTGAAGATCGACAATATGCTCCTGTGCTGATTGTGATGGATTACGCTTTTGGAGAACAGGCCTTTGAAACCATCGATGAGTTTTTAAAACCCATTCAAGTCAACAATAGGGCTCAATATTTAAATATGCAATCCATTTCCATCATGGGAAAAGCAGGGATTTTAGAAGGGAAAAAGGGAGACTTGATGATTCCCAATGCTCATATTTTCGAAGGTACTGCAGACAATTATCCATTTGACAACCAATTAAAGGCTAGTGATTTTTCAAATAGTGAGTTGGGAGTTCAAGAGGGAACGATGATTTCAGTTTTGGGAACCTCTCTACAAAACAAAGAACTGTTGAGTTATTTTAAGCATTCTTCTTGGAATGTAATCGGATTAGAAATGGAGGGTGTTCACTATCAAAAGGCGATTCAAGCAGCATCGAAGATTCGAGGGAATATCAAACCTGATATCGTTGTTCGCTATGCATACTATGCTTCGGACAACCCCTTAGAAACTGGAGGTACCTTGGCTTCTGGAGGACTTGGAAATACTGGTGTTAAGCCCACCTATTTAATCACTGAAAAAATATTAGAACAGCTTTTTAACATTAAATAATCAAAAAATAAACTTCGTTTAATTAATTTATCGTAATATTGCGATAAATATGTTGTTATGAAATTATCTGAATTAAAAGAGCACTTAAAATCTATTGATTTTTTACAATTTAAACTTTGGGATGGAAGCTTCGTTCCCAAGCATTTTCACGTTACTGAAATTGGATGGATTGACAAGCAGTTTATCGATTGTGGAGGAACGTTACGCAGGGAAGAAAAAATCAATTTTCAACTGTGGTATTCCGACGATAAGGACCATCGATTGGCTCCAGAAAAATTAATACACATTATTGAATTGTCTGAAAAGGCTTTAGAACTTAAGGATGTTGAAATAGAAGTAGAATACCAGTCAACAACGATCAGTAAATACGATCTCGTGTTTGAAGGAGATGCCTTTGTATTAATGCCAACCCAAACAGATTGTTTAGCTAAAGACAATTGTGGAATTGATGCTCAAAAACCAAAAGTAAAACTATCAGAATTACAATCTTCTTGTTGTGAACCTGGTAGTGGATGTTGCTAATATGGAATTTATAAGCCTGACTAAAGAAAACTATCCTAAGCTTGCTCAAATTTACCTTGAGGGCATCGCTACGGGTGTAGCTACTTTTGAAACCTCAGCACCATCATATGAAGACTGGGATAAGACACATCTCCCCTTTGGAAGAATTTTAGCTGTAGAGAATGATCAGGTTCTCGGCTGGGCTTCTCTAGCTAAAGTATCCGATCGATGTGTCTATGGTGGAGTTGCTGAAAATTCCATCTACGTCGCTACTTCTGCTCAAGGAAAAGGTGTAGGAACTCGATTGCTACAAAAACTTATTGAAATTAGTGAAGCTAATGGGATCTGGACCCTTCAATGCGGTATCATGAGAGCTAATAAAGCCAGTATCGCCTTACACGAGAAATGTGGGTTTAGAGTCATTGGATATCGAGAAAAAATCGGAAAACTTCAGGGAGAGTGGTTGGATAATATCATCTTAGAACGAAGAAGTAGAGTGGTTGGAATATAAAAAAAGCTGTACTAATTAGTACAGCCTTAAAGTCAAATTAATTACAACATTTCTAAGAAACGCTTGTAAGCAGTTCCTTTGAAATGATTTCTTCTAATGAGTTTTTTGGTAAAGCTCCTGCTTGCATCATCGGTTGTTTATCCATAGGGATAAATAAAATACTTGGAATGGATCTTATTTGAAAAACAGCAGAGAGTTCTTGCTCGACTTCTGTATCTACTTTATAAATAACAATATCTGGAAATTCATCGCTCAATTCTTCTAAAATTGGAGCAACCATTTTACAGGGGCCACACCAATCCGCGTAGAAATCAATAATCGCAGGTTTGTCTCCTTTAAACTTCCACTCTTTTTCAGTAGTATAATCAAATATATCTGATTTGAATTTTTCTGTTGTCAATTTTACTGTTGGCATATCCTTTTGTTTTGAGCTACAAAATTACCATCAGCCAAATGATTTTGGTGTAACCTGTGTTACGTAAGAGCAAAAAAAAAAGCCTAGACATCAATCTAAGCTCTTTCATATTTAAAAATCCTTTTTACAACGAATCAAAAGCGGCTCTCAAGTCCTTCTTTAAATCTTCAATAGCCTCCAATCCAACGGAGAGTCTAATTAAATCCGTAGTGACTCCTGAACTCTTTTGTTCTTCTTCATTGAGTTGCTGATGAGTTGTACTCGAAGGGTGAATAATCAGAGATTTGGTGTCTCCAATATTGGCCAAAAGCGAAAATAATTTGGTTTCGTTTGCAATGTGTTTAGCAGCCTCAAATCCTCCATGAGCACCAAAGGTTACGATTCCACTTTGCCCCTTTGGAAGGTATTTTTTTGCCAAGGCATTGTACTTACTAGATTCTAATCCTGGGTAATTTACCCAAGCGACTTCTTCTTGTTGTTCTAACCATTTTGCAAGTTCCAAGGCATTCTCAGAATGTTTCTTCATACGAACGTCCAACGTTTCTAATCCTTGAATGATATTAAAGGCGTTGGTTGGGCTTAAGGCTCCTCCAAAATCTCTAAGTCCTTCTAAGATCAACTTAAAAGTAAAAGAGGCTGCTCCTAGAGTCTCATAGTATTTGAGTCCATGATAACCTGCAGAAGGTTCAGTAAATTCTGGGAATTTACCATTTGACCAATCAAAGGTTCCAGCATCTACAATCACTCCACCTAGTGAATTTCCTTGTCCACCAATAAATTTAGTCAACGAGTGAATCACAAGATTCGCTCCGTACTGAATTGGATTTAAAAGTGATGGTGAAGCCACCGTATTATCAACGATGAAAGGCACCTCTGCCCTTTGGGCTTCTTTAGCAATGGCTTCCAAGTCCAATACATCGAGTTTTGGATTTCCGAGCGATTCTACAAAGAAAGCTCTTGTGTTTTCTTGAACTGCCTTTTCAAAATTAGCTGGATCACTTGCATCTACAAAAGTGGTGGTAATTCCGAGTCTTGGAAGGGTTACACTTAATAAATTATAAGTACCTCCATAGAGACTACTCGAAGCGACGATATGATCCCCTGATTTTAACAATGTCAAGAGTCCTGTACTAATCGCAGCAGTTCCCGATGCAAAAACAACCGCTCCAATTCCTCCTTCTACAACAGCTAATCGCTCTTGTAAAATTTGATTAGTAGGGTTATTGAGTCGTGTATAGATAAATCCTAATTCTTTTAAAGAAAACAAATCAGCTGCGTGATCAGCATCTCTAAAAACATAAGAAGAAGTTTGATATATTGGAACTGCTCTAGTTCCTGAAGTTTGATTGACATCATGCCCTGCATGTAAGGCATTTGTCGCTAATTTAAAATCACTCATCGTTTAAAATTTTGGTCAAAAATACTCTTTTTATTTTTAATTCCTATAATTTACATAGGAATTATATGTTATATAATTTAATACGCTATTAATCAATAATTTCCAAATATAAAATTTCAGTATTCTGAAAGAAAATTAACTAATTTCCTTTCACAAACAAGAATCTAAATGTTAAAATCGTGAATTAGTCAACTACAAACCTAAGGATACTGATTATTCCGATGATCAATACCAAGATTAGAGATAATCTCTTAAAGTTTTCTTGAGGAATCCAATGAAGTATTCGTTTGCCGATATAAGTCCCCACAAGACCGATCACAAGTAGAAAGGGAATGTAAATCAAATCGTGCTCGTGAATATAACCATTGTTAAAATACACCACTGTTCTCGTGGCATCGATCATCAAATCGATCAGAGCCGATGTCGCTATAAATACCGACTTTTCAAGATTAAAGGCCGCCATCGTTAGTCCTCTAATCGCTCCACCTGTTCCTAGCATCCCCGCAGAAAACCCAGATAAGGTCCCACCAAGGATAGAATTAATCTTTGTAGGTTTTACTTCGAGTCTTTTTACGATTAAAAACAGCGTGCTTAGCACTATCAAAAAAACTCCTAAGGCAATTTCTAAAGCTAAAGTTGAAATATGTTTAGAAAGTAAACCACCAACACTCACAAAGAGCACTGAAGGGATTCCGATATAGAGAATGAGTTTTTTGTTTAACCCCTTTTTGAACAAAAAAATCTTACTGATATTACTCGATAGGTGAAAAAGGGCTGTTATTCCAAGGACAGAATAAAAGTCAAAATAAAAGTTACCCAAGGGAACAAAGAAAACTGAAGATCCGAATCCCCCTATGGTTCCTATAATCTCAGCGATCAAAGCTAAGAGCAAAAACAAATACTGAATACCCATACTATAAATATATGGACAATTGACTTTATATCACTAATTTTAATCAATAGCTAAAACAAAGCCCTATCTATGAGAACCTACCTACTAGCTGAAAACAATTGGAAAAATTTAAAAACAGAACGATTTGAATTAGCGGTTATGGCTTGGGGGGCAACAGAAGCCCACAATTACCACCTGCCCTATGGAACTGATGTATATGAAGGCGATGCCATCGCCACTGAAGCGGCTCGTAAAGCCACAGAGAAAAATGCTAAAGTAATTGTACTTCCAACCATTCCTTTTGGAGTCAATACAGGTCAAAGCGATATCTATCTCGACATCAATCTAAATCCTACTACTCAGATGGCCATCATCAGAGACATCTTGACCGTTTTAAATCGTCAAAATATCAAGAAGTTTTTAATCCTCAACAGTCATGGAGGCAATGATTTTAAACCCATGCTCAGACAATTGGGACTAGAGTTTCCAGAAATGCTCTTGAGCTTTTGCAATTTCTATCAAGTATTGGATAAGAGCAACTACTTCGAAGAAGATGGAGATCATGCCGATGAAATGGAAACAAGTTTAATGATGCACCTACAACCTCAATTAGTATCTTCACTAAACAGTGCAGGGATGGGCAAGGAAAAGAAACACAAAGTGAGAGGAATTAGAGAAAAATGGGCCTGGGCTGAAAGAAAATGGTCCGAGGTTAGTGAAGATACCGGCATTGGTAATCCCAAAAAATCTACCGCTGAAAAGGGTGAGCGTTACTTCAATGATCTCACCGATAAAATCAGTGATTTGTTTGTGGATTTATCAAATGCAGATTTGAACGATTTATACCAGTAATTAGAATTTATAACATTTGATGAACTTAGAAGAACTTTTAAATTACAGACGCTCTGTTAGAGTTTATGATCCAGAAAAAGATATCGATACTCAAAAGGTAAAGCACTGTTTAGAACTAGCAACCCTCGCTCCAAATAGTTCTAATATGCAGCTCTGGGAGTTTTATCACATCACTCAAGAAGATTTAAAAGAAAAGGTTTCGAAAGTCTGTTTAAATCAATCCGCTACTCGAACCGCCAAGGAAATTGTAGTCTTTGTGACCAGACAGGATTTACACCGCAAGAGAGCCAAATACGTATTGGAGTTTGAACGTGACAATATCAAAAATTACAGTCCAGTAGCTCGACAGCTCAAACGAATCAAAGATCGCGAAGTCTACTATGGTAAAATCATGCCTTTTTTATACGCTAGATTTTATGGAATATTAGGAGCCATTAGAGTTTTAATAACCTCAACTGTTGGTTTATTTAAGCCGATTGTTAGAGAGGTATCTGAAAGTGACATTAGAGCAGTGGCACATAAGTCTTGTGCACTTGCAGCTCAAACATTTATGTTAGCGATGGCTGAACAAGGATACGATACTTGTCCCATAGAAGGATTGGATAGCAGAAGAATGAAAAGATTACTCAACTTGCCTAGCGGTGCTGAAATTAATATGGCGATCTCCTGTGGTATTCGAAAAGGAGATGACGGCATCTGGGGAGAACGCTGTAGAGTTCCCTTTGAAGAGGTCTACCACAGAAAATAAACGATATAGGATTAAGTTGTCGTTCTAAAGGTATAGACAATACTCGTCGATGTGTTTTGTCCATCGGAAGAGATCACTCTCCAATAGTAAACCGTATCTGCTTCTACACTTACTTCCACACTTGATGCACTGATATCCTCTGCAATCACTGTTCCTTGAATACCGTCTGTGGTATCCATTTCTAAAGTATAGGTCAAGCTGTCGTCATCTGCATCACTTCCACTCCACTCAACAGTTACTTTGCCGCTTGTTCGATCTACACTAGCACCAGGAGAAGGGCTTACAGCAGTCGCTGGAAAGGGGGCGTAATTAACCACTCCGTCTCCTGCCAAATAAAACTGCCAAGTATCACTAGTGGTGGTTTTAGTCCCTTCGTTCTTGGAGGTAATACTCCATGAGTAGGGAATTCCCTTGGTAAGAGTTACCGCCTTAGAAGTGGTTGTAATATTGTTCTGATTGGTCACTCCCTGAGTATTGAGGTTGGTAATCTTTAAATCGTATTTGTCGGTGTCTGTCGAAGCATTCCAACTAAAGGTGACCTGTCCGGAAGTATTGACCTCTTCACAGGTCTTGTTGTTTGCTGGAGAAGTCAAAACAGCTTTCCCTGGAGTCTTTGCCATTGGTGTTGGAGTCGTTCCTCCACCTCCCCCACCAGGAGTGTCTTTTGAACAAGAGACTGCAATCAAACTAATAACAACGATACCTAATAATACTTTTTTCATCTTCTTATTCTTTGATCACTTTTAAATTGGACTGAACGGTCTTAGAACTCATTTGAATCAAGTAGATACCTGAAATATAATTACTTAAATCAAGTTCCACAACTCTATTTGCTGGTATTTGATATTCTTTTAGATGGTGAAGTCTACCATTTAGATCTCTGATAGAGATATCAACTTTCGTATCAACTCCCCCTACATAAAGCTGTGTCCAACTAGTGGTTGGGTTTGGATAAACGAGTACTTCTTCAGATACAAATACTTCTTCGTAATAAGTCCCTTGACAAGAAAGGTCTGTCGCTATTTCTAAATAATTCATTCCCGATTTTAAATCCAAACGAAGATCACTACTACTCGTAACTGTGGATTTTCCATTAAGAGTAATGGTATAGCGCTCAGATCCATTCATACTCAATTGTACCGAGCGATCACTGTAATTCACTTTTGAACTAGCTGATAGTGGAGCCGGTTCTACAATTTGAACACTATAACACTGAATATATCCCTCTTGACCATCGACATTAAAACAAACATCGTAGTTCCCGATATCTAATCCAGAAATTTGCTGGGTATATCCAGCTTCAGAATTTAAGGTCATAGGAGCCTGTCCAGATATGGATACGCTATAGGTGTAATTGGTATTTGAGGAACTAATTTCAATCGCTCCATTCTCAGAACCAATACAACTAGCAGCGACTGCTTTAACACTAAAAGTTCCCTGGTACAAACTAAATACTTCACATCCACTGGCGTCGACCATGACTCCCTCTGGGGTGTTTGGACAGGTATCGTAAATATCGAGCACTCCGTCATTATCATCATCATCATCACAGAGATCTCCCAATCCATCATTGTCAGAATCAGTTTGATCTGGATTGTCTACATAAGGGCAGTTATCCTGTTGGTTTCCATCGGCCAAAGTAGTTGGTTTGTCAGCGATTACTACGTATTGTCCAGGAGCTAAATTTAGTTCCAACTTATTATTCTCAATTGGAACTACAGCATTGTTTTTGATCAGATCGTACCACTGATCATTCGTGTCAAAAGTTAAGACCGTAGTCCTTTTAACTAAATCAAAATTACCAACTACAATCACCTTTGAAATTGCATCTCCAGTAGCCTCTGGATCTACAAAAATCATTTTTTTTAGATACTGATTGGATAGCTCCAAGCTCTGAGGAACCTTATTAAAAATATCCTCATGCTTTTTGAGTTTGATCACTCTTGCAAAATTATTGTACACATTTAATCGGTAGGGATCCGCAATGTAATTGAGTTGATCTTCCCAGGCTGAAGGCTTGTTACCAAGTTTGCAATTATCTGTTCCATAAGGCTGGGGAACTGTTCCATCACTACACTGAAAAATACTCTTGTCATAACCGAGTTCACCAAATTGCCAAAGCATCTTAGGTCCAGGTAATAAAAACAAAAAAGGCGCTGTTAGTTTAGTTCTATCGAGTGCTGTTTGAAGGTTTCTGATCGAATAATTTTCATTGGAGTTTCCAAAAGTTAGGTTCTTATACATGACGCGATCCTTGTCATGACTCTCCATAAAACTCACCAGTGTTGGGTTTGAAAATCCTCTACTCTTGTAGTAGGCACCCGATAAGTTAGAATTGTCATAACCCATTTGAGCTTGAGAATAGGAATGAAACTCTTCCCCCCAACTCATGATCCCATAAGTGGAAAATTCTTGTTCTTCTTGGTTTTGAAAGTGTTCAAAAATCACATAAGCATCAGAATCTACTGACCAAATATCGTCAGCGATTGATTTTAAGTAGGAGATTCTTTCAGAATTATAAGCCTCTGCATCTGTTGCATTGGTAAACCCTTTGGAAAGGTCGAATCGAAAACCGTCTATCTTAAATTCATTCATCCAATAAGAGTTGATTCTCTTGAGATAATCCTTCACTGCTGTTGAACTGTGATTGATATCGTTAAAGAAATTCAGATAGGATTGACTAATTGGTGATATCTGAAAAAATGGATTCTCAGAGGTAGGTGCCCCATCATAGCCTTCTGGCTTGGTATTCCACATTCTAAAATATGGGTTTTGAGAAGAGGCGTGATTGTATACCACATCGATGATTACTGCAATCCCCTTTTGATGGGCAGCATCCACTAATTGTTTTAGCGCTGTTCTAGTTCCGTAGTATTTGTCTAATGCCATATGGAATGATGGGTTGTATCCCCAGCTTTCATTGCCGTCAAATTCATTGATCGGCATTAGTTCAATGGCGTTGATTCCCAATTCCACTAAATAATCTAATCGCGATTTAAGCGCATCAAAAGAATGAGCTGAATCAAAATCTCTGAGTAATACCTCATAAATGATCAAATCTTCCTTTACTGGAGCTTGAAAATTAGTAGTGGTCCAATTGTAATTCGCAGAAGCATTACTCAACAGAGAAACTGCTCCCGATGCCTTAGTAGGATAGGCTTTTAGGTTTGGATAGGTCGTTGTATTGATGTACTGATCATTCCAAGGATCTAAAATAACCTCTGAATAAGGATCTGCAAGTTTCATTCCTCCATCAATAAAATACTGATAGGTATATTCTTGTGTAGGATCCAATTGATCCAAGTCCAACCAGTAGCGTTTTTGATCAGCGTCATACTTCATCAAATAAGCATCGTTCTTTTCCCAATTGTTAAAGTCTCCTATCACATAGACAAAACTCTTGAGAGGGGCATAGAGGACTAAACTGTACTTGTTGTCGGTTCTTCTGTTTACTCCATCGACATATCCAGCTGGTAAAGCAGCTTGAGTAACGGTTGGTTTAATCGTCACATTAAAACTGTACTCCTGATAACTTGAAGGATCCGAAGCATCAATCGCCTTTAGAGTATACACCCCAGATTCCGCAATAGAACTTATCGTATAGGAATACGAAGTTGCATTTGTTGCACTTGCAATCAAGATGGTTCCTCTATAAAGCTCAAAATTTGCTTGAGTATTCCCAGTACTTGCACTTACAGAAACAGACTCTCCTGCATTGATTAACACATTACTTATACTAGGACTGCTAACTGATAAACTAAATCTTCCTACCTCTTTCAAATAGTCTTGTGTTTTCTTATCTCCTGATCCGTCTTTGGCCTTTGCCAGAACTCCTATTTTAGAAATTCCTGTGGTTTGAAACAACTCCGTAGGAGTAAAACTAAAAGAATAGGTGCCATCTCCATTATCGGTCATTTTCATTCCCTCATTCGAGTTATTCCACTCTCCATTCCAGTTGGCATCACTGCTTCCTGCATTGCCTTGCAGATCAAAAAACCAGGACCAAATATAGAGATCCGTCACACCCCACTGCGAAGCATCAACATTTGAAACGGTAACCGTCACTGTTTCATTTTCGTTGAATGAGTCGGGCGTAAAGACAAAGGTTCCTGTTTGTTGTTGCCCAAAGACATTTGAAACAAATAGAAATGCAAGTATTCGTAGGTAGAATTTAATCATGGATAAATTTACAAGAAAAAGACTTAACAACGAATAGTAAAAGACTGGTGTACAATAAAGTTTTTCTCCTGAGTTTTGAGTTTAGTGATTTAAATTTATAGTTTCGTAAGACGTAAACTTATCGATAAATAAAGGCTATTCAAAATTCGATAAAAGACTCTTGTAATCGAAATCGTTTTCGTGTTGATAAGTTTCATTAGCTTTTTTAAAATGGCACAGAAAATCACTTTAAAAATGCTCGCTAAAGAGCTCGATTTATCCATTTCTACGGTTTCAAAAGCACTTCATGACAGTCATGAAATCAGTCAAGAGACCAAAGATAAGGTACAGTCATTTGCAAAACTTTATCACTATAAACCCAACAATATTGCTCTGAGTTTAAAAAATCAAAGCACCAAAACTATTGGAGTGATTATCCCTGAAATTGTACATGAATTTTTCTCAAAAGTCATTCAGGGAATTGAGGAGGCCGCTTTAGAAAAAGATTACAAGGTAATTGTGTCCATGTCCAATGAATCCTACGAATCTGAAGTTCACAACATTGAATTGTTAAATTCAGGAGCTATCGATGGTTTTATCATTGGGCTTTCAAAAGAAACTCTGGAAAAGAACAATTTCGAACACATTCAAGAATGTATCAACTACAATACTCCAGTGGTGTTATTCGATCGTGTAGTCGATGAATTAAATGCCGATAAAGTCATCATCAATGATGTTGAAAGTGGCCGTAAGGTCACCAAACACCTCATCGATTGTGGAAGAAAAAATATCGCAATAGTTACAACTCCAGACTATATAACTGTTGGAAAAAAGAGACTCGAAGGTTACCTTGAAGCATTAAACGAAGCAGGTATACCTCCAAATGAAAACAACATTATTAAATTTAATGGAGGTAAAAGTTTTTCAAAAACGCTTCATCAACTAGAAGAACTATTAGTGGACTTTTTAAAAAACAATCCTGATATCGATGGACTTGTGACAGTCAATGAAGCCAATGCTGTTGCTGTACTCAGAGCTGCTCGTCAACTTCAAATTGAGGTTCCTAAACAACTTTCTGTTGTAACTTTTTCTGATGGAATCATCTCCAAAAGTACGTTTCCGAGTTTGACAACCATCTCACAGCAAGGAGTCGAGATGGGTAAACAAGCAGCAATTGCTCTAATCGATTCTATAGAGAGTACCTGTCCTATTAAGAAGGTTAAAACCATTGAAATCCCCACAAAATTAATCTTAAGAGAGTCAAGCAGTTTTAAATCAACATAATAGAACCTATTAATTGAAACCCCTGAAATTTTTGGGTTTTTGCCTTGCGACTCCATTTCTGCTTTTTCAAGGTTTCATTTTTAAAAACATTTGTACTTTTAATACACTGTCTAAACAAAAGTTTTGAAACAAGCAAACGAACCCCTATCAGAAAAACAAGCAGAACACATCTTGTTCAAATGCTACTCAATAAGTGGGTCCGCTTTTAAATTAGCTGGTGAAATAGATTTTAATTACAGAATTGAAATCAACTCAAAACCAAGTTATATTTTAAAAATTTCAAATCAAAATGCAGACCTCAACTACTTGAATTATCAAGATCAGTTATTGAATTACTTACAAAATTCACAGATCGATAATAATTCCCCAAGACTGATCAAGGATCAAAATGGAACTGCTGTTTCAAACTACAAAGACGAATCAGGAACTAGGTTCTTTGTTCGATTACTAACCTGGATTCCCGGAAGATTGTGGAGTTGTGTAAATCCACAATTGGACGATTTGCGATTTAGCTTGGGCTTAATATGTGGTCAGCTAACCAATTCACTCATGGGCTTTGATCATCCCCAGGCGCATAGAACATTTGATTGGGATATTGCTAATTCGCTTTGGACCAAAGATTCCTTAGATCTATTTGACAAGGAACAAAGAGAACTTGTGTCCTATTTTCAAAATTTGTTTGAATCTAAAAAGGAATCTTATGATCAGCTCAGAAAATCAATCGTCCACAACGATGCCAATGACAATAATATCATAGTATCAAACGATTTAATTAAACCAAAGGTAGAAGCCTTAATCGATTATGGTGATGCCATCTACACTCAGATCATTAACGATCTAGCTGTTAGTTGTACTTATGCAATTATGCATCACCACGATCCTTTAGAAGCAGCTCTGCCCATTGTAAAAGGATATTGTCAATCTTTTCATATACTCGAAGAAGAATTAGAGCATCTGTATTCGTCCATTGGGATGCGTCTGGTAATTTCAGTGACTCAATCGGCGATCAACAAAACAAAACACCCTGACAATACCTATTTGCAAATCAGTGAAAAACCCGCTTGGGAACTCTTAAAGAAGTGGAGGACTGTCAATGAGGAATTAGCTTTATTTTCATTTCGATATGCTTGTGGATATCATCCTCATCCCAATGAAGATCAATTCAAAGCATTTGCAAAAAATCAAGACTTCTCCGTTAAAGACTTGTTTCCAAGTATCGGCAGAAATGAACTTAAACATTTAGATTTAAGTGTATCGAGTTCTTGGATTGGACATCCAAGTGAGTACAACGATCTCGATCTGTTTCAATTTAAAATAGAACAATTACAAAAAACATGTCCAGATCAAATTTTAGCAGGAGGCTATTTAGAGCCGCGTTCTATTTATGGAACTGCCTCCTACAATAAAATTGGAAATTCAGGTCCAGAGACCAGAAGCATCCATCTTGGGGTAGACTTTTGGCTTCCAGCCTATACTCCTGTTCACGCCCTGTTCGACGGAGAAGTAGTGACCGCAGTTAACGATGCTGGAAATAAAGAATATGGAGGACTATTGATCTTAAAACACTCCTTTGATGACTTTTGTTTTTATTCCCTATACGGTCATAATACGGTTAGTAGTGTCACTCGATATAAGATTGGTGATCTGGTGCGTAAAGGGGATCTTATAGCTGAACTTGGAAACTATCCAGAGAATGGAAATTGGGCACCGCATTTGCATTTTCAACTGATGCTTTCCATGCTCGATTATCAAATTGATTTTCCAGGAGTCATGTATCACAAACAGATTGAGATTTGGAAGAGTTTATGCCCTGATCCCAATTTACTTTTTAAATCAAAGGCTCTTGAACAATCCAAGTTTCAATCAAATGATGATCTCATCCAATTTCGACAAGAACACTTAGGTAAAGGATTAAGTCTTCAATACAAAGAGCCTATTAAAATAGTTCGAGGAAGTGGAGCTTATTTAATCGATCAAAATGGTCGTTTTTATTTGGATACGGTCAATAACGTTGCTCATGTTGGACATGAGCATTACAAAGTAGTTAAAGCTGGTCAAGAGCAGATGGGGCTACTCAACACCAATACTCGATATTTACACCAGAACATTAACCATTTAACCGAAGAACTCTTAAAAACCTTACCTGACAAACTAAGCGTGGTGCACTATGTAAATTCAGGAAGTGAAGCCAATGAATTGGCCATTCGAATGGCAAAGACCTTTACAGGGCAAAAAGACATCATCGCTTCCCAAGTTGGATATCACGGAAACACCAATCTTTGTGTCGATATTTCCTCCTATAAATTTGATGGAACAGGTGGAAATGGAGCACCGAAACACACCCATATTTTCCCATTACCAGACACTTTTAGAGGGATCTACAGGGGTCCTACTGCTGCTAATGATTATGTAGAAGAAGTTAAAAAATGTATCGATCAAATTAAAAATCAAAACAGAGGGGTTTGTGCCATGATCATCGAGCCCATTATTAGTTGTGGTGGACAAATTGAACTTCCTCAAGGATTTTTAGAGAACGCTTATCAACACGTCAGACAAGCAGGAGGGGTTTGCATTTCAGACGAAGTACAAGTTGGCTGTGGAAGAATGGGAAAAACCTTTTGGGGATTTGAACTCTACGATGTGATACCTGATATCATCACTATTGGAAAACCCTTAGGAAATGGACATCCTGTAGCAGCAGTGGTTTGTACCAAAGAAATTGCAGAAGCCTTTGCCAATGGAATGGAATACTTTAACACCTTTGGTGGCAACCCTGTCTCTTGTGCCATTGCGACTCATGTTTTAAAAACCATTCAAGAAGAACAACTTCAAACAAATGCTCAAGAAGTTGGAAGCTTTTTAAAAGAAGAATTAGTCCTTCTATCTAATGAGTTTCCAATAATTGGTGAGGTTAGAGGGCAAGGCTTGTTTTTGGGAATTGAATTGGTAGACCATGAATTAAATCCACTAGCAGATCAAGCTTCATATTTAGTCAATCGCATGAAAGACCATGGAATCTTAATGAGCATTGATGGACCAGACCACAATGTGCTGAAGATCAAGCCTCCAATGGTCTTCTCAAAAGAAAACGCAAAAGAACTTCTCTATTATTTAAGGCAGGTATTCAAAGAAAATTATATGGAACTCGATCCCTATAAGGATTAGTTTCCAGCGATAGGGGAACCAAAAACACCAACGGCAATTTCGATCCAAAGAAGAAGAAAAACAAACGCTACAGCAGCGATATAAATGACTGTTTTTTTCTTAGGAAACGCTTTTTTTAGAACCCATTCAATTCCAATTCCCAAAAAGAGCAAGAGGGTGCCCATCGTGACAAAATCCATCGGACTCCAAATCACTTCATTGGAGAACTGCTTCGCCACAAGTGGGATGAATAATAAAAAAGTCGGATAGTAAAATTTGAATTTACGAGTAACTGACATGATATGATAATTTATAGCTAAAATTACTAAAAAAACTTCAATCACTTTACTTTTTCATCAAATTGAAAAGGATATGCTTTCTCCTACTAAGAGGCGAAATAAGTGTCAATAATTGATTTTTTATGGGTACGTACGTAATTTAAATAGGCCTCTGCTACTGGAGAACGCTTTTTATTTTTCAACCAAATAAGCCTCCAAGTAGTGGTAATCGGTAGATCGGGTCTTTTGATCAAATGAAGTGAGCCGCTTTTTAATTCATTTTTAATACCGATCAATGGTAAGATCGAATACCCTATTCCTGCTAGAACGGCTTGTTTCACAGCCTCGTTAGAGGTTAACATCAATCGTTTGCGTTCGACATTACCAAAATACTGATCCATCGCTAGACGTGTTGCTGAACCTTCTTCTCGAAATATCAGTGGACGATCTGAATCAAATTCTGGAGAATCTCCCACCAAGTACAAATCATTTGGCATCAGGCGCTCTTCTTCAACCTCCAAATGCATGGGCAATACTGAAACCAATGCGAAATCAATAATATTATCTGCTAGGTTTTGAATTACGGACGATTTATTGGAAACGTCCAATGTAAAATCAATACTCTTGTGATTCATCAAAAATTTCGATAGAAAATAAGGAATCACATACTTCCCCGTCGACGCTGAAGAAATTCGTAGTCTTCCTGACAACAGCCCTTCGTACTCCTTAGTCTTGTACTTAATCTCCTGAGCTTGATTGAGAATTGTTTCGGCAATTTCGACAATAGAATTGCCCAAATCTGTCACATACAACTTTTTGCCTATTATTTCAATCAGTGGATGTTCAAATTGTTGTTGGAAGTTTTTTAGTTGTATCGACAAAGCGGGTTGAGTCATATGCATCGAAGCAGCTGCTTTTGTAATACTTTTAAAACGCACAACCTCAACAAATATTTGCAATTGATGTAAGGTGTAATTCATGAACTCTTTTCAATTAAATGCATTAATAATATTTATGTATGATATTTAAAACATATATAAAAATATATGATAAAAGTAAACGAAATTTGCGTCCGAATAACTTAAACCTAAAAAAAAATGATGGAGTTAAAAATTCAAAGCAATCAAAATTCAAATCGTGAAATTACAAAACTTCTCATTCAATTAATTGATGAGCAAATCAATGAACTAAAAATAGAAAGATGGGCTGCTTGGGAAAAGAACCACTTGATGGACTCATCCTCTTACGATCAAGAGATTGAAAAACTAACTTCTAAAAAAAAGGAACTCTTAGGATTTTTTCAAAAGGCACAACCTGTAAAAGATTTAACAGCACATATCAACTTAACACTTAACTAATATTGATTTGGAATGGAATTTACTCGCTGATAATTTCAGCAACCCATCGCTGCTCTTTTTTTTGTTGGGATTAAGTGCTGTACAATTAAAAAGCGACCTTGAAATCCCCAAACAGTCCTCCAAATTTATCACGCTCTACTTATTGTTTTCCATTGGATTCAAGGGGGGTCAGGAACTAGCCCACAGCACCCTAGATTCTGAAATTATATGGACCTTAATGTTGGGAATGGCCTCTGCAATTCTCATTCCGCTTTATTGTTTTTTTTTGATCAAACGAAAACTTGGAGTTGAAAATGCCGGTGCCATTGCAGCTGCCTATGGATCGGTCAGTGCCGTTACGTTTATTACTGCCGTCTCCTTTTTAGAGTCACAACAGATTCATTTTAGTGGTCATATGGTCGCTGTGATGGCTTCGATGGAAGCTCCCGCAATCGTCATGGGGATGTTGTTGATTTCAATATATCGAAAAAATGCTCCAAAAGAAGTATCGATGAAGCAATTGGTTCTTCACGCTTTCACCAATGGAAGTGTCCTGATGATTCTGGGAAGTTTGTTGATTGGACTCATCACTAGTGATGCTCAAGCGGAGGGCATCAAACCTTTTACCACCGACTTGTTCAAAGGATTTTTGGTCATCTTTCTTCTCGATATGGGAATCACTAGCGGTCAAAAACTCAAAGCTTTTTGGAGCAATGGATGGTTTTCAGTGGTCTTCGCGATTCTCATTCCGCTCCTAAATGGAAGTCTCATGGGAGCGTTTAGCGGCTCCTTCATAGAGGGAGAAGGAAACCGATTACTTTTGGCAGTCCTTGCTTCAAGTGCCTCCTATATTGCAGTTCCAGCAGCAATGCGACTCGCGGCACCCAAAGCTAGCCCTGGATTGTACATTCCTATGGCCTTAGCAATTACGTTCCCCATGAATATTATTATCGGGATCCCTTGGTATTTGTACGTGATCCATCAGTTTTAATTCAAGAGGGAGAATTCAACTGGATTTTGTAACTTGAAGTTCTAAAAGTGATTTTGGAGATGTTCCTTTTTGCACCACTGTTTTTAATCATCCATTTGAGTCATTCAACCATGGCCACAACTTATCAAACACAAAAATACGAGCTGCTCAAAACTTTTGAGAATGCTGAACTACGTTACTACCCTCCTGTGATGAAAATTCAATCCAACGGAGCATTTGGTCCCTTATTCCAATACATCTCAGGAGTTAACGAAAGTCAGCAAAAAATTGAAATGACCACCCCGGTTTATCAAAGCACCACCGGCGGCAAACCCATCATGGAATTTGTATTGCCCGAACGTTTTGACCCACAAAACACCCCCGGTGCGAGATCCAAAAACGTTCGAGTCTTTGAATCCAAACCAGGCTATTTTTTAGCGATTCGTTTTTCAGGCTACGCGACTCCAAACAGAAAAGAGCAACAGACCAAAAGACTTCTACAACTCGCTACTGAACTCCAACTACCAATGATTGGAACTCCGCTTTTATTAGTATACAACTCACCCTATCGTGTTTTTAATAGAACCAATGAACTCTTAATCGAAATTGATCTACAAGATTCCACCCTAATCCCATGAAGTATTTAAAAACGCTCTTCAAATGGAGCCTCTCCATTGTGCTAATTCTTTTGATACTTCTCGCAAGTCTGTTGTGGATTGATGCGATTCAAACCAATTATTTAAAGCGAACGAATGCAGTAACAGATTCCTCCTTTTTGATTAAAAATGTGACCATCATTCCGATGACACAAGACACCTTACTCAGAAATCGATCAGTATGGATTAAAGGAGGCCTAATTGAAAACATCCTTGAAGGGGAGGTCCCCTTTGACGGTCCTGTCATCGATGGAGAAAACGGCTATTTACTCCCTGGTCTGATCGATATGCACGTTCATCTTTGGGATCGTTACGAACTTGGACTCTATCTCGCCAACGGAGTCACCGCCGTTCGAAATCTATGGGGAATGCCTCAACATCTGCGATGGAAACAAGCACTAGAATCCAACCAACTTTCTGGGCCCATCCTCTACTCTTCGGGTCCTAAATTAACGGGGACTGAGTTTATCGGAGATGATAATTTAAATCTCTATAGTCCTGAACAAGCTCGAGATAAGGTCATCGAATACCAACAGAGGGGTTACGATTTTATCAAAACCTATTACGGTTTGGAGCCTGAAATATTTGAAGCGATTCGCACACAAGCATTGAAATCCGGCATGGACCTGATTGCGCATCCTTCTCAAAAGGTTCCCTTTGTGAATCATCTCAAAGAGCCCATCCGATCGATTGAACATGTCGAGGAAATTGTTCAACAACCCTTAAACTTTGAATTGGATACACTCAAGCTTCAAAAGATCATCCAACAACTCGCCAAAGAAACTAAAAAACCCTACACTCCTACTCTTGTAGTTTTTGAGAATATCAATCAGATGATGCAAGACGATCACTATCTCGATCGTCAAGAGCTCCAGTGGATCAACCCCTTGATTCGAAAAGTGGATAGTGAAAACCAATTTAATCGATGGCACCAAGCCAAAATAAACGATCCTGAAACACCGCAACGCATCGGCAAGCAACACCGCTTTCACCTCGAAATTGTTCGAAAAATGCATCAGGCTGGAATCCCAATTATTTGTGGTACTGACGCTGGAATTGGTGTGACGCTTCCAGGGTTTTCCATTCATCAAGAATTGGCTTTTTACCAAGAAGCTGGAATGACCAATTTCGAGGTCTTAAAAACAGCGACCATCAATGCGGCACAAACCCACCAAAAAATGAATCATCTTGGAACTGTAGCGATTGGCAAGACTGCGAATCTCATCCTTGTAAGGGAGAACCCTTTGGAGCAACTCCGTGTTTTGAAGAAGCCCGAGATGGTCATTGTGAAAGGAGCGGTTTACAAGCAACAAGAACTACAAAAATTTATCGAACGGGCTAAAAATCGATCGAACACAATCGCGACGTTCATCCGCTATGTAGAAAATTGGATCGTAGAGAAGTAGTAAATACAGGTTTTAAAAAAAATCATATCTTGAAAGTAAAAATGAAACACGCACTTTTGTTATTGGTCTTATTATGTTGTCAAAGTCTGCTTGCACAAGACCTCCAAAGAGGAGCAGTTCATCAGTTGAAAAATTTTGGTCTCTATGAATCCTATCAAAAGCGAAGCATGGAGCAGCAATCAACCGAAGCCTTTGAACTCGTTTTAAACTACCATCAAAAAGCCATCGTGAACGATATCCCGAGTACGCTCTTGAGAACTATAGGAACTATCAGTGTTGCTGCGGGAGGAACACTCTTAATTGCCTCTAGTGGGTCTCAATCTTCCGAGGGGAGTGCTCTTGTAGGTGCGATTGGTGCAATGAGTCTCGGTGTTGGACTGGTTTCTTACGGAATCTCCATTCCCTTTCGATCTGGAGTAAAAAAAAATCGACAATTACGGGACCAATTAATCGCCGAACTTAAAAGTACGACTTTCTAACAACACAAAATTTTATTCAAATGAATTTTAAAGGACTTCATATACTGATCACCGGAGGTGCGCGAGGAATCGGTAAAGCAACCGCTATCGAATTTGCAAAAAGAGGTGCTATAGTGGGAATCAACTATAAAAGTGACGACGCTAATGCACTTGCAACAAAACAACTACTATCAGGAACGCAACACCACTTATTTAAATACGATATTTCAATTAAAGAACAGCAAAAAGAATTGATCGACCAATTCATACACACTTATGGAACCATTGATGTTTTAGTCAACAACGCTGGAATTTCAATCCCGCATGCCCTAGAAGAAGTTTCCTTTGATCAGTGGGCTGATGCGTGGACCAATACGTTTCAAACCAATGTATTTGCAGCGGCAAACCTCTCCTATTTGGCCGCTCAACAAATGATCTCTTCTGGAGGAGGACGCATTATCAATGTATCTTCTAGAGGATCCTTTAGAGGAGAACCCACCAAACCTGCATATGGAGCAAGCAAAGCAGCCTTAAACGCCATGGGGCAATCCCTTGCTAAGCGGTTAGCCCCTCATCAAATTTATGTGGGAACTGTTGCACCTGGTTTTACAGAGACCGATATGGGGGCTGTAACCCTGACGCCGATCGAACGAGAAAACTTACTGCGTGAATCACCCTTTAAACGCATGGCACAGCCCGAAGAAGTAGCACATGCCATCTTATTCTTAGCTTCCAAAGAAGCCGCCTATTGTTCAGGCACCATCATCGATGTCAATGGAGCGAGTTATTTGAGATCTTAAGTACTTAAGAATACTTCCTAAGGATGATAAAAAGGGGTAAAAGGATCGTAAAAAGGACCAATCCAGGTAAAATCCAATTGATAGGGAGCAGCAATAATCCCAATCCAATCAAGGCTAATTGAAATCCTAATCCATAGAGTGACACCAGGGTCATCAACCAAGGTTTTGGAAGCTGACCTTGATAAGCATTGGGATCCAAGAAATGTACAATGCGATCAAAAAGTCCGTAACAAATTAAATAACAGTAAAAAAGAACGGTTACTGAACTCTGAGACTCTCCTTCCAAAGCTTTAGGAACTTTATATTCAAAAACTTTAGAGGTATTATCTCCTCCTGAAAGTCGATTTCGAAGAATCACATAGTAATAGTTGTAAAGGGTTCCTTGTAATTGAATAGCAAAAAAAGCAGCAATCCACCACCACCAAGCTAAATTTGAAAGACTCCATACCGCTCCTAAAAAAATAAAATTCAGTATAAAATCAAAGACACTATCTAAATACCTTCCCGTAAATGAAGGTTTGTTTTTTAATCGAGCTAAGGCTCCGTCAGCTCCGTCAATCACCGACTTTAAAAGCAAGAGTAGTAATGCTAGTAGAAACTGTTGCTCTAAAATGGCTTGGGTAGCGAGCAGACCTGTCAATCCAAAAAGCAAGGTTAAATGGATAGCTGTAACAAAGGTGTTTTGAAATAAACGCGCAATAGCATTTGAAAGTGGCCTCCCATAATCTGAAATATCTATGAACGTGTATTGATCTCCTAATTTTTTCATGAGCAACTTTCACACAAAAATACAATCGATAATCGAGTTAGAGGTTAAGTTGTTGATTTTTTTACATAAAAGCTTGAACAAAAATGTCAATTTGATTCAATCGGACGGTAATCGACCCTTACTTTTGCAGAGAATTCCTTGTAGGCATCGAGGTATAATTCTTGTCCCGCTAAAAGGAGTATGTTTTTAAATTCTTTCTTAGCAATCGTTAGCGTATCGATCAACACCCCAGCTTTTTGGATGCGAACCGAAAAGGGACGACTGCTGAGGTTTTCAACAAGCGCATAGCAATCTTTACCATAGTAGGGATTGATCGTCGCATCTTGACCGACTCCTTTTCCAGTCATCAACATGGTTTGATTGGGATCTAATTTAAAAGTAGTTTGAGCCTGGAGGGCTCCAGCTACTAAAAGAATCAAACAGCAAACATAGAATTTTCTCATAGGGTAAGATACGATTTTTGAGAATACATAGAATCTAATTATCTTTAAAATAAAAAATGTACGCATTATTAATCAGCTTACTTCTGTGCTTTCAAATGCCCTCTATTGAAGGTCATTGGATCAGTATCGATGATGAAACTGGACTCGAAAAATCTGAAATTAACCTTTATATTCAGGAAGGAAAACTTTACGGAAAAATTGTGAGCTTACTTTTGGATGAAGATCAGGGTAAACGTTGTGAAAAGTGTCAGGGTGCTGAAAAAAATCAACCTATTGAAGGCCTGGTGATTGTCAAAGGACTCACTTACAAAGACGGACTTTGGACTGATGGAAAAATTATGGATCCCGCTAATGGCAAACGATATGATTGTGCCATTCGTATTAACAAGGATCGCACCTTAAATGTTCGGGGCTACTTAGGCTTTTCATTTTTAGGGAGATCACAAGTTTGGAAGCGAAAGTAACGATCCGTAATACTTCCTCGAAAGAAGAACAATCCGAGAGCTGAAGCATTATTTTTCACTCTAAATTTTGATTAAATCAATGCGTTACACTTTTTAAAGTAGGATAGGAAATTCCTAGCTGTTGCAAGTAATTATCGTACTTCTTTTCATTGAAATAAAAAGGTCTTGAAGCCTCTTTGTATTGATTCATTATTTGCTTATTTAAATGGATTGGGGGAGCATCTTTAGGACCGATCATCGGTTGGTATTTAGTTTCAGCAGTCTGTACTTCTTTAAAATAAGTCCAAGCATCTTCGATTAATTTCGGTTGAGTTAGTAAATCGACAATGGTCATTGCCACCACCTTTGCCCCAGCTGTAACTCCTTTATGAGCAATAGGGGTCGCCATCGCAATAGCATTACTCCAATGATGTCCTTGTAAACCTGGAATATTCGATGGAAATCTGAGAGTTACCGTTGGAACGGTCCAAGATACATCACCAATATCATCACTACCTCCACTTACTGGTTTTTCAACTGGAGGAACCAATCCTACTAATTCAGTTGCGAGACCATCGGTGCTTTTGGAATTTACCTCTTTTTGAACTGCTACTGCTAATTGTTGATCCGCTTCAGACCACTGAGGAAGTCCAACTTCTTGAATATTTTTATCCATAGTTTCAGCAATCACCTTGTTAAAGTGTCTTGGCCAAGCGGTTCCCAAGATTTCAGAACTCACCGATGTTCCAGTCATTAGAGCTGCGCCTTGGGCAATATCATTCGCCATTTGGTACATCTCCATGATTCCCTCATAGGTAACATCTCTAAAATAATACCAAATACTGGCTTTTGAAGGGACTACATTAGGCTGATCTCCTCCATCGGTAAAGATAGAATGAGATCTTTTGAGTGGATCTAAATGCTCTCTCTTGTAATTCCAACCGACATTCATAAGTTCTGCTGCATCCAAGGCGCTTTTACCCCTCCATGGAGCACCTGCTGCGTGTGCGGCCTCTCCATTAAAGGTATAGGCTACCGAAATAAGACCAGTTCCTGAAGATTGCCCCCATGAAACTCCCATATTACTACTCACATGAGTGAAAATACAGAGATCGATATCATCGAATAATCCATCTCTGGTATACCAGGCTTTAGCGGCTACTAATTCTTCGGCAATACCTGGCCAAATGACCAAAGTCCCTCCAATTTTTTCACTTTTCATCAGTTTTTGAACTGCTAATGCTGCTGTAATATTTAATGGAATTCCTGCATTATGGCCTTCACCGTGGCCTGGGGCTCCTTCTACAATCGGTTTATGATAAGCAACTCCTGGGTATTGTGATGCTTTTGGGATGCAATCCACATCACTCCCCAATGCGATCACAGGACCTGTTCCGTTGGACCACCTAGCAAACCAAGCCGTAGGAATCCCAGACACTCCATGTTCAATTGTGAAACCATTCTTTTTAAGGATACTGGTTAGATATTCAGATGATAACTCTTCTTGAAAACCTAATTCTGAGAAACTAAAAATCTTGTCCACCATAACCTGACTTAATTTCTCATTTTCAGCAACCCATGAAGAAGCCCGTTGCTTTAAAATTTCAACGAAATCAAATTCTTGCGCATTGAGTTGATTTGGGAGCAAGGATATCCCTAGTAAAAGCACCATTAAAAAAAATGGAGTGTAAGTTGTTTTTTTCATCATCTGTTTTTTTAGATTCTTAAAGATAAGAAACTATTAACACAAAGTAAAACAGTTAATAATCAGATAATTAAGAATTCAAAAAAGATGGTACTTTTTCCTTTAATGTCTTCAATTATTGGTACCTTAAGAAAAATTTCACATGAAAATTCTCTTAACAGGAGCCAATGGTTATATTGGAAAAAGACTTTTAACAGTTCTTCTTGGGTTACAATATGAAGTTATTTGTTGTGTAAGAGACAAAAAACGTTTCCATTTTGAAACAGTTGAACTCCAACGAATCCAAGTCATAGAAATTGATTTACTTGATAAGGAATCATTAAATAAACTGCCAAAGGATATTGACGGAGCCTACTATCTAGTTCACTCCATGTCGAACAGTGAGAATTTCAATGAATTAGAGGAAAAATGCGCATTAAATTTTCAAAAATACCTAGAAAAAACATCCCTGCAACATCTTATTTACCTCGGTGGAATCGTCAATAGCACTGTATTATCAAAACATTTAAATTCAAGAAAAAATGTAGAGCAGTTACTTTCAAAAGGATCTTATAATTTTACATCATTAAGAGCGGGAATCATTATAGGATCGGGAAGTGCCTCATTTGAAATCATCAGAGATCTTGTAGAAAAACTACCTATCATGATCACCCCAAATTGGTTATTGACAAAATGCCAACCTATTGGCATTAGTGATGTATTGATTTATCTGAGCAGGTGCTTATTCAACAAAGCTACCTACCAAAACTTTTATGATATTGGAGGTCCTGATATTTTATCCTACAAAGAAATGCTTGAAGGATACGCAGCTTCAAGAAATTTAAAAAGAGTGATCTACACCGTTCCTGTAATGACTCCAAGACTCTCCTCTTACTGGTTGTACTTTGTCACCTCAACCACCTATCGTTTAGCCGTGTCACTAGTCGACAGCATGCATGTTGAAGTTACTTGTTCCGAAAACAATTTGAATGAGCTATTGGACATATCACCTATAAGTTATCAAGAGGCCCTTGAAAAAGCCTTCAATAAAATAGGATCCAAAAATGTCATTTCAAGTTGGAAAGATTCCTATACGAGTAGTGGATTTAAGTATCCCATTTCTGATTTATTAAAAGTCCCTGAATTTGGATGTTTTGTCGATCAGCGATCTATGCATATTTCAAATCTTGAGAATACAATCGATAAAATATGGAAAATTGGAGGGGCAACAGGTTGGTATCAAGGGAACTTTTTGTGGGAAATTCGCGGTTTTATCGACAAGCTCTCTGGAGGTGTTGGTTTGCGAAGAGGAAGAACGAATTCGAATACAATCAACGCTGGAGATGCAATTGATTTTTGGAGAGTTCTTTACGCGAATAAAAACAAAGGACACTTATTACTCTTTGCTGAGATGAAACTTCCCGGTGAAGCCTGGCTTGAGTTTAAAATTATCGATGCTAAGTTAGTTCAAACAGCTACTTTTCGTCCTCTAGGCGTCTATGGAAGATTGTATTGGTATGCAGTTCTCCCATTTCACTCCTATATTTTCGAGGGAATGCTCCGAAAACTTATTAACTGAACTCCTTTATAAGGACTCTTTTACAATCGCGTATTGATAATACTGTTGTAAATCGATCCAAAAGTATAACTAAGGCCTACGGAAAAAGAAGTCCTAAAATCAGTGGCGATTTGCCGCTGCTGCAAAAGTAAATCCTCAATGGAATTGTCTCCTGCAGGAAGCGTAAAAAGGTCTCTAATCAACTCTAAATTACTCGAAAAACGCACTGCTAATCCTTCAATAATTCGAATGTTGAAATTTGATCGCATGGATAGACTTTTTTTAGTTCCGTCATTTAGGTATTGGGTCGCAGAAAGATAGGAACTAATATCCCCCCATTTTTGACGAAAACGCACATTGAAATTCAAACTGTGATTGGTTAATCGCTGCTGCTCATATCCATAAATCGTTGTTTCGATATAATCATTGTAAATCGCACCCAATCGATAGGAAAAGGTAAGTTCTCTGTTGAGCACTTCCTGATAAGGAAAAATACTGTATTCAACCGCAGGTTGCACATAGTAGTTGAAGTCCAAATTCTGAAAAGTATCTTTACGACCGCCATAAAAAAGCCCGGCCGAAAAATGATCAGAAATACTACGAACCACTCTTCCAAAGACGCGCGTATTGGTTCTGATACTGTTATAGGTGGTTTGATCACTGATAAATGTGCTCTTGGAGTTATCATGTCTAAAATCAAAGCTGATTCTCCAATCATCGGTAACTTTGTCTGCCTCTATGTTAAAATTGTAACTATTCACTTTTCGACTTGCCTCTTGATTGGCAAATAAACCTCCTGATAGTTCGAAAACCCAGTTCTTCCAAGTATCGTCGACTACCTGTGTTTCTTGCTCCTGAGTGGAAACCGATACCGCGACATCATAACCTCCTTGAATCAAAAAAGGAACCAGTCCCAAATGAAATTTCTTTAGGAGTTCTTTTCGAAATTCGTCTGTGGTGTAATTGGGATTTCCTTCAAAGCGAATGGAATTCGAAAGTCCTTCATAGAAGTTATTTCCATCGTACTCAAAATCATAGGATTGAGATCCAGCCGCGTTTCGAATATTGTAGGCAAAAATTTCCACATCTGCCAAATCTTGATCGCGAACAAATTCTAAAAATGTAGTATTTTGACGTATGTAATTCGTATCACAATTACAATTGATAAATACTTTTAGTTGCTGTTCTTGTGCATAATTACCAAAAGTAGCCGATATGAATAAAAGAAAGAGGGCATGAATTTTTTTCATACCTCAATATTATCAATTTTTAAGCCAAGTTACCTTCTTGTTCGATTGATATAATCTATTGTACCATCGAAAAGTCTGAAGACGCAATCATTGAATGCCATAAAAAAATCAAATTGATTTCCTACGAAGCTCCTATAAGACCTAGGTAGGTAGCCGAACCAAATCCTAAAATAGGATAGAACAAAGGGTAGAAATATCAAACCTGATGTGAAGGCTTTATTTTTTCAAAACTCTTAGATAATAAATTCGTCGTCCAAATGAAGAAAATGACATTAACTCCTAGAATCAAAAAAAAACAAAAGCCCTCAAATTCATAGGGCTGTAAGCTGAAATCAATTGTTAAAACTTAAGGCTTTAACCTTAAATTATTACCTAATCATTAAATGTTGTAACAGAAGTTCGATTGTAACGTCTTACTTTAAACGAAGAATATGAAAACCCTCAAAATCCTAATTTTATTTTCTGTAGCAGCTCTTTTTTCGTGTCATCCTCATCAACCCAAATTAACGGGTGGTGTTGTTTTTCAAGAAGAATCTTA
This sequence comes from Flavobacteriaceae bacterium, assembly GCA_013373635.1. Taxonomy (GTDB): domain Bacteria; phylum Bacteroidota; class Bacteroidia; order Flavobacteriales; family Flavobacteriaceae; genus MAG-120531. Next base: position 44,759 of record JABXHN010000054.1, read on the forward strand.
CATATTCACAGAAGCGCAAAAAGCGACTATAAAAGAATTTATTGTCAAAACTGAAAAAGAAGTCAAAACTTTATTGCCTAAACTCCCAGATAGCATCAATGTCATTGTAGAATTTGTCGATTGGGATTTGGATACTGTAGGTGGGGTTACTGGAAGAACAGAATCGAACAATCCTCCGGTGGTAGCAATTCAGTTATCTAACAACTATCAAGATGGTGCTATTGATTCCTTACTATCGGGAATAAAATCCACTATCTATCACGAGTACCATCATTTGTCAAGAGGATGGGCCATTAAGGACAATAAATTCAGTTACGGAATCCCAAATGCGATGGTCAACGAAGGTTTGGCTGTTGCTTTTGGAGAACAGTATACTGGAGCTGTTTACGAAGCTAATTCCTATACGGATCATGCCCATAAATGGGTAAAAGAAATTTTGGAGCTTCCCTTAAATGCTAATTACTCTGATTGGGTGATGGGGGAACACCCAGATGGAAGAACCTTTATTGCCTATCGAACAGGAAATTATTTGATTCAAAAAGCAATATCTTTATCTGGTAAAAACATTTTTGAATTAAGTGAATTAATGCCAGATGATATCATCAACATCGCTGGCTACTAAATCGAGATTCAATTAAACCCATAAAAAAACAATCCTCTTACCCATATGAAAAATATCCTATTCATAACTCTAATTACATTTCTAGGCTTTAATAAACTGCATTCTCAAGAATCAGATCAGATAGTAATTGGAACAAAACATTCCATGCATTCAAGTATTTTAGACGAAGAACGATCGTATTGGATCAGTCTTCCTGACTCCTACAACGATGCGAGTGCTTCTTATAAAAAATATCCCGTATTAGTGCTTCTCGATGGGAATCTTCACTTTAAATCAATTACTGGAATGGTCAATTATATGAGTTCTGATCGCTACAGAAGCTATAAAATTCCTGAAATGATTGTAGTTGGAATTGTCAATGTCGATCGAAGAAGAGATTATACTCCTGATAAAATTGTCACCACTCGAAAAAACAACTCTGGTGGTGGTGAAAAGTTTTTGAGCTTTTTAGAAAAAGAATTACTCCCACTAATCGACCAAAAGTACAGAACAGATAGGTATCGCATCCTTTATGGACATTCTCTAGGAGGACTCTTAACAACCCATGCCTACATGAAAGAATCTTCGAGTTTTAATTCCTTTATTGCAGTAGACCCAAGTTTTGGAACCTGGGATTCAGAAACCATGGATCGAAAATTAGATTCCTTAACTCAAAATTCATTTGACAGATATCTCTACATTTCCACAGCAAATTGGGGTAAGAGAAATATTAGAAATAGAGATCGTCACATTCGATTGTTTGAAGGATTGAATTCTAAAAGCAAAGATGTCTTCCCAGGGAGGTTAGAGTATTTTGAAGATGAGAGCCACACTTCAGTTCCAATTATATCCTTTTACAATGGTATTTCAAGGATCTATGAGGGCTATAGTATCTCTTATAGAGATATCACTAGCCAGGAACAGTTAGTAAACCACTTTAAGAGTATTTCAGATCGCCTTTCTTGGAAGATAAATCCTCCTGAATCTCTTGTGAATCAATTAGGGTATACGGCTCTTAGAAACGACAAGACTATGGCCTTGGAGTATTTTGTTTTAAACACCCAAAATTATCCTAAATCCTACAATGCCTTCGACAGTCTTGGTGAGGCTTATGAAGCTCTAGGAAACACTAAAAAAGCAGTAGAGAGCTATCAGGTTTCTTTAAAACTGAATCCCAATAATACAAATGCAGAAAACAGAATTAAAGCGATTAAATCTAACTAGTGCTATGAATCAGCAAAGAACAGCAAGACTAACAGGTGTTTGGTATTTAATGATGGCCATAAGTGGGGTACTCGGATTTATGGTGTTTCACGCTAGAATATTTGACCCTACCAATTCACAAACTACCTTAAACAATCTAATAGAATACGAGTCAACTGCTCGCATTCGTCTTTTGTTTGAGTTTGCAATTGTCGTATCACAAGCTTTAGCTGCAGCATATTTTTACAAATTATTCAAATCCATCAATGAATGGAAGGCCTGGTGTGTCGGTATTTGGGGTATGGTAAATTCAGTGGCAATCCTCATAAGTGCAATTGCAATAGCAACCGCAATTCACATAGCTTCCCCATCTGTAATGATAACAGATAAAGTACAACTGATAGAATTACTCAGTGCTATTAATACTAACGCTTGGGGTATTGGAGGATTGTTTTTTGGTCTGTGGCTCATCCCAATGGGAAGTATCATAACTGAATCAAAACGTATGCCGATATGGCTAGGAAGAACACTAATTCTTGGTGGTGTTGGATATCTTTTAAGTGTTGTGGTGAACTATTTAGATATTGAAGTTGTTAATAATGATCTACTTACTATTCCAGCTACGATTGGTGAATTTTGGATGATTGGTTATTTATTAATCTATGGTATTCGCAAAAAGGTAAACTAAAACTTTGATCCCTACGCTGTAGACATAATCTCAGTTAAAACTTCGATTAAACACTAATTAAAGTTATTTTAAATTAATGAATTAATCAGTCTTAATGGTCTACATTTATCCAATGAAAAAAGACAGAAAATTTACTTTTAAAGAAAAAGCAATAGCTTATGGATTAGTTGCTGGAATAACAATAGGATTAATTACTGATACTATAGGGTTATGGTTATCCTTAGGAATAGTTTTTGGAGCTGGAATTGGATCCTCCAGAACAAATTAAAGGACCATCTATCCAATAGATGATCCTTGTCTTTGCCTATTTACCTATGGTAGCTCAAATAGATCTTCTACCTTACAATTAAGCGTTTTTGAAATCTTCAAAGCCAAAACTGTCGAGGGAACATAAACTCCGTTTTCAATGGCATTGATGCTCTTTCTTGATACCTCAGCTTTAATCGATAATTCTTGCTGTGTTAAGCCTGCAGATTTTCTTAGTTCTTCTAAATTATTTAATAGTTTTTTATGGTCTTTACCCATAATTATTTCTTTTCGAATTGATCGACAGCATCGGTCAATTCTTTTTCAGTATTTGGATAAAGATATCCAGCAATCATGGTACCTACTCCAATTAAACCAACCAAAGCTCCAACTCCTTTTAAAATCGGTCCAAGGAAAAAATATCCAAGACCAAAAAGACCAATACCTACAAAAATGGTGATGACACCCCCTCTGCGATAATCAATAGGATCCTTTTTGCGCTCTTCGAAAATCTGTAACAACTCTTCTACTTTTGAAGGGTCGTCTAGGTGTTTTGAGATTTCAACAACCGCTTCTCGCTTTCCTTTAGCATCTTTATACTGCCAAATAAATACTGCAATTGGAATAATGATTCCAGTGAGCATTCCTAAAATTGGGATTATTATTCCAAATTCCATAATTTATATTTTAATGATTAATGTAACGCAAAGGTAACATTTTTTTGTTTAATGTGAAGCAAAGGTTACAATAAAAATTACATGATTTATTAAATTTTAGTTTTAATTTAGATCTATGGTATACTATTCAAAGGTTTCATACCCATTACTTGGGTTTATTTTCTTGGTGTTTTTTGGACCAATAGTTCCAACCATACTATCCAATGGTCTAACCAAACCAATTGTTTTGACTATTTTATTTCTAGTTGTTTTATTCCTCCTTATCGTTCATATGTTTTTTTATACCACCTACACCATCGATAAAGATGAGTTAAAAATAAAATGTGGTTTTATAAGATATAAGCCCTTCAAGATTAAAGACATGAAGAAGGTGTCTAAAACAAGTAATATGATCTCATCACCTGCTGCTTCTTTTGATCGAATAGAGATCACTTATGGGAAATTCGATGAAATCATTATTTCACCAAAGGACAAACACCAATTTGTTGAAGAATTACAAAAAATTAATCCCAACCTGGTTAACAACTTGCCAACTCAATAAACAGCCGAACTGTATATTAGAATATGCGTTTGTAACTTGATTAGATTTCTTTTCTATTAAGTACTAGGTTTTGTCTTTTGTAATAATTGTAAGCGCTCTTCTTCTTCAAAACGCTCGATGGCATAACGAATTGTTGTTCTAGGTAATTGAGTTCCCCATTCATTTAAAAATTTTCTAAGGAGAACTTCGTCTCTTTTTCCCAATTCGCGTAACATCCATCCACAAGCCTTGTGCATTAAAGCCTCTGAATCGTTTCGAAGGCTCACACAAAAATCGAGAATCTCTACAAACTGATCCTTTTTAATGAAGTACAAACATGCGATTACGGCAATTCTTCTGGTCCATAAATGGTCACTTTTGACCCATTTATAAAGTAGTTCTGTAGAATTCGAATAACAATAATCCCCAACGATTTGATAAGCACTTAGATCGACTAAATCCCAGTTGTTAATCCGATGAAATTGAGTGCAGTAAAATTGAAATAATTGCGCTTTTTCAACATCCGTTTTTGCCTTTTGATATTGAGCTACAAGAATTAAGACTCCTACCAATCGAACTTCGTGAACCTGATGAGCTAATAGATGATCTATTTGATCTAAGGATAATCGTATCGATTTTTTAGCGATCTCACGTGCCTGGGGGTTTCGCACTCCCCAAAACAAATCTCCTTCACCATATTCACCAGGAGCTGTTTTAAAATACCGTTGAGCCTTTTGAGCATACTCTGGCGAAGCAACAGATTGAATAGCAGTTATTACCTCTTGGGCTGATTTATTTAATTCCATTAGACCTACTTGATAATTGGAAAAAGTTATTGATTTAAAAAGCAGTTAGATTAGTTTCTCATTATTTTCTCTAGGCTTTTCCCTTTTGCCAATTCATCGACTAACTTATCCAACATTCTAACCTTTCGAGTCAATGGGTTTTCTAACTCTTCAATCTTATAGCCGCAAATACTTCCCTTAATTAAATCTGATTTTGGATTTATAGTAGCGCTTTCAAAAAAATCTGCAAAAGTGAGTTTTTCAGAAATGGCCAACTCTATTTCAGTCACATTTAACCCCGTAAGCCATTCAATAACCTGGTATAACTCATCGATAGTTCTACCTTTCTTTTCAACTTTATCCACATAATGAGGAAAAACAGAAGAAAAAGTCATCGATGCAATTCGCTGATTGTATTCTGGAGTTGTTTTCATTAAAAATCGATTAATTTATCTTAAAGATAAGAAAGATGTTTTTTAAGGTTTAGTAATCTAATAAGAAATCACACCATTCAAGCTATATACGTCTAGTTTATTCAAAAGTATAATAGAGAATCAGTTCCTCCTGAGCGTGATCATTGTAAGTGCTTTGAACGTATTTTTTAAATCCATGTTTGGAATAAAATGCAATGAGAATCGACTCTTCTATCGCTAGCCAAAAATTTCGTTTAGGGTCCTGTTTTTTTATGAATTCAAACCACTTCGTTGCAAAACCCTGTCCTCGATACTTTGGAAGTGTATACAAATAGCCGATATAAGAATAGTTGACAAACATCTTTTGAACTAATTTTTCAGCCATACTCAATTTAGGTAATACCTCCTTAAAAACGATCCCCATACAGATAAGTTCACAATCTATAGTTATGGTGTATACCTCAGAGGAAGATCTCAAATTATCCCACTGAGGTAGTAATTCTTCTTTCCAATCTTCTGGAAGAAAATCAAAAAAAGAAATTGGAGGCTGGGTTACTTTGTTAAATTTCATCGGAATTTCCTATAGCATTCCCCAAGAGAGTAATTTATCTGAGTCTTCATACCATCGATCTCCAATATCATTTCTGTAATAGCTATTATTGATGATGATATTTAAAATCTTGTTGTACATGGTTTTTTGGGCCTCTTTCATTGTGATTCCTGTCCCGGTAACCAATAGTACAATCCCATTGTTGCCTGTAACTAACCATTGACCGTTGATTTTTTTAACTTGAATCGGATGAATTCCTTCCTTTTGTTCCTTTTTAAAGACCACAACAGAATCTTTAGAAAATAAATTAAAACTCTTTTTATCTTCAAAGGGGAAGGGTGGAACTACCATATAGGCTCCAACTTGAAATCCCTTTTTTACAGAGATTTCAAAATCAATCCCTGCCGCAATGCGATACAAAACAGACCCCCAAGTCTCTAACATTCCATCCTTTTGAATATAGACCTGAGGATACCCAAATCTCGAGGTAAATTCAAGGGGATAGATCCCATTTCCATTGACAATGGAATTAATATCCAAATGACCTCTGTAATTGTGAGCTGCTAAGGTTACTTCTAATTTTCGAAGTGTCTTTTGACAAATAATCGAATCTTTAGACCAATACATACTCGTCCCCATCTCTCCTGTAGAAACCCCTAACTCATTAGGAAACAATTTCTTGTGTTCAAAACTTATATTAAATGGAGCGACAAATTTTTTACCATTAAAAAATCCAGCGACAGCTATTTCAACTCCTTTGACTTTTCGTTGTAGTTGAAAGGTTCCAAACTCACTTCCCCAGGTTTTTTCATAGACCTTTAACATTCGAATGACATCAAGACCTTGATCGTCATTTCCTACAAAGAGCAATTGTTTGTATTCTTGAGTCTCTCCACTTGGTTTGATGACATAGGTATCTGGATGGGCTTCAATGAACGCTATAGCATCTGAAAAGTTGGTAAATTCTTTAGAAGGCAATATTTTGATTTGGTGCTTCTTGAGCTCATTTTGGCCAAAGTTGCGATCTAACTCTAGTAAGTCAGTATAGGCAGAACCTCCAAAGACCAGTTTACCATCTGCTCTTAATCGGTCAGCTACTTCTCCATAGCCTGTATAATCAAATACAATGACATCAGCCCAATCGATATATTTTTCCCAGTGATTTGTTTTTTTGACAAAACCATATCCCACTTCACGGGAGGCTTTATCTTGGATATACATTCTTACTTCATTGCCTTCTTTAGTCAATTGATAGGCAATATCTAAGGAATCTCCCCATTTAGAAACGACCAAAAATTTATTGGACTTGTTTCCAGTTTTTTTTGTTTTCACAGCTCATAAAAAAGTGATCAAAGATAGCTAAATATTGAATCGGTGGATTTTTTTAGAAATAAATTATTTAAGGAGACTGATTAGCTTTAATACATTGATATACAATACATTAAAATTATTTTAAAAATTGAATTCCTAGGTAATTCTCGTGATATGAGAAGGAAGAAGGCTCTTAATGCGGTTGTATTAAATCCCATAGGTTTCCATAGAGATCTTTAAATACCAAAACTTTACCATATACTTCTTGTCTTGGTTCATTGACGATTTCGACCGAATGTTCAAGTAACTTAGTGTAAAATTGATCGAGGTCTGTGGTATATAAGAACAAAAACACTCTTCCTCCCGTCTGATTCCCAATCGATGCGAATTGCGAATCGTTTGTAGCTTTGGCCAAAAGTAATTTGCAGCCCTGATGATTTGATCCCTCTGGTGCGATGACCACCCATCTCTTGGTTGAGGAAAGCGGTGTATCCTCAAGGAGTTGAAATCCAAGTACCTCAGTATAATAATTGATGGCTTGATCGTAATCTTTGACTACCAAGGCTATTTGACCTAAATAATTTTTCATTGGGCAGAATAGTTATAACACAAATCTAACACAAACATTTACATTTAATCGGAGGTAACTGTATTAATTATAGTTCTTTCATGTCACTAGTGTCGTTGTGTTGAGCTAATCATCATTTAATTGTTCGATACATGTATCTTAAAATATAACCCTTAAATTCGTATGTAACTAGTAACAATTATTAAGTATTTGATCAAAAACAGATATGAGTCGATTAAAAACATGTTCGCGTTGCCAGAAGGAACAATCAGTTATGTATCGGGTTCAGTATCAATCAGATCGGATCTGGTACTTCCTCTGTAAATCTTGTACTATTCAGGTCAAAGAAAACAATGCTTTGTATCGCTACGGTGGAACCTGGAAGGGTTAATGGATCCTTCAAGATTGAAAGACAGATAAAAAACCATCTAATTGCAATTGGATTAATTTGCTTTTGAAGGGCAACTTAGATCATTTAAACACTTTGATTAAAAAGTAAATACCCAAAATAGATAAACCAACGATTAATAATTCGCTAGCAAATTGCCAAGACATCAGTTTAAATAAGACCCCAAATATTCCAATCGAAAAACCAAGGTATTTTATCTTTTCAAAATTCATTTTTTACCACTTTTAATTCTATTAAAATACCAAATAAATAACTCCTTTAAAGTCTTTAGCAGTAGAAAGTTTCTAAAAACAAAAAAGCCCTACATTTCTGTAAGGCTTTTGTTGCTCCCCCTATTGACAAAAGTTACAGCAGGACTTTACTTTTAATATCATAAATAATGTTAATCAACTTTCAACTTATTTGCAACTTGATCATAATACTCCTGTGTTAATACTTCTGTCCAAGTGGTGGGTTGTGTTCCTCCGTATAAAGCTAAATAAGTGACATCTTTTTCTTTTGAAGAAGCGTGCCAATGTTCGGTTTCCTTTTCACATCGAATTACATCACCTGTTTTCATTCGAATAGGGTCTTTACCTTTTTCTTGGTAATAACCTTCACCATCGACTACGATTAATACTTGTACAGAGGTGTGGTAATGCCAATCTAAGGTTGAATTTGCTCTAAAAGTTGCCTTTGTAATCCCATAAGGTAGTTCTTCATCTGCACGAAGCAATCCATTTAACCAGGCATCACCAATATAATGGGTGTTTGGAGCTCTATTTCCCTGATTTTGATAGGAAGTAACTCTATAATCTGTTTGAGATAATCCAATAAATGGAATACTAAATAATACTAGGTAAATGACTTTTTTCATGATAGGTGGGGTTAGATATCAAATATAAAAAAATGGAGACACTAATATAGTATAACCGCTTTATCATTATAAGTTGCTCCCCCTATTGATAGAAGCTGCAGCCAATCAATAAATTATAAATGTCATTTATCGAATTTTGAATTGTATAGGTTATTTAAATCATACCTTAAGAGTCAATTCAAAAGAGAATATAAAATGATGAACTCCTCAACAATTCCTGATGATTTGATTTCTAATAAAATATACTTTATTCGAGATTATAAAGTCATGATTGACAGTGATCTATCTGATTTATATCAGGTTAAAACCAAAAGATTAAATGAACAGGTAAAAAGAAATCTAAATATATTTCCAGAAGATTTTATGTTTCAGTAAACTATAGATGAATGGAAGATCTTGAAGTCGCAAAATGCGACCTCAAATTGGGGAGGAAGAAGAGTGCCTCCTTATGTCTTTACAGAGCATGGTGTTTTAATGTTATCAAGCATTTTAAATAGTGAAAGAGCTATAGCGGTAAATATTCAAATTATGAGAGTGTTTACTAAAATAAGAACGCTGATAAAGAACAATGATGAATTATTGAAAATGTTAAATGAATTGGAGAAGAAAGGAAACGAAAGAGATCAGAAAATCTCAATTATATTTCAATATATTAATAAACTAGAGCAAGAAAATAAATTAAAAAATGAACAATTTAAAAGAAATCGAATAGGATATAAATAGTCCTCTTTGTTAACGATATCAAACAAAAAAACCCTACATTTCTGTAAGGCTTTTGTTGCTCCCCCTATTGACAAAAGCTGCAGCCAAAACTTCGTTTTAAGCTCTTTTAATCGTTAAACTTATTTGACCTGCATGATAAGTGTTGTGAAATAATACGTGAGAAAATAGTTTTGCTTTAGTTACACTTCCAAAAAAAGGGGTGTCCACTAATTCAAACCACCCTTCTTCACTGGTTGTATTTATAATTTTATTTAGTATTTCATACCCTTGATCTATTAAATCTTGACTTTCCTTAATATTTACTCCCTGACCTTCGTCCTGAAACCCTATTGTAGTATTTTGAACACAAGTATCAAGACCAAAAAAATGTCCAAACATTATCATTGTTTCACCAATATGCCTATACATAAATCCAACAGAGGCTGCATTTTCATTTAACCTCTTAGAAAGATTGACTTCGTTGATTTCATCAAATGTAAAACTGCACGTTTTAATATTTTGATCGAGTAATTCATTGAAAATATTTTGTTTCATTTTAAACTATTTTATTCTAATGTAAAAAAAACGGCTACACTATAAAAGTATAACCGTTTAATCATTATATGACTGCCCCCCTATTTACAAAAGCTGCAGCTAAAACTTCCTTTTATAATTAAAGGAAGTTGATTGAAACTTATCATTTCTGACTTTAGTTATTTATAAAACTTGTTTTCACTAACTTTAATTGTTGTAAGCTCTATAACATGACCATCAGGATCATTAATATATATAGATTCAAAATAGTGATGATCCTGAAATTTATACTCAATATTTAGTAACGTAAATTTAACTTTTGCTTTTTCAAAATTATCAACATCTACATTAAAAGCAAGATGATCAATTTTAACATTTTTTGAGTTTTCAGGCATTTTTTCATCTTTAATATTGGCTGGAAAAATAGCTATTCCTGATTTATCTGCTAGCATCATTACTGGAAACTCTCCCCATTCTGGCTTCTGATACTTTTTAAGATTTAATACATTTTCATACCATTCAACTGATTTATTTAAATCAAGAACTCTAATTGCGACATGGTCTAAAAATCGTATTTGTAATTCATTATCCATATGCTAAAATAAAAAAAACGGCTACACTATCATAGTATAACCGTTTATCATTATAAGTTGCTCCCCCTCTTGGGCTCGAACCAAGGACCCTCTGATTAACAGTCAGATGCTCTAACCAACTGAGCTAAGGAGGA
>JABXHN010000091.1 GCA_013373635.1 Flavobacteriaceae bacterium
AATGCATCGATAATACCGTCTCCATCCTTATCCAACGTCCCTTCTTCAGAGTCCAATTTCTCATCATTATCATCATCATGATCATGCCAGTTACATGAAAAATCCTTGTCGTTATCTAGTGGAGGATATTTTGTAGAATCTAATGGGTGGACCATATCTGGCCTACCTGTTCGATTCATGTCCTCTGTCTCTTCTAAATCATGATATCCATCACCATCACTATCTGAATGTGGGTCATCATTTTTAACATCGTACTCATTCATAACTCCATCGGCATCATCATCAATCTTATCGGACTCTAATGCATCGATAATACCGTCTCCATCCTTATCCAACGTCCCTTCAATATAATCATCGCTTCCATCTCCATCAGAGTCACGTTCTAGTGGGTTTGTACCATTTTTATCTTCTTCCTCATCATAAAGACCATCATTATCTTTATCTGTATCACAAACATCTCCTATTCCGTCTTTATCTGTATCTAATTGATTTGGATTAAAAATATTAGGACAATTATCTTCAAAATCTAAAATCCCATCTCCATCTAAATCTTCATCGACATCCTTGATATTTAGTTCAATTATTGTTTCTTCTGATGAATTTCCTGCTGCATCATAAGCACGTAAAATCCATGTAAAATTATTTCTACCCGTTTCAAAATCAATTAATTCTATGTCAACTACAGTAGATAAGTCTAATAATAGTTTTTCATTTACAACTTTAAGATATGTTTTAGAGAAGGTGTTTTTGGAAATCAATTCGTAACCTATAACACCAATGTTATCTTTAGAATTAATTAAACCTAATTCTATTAGTTCAGATTGGTTTTCATCAATAACATAGTTGTAGAAACCAAGTAATTCTGGCGGAATTTCATCGAGGTCATTAATGTCTATTTGGATATCAGCATATTCTACAAGCCCATAACTATCGGTAGCTGAAACCTTTAATTCATAAACCGATTTCTTCTCAAAATCTGGCGATTCTTTAAAGAAAACCTCTCCGGTTTCTGGAATAATTTCGACAAATTTTGCGTCTAAGGTGTCAATTAATCCAAAAGTAACCGAATCATTATAATCGAATTGGGTTTCAAGTTGAGCAACAACATTCTGTACGGGTAAGTTTTCATCAAAACGATACTTTGACTCATAAATAAAACTAGGAGGTTCATTCAAGTTATTTAATTGAACGATTACCTTCCCTAAATCTACATTACCTTCAGAGTCTTCTGCCTTTATAATTACCTCAAATGAAGAAAGTCCATTTTCATTTACATAGCGCTCAAAATCCCAAACTTCGTTAGAAATGGAAGTTAATTCACCATTAAAAGAATTTATTTCAAAAGTATTTAAGAACTCTTTCGGATTAATATCAGCTATAGAGTAGCTGATCTTCTGATTATCACGATCAAAATCAGTGTTTGTCTCAAAATCGAATAAATCAATTAAGACTTCCTCAGTAATATAGTTCTCATCAAAGGGTCCAATCTCCATATTATTAATTACTGGTTTAAATGAAGAAAGTGCTCCAGGATCGTCTATAAACCCTAATCGTTTGTCATTATCCCCTAACCCATTATCGGTAAGGGTAATTACAATTTTTTCTATAAGACCATCCTTATTTTCATCAATTAATGTTGCCCCTTCATCATAGGTATTTAGATTTTGATCATCTAAAAATTCAAAAGCGTTTCCATCAGCTCCAATTTTCATGAAAGAAGATCCCTTGGTTGGAACGGGTAAATTCACTGTTAAACGAACCTGTGTACCATTACTCGCGTCATTATCTAAGTCAACGAAACCACTACCGTTTCTAGGTTTTAAAGAGAATTTTATCGGATCATTCACCCAATTTGACTTAGATTCAAACGGGTCAATTTCAGGTTTATCAATAATTCCAATGTCCGCTAAAGAAATGGAGTTATTGGGGTTAATCTTACCATCCTCCTCAGGCTCTCCTACAATTATTGCTCCCATAGACTCTGGCTTAGGAGGGGCTAATTGTGAATTACCATTTGTAGCCCATTCAATAGCCTCGTCAAATTCTTTAGCACTACTCATCGGGAAGGCAACAATATGGTCAGCTTTACGATCTGGAATACCATCACCATCAATATCATTAGCGGGGAAGAGTTCTTCGATTAATGTTGGAATACCATCTGAATCAGCTATTTCTGAGATTTCTACATTCACCGTAATCGGCCCATATTTTACAACCTCTTGGTCAGTTTCAACTTCGTCTGGTACAATGAAATATTGAAAGAGAACATCTCCATAGAAATTCTTATCTGGAGTGAAAACAAATGAGCCATCTGTATTAAATTTTAAAGTACCTGGATTACTAGTGTCTTTGGTTACCCGTTTTCCTTCCTTGAAAAGCACCCCAATAGTATCGTTCTTAAAGCCAAGATTCAATTTAGAATCTTCATCTCGATTGGAATTAAGATCTAATTTAGTATTCAACTCATATTTAAGATTCTTAGCTACCACGAAATCAGAACCTATTATTTTAGAAGTAATTGCTCCTTCTTCAAGGATCGCATAAGATTCACTAATTTCTTCTGGTGATTTAGTATCCACTTTGAAACGAATACTTCTTCCCTCTTGATTTAAATTCCCAAGACTGTCCTTGAGCGAAAATGGCGGAACTACTATGGTAGCATCACCTTGATAACCTTCTACATCGTTAGGCGGATAATAAAGACCTGACCAAACCTTCGATGATTCCGCTGATATCCGAACAATATCCCCAAAATCTACCGAGAAATCTTCATTTTTAAAATCTACAAGATCCTCATTAAACTCCAATTTGAAGCGAAGTAGTTGATTTCGATAAACGATGATTTCTTCCATAATTCCGGTAATAGAATCATTTGGAATAAAAAGATTCATATCAGGTCCTCTAGTATCAACTTTTATAGAATCTGTATGCAAAAGATTACCATTACCTGCAATATCATTGAAAGTAGATTCCTTCAGATTCACTCTCGTATACCCTTCGTATTCAAGCTCTGATCGAACAGTAAGCGTTGCACTTGTATCCGCAACATCCAATGTAATCAACTCACCGTTTTCAATTTCAAAATCGCTTTGATCAAGACCTGTAATAACTTCAGAGAAAGCATAGATCAACTGTGAAGTGTCATCTTGTTGTGTTGCAATATCAATGTCAGACTTTACAGAAACTACAAATGGGGCTATTTCATCAAGATCTAAAACTATTATTTGAATCGACTGAACCCCTATATTACCGTTTGAGTCTTCAGCATTAATAGTAAACTCGTAAAGGTTATCCTTATTAGAATCTATAGGATTTTCAAAGTCAAAGGACTCTAATATCAATAAATCTCCATCCGTTAGCTCAAATAAAGCTTTATCAGAACCTGTTAAGTACCACTCGACAATTGCTTCATTGCTAGCGTAATTTTCGATGACAACACTTGAATTATTTTCTTCAATTTCAAAAGTGGTTAATCCATTAATTTCTGGTGGATTTTGATCACTTACAATAATATCCCGAGTTACGGTCTCTGCAACATTACCGCTCCTATCATTGACACTGTATCTTACTTCATACTGACCTAAAATGCTATTATTGATCTCATTTGTGATTTCTACAAAATCAGCTAAATCTATATCTACATTATCGTAAACACTAAATCCTGGATCAATAAATTCTTCTCCGAGCTGTAATATAAAAGGATTTGAACCAGACAACGAGATAACCGGTTTTTCATCATCAACATCGATTATAGTTGTCAAAATAGCTAGCTCTGAAACATTTCCTAGTTCATCACTTGCCTTAATAATCAATTCGTAAATATTATCTCCATTTTCATCTAATGGCGACTCATAATCTAAAGACTCATTAAGCGACAAATCTCCATTCTCAGAAATCGTGAAGTGTTCTGAATCATCTCCATGTAAAGAAAATATTGCAAGTTCATTAGAAGTATAGTTTGATAACTCAAGTTCTTGATCGTTTTCTAAAATCTCATAATTAACTGGACCATTAATCTCAGGGCCTAGTTCATCTACATCAACAATAGTTACAACAACATTAACTGTCGATTCATTTGAATTCTGATCTGTTGAAGTAAATGTTACTTTATAAACATTATCTAAATCTTTATCCTTTGGATTTTCATAATCAGGTGCATATGCAAATGAAAGTCTGTTGTTATTAAAGATTAGTGGCCCAACATCTTCACCTGAAATTTTGATATTACATCCCTCTTCTGTTTCGCAGATTCCTATTAATAATACTTCTGGATTTTCATTTATATTAAAGAATTTATCTACATAAATTTTTGGAGGTGTAATATCTATAACAGCTATAACAAAAGTCTCGATCGCACTATTATTGTGCTCATCCATAGCTTTCAACCTAAAGTTGTATTCGATTTGTTTTAAATGATTCGCCGGATCTTTTAGAGTCAAAAGTCCATCTTCGGTAATGAAAATTTTATTTGAATCCTTACCTAAGAGCTGCCATGATACAACTTCATTCGAACTTACACTTCCAAGTGCAGTCTCTCCATCCTCTACAGATGTTCTAACATTTGTTGTATCTATGGTCGGTGCGGTCGTATCCACCACGCTCACCGTTCTTGTCGCAGTCGTCGTATTGTATCCGTCGGTGGCCGTATAAGTCACCGTATAATCCCCAGCCGTGCTGGTATCTAC
>JABXHN010000028.1 GCA_013373635.1 Flavobacteriaceae bacterium
ATTTGCTTACCCGACGCAAGTTGTTCTGACAGTTTGTTTTGTCGTTGCTGAACTTGTTCTAACAGCGACATTGGTTTGTCTGAATTAAAATTAATCATACCTTTCACCTCACGCATATATTAGCATTTGTACAAACATTCGCCAACACACGACGCACTAATAAAAGACGTTAGACTGTATACCAAACTATACCCTGGTATGTTTAGGTTAAATTTGGCCACTTGAGACATAGTGAGTTAAGGCACTTTTGAGTCGGAATGACAAAAAGCCCTGCCAACTTTTGCGTAAAATTATTATATACTGCAGACATTCTGGCATATGTAACCACATCGGTTGCAACGGTAAGGCCAGTGTTTTTTAGCCACCAAGACCTACAGATTTCGAGAACCTTACATGACAACGGTAGTAACTTACGGAACATTTGATCTTTTTCACATTGGCCATGTCAGGCTGTTAAAAAGGCTAAAAGCACTGGGGGATCGCCTGGTGATTGGTTTGTCATCCGATGAATTTAATGAGGTTAAGGGTAAGCAGGTAATTATTCCCTACGCTGACAGACGCGAAATACTGCTTTCCTGCCAATACGTAGACGACGTGTTTCAGGAAAACACCTGGGAGCAAAAACGCGACGATTTGCTGCGCGAAAAAGCTGACATTTTTGCCATGGGTGACGACTGGGCTGGCAAGTTTGATGACTTACAGGACATCGTGAAGGTACTTTACTTACCGCGCACTCAGGATGTCTCCACCACTGAGTTAAAAACCGTGATAAAAGAAATCAACGACGAAAAACTGCATGAAGTAAGAAATGTGGCGTGGCATCTTAATGATTTGTTGAATAAGCTGTAGCCGTAAAAACAGTGCAACTGAACCCTATCCCGGTGCTGGCACTCTAAATACCAACAAAAGGTCAGTACAGGTCTTAACTGATTCATCTGAGCTGGCGCTGGTAGCGCTTTACATGAGCAAAACACAAACTGTTATTGCGAGCTTGAAAAACTTTCATTTTCTGTCGTCGTGTTAAATTTGATAACCCAATCTATGCGTTATAGCTTCTATTTCTTCAAATCCATCAATCTTTTTAAGCTCCGATAAGATACCTTTGTATCGACCAACATTCGCGTTCTTCTCTGTAAAACCAGAGTGGTCAAAATTCAAATGTTCTGCTCCCATATGCACTTTTAAACCGTTCAGAACTCCCTTTGCGTCGGTTAAAAGATCCTCCATTTTTACCTTATAAACGATGTCGCCTAACTCTTCATCCACACGAAACCATCTATTGTAAAGGCCAATCAACTCGTGCATATTTTGCTCTAAATTTTTACTTCCCCATTGCTGGTTATTATAACTACTGAGCACATCTAAGGGGTGTCTGTAGCTGTGAATAAGCGTTGCATCAGGAAACATCTTATGTAAATACGGGAAGTTTATAAAGTTATAAGGAGTATGCTCAATAATGTAATCAATCTCGTTGAACCACAAATCAAAAATTTCATAGAATAACCGATTAGCCGCTTCAAAAAACACCTCTTCCTTCACTTGTCGGGTGGCATAAAAATCAGGATAGAATCCAGACAGTTTTTTTTGTAAATCGAGCTTTTGGGCAAAACTATTCCTGTTTGAAAACTTATTGAGACTCCTGATGATTAAAGGGGAATTGCCGGTCCACAATCTCTTTTCTTTTTGAACCTTTAGCGCCTTTAAAAACTGTTCTTCTGATTTAAGCAAGTTTTCTTTTTTATTGTAATTTTGTAAGTTAATGACGTCGTAGGCTTTGCTGCCGAAACCATTGAGCTGATCAAATACAAACCTGAAATTCTTTACTGCATCATGCCCCCGAAACATATCCCAATCACTGGTTAAATTACGATAGAGATCAAATAATCCTTTCGGATCAATATGAAAACGCAGTTCAACGATTAATCTACGTATCGTTTTATCAGTATTCAGAAGTTGTGAAAGGATTGTTGTTCCTGACCGGCCAGTTCCGCCAATGAAGATAAATTGCTTCTGCCCCATTCTTTTGCCTTATTTATGCTCACAAACAAATAGTATTACAAGGCCCGGTATTTGATTGCTTTAAAATTCTTTATTTGCTTTCTAATCAGTTAAAACTATTCACAATTCCGGCTACTGTCTGCACTTGTTTCTCTGTCATCTCAGGGAACATAGGCAGGGAAATGATCTCATTAGCAAGCAGAGAGGCAACCGGAATATCCGCCTCACTTTTGTTTTGGTAAGCGTAGGTCTCAAGCAATGGTAAAGGCGTTGGATAATGCACACTGTAACCGATATTCGACTCATCAAATGCATCCATCAGATGCGCTCTTTGTCTTGTCCGGATCACATACAAGTGATAAACGTGCTCATAAGTGTTGCCAGGGGTAACCGGGCACTGTACGTTTTCGTTTAAATATTGCCCATACCAATGTGCTACCTGATTGCGTTGACTAATCCATTGTTCCAGGAAAGGCAGTTTGGTTTTAAGGATCGCGGCTTGAAGTGTGTCTAACCGACTATTTCGACCTAATATCTGATGATTGTGCTTGGAAAGCTGACCATGGTTGCCAATCATTCTGCACCTTTGTGCAAGCAACTTATCGCAGGTCACAATACCTCCAGCATCACCATAGGCGCCGAGGTTTTTACCCGGATAAAAGCTGAACGTAGCGATGTCTCCAAACGTCCCAACTTTCTGGCCCGCTATCCTGGCACCGTGTGCTTGCGCACAGTCTTCCACAATTTTTAATTGATGCGATTGTGCAACTGTTAAGAGTTCTGGCATCCGGGCAGGAAGTCCGTAGAGATGAACAGGAATAATGGCTTTCGTCTTATTCGTGATAGCCAATTCAGTCAAAACAGGATCCAGCGTGTATTCGTTTGCTAAATAATCGACAAATACTGGCTCAGCGCCCACGGCATTGACGGCTTCAGCTGTCGATATCCAGCTGTTGGCTGGCACTATCACTTCATCGCCAGCACCTATCCCTAATGCCTGCAACGCTATCTCAATTGCATCAGTACCATTTGCGCAACCAACACAATGGTCAATCCCCAGATAGTCAGCAAATGCCTCTTCAAATTCCGTAACAATGGGGCCACCTATAAAGCTGGTATTATTTATCACACCAGCAATCGCGAGGTCGATCTCTGACTTAATCGATGCGTACTGAGCTTTGAGGTCAACAAAAGGAATACTCATAAATCTCTTATTTTTTTAGCCGGATTTCCCGCATACACGCCGGGCTCGTTGATGTCTTTGGTCACCACAGCGCCCGCACCTATGACCACGCGGTCCGCTATTTCTACTGGCAAGATTGTAGCGTTTGAGCCAATTGAAACGTCATTACCAATGCAAGTGGCTCTCCATTTTGATTGATCACCTCCGGCAGGTTTACCTTCTTCGAAAAGGTCGTTGATAAACATAACTCCATGACCAATAAAGCAATCATCGCCAATCTCAACCAATTCACATATGAATGTATGTGACTGTACTTTACATCGTTTACCAATTTTTACTTTTTTCTGTATTTCGACGAATGGACCAATAAAGCTGTTATCACCGATTTCACAGCCGTACAAATTCACGGGCTGAACAACCTTAACAAGGTCCCCAAACCGGACATCCTTAATACCTGCTTCTGCGAGAATAGGTTCAGCCATGTGCAGACCTGTATATTTTATCGATGATTTCGACTGTTTTCAGTCCCTCAAAACCATTTGTAGCGATTACGCCCTCTTGGGTCAATACCTCGATCACGTTTTCGTAAACCTTGTCATGATTTGACATGGAGCCCTGATACTCACCGTATTCATTGGCCGGATTGCCTGGCGCCAACTCACCAATTTCATATCCATCAATGGACTGATACTCGAGTTTATTCAGATACTGCCCCCCCACTTTTACGGTGCCTTTCTCTCCAAATAACGTGATAGAGCCTTCCATATTCTTGCCGAACGAATTGACCGTATAGTTAATTGTGCCTATCGCTCCATTAAAAAACTTGAGCGTAATAACACCAGTATCCTCAAATGCGATCACGTCCTGATGGTTGTAGTTGCCTGTAAAGGCGCAGACATCTTCAACATCACCAACCAGCCAGTAAAGTAAATCGATGAAATGACTGAACTGAGTGTACAAGGTACCACCATCTAGTTCTTTAGTACCTTTCCAGTCGGACGAGTTATAGTAATTAAAGTTTCGATTCCAAAAGCAATTAAGCTGAACAGACATGATCTGCCCTAATTTACCTT
The DNA here is from genome assembly GCA_013373635.1 of Flavobacteriaceae bacterium. Taxonomy (GTDB): domain Bacteria; phylum Bacteroidota; class Bacteroidia; order Flavobacteriales; family Flavobacteriaceae; genus MAG-120531. Next base: position 4,255 of record JABXHN010000028.1, read on the forward strand.
CATCTATGATTTTTTTAATTTCTGCCACAGCAGGATTAAACCGGTTTTGTTTAACGATAAACAACCTTCTATTGGCCTTTTCTGCAGCGTTAATCATGCGTCCACAATCATGAACCGAAATAGCCATTGGTTTTTCACACAGTACGTGGAAGCCTTTGTTTAAAGCCAGAATAGTGTGCTCTGCGTGCAGGCCATTAGGTGTACAAACCGCAATAACCTCGATTTCCGGGTGGCATGTCAGGAGCTCATCGATATTTTTGTATGCCTGACATTTGTAAGTTGTAGCCAGATTTTCGGCAGCCTCAAACCTGACATCGCTTACCGCCACCAACTCCCCCAGGTTTTCAATATGACCAGCATGCCTGCTACCAATTCTGCCACAGCCAATAATGCCGAACTTTATTTTCTCAGTCATAAATACTCCGATAGTGCTAAAGGTTGCTGCTCAAGGTTCGCTTTTGAGTCGCTACCCAGCACCGCCAGGCTACCAACAAGGTATGCATATATGCTACCTGAATCTTGAAACCCGAATAGTGTTGTTCGCTATAATTTCTGGAATAGTACTTTATCGACGTCTAACGTCCAAACTAAAGCTTTCAATCCTATTTGGTCGGAAAGCCAGTCAAATTGCATTAAAGTTCGTGTCTAAAATTCCGATAACCATTTATCCTGCATGAAATTTAAGAGATTTTATTATGAAAGTTGCAGTATTAGGTTCAGGAACAATGGGCAGTGGAATTGTTTCAACATTCGCTCAACAAGATAACATAAACCAAATTTTATGTTGGGGACGAACACCATCGCAATTTTCCCTGAAACTTCCGAAAATAACTACAGATATATAAAACACTTAAGCAACAAACCTTGCGCCACCGAAATCAAAAAAAGTGACAATTTTTAGAACGCGCCGGTATTAAGAAGTTTGATGATAGTTACGATATTATGTATATGGAGCGACCAGGTGATTTAGGTATGTTGAAGTCATACCGGTGCAATTAAGTCAATTTACTCATGCGGTACAAACTCTGGGGGTTCGATCAACTCTCGTTAACAGAGAAAGCGACCTACCGCTTTGGATATCGAACTTTTAATATGCCTTATAAATCGGAATTACATGCAGATGGCGATGTCTGAGGTTTTTTAACTGGAATACAAATGAATAAACCCGTTTTAGTAGCTGCGCCACATACTGATGATGAACCTCTTGGTTGTGGTTGTAGTATTTTAAAACATCAAGCTGAAGGAGATGAGGTGCGCTGGCTAAAAGTTACCACGCCGGAGGAGCAATATGTATTTGATGCGGAAACTTCAGCATCTAAAGCATGCCGTTCGCGCAGTAAAAATCAGCTTCTAGCCTATGAAGCGCCGTCTGAAACAGATTTTGACTTAAAGCCCGACAGCGGCGGTTTTCGACCTGACTACTACATTTGTATTATTGAGCATGCCGAAAAAAAACTGAAAACATGCTTACTGTATGTGAGTAAGTGCGGGCAATTTTACTTTCCCGGAAGCTCTAAATTTCTTCGAGCGTTGCGGCAAATCCGCGGGGCACAAGCTAGTTACGAGGCAGCAGAAGCTTTTATGTTAATTAAACAGATAAATGATTAGTAATGAAATCCGTATTAATTATTGGCAATATAAATTCAACGTTTGTAATAGGGCTTATCAACAACCTTAAGTCCTATGATCCTTCACTGCGGGTTGACTGCCTTTGTACACTACCAATAGAGCGTCACAAAGCCAAGCCGGATAATATTTATACAAATCCGATATGTGAATGGTGGAAGGCCAAATTTGGCAAAAAAGTTCGTTACGGATGGTTATTAGGCGTATTATCCTGGTTCTTTTTCAGAAAAAATCGCACCTACTACGATAATATCCAAATCCATTATGTGGATATACTTCATCATTTAGCAGCACCAATTTACCGACTTTGTACAGAAAAACTAACAGCGGTAATCTGGGGATCTGACTTATTTCGATGTAGCACGCCATCTATGCTGTCGGCAATTCTTAACCGCTGTGATGGAATCAACTGCCACACTCCCAAAATGAAAGAAAAACTGCAGTCGTTGTTATCTGAAAAGCGACGTAAAGTCACTTCATTTTCCAACTGCTTATTTGGATTACTGCCGTTACAGCATATTGCTAAATTGAAGAAACAACAAATCAGTAAGCAAACCTGCTGTAGTAGCCTCGGGTTTCCTGCAAACAAAAAAATTGTTTTGCTAGGTTACTCAGCTAACCCAATACATCAACATATCGCTGTCATTAATCAACTCACACAGATTCAAGACCAGTTACAGGATGTATTCTTTATACTTCCATTTACTTATGGTAAATACCCGAGCCATCTGATTCAAACCAAGTCATTGCTGGCCGCTTCATCACTTAACTATCAGATCCTCGAAACTTATCTATCCGACGAAGATATTGCAAAGCTACGACTGTGTATCGATGTTAGTATCATTGTTCCAATCTCAGATGCGGCTTCTGGAACAGTTCTGGAAAGCTTGTATTCAGGCAGTCATCTAATCACAGGGAAATGGCTGGACTATTCTAAATTAGAACGAGCAGGCGTGGAATTTACCAAAATTGAAAACATTGACCAAATAAATACAACATTGCTTGAGATGTTGGCGACACCTCGTCCAGAGCAAAATAATGAGAAAATAATTGCCAGTTTCAGTGATTGGACTGTGTTAATTCAAGATTGGCATAGTCTGATAGTAGACAATGACTCAGCACATTATAAATTTAGAGAGCAAAAATGAAAAAAGTACTTGTTACCGGCGGTGCCGGCTATATCGGCAGTGTTCTGGTCAGAATACTTCTCGATAACCAATATCATGTCACCGTACTGGATAACCTGAGTTTTGGAGGCGAAAGTATTGTTGAGTTACTCAATCACCCACATTTTACCTTTATAAAAGGTGATGTCAGGGATCAGACCATTTTGCATAAGGTTATGCCGGGTATTGACTATATTGCGCATCTTGCTGCTATTGTTGGCGACCCAGCATGCGCCAAAGAGCCAGAATTAACGAAATCAATAAACTTAGACGGCTCAAAACGAGTTTACAACATTGCAAAAAAATATAACGTGAAGCGGTTTGTTTTTGCTTCCACTTGTAGCAACTATGGAAAAATGGATGACTCAGCAGGGTTTGTAACCGAAACGTCTCCTCTGGCTCCGGTTTCGCTGTATGCAGAGACTAAAGTAGAGTTTGAACAGTTCCTGTTATCACAAAAAGCAAAAAACGAAACCTGTATACCGATCTGTTTACGATTCTCTACAGTGTACGGACTCTCCCCAAGGCTACGATTTGACCTGACTGTCAATGAGTTTACTAAGGAACTTGCGTTGGGGCGGGAACTCGTGATTTTCGGTGAACAATTCTGGCGGCCTTATTGCCACGTCGTAGATCTTTCCCGTTCAGTGCTCGAAGTATTGAATGCAGCGTCAGATAAAGTGGCATATGAAGTATTTAATGTCGGTGATACTTCCGAAAACTACCAGAAAAAAATGATTATTGATGAAATTCAGAAATTTCTTCCGGACGCAGATATTAGTTACGTTGAGAGGAATGAAGACCCCCGGGACTACAGAGTCAATTTCGATAAAATCGCCCGCGTACTGAATTTTAAAATTACCAAGACAGTACCCGATGGAATTGCTCAGGTTCTACAGGTCGTCAGAGACGGTTTTATCAAAGATCCAGACAGTAAAGTTTACAGAAATATTTAGAGATATCGTTCATAAGGTTGCCGGCGTCGGATTATCCTTGCCGGCTGCCCATAAGCTACAACTGACGATCCAACGTCTTTGTTGACTAATGAGCCACCGCCTATAACTGTATGCGCACCAACACTCACCCCATGAAACAATAGTGCACCGAGTCCAATCATAGAAGACTCCCCTACTGTACACTCCCCCCCTAAAGTAGCGCGAGGACCAAGGCTTGCATAATCAGCGAGTTTACAATCATGATCAACAGAAGATAGAGTGTTTACTATACAAAAAGACCCAACCCGAACTCCAGGATTGATGACGCAACCTGCCATAACAACTGTTCCTTCACCTAAGATTACATCGGCGGCAAGAGTCGCAGTTGGATGTATGGCAGTAACAAATTTCAGATTGGGGCATAGCTGCCTGGCAGTTTCAGCGACTTTTTGTCGGGAGCTATTATCGCCAATCGCTACTATTGCACCTGAAATCTGGTACTTCGATATTAATTGAGGTAAATCAGCGTCCTTTCCCAACGCTGGATACCCCATGAATGTTGTACCTTTTGCCAAATGAGGGTCGATTATACCGCTGATATTCAGCGTCTGTATTTGTTCAATTATGTCAATAATGACTTTCGCATGGCCACCCGCACCGAGGATAATTATATTTTCCATAATAGGTTAGTTAAAAATCAACCCGTTAAAGTTGTCGTCATCGGATAGCGAGTGCACTGTTTTTATATACTCAGGCCATTCACCAATATCCATCCAAGATTTATCACTAATTGGAAAAACGCCTACCTGGCCGCCCGAGCTCTTAACCGCTTCGATAAGATCTGTTATGTCCATATATTCATCATCCTGCAGAAACTCAAACACTTCGGGCTCTAATAGATAAACACCAGTATTAATCTTGAAAGTAAATTCGGGTTTTTCTTCCAGTGCTAACAATACTCCATCCTCCCCGGTCTTCAGCGTGCCATAAGACAGTTTGTGGTGTTTTAACGCAGCTATCAGAGTAATTTTATTGCAGTTTCTGCGGTGGTAATCCAGTACTTCATCAAGGTTTTGGTTGATAAGAATATCGCAGTTTGTGACAAAAAAAGTACTGTCAATTTTATCACGCAATAAAGCCAGTGAGCCCGCTGTGCCTAAAGGCTTACTCTCACATACATAATCTACACTGTAGTCATCGGACTTAAATCCATCGACAAAATACTGAATCAACTCTTTCTTATAATTGACCGACAGATGAAATTTATCACACCCCACAGCTTGGAATTGACCTATAATTTCTTCCAGGATGGTACGTTTACCAACAGGAGTCAGCGGTTTTGGCAACACATTGGAGATAGGTTTTAGCCGAGTTCCTTTCCCTCCCGCCATAACAACGACCGGGATAGCTTTACAGCCTTTACTTTTATAACGGTCAGCGCCTCCAAAAACATTATTCCAGTAATGTATAGCTATTACCTTCTTATGCTCATCAACCACTGGCATAAAGTCACAACGAATTTTAGCCATTACACGCTTGATGTAACTAAATGAATCGCTTTTATTACATACCCACTTCGCATCAATTTTCAGTTCTGCGATTTTAGCGCTTAGAGGTACGTTATTGATAACTGCGCGTTGTAAATCTCCAACCGATATCAGGTTTTGGTATGTCGATTCTTCATCTACGAGAATAAGAAGTTTTTTGGCTACTCGGTCCATTTGCTTAAGCGCATCCAGGACCGTTTTATCAGCAGTAATAAATAACTGTGAGATATTGTCTTCGATCATATTACACTACCTCCCTAAATGTGCCGCTAGGCAGACATACACAACGTGCTGCTAACCATTCTGAATTAGTGAGATCAGTGCTGATAGAGCGTTTATACATAGGCAAATTGTTAAGTAATTGCCAAAGCGGCCTGGTCATGATTCCTTGTTTATTTGTGGATTCAATTAAGGACACTTTTGCTGCCGCATCGTGACAAATTACAGCATTTAGCCAATAATTTGAGCGAGCATAAGATGGTTCAGCAACAAATTCATAGTCTGTGCCTGAAAAAAAAGCCTGATACTTATCTGCTAGTTCTCGCTTCTGTTGTAAAACATTCTCAAACGAAGCAAACTGCGCACAACCTAATGCCGCATTAAGATTGGGCATGCGGTAATTAAAACCAAACTCATCATGATAATACTCGTAAGGATGAGCGACTTTTGCCGTGGTTGTAATATGTTTTAATTGGCGAGCAGCTGCACTACTTTGTGTAAGTATCATCCCTCCACCACCAGTCGTTATAATTTTATTTCCATTAAAGCTAATAGCCCCAAAGTGTCCAACCGTTCCAGTGTGCTGGTTCTCATAGAAACTTCCAAGGCTCTCTGCAGCATCCTCTACCAGAGGAATGTTCCATGTGTTGGCGACCTCGAGCAATTCATTTAATCGTGCCGGATGACCAAAGGTATGCACCACAACAATCCCTTTTACTGGTTTGCCAGTTGAGTTGTGGATACATTGACCATCTTGGGTAAGCGACGTTTGATCAGTCAGAAACTCTTTCAATGCATCAGGGCACAGACTCAGGCTATCTCTAGCAATATCGATAAAAACCGGTTCTGCACCAGTCATTTTGACTGCATTGGCTGTTGCAACAAAGGATACTGCCTGAGTAAGTACCAGATCACCATTGGCTATATCCAACGCATGCAAACACGAGTGCAAAGCAGCGGTACCATTGACTACGGCTACAGCTCCATTTGCACCAGTGTAACGCATAACGTCATCCTCAAATTGGTCTACATACTTACCTACAGAAGATACAAAAGTGGAATCGACGACATCATGTAAAAAACGATGTTCCTGACTAGAGAATCGTGGCTCATGCAAAGCAATAAAATCGTTGCGGTTGTATATCGAGCGAACAAAATCGACTAATGTGTTCATGATATGCTCCCCAGGCTGACCTTTGGGTAATAAGAAAAAACCGTCTCCACTGATATTATTCCTTTTCCTGTTCTATACAAAAAGTCGGCTGTATTTTCTTATCCGCCGTTTTGTTCTCTAACTGTTCAAGAAAAGCAAAAATATTACCGGTTGGCATCTGAGTTAACAATTCATGAGGAAGGTTCCACCACTGACTGTCTAACAAACTCACAATTACTTTCTCCGGAAACCGTTTTTTAATAACCTTTGCCGGGCTACCGGCCACAACTGTATATGGAGGAACATTGCGTGTTACCACTGCATTAGCGCCAATTACTGCGCCATTTCCAATTGTAACACCAGGCATAATAATAGCGCCGTCACCAATCCATACGTCATTGAGTATTACAGTTTGCTGCATCGTGGGATTAGTTACATTTAACTCGAGCATTGCCTTTTCAGATGTCGAATAATTAACGGATTTACGCAAAACTGGATGAGTACTGACACCATGCATAGCATGCATACCAGCACTTATAGTCACACGCCGACCAATCGAACAATAGCGTCCAATGAAAGTATTAGAGCGCATATAACCAAGGTCATTCATATAAGAATAAGCCCCTAGAAACACATTGTAGCCTGCATTAATAATAGCGGATTGAAAAGAAACGCCAGTCTCAAAGTAAGTATTGATTAGGCTTCTGTTGTAACGCACTCCCAAATCATTAAGAAGGTCACGGCTAACGACTCTGACTTTTAAGCCTTGGGGCGCTGTCAAAAGCCTGAGTTTATCTTCGAGCATAATGGTTATTGTAATCCGCGTTGAAAATTTTCATGATTAACCACTGGCTTTATTCAGCTCACGTTTATGCTGAAAATAATTAAAAATCAAACGACACTTTTCCTGCCTCGATGCAGGCCAGGTTGCAAAGCTTTCAATTTTCTTTATCGATATGTTACGCGGAATGCTAAAATGCTGTCGTAGAGCGTTATTATCAAGATGTAGTAGTGTCTCAATTTGCAAAAACTCTAACATTTCCCGCATAGTTGTATAGCTTTCATCTTTGAACAAGTCAGCGAACTCTAGCTGTATATACTGCGGTTTACCCTTCATTTGCTTATTGATTTCATCATTGTACTTGCCCCAGAACCAGGCTATTTTTTGCTCCTGAGAAAAGCCTTCCCATTGGTTATAAAATGGATCATCAGGAAAATCTTTTGCCGACGGTCTCAGGCGAGGATCGTCGTCGCTGTACAAGGAATACCCTCTGGCCTGGACATTCCCGAGCACTGAACAAATATAGTCTTCTGGATGACGAGTGACATGGACAATTTTATAATTTGGAAACAATAACTCGATAACCGGCAACAACAGAGATAAATTGTTGTTGGACTCAAAAAAGTATTGTTTATTTTCTTGTGTCATTCGAGAAAAAAGCTCGCTTCGAATCCGAATGTATTCCTGTGCAGCCTCTGATACATCCGGCTTATTGCGAATATAACTCATTGCTAAATCGAAGGCATCCGGACGAGGTTCGTGAACACTTATGCACTCATCCAGTACCGAGTCAAAAAATGACGCAAAGAAATTAGTTCCGACACGCCCTGTTCCAACAAAAGCGATGTAGGTTTTATTCTTCCAGAGTTGCCTGAAAGAGTTTAACCAAGAGTCATTCATATCTTTCCCTTCGATATTAACATTCAGTAATTTTAACCTTTGTTTGAACCTTCCACGACATTAAGTACGTTACAGGCAACGGTGCGCCAGGATATTCTCTCGCTTGCGAATGCCGCGATATCTGTTTTGCTTATATCTATTTCTTTCAAAGCGTCAGAAAAACGAACTACGACACCTATATTCAGTGCTGAGTCATCCTCAGCAACCCTCATAGCATAGGGGTTATCCTCAAAAAGACTATCATCACAGCAATAAATAACGGGTAGTCCTGATGCCATATATTCGCGGGCTTTTAACGTTGAACTGCGGTACAAGCCTGAACGATGCATACCTAAACTGGCAATTGCCGCATCAGCATCAATAAATAATTGATCAAGTTCCTCACCACTCCTGAATCCATGAAACACCACCGAATGATTAATGCCTAGATCATTAGAGGTGTTTTTTAGCTGCCCCAGCATTTCTCCCACTCCAACGACATGCAATGTCACCTTAATGTCTCGTGGTTGGTTGTAGTACTCTTTTAATCCCAAAAGTACGCGGTCTACACCATGCCAACGGCTCAAATTAGCCACTATCAGCAGATCAATCCCCTCCGATTGTTTACGCGATGGAACAAGTCTTTGCTTCGCAAAGCTGTTAATCATTGACTCGCTTAACTGATTGTCGAATGGGTGATTAACGCTTCCCATTATTCTCGGTTCGTAGCAAGTCGAAAATACATGGTCAACATGTTCAAGCATGGCCAGTCGGTTTGCACGTACGGTATCTAAGTTCGCATCAGGCAACTCAGACTCGTAAGGATATGTTGGAAATTCGATACATTTCAGCGCGGATGATTGCTGCCCAACTTGCTCAAAGAAACGCGCTAAAGTGGGTGAATGAAGCATGGGTTCGTAACG
>JABXHN010000044.1 GCA_013373635.1 Flavobacteriaceae bacterium
GAAGCCGCCTGCCTGTTTGTGTCCCAGCCCGCCTGCGGGCGACATAATTTTTTTGTTAGGTAACATTGCAAAGATTACCTATTAACTTGCTGACTTTTGAGCTTAATAGCGTAGCAACTATTAACGCTATAATTTGAAACGGAATGAGAAAAAAACCACCTGCTAGAAACGCCTGCAATAAATACCCGTTGAGTAAACCTGACACTATAAAGTACCCCATAAAAACAAGATTTAGCAGCAATGGCACTAGAGCTTTAGAGTTGGGGAATTTACCTTTAAATAATAGAGCTACATTGACCACGAATATCAGTGGAGTCGTTAAGTAAGTCAATACAAGTATTTCTGTTCCCATTCCCTGTTACCTAACATCTTATTATAGAGAATTCACAGTAACACGCAGTCTTACCCATCCCTGAAATCCCAACATAATTTATTTGATAACAATACCTTACACCTGATTATGAGTCAGTTTCCAATGATTTATTTGAGTATTACTGTGAATTCTCAGTAATAACAGCACTAAGATTAAATAAAACACTTAACAAACAATACTCTAACTAATATTTCCCCCGATTGTATGTATTTATTGAGAAGTCTCACTAATCACAGTTCTATTTTATACCAAACCCCGCCATTGGTGCGGCATTCATGAACATTTCTTTAGTTTTACAATGCGTGTTACTGAGAATTATCAGTAATTACACATCCGTCAAAATTGGAGATTGTCTATGGCTCAAAGCCCATTTCTGGAAAATATTCGGAGTGTTCTCCGAACGAAACATTATTCAATTCAAACTAAAAAACATACTTACTCTGGATAAAGCGTTTTATTCTCTTTAATAACAAAAGGCACCCTAAAGATCTCGGTGAGCAGGAGGTTACACAATTCCTAACTTATTTAGCTGTTAAACGCCACGTCACCTCTTCAACACAGAACCTTGCGTTGTGCGCAATCGTTTTTATGTATAAACATGTTTTTGAACGGGAGCTAACACTCTTACCGGATGCCGTTCGAGCAAGAGCACCCAAGCGCATACCAACAGTGTTAAGTCATGAGGAAGCATTATCAATCTTATGAGTGACAAATATCGACTGATGTTTTCAATGATCTATGGTTGCGGCTTACGAAAAGCTGAGCTGCTGAAGCTGAGAATTAAAGATATTGATTTTCAGAGTAAGAGTGTTTTCGTATTTAGAGGAAAAGGGGGTAAAGATAGAGCGACCATGCTACCGGACAGTCTGCACATGGCTATCAAAGATCAGATTGAAAAGGTTCGAGCCATACATCAAAAAGACCTGGCAGAAGGTGGCGGCGAGACTAGCCTACCATCTGGTTTAGCAAGGAAGTACCCCTACGCGATTAGAGAACTCAAATGGCAATACTTATTCCCATCAACCTCGCGATGCCAGCATCCGGTTGATGGATATTTTTGTCGTCATCACCTGCATTGGACTGCATTAACTAAAGCGTTGAGGGTGGCTATCAAAAAATCGGGGGTGACTAAACACGTAACCGCTCATACATTTCGTCATTCATTTGCGACCCAGCTTTTATATTCAGGAGCAGATATCAGAACCGTACAGGAACTGTTGGGGCATAATGACCTGCGAACAACACAAATCTACACTCACGTTATTGGTCAGCACCACTCCGGCACCAAAAGCCCGTTAGATAGATAAGGTATGGCGGACGAACGTCCGCTATCAGGGAAACTCTCTCGTTCAAAGTAAGCACTGCTTTCTTCCGCTTCTCGCTCATTGGAGCCATTAAATTCCGCATGAGTCAACGACCGCTTTACGTGCGGAGCCGCCGCTCATGGGCATCCATAGACAAGGAGCTGCCTTTCGTACACACCTTGTGAGCGGAACTTTCTTCTTTTCGCTGACTCACAGTAAGCACATATATATTTATATGGTTCATTGGACTTGAGCAAAGGGATATTGTCAAATGTTGAAATACTTCGAACTTTCAACGCTCTTTAGGTTTCTGGCTCCACTAACGCTTTTATTAACACTTTGGGGCTGTAGCCCCCATAAAAACCAAGCCGCATTGCAACAAAAATACCCCCAATATTGGCACCCAGCAAAAGTTATGTTTAGGGCTGGACCATTTGAATCTCTGGTCACAATGGAACAAGTTAAAGTAGAAAGCGGTGTCGCGCACCTTCTTTATTCCCAGCAGGGGCAATATAGGGACTGGCCAATTGTCATAATACTAGGGGGGTCAGAAGGTGGTATAACTAGTCATCATTCAAGAATTGGCGAGGCAGTTTTAGATAAAGGCTATTCTATGGCTGGCATCGGCTACCATAACTTTGATGGCACGCCAGATAATCTTAGAGAAATTGCAATTGAACCTATCGTTAAACGAATAGCGGACTTGTCTAAAATGGACAATGGTAGAAAGCGGTGCGTCGCATTAATAGGTGTCTCTAAGGGGGCTGAACTCGCTTTACTAATAGCGACAAAGTCTCAAGTTGCGGACACTGTTGTTGCTGTCGTTCCATCAAACGTTATTTGGCAAGCCAGCAACATTTCTCTTTTAAGCCGTTCATCATGGACTTACAACGATGAACCACTACCTTTTGTGCGATATCCGTGGCTATCCAAAGGAACAATGACTTTTCTATCAGAGGGCGTTACTAAAGCAAGGGGGTTACATGAAGATGCTTTGAGCAGGCTTGACTCAGAGGCATTATTCCAAATACCAGTAGAAAAGATATCAGTTCCTGTCCTTTTGCAGTCAGCAAAACAAGATAACGTTTGGCCATCTCACGAAATGTCTTTGTCCATATTGGAGCGTTTAAAGGCAAAAAAAGCCCAACATAAATTCACTCTCATTCCCTACGAACTAGATCACTACTTAACATTGAATAAACAACCTGTTTATGATGCCGTTGACTTTATTTCTAATACACTTTCTTCAAAGTCACATTGCATTGATAATTAGACTTTTGTTTCTCACCATATCACGTACACAGCAGTCATTGAATTACGCGAAAATCAGTGGC
>JABXHN010000002.1 GCA_013373635.1 Flavobacteriaceae bacterium
GGGGTTCGATTCCCCTACGGACTACAAAAGCACTAAGTGCATTAAAATTTAATTAAATATTATGGCTAATCACAAGTCTGCATTAAAGAGAATTAGAAGAAACGAAGCAGTTCGCTTACGCAACAAGTACTATCACAAAACAATGCGTAATGCATTGAAAGCTCTTCGCTTAGAAACTGATAAGAAAGCTGCTCAGGAGCAATTGCCAAGTGTTATCAGTATGATCGATAAGTTAGCAAAGAAGAATATTATTCATTCTAATAAAGCTTCTAACTTAAAGAGCAAATTGACTAAGCACATCGCTGCACTTTAAGATTCTTCTTATAAGTTAAAGTTTACGTGAAACTCGATTTCGCGCATGATGATATGTAAAACCTCTAGTAATACTAGGGGTTTTTTATTGTTTATAGTTTAATCAATTTATAAAAAAAGCCGATTAACGTATGCTAATCGGCTTTCTTTTTGTTTGGTTAGTTTGTTTATTGATTCATCGTCAACAAGAACTCTTCGTTGTTTCTTGTTTGTTTGATGCGTTGTTCCATAAACTCCATAGCTTCTACAGGATTCATATCTGCGAAGTATTTTCTCATAATCCACATACGTTGAACTGTTTGTTCGTCGAGTAGTAAATCATCTCTACGAGTAGAAGATGAGGTAAGATCAATTGCAGGGAAGATTCTTCTGTTAGAAATTTTACGATCTAACTGAAGCTCCATATTACCAGTTCCTTTAAATTCTTCAAAGATTACTTCGTCCATTTTCGATCCAGTTTCTGTAAGTGCAGTAGCGATAATGGTAAGTGAACCTCCATTTTCGATATTACGAGCAGCTCCAAAGAAACGTTTTGGTTTGTGAAGGGCATTGGCATCTACACCACCACTGAGAACTTTTCCAGAAGCAGGCTGCACCGTGTTGTAAGCTCTAGCTAAACGAGTGATGGAATCCAATAAGATGACAACATCGTGTCCACATTCAACTAAACGCTTCGCTTTTTCAATAACAATATTAGCGACACGTACGTGCTCACTTGCTTCTTTGTCAAACGTTGAAGCGACAACTTCACCTCTTACATTACGCTGCATATCGGTAACTTCCTCTGGACGTTCGTCAATTAAAAGTACAATCTGATATACTTCTGGATGATTAGCTGCAATCGCATTAGCTATATCTTTTAATAGCATTGTTTTACCAGTCTTAGGCTGTGCAACAATCATTCCTCTTTGCCCTTTACCTATAGGGGCAAAAAGATCCATGATACGAGTTGAAATACTAGCTTGTTTGTCAGCAATATTAAATTTTTCTTGTGGGAATAAAGGTGTGAGGTGCTCAAAAGCTACACGGTCTCTAACTACTTGAGGATCCAATCCGTTTATTTTGTTAACCTTAATTAAAGGGAAGTATTTTTCGCCTTCTTTTGGAGGTCTTACTTCGCCTAAAACAGTATCTCCTGTTTTTAAACCAAAAAGACGTATTTGTGATTGAGATACATAAATATCGTCAGGAGAAGAAAGATAGTTGTAATCAGAAGATCTCAAGAATCCGTACCCTTCTTGCATAATATCTAAAACACCTTCGCTTGCTATGATACCATCAAATTCGTGTTCAGGTTGTTTGTATCTGTTTTTTAGATCCCTGTCGTAATTAGAGTTCTTTTCCTTTCTCTGATTATTGTTTGGGTGAGCTTGTTTATTTTTATTTTGATTCGGATTGTTGTTCTTAGATTTTTGATCTTTGTTTTGATCGTTGTTCTGCTCTTTATTCTTAGAGTGTTGTTCATTATTAGAATCAGCTTTTTGAACTTTGTGAGTATCACGTTGTTTAAGCTGTGGTTTTTCATTTGAATCAACCTTAGTTTCATCGTTAGATTTTACCTCTTCATTTGAAGTCTCTTTTTGAACTTTAGGTTGTCTTTTTTGAACTTTAGGTTGTCTTTTTTGAACTTGTTGTCGAGTTTTTGGGTCTTCTGATACTTCTTCCTTAGGTTGACTTATGTTCGTTTTTTTAACGGCTGTAGGATTTAATGCCTGCACGTCTAAAATTTGATAAACGAGATCTAATTTTTTAAGGGTTTTGTATTTTGGAATATTGAGTTCCTTAGCCAATTCAACTAATTCAGCTAATTTTTTTGCTTTTAATTCTGATATTTCAAACATATAGTTTAGATAAGATTGCGAACGATTGTCGCATAATAGATTTCATGATTTTTGTGAAAATTGGAATAGAACTTCCAAGTGTTGTGGGGAGTATCATCTCTTAACAGATACAATATTACAAATAATTTTTGATATGCTCATCAATCTTTAAAAAAGTATCTTATTTTTGTAGTTCAAATTATCTTATGATTCAAAGGATTCAAACACTTTATTTAGCAGTAGTAGCTATTTTGTCAATTTTAGCCGCTTTCTTTATTAAAAGCCTTGCTCAAAATGAGGAAAGTAGTATCTTTGAGTTTTCGGTTCAAATGGATCGAATCACGTTCTTTATCGCAGCTATTTTTGCTGTTATTAGCATATTTTTGTACAAAAAACGAATCAATCAATTCATTGTCAATCGATTGAATATCATATTAAATCTTTTTTTACTAGGATTTTTCGTTTACCGATCTCTAAAACTATCCGGAGAAAGCTTGCTTTCGCAGAAGGGTATTTGGATCATAGTCCCTTTAATTTCTATCGTTTTATTAATTCTAGCCAACAAGGCTATTAAAAGGGATGAGGATCTTGTAAAATCAGTTGATCGATTGCGTTAAACCTAACATCTTAGTAGTATTAGTGCGAGAAAAAGCCTGCGTTCAGCGGGCTTTTTTTATGCCCCTCGTTTACCTAGTTCAATAACCTCTAAATCCTTGATGTCCTTACCATCAATGGTGAACCTCAGCATGGTTCTTACTTGATGAAACCCATGTGTTCCACAGGATCCAGGGTTGAGGTGTAGTAATTCTAATTTTTTGTCCCATTGAACTTTTAGGATATGAGAATGACCAGAAATAAAGATATTGGGAGTGTCTCTTTTGAGAGCCTCACGAACTCTTTTGTCATAGCGATTGGGATATCCTCCAATATGAGTCATCCATACTTTGACCTCTTCGCATTTAAATTTTGCATCTAAAGGACATTCTTTTCTCATTTTAGCATCATCGATATTTCCGTACACTGCAGCAAGAGGTTTGATTTGACTAAGTGTATCAGTAACGTGAAAACCTCCTATATCTCCAGCATGCCATACCTGATCAGCTTCTTTAACATAAGCTAAAATCCGGTCATCGAGGTAACCGTGAGTGTCGGACATTAAAAGAATTTTAGTCATGTGTCAAATATAGGAAATAGCTAAATGGATTTAGTATATTTGTGCTTCAATCCAACTGATGAGATACTTTATTACTTTTTCATATCAAGGGAGTAGTTATCACGGATGGCAACGACAACCAGATGCATCTAGTGTACAGCAGACTCTTGAAGAAGCTTTGAAGCTTTTTTTAAAAGAGGATGTTAGTCTTGTTGGAGCAGGAAGAACTGATACTGGGGTTCACGCCAAAGTGATGGTGGCTCATTTTGATACTCAGCAATCATTTGAAATTGAAGAGTTGATTTACAGACTCAACGCTTATTTGGATGAGTCGATTGCAATTTTGAGTATTGTTGAGGTAAAGGCAGATGCACACGCGCGTTTTGACGCTACAAGTAGATCTTATGAGTATTGGGTGGTTCAACAAAAGAACCCTTTTTTGGCACAAGCTGCATATTATATCACTCATCCTTTGGATATCAATCGCATGAATGAAGCTGCTGCTCTAATGTTAGAACATAAGGATTTTGAGTGTTTTTCAAAGTCCAATACAGATGTCTACACCTATTTATGTGATGTGACAAGAGCTGAGTGGGTTTTTGAAGGTGAGCGATTAGTGTTTCACGTCAGTGCCAATCGATTTCTAAGAAATATGGTTCGAGCTATTGTTGGAACCCTTTTAGAAGTTGGAAAAGGAAAAATGAGCATCGATGAATTCAAAGCAGTTTTGGATTCAAAAGACCGAAGAAATGCAGGACCATCGGTTCCCGCAAAAGGATTGTATTTAACAACTATTCAATACCCTTATTAAACCATGAGTTCAGATAAAGGCAAAGCATTTGATTTTAAATTATTAGGAAGACTTTTTAAGTATACTTCTCCGTACAAATTCATTTTTGTTCTAGTTGCTATTGCTGCTATTTTACTCTCTGCTTTAGCAGTCTATAGAGCTGTACTTATTGGAAATATCGTAGATGAGGCAATAAAAGTGGCTGATATGGATCTTTTGATTTATTACGTTCTACTCACCCTAGCTGTATTAATGGGAGAAGTGATATTTCAATTAAACTTCAATTATTTTGCAAACTGGCTTGGTCAATCTGTTATAAGAGATATTAGAATTCGACTCTTTAAACATATGAATAGCTTTAAGATGAGCTATTTTGACAATTCCTCATTAGGGGTTTTAGTCACTAGAGCAGTTGCTGACATGGAGCGTATCGGAGAAATCTTTAGCAATGGTTTCTTTATGATTGTAGCTGATTTATTAAAAATGATCGTAGTGGCTGTTATTATGGTGGTGCTGAATTGGAAATTATCCCTCATTGTTTTTGCAGTACTTCCACTTTTACTCTATGCAACTAGACTCTTTCAAAGAGCTATGAAAACAGCCTTTATTGAAGTGAGAGCTCAGGTTGCGAATCTCAATTCATTTGTTCAGGAGCGTATCGCAGGAATGAAACTTGTACAGCTGTTTAACAGAGAGAAGGAGGAACTCAAAACATTTAATGAAATTAATACCCTTCACAGAGATGCATGGATTAAAACAGTTTGGTATAACTCTTTGTTTTTTCCAGTAGCTGAAATCGTCTCATCAGTTACCATTGGTCTTATTGTTTGGTATGGTGGAATGAAGAACTTATCGGGCGAACTCGAAACGGATTTTGGAACTATTTTTACGTTTATTCTCCTTTCTGAAATGCTCTTTAGACCACTTCGCCAAATTGCAGATAAGTTTAACACCATGCAAATGGGAATGGTAGCAGCTGGAAGAGTATTTAAGATATTGGATTCTCATAATGAAGTAGAGTCAAATGGTAGTGTGAAGTTACACCCTGTTAAGGGAGCAATCGAATTTAAAAACCTTTATTTTGGTTACATTCCTGAAGAAGAAGTACTAAAAGGGATTAGTTTTGATATAAAAGCGGGAGAAACCGTTGCGATCGTAGGGGCGACAGGTGCTGGTAAATCAACTGTGATCAATCTATTGAATCGATTTTACAAAGTTGAGGATGGGAGCATTTTTATTGATGGAGTTGATATTAATGAATTTGAATTAAACTCGCTTCGATCGAATATCGCTGTGGTTTTACAAGATGTTTTCTTGTTTGCAGATACTATTCAAAACAATATTTCGCTTAAAGATGATTCCATAACACTTGAGCAAATTGAAGCCGCTGCAAAAGAGATAGGAGTTCACGAATTCTTCATGAAACTTCCTGGTGGTTATGGATTTAATGTCAAAGAAAGAGGAGGAATGCTCTCCAGTGGTCAGCGACAATTATTAGCTTTTTTAAGAGCCTATGTCACCAAGCCAAGTATTTTGATATTAGACGAGGCTACTTCTTCTATCGATTCGTATTCAGAACAACTCATTCAAGAAGCAACTCTTAAAATTACTAAGGGAAGAACTTCTATAGTTATTGCCCATCGATTGGCTACCATTCAAAATGCCGATGTGATTATTGTTATGGAGAAAGGTAAGATCGTTGAAAGTGGGACTCATGGGGAACTTTTAGATCAAGCTGGTTACTATAAAAAATTATATGAGGCTCAATTTTTAGAAGAAGATTTAGTCGATGAATAAATAACCCATATATTTTCATAAATTAGACTTAAGAAAAGTACCATTGGACAGTTTACCTTTTATAGAATTTAAGATTACCGACATCATCGATATTGTATTGGTGGCTTTATTATTATTCTATGTGTTTAAGCTCGTAAGGGGGACAGTGGCTATTAACATCTTTATTGGAATTGTCATTATTTGGGTGATCTGGAGAATTACAGATTTGCTCGAAATAAAAATGATCAACAGTATTGTTGGGGGCTTTATGAATATTGGACTGATTGCCCTGATTATTGTATTTCAACAAGAAATTAGAAAATTTCTTCTCATGTTAGGGTCTACTGGATGGTCTAATAAATGGATTTTTAAGAATTTTAAAATTACCAAGCAAGTTAATCAACATTCGATTAATGATGTCAAAACTATATTGGCTGCTTGTTATAAGTTAGCTGAAACAAAAACAGGGGCACTATTGATTATCGAAAGAGATAATTCTTTGGATTTTGTAGCAAACACAGGTGACAAAATGAATATTGAGGTCAGTCAACCTATTATTGAAAGTATCTTCTACAAGAACTCACCACTACATGATGGAGCTGCTATCATCGTCGATAATTATATTGTAGCAACTCGAGTGATCCTACCTGTATCCGATCAGCGATCGATTCCAAGTCGATTTGGATTACGCCATAGAGCAGCGGTAGGAATTACAGAAAAGACAGATGCTTTAGCAATTGTAGTAAGTGAAGAGTCTGGATTGATCTCCTATATTAAAGACGGAGAATTTATTCTGTTTAATGATCCTATAGAACTGGAACGCATCATCAACGAAGACTTACTCTAGGGATTGCTACTATTCAATAGTTGATGTAGTTTAACACATTCAACAGCCTCCTTTACATCGTGTACTCTTAAGATTTTTGCGCCTTTTGATAAAGCAATCATATGTAAAGCTGTTGTTCCATTTAAGGACTTTTCTGCGGTAGTATTTAAAGCTTTTGAAATCATTGATTTTCTGCTAATTCCAATCAGTAATGGAGCTTCAAGTGAATTGAGTAATTCCAGATTGTTGAGGAGTTGATAATTTTGCTCAAGGGTCTTTGAGAACCCAAATCCTGGATCTATAATTACATCTTTAATTCCTGCCTTTTTTGCTTTTTGAATTCCCTTTGAAAAATAGAGTAGTAGCTCATTTGCCAAATGCTCGTATTGAGTGTATTGCATCATTGTTTGTGGAGTACCTCTCATATGCATTAGGATATAGGGAACTTCTTTGTTAGCGATGACCTCTAGTAATTCATCTTCAATTTGTCCCCCTGAAATATCATTGATGAGTTCAGCTCCTCTTTGAATACACTCATCGGCCACTTTAGCTCTAAAGGTGTCGATTGAAACGAGTAGATTCGGATAATCTTTCTTGATGAATTCAACAAGAGGAAGTAATCTATTGAGTTCTTCTTCTTGTGAAATATGTTCTGCATTTGGTCTGGAGCTATAAGCTCCAATATCTATAATATCAACTCCATCTTCAATCATTTGTTCGATGCGTATTTTTAAATCATCTGATGTAGCAACTCGGCTTTTTGAATAAAAAGAGTCAGGGGTTGCATTGATAATTCCCATGATTTTAGGAGTGCTTAAATCAACTAGTCTTCCTCTACAGTTAAGTGTCATAAATAAAATTGATTATAATAGGGTAATCACCTCATTTTTTGGTATTTTGCAGGCTGCTAAAAAAGCCAGTAGCAAATCAATGCGAAATTTACGTAAATATTAGTGAATTCATGCAAAATACAATAGAACAATACGATTCCATAGTCGCTCAATGTAGGGACCTTTATCAGAAAAAAACTCAGGATTACGGTACAGCTTGGAGAATTCTAAGACTTCCATCTTTAACTGATCAAATTTTTATCAAAGCGCAACGCATTCGCAGTTTACAAGAAAATGAGGTTCAAAAGATTCAGGAAGATGAAAAGGCTGAATTCATAGGTATTGTCAATTATTCGATCATGGCTTTGATTCAAATAGAGAAAGGATATGTAGATCAACCCGATCTAAATGCCAAACAAGCGTTAGAACTTTACGACAAACATATGAACATCACGAGACAACTCATGATGAATAAGAATCACGATTACGGGGAGGCTTGGAGAGATATGAGGGTGAGTTCATTGACCGATTTAATTCTTCAAAAACTACTAAGGGTTAAATCTATTGAAAACAACAAAGGTAAAACCTTGGTTAGTGAGGGAATTGATGCGAATTATCAAGATATGATCAATTATGCAATTTTTGCAATGATTCACTTAGAAGAAGAAAATCACGCATCATGAAATCGATTTTAACTCCTATTGCACGTTTTTTTGTCGGGTTATTATTTATAATTAGTGGACTCATTAAACTCAATGACCCTGTTGGCTTTTCATTTAAATTAGAAGAGTATTTTTCCCCAGGGGTTTTGAATATGGAGTTTTTAATGGAATACGCACTTAGTATCTCCATGTTTATTGTAGTATTAGAAGTGCTTTTAGGAGTGTTTTTGTTATTGGGATATAAACTAAAATGGACGCTTTACAGTCTTATAGCGATGATTGTGTTCTTTACCTTCTTAACCTTTTACTCAGCTTATTTTAACAAGGTGACTGACTGTGGTTGTTTTGGAGACGCTATTAAATTAACTCCTTGGGAGTCTTTTACAAAAGATGTTATCCTACTTGTTTTAATAGCTTATTTATGGGTCAATAGAAAGCTTATTAATCCTGTTAAAACAAGAAGATTTAGAACTATTACAGTATTAATTTCAATGTTGTTGTCGTTATACTATTTAGCTTATGTCTATGCTCATTTACCTCAAGTTGATTTTAGAGCCTATAAGATAGGAGTTCATATTCCTACAGCTATGGAGGTGCCAGAGGATGCTCCTCAAGCGATTTACAATTACCATTGGAAGTTTAATGTAGAGGGTAAAGAAGAGATCTATACAACAAATGGATCTTACCCAACTATTGATGGTGAATTTATTGGTGTAGAAACTGAATTGGTTCAAAAGGGATATGAGCCTCCCATTCACGATTTTGGAATGGAAACACCCACTGGAGATTATACACAGGAGCTTTTAAATGAGGATCAATTATTGTTGTTGATTTCATATGATTTAGATAAAAGCAATTTAGAGGCTCTACAACAATTTGAGAAACTATCGAAGAAAGCGAGTGCTAAGGGATATAGAGTTGCTTTATTAACGGCTTCATCCAATGAAGTAATAGAATCTAAATTAGGAGCTACTTCTATTGAAAGCTATTTTAGCGATCAAACGGCACTTAAGACAATTGTAAGATCAAACCCTGGAGCAATCATTGTAAAGAAGGGAGTGATTACAGATAAAAAACACTTTAACGATTTTGATAAATTAGAATTTTAACATTAATAATTATGAGAAAGAACATTGTAGCTGGAAACTGGAAAATGAATATGAACCAAGAGCAAACTGCTCAGTTGATTGCCGACTTAAAAGAGGCGATGCCATCAAACGATGCATCGGTTATGATTGCACCAACTTTTGTGAACTTGGCTAAGGCTGTTGAATTAACAGAGGGGACCAATATTGAAGTCATTGCTCAAAATATGCACTTTGAGGCAAGTGGAGCATATACTGGTGAAATTTCAGCTGATATGTTAAAAAGTATCGGAATTCAAACAGTGATCTTAGGTCACTCTGAGCGAAGAGCTTATTTTGGAGAAACCGATGAAATTTTAGCTAAAAAAGTAAAAGCTGCACTAGATAATGGAATGCAAGTAGTTTTTTGTTTTGGAGAGGAATTAGATGAAAGAAAATCTGGAGAGCATTTCAATGTTGTTGAATCTCAGTTAAAAAATGCTCTTTTTGAATTGCCTGCTTCTGCATGGTCTCAAATCGTTTTAGCCTACGAACCAGTATGGGCTATTGGAACAGGAGAAACTGCTTCTGCTGATCAGGCTCAAGAAATGCACGCATTTATTAGAAAAACCATTGCTGCTCAATATAGCAATGAGGTAGCTGATCAAGTGTCAGTACTTTACGGAGGATCTGTAAAACCAAATAACGCTTCTGAAATTTTCTCTAAACCCGATGTTGATGGTGGACTTATTGGAGGTGCATCTTTAAATGCTGAAGACTTTTCAGGTATTGCTGTAGCATTCTCTTAATGGAACAAGAATCATTTAAGGAATACGACTTTCAAACGAGTCCAATTGAACCAGCAAGGGATTTGCTCATTGCTGAGTTAGGTACTGTTGGATTTGAGAGTTTTATGGAGACAGAGACAGGTGTCTTAGCATATATTAATTCCAAAGATTGGTTCGAAGCTATATTAGAGGGGGTTTCTATTTTAGAAAACCCTCTCTTTACTTTTGACTACTCGATTAAAACCATTGAACAACAAAACTGGAATGCTGATTGGGAAAAGAATTTTGATCCCATCACCGTAGAAGGTCAGTGTCAGGTTAGGGCTCCTTTTCATCAGAAAATTGACGTTCCTTATGATATTGAAATTCTTCCAAAAATGAGTTTTGGAACAGGACATCATCAAACGACTTATATGATGTTGTCTTATATACTCGAAAATGAGTTTGATCAAAAGTCCGTTTTGGATATGGGAAGCGGAACTGCTGTATTAGCCATTTTAGCGGCTTATAAAGGAGCTTCGAAGATCCAAGCCATCGATATTGACTCTTGGTGTTATGAGAATGCTACAGAGAATGTGGAGCGCAATAACTGCAGTCATATTGAAGTCATTCAAGGAGATGCTTCTTCAATCAAAGAGCAATTTGATGTCATTTTAGCTAATATCAATCGAAATATATTATTGGCTGACATACCAACCTATGTTCAACATTTAAATAAAGGTGGTTCTATTTATTTCTCTGGTTTTTATTTAGAAGATTTAGATCTTATCAAGGAAAAATGTGTCGAAAATAAGCTGACTTTCGAATCCTATAAACAAAAAGATCAGTGGGTTTCTGCAAAATTTGTATATTAGTTTCATTGTAAAACTTTTATAATGAGCACATTATTAAAAAAGAAACAAAGCCTTAAGCGAGTTGTAAAGCGTCAATCTCTTAAAGAATTGGTGTTGTATAACGACGATGTAAACACCTTTGAACACGTGATTACTACTCTGATTAAGGTGTGTCATCACACCCCAATTCAAGCTGAGCAATCAGCAATGCTAGTACATTACAAAGGGAAATGCACCGTTAAAACCGATGAGTTAATGGTCGTGAAGCCCATGTGCTTGGATTTACTCGATGCTGGCTTAAGTGCGAAAATACACTAGAATTTTAAGCATATGTAAAACATAAAAAAACCTGGAGAAATCCAGGTTTTGTTTTTTATTCAATAACTTATCTAATGAGGTAGCTTAGATCTCAAAAGTCCGTAGATAAAGGTCCCTATGATTGATCCAATCAGAACAATTGAAATTGTCAAGGCTCCGGTGCCCATTAAGACGTACATAGGACCAGGACATGCACCCGCTAATCCCCAACCTAAACCAAAGATCGCACCTCCAAAGATTCCTGCTTTGAATCGATGTTCTTTGTCGGGAATGTTAATAGGATTGCCGTTAATGTCGTTGACTTTGTATTTTTTAAACACAATCAAACCAATCATTCCGATTGCGATTGCTGAACCTATGATACCATACATATGAAATGCTTGAAAATTAAACATTTCAAAGATGCGGTACCATGAAATAATTTCTGATTTTACGAGTAAGACTCCAAAAAAGAAGCCGACAGCTAAGAATTTAAAATACTTTTTTAACATGGTGATAATTTATAAGAGGATTGGCATTAAAAATGGGAAAATTAAGTGAACCATGATTAGTCCTCCAGTAAAGAATCCAATTACAGCAACAACAGATGCAATTTGTAGATTAGAGATTCCTGAGATTGCGTGACCAGAAGTACATCCACCAGCATATCGTGTTCCAAAACCAATGAATAGTCCTGCCACAAGAAGTGTTGCAATGATTTTAGGATCTTGTACGGCTTCCCATGAAAAAAATTCCGATGGAACCATGGTTGCTCCCGGATTCGAAAATCCGTAATTGTGGAGTGATTCTTTAGTCGCCTCGCTGATGTTGATAGCTTGGGCATCGTTAAGATAGAAGTAGGCGACAAACCCTCCTAAAATAGCCCCTTGAGCAACAACGAGATTCCAAAGTTCATTTTTCCAATCGAATTTAAAAAAATCAGAGAACTTATCGGCTCCTCCTATCGTACAGAGGGTACGAAGATTAGAAGACATCCCAAATCCTTTTCCAAAATAGGTCAGCGCGAGCATTACAAAAGCGATTAGCGGACCTGATACATACCATGGCCAGGGTTGCTTTATCCATTCCAATAATGTTTCCATAAAAAATGTTTTTTGCAAATTTAGTGTACTACTTCTTATTATTCTATATCAAATGGATATTTTGTCAGTAACTATTGTTACACAAATAATTATAACACCTGTAAACATTGAACTTACGAATGGTGAGTCCATTCTTGTCTTTAATTAAGATGGGTTGCTCTATTTCTACATTTTCAAAATAACCGTAAAGCTCTTTTGGAACTGTAGCGCTTGGCTTGTCATTTTTAAACTGAGGCTCTGAGTCAATAAGCCACGCATTTTTAAATCTCAAATCCGCTGTAGATTGAGTGATCGCAAATTGAAGTGCTTGCAATCCAACAATATTTTTATTGTAAATCGTTGATCCTGGGATGTAAAACTGAAGTGCTGCAGTAGTCTTGTAATTGTCTAACGAGAACACAAAATCATTAGGATGCGATATGATGAGTTGTTGAACCTCTTCGGCTAAAGACTCCCAACCGATAAAGGTATCATCTGATTTGATTGGAATGGGTTTTAAAATAACTTCAACAGCAATTATTAGTATGAGAATTGCTGAACTGTAGAAATGTACCTTGAACCACCTTAATTTATAGATCATTGCTATGAGAATGATACCTGTTATATAAGAAGGTACTAACCAATTGATTTTAATCCAATACAAAGGTGATAGTAAGAAGAAACCTAAAAAAGTTGGAATGCAAAAACTCAACAAAAATAAGACAGGAGTTGCAGGTAGTTTGAATTTTATTAGAAATCGTTTGGTATACTTAAAAACAAGGACACTTAATAGAATAAAAACTACCGGGTAGATTAAAAGCATTTGAGAGGTCAAGAACCCAAACAACAATCGTGGACTGTTAGAAGATAACCTCATAGAAGTTGATCGCTCTGCAGTTTGAAATCCAAAAGAACTAAAGTCATTTTGAAAATTCCAGTAGAATACAGGAAAGGAAACTAGGCAAAACACCAATAGGCTAAGCCAAATATGAGGTTTTGAGAATTTGGATCGATGTTCGCTACTGAATGCAAGAAATGCGATAATCCCAAACGGAATAAGTAGGGCTGTATATTTTGAATTAAATGCGAATCCACTCATGATTCCTGCCAATAACCAATGTGACCAGTGATTTTTTTGAATGGCTTTGTAATAAAATAAGACACTAAGTGACCAAAATAAGAATAATGGTACATCGGGAGTTGAATTAAAACTCAGCATAGACCAAAGAACTGATGAAGCTAGGACAAAGGTGGAAAGCAAACTCTTATAGCTTGATAAAAAACAGTTCGCTAATTTGTAAAAAGCCCAAAGACTCAAACTACTTACGGTAAAGTCGGTGAGTTTAATAGCCCATACATGAGTCCCTAAAAGTTCACTTGAGAGTCTTAAAAGATATCCAATCATTCCAGGATGATCAAAATAGGACCAATCCAGATGCTGTCCGTAATAAAAATAATAGGCATCTTGAGGCATTAGACCTAAAAAGGGGATTAAAAACAATCGAAATAACTGAAATCCAATAATGATTGCCAGAAGTTGTTTTTGTGATTTAGATTTGATCAGCATTGAGCTCTTATTGTCAATTATTTTAGTAAGATTTTGTAAATTTAAAGAATAAATTGGGTGTAAGTGATTTTAATTAGTAATGATTGTAACCTTTGTCACTTATGAATCGATTGCATTCTATTAATTTTGTCGTCAAATAATTAAAACTTATGAAAGTAGAACAAATATACACCGGATGTTTAGCACATGCAGCTTATTATGTTGAAAGTAATGGGGAAGCTGCTATTTTTGACCCTTTGAGAGAAGTTGGTCCTTATCTTGACAGAGCCAAAAAGGACAATGCTAAAATTAAATATGTTTTTGAAACTCATTTTCACGCTGATTTTGTCAGTGGACATTTAGATCTTCAAAAGAAAGCAGGGTCGACCATTGTTTTTGGTCCAGGTGCAAATCCTGCTTATGAAGTTCACAATGCGTCTGATGGAGAGTTGTTTGAAGTTGGAAATTATAAAATCAAAGCGATTCATACTCCAGGTCATACAATGGAGTCCACAACCTATTTACTAATTGATGAAAAGGGGGATGAACATGGTATAATCACGGGTGATACCTTATTCATAGGGGATGTTGGACGTCCCGATTTAGCACAGGAAATTGTAACTGAGTTAACCGAAGAAAAACTTGCAGGGCACCTTTATGATTCTTTAAGAAATAAAATTATGCCTTTAAGTGATGATCTTATAGTGTACCCAAATCACGGAGCAGGATCAGCCTGTGGAAAAAAAATGAGTACGGAAACGACTGATACGCTCGGTAACCAAAAGCAAACTAATTATGCTCTAAGAGCCGATATGACTAAGGAGGAATTTATTAAAGAATTACTCACTGGATTGACAGCACCTCCTAATTATTTTCCTCAAAATGTAATGATGAATATTAAAGGATATGAGAGTTTGGATACAGTTATGGAGCGTGCTACGCAGGCATTGAGTCCAGAAGCGTTTGAAGCCGCAGCAAATGAAACAGAAGCGCTCATGTTGGATGTTAGAGATAATGAGGAGTTTTCAAAAGGTTTTGTTCCTAACAGTATTAATATTGGGTTGGATGGTAATTTTGCTCAATGGGTAGGAGAAATGATTCCTAGTGTATCTCAACAAATTTTATTAGTTGCTGATCCAAATAGAATTGAAGAAGCGATTACGCGACTTTCAAGAGTAGGTTATGACAATTGCATTGGTTATTTAAATGGAGGCTTTGAAAATTGGAAAGCTTCAGGAAAAGAAATTAATTCAGTCAATCGAATTTCAGCTTCTGAACTAGTTTCAAAGCAAAAAGAAGGTCAATTAATCATCGATATCCGCAAGAAAAGTGAGTTTGATTCAGAGCATGTGATCGGAGCAGTTAATGTTCCTTTAAATCAGATGAACGATCACCTTTCTGAATTTCCTAAAGACCAATTTTTTATAATTCACTGTGCAGGAGGATACCGTTCCATGCTGGCTTCTTCAATACTCAAACAAAGAGGTTGGGATCATTTTGTAGATGTTAGAGGAGGATTTTCTGAAATAAAAGAAACTGAAATTCCTAAAACGGATTATGTATGTCCTTCGACATTGTTGTAAGGGCTAAAGCAATCCTAATATGACAAAGGGTCACGTTTTAAACGTGGCCTTTTTTTTGCTTTGGATTTACAATAAAATGAATGATCATGAGTAAATTTCAAGAAATAATCAATTCACAAAAACCAGTATTAGTTGACTTTTTTGCTACATGGTGTGGCCCCTGTAAAATGATGTCACCCATCTTGGAAAAAGTTAAGGCAGAATTAGGAGATTCAGTGAGTATCATCAAAATAGATGTCGATAAAAATCCAAATGTTGCTGCAAGCTACCAAGTAAGAGGAGTGCCTACACTTATTATTTTTAAAGAAGGTCAAATCATGTGGAGACAATCAGGAGTTATATCAGATAGTGATCTAATTGGATTACTAAGACAGATGTTGTAAGTTTATATAAAAATTATTTACAATGAAATCTTTTTGGAACCAACGATACAGTCAAGATGAGTTCGCCTACGGAAAAGAACCCAATGCGTTTTTTAAGAATGAATTGGATAAGCTTCAGCCTGGAAAGTTGTTTTTGGCAGCCGAAGGAGAAGGTCGAAACGCCGTCTATGCAGCTCAAAAAGGTTGGGAAGTGGTATGTTACGACTTTAGTGAAGAAGCGCAAAAAAAAGCCTTGAAACTAGCAGATGAAAAGGGCGTTACGATTGATTATCGATTGGCATCATTGGCTGATATAAATTTTGACAAGGCTGAATTTGATGCCGTTGGAATTGTATTTGTGCAACTTCCAGAGGTTATAAGAAGAAAGAATTTTCAAAAGATTAGTTCCTTCTTAAAAAGTGGTGGCACAATGATCTTAGAGGCCTTTAGCAAGTCTCATATAGAGGATCAAAGAGAAAACCCAACTGTTGGGGGACCTAAGAATATAGATCAGCTCTATCAGCTGGATTCAATAAAAAAAGATTTTGAAAATTTTGAAATTGAAATAGCTACTGAAGTGCAAACTAACTTAGAAGAAGGAATCTATCACAGAGGAAAAAGCTCGGTGGTTCGTTTTGTAGGAAGAAAAATATGAGATTATTAATAACAGGAGCAACGGGATTAGTAGGATCGCGATTAGTTGAGCAATGCTTAGCTAATGGTCATCAAGTTCATTATTTGAGTACTAGATCATCTCAACTTGATCGATTTGAAAAAGCTCAAGGATTTATGTGGAATCCTCTCGAAGGAACAATAGATATCAACTGTTTTGAAGGAGTCGATACGGTAATAAACCTCGCTGGATCTTCTATTTCAAAACCCTGGACTAAAAAAAACAGGAAACTTATATTAGAAAGTAGAATTAAGTCTCTAGAAACGCTTCGCAAAGGAATTCAGTCCCTAGATAATCATTCGATAAAATCTTTCTTAACAGCCTCTGCTATTGGTATTTACAAAGAAGATTACAACAATAAATTAAAAGAAGTTAACACGGAAGTTGCTGATGATTTTTTAGGATCTGTTGTTCATGCTTGGGAACAAGAAGCGAATTTATTCACAGAATTGGGATTGGATCCTATCATTCTTAGAATTGGTCTTGTACTTTCATCCCAAGGAGGTGTATTACCTAGTTTATTGGCTCCAATTAAAGCAAGTGTTGGAGTTGTTTTTGGAAATGGAGACCAATGGCAATCATGGATCCATATCGATGATTTAGTTCAAATTATCCTCTTCTTATCTCAAAAAAATGAAAGAGGAATTTTTAATGCAGTGGCTCCAAATCCAGTTCGACAAAAGGAATTGGTGCGTTCAATTGCAAAAGCATTGAACAAGAAAATCATCTTATTTAGAATGCCCAAGCTTATTGTCAAACTACTATTTGGTGAACGATCAGGACTGCTGATTAACTCACATTGCATCAGTGCTTCCAAGATTAAGAAGACTGATTATCAGTACAGTTTTGCAACATTAGGCCAAGCTCTAGATCACATTGTTTCCTAGCTTTTAATTACTAGTTCTGGTTTTGTAAGGGATTCTCCTTAAAAATCCAATGACAATATGACATTAATTCATTATTTGGCAGTACTTTTGCCACATCATTTTCGAAAAATGAATTATAATGAGCAAAGATCAAAATACAACTGAAAAAGACCAGGTTCAAGAAGCTGATGTTCAACAACAGCAAGAAGAATCAAAGGCTGATAAAAAGTCTAAGAAAAAAGAAAAAAAGGATCCTATAAAAGAGCTTCAAGATGAATTAGGAGCTGAAAAGGACAAGTTTCTTAGATTGTTCGCTGAGTTTGAAAACTACAAGAAACGAACTTCTAAAGAACGAGTTGAACTTTTTAAAACTGCAGGTCAAGAAATTATTACTGCTTTACTGCCAGTCATCGATGATTTCGATAGAGCAATTAAAGAGATCAGTAAAACAGAGAAAGACAACGAACTTTTTAAGGGAGTTAATTTGATTAATGACAAATTGATCTCTGTATTAAAGGTGCAAGGACTTGAAGGAATTGAAGTAGCTCAGGGAAGTGATTTCGACGCAGATATCCACGATGCTATTACTCAGATTCCAGCACCTACAGAAGATCTTAAGGGAAAAATAATCGATGTTGTTGAAAAAGGATATACCCTAGGAGACAAGATTATAAGACATCCTAAAGTAGTTGTTGGAAAATAATAGGAGTTTATGAAAGAAGATTATTACGAAATATTAGGGGTAAGTAAGAGCGCTTCTGCAGCTGAAATTAAAAAGGCATACAGAAAACAAGCGATTAAATACCACCCAGACAAAAACCCAGGAGATGAAAAGGCTGAAGAGATGTTTAAGAAATCAGCTGAGGCATACGAAGTTTTGGGTAATGAAGAAAAGAGAGCTAAATACGATCGTTTTGGACATTCTGCTTTTGAAGGTGGATTTGGACAAGGTGGTGGTATGAATATGGATGACATCTTTAGTCAATTTGGAGATATTTTTGGATCTGCCTTTGGAGGTGGAGGTTTTGGAGGATTTTCTGGATTTGGCGGTGGAGGTCAAAGACGTGTAAAGGGTTCTAACCTTAGAATTCGCGTCAAATTAACCTTGGAAGAAGTAGCCAATGGAGTTGAGAAAAAGGTTAAGGTAAGACGTAAAACTGTTGCTGATGGAGTTACCTTTAAGACCTGTACAAGCTGTCACGGTAGTGGTCAACAGACGAAAATCACCAATACGATTTTAGGTAGAATGCAAACTGCGACTACTTGTAGTACTTGTGGAGGTAGTGGTCAATCAATCGATTCAAAACCATCTGAGGCTGATGCTCAAGGAATGGTTCAAAAAGAAGAAACAGTTTCTATTAAAATACCTGCTGGTGTTGAAGATGGAATGCAACTAAAAGTTGGTGGTAAGGGGAATGATGCGCCAGGAAATGGTATAGCTGGAGATTTAATTGTAGCAATTGAAACTATTGAACACGAAACTCTTAAAAGAGAAGGAAATAACCTTCATTACGATTTATACATCAGTATCAGTGAAGCTGTATTAGGAACTTCTAAAGAAATTGATACCGTTAGTGGTAAGGCTAGAATCAAACTTGAAGCTGGAATTCAATCAGGGAAGATTCTACGTCTAAGAGATAAGGGAATCAAGAGTATCAATGGATATGGAACTGGAGATCTATTAGTTCACGTCAATGTTTGGACTCCTAAAGAACTCAATAAAGAGCAAAAAAACTTTTTTGAAAAGATGTTAAAGGATGATAATTTTAATCCTAAACCTGAGAAATCAGACAAGTCTTTTTTTGAAAAAGTAAAAGATATGTTTGCCTAAGGCAAGACTTATTTATGCGATTAACAAACCCAGTACTTAGTGCTGGGTTTTGTTTTTTAATGAAATACCTAGTGATTTAGGTAGAATTCCGTAAATTAGAATAATAAATAATCTAGCATTGGAAAAGCTCAAGAATTTCTTATCAAGTATTAAACAGATTTGGGACTTTAATGTCATCGATGGTGAGACTGTAAAGATTTCCATCGGAACACTATTAAGTCTAGTTTTGGTGATTTTAGCCATCAATATAGTGCTCAAAATTATTAGAAAATTACTCGATAAACGATTAGACGAATCAGATCGATTTAAATTTGTAAGTGTTTATTCCTTTTTAAGATATTTGTTTTATCTACTTGCAGTAGTTACCGTTCTTCACACTTCTGGAATTGATTTAACGGTCTTTTTAACTGCTTCTGCTGCCTTGTTCGTCGGAATTGGTTTTGCCTTGCAATACTTGTTTCAAGATATAATTTCTGGGGTTTTAATCATTACTGATCAATCGCTTCATGTGGGTGATGTTATAGAGTTAGAAGGAAAAATTGGAAAGGTTACAGAAATTAATCTCAGAACCACTAGAGCGGTAACTAGAGATGATAAGGTCATTGTAATTCCAAATCACAAGTTTTTAATTGAGAGTATTTACAATCACACTCAAAATAGAAGAAGCACCATTGAGAAAGTATCGGTAGGAGTAGCTTACGGGTCCGATACTGAATTGGTACAACAAATACTTATCGATATAGCTTCCAATCAAAAGGGAGTCTTAAAATCTCCTAAGCCTTTTGTGCTCTTTGAAGATTTTGGTGACTCAGCATTGAATTTTTCAGTAATATACACTACTGCTGATAGTTTTGGAGACAATAAAATAAAAAGTGATATTCGATTTAAAATCGACAAAGCATTTAGAGAAAAAGACATTAATATTCCATTCCCACAAAGAACGGTTCACCTAGTAAACCCCACTAAATAATTATGCCTAATATTCTGGTAATTGAAGATGAAGACGCGATTAGAAGAGTTTTAGTCAAAATTCTTAAGCAAGAAGTTGATCAGGTTCACATCGAAGAAGCGAATAATGGAAGAACTGGTTTAAAACAATTTGAATCTATGCTTTTTGATCTGGTGCTCTGTGATATTAAAATGCCAGATGTAGATGGAGTCGAAGTATTACAAAGGGCTAAAGAGATCAATTCTGATGTGCCTTTTATTATGATCTCTGGTCATGGGGATTTAGAAACTGCAGTGGAAACAATGAGATTAGGGGCCTTTGATTATATCTCTAAACCACCTGATTTAAATCGTCTATTGACCTCGGTTAAAAATGCACTCGATAAAAACCTCCTTCAACAAGAGAACAAACAACTCAAGAAAAAGATTGCCAAAGCTTTTGAAATGGTTGGTAATAGTCCAGCTATTGAAAAGATTAAGTCTATGATTGAGAAAGTTGCTCCATCAGAGGCGAGAGTCCTCATAACAGGTCCCAATGGTACTGGTAAAGAATTAGTCGCTCATTGGTTACATCAAAAAAGCAATCGTTCAAAGTTACCTTTTGTAGAAGTTAATTGCGCTGCTATTCCTACAGAACTCATCGAAAGTGAACTCTTTGGTCACGTCAAAGGATCGTTTACCTCTGCCCATAAGGATCGTGCTGGAAAGTTTGAAACGGCCCATGGAGGTACTTTGTTCCTAGATGAAATCGGAGATATGAGTCTTTCAGCTCAAGCTAAAGTACTTCGCGCATTACAAGAAAACAAAATAAGTAGAGTAGGCTCTGACAAAGACATCAAAGTGGATGTTCGCGTCGTTGCAGCAACTAATAAGAATCTCAAAAATGAAATCGCTGATGGAAAGTTTAGAGAAGATCTCTATCATCGATTAGCTGTAATTTTAATTGATGTACCTAGTTTAGATAATCGAAAAGAGGATATTCCACTCTTAGTTTCTCACTTTAGTCAACTTATCTGTAGTCAAGAAGGGAAACCTCCTAAAGAATTTAGTGATGAAGCGCTAGAGCTTTTAAAAACCTATTCTTGGACTGGTAATATTCGAGAACTCAGAAATGTGGTGGAACGACTCTTAATATTAGGAGGGGATACCATCGAAATAGAAGACGTTGAACTTTTTGCAAATAAAAACGAATAAATGAAACACCTACTAGCACTCTTTTTAGCTATAAGTCTATGCAGCTACGGACAACAAGACGACCAAAAAATAAAAGAAATCTTTGATACTGCGATGACTCAGAGTAGTTCCTATGATTGGTTAAATCACCTTTCAAATCAAATAGGAGGAAGACTCTCGGGTTCCGTTCAAGCTGAAGAGGCGGTTCAATACACTTATAAAGAATTGAAAAAGCTCGATATCGATCGCGCTTATTTAGAGCCTGTGATGGTTCCGAAATGGGTAAGGGGAACTCCAGAGTTTGCTTATGTGGAGACCTCTCCTGGAAACACCTTTAATGTTCCCATCTGTGCACTTGGTGGATCAATATCTACTCCTGCTTTGGGTTTAAAAGCACCCATTGTAGAGGTTATAGGAATCGAAGGTCTTGAAAAAGTAGGAAGAGCAAACATTGAGGGAAAAATTGTATTCTTTAATGAACCAATGGATCAAACCTATGTTCAAACTCTACAAGCCTATGGTAAAGCTGGAAAACAACGAGTAAATGGGGCAGCAGAAGCTGCTAAATATGGAGCTGTGGGTGTTATTGTGCGTTCATTGAGTACGCGAT
The DNA here is from genome assembly GCA_013373635.1 of Flavobacteriaceae bacterium. GTDB lineage: Bacteria > Bacteroidota > Bacteroidia > Flavobacteriales > Flavobacteriaceae > MAG-120531. The sequence continues at coordinate 21,826 of JABXHN010000002.1, forward strand.
TGGATGATTATCCTCATACAGGATCTTTACATTACAGTCAGGATCCTTCAGTTCCTAGAATACCCGCCGCTGCGATTTCAACTAATGGTGCTGAACTTCTGAGTAAAACACTAGAGCTCAACCCCAATCTAAAGTTCTTCTTTAAACAGAGCTGTAGAACCATGGCTGATGTTCAATCTTACAATGTAGTTGCTGAAATTAAAGGAAGTGAGTTTCCTGATGAAATAATAGTCGTTGGTGGTCATTTGGATTCTTGGGATCTCGGAGACGGATCTCATGATGATGGAGCTGGTTGTGTTCAGAGTATGGGAGTTATTGAGCTGTTTAACAAAATTGGATATCAACCCAAAAGAACCATCAGAGCCGTTATGTTTATGAATGAAGAAAATGGACTTAGAGGTGGTACTCAGTATGCTGAAAACGCTAAAAAGAATAAAGAAAATCACATTTTTGGTTTAGAGAGTGACCTTGGAGGCTTTACGCCAAGAGGATTTACTTTTGGAGCTTCTGACAAGCAATTTGCAAAAATTGAAACTTGGAAACCACTATTTGAGCCCTATTTAGTCAATACCTTCTTTAGAGGAGGAGGAGGTGCTGATATAGGTCCCTTAAAAAATGTAGATTCTTCTGTTGTCTTATCAGGCTTAAGACCTGATCCGCAGCGTTATTTTGATCATCACCACGCTGCAAATGATACTTTTGAGCACGTCAACAAAAGGGAATTGCATTTGGGATTAGGAGCCATGGCATCACTAATTTATCTAGTGGATCAATACGGATTTTAATTGGCCTATCGCTTCTTATTTAATATCTTTGCAGCTCATTAAAAAATTAGAGTCATGCAAGACGGTATTTACGCAAAATTCAATACTACAAAAGGAACAATCCTTATTCAATTAACAGCTGATAAGACACCTGGAACAGTTGGTAACTTTGTCGCTTTGGCAGAGGGTAATTTAGAAAACACTGCTAAACCACAAGGGCAACCCTATTACGATGGTTTATCATTTCACAGAGTGATTCCAGATTTTATGATTCAAGGAGGATGTCCTTTAGGAACTGGTACTGGAGATCCAGGATATAAGTTTGACGATGAGTTTCACGTGGATTTAAAACACGATGGACCTGGAGTATTGTCGATGGCCAATGCAGGTCCAGGAACAAATGGTTCTCAGTTTTTCATCACTCATGTGGCTACTCCATGGTTGGATAATAAACACACTGTTTTTGGAACTGTAGTAGAAGGTCAGGATATTGTTGATGCTATTGCTCAAGGAGATAAAATCGATTCTTTAGAAATAGTAAGAGTTGGTGAAGAAGCTCAAAACTGGAATGCAATTGAAGCTTTTAGAACCTTTGAAGGAGCTAGAGCAAAACGTATTGCTGAACAAAAAGAAGCTCAAGAAAAAGAATTAGAAGAATTAGCAGCTGGTTTTCAAAAGACAGATTCTGGATTGCGTTATCAAATCATTCAAAAAGGTGAGGGAGCTCAAGCCCAAGCTGGTCAACAAGTGAGTGTTCACTATGAAGGTTCTCTTGCAAATGGACAGGTATTTGATTCTTCTTATAAAAGAAATCAACCAATTGATTTTCAAGTAGGAGTTGGACAAGTAATTCCTGGATGGGATGAAGGAATTCAATTGCTTCACATTGGAGATAAAGCTCGTTTTGTAATTCCATCGGATTTAGGTTATGGTGCAGCAGGTGCAGGTGGTGTGATTCCTCCAAATGCAACTTTGATATTCGATGTAGAATTGGTAGACGCTAAATAATACGATTCAAATTCTTTGCTATAGAGCCCATCTGATGATGGGCTTTTTTTATTTATCTTTAGTAAAAATAAGAATCATGACAACAGTAGATAAAGAAGTATATCCAATAGGTTTATTTGAATCGCCTGTAATGATCTCAAAATCTCAAATAGAAGATTGGATTGATGAGATTGCTCAATATCCAGCATTATTGAGAAACTCAATTGAGTCATTAACTGAAAGTGATTTAGAATCTTCTTATCGAGAAGGAACCTGGACTATAAGACAACTTGTACATCATATTGCTGATAGTCATACGCATGCCTATATTCGATTTAAATGGGCTAAGGCTCATCCAGGATGTGTAATTAAGGCATACGACGAAATGGCCTGGAGTGATTTTAAAGACGCTAAGGAGGCTCCGATTGAACTTTCCTTGGATTATATCGATATGCTTTACAAACGATGGGTATACTTTTTAAAAACCTTGACTGAGGAAGACTATCAAATTTTTTACATACATCCTCAAGGAAATCAACAAAAGAGCCTGTTTTTTACTCTAGGACAATATGTTTGGCATGGAAATCACCATTTAGCTCAAATCGAGCAGTGGAAAAAATCCAGATAAGAACTACCGCTTACTTCCATTTAATATTACAACCGATACTCGGTTTTTGATCTGGGTCGATGGCTTTGTTTTCAATCAGAGCATCAAAGGCATTTGAAAGATCAATTCCAGTACACTCTTTTCCATTTCCGGGTCTTGAATCATCCATCTGTCCTCTGTAGACAAGTGATAATTTGGAATTGTATAAAAAGAAATCAGGAGTGCATTCCGCCCTATAGGCTTTGGCAACAGATTGATCTTCATCATAGAGGTATGGAAAAGGGTAATTGAGTTCCTTAGCTCTTTGTTTCATAAGCTCGGGACTGTCTTGGGGGTAATTCACTACATCATTTGAAGAAATGGCTATAAATTGAATTCCCTTTTCTTGATACCTATTGGCAAGCTGAACCAAACGTTCATTGATGTGAAGTACAAATGGACAGTGATTGCAAATAAAAACGATAAGGCTACCCTTAGAACCTTTTAATTCCTCTAAGCTTAGAATCTTGTCGCTAATGGTATCGATTAATTTAAAATCAACTGCCTTGGATCCCAAGGTGATCATTCGACTAGGGGTTGCTGCCATATTAATTTTGTTTTAACAAAGATATCAATTAGATCACTTTTACCAGAAGTTTCGAAAGTGAATAATGAAGAACAATTCCAACTAGTACAACTTTGAAGGGAATAATACACCAAGCTATACACGCAATTACTGCCATGTATAAAACATAACCTAAAGCGGCATATGCAAAGCGAAAAGTACTGACAAATTCAATATCAAAACGCTTTGGATTGGAAAGCCTCCAAATTAATACAATTGGAAAATTGAGTATATACAATAGAATTCTAGCGAACTTACTCATAAAAGATACTTTCTTAGCTTCTATGGGATATGAAGTTTTAGAAATTTGATAAGAAGCAATAATTTGATTATTGACATCAGGTTCTAAAAAATCAACCCTTTTATAGTGTAAATATTCAAATACTTCTGAGTAATTTTCTTGGTCATCAATATGAGTAGTTAGTTTGATGAGCTCTTTTTTTACAGCTTTTTTAAGCAGACATAAATGTTCTGATTCATCCTGTTCTTTAATGAGTTGTTGCACCGATATTGGGGAACCAATTTTAATGGCAACACTGTCTGGAAATTGTTCTAAATGTTTGTAATTGAATCCTATAGGAAGTATTTGGACATCTAAATCAGGATTCAGTTTTAAAGCTCTACTGAGAATGTGATAAAAACCATTTTTTAGGATTCGCACTTTTCTATCAATTCCATGGGTTCCTTCTGGAAATAACATGAGATTTTTAGAATGGAGGAGAAGCTCTGCGCACTGATCAAATATTTCTTCGTTTTTTTGAAGTAAATCTCTACCATCTCGAATTCTGTAGATGGGCATCATTTGAATGGTTCTTAAAAACCAATTTGCGATGGGGTTTTTAAATACATCAGACCGAGCTAAATAATAAGGGTTAAGCTTACAAAGTGATCCAATTAATATGGGATCAATAAGCCCGTTTTGATGATTGGGTAAAATCAGTAAAGGCTTGTCTTTTGGGATGTTCTCTAATCCTGAAATTTTGATTTTCTTGTAGTAGGACTTGAGACCAAATCCTATCAAAAACCTTAAAACTTCATTTATAAGCCTTTTCATTAGCTAATTCTTAATCCATTTTCAACATCGTGATTGGGCTGTAACAATGAAACTTCAGTGCCATTGACAGTCCCCAAAATCAAACATTCACTCATAAAGTTAGCAATTTGTTTTGGAGGAAAGTTAACTACAGCTACAACTTTTTTACCAATGAGTTCCTCAACATTATAGAGTTTAGTAATTTGAGCAGAAGTTTTTTTAATTCCGATTTCAGCTCCAAAGTCAATTGACAACTGATATGCTGGCTTATGGGCTTTTTCAAAAGGGCTGGCACTTATGACAGTACCAACCCTCATGTCTATCTTATTAAAGTCTTCCCAGCTGATGGGGGCTTTTTGTGTCATTTAATGCGGTTTACATACTATCTCCAAAGAAAATAGCATTTGCTAATAATTTATTAGTACCATACCAAAATGCTCTAAAATTGGTATTGTCAGTAAACATCATTACATGTCCAGAACCTAAGCGTTGTACCTTAAATGGAACTGTGTTTGGAATGAGTGTTGCATTTCTTTTTGAGTGATATCCACTAATTAATGGTGTCGCAGTATATTGAATTGGATTGTTGTAGCTCTGCTTGTCGGCCTTTACATAGAGATTCGTATTTCTAAAAAGGGCGATATGATCATTGGTATAACCGTAATTAATAGGATGTGAACGATCAATTTTAGCATTGAATATGGCTCCACCTGTTTCCTGAGCTCCACTAAATCTTCTTCTGTTTTCAAAATCAATTCCGTTTGCAATATGATCAGAAGTATTGAATTCTATATCCATCAATTCATTTTGATCTAAGAATCGAACAGAGCTTCTATAGGCGATAAGATTACCACCACTTCTAACCCAAGCCTTTAGTTTTTCAGCATGAGATTTATTTAAACCATAACCGTAATTTGCAGGGATAATGATGTTGGTATATCTGCTGAGGTCTCTCATAGTTAAGCTGTTGACATCTAATTTGGTGAGTTTGATCTCATAACGTTGATCGAATAAATGCCAAATTTCACCAGCGTCATAAGAGGCAATGCCGTCTCCAACTAGGATGGCAACCTCCTGTTTTTTAATGGGTCTAAAATTATTAGATCCCAAATCAATACCATTGCTATAACCTGAAGCAACTGCTCTAATTTGAATACCGCTATCTTCTGCGATGGCTTTCATAAACGATCTTAATTCTTGCTTATCAAGAACTTGATTTTGTACAGGAACTTCGATGGTTCCATAGTCGTATGAAACTCCTTCTAAACTGAATTTCTTAAGAGATACTTTTGCTCTGAGTCCTTTGTTTAGAATTTTATTTAGAGCTTTAGGGGTGTAGTAATTGTGCCATTCAAATAAATAGGCATAGTTTCCTTCTCCGATAAGCGCTCCCTGAATCGGTTCTAATTTTTCTACTTTCTTCGCAGATGATGGAATGCTGTTAATCGTGTTGTAATCTAAATCAAAGGCCAGTGGAAAGGTCCAAGAGGAAATATCGTAAAACAAGCTATCTTGAAATTTGGTTTGTTTGTTAAACATCGCATCGATAAGTTTCTTGTTTTTTTGATTTAAAGGAACCACATAGGAATTATCCTCATTGTATTTTTTGCCTGATACCGATAATGGTTCATTTAATTTGTAAAAAGCGATTTTATGACGTTCTAAGATTTCTGCTAAATGCCATGCTCTTGCAGGGTCTTTTGGATTTCCAAAAACATAAGCCTTGGACTTCTCTCTTGCAGCTTCAGCTCTTCTATTAGTGTAAAAATCTCTTTGATAAGCCAAGAGCTTTTCTCTCATATTGACTGCAGCTTCCAATGTAGATAATGCAGCTGTAAATTGATTTCTAATGGTAAATGGAAAGGTAAGTACTCCATTGTCACTTTCTTGTGCGTGCCCCCTAGAACTTCCCTGTTCAAATAGGATTCCGATGGAACCATTGATGTCTGGGAAGGTCGATCCTTTACCGTAGTAAAAGTCGTCGTAATTTTCTTCAGAGTAGTAAAAAGATCCAAGTTTATCAAAAGCTTTGGCGTGATAGGCTCCTATTTCAGCTGTTAAACGCTGATTTTCTTTTGGAGTCAAAGGGTTGACGCGTGTAGGTTCACCAGGTTGAAAAAAGAATGAAGAATTGGTCCCCATTTCGTGATGATCCGTCAAGATGTTTGGAAGCCATTTGTGGAAACTAATGATTCGAGCTCTACTCTCTGGAAGCTGAGCTGGCAACCAGTCTCTGTTGAGGTCAAACCAATAGTGATTGGTTCTACCTCCAGGCCATGCTTCTCTGTATTCACGATCGTTTGGATCAGGGTTGATCTGAGAATTCTTATGCATATTAGCCCAAGTAGAAAATCGTTGAAGTCCATCAGGATTAAAAGAAGGGTCCATTAAGATGACCGTATTTTCGAGTGCATTTTCAATATAAGGTCCTTGAGCAGCAGCTAAATAATAGATATACGCTAAACCAGCATTGGCTCCTGAAGGTTCATTTCCGTGAATTGAGAAGCCTTGGTAGATTACAAGTGGTTGATTTTTGATGTCAACACTTGTCCCTTCAGTATTTGCTAAATGAGCTTCTTGAATAGCTTCGATGTTTTCGTGATTCTTTTTAGAAGTAACAGTCAATAAAAGAATAGGTCTTCCTTCAAAAGTTGTTCCTCTGTTTTCAATACTTACACGTTCAGAAACCTCAGCGATGGTCTGCATATAGTGAACTAATTTGTCGTGAGTTATATGCCACTCTCCAACCTCATGTCCAAAGACTTGTTTTGGTGTTGGAATCGATTGATCGTAAGTGATGTCTTGTGGTAAATAGTATTTTAAATCGAGTGATTCTTGTGCAAATGTGAGCGTGCTAAATAAGCATCCCACAAATAAGAGGGTTAATTTTTTCATGATCAATAGTATAGTTTGTTATAAAAATAAAGAAAGGCCTCTAAAAAGAGGCCTTTACAATCAATTATTTTTTTAAAATCTTCTAGATATCGTCAAAATCAACATCGGTAAAACTAGAAGTATCTGTTGTGCTTTCAGTAACTACCTCTGAAAATTCACTTTCTTGTTCATCGGATTCTTTTTTGAAATCTTTTTGATGACGCTCAGAAATTACTTCCTCGCCCTTACGATCTACAATATAATCCATCATTTCCGCAGTCAATTCTTTAAATGAATCGAAGTCTTCTTTGTAAAGATATATCTTGTGTTTCTTATAGTGAAACGATCCATCTTCATGGGTAAATTTTTTGCTCTCAGTGATTGTTAAATAATAATCCCCAGCTTTTGTTTCTCTCACATCGAAGAAGTATGTTCTTCTTCCTGCTCTCAATACTTTAGAGTATATTTCTTCTTGTTCCATTTTCCTAATCTTGTTTAGATAACAGTTATAGGTTCAAATTTGTAAAAAAAAAGGGATACGAACAACAGAATTTTAATTTTCTTTTGAGCTTGATTGAGCTTCGTAAAGGGATTTGTAATAGCCTTCTTTTGCAAGTAGTTCATTGTGAGTTCCTTGTTGTTCTATTTTACCTTCAGACAACACGATAATTTTATCTGCATTCAGTGCAGATGACACTCTGTGAGATACTATTAGAGTAGTTTTGTCCTTTGAGGATTCTTTGATATTTCTGAGGATAATTTCTTCTGTTTCTGTATCTACAGCTGATAAGCAATCGTCAAAAAGAAAGATTTTAGGATCTTTGATTAGCGCTCTTGCAATTGATACACGTTGTTTTTGACCACCACTAAGAGTGATCCCACGTTCACCTAAGATCGTATCGTATCCTTTGTTGAATTCGATGATGTTTTGATGGACAGCTGCCTTTTTAGCGACTGCCTCAATGGATTCTTGAGTAGCTTGTTTAGTTCCAAATCCTATATTAAATGCAATAGAGTTTGAAAATAAAAAGGCTTCTTGAGGAACAACACCCATCGCTTTTCGAAGGGAATCTAATCCTATATTTTGAATGGGTTCACCGTCGATGGTTATCACACCTGAATCTACATCGTACATTCTGCTGATTAAATCGATAATGGTGGATTTACCAGCGCCCGTTTTTCCAAGAACAGTTAGTGTTTGTCCTTTAGAGATGGTAAAACTAACTTCATCTAAAGCTTTTATTCCGGTATCTGGATAGGTGAAACTCACTTTGTCAAATACTATTTCACCCTCTAGATCTTTTTCGATTGCATCTTCTTTATCCAAGATGTCTGGAACCACACTTAAAAATTCATTGATTCTCTTTTGAGAGGCTTCAGCTCTTTGTACAATGGATGACAACCACCCCACAATAGCTACTGGCCAAGTGAGCATGTTGACATAGATAATGAACTCTAAGATCAAACCAACAGATTCAATTTCTCCTTCGATATAGCGTTTTCCTCCGATTAAAATTACAAAGAGATTACTAATCCCAATCAGAAGTAACATCAAAGGGAAAAACCAGGCTTGTACTTTCGCAAGATCGATACTTTTAGTTCTTCCTTCTTCTGCTAATTGAGAGAGCTCCTCATTTACATTTTGTTCAATTCCATAGGCTTTAATCACCGAAATTCCAGAAAAGGATTCCTGAGTAAAGGTGGATAGTTTTGATAAAAACTCCTGAACCACAGTAGATCGCTTGTGAATGATTTGTGAAATCTTATAAATCAGAACTGACAATATTGGTAAAGGAAGTAGCGTGTAGGTAGCCAGTGTGGGTTCTTTAAAGAACATCAGTGGAATCAAACAAGCAAACAATGTAATGGTTTGAATTCCGTACATCAGGGCAGGTCCTACATACATTCTTACCTGTGAAACATCTTCACTTATTCGATTCATTAAATCTCCAGTTCTGTTATTCTTGTAAAAGCTAAGGTGGAGCTTTTGATAATGTTTAAATACTTCGTCTTTTAAATCAGCCTCTATATAACGAGAAACGTTTATAATTGTCTGTCTCATTAAAAAAGTAAAAAAACCAGAGAGCAAAGCAGCTCCTATAATGATAAGGATATAATTTAAAAGGGTCGACTTAATGTCATCAGTAGTAGCCTCAGGAGAGCTCAGAAACACTTCCACAGCTTTTACGGACTTGTTGACCATAGGTGGCATAATAAGCGAAAACACCCTTGCAATTATAGTAATTACAATACCTAACAGTAATTTTGTCTTGTATTTTAAGAAGTATTTATTGAGGTGTTTTAGGGCTTTCATCGAATGTCTTTAGTACTGAAGTAAACAAGTAACAAATATAGGAGGTTTGTATGAAATCAGAGGAATTGCTTTTAACTTATTTGTGAAGATATTTGACTCGTATTCTACAATAATGTATTATTTTTGCATTGAAATTGTTTTAAAAATAAGTTCTTATACATGTTAACAAGAAGGCATATTAGAGTAAAAGTGATGCAGGGAATCTATGCATTGCAACATTCAAAAGACAGCAATTTAAAGGATCAAGAGTTGTTTTTGCAGAAGAGTATGGCTAATATGTTTACACTCTACACTTCCTTGTTAGCACTTCTTTTAGAACTCAAAGCGATGGCTGAAAATCAATTAGAAGTCAGCTCAAAAAAATACATCAAAGAAACAACTACCAACTTTAAAAATCCTTCAAAATTTGCAGATAATGCTGTATTGAAGCTTCTTTCAGAAGATAGCTTTTTGTTGGAAACCATAGAGTCGAAAAAGCTAAAAATTTGGTATCTAAATCCTGAGTATGTAAAGATTTTGTTTAAAGAAATCACCACAAGCGAAGTTTATAAAATCTATATGGAATCAGAGGAGATCAGTTTTGATGCTGATAGAGATTTTATTGTAGAGGTTTTTAAAAACATTATAGCTCCAAACGATAAGCTTTACGAATTTTTAGAAGACGATCAGTTGACCTGGATTGATGACTTACCAATAGTCAATACCTTCTTGCTTAAAAAATTAAAGAAATTAACGGATTATTCAACGGAGAGTTTATTGCCTGCACTCAAGGTAGATAAAGAAGATTTAGATTTTGGATTAAATCTATTGAGAAAATGCAGTCTCAAATCTGAAGAATTAATTCAGCAATATGTTGACAAGACTGCTAATTGGGATAAAGAGCGTATCGCTGATTTAGATGCGATACTTCTTCAAATGGCGATTTGTGAATTTATGAATTTTCCATCGATCCCTGTTCGAGTGAGTTTAAACGAATATTTAGAGATTGCTAAGGAGTATTCCTCACCAAAGAGTAGCATTTTCATCAATGGAATCTTAGATACTGTTTCCAATGAACTAAAAGAAAGTGGAAAACTAAAGAAAAGCGGTAGAGGTTTACTATAAATTTTATAATTTTAGCCGACGAACTTAAAAAGCAAATAACACAATGAAAAAAGCATTATTAATAGTAGGATTAATTGGACTTGTTGGTTTTACATCTTGTAAAGATAAAACCACACAGAAAATGAACATCGATCAAACTGAAGTTACTTCAGCGCAGTCTCAGTCGAATATGGCGGTTATGGTTTTTGATAAAAAAGTTCACGATTTCGGAGAAATTCAACAAAATGCTCCACAGGAGACCGTATTTACCTTTACCAATACTGGAGATGCTCCACTGATCATTACTAACGCTACTAGTAGCTGTGGATGTACCATTCCAGAATATCCAAAAAACACTCCTATCGCACCAGGAGAAAAAGGAAACCTAACTGTGAAGTTTAACGGATCGGGTATGAATAAAGTTACTAAGACGATTCGTGTTCAAACCAATACAGCTTCTGGAGAAGAAATCTTACAAATTCACGCCTTTGTAGTTCCTAAGAGCGCAATGGCTAACTAATTATAAATAAATTTTAAAAAGTATTCAATGGAGAATTTAAACCAGTTTTTGCCAATGTTTATGATCATTGCAGTGGCGTATTTTTTTATGATTCGCCCTCAGATCAAAAAGCAAAAACAAGAAAAGGCTTTTGCTAGTAGTTTATCTAAAGGAGATAAAGTGGTGACTAAAAGTGGAATGTACGGAAAGATTGTAGAACTTAACGATGCTGATAATTCATGCGTTATTGAAACTATGGCAGGAAAGATTAAGTTTGATCGATCTGCTATTTCCATGGATATGAGCAAAAAACAAAGCAAGAGTTAAAATCTTCATTTAAGTTTTAAGAGCAACCATTTGGTTGCTTTTTTTTTAATCGTTTATTGTAATTTTACAGTATGTATAAAAGAATTATCCGCCCCCTATTCTTTATGCTCGATCCCGAGCGTGTTCACCACATTGCAACTTTTCTGTTAAAATTGTCTTCAACTATAGGTTTAAGGCCCTTGATTAGAAGTTTGCATCAATTTCAGCACCCTGATTTAGAAAGAGAAGTCTTTGGTATTAAATTTAAAAACCCAGTAGGTTTAGCAGCAGGATTTGATAAGAATGCTGAAATGTATAAAGAACTATCGGATTTTGGTTTTGGTTTTATTGAGATTGGAACACTGACTCCAAAGCCACAACCTGGTAACGATAAAAAACGATTGTTTCGACTCAAAAAAGATCAGGCGATAATCAATCGAATGGGATTTAACAATAAAGGGGTTGATGTTGCTATTCGAAAGCTGAAGAAAAAAAAGAATGTACTCATTGGTGGAAATATTGGAAAGAATAAAGTAACTCCCAATGAGAAAGCAGTGGATGATTATATCTACTGTTTTAGAGCTCTTTTTGATTATGTGGATTATTTTGTGGTCAATGTGAGTTCTCCAAACACACCTGGACTGAGAGAACTTCAGGACAAGAAACCACTCAGCGAGATACTTTTAGCGCTTAAAGAAGAAAATGAGATTATTGTTAAAAATGATTCACAAGCACCAAAACCAATTTTGCTTAAAATTGCTCCAGACCTTACAGATGATCAGTTAATGGATATTGTTGATATCGTCAATGAAACAAAGATTGATGGAGTTATCGCAACCAATACTACTTTGTCAAGGGAAGGTCTAGCTTCTGATAAGAAAATAGTTGAAGAAGCAGGAGGTCTTAGTGGTAAGCCTTTAAGGGAACGTTCTACGGAGGTCATTCGATTCTTACATCAAAATTCAAAAGGAAGTTTTCCAATCATTGGAGTAGGAGGTATTCACAGTGCTGAGGATGCACTTGAAAAATTAGAAGCAGGAGCATCACTAGTCCAGCTTTGGACTGGATTTATTTACGAAGGCCCAGCTCTTATTAAGAAAATAAACAAAGCACTGTTGAAACGCTAAACAATGTTGACTCTGAAGATCGTATCGATATTTGCGGTGAATGTGTTTTTGCTAGCACTGATGCCAGGTCCCGATAATATCTTTGTCGCCATTCAAAGCTTGTCTTATGGTAAAAAACACGGACTAGCCACTGTTCTTGGTTTGGTAAGTGGATGTCTAGTACATACCCTATTGGTTGCATTTGGGGTCTCAGCACTCATAAAGAACAGCGAATTCATTTATTCGATGATCATTGTATTTGGAGCTACTTATTTATTTTACTTAGCTTATAAAGTTTACGGATCTGAAATTCAAATCGATTTAAAGCAATCCAATGCACCTAAATTAAGTCTTATTCAATCCTATAAAAAAGGGGTAGTAATGAATGTGCTCAATCCTAAAGTCGGAATCTTTTTTTTGGCATTTTTCCCTGCATTTTTATTCTCTAATTCCATTAGTGTTAGCAATCAATTTATTTTTTTGGGACTCGTTTTTGCACTGATCACTTTTATAGTTTTTTCAACCATTGCCTTAATGGCTTCGATGCTTCATAAATTTAGCGCTACAAACTCTCAGTTGTTTTGGATCAAATGGATTCAAATTTCAGTGTTTATTCTTATAGCTTTTTATATTCTTTGGTCTCATTTTTATTCCTATTTTTAAGCTAGGAATCAACCAAATGAAGAATTCACTACGTATAATTGAATGTCCCAGAGATGCCATGCAAGGCATCAAAGCTTTTATACCGACTTCTGATAAAGTGAATTATCTACAGTCTCTGTTAAATTGCAACTTTCACACCCTTGATTTTGGTTCCTTTGTATCGCCTAAAGCAATCCCACAAATGAGTGATACTGCCGAGGTTCTAAAAGCCTTGGATCTATCTAAAACCAAAACCAAACTATTGTCGATAGTGGCTAATGAAAGGGGAGCAGTAGACGCTTTACAATACCCAGAGATTGACTATTTAGGTTACCCTTTTTCCATTTCTGAAAACTTTCAGATGAGAAACACTCATAAGAGTATTGAGGAGTCTGTTGTCGTTTTAGAAAAGATTATAGATCTAGCAACAGAAAAGAATAAAGAAGTAGTCACCTATCTGTCTATGGGATTTGGCAATCCATATGGAGATCCATGGAGCACTGAGATTGTCGCTTCATGGGTTTCAAAACTAGATTCGATGGGTGTAAAAATAATTTCACTTTCTGATACAGTTGGGACTGCCAAGACAGAAGATATACAAATGCTTTTTGAGCGATTGATCCCCAGGTATCCGCAGATAGAGTTTGGAGCTCATTTACACACACACCCTAAGTCTTGGAAGCCCAAAGTCGAAGCTGCATTTTTAGGAGGGTGTAGACGCTTCGATGGAGCAATTCAAGGATTTGGTGGTTGTCCTATGGCTATGGATGCTCTCACTGGCAATATGCCTACTGAAAAAATTCTCTCTTTTTGTTCGAAGCACAAATTAGAAACGGGTGTCAATTGGATGGCATTTGAAGCAGCTCATAACAAAGCGACAGACTTATTTAGCAAATACCATTAAAAACTTATTTTTTATCTGTATATTTGCACGCAATTAATCCTTAATTGCCATGGAAGCTCATCAAAACAAAATTATTGGAGAAGGTCTAACGTACGACGACGTTCTATTAATTCCAGCTTATTCGGAAATACTTCCTAGAGAAGTGTCCATCGAATCAAAATTTACAAAAAATATCAGTCTTAATGTTCCTATTGTTTCTGCAGCAATGGATACCGTTACTGAATCTAAAATGGCTATTGCCATGGCTAGAGAGGGTGGTATTGGAGTGTTGCATAAAAACATGACCATAGAACAACAAGCCTTAAAGGTTCGCAAAGTTAAAAGAGCTGAAAGTGGAATGATTATCGATCCTGTAACACTGCCCATAAGTGCTACTGTTAAAGATGCAAATGATGCAATGAGAGAATACAGCATTGGAGGTATTCCTGTTGTTGGTGAAAACAAGGAGCTGTTAGGGATTGTTACCAATAGAGATTTGCGTTTTGAAAAGAAAAACGACAAAAAGATTTCTGAAGTAATGACTTCTGAGCATATTGTGACAGCTTCTGCTGGAACTTCTTTAACTCAGGCTGAAGCCATTTTAAAGAAGCACAAAATTGAAAAACTTCCAGTTGTCGATGATGATAACAAACTGATCGGATTAATCACTTTTAGAGATATTACCAAACTCGGTCAAAAACCTATTGCAAATAAAGATGTTTATGGACGATTAAGAGTGGCTGCTGCTATTGGTGTAACTGGAGATGCTGTCGATAGAGCAGAGGCACTTGTCAACGCTGGGGTGGATGCTATTATTATCGATACCGCTCACGGACATACCAAAGGTGTAGTAAGTGTACTCAAAGAAGTTAAATCTAAGTTTCCTCAAATTGATGTAGTTGTAGGAAATATCGCAACTGCGGAAGCAGCTAAGTATCTAGTTGAAGCAGGTGCTGATGCCGTTAAGGTAGGAATTGGACCAGGTTCAATCTGTACGACTCGTGTAGTTGCTGGTGTTGGATTTCCTCAATTTTCAGCTGTACTCGAAGTAGCTGATGCGATTAAAGGAACTGGTGTGCCTGTTATCGCTGATGGAGGAATCCGTTATACCGGAGATATACCAAAAGCCATTGCAGCTGGAGCTGACTGTGTCATGCTCGGTTCACTTCTAGCTGGAACAAAAGAATCACCTGGAGAAACAATTATCTACGAAGGACGAAAGTTTAAGTCTTACAGAGGTATGGGTTCTGTTGAAGCGATGAAACAAGGATCTAAAGACCGTTATTTCCAAGATGTAGAAGACGATATCAAAAAACTCGTACCAGAGGGAATTGTAGGAAGAGTACCTTACAAAGGAGAACTCTTTGAGAGTATTCACCAATTCGTAGGTGGTTTAAAAGCTGGTATGGGATATTGTGGAGCAAAAGATATTCCGACGCTTAAAGAATCTTCAAGATTTGTAAAAATTACAGCAAGTGGAATTCACGAATCACATCCACACGATGTAACCATTACCAAAGAATCTCCTAACTACAGTAGATAGGAATTACTTAAATATTAAAATATTAGAAAGCTATTGGCCTACGTATGTGGGCCAATCTTTTGTTTTATAGATATTATCTCCAAAGTAGATAGCAACTTTTAGGAAAGGATCGACTTCTTGATATCCCGATAAAGGAGCTAGCATTTTCTGTCCTTCATCTAAAAACACCACAGTAGGGTAGCTGAGTTTTCCTTGAAGAAGCGCTAGAGCGAGTTCGTGATAACCACTTCTTCCATTAGGAACAAACTTAAATACTTTTCCATCATAAGTGATAGGTTCTTTTCCCTCAGCATCAAATTTTACCATATAAAAATTCTCATTCATATAGGTAGCTACTTTTGGATTTTGAAAGGTATTCTGATCCATTACTTTACACCATTTACACCAGTCGGTGTAAACATCAATAAACATCTTTTTAGGATTTTCTTCAGAGTTTTGAAGTGCAACAGCCTCATCCCAGCTCATCCAATTGATTTCTTGAGCTTGTAGTTGCGAAACTACTCCTATCACAAGAGTAATCACGATAGTGTAAAATAATTTCATAGCATTATATTATTCCACTAAAGTACAATAAAAGGTCTAAAGTTGTGTAACAATAGTTATTGTGCATTTACAGCTTCATTAGTAAAAACTCCCTTGAGATCGATTTGATTTCTGAGAAGATCCTCCATCGATTCTCTTTCTCTGATCAAATGAGCCTGATCGTTGTACCAAAGTACTTCTGCTGGCTTAAATCTAGAGTTGTAGTTGCTAGCCATTGAGAAACAATAAGCTCCGGCATTGTCTAATGCAAGAATATCACCTTCAGTAATTTCAGCAATTTTTACATTGGTTGCAAAGGTATCAGTCTCACAAATATACCCTACAACAGAATAGAAACGATCTTTTCCCTTCGGATTTGAAATATTACTGATATGGTGTTTTGCACCGTACAACATTGGTCTAATTAGGTGATTAAACCCAGAATCAACCTGAGCAAATACAGTAGAAGTAGTTTGTTTTACAACATTTACTTTAACTAAAAACTTACCTGCCTCACTTACTAAGAATTTACCAGGCTCGAATCCTAGTGTTAAATCCTTGCCGTATTCTCTGCAGAATTCGTTGAAACGACTCGAAAGCTTTTTCCCTAATTCTTCTATATTGGTTTCAATATCACCTTCTTTGTAAGGAACTTTAAATCCAGATCCAAAATCGATAAAGTCTAAGTCTTTAAAGTTTTTTGCGGTGTCAAAAAGGATTTCAGAAGCGTATAGGAAAACATCGATATCTAAGATATCACTTCCAGTGTGCATGTGAATTCCATTGATATTCATTCCTGTCAATTCAACAATTCTGAGAATATGAGGAATTTGGTGAATACTGATTCCAAATTTAGAATCGATATGACCTACAGAGATATTGGCATTTCCACCTGCCATAACATGTGGATTAATTCGAATACATACTGGAGTATTTGGGTGCTTTGAACCAAATTGCTCCAATAAAGATAAATTATCAATATTGATTTGTACACCTAGTAATGCAGCTTCTTCTAATTCTTCTAGAGAAACTCCGTTAGGAGTGAATATGATATCAGAAGCGTTAAAACCTGCAGCTAATCCCAATTCAACCTCCTGTATAGAAACAGTGTCTAATCCTGCTCCAAGGCTATTCATCAACCTTAAAACACTGATATTTGATAGTGCCTTAACAGCGTAATTTAACTTTAATTGTGGGACATTTGAAAAAGCAGTAGAAAGTCTTTCATACTGACTTTTGATTTTATCGGCGTCGTATACGTATACAGGTGCTCCAAATTCTTTTGCAATCGCTAATAGATCCTTGTTTTTCATGAGGGTCGTAAATTTTCTCCAAAAATATACTTTAGAACGGTCTCATACAAGAGGTATATGGTAATTATTTAATTTTAAAACAATTTGTTTGATTTACAACAATAATAATTAAAAAAATTAGTGAACAAAGGCTTTTTAATAGTTAATATTCCTTTCTGTTTTTCTATTTTTGTGGCGAATAATAAAGCAAACTTATGAATCTTCACGAATATCAAGGAAAAGAAATTTTAGCGAGCTTTGGTGTTGGAGTACAACGCGGAATTGTTGCCGGAACACCAGAAGAAGCTGTAGAAGCTGCAAAGCGTTTAACCGAAGAAACTGGTACCGGATGGCATGTGATTAAAGCACAGGTTCACGCTGGTGGTAGAGGTAAAGGTGGCGGTGTAAAACTCGCTAAAAACTTAGATGAGGTTAAATCAATTGCATCTGATATTATCGGAATGAATTTGATAACTCCACAAACCTCTGCTGAGGGAAAGAAAGTTCACCAAGTATTAGTTGCAGAGGATGTTTATTATCCTGGAGATAGTGAAACTTCTGAATTCTATATCTCTGTACTTTTAAACAGAGCAAGTGGAAGAAATATGATCATGTACTCTACAGAAGGAGGAATGGATATTGAAGCAGTTGCAGAACATACTCCACATTTAATCTTTACAGAGGAAATTGATCCTTCAGTTGGACTAATGCCTTTCCAAGCTAGAAAAATTGCTTTCAATTTAGGTCTCAGTGGTCAAGCATTTAAAGGGATGACAAAATTTGTCGCTTCTTTATACAAAGCATATGTAGAAAGTGATTCTTCACTTTTTGAAATCAACCCAGTTCTCAAAACTTCAGACGATAAAATTTTAGCAGTTGATGCTAAAGTTGTATTGGACGATAACGCTCTTTACAGAAGACCAGCTTATGCTGAAATGAGAGATACTAGAGAAGAAAATCCTGTTGAAGTAGAAGCTAAAGAAGTTGGATTAAACTACGTTGATTTAGATGGAAACGTTGGGTGTATGGTAAACGGAGCAGGTCTTGCAATGGCAACTATGGATTTGATCAAAATGGCTGGTGGTGAACCTGCAAACTTCTTAGATGTTGGTGGTACAGCAGATGCTAAGCGTGTTGAACAAGCTTTTAGATTGATTTTAAAAGATGAAAATGTTCAAGCAATCTTGATCAATATCTTTGGAGGTATTGTTCGTTGTGACCGTGTAGCACAAGGTGTTGTTGACGCTTACACCAATATGGGAGACGAAATTAAAGTTCCTATTATTGTGCGTCTTCAAGGAACAAATGCAGTGGAAGCTAAAGAAATCTTAGATCAATCAGGACTCGCTGTTCATTCAGCAGTTCAATTCCAAGAAGCTGCAGATAAAGTAAAAGAGGTATTAGCTTCGTAAGTTAATTACTCAATCATAACAAAAAAGCCGATGTTATTCATCGGCTTTTTTTGTGATTTAAACTTAAACTGAAATTTATATTCAAAAGTATTAATACATTGATTTGAAAAATATGTAATTAATTAGTTACATTTGTAAAGATTGATGTGTGCGTATAATTGAAATTACAGAAGAGTGTTATGTGTTTATTCATAATTAAGACGAAAGAACAATTGATAAATTTTATCAATTAATTGAGGTAATTCGTATTATAAGAGTAGTTAATTCATTGTTTGTCAAAAAGTTGAAAGAAACTAAATTTTATGAACTAAGATTAAAAGTGAATAATGAATATCGAATAGTATTACTTACTGTTGACCATCAAAATTTTTCTGAATCAAACCATATAATTTGTTTGAATGGCTTTATGAAGAAATCAACAAAAGATTATAAAAAAGCACTGAGAAAAGCAGAACAAATAGTAAAGAATTTAAATCAATAAAAATGTCAAAATTATTAAACGCAAATGATTTGTTGTCCTTGCGTTATGGTGAGGGGGGCTCAATAAAACGTGAAAAGTTTAAAGAAGATGCCCTAGCGTATTATTTTGGGGAATTGATTAGAAATAGAAGAAAGGAGTTAAAACTAACACAACAGGATTTAGCTACCATTGTAGGAAAGAAACGTCCTTATATAAGCAGAGTTGAAAAAGGAGAAGATATTCAACTTTCAAATTTTGCAATTATATTAAATGCTTTAGGAATAAGTTTAGAATTTAAATATTAATCGATAGTTGCCTTCGGTTTAGTTTTTAAAGACTCTGCTGGATTTTTAGGTTTTTCTTTCGTTCCTCTTAAATAGATCACTAGTCCATTTAGGAAATATCTGAGTATTTGATCTCCACATTCCATGTATTTAGGATGATCTTCCTTTCTAAAAAATGCCCCTAATTCAGATTTGGATACCCTTAGGTCCGCCATTTTTAAAATTTCTACAATGTCTTCATCTCTTAGTTGAAGTGCAACTCTTAATTTCTTTAGTACGTCGTTATTGGTCATCAGTTTTGAATTTGGGTTTGTAATAGTGATAGTATACTCGCGATTCCTTCAGTGAGGTTACCTATGCGTAAGTTTTCGTTGGGTGCGTGGATGTTATTATCTGGATTGGGTATACGCAGTGATACAGCATCCACACCTAGTGTTGTAATAAATGGAGCTATGGGTTGTGAACCACCGGTAGTTCTTGTTAAAACATACTTGTCTCCAAATAAGGGTTGTAAGCAATCATCCATAAGTGTTCGAATAGGACTGGATAAAGATGTTCTAAAAGGTTTAGATCCTATTTTAAAGCTAAGTGATGCTATGTTCTCATAAATAGATCGTTCTTCATCTGTGGGTTCTCCATCGATTAATTCAAACCCTTGTTTTACAATGTGATTTTTTAGTACTTCAATCAAATCTTCAGGTTTTGATTCTTTAACGGTTCTCATATCAATTTCAATGACCACTTTATCGGGAATGATTGTTCTAACTTGTTTTCCCGTCCAGGCTGCTTGAATCCCTCTTATATTTAAGGATGGGTATTGCAGGGATCCCTGATAGGAATTAGAAACCATTTCTTCAATAGCGATTCCCAATCGCTCGTTTAATTCTAGGGGATCCATACTAGCATTGGCGAGTTCTGCATTGACCAAATCATTAAGGACAATACCCTTGTAGAAATCATCAATGAGCACCATTCCACTTTCATCTTTCATACTTGCAATTAATCTCGATGCTTTAAAGACTGGATTTGGAGCGTAATTTCCGTATTGTCCAGAATGCAATGGTTCTTTTGGTCCAAATACAGTAAGAGTAGCGGTTACAATACCACGAGCACCAAAGGTCACAGTTGGTTTATTACTCACATCTCTAGTTCCATCCATAATGATTAAATAATCGGCATCAAATGCACTTTTGTTTTCAGTAACAGCCTTTTCAAGAGTAGGAGAGCCCATTTCTTCTTGAAAATCCAGAAGTAGCTTTAAATTAAATGCAGTCTTCCATTTCTTGGAATGATAGTATTCTAAAGCTGTTAGTAGAGCAGTACTAGGTCCTTTTGAATCAGATACAGATCTGCCAAAAACTCTCCAATCTTTATTAGGAGCGGAGCTATTCTCAAATGGAACTGTATTCCAATTTCCATTAGCTAGTTGTTCTTTGATCACTATTTGATAAGGATCTTTTTGATCCCAGTAACTTTTATTAACAGGCTGTCCATCAATCTGAAGGTAAAATAAAACAGTTGGTAAACTAGAGTCAACAGTCTTAGATGCTAAGAGAACAGGAACCCCATCAGTGGTGATGATCTGAGTATTGAAATCTAAATTTTCTAAAAGTCCTTTTGAATAATTTAGATTCTTATCTAACTGTTCTTGAATCTTAGAATCATTAGCTACTGCCACAAAATCCTTAAGATTTACCAAGGCTTTTGGAGTTAACTCCTCCGCTAAACTAAAGATTTTGTCGGATTTTAATTTTTGAGCCTTTACAACAGTTGTAAAACTGATGATGATGCCCATTAGAACTGTTAGTGCTTTATTCATAGTTTTTTCTTTTGATCTTGTAACATCTTGATTTCATCTCTAAGAGCAGCTGCAGCTATAAAGTCTAAATCCATGGCAGCCTTTTCCATAAGCTTTCTTCTATTGGTTATGCGTTTGTCGAGTTCACTTGAGCTTAGGTATTCAACATCTTTTTCTTGAGCTAATTTCTCTTTCTTTTCAAAGTGATATGCAGATACAGAGTTTTTAGTTAGAATATTATCGAGGCTTTTATTCAGTGCTTTAGGAATGAGATTATTTGCTTTGTTGTATGCGTTTTGTTTTTCCCTTCTATAGTTGGTCTCATCTATGGTAAGCTGCATGCTTTTAGTGATTTTATCAGCATACAAAATAGCTTTTCCATCGGGATGTCTAGCAGCTCTACCAATTGTTTGAGTCAACGAGCGATGCGATCTCAAAAACCCTTCTTTGTCTGCATCTATAATCGCCACAAGTGATACCTCTGGAAGATCTAAGCCCTCTCTAAGGAGATTGACACCAATGAGTACATCATAAATTCCTTTGCGAAGATCTTGCATGATTTCTACGCGCTCTAAGGTGTCAACATCCGAGTGGATATAAGAACATCGTATTTGCAATCGAGTCAAATATTTCGTGAGTTCTTCAGCCATACGTTTGGTAAGGGTTGTAACTAAGGTACGCTCATTCTTTTCAACACGTTGTCTGATTTCTTCCATCAAATCATCAATTTGATTTTCTGAAGGTCTCACTTCGATAATGGGATCTAATAATCCAGTTGGACGAATAATTTGCTCCGTAAACACTCCTTCGCAATGAGCGAGTTCGTAATCAGCTGGTGTAGCACTCACATAGAGCACTTGGTTTTGAAGCATTTCAAATTCTTCAAACTTCAAAGGTCTATTGTCCATAGCGGCTGGTAATCGAAATCCGTATTCCACCAGGTTTTCTTTTCTTGAACGATCTCCTCCATACATAGCGTGAACCTGAGGAATCGTTACATGGGATTCATCGACCACCATTAGAAAATCATCAGGAAAATAATCTAAAAGACAGAAAGGCCTCGTTCCTGGGTCCCTGCCATCTAAATAGCGAGAATAGTTTTCAATTCCAGAACAGTAGCCGAGCTCGCGGATCATTTCTAAATCGAATTCAGTTCGTTCTTGAAGGCGTTTCGCCTCCAAGGATTTGCCTATTTCTCTAAAATAATCGACTTGTTTGACCAAATCATCTTGAATTTGATGAATGGCATTCTGAAGTACATCTTGAGAAGTCACAAACATATTTGCAGGATAGATTCTCAAATGATTGACCTTCGATAAGGTCTTGTTGTTTAAAGGGTCATAGAGTTCCATTTCTTCTATTTCATCACCAAAGAAGTGAATTCGATAAGCGTGATCAGTATAGGAAGGAAACACATCTACAACATCTCCATGGATCCTAAAGTTCCCGTTTTTAAACTCATCGGTTGTCCTAGAATAGAGACTTTGAACCAATAGGTGCAATAATTTTGTTCTTGAAATGACTTGATCGGTTTCAAGTTCAATTAGATTTTTCTTGAATTCAACTGGATTACCAATACCGTATAAACAAGAAACTGAGGCTACAACAATGACATCCCTTCTTCCAGAAAGTAGGGAAGAGGTGGTGCTGAGTCGCATCTTTTCAATATCCTCATTAATGGATAAATCTTTTTCTATATAGACTCCTGTAACAGGTATGTAAGCCTCTGGTTGGTAGTAATCGTAGTAAGAAACGAAGTATTCTACTGCGTTGTTGGGAAAAAACTGTTTGAATTCTGAATAGAGCTGAGCAGCTAAGGTCTTGTTGTGAGCTAAGACTAAGGTTGGTTTTTGAACTTGTTCAATAACGTTAGCAACCGTAAAAGTCTTACCAGAACCCGTTACTCCTAGTAAGGTTTGATGCGTAACTCCCTCGTTGATCCCATGAACTAATTCTTTGATCGCTTGAGGTTGATCTCCTGTGGGTTTGAATTTGGATTCGACTTTAAACTCCATGGTCTAAAAATACGAAAGCCCTTTGAATTGACCTATGAATGAAATGCTAAAGGTCTCTCTTTTTTAAGATGAAATAAGAGAGGTAGATGAACGCTATTGCCCAAAAGATAGCGATACTAAAATCTCCAATACTGGTATAGTAATCTAGTTTTAGTTCTTCGCCTATTTGTTGAGCTACAGTTTGAACAGCTTCAAATCTTGAAAAAGGTTCCTTGAGAAGATTCCACATGGAATTTAATGGGAAGAATCCCATAATAGTATCAGTAGTTTCACCGTCGAATAGCTTCCATTGGATCATCCCTTTTACAAATCCTTCAAACATTTGCCAGATGACAATAAAACCTAATGCATAAGCTGATTTTTTTACCAAAACTCCAGCGAACAGACAAAAGCTAAAAAAAGTGAAGAGTTTTACAAAATAGGCGAGTATAAAACTCAAATCGCTAAAAATAATTCCTAATTCGTTGTAATCTGAATACACCAATCCTAGAATAAGACTGATTGTGAATATGAAAATAGTCGAGATCAATGCAAATAACCCAGACATATAAACCTTTGAAAGAATAAATTCCTTTTTTGAAAGGCCATCGATTAAATTTTGTTTGATGGTTTTATAGGAATATTCATTAGCAGTCATTGAAACGATAATAATGGCTAAAAAGACTTTAAATAAGGCCCCAAAAAAGGTGTTTAAATGCCATATATAGGGAAAGTTAAAAATTCCTTGTTCAGCCAGGTGAAATTTAATTGGACCAATATCAAATTTGATAGCAGCGATCAGTGCTAGAGAACAAATAAGTGTAAAATAAGCATAGATAATGACTCTGCTAATTTTATTGTTCCAGAGTTTAATAAATTCTATTTCTAATAGTCGTTTCATCGTTGGTATTTACTTTTGGTCAAACTCAAGAACTGCTCTTCTAAACTGATGTATTCTTTTGTTAAGTGTGAGAGGTAGATTCCATTTTCAGACAATTGTTTGTTGAGTTGTTCCGATGGAATTTCAGACTCAATATCTGCTATGATAAACCCATTTTTTTCTCTAATATTGGTTAAGTTACTTATTGTCTTTAAGGTTTCTATCAATTGCTCATGATCATTAGATTTGAGCTTGAAAAACCCTTTGTGGCCATTCATTTCACTCACTTTACCATTGTAGAGTAAGTTACCTTTTTGAAGCACAAGAACATGAGAACACACTTTTTCAACTTCATCCAATAGGTGTGAGGCCAATAAAATAGTGGTTCCTCTAGAAGCAATTTCAATGATCAGTGATCGTATTTGGTGTATTCCTTCTGGATCTAAACCGTTTGTTGGTTCATCTAGAATTAGTAATTCAGGATCGTTTAACAGAGCTGAAGCAATCGCTAAACGCTGTTTCATTCCCAATGAGAAGGTGCTAAACTTCGAATCTTTTCGATCCCAAAGATCAACTAGTTTTAGCTTTTCTTCGATTTTATTTGATGAAACTCCTTTGATTTTGCAAACTAGTTCCAAATTCTTTGTAGCAGTGAGATAAGGGTAAAAGTTAGGACGCTCAATAATAGCTCCCACTTTCTTTAGTGCTTGATGTACTGAGCTACTTCCTCCAAACCATTCAAAATCTCCTAGAGAAGGATTTACAACATTTAGAACCATTCCCAAGGTAGTAGATTTACCACTTCCATTAGGGCCTAATAATCCATAGACATTCCCCTTATAAAGTTCAAAACTTAAGTTGTTTACAGCTTTTAAGGGGCCGTAGTTCTTTGTTAGATTGGATGCTGATAAAATAATTTCCAATAGTTTATGATTTTGGTCCTATTAATATTGACGAATAAATTAGTAATTTGTTACTTCTAAGATACAATTGTTTTACAAAATCAGAATTCTACCACTATGGTTCAAAATATAATGTCCAAAAAAAAGCCTGCTTTTCCAGTAAATGAAAAGCTGATGGCTTACTTAAAGGAATACAAAAGATATATTGAAGTGCCAGTGCTCTACGAGGATTTACTTCGCTTTTCAGGCTCTGTTAGTGTGTACGATGAAAATGATGAAGACACTTTGTGGATACGAGTGTATTATTCTGATTACGAGCGTGATGAGATTGATTTAAGTTTAAAAAAAGTTTACTCAATTCTTCATTCAGACGGAAGTGATTATATCATTCCATACCTCAATGTAGACGCAATTGATTTTTGCACTTTTGGGAATTCTAAGCCATTTAGGGTGAAGATTCGAAACATCATCAATGACAACTTTACCTATTTCTATGTAAAACAAACAGATGCCTCAAGGATTTACGGTTTGGAATTAGAGCATATGTTGTCTCCATATAACTTAAACTTCTTAGTACATAAGGATACTCTTATTGAAGAACATATTCTGGGAATACCGGGAGATGTGTTTATCGAATCCTATTTAGAAAACTGCACTACGATTGAAAAGGCACAGATCGCCAAGGAGTTTGTGAAATTCAACGAGCGTTGTATGATTCGCTTACTAGGGGATATGAGATCTTATAATTATGTGATTGTACCTATTCACGATTTTGACCATGTCGAATATAAAATTAGAGCGATCGATTTTGATCAACAATCTTTTGAAGGAAGACTCAATATTTACAGGCCACAGTTTTTTAAAGAGAATAATAGGGTAGTGGATATGGTGCGTGAGCGCCTTAATGAAGATTCAATTACTCAGTATAAATTAGAAGAACGTTCTATTATGGCCAAGCGTATTTTATCTTGGGAAAAACGTTTGAATAAATTGATTAAAGCTTCCTTAGAGGATAAAATTTCAGTACAAGAGAATGTCGATCGCCTCAAAATGGAAATCTTTGAACTCACTCATGATTCTAGATTTAAATCCTGTAAATCGATGGGGGCTATATTGAATCTAACCCTTAGCTTCGTAAAGAAGAATTATGAAAATGTCACCATGAGTGAAATTATCACCCGTAAGATACGCTAGTTCTTATACCTAACTCCATAAACACAGTGGTTATGAAATCTATTTTTGAACTTTATTTTGATGTATATACAGTTTTTGAAGAAGTATCAAATGATGTTGTATTTCTAAAAATCAAAGAATTTGCAAGAGTCTGTAGCGATAGAGCTACCTACAATCAATTAAAATCTCTCGTGATCTGGGATGATTTGGTGATCAATTTTGGAGTAGGATTTGAAATGATTGCTTGTTATGAACAAATCAAAGACCTCGATCCTTCAGAAATCAAACGACTTCGATTGATCGCTCAAGAGTTTGCTAAAAGTGATCAATTTAATGATTCTTGGACGCGAGCTTTAAAGTGTGAACCGCACTTAGGTTGTGTGTATTACTTTCAACACGATGTTCGTTTGATGATCCATCAGTACGATGATCCGCTTTTTAGAAGTATCAAAGATCTAAAATGCATCGATTTTTTGAATTCAAACTTTGAGTTCGACCTCCGACAAGCCAACACCACGAGAGCGCAACAATGGCTCGATACCTATACGAGGATAGAAGATTCCAATACTGTTGTCGACCTTCAAAAGATGAAAAACGATTATTTAAAAAATAAAGTTGATAGCCTCCAACTAGAAGCTTCCTTAGTTAATCAAACCCTTTAGTTGGATTCTTTGTTGAAATAGACAAGGTAATAATACATTTGACGTTCTTCATCCCAACCTTTTTCTACGAATTTCTCTGCAGATTCAGGATTGATAAAATCCATTTTAATCTGAATATTAGTATCGAGTTGAATGATGTTTTTAACCTTTTTTCTAACATCTGATACCGCCTTATTAGCAATATCAAACGATGCGACATCTTCAATGGAATATTTAGGTCCTTTTTCAACTTTATAATTTCTAAATTCAGGAACTAGGGCTGGATTATCGATAACCTCATTGATAAAGTTCGTCTCCTCAAAGGAATCGTTCTTGGCAAAGTGATTGACAGCCTTATTCATAAAGAGTACTTCTTGTTGTTTGTCCTCAGCAGGTAATACGACATCTTTTGCAAAGTCCTTGCAAAATTTAAGATAGCTCTTTGTGTAAAAATTCTCATCAGTCATATAATCAACACTTAAAAAGTCATCTAACCAGTATTTAGTGTCATAGCGATTCGAATCAATGCTGAGTACTTTATAGCCTTCTTCTCTTTCAGTATTGAGTACAATACAACCTTTGTCGAGTTTTTTGAGATTAATCCCTTTTTCTAAGTTCATCTTTAGGTTTTGCTCTCCCTCTTCAAAAATTAAAAACTCTTGTTTTAACTCCGATTTAAAAATACCGATTGCATCAACTTTATTATTGTCTAATATAACATCGTGTAAGTATGTGATATAGAGCTCTCCACTTTTGATATGTGGGTGGTTGGATTGATCGTAAAGGTGTTTGCCAATTTTTTTTGATACCTGATGTAGGGAATCAGGATTGTCAAAAATTTCATTGACCATAGTGAAGAGTTCGTTGAACTCTAGATCAGCCTCATGTGAAAAACGGTAGTAAGTCTCTTCTTTTTCTCTAAAGGGTTTAAAGAAAAATTCTTTGAGGTGTCCAACAAGCTCATCGTTTAATGGATAAGAAGCTTCCGATAAGAAAAAAGGCTCTGCTTTAGATTTATTACCGACTCTATGGAGCGATAATTGCTCTATTTGTGTATTGTAAAAGTTGATCATTAAAGTTTAAATAGGTATTAGTTCCACTGATCGTCAAAGTCCATTGAATCGTAATTGTCGAATTCGTTGAAATCGTCAAATTCATCCTCAGAATCATCTAAATCGAGTTCTGAAGGTTCTGCTTCAAAGACTTTTTCAGGTGGATTGTCCGGTAGTTCACCATGAGAGTATAATAAATCAGGATATGAATCACCTTCATTTCGTTTTGATATATCAGCAAGTTCAATAAAGAAGGTCCACATCAATAAAAAGTCATAGACATAGATGAGTTTGGTTTGATCTTCATCGATAATATCTTTTAGGGTTACAGAAGACATCGAAACTCCATCTTCCATAGCAAAGAGAGGTATTTCATCTTCTTGATTCCACTCTCCATCACAGGTGTAGAAAGCTGCCATTTCTCCTGAATCCAATCCAAATGATTGTGAGATAATATTGTGTAAATCTTCTAAACTGTCGTTAGAATCTACAGCAAGATCTCTAAATACGTCTTCTTTAGCGTCTAAAATGACTCTTATTTTATATATCATTACAGTGGTATTAAGGAAGTAAATTTACAATCTTTTTTGAGTTTTAGAAGCAGTATTTGATTCTAAAAGAAGGTAGTATTGTAATCCAAAAAGTACAGAACCTACTACTAGATGAATAGGTTGACTAAATATTGGAAAATCAGCGTAATAGATAATAATTCCACTTAGAGCAGCGAGTATTAAAAAGCCAAGTGCCCATTTGGTTTTAGGATAACCTAAATTTAATTTTGTCACTCTGTAATACAAGTAGGCATTTGTAAGCAACATTAGGATTGAGAAGGAACGGTGAATGTAAAATAAAACAGGAGGTGCTTTAAGCCATGATTCTGGATTGGATTCTCCTAAAGATTTAATTTGTTCATCGACAAATTCTCTGACTTGAGTACCTAATACAACTTGAATTAGGGTCATTATCAGAGTAATTCCAATTAATTTTTTAAGTAGAGGATCTGCTTTGTATTCGATCTTTTTTGTCGAACTCTGATAAACAATAGAAATCATCATTGAGATGATTAAGAGTGCCATCAGCATGTGAATGGTAATTTTTACAGGAAGTAGAACAGAGTAGACAACAGTAGCTCCTAACCATGCTTCAAATAACATTCCTATGACAACTAATACAGCCAGTAGTGCCAATTTTTTATTGGTTTTCCAATAGCTAAAACTCCACAAGGCTAAAATGAAAGTGGCGAGTCCTGCTAAAGCCCCAAAGAGTCTATTGATAAATTCAGTCCAGGTGTGGAAGGCATTGAACTTTGCATAGTCGTGTTTGGTGTAGAGTTCCCAATTAGAATCTTTAAAAGTATCGTTTGTTGTAAAATCACCTGTGGCTTTATACAAACGCTCTTGATATATGATGACTTCACCTTTTTGAAAGGATTTCCCTTCACCCCATTGAAGTGTTTCTTCGTCAGTTGGAGGAATCATATAGCCAAAACACTTCGGCCAGTCTGGACAACCCATCCCAGACCCCGTCATTCTTACAACGGATCCAGCAATAACTACTATATACACTAATACCAAGGTAATCTTAGCGAAATTTAAATAGGCTTTCATATGTTTGATGCTTTAAGCCCCATAGACTCACCTTTTTTAATGGTAAATTCTAGAGCAGATTCGTATTCATTGGGAATTTCACCTTCTAAAATAGCTTCTTTGATAGCTTCTTTTATTATTCCAACTTCTTTAGAAGGCTGTAAGTTGAATAATTTGATAATTTCTTCACCGCTAATAGGTGGTTGAAAATTTCGAATGTGATCGCGTTGCTCCACTTCGACAATTTTTTGACGAACTATTTTAAAATTATTTTTGTAACGTCGCTGTTTCTTTGGGTTTTTAGTAGTGATGTCCGCCTCGCAGAGGGTCATCAAATCTTCGATATCTTCTCCAGCATCAAAGATGAGTCGTCTTACGGCTGAGTCGGTCACAAAATCTTCAGCGATGACAATTGGTCTAGAGCTCATCGATACAATCTTTTTTACGTATTTCATCTTCTCATTCAAAGGAAGGTGCAATCGTTTAAAGAGTTTGTAGACCATTTTTGAACCTATAAACTCATGACCGTGAAAAGTCCATCCAATAGTTTTGTCAAATCGTTTAGTAGGTGCTTTTCCGATATCGTGTAATAGAGCAGCCCATCTCAGCCACAGATTATCAGTGTTTTTGGAAATATTGTCAACGACCTCCAAGGTGTGCCAAAAATTGTCTTTATGTCTTTGACCTTCAATTTCTTCAATGCCTTCTAATGCGATTAACTCTGGAAGGATATAGTGTAGTAAGCCTGTTTTGTGTAAGAGTTTAAAACCGAGACTTGGTTTTGGAGCCAATATGATTTTGTTGAGTTCATCAACAATTCGCTCGTTTGATACGATGGAAATACGCTCTTTGTTACGCTCAATTGCGTTTAATGAATCCTTTTCAATTTTAAAATCTAATTGAGTAGCAAATCGGATCGCTCTCATCATTCGAAGTGGATCATCAGAGTAGGTGATATCCGGATCTAAAGGAGTCTTAATACATTTATTTTCTAAATCGCCCATACCGTTAAATGGGTCCACTAAATCACCAAAGTCTTCAGTGTTAAGTGAAAGCGCTAGAGCATTAATTGTAAAGTCTCTTCTGTTTTGATCGTCCTCTAAACTACCGCTAGCTACCTTTGGGTTTCTACTGTCTTCTGAATAACTCTCTTTTCGTGCACCAACAAATTCAAGGATGAGGTCCTTGTATTTGATCATGGCCGTCCCATAATTCTTAAATACAGAAATTTCTGAACTTCCTTTAAGGGCTCTAGAAACTTCTTGAGCATATTCAATCCCGTTTCCGATCACTACAATATCAATGTCTTTTGGATTTTCTTTACTCAAAAGATAATCACGAGTAAATCCACCGATAACAAAGGATGATAATCCCATGGATTCAGATACCTCATTGAGGGTTTTAAACACAGGATCTTTTAAGGCATCTTTGTGGTTCATTTCTTGCTAACTCCTTATGACACGTACTTCTCCATTGTTTTTAAGCTTGATAATGGTAGAAGCTGATGTGTTGTTGAATTCTGGTTGTAAAGGTACTATATAGTCGACAGCTGTTAAAATCTTCTCATCGATTTCTTCAAACTGTTTTGGAGTGGGTGCTCCTGAAATATTCGCTGATGTTGAAACAAAAGGTTTTTTAAAATTATTGATTAGGTATCTGCAAAATTTGTCTTTAGCTACTCTGATTCCCAAACTGTCATCTTCAGCTATAACTGATGGAGCGACTCCTTTAGGTGCATCGTAAATGATGGTCGTAGGTTTTTCACTAAAGTCGATGATGTCGTAAGCTGCCTGAGGCACTTCTTGCACATGACGCTCTAGCATCGCAATACTACTAACTAAGCAGATGAGTGATTTGGAATCCGCTCTGTTTTTGATTTTGAATATTCTTTGAATAGCATCTGGATTTGTAGCATCACAACCTAATCCCCATACAGTTTCAGTAGGGTAAAGGATGACTCCTCCACTAGTGAGGACTTCTTGTGCTTTCGCAAGAGCGTTCTTAAATTCTTCCATTGAATTGATAAAAATAAAGCTGATAATCATTGACTATCAGCTTTACAAAGTTCCGTAAAATAGCTTAAAGTAAAAAGTGTTTTTACACCGCTACATCATAAGTTCTCAAGGCGTCGTTCAAAGAGGTCTTCTTATCAGTACTCTCTTTTCTCTTACCGATAATCAGTGCACAAGGTACACCGTATTCTCCTGCAGGGAATTTTTTGTTGTAAGTCCCGGGAATGACTACTGAACGAGCAGGAACAATTCCTTTCATTTCAACAGGCTCTTCTCCAGTAACGTCAATTATTTTTGTAGAGGCAGTAAGTACAACATTAGCACCGAGTACTGCTTCTTTTTCAACGCGAACACCTTCTACTACAATTGATCTAGATCCTAAAAAGGCATTGTCTTCAATAATTACAGGAGCTGCTTGTAATGGTTCTAAAACTCCACCAATTCCAACACCACCACTGAGGTGAACATTTTTTCCAATCTGTGCACAACTACCTACAGTTGCCCATGTGTCAACCATTGTTCCTTCGTCTACATAAGCCCCAATATTCACATAAGAAGGCATTAAAATTGTACCTGGAGAAATATAAGCTCCATGGCGAGCTACAGCATTAGGAACAACGCGAATACCCTTTTCTTGATAACCTCTTTTAAGAGGCATTTTATCGTGATATTCAAAAATACCAGCTTCGAGCGTCTCCATTTTTTGAATTGGGAAATAGAGAACAACTCCTTTTTTTACCCATTCGTTAATTTGCCATCCGTTTTCATTTGGCTCAGCACAACGAAGTTCTCCGTTATCTAACTTTTGAATTACTTCTCTA
This sequence comes from Flavobacteriaceae bacterium, assembly GCA_013373635.1. Taxonomy (GTDB): domain Bacteria; phylum Bacteroidota; class Bacteroidia; order Flavobacteriales; family Flavobacteriaceae; genus MAG-120531. Next base: position 53,900 of record JABXHN010000002.1, read on the forward strand.
ATAGCTTCTTGAGTACTAGCATCAGTCAAAAGACTTCTATCGTCCCAAGCAGCTTCTATTTTTGATTGTAAATCGGTCATATCATTTAAAAATTTTGACAAAGATAGTGCCTTCAGCCTTAATTATCTCTTAAATTTTATAGGTATAACAAATTAAGCTGTAATTTTGCAAAAAAAGATTTTGAGCAGGATTGTAGCTATTGATTTTGGAACGAAACGTTCAGGTATTGCTGTGACAGACCCTATGAAAATTATCGCATCGGGTTTGTGTACGGTACCTACCTCAGAGCTGATGGACTACCTCAAAAACTATATTAAAAATGAAGCAGTTGAATGTATTGTCTTTGGGCTTCCCAAACAGATGAACAATCAAGATTCACAATCAGAGGTGCATATCAAAGAGTTTGTTACTACTCTTCAAAAAGAAATGCCATCGATGAAAATAGAACGTCAAGACGAAAGATTTACTTCTAAGATGGCTTTTGATACTATGATTGCTTCTGGATTAAAAAAAGAAAAAAGAAAGGATAAGGCTTTGATCGATGAAATCAGTGCTACAATTATCTTACAAGACTATTTAAATAAAAAATGATGATTTTACCTATTGTGGCCTACGGGGACCCAGTACTTAGAAAAGTTTCAAAAGATATCGATAAGGATTACCCTGATCTCGATCAATTAATAGAGAATATGTGGGAAACCATGTACGCTTCTCACGGTGTAGGACTAGCAGCTCCTCAAATTGGAAGAGCGATTCGACTTTTTGTGATTGATACAGAGCCCTTTTCAGATGATGAGGACTTAAGCGAGCAAGAGCGCTCTCAGCTAGCTGAATCGAAGATGGTTTTTATCAATGCTAAAATCATCGAAGAAACAGGAGAGGAATGGAGTTTTAACGAAGGTTGTTTGAGTATACCAGACATCAGAGAAGAAGTAATGCGCCAACCAACGGTGACTATTGAGTTCTGTGATGAAAACTTTGAAAAAAAGACACAGACTTTTGATGGAATTCTAGCAAGAGTTATTCAACACGAATACGATCATATCGAAGGAATTCTCTTTACAGATAAACTCAGCCCTTTAAAGAAGCGTATGCTCAAAGGAAAGCTTAGCAACATTTCCAAGGGTAAGATTCAAGTGGATTACCGTATGCGTTTTCCAGAATTAAAAAAGAGGAGATAGGTTTTTATTTCTTCACAAGAAGTATCATATTTGCCAAAATTTTTTTAACCTATGAAATTAGATAAAATACTTTCGATTCCAGGAAAGCCAGGATTGTATGAAATTGTAACTCAAACTAGAGTTGGATTTGTAGCTAAATCCATTAACGATGATAAAAAGATCAGTGTGAGCTACAAGAACAATATCAGTGTTTTATCTGAGATTGCTATCTATACCTTAGATGAAGAAGTTCCCTTAAATGAGGTATTTAAGAATATCTTTCAAAAGGAAGAAGGTAAAAACACTTCTGTTTCTCACAAAGCCTCTAAGGAAGAACTCGAAGAGTACTTTTTTGAAGTTTTACCAAATTTTGATGAAGACAGAGTATATCCATCTGATATCAAAAAAGTGATTCAATGGTATAATATTCTTATTGATAAAGGATTGATATCTCTAGAAGAAGATAAAAAAGAAGACGCCGAGGCGCCTTCTAAATCTGAGTAAATTACTCCCAATTAATATCTGGTGAAGCGTAATAGTTGATACCTTCGCGTTTAAAATAATGCGATTGAGCTTCTAGACGTTTTTTAAAGTCGTCCCAAAGCGTAGTTCCTTTAGGCATCCAAGCGAGTTCTGCAACTGCTAAAACTCTTGGGAATGCTAAATACTCTAATGATTGAGTATCAAAAATAGTTTCAGACCAAAGCGGTGCTTCCATTCCAAAAATGGCTGATTCATCGATACTAGCATAGGAATATGGATCCCAGTCGTAGGCATCTTTAACAGGAACATAGGCTGCCCAATGGAGTCCGTAAGGTGATTGGGTATCGTATTGCATATCTAAATAGATTTTCTTTGCTGGAGATAAAAGTACTTTTAAACCTTTTTCTGCAGCTAATGAAGCATTTTCATTCGATGCCCAGTACTGAGCAACAGCAGGACTTGGAACATCTGCATGAGCGATTTCATCCCATCCGATTACTTTTTTATCGTGTTTGCTCACAATTTTACTCACTCGGTTGATGAAATAGATAAAATCCTCTTTTTTTGTAGAGTGACTTTCATCTCCACCTAAGTGAAAATAGGGGCTAGGGCTTATAGCGGCGATTTCACCAACTACATCATCGATGAATTGGTAGACCTTTTCACTATGAGTGTCAAAAGTGCTAAATCCAACTTCCATTCCTTCGTATAGCTCAGGAGTTTTTCCATTTCCATTGAGCTGTGGGTAAGATACTGATGCTGCATTGGTATGACCAGGCATATCTACTTCTGGAATAATTTCAATGTGACGATCAGCTGCATAAGCTACTAGGTCTTTGAATTCTTCTTGAGTGTAAAATCCACCTGATTCTCCTCCAACTTCAGTTGATCCTCCGACAGTTGTTAATTTAGGCCAAGATTTAATTTCAATTCTCCAACCCTGATCATCGGTAAGGTGCATATGAAATTTGTTGATTTTGTAGTATGCTAATTGATCGATATAGCGTTTTACTTCATCTACTGAAAAGAAGTGTCTTGCCACATCGAGCATAGCCCCTCTGTATTCCATTGCTGGTTTATCAGAAATTGTACCTGTTGGAATTGCTCTGGTGTTTTCTCTTCCTAGTACTAATTCTACAGAAACTAATTGTCTGATGGTTTGAATACCGCGAGAAACTCCAGCAACACTTGCTCCTTTGAGTTCAATCAGTGAAGGATTAATATCAATTCGATAGGCTTCTAGGTTTGTATCTTCAATCTCAACAGCTAAATTGATCGAGTTTGAAGAATCTTTTTGATCAGTTACCATAAGGTTTAATCCAAAAGCATCTTTTAATGCTCCTTGTAATAACTCAGCTTGTGTTTTTAAATCAGCACCTTTATAACTAATTGTGGTCTCTGAGTTCAATCCAAAAGCTTTATGAGTAGGATTGATTTCAAGTGGTTTTGGAATTAAAGCAGTGTCCGCAAGACTGTAGCCTATTTCAATGGGTTGTTCTTGCTTGCAAGACATCAAACTTAGGATGCTTACAAGACTTAGTAAATAGAGGGTTTTCATAAAGAGTTGTTTTTTTAATGAACCCTAAAAATAAGAATAATATGTTTCAATTTTAAATACTTTAGTTTTGTAACAAATTTTAGTTGAAATGAATTCAAAAGCAAAAAAGTTAGAAGCCTTTGGTAGACTCCTCGATATCATGGATGATTTAAGGGAACAATGTCCCTGGGATCGCAAACAAACAATGGAGTCGCTACGCCATTTGACCATTGAAGAAACCTATGAACTTGGAGACGCCATACTCAACAACGATATGGAGGAAGTAAAAAAGGAATTAGGGGATCTCTTGTTGCATTTGGTGTTTTACGCTAAAATTGGTTCTGAAACCAATGATTTTGATATAGCAGATGTGTGCGATCAAATCTGTGAAAAACTCATTTACAGACATCCACATATCTACGGTGATGTCGAAGTGGCTGATGAAGAAGAAGTCAAACAAAATTGGGAACAGCTCAAATTAAAAGAAGGAAAGAAAAGTGTCCTTGAAGGAGTGCCAAACGGCTTACCTGCTATGGTAAAGGCCAATAGAATTCAGGATAAAGTTGCAGGTGTAGGGTTTGATTGGGAACATACAGATCAGGTTTGGGATAAAGTAAAGGAGGAATTAGCGGAGTTTGAAGCTGAGCTTAATGGGAAGGATCCTTCAAAGATGGAGCAGGAATTTGGAGACTTGATTTTTTCATTGATCAACTATGCACGCTATCTTAAAATTAATCCTGAAAATGCGCTTGAACGAACCAATGTAAAGTTTATCAATCGTTTTATAACAATGGAGCAACAAATCAAATCAGATCATAAAAATCTCCAAGAGATGAATCTCAAAGAGATGGATCAATATTGGGATGCTGCAAAGGCTAAGGAATAAATTTTAAAGCAGCATAAAAGAATATCCTATCTTTGCCCAACTTATGATAAATTTCAACGATTATACCAGAGAATTTAAGAAGAACTTAAAACTGTCAGGCCCTGTTATCATGGGATTGCTAGGCCATACCTTTGTAGCATTTGCAGATAATATCATGGTGGGTCAATTAGGTACTGCTGAAATCGCTGCTGTGTCTCTTGGAAATAGTTTTGTATTTATCGCCATGTCATTAGGAATCGGGTTTTCGACTGCAATAACACCCTTGGTTGCTGAGTCTGATGGAGCAAATGACGTCAAGGCTGGAAGGTCAGCTCTTAAGCACGGATTAGTGCTATGTACTGTGTTGGGTTTTGCACTTTTTGGAATGATGCTACTAATGAAACCACTGATGCATCATATGAATCAACCCAAGGAAGTGGTCGAACTAGCGTTACCGTATTTGGATGTAGTGGCTTTCTCCTTAATTCCTTTAGTTGTTTTTCAGGCATTTAAGCAATTTTCAGAAGGTCTTTCACATACTCAATATCCCATGTATGCTACTATTGTAGCCAATGTAGTCAATATAACAATCAATTACTTACTCATCTTCGGAAGCTTTGGTTTTCCAAAACTTGGAATTGTTGGTGCTGCTATTGGAACCCTAATTTCCCGTTTTGTGATGGTAGTGATGATATGGTATCAACTTCGATCTAGAAAGAAGTTTCACGATTATGTCACCAACTTTAATTTTAGACTTTTAGAGATCAGTAAACTAAAGCATATCTTAAAATTAGGTTTCCCATCTGCTTTGCAATTCTTTTTTGAAGTAGCGGTATTTACCACTGCAATTTGGCTTAGTGGAGTGCTTGGTAAAAATGCCCAGGCCGCCAATCAAATTGCACTCAATCTCTCTTCAATGACCTATATGGTTGGGATGGGACTGGGAGTCGTTGCGATGATACGAGTTGGGAATCAAAAGGGAATCAAGGATTACTTTAACCTTCGAAGAATTGCTCAATCGGTATTCTTGCTGACGCTCATCTTTGAAGTTGTTTTTGCACTGTTCTTTTTAGTAGGTAGAGAATTTCTTCCAACCATCTATTTGGATACCAATGACATCGTCAATCAATTGGATAATATGGAGGTGATTAAACTAGGAGCTGAACTTTTATTAATTGCGGCCTTCTTTCAAATTTCAGATGGACTACAAGTAGTGGTTTTAGGAGCATTGAGAGGCTTGCAAGATGTAAATATTCCTACGCTTTTAATATTTATATCCTACTGGGTGATCGGTTTTCCAATTAGTTTTTATTTAGGATTACACACCGATTTAAAAAGCAATGGAATTTGGATAGGACTCTTAGCTGGATTGAGCTCATCAGCATTATTATTGTATCTTAGATTTAATTATTTAACCAAGAAATTGCTTTTAAGCAATTCGTAATACAGTTCTTTAATGGAATTTCCAAAGTTCATATTAGGTGATAACACCGATTATCCAGAAGCAATTTTTGTGATTCACACTGAATTTCCTAGATTCATAATCAATCTTCAAGATGATGAAATTCAGTGGTTTGAAGAGTTTTCAAAAGAGGATGAAGAAGAGTTAGAAGCTGAAACGGTTCGAATGATCGAAGAGGCTTCGGCTTTTTACGATCGTGAGGTTTCAAGATATCAAGATTGATATGCAAAGGCTTTTAGAGTTCGATAAATCACTTTTTTTACTGATCAATAATTCAGGAATTGAAGCATTGGATTGGTTTTGGCTGTTTTTGTCGAACACTAAAATGGCAATTCCTATTTATTTGATGTTAATCTTTGTGCTCTACAAAAAGATTGGTTTGAAATTTACCTTTTACGCTCTAGGATTTGTAGTGTTGTTAATTGTATGTGCAGACCAACTATCTAACTTTTTTAAATACGGTACACAGCGTTTAAGACCCTGTCATCAGGAAGAACTCATCCCACAGATGCGATTACTCAAATCCACTTGTGGAGGTTTTTACAGCTTCTTCTCAGCTCATGCTGCTAATAATTTTGCAGTATTTGGTTTTTTGTTTTTGATACTTAAATCCAAGACCAAAAAATGGATTTATTTATTACTTCTTTGGGCATTTTTAGTGGCTTTTAGCCGTATCATGATCGGAGTACATTTTCCATTAGACGTTCTTGTGGGTAGTCTAGTTGGAATCTTCTTTGCCTATGTGTTCTACAAGATATTCGATCGTTTATTCTCTGCTAAACTCGTATCGCGTTAAGTTGCTATAAACTTCACCTTTTTTGAGTATTGCTGATGCAAAGCCCTCTTGGTTAGGACTATCCGTAAAGTTCTGTGCTTCAATACAAAACCCAACACAACTCTCTGGAGTATATATGACAGCAGTAGGTTGATTCGTGGTCGCTTTGATTCTCATTTTAGTTTTTGGAGAATACACCTCAATGCTCTTTGATTGATCAATCACAAACGAAGTGTCTAGTTGTGTTGATTCAAGTCTTTTGGGCTTATTAAAATCAAAAGGATGCCCCTCGACACTGATTAAATTACCAGTAGGGCATAGATTTTCATTTGTTTCAATAAAATAAGTAGCTGGTATTGTGAATTCAAGATGATCAAATTTATTGGAATTGTCTAATTTGAAATAAGCGTGATGAGTGAGATTCACAAGGGTAGTGGTATCAGATTGAGCCTCTAATTTTACTTCCAGTGATTTCTCAACCAGGGTATAGGTTACACTTACATTTAGATTTCCAGGATAACCATCTTCAAGGTGTTTGCTTAAATATGATAATGTGATGGAAGGAGTAGTTCCGCTGGTCATGGATTGAATTTTCCAGACCCTTTTTGAGAAGCCTACACCACCGTGAAGATGAACTCCGTTAATTGTTTGAATAGGGTATTCTGTTTCGTTTAGAGTTATAGAATTTGAACAAATACGTCCGGCAAAACGTCCTACAACGGCGTTGAGACTGGTATCATCATTTAGGTGGTCTTGTTGGTGTTCTAAACTGTGAACAACTTCCTGAGTTCCTACAGAATCCTTATAAGTTAGTTTGTGAATTCTTGCACCAAAGTCAATAACTGTTAGTGACAGATATTCATTCTCTAAATTATATTCCTTCATTTATTATTTAATGAGTTGTAGTGTACTAAAAATACTAGCATTGATCCATCCTTGGTTCTTGTCTTCACCTGGAACAAAGACGGAACCTATAAAATTTTCACGTTCTTTACTGCCGTCATTGTCACAATACGCTAAAGCAAATCCTACTTTAGTATTTGCTTCTAATTGAAGTGGAGAGGCTTTTTGTCCATCGACAAAAGAATCGTCGTAAAGTTTTACTAACAATTCCCATGTATAGGTATTACCGCTCTTCGTATGGGCTGAGCTTACATGATTGTTGTAATATCGAGGGTCTTTATCTGGAGCAATATCGATAACGTTACCGTCATAGGCAACGTGATAGGCAAAGGCATTGTGATTGTACTGATGTTCTCCACCAGAGTTGTTACTATCGACAAATACTTCAACACAGTCGTCATCCCACCATAGGGTAAGGGGGTCTTTATATTGATCGTAAAGGACATCATCTACTACTTCTACAAGCAAGTATAAACCTTTGGCATTCCATCGCAACTTATACTTACCTGAAAAATCTTCTGAACTGTAAGGAGCGCCAATCCATCGTTGATCCAAAGCAAGCCATGGAGACTCACTCCAAAAGCTTTCGGTTGCTTTGCCATCAACTTTAAATACTTCATTAGTTTGCTTGATTTCTAAAATATGATGGTCCTCTTTTTGAGCAAATAGCGTAAATGAACTCAGTAATGCTACAAGTATGAATCCTTTATTCATGGTGATCTTCCTTTAAATACTTTGAATAGTTTTGTTTAAAACGATCAAATCGAGGCTTGGAAACATTGATAATATAAGGACTAAAAGGATTGTTTGACTCGTAATTTTGATGGTAATCTTCTGCCTTGTAAAAGATACCGATGGGTTGAACTTCAGTGACAATTGGTCTGTCGTATATTCCCTCTTCTGTGAGTTTAGAAATATAATTTTCAATAATTTTTTTCTCACTTTCATTACTGTAAAAGGCGATAGAGCGGTATTGTGTTCCTGTATCGGGCCCTTGTCTGTTTAATGTAGTTGGATCGTGAGATCCAAAAAACACCTCAACGAGTTCCGCAAATGATATCACATTAGGGTCGTAGTGAACTTCTACAGTTTCAGCATGATCAGTTTTACCATACCCTACTTTTTCATAAGTTGGGTTAGGTGTTGTTCCTCCAGCATACCCTGAAATCGCTTCGCTAACTCCTTTTACACTTTCATATACAGCTTCAACACACCAAAAGCATCCACCTGAAAAGTAAGCTACAGCATCTTTTTGATTTTTCATATCCATTTTTGAATTCGATTTAGACCACAGTAAACTTGAACTGATAAAAAGTCCAAGTAGGAGTACTGCTGTTAGTTTGTTTAATTTCATCTTTTATTGTATTCCGGGTTGTTTTAATGTAAAACCTTCTTCTACTTTTTTAGCTTTCACCATCTGTTTTACTTCTTCCAATAATCCTTTAGCATCATAAATAATGCCATCTTTTACAGTGTATTTGACACCTCCAACTCTAACGACCTCATTGTCCTCAGTTAATTTAATCGCACCTGTTCCATAAAGAACTTTTAAATTGACAAGTGGGTTTTCCTCAACAATTACAAAGTCAGCTTTTTTTCCGATAGTCACCGATCCAATTTCATTACTCATTCCGAGGAGTTCCGCTCCGTTAAGTGTCGCAGCTTGAATCACCTCAAGAGGGTGGAAGCCTGCCTCTCTTAGCAGCTCTAACTCTCTGATATACGCAAAACCGTAGAGTTGAAATATAAATCCAGAATCTGAACCAGCAGTGACACGTCCTCCTCTGTTTTTATATTCATTTACAAATTGCATCCACAGTCTGTAATTGCGTTTCCAAACCACTTCTTGTTCAGTTCCCCAATAATGCCAGTAAGAACCATGAGATATCATACTAGGTTGATAATATCTCCAAAGGGATGGTAAGGTGTATTCTTCGTGCCATTCAGCTCTTCGAGCTCGTTGAAGGTCTCTGTTGGCTTCGTAAATATTAAAAGTAGGGTCTAAAGTAAAATCCAGTGAAAGGAGTTCTTCCATCACATCATTCCACTTTTTTGAGCCCGGTTTAGCTGCTTGCTCCCAGAGTTTTCCAGCTTCTTCAAAGCGGTGCTGTTCGTTTTGATAGTTGTAATTTGAAGGATAGTTTTGAACTGTTTTATCATCAAATAAAGCCTCAGGTAAACCGTACCAATGTTCCATAGAATTTAAACCTGCTCTGGCTGAATGAAGCACATTCCATCGTGCGACATCCATCTGTGCGTGGTGAAAGGCAGAACGAAGTCCAATTCGTTTATTTTCACGAATGGCAGCATCTAAGATTTCTGGTTCAGAACCAAAGAATTTAATACCATCTGCTCCGTTTTTTTTGTTCTGTTGTACCCATTCGATTGCCTGCTGTGGAGTGCTAATGGGAGTTTTGCTTCCCTCACCAAAACCAGTATAGGCTTTGATTCTAGGAGCTAAAATTGAATTTTTAGCAGATTTATTTTTGAGATCAACTGTAAAGTGAACGCCTCGACCACTTGGTTCTCTAACAGTGGTTATACCGTGTCCCATCCACAGTCTAAATACGTATTCAGGTTCTGCACCTTGAGCTACTCCACCGATATGTGCATGTGAGTCAACAAAGCCAGGAAGCAAGTACATTCCTGCAGCATCTAATTCTTTGCCACCTTCTTTAAGTTGAGGTCTTCTTTTTTCATTGATAGGTACATTGGGATATCCAACGACTCTGATGTCCTTGATAATATTGTTTTCTACGACAATATCAATGGGTCCTCTTGGAGGGGCTCCGTTACCATTGATAAGGGTTACGCCTCTGATGATTAGTTGTGAATAGGGGCCATCTCCGCTTGTTGATTGAGCAAATGAAAAGCTAAAAAAAGTACAGAATAAAATGCTTAATAAGGTTCTCATATCGTAAATGATTTTTAAAAAAATGAATTTACGAAAAATTGTCGAGCATTAACCTATTTTGAAAGCAACACCCATTCTCCTTTAGCAATAAGTGATTCAGCTTGTTTGTACTTCAAGGATTTTACTTCTCCACTCATGACGTTTTTGATCTCAACACGATCGTTACGTCCAATTTTAGCATGCTCTCTTACAATGGTTTCTACTCTAGATGAACCAGCAGAAGCAGATGCTGAAGCAGCTCTATTTTGTGCGGCTAATTCATCGGTGTTTGGGATCTCTTCTTTAGAAAGTTCTACATTGTCTTTTTTAGTTTTGACTTTACTCGCATCTTGAATAGGAGTGTTTTCAGACGGAATTTCCCCTTTAAACAAGAATGAGATGATGTCTTTGTTGAGCATTTCAACCATGGTTTTAAATAGCTCAAAAGCTTCGAATTTGTAGATCAACAATGGATCTTTTTGCTCGTGAACTGCTAATTGAACCGATTGTTTTAACTCATCCATCTTTCTCAAGTGAGTTTTCCATGCCTCATCGACGATGGCTAAGGTGATATTTTTTTCAAAATCATCAACAAGGGTCTTCGCCTTTGATTCGTATGCTTTTTCGAGATTGGTTACCACATTGAGATTTTTGATCCCATCAGTAAAAGGAACGACAATGCGTTCGTATTTATTGCTTTGATCTTCATAAACACGTTGAATCACTGGAAGTGCGATTTCAGCAGCACGTTCCATTTTTTCTCTGTAGTGAGTAAATGCAGATTCGTATACTTTTTTGGTGATTTCATCTGGTCTCCCTTTGGTGAATTCTGTTTCACTTACTGGAGAAGTAATACTAAAGTATTTGATGAGTTCAAACTTAAAGTTTTTAAAGTCTGAGACTGCTGCATTGGATTCAACAATGATTTCACAAGTATCGTAAATCATATTGGCAATATCCAATTTAAGACGATCTCCCTTGAGTGCATGTCTTCTTCTTTTGTAGATCACTTCACGTTGTGCGTTCATCACATCATCGTATTCCAAAAGACGTTTACGAACTCCAAAGTTATTTTCTTCTACTTTTTTCTGTGCGCGTTCGATGGATTTAGTCATCATCGAGTGTTGAATGACCTCACCTTCTTCGAGCCCCATACGATCCATTAGTTTAGCAACGCGATCCGATCCAAAGAGACGCATTAAGTTGTCTTCTAGAGATACGTAAAATTGTGAGCTACCTGGATCACCTTGTCGTCCTGATCGACCTCTAAGCTGACGATCAACACGTCTTGAATCGTGACGTTCAGTACCAATAATTGCTAAACCACCATTCTTTTTAACTGCATCGGAAAGCTTGATATCAGTACCACGACCAGCCATATTGGTAGCGATGGTAACCATTCCTTCTTTACCGGCCTCAGAAACAATATCAGCCTCTTTTTTGTGGAGTTTTGCATTGAGGACATTGTGAGGGATTTTTTGAATTGTCAGCATCCTAGAGAGCAATTCTGAAATTTCAACAGAAGTGGTACCAATAAGTACCGGTCTTCCTTCTCTAGAAAGTTTGACAACTTCCTCTCCAACGGCATTATATTTTTCTCTTTTGGTCTTGTAGATAAGATCTTCACGATCTGCTCTTGCAATTGGTCTATTGGTTGGAATTTCAACCACATCGAGTTCATAGATTTCCCAGAATTCTCCAGCTTCTGTGATGGCAGTACCAGTCATTCCTGAAAGCTTGCGATACATTCTAAAGTAATTTTGAAGCGTTACCGTTGCATAGGTTTGAGTCATTGCCTCAATCTTCACATTTTCTTTTGCTTCAATAGCCTGGTGTAAACCGTCGGAATAACGTCTACCGTCCATAATACGACCCGTTTGCTCATCTACAATAAGAACCTTATTGTCCATCACCACGTATTCGATATCTTTTTCGAATAGGGTATAGGCTTTAAATAGTTGAGTCAAGGTATGAATGCGTTCACTCTTAATTCCAAAGTCTTTAAAGAGTTCGTCTTTGAGTTCTGCTTCTTGTTCGATGTCTAAATTTTGACTCTCGATAGCTGCAATTTCAGATCCGATATCTGGAAGTACAAAGAAATCTTTGTGATCTTCGTCAGAAATGGTCGCAACCCCTTTTTCAGTTAATTCAACCTGGTTGGTTTTTTCATCAATAGTAAAATAGAGTTCCTCATCTACTTGATGCATTTCTCTATTGTTGTCTTGCATATAGAAGTTTTCAGTCTTCTGCAATAACATTTTGATTCCTTCTTCACTCAAGAATTTAATCAGTGCTTTATTCTTTGGAAGTCCTCTGTGAACTCTTAAGAGTAAGAATCCACCTTCTTTAGTATCTCCAGCAGCAATTAATTTTTTTGCCTCAGCTAGTACCCCGTTTAAGTATTTTCTCTGTTGGGCTACCAGATCAGCAACCTTTGGCTTTAGTTCATTAAACTCATGACGATCTCCATGAGGAACAGGTCCAGAGATAATTAGCGGTGTTCTAGCGTCGTCGATAAGTACTGAATCCACCTCATCTACAATTGCGTAGTGATGAGGACGTTGAACTAGTTCAGATGGATTGTGAGCCATATTGTCTCTCAAATAATCAAAACCAAACTCATTATTGGTACCATAGGTGATATCTGCTAAATAGGCAGCTCTTCTTCCTTCTGAATTAGGTTGGTGATTGTCGATACAATCCACGCTTAATCCGTGAAATTCAAACAATGGAGCCATCCATGCACTATCTCTTTTTGCAAGGTAATCGTTTACGGTTACTAAATGAACACCTTGACCAGCTAAGGCGTTGAGGTATACAGGAAGTGTAGCTACAAGTGTTTTTCCTTCACCTGTTTGCATTTCAGCAATTTTTCCTTGGTGAAGTACTATACCACCGATGAGCTGAACGTCGTAGTGAATCATATCCCATTTGACAGCTGTACCTGCAGCATCCCACTCGGTTTCCCAAATGGCATTGTCTCCATCGAGTTGTACGTATTGTTTTGAACCAGAAAGTTTGATGTCAAAACTAGAGGCCTTTACTTCAATTCTGTCATTTTCTACAAAACGTCTAGCGGTTTCTTTAACAACTGCAAAAGCCTCAGGTAATAGTTCGATAAGGGTGTCTTCTGTCTTTTTGTAGATGGTATCTCTGAGCTGATCGATTCTTTGATAGGCTTCGTCGTTTTTATCGACATCTAATTCATTTTCAATTTGCTCTTCAAGTGATTTGATTTCATCATTTTCAGATTGAATGGAGTCGGCAATTCGCTCTTTAAAAGCAGTGGTTTTTGCTCTTAATTCATCGTGACTCAATGCTTTTAGTCCTTCTTCGAAACTCTTGATTTGTGAAATTATAGGTTGGAGTTCTTGTACGTCTTTCTTTGCTTTATCGCCTACAAAAACTTTTAGGATCTTATTTACAATACTCATAATATGTGTTATCTAACCGTAAGGTTGCTTAATTTGTTCAGTTAAAGGCAAAAGTCATGCCTGTTTGAATAGCTTCAAAAATACATAAAAAAAAAGCCTCCTAAGAGACTTTTTTGACTAATTCTGTCATGTTTTTTCTAATACTCGTCTTCATTCCAAAGATAATCCTCTTCAGTTGGATAATCTGGCCAAATTTCATCGATGGATTCGTAGATTTCACCACCTTCTTCTTCCATGGATTGAAGGTTTTCAACAACCTCTAAAGGCGCTCCAGTTCTAATAGCATAGTCAATTAATTCGTCCTTAGTCGCTGGCCAAGGAGCATCACTTAAATACGAAGCTAATTCTAATGTCCAATACATAGTTGTAAAATAAATTTTTGCAAAAATAAATTTTATAACAACAAAAGCAAGTATTTATACAAGTATTTTAGAATAAAATACACTTAATTATGGCAACCACTTGATTTCAAGAACATTAATCTTATGAGAATAGAATCTTGAAAGGCAAAATAACGCATCAGATAAGCGATTCATATAGATGAGTATTTCTGGTTTTAAAGAATATTTATTGTCATAGCTGACAAGATGTCGTTCTACACGTCTACAAACCGCTCTGGCTATTTGAGTATTGGAAACCAATGGATGACCTCCATAGAGAATGAAATTTCTAAGGGGAGGTAATTCATTTTGAATTTGATCAATCACAACTTCTAGATCCTCTATCATTTTCTCTGTTGGAAAATCAGCAGTGATCCGATCTGTAGCAATAAAACCACCAATTGCTAAAAGTGATTTCTGAATCCCTATAATTAAAGAGTGGTATTCTGTTTGATTTTGATCATCTCTTAGTTTACCCATCCATGCCTGTAGTTCATCCAAATCACCTAAAACATCGAACACTAATTCGTCTTTTGAACGTTTTTTCTGATCTCCTAGAGATGATTGTCCCTGGTCTCCATTTTTGGTGTATATACTCATGTTCTTAATTTAAAGTGTTCTTTGCGTTGAGAAGGTCTAAAAAACAATAGACCGTAGTAATAGCAGTCAATGCTGACATCTATTTTTACGTTGTTACAGAATTGATTCCAAATAGTTATCGATTCTTTGGATTCGTATAAATCGGTTACAAAGATAGGGTTTTTAGCTTCTAATACAGCCTTGTCTAAAATCTCAAACTCTTTAATTGAACAACAAAGTAGTTGCCCTTCTGCCGATGGATCAGCTTTCATTTCAGTTATAGTTAAACACAAATGTTTTAAAGAATCAGAACAATTAATTTGACTGAATTTAAAATAGGATACGATCCTCTGTAGTCCTTGAAGTGTTCGATTACTGTTTTTGAGTTGTTTATTTTTAAGACCTTCTGTATAAAGTTTATAAACAAAAGGAGAATGGATTCCGTGTTGGTTTTTAGAATCCCATAAAAATTGAATATATGTTATAAACCCCGACATTCCTATAAATCTAATAATTCACCGAGTTCAAACCACTTTAGGGTGAGCTCTTCGATTGAGTCAGTAAGCTCCTTAAGTGTTTTAGAACGCTTTTCAATTTCATCGAGTTCAATTCCCTCCTCTAAAAAGGAAGCTTCTAATTCACTTTTTTCAGCTTCTAAACGTTTAATTTTGGTTTCGAGTTTATTGAACTCTTTACGAGTATTGTGCTGAATTTTTTGAGTATCGTCTACTCTTGAACTGTTTTCTTTTGTGTCTTTACTGCTTTGTTGAGGTTTGGAATCTTCATAGACTCTGTAATCGGAGTAATTTCCTGGAAAATCTTCAATCTCTGAATCAGATTTAAAAACAAAGAGGTGATCGACAATTTTATCCATAAAGAAACGATCGTGAGAAACCACTACTAAGCATCCAGGAAAGTCCAATAAAAACGACTCCAATACTCCAAGGGTAACAATGTCTAGATCATTGGTGGGTTCGTCTAGAATTAAAAAGTTAGGATTTTGAATTAGGACGGTACATAGATAGAGTCTTTTGCGTTCACCACCGCTTAGTTTTTCAACAAAATCGTATTGTTTTTTACCGTCGAATAAAAAGCGCTCTAATAATTGAGAAGCACTGATTTGCCTTCCTTTTTTTAGGGGAATATACTCTCCAAATTCTCGAATGACTTCGATGACTTTTTGCCCTGGTTTGACCTCGATACCCCCTTGAGTGTAATAACCAACTTTGATTGTTTCACCGAAGACTATTTTCCCACTATCCGCTTTTTGACTTCCAGAAATAAGGTTTAAAAAGGTTGATTTACCCGTTCCGTTTTTACCGATAATACCGAGTCGCTCTCCCTTTTGAAAATTGTAGTTAATGCCCTTAAAAAGTGTTTTGTCACCGTAGGACTTCGATATATTGTGAAGTTCGATAATCTTATTTCCCAAACGTTCCATTTGAAATTCAATTTCAACCTGGTGATCATTTCTTCTCCCTTGAGCTCGTTCTTTTATCTGTGAAAAGTCATCAATTCTAGATTTTGATTTGGTAGTTCTCGCCTTGGGCTGTCTTCGCATCCAAGAGAGTTCTTTTTTATAGAGTTGCTTGCTCTTGTGTAATTCAACGGCCTCTTGTTGTAGTCTCATTTCCTTTTTTTCAAGAAAATAAGAGTAGTTACCGCTATAGGGATAAAGAATTCCTTCATCCAGTTCTAGAATTTGATTACACACACGCTCTAGGAAATAGCGATCGTGGGTGACCATGAATAAAGAAATTTTCTCTTTTGCAAAATAGTCCTCTAACCATTCAATCATTTCTAAATCCAAATGGTTGGTAGGTTCATCTAGAATGATTAGGTCAGGTTTGTTGAGTAGTGCATTGGCAAGTGCTAGTCTTTTTCGTTGTCCCCCTGAGAGATTTTTTACTTTGAGATCTAAGTCCTCTAATTTTAACTTAAAGAGAATTTGCTTGTACTGAGTTTCAAAATCCCAAGCCTGGTGACGTTCCATGGCTTCGAATGCCTTTTGATATTTGCTTTCTTCCTCAGGGTTTTTAAGGGCTTTTTCGTAATTGTGTATGACTTCTAAGATTTCATTGTCAGAATCAAAGATGCTTTCTTCAATGGTTTTCTCTTCGTCTAATTCGGGTTCTTGTGCAAGATAGGAGGTTCGAATTCCCTTTCGAAAATTAACCATTCCCGTATCAGGTACATCGACTCCAGATATGATATTGAGAATGGATGTTTTTCCACTTCCGTTCTTGGCGATAAGAGCAACTTTTTGTCCTGAATTTAATCCAAAGGATAAATCTTCAAAGAGTACTAAATCTCCATAGGACTTACTAATTTGTTCTACACTTAATAGATTCATGCTCTAGAGGTGTTTCGATAGGATTTAAGAAGCAATAAAAGCAGTGTTGTAATCAAAGGGTAAAGAGTGTAATTAAACGATTGTAGTCCACATAGGGCAACGATAGGAATTATCAGTATTCCCAATATGGATATTAGATGTATTGTTTTAAGAATAGTAGGCTTTATTTTTTTTGCAAAAATTAAAATCAACAATAGAGGATTGGCCCACAAAACATTGAAATTGTTTTGAGTCATGTCGTGATTGGTAAAAAACCACAGGAATAAAATTCCAATTCCAACCACTGAAGCTATTGTAAAGAGTACAGTAGTCCATAACTTAATTGAGGTAGACTTCACGATTAAAACCAGGCTCAACAGAAGAATTAAGCTAAAGATTGCTAATGGAGATACTATTGAAAAACTACTCTTATTTGTGTTGGTTTGAGAGATAAGTTCTCTTTGGGAAGCTACTAAAGGTTTCGTTCCAATGCTGCTGTTTTTCAATTGTAATTGAATGTTCTCAGGTAAGAATCGATGCTGATAATCGGTGGCTATATGATCAATTTTAGAACCTAAAGCAATATTGATTCCAAGAGCACCCCAACTGTTTTTGTCGAGACGATCGTTTATTAAAGCTCTAAAACTTTTGTTTTGAGGAATAAATTCTTCCTCAAAGTTGATGTCACTGCTAGCGAGTTCGATTACATCGATGATTTTTGTAGCGCAATTATTAAAAAAGAAGTGATATGAATAGGTTCTATTTTCAGGTTTGGCATTGTTTTCAAGAAACTGAAGCAGTTTGTTTTGTTGCTGGGTATTGAGATTTAATTCCTGTTCTACAACAGAGCGCCCTTCTGATCGGTATTGATTGATAAAATCATTGCTGCGATGTCTAACGAGCATATAATCCAATCTTCCTTTGGCAAAATTGAGATAGAAATTAGGTTGGGTAAAATCAAAAACACCGTAATTGTAAACCAAATCCATTCGATTGACAGGATCTTTGATGCGTATTGCAGAATGTCCAAATTTAGAATAGAGTTCGTCACCAGGACCACAAGTTAGAACGCTTACTTTTGCCTCTTTTGACAAATAGGGAATTTGAGCCCAACTGTAATTAAAGAGCAGTATCGTAAGTAAAATGAGGATCTTGTTTTTCATCAACTACAAATATCGATAAAATTTGTGGGAATCAACAGCGCATCAACTCATTCTTATTTGTGTATCTTTACCTTATGAAATCAATCAAATCATTTGTGCCAAATGCCATTAGTTTTTTAAATCTCAATTCAGGGGTGTTGGCTGTTATTGCTGCATTAGATGGGCATTTAGAACTCTCTGTGGGTTTTGTTCTTTTGGGAATTTTCTTTGATTTTTTCGATGGCTTAGCAGCTAGAGCTCTCGATGTAAAGAGTGAATTAGGAGTTCAATTGGATTCTTTTGCCGATTTGATCACTTCGGGCCTGGCACCAGGTTTACTCTTGATGCAGTTGATGGTATCAGCTACTTTCGGAGCGTCATCTTCACTGTCACTTTTTGAAGCAGTAATGGAACAACCTTTGATTCTGATCGGATTGTTTGTACCTATGGGTTCTGCTTTCCGTTTGGGGGTGTTTAATATTGACGATAGCCAATCAGATTCCTTTATTGGTTTGCCGACTCCTGCGAACGCGATTCTCTTATCGTCACTTGTATTAATTGAATCCTATCAAGCTGAGAGTTTTTTAGCTCCTCTGATACACAATAGCTATCTGTTGATGTTGATTGCTGTTTTGAGTGCCTTTTTACTCAATGCTCCAGTACGATTGTTTTCTTTTAAGTTTGCGAATCTGAGTTTTAAAGACAACAAACTAAGAATACTATTTGTAGTATTGACTGTGATTCTACTGATAGTATTTAAGTGGAGTGGAATACCGATGATTATACTCTCGTATTTGCTTTTAGGGAATTGGAAAAGTTCTAAAAAGTAATCTTCTTTTCTCTGAGCTCAAAATTTTGCCCTAGGTAAACTTTACGTACCATTTCGTCTTTTGCCAACTCAGAAGGGGTACCTGATTTTAGAATTCCACCTTCGAACATCAAATAGGAACGTTCTGTAATCGCAAGGGTTTCCTGTACATTGTGATCGGTAATCAGAATTCCGATATTTCTGTTTTTAAGCTGAGCAACAATTCTTTGAATATCTTCCACTGCGATTGGATCTACACCAGCAAAGGGTTCGTCCAATAGTATAAAATTAGGATCCGTAGCTAGTGCTCTTGCAATTTCGGTTCTACGACGTTCACCACCTGATAGTAAGTCGCCTCTATTAGTTCTAATGTGATTGAGACTGAATTCGTCTAAAAGTGATTCTAATTTTTCTTCTTGTTTTTGTTTGCTGTAATCGGTGAGTTGAAGTACACTCATAATATTGTCTTCTACACTCAATTTTCTAAATACTGAAGCTTCTTGAGCTAGGTATCCAATTCCGTTTTGAGCTCTTTTGTACATAGGGTATGAGGTGATGTCTTTATCGTTGAGATAAATGGATCCTCCGTTGGGCTTAATGAGGCCAACAATCATATAAAATGAGGTTGTTTTTCCGGCGCCATTTGGACCGAGAAGTCCAACAATTTCTCCTTGCTTTACCTCTAGAGAAATTCCTTTAACGACTTTTCTTCCTCTGTAGGATTTGACAATATTTTCAGCTCTTAAAATCATATTAAGCGTTTTCTTCTAGTGCTTCCCAATACTCATAGGCTCTTCTCAAATGAGGAATAACAATGGTACCTCCAACAAGAGTTGCTATACTCAAAGTTTCCATGACTTCCTCTTTAGAAGCTCCAGCCTCTTTGCTCTTTTCGAGATGATACCTCACACAGTCATCACATCGAAGAACTGCAGATGAAACTAAACCTAAGAGTTCTTTAGTTTTTTCATCTAAGGCACCTTTGGCATAAGCATTGGTATCGAGATTAAAGATACGTTTTATAATTTTGTTATTGTCGGCCAGTAACTTATCGTTCATTTTAGAGCGATAATCGTTAAACTCTTGAACAGGATTACTCATTTTTTTTGTTTTTTCGCGCTTCTCGTTTTAATACGATTCTAGAAATTCCAATACTGATTTGATACAGTATTAAGATAGGAACAGCAACAATAATTTGACTCGCAATATCTGGAGGAGTAATAATCGCTGAGAGCAAGAAAACTGCAACAACTGCAAATTTTCTATACTTTTTCATTCCTTCAGGAGTCACAAGTCCAACTTTAGTCAGAAAATAGATTAAAATAGGTAATTCAAATATTAATCCAGATGCAATTACAGAGGTTCTAATTGTTGATATATACGATTGTAAGTCAATATCATTGTGAACCATATCACTGACGGTATAACTACCCAAAAAGTTTACTGAAAGAGGAGCTACAACATAATATCCAAACAAAACTCCTGTGAAGAATAAAAAGGAAGCAATGAAGATAAACCCTTTGGCATTTGAGCGTTCATTCTCATAGAGACCAGGTCCGATAAAACTCCACAATTCATAAAGTATGTATGGAAATCCTACGATAAAACCAGCCCAGATAGAAGTCCAAAGGTGAGCAGAAAATTGTCCTGCCATCTCTCTTGACTGAATTTCAAAAAGTGGTTCAGCAATGCAAAAACTGTCATCAATTCCAAAGTATTGAGAGATTTTACAAAAAACTTGATAGGTTGGAAAATCACCGTGATAAGGTCCTAAAAGTACCACATCAAAGATAAAGCCCTTCATAACAAAGGCGACTACTCCAACGATTAAAACTGCTAATGTTGCTCTAATTAAATGCCATCTGAGTTCTTCCAAATGGTCTAAAAATGACATGGAATTTACGTCTTTCTTTTTACTCATTATACGATACCTTCTTTTATAAGGTTATGGAGGTGTACCACTCCTATGTATTTGTTTTGATCGATCACTAAGACTTGAGTGATATTGTGGTTCTGCATTAAAGAAAGAACTTCAACTGCAAGAGTAGCGGAAGTTATAGACTTTGGAGAAGGAGTCATAATATCGATTGCTTTTAAGCTGCTAATATCGTCAAATTGATTTAACATTCGTCGAATATCTCCATCGGTAATGATTCCTATGACTTTATTTTCATCCATAACAGGACTAACACCCAGCATATTCTTAGAAATTTCAACAATGACTTCTTTTACAAGAGTGTTTTTGTCAACTTTTGGCTTCAAATTGTCTTTAGCAATATCTCCAGCAGTTAAATAGAGTTGTTTCCCGAGAGAACCACCTGGGTGATACTTTGCAAAATCACTTGCATCAAATCCTCTTTGCTCCAATAGGCAAACCGCTAAGGCATCTCCCATTGCGAGTTGAGTGCTTGTAGAGGTTGTTGGAGCCAAATTATTAGGACAGGCTTCTTGTTCTACATAAGAATTGAGAATATAATCGGAATTAGAACCTAAAAAGGATTCTGGATTTCCAGTGATGGCAATTAATTTATTAGGACGTCTTTTTAAAAGAGGTATGAGCGCTTTAATTTCTGGGGTATTACCGCTCTTTGAAATACAAATCACAACATCCTCATCTTGAATGGTGCCCAAATCACCGTGAATAGCATCTGCTGCATGCATGAAAATCGATGGAGTACCTGTTGAATTAAGAGTGGCAACTATTTTTGTAGCAATAGCGGCACTTTTTCCAATCCCACTAATAACAACCCTTCCCTTTGATTCTAGGATACAATTTACAGTATGACTAAAATCATCAGTAAGAAGTTCTGATAAGTTTTTAATGGCGTTGCTCTCCAGTTCAAAAGTTCGCTTGGCGCGATCTAAAATGCGATTACTATCTGTCAAATCTCTGTTTTCTAATTTCTCACAAAATTAAACAATCTTGTTTCAACCATAGTTGAAAGTTTATAAAAATAAGTTTATAATTTAATTTCAACGAAAATTTCTTATATTGAAGTAGTAAATTACTGACTACAGAATTTTTAAATGAGCACTTCGATCAATTTAGAAAAGCACTTGAAACATTACTTTGGATTTGAGAAATTCAAAGGACAGCAAGAAGAAGTTATCAAAAATGTTTTAGATAGCAAACACTCCTTTGTAATAATGCCTACAGGAGGAGGTAAATCTCTTTGTTATCAATTACCAGCCTTGATTTTGGAGGGAACAGCCATTGTAGTTTCTCCATTGATTGCCCTTATGAAGAATCAGGTTGATGCCATAAGAGGAGTTTCTGAAGAGAATGGAGTAGCACATGTACTCAATTCTTCACTTACAAAAACCCAGATAAAAGTAGTTAAAGACGATATATCAAATGGAATTACGAAGCTTTTGTACGTAGCTCCAGAATCGTTGACCAAGGAAGAATACGTCGATTTTTTAAAGACCGTTCCTCTGTCTTTTGTGGCAATTGACGAGGCTCACTGTATTTCAGAGTGGGGACATGACTTTAGACCAGAATATCGAAATTTAAAATCGATTATTGCACGTCTGAGAGATGATTTGCCAATTATGGGTCTTACAGCTACTGCAACTCCTAAGGTTCAAGAAGACATCGTAAAAAACCTTGGAATACAAGATGCCAAGATATTTAAAACTTCATTTAATAGACCTAATCTCTATTACGAGGTAAGAACTAAGACTAAGAATGTAGAATCTGATATCATACGATTTGTTAAGAAAAACGAGGGTAAATCTGGAATCATCTACTGTTTGAGTAGAAAGAAAGTTGAAGAACTCGCTCAGGTCTTACAAGTTAATGGAATCAGTGCAGTGCCTTATCACGCTGGTTTTGACGCTAAGACAAGAGCTAAGTATCAGGATATGTTTCTCATGGAAGAGGTTGATGTTGTGGTTGCAACCATTGCTTTTGGAATGGGAATTGACAAACCCGATGTGCGTTTTGTAATTCATCACGATATCCCTAAGAGTATTGAGAGTTATTATCAAGAAACAGGTAGAGCTGGTCGAGATGGAGGTGAAGGTCATTGTTTGGCATTTTATTCCTACAAGGATGTTGAGAAGCTGGAAAAATTTATGTCTGGAAAACCTGTTGCCGAACAAGAAATTGGAAATGCACTGCTTCAAGAAATAGTCGCCTATGCTGAAACTTCAATCTCAAGAAGAAAATTCATCTTACATTATTTTGGAGAAGAATTTGATGAAAAGAATGGAGAAGGTGCTGATATGGACGACAATGTTCGCAATCCAAAAGACAAAGTGGAGGCTAAGGACGAACTTGTCAAACTTTTAACAGTCGTTCGAGATACTGCTGAAAAATTTAAGTCAAAAGAAGTTGTCAAGGTGTTAATCGGTAAATCAAACGCCCTAATTTCATCTCATCGTACCAATCAACGATCGTTTTTTGGTTGTGGAAGTGAGCACGACAAATACTATTGGATGGCATTGATTCGTCAAGCAATCATCGCTGGTTTACTCAAAAAAGAAATTGAGCAATACGGAGTGATACACCTTACCAAGAAAGGGACAAATTTCTTATCATCACCTGAGTCATTTATGATGACTAGAGATCATAAGTACAATGAGGAAAACGATGAAAAAATCGTGCAAGCAGCTAAAAATTCACTTGGAACTGCTGATAAAACGCTGTTTGCAATGCTCAAGGATCTGCGCAAAAAAGAGGCTGGTAAATTAGGCGTACCTCCTTTTGTGATCTTTCAAGACCCCTCTCTGGAAGACATGGCTTTGAAATACCCAGTTTCAATGGATGATTTAGGGTCTATTTACGGAGTAGGAGAAGGAAAGGCTAAAAAATACGGTCGACCATTTTTGGCTTTGATCCATAAGTATGTAGAAGAGAATGACATTATTCGACCAGATGATTTTGTGGTGAAAACTACGGGTTCTAAATCTGGTTTGAAACTCTTTGTGATTCAATCGGTAGACCGCAAATTGTCCTTAGATGATATCGCTTCATCAAAGGGCTTAACTCACGATGAACTTCTAAAAGAAATGGAGCAAATTGTCTTTAGTGGAACCAAACTCGATATTCGATATTGGATCGATGAAATGTTTGATGAAGACATGCAAGAGGAGTTACACGAATACTTTTTAGAGGCTCAAAGTGACGACATCTCTGAAGCATCTGCACATTTTGACGGTGATTACGAAGATGAAGAACTTCGCCTGTATCGCATTTCTTTTTTCAGTGAGGTTGCGAACTAAGCGACTACTTTTTCCAAAATTTGAATTGTTCTACTGTGGGTATCAAGTGAAACTTGTGCGCCGATAGGAATCGTGAAATTTTCAGGAATATGCCCAAAAGACATTCCGTAAACTGAAGGTATTCCAAGGTCTTGAATTCGATCGATGATCACTTCTTTTAATTTGAAGCCTCGATTTACATCTTTTACATCACATCCAATACAGACTCCAAATACGATTCCCGTTGCCTTTTTAAAAGTTTTACTGCTTCTGAGTTGAGTAAGCATTCGATCGATGCGATAGGGCTTTTCACCAACATCTTCTATAAAAACGATGGCATCTGTAAAATCAATTTCATAGGGTGTCCCCATTAAAGCACTTATTAAAGTGAGACTTCCACCCACGGCTTTTCCCTGAGCAATTCCAGGAACAATTGTATAGCGATCGTATTCACTGTTGTCTGTTTGATCTTCAGGAATGGATATGGGGCTTTGTATCGTATGGGATGATTTCTTACCTCTTAGTACATCGTTTAGGGTGTTTTGACTGTAGTCGTTGTTTAAACTACTTCCTACTGGCCCGTGAAAGCCAATTAAACCAGTCTTTTTGTGAATGGCATTTAAAAGGGCTGTGATATCGCTAAAACCAACTAGAGGTTTTGGATTGGAAGCAATGAGATCGTAATCGAGTTGATCGAGTATTCTCGTTGTTCCATATCCTCCTCGTGCACAAATAATCGCATCGATATTTGGATTCGCAAAAGCCTTGTTTATCTCAGATGCTCTAAAATCATCTTCGTTACTAAAATAACCGTGGTGATTCATAATAGAAGAATCGTAGATCACTTCGAATCCCATTTGAGTAATCCCTTCAATGGAAATTTCTAATTTATGCTCATCAATAGCAAAACCAGGAGCTATTAACTTGATTTTAGCTCCTGGTTTGAGTTTGTTACCCAGTAGATTAGGGGGTATTTCATGAGTAATTAGTGAGGTTCTCGGTAAAAGTGTTGTGGAACTCAATCCCAATATGCCCGTTAAAAAAACTCTTCTTTTATTCATTTATTTCTAATCCTTATTTAACCTTTTTAATTGGCGTCTGATTTTTCTGATAGCGTTTTGAATCGACTTATCGGGCTCTATAATATTATAAGCTCCCCAGAATTCAGGATCAGAAAATCCGTCTGCTTCTTCAGCTAAGATAATGGAACTTCTAACGCGATCTCTATATCTAATACGTTGTTTTTCAGTCAACTCTTCCCAATCGGTAATAGCCATCTCAGCTTGCATCGAATATAATGAATTAAATAATCTTTTTTCCCATTCTACTTTTAAAGTCATATGAATATTACTGTACCCGTAGTACCATTGATTGTTTTTTTCTCTGTAATCAACCTTGTACAATACTTCGGTAGGATATACAAACGCATCTTTAGGTTTTTTCTTCACAAAGAGACGAGCTGCTCGTTCTTTATCAGTTATTTTTAGAGCAAAAATGGCATTAGTAAGTAATTTGTTTTCGATATCTATATAAAGATTACCTGTGTACAGTTGTTCTTTAGTGCTTTCTTTTGGCTCAAAATGAACAATATAAATAATCCTATCGTTGATTCTTGTAGAACCGTTAAAGCTAAAATCGTATAAATTGATAAGCTCCTCTGAGAAAATAAAATCGCTGTATTTCATGATGTCGATAAACAACGCATTATAGGGACCTCCTTGGAATTTCATTGCCAAGGTATCTTTTGGGCTGTAATCGGTACTTTTTCTAGCTTTTACAATTGAAATCGCGTCGTTAACATCACTGTTATAAGGACGTTTTAAAATAGTTACTACGGCTTCTGCAAGAGCGATGTTCTTAGATCTTCTCTTGACTTGTTCTCTGTAGAAAGCCGTCATAAACTTGGACTGATCAAAGTAATTAGCTCCTTTGTTCGCCATGACATCGAGCACCAATTGAGCTGGATTTCTAGGGGCGACCACATCGACTTCCTTTAATAGTAGTTCTGAGGTTTCCATTAAAATAGTACTGTCGTTAGCTAAAGAAGCAATTGGAACAACAGCTGTTTGATATCCGACGT
Source organism: Flavobacteriaceae bacterium (assembly GCA_013373635.1). GTDB lineage: Bacteria > Bacteroidota > Bacteroidia > Flavobacteriales > Flavobacteriaceae > MAG-120531. The sequence goes on from JABXHN010000002.1 coordinate 79,938, forward strand.
ATTGTACCATCAAATTTCTTTCTGTTAGTCCTTTTGGTACTTTAATGAGATATTCCCCAGCATTATTACTGACCGAACTGGCATTTGTTCCTTCAATAGTAATGGTGGCAAATAACAAAGGTTGTTTTGATTTGCTATCTACAATAGTCCCTCTGTATTCTACATAATCATCTTGATTTGTGGATTCTTGTGCTAGAAGTAGGGGAGTAAATAGAAGTGCAAATACAATGAAAAAGCTCTTGGTCAATTTGGTAGAACGCTTTAAAAGAGTTGTTTTCATGATGAAAAGATTTAGGTTTAGGAACAACTCAAATAAGTCGTTCTATACAATTTACTTATAATACCACAAATATTGTTCCAAGAAAATGTTAAAAAGGATGCTCTAAGTGTATTTTAGTTAAAAACCCCTTAAAAATTTAGAAAGATGCAACTATCTTCTTGAAGTGTTTTATATTTATGTTTTAAAATTTCTATGAATCAAGACCATTTTCCATACAGTGAAACAGGATATTTTTCTAAAACAATTTTAGATTATATCCGTGGAGAAAAAAATCTACAATCATTTTATGGCAATAGTCCAGATCTCGAAGGTTTTGAGAAACAAATTGAATTAAAAAGAAATTTTTCAAAGTCTCAAAGAAAACAATTAGTAGATGCTTTAAATAAGCAATATCAAGCTGTAGAGACAACTGAGTTGGTTTTAGACCGAATTGAATCCTTGTCCAATGAGAATACTTTTACAGTAACTACAGGACATCAACTCAATCTTTTCACTGGTCCTCTTTATTTTTTATACAAGATCATCTCTGTTATAAATTTGTGCAAATCCCTTAAGGAATCCTATCCCGATTGCGATTTTGTTCCAATATATTGGATGGCGACTGAAGATCATGATTTTGAAGAAATTAACCACTTTTATTTAAAGGGGAAGGTCTTTAGATGGGAAGGACAAGAACATCAATCTGGAGCTGTTGGAACATTTAAAACAGAAGGTTTAGACACTGTTTTAGAGCTCCTTTCATTGGAATTGGGATCTTCTGATGCTGCAAAAGATCTCAAGGATCTTTTTAAAAGGGCTTATACAGAACACCAAACTTTAGGTGAGGCTACTTTTTATTTAGCAAATGAACTTTTTAAAGAGGATGGACTTGTTGTGTTGGAACCTAACAACGTCGATTTAAAAAGGCTGTTCATCCCTCAAATAAAAAGAGATCTTTTCGATCAAATAGGTTTTAAAAAAGTAAGTGATACGATTGAATTGCTACAAAAAAAGGCGTATTCGATTCAAGTCAATCCAAGAGAACTCAATTTTTTCTACTTAAAAGAAGGAATGAGAGAGCGTTTAGTCGAAGAAGGTGGAGTCTATTCTGTTTTAAATACAGCGATACAATTTACCAAGGATGAACTCTTAATCGAACTTGAGCAACATCCAGATCGATTTTCTCCGAATGTTATTACAAGACCTCTTTATCAAGAAGTTATTCTTCCAAACCTAGCATATATTGGTGGAGGAGGAGAACTGGCTTATTGGTTTGAACTTCAATCGATGTTCGAGGCTCAAGAAACAATATTCCCAATTCTAATGCTAAGAGATTCAGTACTTGTAATGAGTCAGAAGCAATTTGATAAGATTCAAAAGCTAGGTCTTTCTACCGCAGATTTATTTTTAAGCAGAGGTGATTTGATCAATAAACATATTCGAAAAATATCAAACATAGATATTGATCTAAGTCCTTTAAAAAATCGATTAAATGAACAATTTGAAAATTTATATCAAATAGCCAGTCAAACGGATGCCTCTTTTTTAGGTGCTGTTAAAGCTCAAGAAATAAAACAATTAAAGGGAATTGACAAACTGGAAAAACGCTTACTCAAAGCTCAGAAACGAAAACTAAGTGAAGAAGTTATTCGCTTAGTCAATTTACAAGAGGAACTATTTCCTAGAGAGGGCTTACAAGAGCGCAATACGAATTTCTCTGAATTTTATTTGGAATACTCCACTTCATTCAAGAAGGAGTTGTTAAAACATTTAAATCCTCTTAAAAAGGAATTCACCATTTTAAAACTTTAGTTATGATGCACAATATCGATATCGATGTGGTTGAAATGACTATGGATATAATGAAATATGTCATTGGTCGAATCACTCGATCCAATCCTGATATGGGATTAGCAATATCGGAAGAGGAACTCAAAGAGAAAGTAGGGGAGACCATTACCGACAAAGGAATTGGAGGAATGAAGGCTTTTGAACTCTTTAGAGAAGTGTTAGTTAAACATACCGTGCCTATTGATAATCCAAAACATTTAGCATTTGTACCAGCAGCACCAACAAGAGCCGCTATACTTTTTGATTTAGTGACGGCTGCATCTTCAATTCACGGATCCTATTGGATGGAGGGTGCAGGAGGAATATTCTGTGAAAATGAAGCCATGTCTTGGATTGTATCATTAACTGGATTGCCTAAAGGATCGTTTGGGGTGTTTACAAGTGGAGGTACAGCAGCTAACCTATCAGCTGTTGTAACTGCTAGGGAGTATTGGAGATCAAAATCACAAGACAATCAATGTAAAAGAGGGATTATACTCTGTTCATCTCAGGCACATTCGTCGGTGAAAAGCATGGTAAAAATAATAGATGCAGATATTCTAACTGTTCCGACACAAGAATCCTTGACTAAAAAAGAATTAATAACGGCTTTTGAAGAATTATCAGCTGTCGATCAAAGTCGTTTATTTGCGGTTGTTGCCAATGCAGGAACCACTAATGCTGGAGTCATCGATAGGATGGATGAGGTTGCTGATTTTTGTCGTGAAAAGGATCTTTGGATGCATGTAGATGCAGCATACGGAGGTGGTGCGTTAATGTCTGATAAGGCTAGAAAAGAATTCAATGGAATTGAATTAGCTGATAGTATTACCATAGATCCTCACAAATGGTTTTTTGCTCCCTATGACTGTGGAGCGATCATTTATAAAAACCCTGAATTAGCTAAGAAAGCACATACTCAACAAGGAACTTATTTAGATATTTTTAATCAAAAGGGAATGGAAGGATTTAATCCTTCAGATTATCAAATTCAATTGACGCGTAGAGTGAGAGGTCTTCCATTGTGGTTTTCCCTAGCGATGCATGGTATTGATCGCTATAAGCAAGCAGTTGATACAGCACTCGATTTAGCTAAAGTTGCAGCAGAAATGATTCAAGATTACGATCATTTGTCATTGGTAAGACCAGTGAGTTTATCAGTAGTACTTTTTAAGCGTGAAGGATGGACTCCAGAAGATTACCGAAAGTGGACACTAAAAAATCTTGCAGATAATTTTGCATTGGTGACACCGACTAAATATCAAATTGATGGTCAAATGGAAACAATTGCACGCTTTTGTTTTATCAATCCTGAAACTACAAAAGAAGATATCAAGGCTATTTTAGATTCCATGAATTGATTTTGGCAGAATTTTTGAATAGGAACTATCGATATTGTTAGGTTTAAGAACGAATCTTAAAATTAGCTGTCAAATGAACTTCTAATTAACGTTCAAATTATTATTTTTGCGCATGCATAATAACGTCCTTATTTTAGATTTTGGCTCACAGTATACTCAACTCATCGCTAGGAGAGTAAGAGAGCTCAATATTTTTTGTGAGATTAAACCTTACAATAAACTTCCAGAGAACTTAGATATTTACAAAGCTGTTATCCTATCAGGGTCGCCTTTTTCAGTTAGAGCAGAGGATGCGCCGCATCCTGATCTTTCTCAGATTCAAGGAAAAAAACCTTTATTGGCAGTCTGTTATGGGGCACAGTATTTAGCTCATTTTGGAGGGGGAGAAGTCGCTCCTTCGAACACTAGAGAATACGGTAGAGCAAAGCTTTCTTTTTTAGATCACGAAGATCACTTCTTTGATGGAGTAGAGGCTGGATCTCAGGTTTGGATGAGTCATTCGGATACCATTAAACACCTTCCTACTAATGCGAAGCTTATCGGTAGCACAGATGATGTGAAGAATGCAGCGTATAAAATTGAAGGTGAAACGACCTATGCAATTCAGTTTCACCCTGAAGTATATCATTCTACAGATGGAGCGAAGATGCTCAAAAACTTCTTAGTGGATATCGCAGGAGTTCATCAAGATTGGACTCCAGATTCATTTGTACATGAAACGGTTGAAGAACTTAAAAAGACCGTTGGATCTGATAAGGTCATCTTAGGATTGTCTGGTGGTGTTGATTCAACTGTAGCTGCAGTATTGCTGCACAAAGCTATTGGATCTCATTTACACTGTATTTTTGTCAATAACGGTTTGCTTAGAAAAGATGAGTTTTCACAAGTATTGGATCAATACAAGCATATGGGACTTAACGTTAAGGGAGTTGATGCTTCAGATCGATTCTTAGATGCATTAAAGGGAATCAGTGATCCAGAAACTAAACGCAAGACTATTGGTAAAGTGTTTATTGATGTCTTCGACGATGAATCTCATAAAGTTGAAGATGCGAAGTGGCTCGGTCAAGGAACGATTTATCCTGATGTGATCGAATCAGTTTCTGCTACAGGTGGTCCTTCGGCAACGATTAAAAGCCACCACAATGTAGGTGGTCTTCCAGATTATATGAAATTAAAAGTTGTGGAACCTCTAAAACTTCTTTTTAAAGACGAAGTGAGAAGAGTAGGTGCAGCTTTGGGTATCGATGCTAAATTATTAGGTAGACACCCCTTCCCAGGTCCTGGACTCGGTATTCGAATTCTTGGAGATATTACTCCAGAAAAGGTTCGTATTTTACAAGAAGTAGACGCTGTTTTTGTCAATGGACTTAGAGAGTGGGGATTGTACGACAAAGTATGGCAGGCAGGAGCTATGTTACTTCCAGTAAATTCTGTTGGAGTAATGGGAGATGAACGTACCTATGAAAAATGTGTTGCCTTAAGAGCAGTAGAGAGTACCGATGGTATGACTGCTGATTGGGTTAACTTTCCTTATGAATTTTTGCAAAAGGTATCAAACGATATCATCAATAAGGTTCCAGGGGTCAATAGAGTCGTATACGATATCAGCTCTAAGCCACCTGCAACTATAGAATGGGAATAATGCAATTAAAAAGGAACTTATTAGCTGTTTTATTTATGTTTTCCTTGTTGGGTTATGCGCAACAAACGGGAACTTATAAGATTAGACAGTCGGATAATCGTTGGAGAATTCTCAAGGATTTTCAAATCAGTCAAGATTCCTTTTTAAAACTAAATCCTCATCTTTCAGAAGATTACAATTCCTTACCTGTTGGGGTTACTGTTGAACTTCCAATTACTTTAGAAAATTCTCTGAGCGTAGGTGATTCCATTTTCATCCGTAAGGAGGCGCCTATTGATCAATTCATCATTCACAGAGTAAATCCTAAGGAAACTTTTTACGATTTAGTAAGAAGGTATCAAACTCCTTTAAGAGACATTTTGGATTACAATCCAGGATTGTTATTGACGGGTCTGCAAATCGGAATGAACCTTAAGGTCAGACCTTACAGGCAACAATCAATCTCGTATAAACTAGGTTTTAGAGAGCCTTTGTTCGAGCCATTTTACAGTGATTCTAAGTACTACACTATAGCTTATCCACTCCCTTTTAGAACTGATAAATCAGCGCTATTAGACACCCTTCTAATGGAGAAAACCTTCGAAGCGAGAAGGGATATGAAGTTCAGTATTCACTTTTATCAAGGAGTATTGATGGCAATTGAACAATTGGCTAAACACGATATTCATATCACTCCCATTCCGATTGACACTCAATTAGACAACACACATTTGGCTATTAGGTTCATGGATCTCGACAGCCTTAATTTTGATGCGATCATCGGCCCTTTAAGCAGTAGAACCTATAAGGCAGCGACTTCTTATGCGATGCGCAACGATATTCCTATCGTATATCCTTCTGCCTCTGAAAATAGCTATGATTACCCTAAAGCACATATGCCGATACCTACTGATTCGATTTTTAGAGATCGCGTATTGAAGTTAGCTTCTTTGCGCTATTCTAATGAAAAGGTGTTGATAGTTGCAGATTCATTGAATACAAAGGCAAGAGAAGCCATCGTTAATCATTTTCCTAATGCAGTTTCCATGGAGCTTATTAAGGAAGTTTCAGTCGATGTAGATACCTTGTCTTCAAGATTGGATTCCATTATTCCTAACTGGGTGTTTGTAGAGACTCAAAATGTTAAGTTGGCCTCATCCATCAGTTCAATGTTGAACTCTTCACTTCGTGATTCTGTAAAGATTAAAATGTTTACGACGAATTACAGCAGTGCTTTTGAGAATGACATAGTCGATCAGCAACAGTTGACCAACCTCAACTTTAGCTACCCTAATTTCTATTCACTACTCAATAACGAGGAATTTTCTTTGTCCTATGAAGAACGATTTGGTTATTATCCTGATCGATACGCTTTAAGAGGTTACGATCTAACCCTTTACACTGCTTTAGAAGTTCTCGATAATTCTTCAAGTTATTTAAAGAGAAAACTGCCTTACCTTACCCATCGTTTAGGGTTTGTGCAAGACAGTTTAAAAGGTGGTTATTACAATAGAAGTTCCTATATCCTTCGCTATGAAGCCATGGATATTAAACTTTTTGATTAAACATCACAGACTTTAAAGGCTTTCTTTAAAGAGTCAATCTTATCTTCGTATTTGCAGATAAATTCTTGAGCAACTACTCCAGTATATCCCGTTTCAAGGATGGCTCTCATGATAGCAGGATAGTAGAGTTCTTGAGTTTCATCAATCTCGTTTCTACCTGGAACTCCTGCAGTGTGGTAGTGTCCAAAATAGTGGTGGTTGTCTCTGATGGATTTGATTATATCTCCTTCTTGAATTTGCATATGATAGATGTCGAAGAGTAATTTGAAATTTTCAGAACCCAATCCTTTGCATAGAGCAATACCCCAGGCCGAGTTATCACACATATAATCTGGATGATTTTGTTGATTGAATAGTTCCATCTGAATTACGACACCGTGTTTTTCAGCTAGAGGCATTATTTGTTTTAATCCCGTAATACAATTAGCTAGACCATCTGTATCACTCATTCCTCTTCGATTACCACTAAAACAGATGAGGTTTTTAAATCCGTTTTCAGCTACTTTAGGAATCATTTCACTGTAGCGTTTGATGAGTTCAGGATGATATTGAGGGTCGTTCCAGCCCTCTGTCAAACTAATTTCTGCACCATTGCACATCGAACAATTGATATTGTATTGGTGTAGTAATGGCCAGTCTTTTGGACCGAGTAGATCAATATTTTTAATACCGAGTTGACTTAGAGTTTGAAGTAATTCTTCGAGGGGGATATCATTAAAACACCACTCACAAACAGAGTGATTGATGTTGTTTTTGAGTTCAAATTTTTTTTCTTCTGTTTTGATAAAGTCTTTTGGGTAGGCAGTTAGTCCAATTGTAGACACAGCTGCAGTTCCAATGAAATCTCTTCTTTTCATGTGTAAAGGGTTTATTTTAAATAAATATAGGTATTTTCATTAAAAACCGGGGGATTTCCATTTCCAATTTGTATTTTTGCTTGCGTTGATAAATCAAGTAAACGCAAGATGTCGCAAACTAAATACATATTTGTTACCGGAGGGGTAACTTCTTCGTTAGGAAAGGGAATTATTGCAGCTTCATTGGCTAAATTATTACAGTCTAGAGGCTATAGAACTACCATTCAAAAGTTAGATCCATATATTAATGTGGATCCAGGAACCCTAAACCCTTATGAGCACGGAGAGTGTTTTGTGACCGATGACGGAGCTGAAACCGATTTGGATTTAGGTCACTACGAGCGTTTCTTAAATTCCACTACTTCTCAAGCAAATAACGTAACTACTGGTAGAATCTATCAATCGGTTATTGAGAAAGAGCGCAGAGGAGAGTTTTTAGGAAAAACTGTCCAGGTGATTCCTCATATCACCAATGAAATAAAAGATAGAGTTCAAATTCTTGGAAAAAGCGGTAATTACGATATCGTTATCACTGAAATTGGTGGAACGGTAGGGGATATTGAATCACTTCCCTATATCGAAGCAGTACGTCAGTTATTGTGGGATTTAGGCGAAGACAATGCGATGGTAATCCACCTGACCTTGGTTCCTTTTTTATCTGCAGCAGGAGAATTAAAAACCAAACCTACACAACACTCGGTCAAAACACTTATGGAAAGTGGAATTAAGGCTGATGTTTTGGTATGTAGAACGGAACACGAACTCAGCGATGATATCAAGAGAAAACTAGCCTTGTTTTGCAATGTTAAAAAGGAGGCTGTCATTCAATCAATAGATGCCTCTACCATTTACGATGTACCTCTTATGATGCAATCAGAAGGTTTGGATAAGGTCGTTTTGGATAAACTAAAACTAGAAGGTTATTCTGAGCCTAATTTGGATCAGTGGAAGGCATTTTTAAAACGCCATAAAAACCCAAAAGATGTTGTTGAAATTGGACTTATTGGAAAATATGTCGAATTACAGGACTCTTATAAATCGATATTAGAATCTTTTATACACGCAGGTGCTGAAAATGAAGTGAAGGTGATTGTAAAATCAATTCATTCAGAACACCTTACTGTAGATAAGGTTGAAGAGGAACTACAAGGACTTCACGGAATATTAGTAGCTCCAGGATTTGGAGAACGTGGAATTGAAGGGAAGATCAAGGCTGTACAATACGCAAGAGAAAACAATATCCCATTTTTAGGAATCTGTCTTGGAATGCAGATGGCCGTTATTGAATTCTCTAGAAATGTATTAGGAATTAAAGATGCCAATTCTTTAGAGATGGATGAAAATTGCAAAAATCCTGTGATCAACCTTATGGAGGAACAGAAAGCAGTAACTCATAAAGGAGGCACGATGCGCTTAGGAGCATGGGATTGTAAACTAGAAGCTGGAAGTCTAGCTGCAACGATTTATTCAAATGCAGAGGTAATTTCAGAAAGACACCGTCACCGTTTTGAATTCAACAATGACTACAGAGCGCAAATTGAAGCCAAAGGAATGAAAGCTTCTGGAGTTAATTCAGAGACTGATTTGGTTGAAATTGTTGAAATTCCTTCACATCCATGGTTTGTTGGAGTTCAATACCATCCAGAGTACAAGAGTACGGTTCTCAACCCACATCCACTTTTCGTCAATTTTGTAAAAGCGGCTTGTGATCATAAAAACAACTAAGATTTAATTGTCATTCACTCAGTGAATATATGTTATGGAAGAAAAAAAATTAGACGTCAATTCGATTGTAGGTTTTGTTCTCATTTTTGGGATACTGATCTATATGTTTTATATCAATCAACCAACTGCTGAAGAACTCGCTGCACAAAAGCAACAAGAACAAGTAGAACAAAAGGCAAAAGAAAAAGAGAGTGCAACAGCTGATTACACTAATGTAACACCGGATGCTGTTGAAACAATTCAAGAAGGACAGCAGTTAGGTGCTTTTAAATTAGCTACATCAACAGCTTCTGTTTCAGAACTCTCCAATGATAAACTCAGTTTAAAAGTAAGTCATAAGGGTGGTCAGCTCAAATCAGTTCTACTTAATGAATTTAATACTTTTAAAGGGGAACCTGTTTATTTGATCAAAGATGACAACTCGAAATTTGACATCGAATTTACGGATCGTGAAAACAGAATTATTCACACTGCTGATTTATTGTTTGAATTGGTCTCCTCTACAGATTCACAACTTACATTACAATCAAAACTATCTGATAATCAATACATAGAATTTGTTTACTCACTTAATAATGAGGATTATATGGTTGATTTTGCTGTACGTTCACAGGGTGTTGCACCACTTATTAATCCGTCTAATAACCCAAAATTAAGTTGGTCTATGGATGCGCTTCGTCACTCTAAAAGTGTGATGTACGAAAATAGATATACCAGAACTGTTTACAGATATGAAACGGATAAAGTTGGTAAATTATCACAAGGTGGATCTGATGATGAAGTAGGAGAGGATGTTCAATGGATTTCTTATAAACAACACTTCTTTAGCAGTGTTTTAATCCCTCAAAACAATTTTGATAAGGTGAGTTTCACTTCAGAAACTCTTTCTGATGAAGAATCAGAAGAAGCAGTATTTTTAAAGCGTTTTAACTCCTTAACAGAGCTATCTTATTCAGCCAATGAATTTTCAAATCAATTTAGATGGTTCTTTGGTCCTACAGATGTAAAGGTGTTATCTCAGTATGAAAACTTAGAATTAGAATCTGCAATTCCATTTGGATGGGGGATTTTCGGATGGTTGAATCGCTATGTGTTTACACCGGTTTACACCTTCTTAAGTTCGTTTTTGCCTTTTGGTATCGCTATTATTGTGATGACCATCCTCGTTCGTTTACTCATGTCGCCTGTGACCTATAAATCGTATTTATCTCAGGCAAAAATGAAGGTGTTGCGTCCAGAGATTGATGAAATCAATGAAAAGTACAAGGACAATGCGATGAAAAAGCAACAAGAAACTATGGCACTGTATTCTAAGGCTGGAGTGAATCCAATGAGTGGTTGTGTTCCAGCACTATTGCAGATGCCTATTTTCTACGCCCTCTTTATGTTCTTTCCATCCGCTTTTGTACTCAGACAAAAATCATTCTTATGGGCAGAAGATTTATCTTCTTACGATACGGTAATGCAATTGCCGTTTAAGATTCCATTCTATGGTGATCACGTGAGTTTATTTCCTCTTTTAGCATCTGTTGCTATTTTCTTCTATATGAAAATGACTACAGGTCAAAATATGCCAACACAACCAGGAATGCCTAATATGAAATTCATATTATATCTATCTCCTGTAATGATGTTGTTTTTCTTTAACTCCTATGCAAGTGGATTGAGTTTGTACTATTTTGTATCAAACCTTATTACCATCATCATTATGTTGGTGATTAAGAAATACATTATCGATGAGGATAAAATTCACTCTAGAATTCAAGAAAACAAGCTTAAGCCGAAGAAAAAGAGCAAGTTCCAAGAGCGTATGAAAGAAATGATGGAACAAGCTGAACAACAAAAGAAGGGCAAGTAATCAATCTTGATGTCTTTTATTTATTGTAATTTTATCTTTTCTTCAAGATGAAAAAAGTTGTCGTAGGTTTATCCGGAGGAGTCGATTCCAGTGTAGCAGCCTATCTCTTAAAACAACAGGGATATGAGGTCATAGGTCTTTTTATGAAAAATTGGCACGATGATTCTGTGACCATTTCAGATGAATGTCCATGGCTTGAAGACAGTAATGACGCTCTTTTAGTTGCTGAAAAATTAGGTATTCCATTTCAAACAGTCGATTTAAGCGAGCAGTACAAAGAACGTATTGTAGACTATATGTTTGCTGAATACGAAAGAGGAAGAACTCCAAATCCAGATGTACTCTGTAATCGGGAGATTAAGTTCGATGTATTTATGGACATCGCTTTGAGCTTAGGAGCAGATTATGTTGCAACGGGTCACTATTGTAGAAAAGGAGAGCTGATCGACCAGCAGGGAAATACTCATTATCAATTGTTATCAGGAAAAGATCCCAACAAAGATCAATCGTATTTTCTATGTCAATTATCACAAGAACAACTTTCAAAAACGCTTTTTCCAATAGGTGAGTTATTGAAACCAGAAGTTAGAGCAATTGCTGCAGAGCAGGATTTAATAACAGCCCAGAAAAAAGATTCTCAAGGATTGTGTTTTATCGGAAAGGTTCGTCTTCCAGATTTTTTACAACAACAACTCAAGCAAAAAAAAGGGTCCATTGTTGAAATATCAGCTGATTTAGATTTATACAATCAAAAACAAACTTCTTTTGAATCTATAGAAGAGGAGTTGGAACAGACCTCAAAAGCTTTTTCTTATGAGTTGTCTGATGGAAAAATAGTAGGGGAACACATTGGTGCTCATTTCTTTACAGTTGGTCAGCGCAAAGGATTAGATGTCGGAGGAACTCCTGAACCACTTTTTGTAATCGCAACTGATGTCAAAGAAAATATCATCTATACTGGTCAGGGAAAGTCTCATCCTGGGCTCTATCGATCGGCTCTAAAGATTGATGCCTCTGAAATGCATTGGGTACGAGAGGATTTAATGCTTAAAGAGGGAGAATCTATAGAAGTAATGGCCCGAATCCGTTATAGACAACCCTTACAAAAGGCGAGGCTCTACAGTTTTGAAAAGGCTTCTTATTTAATGTTTGATGAGCCTCAATCGGCGATCACAGAAGGACAGTTTGCAGCTGTGTATCAAGAAGAAGAATTAATAGCTTCAGGAGTAATCAATTAGTTATGAACTCCATTTGTAACTTATTCAATATTCAATATCCCATTGTTCAAGGAGGTATGGTTTGGACCAGTGGTTGGCGATTAGCTTCAGCGGTATCCAATGCTGGTGGTCTTGGATTGATCGGTGCTGGATCAATGTCTGCTGATCTATTAGAGGAACACATACAAAAATGTCAGAAAGCTACTGATAAGCCTTTTGGAGTCAATATTCCGCTCTTGTATTCCAAGGTGGAAGAGCAGTTAGATGTCATTGTTAAGAATAAGGTTTCGATTGTATTTACTTCTGCCGGAAACCCTATGACCTACACTTCGTATCTCAAAGAAAAGGGAATTAAAGTGGTTCATGTGATCGGAAGCAGTAAACAAGCCTTAAAAGCACAATCTGCGGGTGTAGATGCTGTCGTTGCTGAAGGTTTTGAAGCTGGGGGTCACAATTCTAAGGATGAAACTACCACTCTAGTATTGATACCAGAAATTGTAAAGGCGGTTTCCATTCCAGTCATTGCAGCAGGAGGTATTGCATCTGGGAAGGCAATTCTAGCCTCAATGGCATTAGGAGCTAAAGGAGTACAAATAGGAACTCTTTTCTTGATGTCAAAAGAATCCAGTGCTCATGACAATTACAAAGAGTATCTCACCAAGCTCGAGCAAGGAGGAACTAGCTTAACTCTTAAAGAACTGACTCCTGTTCGAATCGCTAAGAATCAATTCTACGATGAACTTATGGAACTCTATGCTGGACATGCCTCAGTAGAAGAGTTAAGAGCAAAACTTTCAAAGGGAAGATCTAAAAAGGGAATTTTTGAAGGAGATCTCAGCGATGGAGAACTCGAAGTTGGCCAGGTGGCTTCTTCTATTGTTCAAATTCAATCGGTTGAAGAGCAATTTAAAAGACTGATCCTTGAATACAAAGAAGCTTTTGATCAATTAAAGAGCGAGCTCTAAAAGGCAATCGCCTTTTTAATAACGATGTTTCTCATCGGCCAATCACCACTGTCAACTTTTTGAGCGTTGATTTGATCGACGACATCCATGCCTTCAATCACTTGTCCAAATGGAGTATAACCACCGTCTAAGTGGTAGGAACCAGGTTTGGTAACCACAATAAAAAACTCATAGGGCGAAGCGAGTTTATGAGGGTTGTCTATATCGCTACTAGGCATCGATACGACTCCTCTGTGATGTTTGTGACCCTTTCGAGTATCAGGTGGCAATAAGTATCGACCAATTGCTCTTCTCTTTTGTGAGACTTCAGGGATGTCTGCATTTCCACCCTGAATAATAAAACCTTTGACAATTCTGTGAAAATAGGTGTTGTTAAAATAACCTTTCTTAGTCAAGTAGATAAAATTAGCTTTGTGATAGGGTACATTGTCAAATAGTTCAATGGTAATGTCTCCAAAGTTAGTCTCCAATTTCACTTTAGTTTCCTTTAGAGTTTTGTTGTATTCAAAGAAAAAAGCAATTGCATTCTCCTCATCGAGTACAAAGTCATCATTCGATACTTTATTAGATTCCTCTTTTGTTTTTTCTTTTGATATTGGGCTTTGATAAGGTTGATCATTTTTAGATAATTCAACACTGTCTTTGATTTGATTCCTGCTTGAATTTGAACTATCTTTAATATCATTATTGGGATTCTGATTACAAGAAGTCAAAAACATTAGGCTGATGAGACTATATCTTATTTTATAAAAGTATTGCATGGATTTTGATCATTTTACATCTGTGTTTTCAAAAATAGAAAAATTACCACTGCCAGGAAAACAGGCGCACTTTTCTATGACGTCAAAAATAAGGGCAATTCAGATGGCTAGTGAAAACTTTGAAGGAAAAAAAGTCAAAAAGGCTGCTGTTTTGGCACTTTGCTATCCTGATATTCATTTCAAAACCAATCTGTTATTGATCAAAAGAAAGGCTGTTAAAGGAGATGTTCATTCCGCTCAAATTGGATTTCCAGGAGGAAGTGTCGAAGAAAATGATTCTTCGTTGATGCATACAGCCATTAGAGAAGCAGAGGAGGAGGTAGGAATTCAAAAAAAAGGAATCGATAAAATATTAAAATTGAGTCAACTTTATATTCCACCTTCAAATTTTTTAGTACACCCTTTTTTAGCTATTAGTCAACAAAAGCCCGAATTTAAAATTCAAGAAGAAGAAGTAGATTCTATTTTAGAAATACCACTGACTTATTTCTTAGAAGACAAAAATATTTGCTCTCATAAAATTTCAAATTCATATCTCACTGAGGTAGATTTTCCGGCATTTAACTATGAAAACCATATTATATGGGGTGCCACAGCAATGATGCTCGGAGAAATACGTAGCTTGATAAAACAAATCATTTAAGAATTGTTTCTAATATTTGATTAAATTGCGCCTTATGTCACTATTCAAGAAAAACCCATTTGGTCATTATCTCTTTCTAAAGAAGATGTTGATTCGCTATTTAGGAATCTTAACACACTCTAGATACAAGCGATTTAATGAACTCAAAATAGAGGGATCAGAAATAATTAGAGATTTACCAGATACAAAGGTATTGTTTGTATCGAATCATCAAACTTACTTTGCTGACGTTGTGGCGATGTATCACGTTTTTAATGCCAGTTTAAAGGGCCGAATAGATTCCATCAAGAATGTTGGGTATTTGTGGAATCCCAAGCTCAATATTTACTACGTTGCTGCGAAAGAAACAATGAAAGGTAGCTTTATTGCAAAAGTACTTGCTTATGCTGGATCTGTCAGTATTGATAGAACTTGGAGAGCTGCAGGTCAAGATGTCAACAGACAGGTTAAATTGAGTGATATCACCAATATTGGAAAGGCCTTAGAAGACGGTTGGGTAATCACCTTTCCTCAAGGAACTACAACTCCTTGGAAACCTATTCGAAAAGGAACTGCACATATCATTAAGCGATATCAACCCATTGTGATTCCTATTGTTATAGACGGTTTTAGACGTTCTTTTGACAAAAAAGGACTTCGCATTAAAAAGAAGGGGATTCTTCAGTCAATGGTGATCAAGCAGCCCCTCGATATTGATTATGAAAATGAATCTATCGATGAAATTGTAGAAAAGATCGAATTTGCAATTGAACAGCATCCTTCATTTTTGAAGGTACTTACCAAAGAGCAAATTGCTGAGATCGAAGAAGAAAATAAACTGAGATATTACGACCTGGAAAAGGAAAGTGATAAAGAATAAAAAAGAGGCCTTAGGGCCTCTTTTAATTTTAAAACTAAATTCTTATTACTTTCTGTAATCGAGTGCTGGTTTACGATTCCCTATAAGAGGAATGTATTTAAAATTAGCTCCTCTACGTTCGATTAGCTCTTGTTTTGCTTTCTCAATTGTCTTTGGACTTTTAAATAGATCAATAGCTGTTATCCCCAGGGTTTTAGCTGCAACCATCATTCCTTTTTTACTGATAGACATTCCACCAGCAGCAACTGCTTGCCATGAATGAGCAGGAGTTCCTGGAACCCAAGTAGCAGTGCTTAGTCCAGCAGTTGGAACTGCAAAACTTACATCACCTACATCGGTAGAACCTCCAGCTTTACCAACTTCTTTAAAAGGTTGAATCACATTTGTACTATTTAAGTCTTTAGGATTGCTTAGAGTTTTTGAAATTTCTTCTGCAAACGCACTTTCATCTTCTGTGTATTGAAAACCTCCAACTTCAACTAAGTTGTCGTACATCAGTTTTTGAAGAGTTAAATTTGGAAGTAACTCATGAGTTCCACCAATGAGTTCGTATTCCATGGTGGTTCCAGTACCTAAAGCAGCTCCTTTAGCAGCATTGATTATTTTTTCAAAGATATCCATTACGACATCCCTGTTTTTATCTCTAGCGTAGTAATAAACTTCAGCGAAGTTAGGAACTACATTTGGAGCTTTTCCACCTTGAGTGATTACATAGTGAATACGAGATCCATCTGGAATGTGTTCTCTGAGCATATTGACCATCACATTCATTCCTTCAACTGCATCCAATGCAGATTTTCCTTCCCAAGGTGCAGCAGCAGCATGAGCAGATACACCGTAGAATCTAAATTTCGCTGATTTATTTGCTAGTGCAGCGCCTGCACTTGCGTTGTTTTGATTTCCAGGATGCCAGTGTAATACAGCATCAACATCGTCAAAAACACCTTCTCGTGTCATATATACTTTACCAGATCCACCTTCTTCGGCTGGACATCCATAAAATCGAATTCTACCTTCCTTTTTGTTGTCTTTTAACCAATTTTTTACTGTAATTGCAGCTGCAGTAGATGCTGTTCCAAATAGGTGATGCCCACAAGCATGACCTGCGTTTCCACCAGCAGTTTCTTGATGAGACACTGCTTTTTGAGATAAACCAGGCAGGGCGTCGTATTCTCCGAGAATTCCAATTACAGGCCCTGAAGATCCGTATTCAGCCATAAAAGCTGTAGGTATACCTGCAATACCTTTTGTGATTTTAAATCCTTCAGCAGCTAAGGTTTCTTGAAGTAAGGCTGAGCTCTTTTCTTCTAGATAGCCCATTTCAGCCCAATCCCAAATTTGTTGAGCAATATTAGCGTAAGTTTCTTTGTTGTCTTCCAATTGCTTTATTGCCTTTGAAGAACTCTGTGCTTGAATAGAAATACTACTCAAAAACAATAATAAGAGAGGTAATTTTTTATACATAGTCGGTTTGTTTTTAAAGGTTTTAAATTATAAAAAATATTCAAACATTACTTTCTAGGGTGATACTTATTTAATACTGATGTCAAATGAGTTTTATCCATATGTACGTAGATCTCAGTAGTGGTAATGCTTTGATGTCCAAGCATTTGTTGAATTGCTCTTAAATCTGCACCGTTTTCCAATAGATGTGTTGCAAAAGAATGCCTAAAAGTATGAGGGCTAATGGTCTTATTTAAACCAATTTTATCTGACAATTGTCGAATAATTGTAAAAATCATAGCTCTAGTTAGTTGAGATCCTCTTCTATTCAAAAAAAGGAGATCAGAATGTTCTTTTTTTAATGGAAAATGAGGTCTAACTAATTTTTGATAATTTATCATGCATTTGATGAGATAATCATTTAGTGGTATAAAACGCTCTTTATCTCCTTTTCCAATAACCTTGAGAAATCCTTCTTTGAAAAAGAGGTCAGAACATTTAAGATTTAAAAGTTCACTAACTCTAAGTCCACATCCGTAAAGAGTTTCTAAAATTACATAATTGCGTTCCCCTTCATTTGTGGATCGATCAATTGCAGAAATTAGTTGATCGATTTCATTTACAGAAAGTACTTCGGGTAATTTTCTGCCAATTTTGGGTGTTTCAATTAAATCCATGGGATTATCGGTTCGATAATCCTCAAAAATTAAATAATCAAAAAAATTTTTTAAACCAGAAATGAATCGAGCTTGGCTTCTTGGACTTATATTTTTAGAGAGGTCGTATATGGAGGTTTTTAAAAGCTCATGATCAATTTTTACAGGACTAGTGTCAATTTGATTTTCAATTAAAAAATTAGATAATTTGTAGAGATCTAGGGTGTAATTTTTGATTGTATTTTCACTCAATCCTCGTTCGATTTTAATGTAAGTCAGGTAATCTTTTATGTGATTTTTCCAGTTCATTTTTTAATCTCAGAATCATTTGATTGACTTATGTCAATAACTTTTGTTGAAAAGTATCAAAGTTTCAATAGTTTTAACTAAATTTACTGTAATTGTTTTAAATATGGAGAATACCGACCAAATAAAAACAAATAGGTCTCATGTAAAGCCTTTTTTGTTTTTGAATTTTTTCTTATTTGCAATGCTACTGAATTCAGTGGGTATTGTGATACTTAAAGCTCAAAAGGTATATGGTGTCAATCCATTGCAAGCTAGTGCTATTGAAGCATTTAAAGACCTACCTATTGCTATTGCAGCATTTGTGGTTGCATCTATTATTTCAAGGATTGGCTATAAAACATCAATGTTATTTGCCTTAGGGTTAATCACACTGTCTCAATTATTGTTTTATTACGGTAATAATTACTATTTCGTTTTAGTGCTTTTTGCGAGTATTGGATTTAGTTTTGCCCTGATAAAAATCTCTGTTTATACCCTCATAGGATTAGTGTCTGAAACCAAAAACGAACATGCTTCACTTCTTTCATGGGTAGAAGCGATCTTTAGTTTTGGAGTTGTATTTATGTTTTTGTTTTTTCCGTTTTTTAACAACCCAGAGATTGAAGATGCTTGGCTCAACGCCTATTTAGTGTTGTCACTGCTCTCTATTATGTTGTTTTTCTGGTTATTGGTAACCCCATTTAATTTAAAAACTCCTCAAATCGACACTTCATACCTCAAAGAATTTAAGCGTTTTGTGATCTTAAATAGAAATATAGTTGTGGTCGTCTTTTTGCTTTCTACCTTCTTTTTTGTCGCTATTGAACAGGGTGTGATGAGTTGGTTACCGACCTTTAATAATCTAGGGGCTCAATTGCAGGAAAACTTGGCCATTTTGACTGCTGGTTCGTTTACACTTTCAATTGCTATTGGTAGAGTTATCAACTCTTTTATTGTAAAGAGATACAACCCATTTACAATTTTATTCAGCTGTATTATCTTAGCTGAATTTATTATATACTATGGTATACCAGTCACATTAAGTGTTGATCTAGAAGGTGTTAATTCATTGTTAGATGTTCCACTGAAATTTTACACATTTTCATTGGTCGGTTTATTTTTAGCTCCTATCTATCCTAATTTAAACTCAGTGATTTTGTCTTCAACTCCTATTAGTTTACACTCTCATATGACTGGATTGATTATCATTTTTTCAGCTGTAGGAGGGACTCTTGGATCAAGATTTGTGGGTTATTTAACTAATGAATATGGAGTGATTTATGCATTTGATAGAATGTTTATCCCTATTGCGATGCTTTTTCTTTGTGTTCTAATGTTAAAAGTATTGACTACCGATACCGATGATATTACAGAAGAATACAATTTTGAATAAATAGTCTTATTTTTACCTCATGAAAATTCTTATACTAAATGGTCCTAATATTAATTTATTAGGAAAAAGGGAACCTGGGATCTACGGAAATGAAACTTTTGATTCGTTCTTTGAGAAACTTTCAAAAGAGTTTGGATCTGTTTCACTAGAGCACTTTCAATCTAATATTGAAGGAGAACTCATCGATAAGATTCAAGAGGTTGGATTTTCTTATGATGGGATTATTCTAAATGCAGGAGCCTATACACATACTTCTATAGGAATAGGTGATGCTATTAAAGCTATCACTACTCCAGTTGTTGAAGTACATATTTCAAATACCTTTTCAAGAGAGTCTTTTAGGCATCAATCGTATATATCTCCTGTTGCTAAAGGTGTAGTTTTAGGTTTTGGACTTGAAAGTTACCGTTTAGCCCTTCTTAGTTTTACTAGCTGATTTAAAAGTTTTATATTTAGAACAACTAAACTAAACTAACATATTATGAAAGCTATTGCTGTCAAAGCATCGCTATTCATCAATTATTTCGTATTTGCCATTCTGCTTAATTCAGTAGGTATTGTGATTTTAAAATCACAAAAAGTATACGGTGTTGATGAAGTAGCTGCCAGTACCCTTGAACTCTTTAAGGATCTCCCCATTGCCATTATCTCTTTTTTAGTAGCATCATTTTTGCCTAAAATAGGTTATAAAAAATCCATGCTTATTGCTTTGTTACTAGTATCAGTGGCCTGTATTGGAATGTATTTTGGAAATTCATTTGTGTGGGCTAAAGTGCTTTTTGCTTCAGTAGGAGCTTCTTTTGCACTGATTAAAGTATCAGTATACGCCTCAGTAGGTTTGGTGACCCAAAACGAAAAGCAACACAATAGTTTAATGAGTACTATTGAAGGGGTGTTTATGTTTGGTATCGCTTTGGCATATTTCTTATTTCCAGCCTTTAATTCAGCGACAGACGAAAATGCTTGGCTCAATGTTTACTGGCTATTAGCAGCACTTTCTTTGGTGTCATTTTTATTTTTGCTCTATGCTCCATTCGATAAACCAGTTGTAGAAGACGGTGACTCGAATATACTAGATGATTTTTCATCTATGTTTAAATTGATTGCTCAATTGCTTGTTATCGTCTTTGTCATCGCTGCATTTTTATTTGTGATGATCGAACAAGGAATTATGACCTGGCTTCCCACCTTTAACGATCGTGTATTAGAGCTTCCCGAAAATTTAGCAATCATGATGGCGAGTATTTTAGCTGTTTCTCTGGGGATTGGTCGTTTGTTAGCTGGTTTTTTATCCAATTATTTCAATTGGGTATGGATTCTAGTAGTCTGTTTGTTAGCAGCGATGATCATGGTTTATTTTGTGCTGCCTATGGCTGTTGAATCTAAGATTAGCGGAGTAGAAACACTGTCAGATATTCCTCTCTTGGGTTATGCTTTTCCGATAGTAGGCTTGTTTATCGCACCAATCTATCCTTTATTGAATTCTGTAATCTTAAGTGCGCTTCCTAAGTCACTGCATTCTCATATGTCTGGATTGATCATTATTTTTTCAGCCATTGGAGGAACCTTAGGTTCTCGTTTAATAGGAATATTATTTAAAGAAGTTGGAGCTGCAGAAGCTTTTAGCTATACCTTAATTCCTATGTCATTATTGCTAGTAGCGATTTTAATATTAAAAAAACTAACTGCTAAGTAATGGAGGAAAAGATAGAATATACAGCTCCAGAGGAGGCATTTAAGGAGCTCTTTGTGGATTTGCAAATATCAAAGGTATTGAGTGATGACAAACAAATTTCAGATGCGATACCCTTGTCAAAACCCTCTGAAATCTTAAATCGTTACAGGGCTCAAAAGGAAGATGGCGATTTTGATATCAAGGCATTTTTTAAAGAGAACTTTGAGGTTACAGAGGCCCCAACAACTGGATTTGAAGTAGATACTGATCGATCAATTGAAGAGCACATCAAAGCATTGTGGCCTTATCTACAGAGAGAAGCCGATCAATTAATTGAAGGAAGTTCTTTGATACCGCTTCAATACCCCTATATAGTTCCCGGTGGTCGTTTTAATGAAATTTACTATTGGGACAGTTTTTTTACCATGCTTGGTCTAAAGATTCATGGAGAAGTTGATGCTATTGAAAATATGATCAAGAACTTTGCCTGGATGATTAATCATATTGGTTTTATTCCCAATGGAAATAGAACTTACTTCTTAGGAAGATCTCAACCTCCCTATTTTTCACTGATGGTGTGTTTGTTAGCAAATACTAAAGGAGATTCCATACTCAGTGATTATTTAAACGAATTAGAATTGGAGTACGGGTTTTGGATGAATGCAGCTGCTGAAAGTGAATCTCATCTCATATCGTATAAAGGAGTTTCTCTCAATCGTTATTACGACAGAAATGAGGGGCCAAGGCCAGAAATGTATGCGACTGATGTCGAAGATTATGAAAAGTTTGGAAAACCTGATAACTATTACAAACATTTAAGAGCAGCCTGTGAATCGGGATGGGATTTCAGTTGTCGTTGGTTTAAAGACCCAATGGATTTGGGATCAATTAATACTTTAAACATACTTCCTGTTGACCTCAATTGTTTGCTGTTGTATCTTGAGCGAACTATTGCTCGAGCCTATGATTATAGAGATGAGAAGCAAAAGTCTGAAATCTGGTACAACAGGGCTTCTAAAAGGGAAGAAGCCATTCAAAATTTATTTTGGAATCCTGAACAAAACTATTTTAACGATATCAATTTTGTAGATGAGAAACACACTGGGGTCCGATCCTTAGCTGGCTTATTTCCTCTTTATTTTAGATGCGCTACTAAAAAGCAAGCCAAGGCTTGTGCAAAGGTCATTGAAGAATACTTCTTAAAAGACGGTGGTTTAGTCTCAACTCCATTAGATACAGGACAACAATGGGATGCTCCAAACGGATGGGCTCCGCTGCAGTACATAAGTGTTATTGGTCTCAGAAATTACGGTTTTGACGATTTAGCTAATGAGATAATCAATCGTTGGATTGCGTCCAATAGAGCTATTTATAAAAATACTGGAAAAATGCTCGAAAAGTATAATGTAGTAGATGTCGATCAACTCTCAGGAGGAGGGGAGTATCTGGTACAAGATGGATTTGGATGGACCAATGGGGTCTATTTAGTGTTTAAACGACTCCAAAAAGAGTTGATTGGAATGTAAGTAAACAATAAACCCCTCAGTTGAGGGGTTTATTATTTTTATTATTTCTAAAGTATTCTTCTTATAAGTGAATCACCTCATCATAAGCAGCCGCAACTGCTTCCATTACTGCTTCACTCATTGTTGGGTGTGGATGAATTGCTTTTAAAATTTCATGACCGGTTGTTTCTAATTTTCTTGCAACAACAGCTTCTGCAATCATATCGGTTACTCCAGCACCAATCATATGGCATCCTAACCATTCACCGTATTTGGCATCAAAAATAACTTTTACAAAACCATCTGAATTTCCACCTGCTTGTGCTTTACCTGAAGCAGAGAAAGGAAACTTACCAACTTTAATATCGTATCCCTTTTCTTTTGCTTGTTTTTCAGTAAGACCAACAGATGCAATTTCAGGAGTACAATACGTACAACCTGGAATGTTTCCGTAATCGATTGGATGAACATTCATCTTAGCAATTTTCTCAACACAGAGAATTCCCTCAGCAGAAGCGACGTGAGCTAAAGCTGGCCCAGGAGTAACATCTCCAATAGCATAATATCCAGGGATATTTGTTTGGTAGAAGTCATTGACTAAGATCTTGTCTCTATCTGTAGCAATACCGACATTTTCAAGTCCGATATTTTCAATATTTGTTTTGATACCAACAGCAGAAAGCACTATATCAGCTTTGATTACTTCTTCTCCTTTTGCTGTTTTAACAGTAACACTTACTCCTTTACCAGAAGTATCTACTTTTGTAACTTCAGAAGAAGTCATTACCTTAACACCTGCTTTTTTGAAGCTTTTTTCCAATTGTTTAGATACTTCTTCGTCTTCAACAGGAACAATATTAGGTAAGTATTCTACAACTGTTACTTCGGTTCCCATTGCATTGTAGAAGTATGCGAATTCAATACCAATGGCACCACTTCCAACTACAACTAGTTTTGAAGGTTGCTTTTCTAGAGTCATCGCTTCTCTGTATCCTATAATCTTTTTTCCGTCTTGAGGAAGTGAAGGAAGCTCTCTTGAACGAGCACCAGTAGCGACAATGATGTGATCAGCGCCGTATACGGTTTCTTTCCCCTGGGCATCTTTAACAGATACTTTCTTTCCTGGTTGAAGTGTCCCATAACCATTGATTACAGTAATCTTGTTCTTTTTCATTAAGAATTGAACTCCTTTGCTCATTCCATCAGCAACACCTCTAGATCTTTTAACTACTGCGTCAAAATCTTTATCGACATTGTCGGCACTAAGTCCGTAATCTTTAGCGTGATTGAGGTATTCAAACACTTGTGCTGATTTTAACAGCGCTTTTGTAGGTATACATCCCCAGTTTAAACAAACTCCACCTAGATTTTCTTTTTCAATTACAGCAGTTTTTAATCCCAGTTGAGAGGCTCTAATTGCCGTTACATATCCACCAGGACCACTACCTAAAACGATTACATCAAATTGACTCATTATGTGTATTTTCTATGATTATTAAGAGGGCTCAAAGATAAGAATATTATCATTAAGATTAAACCGACAAGTTACTTTAGCTGTTTATTGTTTGTCAGAAGGGATGAATTCTAGAGCTATTCCATTGATACAATGGCGCTTCCCTGTAGTATCTTTTGGACCATCGTCAAAGACATGACCTAAATGACCTCCGCAATTACTGCACTTTTCTTCGATTCTTGGAACTCCAATTTTATAGTCGACATCGTAAGTGATAGCACCTTCTATCTCCCTGTCAAATGAAGGCCAGCCACAACCTGCATCGAATTTGTTATCGCTCACAAAAAGAGGCGCTTTGCAGGCTTTGCATACGTAAACACCTGTTTCGGTATTGTCTAGTAAATCACTAGTATATGGACGTTCTGTAGCAGCTTCAAAGAGCACTTTATAAGCCAAAGGATCTTCAGCTTTAAATTTTTCTTTATCGATTTTCACTAGAGGTTTTTTTAGTTCGTTTTTGTGTTGTGCCTCACAGGAACTGATAAGAACAACACTGATAATTATTATTAAGGGTATTACTTTAAATTTTATCATTTCTAAAGTTACAATTAATTTGAGAGTTGAAACACATCAGATTCGGATAGTTCTAATTGATTCATAAGCCCTGTGTAGTTTTCTGGATTAGAGACTGCAAATTCTGCAGGGACAACTACAATGCGAAACACTTGATCTTGAGTGTAATTAGTTGGTAGTAAATTGAGATCAAAATTGGCGTCAAGAAAAATTGATACATCGTAAAAGGTATGATTGTAAGTATATTGCAATAAACCATTAGTCGTAAAGAAGTTTTGTGGAATAAGTGTCCAAACATCTTCATTGCCATTGACAACATCTTCTAATAGATACACAAATATCGCATCCGATTCGTATACAGCAACTGATTGAGGAAATTCATAGAGAACACTAAAGTTGTTAGCAGCGTTAAAGTCAGCTGTAATTTCGATGACCTTACCCAATTGGGTCACTTCTTCAATATAGGTTTCTTTTCTACAGGAGCTAAACATTAAAATAATACTTAAAGAGAGTAGTGAAGCGATTGTTTTCATGGTCATCATTTTTGAGTTATATAAATACGTTTTCAAAAAGCATACCAAAAATAAATATCTTGAATTCATTTTAATAGAAATAAGTTAGTTATTTTAGGCATATGAAAGAAAGAACATTGGCAAAGGGGGATAAGAAGCTATTGTTTGCTTGGGCTTTTTATGACTGGGCAAATTCAGTTTTTAACCTCGTAATTACAACCGCAATTTTTCCAATTTTTTACGGTGTACTCTTTAGAACTGCAGGAATTGAGTCTGTTGAAGTATTTGGAATGGAAGTAGCTAGAGGACCTTTAATTTCTTATGTTACTTCGCTTGCTTTTGTCTTTGTAGCCCTATTAAATCCGCTGCTGTCAGGAATAGCAGACTACTTAGGAAATAAAAAAATGTTTTTAAAAATGTTTGCCTATTTAGGGGCCTTATCCTGTATTGCCATGTATTGGTTTTCTTTAGATTATATCTACTATAGCCTAGCTTGTTATTTCTTTGGATTAGTTGGCTTTTGGATTTCTTATGCTTTTTGTAATTCTTATTTACCCGATGTAGCTAATGAAGATCAACAAGATTGGATCAGTGCTAGAGGTTTTTCTTTGGGATATATTGGATCTGTAATTCTTTTGCTTTTTGATTTAGCGATGGTAATGAATCCAAACTGGTTTGGAATTGAAGATACGCCTTCTGATCCTGCAGCTGTCAAAGCAATGCGTTATTCCTTTGTGACTGTTGGTATTTGGTGGATTGTATTTTCTCAATATACCTTTTACTATATGCCTAAGGGAAATAAAAAAGAGGGAGAACGAGAACATTTACTTTTAAACGGAATTAAGGAATTGAGAATCGTTTATGCGAAGCTCAGTGAGAGTCCACGCTTAAAAAGTTTTCTCAATGCGTTTTTTGTTTATGGTATGGCTGTCCAAACCATTATGCTTGTCGCTGCTTTTTACGGAGAGGAAAAGATTGCTTGGGGATCTGATGAAATGCGAACAACGGGACTAATTATCAGTATGCTAGTCATTCAATTGGTAGCAATTATCGGTGCAACACTTACCGCTAAAGCATCTTCTCGATACGGTAATATTCCAGTATTGATACTCATCAATATTATTTGGATCTGTATCTGTATATACGCCTTCTTTATGGAAACGCCAACAGAATTTTATACAGCTGCAGGATTTGTAGGGATGGTAATGGGTGGAATTCAAGCTTTATCGCGATCTACTTATTCAAAGTTATTGCCTGAAACAGAGGATACGGCTTCCTATTTTAGTTTTTACGATGTAGCAGAAAAAATTGGAATCGTTATCGGAACTTTTATCTATGGAGCGATTGCTCAAATCACAGGAGACATCAAGTTTGCAATTATAATTTTAGGATTGTTCTTTATTATAGGAGCCCTCTTGTTAACCAGAGTTAACAAGAAGGCTCTATCTCTAAATTAATCAACTAATTAGTTTTTAATCAAATCACCAGATCCAATAATTTTTGAATTTACTTTTGGATTTCCTTTGTAGTGTACATCACCTGATCCAGCAATTCTCACTTGAAGATTGCCTGAAACACTTACTTCAGCATCAGCAGATCCAGAAATATTGATATCAGCAGTTTTTGCATCTAAATTAAAGGCGTGAACGTCACCAGATCCTGAAATATTGACATCGATGCTCTGAGTGCTTCCCTCTAGAGTTGTTTCACCAGAACCAGAAATTGTAACATCGATTTCAGATGCACTAACTTGAAGCTCTATATCTCCTGAACCTGCAATTGTAACATCTAATTCTGTGGTATCTACGGCTGCGTAAATATCCCCTGATCCAGATAGCGTAGTTTTGAATTTTGGACTCTCCAAACGGAATTTACTTGTAATACTACCAGATCCAGAAAGGTTCATTCCATTGATTTCTTTTACTGGAATTGTAACTAAAATTGGAGTTTTTCTAGAAGGAATGAGCTCGATTAATCGTTTTGTTTTAACCGTAAGAGTACCATTGTCAACAAAAACCTCGATGTTTTCTAATAGATTAGACTCTCCCTTGAGTTCAATACTACCTTCTGTTCCGCGTACTAGAGTTGCATCAAAGAAGCCTGAAATCTTAACACCGTCGTAATCTCCGACATTTCTAATGATGGTAGTCGTATCTCCATTACCTCTGATTTTTTTACCCCATTGTGCTTGCGTCGGAATGCTAATTAAGGCTATTGCAATAAGTATGACTATTTTTTTCATGATCTATTATTTAATATTAATTGAATTTTTTTCTGAATTTGATATGACCATAAGAGGAATTGATGTTGATTGAATGATCAGTAGCTGATCTTCCAAAACTTCCTTTGAGGTGTTTAGAGCTCGATTTTTCATTTCTGTAATCCAGATTAAATAAATCGTCGTTAATACCTTCTACATCGGTGTATTTGGAATTGATTTCAAAATTGAAATTAGAACTCTCTGCGTATCCAATTTTAATTCCTGTATAATCAGTGTCAATGGTTAAGGATTCTAATGCATCTGACACCAATCCAATGGTAATTTTGCCGTAATCAGCACTTAAATTGGCTGCTTTTCCAAGAAGATCAACTCTGATGTCAGTATAATCACTATCACCTTCTAAAATATTAATCGCTTCGATGGATAGTCCTCCGTAGTCTAGATCATAACTTCCTTTGATGGCTTTGCCTAGGTCGATATGACTATAGTCTGCATTGAGGGTAAAAGATTCTAGTTCACCAACAGAAAAGTCTGAGTAGTCCAAGGAAATTCCAGCGTTTTTAATGTAGTCAGCTTCTAAATTTGAATAATCCATATCGATTTCATTACGCTCATTGAGAAGGGTTCCCAAAACAATTTTACCGTAATCGTGAGTTAATATTACCTCGCCCTTAGACTCTTCAATAAAGGTGTCTCCGTATTTGTTTTTAATATCGAGCATACTAGTAATTGGAACGTGGATGTAATAATTGATTTTGTAATTCACATTGGTGTTAAACCAATTGAACCAACTATTACTGCTTTCAATGTGAGTTTTAGCATACACAAGAGATTTATTGCCGCTAAATTCAATATCGATATCATCTAATTTATCCTCTACTTTGGATTCACTATTTCCAGTAACGCGAATTACTACTTCGATGGAAATCTCATCGCGATCCCAGGGGCTGATTTCTATATTTCCGTACTTGTTTTCGATTTGGAGTTTAGCATCTGAATTTACATTATAGGATTTTGATAGCTTTTTCTCTCGTGTATAGCGCCCTTCAAAATCATTGGCGTAAATGATCGAAGGAACGATCAGAGAAAGAATCAATAAGTGTTTAATAAGCAGTTTCATCTTTTTATTGTTTTAATTCATTTAAATCTAATGTTAATCGATCGAGAACTTTTAACCTCGAGTTGTAATTGTCAGTCATTGCTTTAATGATCTGTTGGGGATCACCACCTTCTTTTAAATCTTCATATAGCAATTGAGCATCTTGTTCTAATTCTGATAGCTCGGCCAAAGCATCGAGAATGACGATGCGTTCTTCTTGAGTGGTATATTGATCTAAATCACTGGTCTTTTCTTCTATGATACTATTGAAATACTGAGAAAAGGAGGCTATTTCAACTTGAGTAGGATCTGGCTGCGACAGTTTTCCAACACCGTAAACACTCAAGAGGACTCCAATTGCTGCAGCAATTCTCATAAATGGAAATCTTGTCTTTTTAGTAGAGCTCTTCTTGAGTTTTTTTGCAAAACGCTTCTGATGCCCCTTTAGAGGTTCTCTCGAATTTAAATTTTCGAGTTCCATCTCATTTAATTCTTCTATTACGAAATCTTCTTCCATTGTGGATCATTAGTTATTTCAGTTCTCAATTTATCTTTTGCTCTTGAGAGTAAGGTTCTGCTATTTCCTTCTGTAATCTCAAGTATTTCTGCGATTTCTTTATAATCGTAACCCTCGATCAGATTCAGTGTGAGAGTCATTGCGTAACGTTCGTTTAAGCTTTTTATCTTAGCGTAGATCCACTTTGTTTTATCGGTGTGATCTTCTCTAGATTGATCGTTAATAGGCTCTTGAACTCTGGATTCATCAATAGAAAGCCAATTTTCTTTGACCTTTTTTCGATATTCAGCAATACTCTTATTGATAACTATCTTTTTGAGCCAAGCTCCAAAACTCACTTCAGCTTTATACTGATCTAATTTTTCAAAGGCTGCTAAGAACGATTCTTGCATTATATCTTCAGCTAGAGCATCTTCTTTGACAATTCGAAAAGCAGTATTAAACATAGCCTTGTAGTACAACTGATAGAGTTGTAGTTGGGCTTTCTCCACCCCATTTTTACAGGCGTCGATTAAAAGGGCTAGTTCTTTGCTGTTTGCTCGGTTCAAAAATCTTAGTTCTTTGTATTAATGATGCATAAGAATCAAAAATGTTACACTTATTGATTAAAAAAATCAAATTGGCACAGGAATTGTCTAATAAAGGTAGTAATAGCAAGTGAATTCCCTTTAGATGTTTGTGAATTAACTGCTTATTGCTAAAACATAAAATATAATTAGATGTCGTCATACACCCTAAGGTGACATTATGACGTTAAAATACACTTATGAAAGATCGAAAATTTTTAAGTATTGACAGTATGTCATTTCAGGGATTGGACGAAGATGCTGATTTAATTCCGTTAATGACACCTGAGGATGAAGAGGAGATTAATAGGGAGCCGCTTCCGGATACCTTACCGATACTGCCTTTAAAGAACACTGTTTTGTTTCCAGGGGTTGTGGTGCCTATCACTGCTGGTCGCGATAAGTCCATTCAACTCTTAAACGATGCCAATAATGGATCAAAAGTCATTGGGGTTGTTGCACAAAAGGATGAAAATGTTGAAAATCCAACGGGAGAAGATATTTATCACACCGGTGTAGTTGCTCGTATACTTAGAGTTTTAAAAATGCCTGACGGAAATACCACAGTGATTATACAAGGTAAAAAACCGTTTGAAATTACTAAAATTGTAGCAGAAACTCCATACTTGCAAGCACAGGTAAATCCTGCTTCTTGGACCAAACCAGAGGTATCTGACAATGAGTTTAACGCCATCATTGAATCGATCAAAGAGTTGGCCTTAAAAATTATTAAAAACAACCCTAATTTACCTTCAGAAGCATCATTTGCTATAAAAAATATTGAGAGTAATTCTTTTCTGATCAATTTTGTTTGTTCCAACCTCAGTATCTCAGTTAAGGAAAAGCAAGAACTTTTAGAGCTCAATGATTTAACTGAGCGTGCACTAGCGACTCTGAAGTTTATGAATCTAGAGTTGCAAAGACTTCAGCTTAAAAACGATATCCAATCGAAAGTGAGAACTGATTTGGATCAGCAACAAAGAGATTACTTCTTACATCAGCAACTCAAGACGATTCAAGAAGAACTCGGTGGGGTTTCCTACGAAGAAGAAGTCAATGAAATGGCTGAAAAAGCAAAGACTAAAAAATGGTCTAAGAAGATAGGAGAGCACTTTGATAAAGAACTTTCAAAGCTTCAACGCATGAATACTCAAGTCGCTGAATACGGAATTCAACGCAATTATTTGGAGCTTTTCTTGGAGCTTCCATGGAATGAGTATTCTACTGATTCTTTTGATTTAAAAAAGGCTCAAAAAATATTAGATAGAGATCATTTTGGACTAGAAGAAGTCAAAAAGAGAATTATTGAGCATTTAGCGGTTCTCAAGCTCAGAAACGATATGAAATCACCCATTATTTGTCTTTATGGACCTCCAGGAGTAGGAAAGACCTCTCTAGGTAAATCTGTCGCTGAGGCACTTGGTAGATCATACGTTCGTATGTCATTAGGAGGTCTTCGTGACGAGGCAGAGATCAGAGGACACCGTAAAACGTACATAGGGGCGATGCCTGGTAGAATTATTCAAAACATCAAAAAGGCAGAAACTTCGAATCCTGTTTTTATTTTAGATGAGATTGATAAGCTCTCCAATAGTTTCCAAGGAGATCCTTCTTCAGCTATGCTTGAAGTTTTAGATCCTGAACAAAACAGTGAGTTTTACGACAACTTCTTAGAGATGGGTTACGACCTATCCAAGGTGATGTTTATCGCAACAGCCAATAATTTATCGACCATTCAACCAGCTCTTTTAGATCGTATGGAACTCATTAATGTGAGTGGCTATACCATAGAAGAAAAGGTGGAGATTGCCAAAAGACATCTCTTGCCAAAACAGCTCAAAGAGCACGGTTTGTCGACTGATGATCTAAAGATTGCTAAGCCTCAATTGGAAAAGATTGTAGAAGGCTATACCAGAGAGTCTGGTGTGAGAACTCTTGAAAAGCAAATTGCGAAGATGGTTAGAAACGCTGCCAAGTCAATCGCAATGGAAGAGGAGTACGATCTAAAGGTAACTAATGATCAAATTGAAAAAGTATTGGGAGTTCCTCGTTTAGAGCGTGATAAATATGAAAATAACGAAGTTGCAGGGGTGGTTACTGGATTGGCATGGACTAGAGTAGGAGGAGATATCTTATTTATTGAATCGACTCTTTCAAAAGGAAAGGGTATGTTGTCCATCACCGGAAACCTCGGAAAGGTCATGAAAGAATCGGCAACTATTGCTTTGGAATATATCAAGGCTAATGCGGATAACTTTGGATTAGCCCCTGAATTATTTGATCGTTACAATATTCACATTCACGTTCCTGAAGGAGCTACTCCAAAAGATGGACCAAGTGCTGGTATTACAATGCTGACTTCATTGATTTCCCTTTTAACCCAGAGAAAGGTTAAGAGTAAACTCGCGATGACTGGTGAAATAACCTTACGCGGTAAGGTGTTACCTGTAGGAGGAATCAAAGAAAAGATCTTAGCAGCGAAAAGAGCGCGTATCAAAGAGATTATTCTCTGTGAAGAGAACAAAAAAGATATCCTTGAAATCAACGAAAAATATTTAAAAGGCTTAACTTTCCACTATGTAAGTGAAATGAGTGAAGTAATTGATCTCGCACTTACAAAACAAAAAGTGAAAAACGCTAAAAAGCTTCAATAGTTGAACCACAAAAAGATCACCATAGCGATAGATGGCTATTCATCTACAGGAAAAAGTACCATGGCAAAGCAATTGGCTAAGTCCCTTGGGTATATTTATGTTGACTCTGGAGCCATGTATCGCATGGTGACTCTTTATGCGATCAATAACGGATTGATCAATGATCAAATTGTAGAAAAAGAAAAACTGATTAATGCACTTTCAAATTTAACGATAGAATTTGTATTTAACGATCAAAAAGGATATTCGGATATCTATCTAAACGGTAAGGATGTATCGGACCAAATTCGATCGATTGAGGTATCCAATAAGGTAAGTATCATTGCGGCGATTCCTCAGGTTCGATCCAAACTTGTTGCAATTCAACAAGAAATTGGAAAAAACAAAGGAGTTGTGATGGATGGTAGAGATATTGGAACGGTGGTTTTTCCAGATGCTGAACTTAAATTTTTTGTGAGTTGTTCCGCTCAAATAAGAGCTGAGAGAAGGTATAAAGAACTAATTGACTCTGGCGACCAAGTCAGTTTTGAAGAGGTCTTGGCCAATATTCAATCCAGAGACCAGATGGATACCACAAGAGCGGTTTCTCCTCTTGTTCAGGCTGATGACGCCATTGTAATAGACAATTCCAATATGAGTCCAGAAGAACAATTAGAACTCATATTAAACTACGCTCAGCAAAGGATGCAATAAAACTGAGTTTTTTAGCACTTAACTCACTCTTTTTTAGTCAATTATTTTGCATAGCATTAAAATTAGATTAATTTTGCACTCCTTTTTAACATTAAAGAGAGTGGAAAAGGGATTATTTTAAAGATGTAAAACACTTCCGATAGCTGTGTTAACACTCTCAAGAGTCGGAATACAAAGTAAATCTTCAAATGGCTGAAGAAAAATCTACCCCTGCTGCTGAAGAACAACAAGCAGCTCCTGTAGCTCAAGTAGAGACTACACAAAACACTCAAGAATTTTTAGACAATTTTAACTGGGATAAATACCAAGAAGGTATTGAGCGTGTTGATGAGTCTAAATTAGAGGAATTCGAAAAATTAGTTTCTGAAAATTTTGTCGATACTGCAGATGAAGATGTAGTTGTTGGAACAGTTGTTTATTTAACTGACCGTGAAGCTATCATCGATATCAACGCAAAGTCAGAAGGTGTGATCTCATTAAATGAGTTCCGTTACAACCCTGATTTAAAAGTTGGTGACAAGGTTGAAGTATTAATCGACATCAGAGAAGATAAAACTGGTCAATTAGTATTATCACACAGAAAAGCTAGAACTATCAAAGCTTGGGATCGCGTAAACGAAGCTCACGAAAAAGAAGTTATCGTTACTGGATTCGTTAAGTGTAGAACTAAAGGTGGAATGATCGTTGACGTATTCGGAATCGAAGCGTTCTTACCAGGTTCTCAAATTGATGTGAAGCCTATCCGTGATTACGATCAATACGTTGGTAAAAACATGGAATTCAAAGTTGTGAAAATCAACCACGAATTCAAAAACGTTGTTGTTTCTCATAAAGCGCTTATCGAAGCTGATATCGAGGAACAAAAGAAAGAAATCATCGGTCAATTAGAAAAAGGACAAGTATTAGAAGGTGTTGTTAAAAACATCACTTCTTACGGAGTCTTTATCGACCTTGGTGGTGTTGATGGATTAATCCACATCACAGATCTTTCTTGGTCTAGAATTAACCATCCAAATGAAGTGGTTGAATTAGATCAAAAATTAAACGTTGTAATCTTAGACTTTGATGATAATAAGTCAAGAATTCAATTAGGTCTTAAGCAATTAGAAAAACACCCATGGGAAGCTCTTGGAGAAGAGTTAAAAGTAGGTGACAAAGTAAAAGGAAAAGTGGTTGTTATCGCTGATTACGGTGCTTTTGTTGAAGTTGCTGAAGGTGTTGAAGGATTAGTTCACGTATCTGAAATGTCATGGTCTACACACTTGCGTTCAGCTCAAGACTTTGTAAAAGTTGGAGATGAAGTAGAAGCAGTAGTATTGACTTTAGATAGAGAAGACCGTAAAATGTCTTTAGGAATTAAGCAATTAACTCCAGATCCATGGACTGATATCACTGAAAAATACCCAGTAGGTTCTAAACATAAAGGAATCGTTCGTAACTTCACTAACTTCGGAGTATTCGTAGAATTAGAAGAAGGAATTGACGGATTGATTTATATTTCTGATCTTTCTTGGACTAAGAAAATCAAGCACCCATCTGAATTCGTTTCAGTTGGAGACACTTTAGAAGTAGTTGTATTAGAATTAGACGTTGAAGGTAGAAAATTAAGTCTTGGTCACAAGCAAACTACTGACAATCCTTGGGATAAATACGAAACTGAATTCGCATTAGAAACAGTTCACAAAGCAACAATTTCTGAAATTGTTGACAAAGGTGCTACAGTAGTTTTCAATGATGATATCACTGCATTTGTACCACAACGCCACTTAGAGAAAGAAGATGGATCTAAGCTTGGAAAAGGTGACGAGGCAGAGTTCAAAATCATTGAATTCAACAAAGAATTCAAAAGAGTAGTTGCATCTCATACGGCTATCTTCAAAGAAGAAGAGAAACGTGCGGTTAAAGCTGCTGTTAGAAAACAAGCTGCTAAAGCAGAAGAAGCAAAACCAACTTTAGGTGATGCTAACGAAGCTTTACAAGCTTTAAAAGATAAGATGGAAGGAAAAAATTAATTCCCTAAATCTTAAATAGATAGAAGCCCGAGTTCAATACTCGGGCTTTTTTATTGGCATATGTTAAAAAATAGCTTAATTTTGTTACTCAAAGAGCTATATTACTAGCCTATGAGCCAAAAAAAACTGCTTTCCGCACAAGAGATCAACATCATTCTTCACAGATTGGCTTGTCAGCTTTTAGAAAAACATTTAGACTTCTCAGAAACCTTATTGATTGGATTACAACCTAGAGGATCGGCATTAGCGAAACGCCTTGTAAAGATTCTAAAGGAAGAGTACAAGGTAGAAGACATCAAATTAGGTTTTTTAGACATCACTTTTTACAGGGATGATTTTAGAAGAGGAGACAAGACTCTTAAAGCGAATAAGACGGATATCAACTTCATTGTAGACGATAAGCGCGTAGTTCTTATCGATGATGTCCTTTTTACTGGAAGAAGTATTAGAGCGGCACTGACGGCCTTACAATCATTTGGAAGACCCTTAGAAGTTGAACTCTTAACCTTGATTGATAGAAGGTTTAGTAGACATTTGCCGATTCAGCCCGATTACAGAGGAAGACAGGTGGATGTGATCAACGATGAAAAGGTTCAAGTATTGTGGGAAGAAGAGGATGGTAAAGATATTGTGTATTTAGTAAATTGATAAATCTATGAGCGAATTAAGTGTCAATCACTTATTGGGAATTAAATACCTCAACGAAAATGACATACAACTCATTTTTGAAACGGCAGACCATTTTAAAGAAGTCATCAACCGTTCCATTAAAAAAGTTCCTTCGCTAAGAGATATTACCATAGCTAACATCTTCTTTGAAAATTCCACTAGAACAAAACTTTCTTTTGAATTAGCTGAAAAGCGATTATCAGCTGATATTGTCAATTTCTCTGCAGCTCAATCTTCAGTTAAAAAAGGAGAAACCCTAATCGATACCGTCAACAACATCCTTTCTATGAAAGTTGATATGGTGGTCATGCGTCACTCAAATCCTGGAGCTGGAATCATGCTGTCTAAACACATTAAGGCTGCGATTATCAACGCTGGTGATGGAGCTCATGAACATCCAACACAAGCACTCTTAGATTCGTTTTCGATCAGAGAACGACTTGGAGATGTAGCCGGTAAAAAAGTAGTTATCGTCGGAGATATCCTTCATTCAAGAGTTGCTTTGTCAAATATTTTCGCTCTCAAATTACAAGGAGCTGAAGTAAAAGTGTGCGGACCTAAATCACTGATGCCTAAACATATAGAATCATTGGGAGTCACTGTAGAAACAGATCTTCGCAAGGCTTTGAACTGGTGTGATGTTGCCAATATGCTCAGAATTCAAAACGAGCGAATGGATGTGAGTTATTTTCCGAACGCTCGAGAATACACCAAACAATTTGGTCTCAATATGTCACTGCTCAATTCCCTCGACAAGGAAATAGTAGTGATGCATCCAGGTCCTATCAATAGAGGAGTCGAAATCACTTCTGAAGTAGCTGATTCTTCACAGTCAATTATATTAGATCAGGTTGAAAACGGTGTGGCGATACGTATGGCTGTCATCTATCTTTTAGCCTCTAAAATCAAATAAAATGTTTGTAGATCAATTTCAAGATACCGTTATTTTATCTCAGGCAAACGATCCCTATGCTTTGTTTCTTTCCAATTTTATAAAGGATTACCAAAAGTGGAATTCTTTTCACATCATCATCAATTTAGAAGGGATACACAAACTTCAAAATGAAGAATTATTAGAACTCTTACCATTTGTAGAACAACAATTCGAAAGGCAAAAATCATTTGTAATTGTATCGGATACGATTACTTATGAAGATGCTCCAGAAACACTGATTATTGTTCCAACGATCCAAGAAGCTAAAGATGTGATCGAAATGGAGAATATCGAAAGAGATTTAGGATTGTGAAGTTAACGGTACTAGGCTGTTATGCAGCAACGCCAAGGACAATTAGCAATCCAACCTCTCAGGTTATAGAGTTTGGAAAACACCTTTTTTTAATCGATTGTGGAGAAGGAACTCAAATTCAACTCAGAAAGTTAAAGCTTCGTTTCTCAAAGATCAATCATATTTTCATATCGCATTTACACGGTGATCACTTTTTTGGATTACCAGGTCTGGTGGCAACATTTCGATTGTTAGGTAGAAAAACACCATTACATGTTTATGGGCCTAAAGGAATAAAAGAGGCAGTGAGTTTGCTGTTAAAGCTAGGAGATTCATGGACCAATTACCCCTTGTATTTCCACGAATTAACATCGAATGAATCCGAATTAGTATTTGAGGATTCTAAAGTAACTGTTCATACGATTCCCTTGGATCACAGAGTGTATACTAATGGGTTTTTATTTAGAGAAAAGACCCATCCCAGACGAATTGATAAGAACAAAATTGAAAACTATCCACTCGACAAGTATACCTATCAACAACTAAAGGACGGAAAAGATGTTGAGACTAGAGATGGAAGAATGATTCCCAATAAGGAATTGACCTTAGATCCTAAGCCTTCACAATCCTACGCTTTTTGCAGCGATACAGCCTATTGTGAGTCCATAGTTGATCTTATTCACAAAGTGGATGTGCTCTATCACGAGAGTACCTTTTTGAGTTCAGAATTAGAACTCGCCCAAAAAACCAAACACTCTACTGCGCTCCAAGCTGCTACCATCGCTTCAAAAGCCAAGGTAGATACTCTCTTATTAGGTCATTATTCGACTCGATATGGGGATTTAAATTCCTTTTTAGAAGAGGCGAATCAAGTATTTGAGAACGTCCTTTTAGCAGACGATGGAATGCAATTTGAGTTTTAAAAACTTCTGTTTTTTAAAAACCTATTTGTCCTTATATTTGTTATATATGGAAAAGGATTTATCACATTACAGAAAAGCGTATACCAGAGGAAATTTGTCAAAAAGATCAGTTCCTGATAACCCGATGCAACTCTTTCAGGAGTGGTTTTATCAGGTGGATGAATTATTTCCAGAGGACGAGGTCAATGCTTTTACAATTAGTACAATTGGTTTGGATGGATATCCAAAATCGAGAGTCGTACTCTTAAAGAAGTACAACGAAGAAGGTTTTATATTCTATACCAATTACAACAGTGAAAAAGGAAAAGCCTTGAAGGTGAATCCTCATGTGTGTATGTCATTTTTTTGGCCCAAAATGGAACGTCAAGTAATTATAAAAGGCCTTGCAGAAAAAACCTCTGAATTGGATTCTGAAAATTACTTTGATTCAAGACCTATCGGCAGTCGCATAGGAGCAATAGTGTCACCACAGAGCGAAGTTATTGATTCTAGAGAAGTGATTGAAAATGAGAAACAGAGACTAGAGTCATTGGATGCATCTGAACTCAAAAGACCTAAGCATTGGGGAGGATATCTCATACGTCCCCAATCAATTGAATTTTGGCAGGGTAGAGACAATAGATTACACGATCGTATTCGCTATAATTTAGAGGCTGATTACAATTGGAAGATCGAACGTTTAGCACCTTAAGATGAAACAGCTACTATTGATGAGACACGGCAAAAGCGGCTGGGATTTACAGGTTTCAGATTTGGATCGCTGCCTTACCCAAAGAGGAGTTGATGATGCCTATTTAGTTGCTGATGAATTCTCAAAGCAGGGAATCGAATTTGATTTTGTATATTCGAGTCCCGCTAATAGAGCAATGCATACAGCGATGATCTTTTGTAGAGTTAATAACTGTGATTTAAATCGCTTTCAGTTGTCGGATTCGCTCTATGATTTTTCAGGGGAACAGCTCAATCAATTTATACGATGTCTCGATAATAGTTACGATACGGTTGCAATATTTGGTCACAACAATGCGATGAGTACTATCGTAAGTTGGTTATCAGAGCAGGGTCGAGTAGAAATTCCAACTGCAGGCTTAAGTTTTTTAACAGCACCAGTAGATAAATGGGAGGATTTTACATCAGCTCAATTGAGTTGTCAACTATTTCCAAAGCAATTAAAACAATGAAAGAAGAACAAAAAAAATACATCAATAGGGAACTCAGTTGGCTTCGTTTTAACGAACGAGTTCTACAAGAGAGTTATGATCAAACGGTTCCACTTGTAGAGCGATTGCGCTTTTTGGGAATCTTTTCTAATAACTTAGATGAATTTTTTAAAGTTCGCTATGCTACTGTAAAGAGAATTGTAGATGGTGGTAAGGAATTAGAAAATAAACTCAAATTAGAGCGTTCAAAAGAATTGTTGGATACGATTACCAAAATAGTAATTGATCAACAAAACAGATCGCTTAAAATCCTTGTCGATATAGAAAATGAGCTGAATGAGAACAATATAATTGTCCTCAATGAAACACAGCTAAATGAAAGTCAAGCGACCTATGTTACGGATTATTTTATCAACAACTTGAGTAATATTCTTGTGACCATCATTTTAAATGAGTTGACCGAATTTCCCATGCTAAAGGATTCAGCAGCCTATTTAGCTGTTAAGATGACCTTAAACGAAGGAAAGTCAAGTAACAGATATGCTCTTATAGAAATACCTAAAGAGATCGACAGGGTTGTTGAATTACCTAATGAGGGAGATAAACAATACATTATGCTAGTGGATGATATCATTCGATTTAATCTCGGAAAGGTGTTTTCAATGTTTTCCTTTACAGATATCTGTGCTCATATGATTAAAATAACACGTGATGCAGAATTGGATCTAGACAATGATGTGAGTAAGAGTTTTATTGAAAAACTGTACCATTCAGTAGAAGACCGTAAAATTAGCAATCCTGTTCGTTTTGTCTATGATAGAACGATTGGAGAGGATACCTTAGAATATTTAAAAGCTAAGATGCACGTAGAGAATACCGACAGTATTATTCCTGGAGGTCGTTATCACAACAGAAGGGATTATATTTCCTTTCCGAGTTTAGGAAAAAAGGAATTGACCTATGAGCCTGTAAAACCATTATTAGTTAAAGGAATCAAAAGAGAAGGGAGTTTAATCAAGCAAATAGCTGAAAAAGATTTTTTACAATACACTCCTTACCACACCTTTTCATATATCACCAGATTTTTAAAAGAAGCGGCCTTAGATCCAGATGTAAAAAGCATTAAAATTACCATTTACCGCTTGGCAAAAAATTCTCAAGTAGTGTCCTCGTTGATCAATGCTGCTAAAAATGGTAAAAATGTAACAGCACTGATCGAATTACAAGCGCGATTTGATGAACACGCCAATATTAGTTATGCTGAATTACTTCAAAAAGAAGGGGTTAAAGTCATATTTGGTGTAAAAGGACTCAAGGTGCATTCTAAAATTTGCGTAATCGAACGTCAAGAAGGAAGAAAATTGATGCGTTATGGATTTATAAGTACCGGAAACTTTAATGAATCTACGGCTAAGGTATACACGGATTATACCATGTTTACAGCAAACCAATCAATTTTAAAAGAAGTGAGTAAGGTGTTTGAGTTTTTAGACACCCCTTTTATGCTCTATAAATACAAACACTTATTAGTTTCACCTCACACCACTAAAAGAGGTTTTAGAAAACTCATTGATAATGAAGTAGCCAATGCTAAAGCAGGTAAGAAAGCAGGGATTCGTATTAAGTTAAATTCATTAACCTCCTATAAAATGGTCGACAAGCTTTACGAGGCATCTCAAGCTGGAGTAAAAATTCAATTGATCATCAGAGGAAATTGCTGTTTAATTCCAGGTATACCAGGAGTTAGTGATAATATTGAAGCGATTTCAGTAGTCGATAAATTCCTAGAACACCCTCGATTATTAATATTTGAAAATGACGGAGATCCAAAAGTCTATATTTCATCGGCTGATTGGATGACCAGAAATTTAGACAATAGAGTAGAGGTTAGTTGTCCTGTATACGATACAAATGTAAAACAAGAGCTGATCGACACCTTTGAAATTTCATGGAAAGACAATGTAAAGGCTCGATTATTGATCGATGAACACATCAGTCCTTACAAACAGCCTAAAAAAGGTGATAAACCTTTTAGATCTCAATTAGAACTTTATAAATACTATCAGAATAAATTAGAATCGAATTAGAATCAACCGTGTACCTCACTTTTAGTACCTAAGTTTTTCATAATTCCTGCCTCGTATTCAAGTAGATCGTTCCATTTGGGATCGACTAATTCTCTACCACCGTATTGTCTTGCAAAGTTCAAGAACATAGTGTAGTGATTGGCTTCACTGATCATTAAGTTGCGATAAAACTTAGCGAGTTCTTGGTCTTTGAGCTTTTCTGAGAGTAATCTAAAACGCTCACAACTCCTCGCTTCAATAAGTGCTGCATAGAGTAAACGATGAACGAGTTGAGTAGTTCTACTTCCGCCTTTTGGGAAAAATTTCAAGAGCTGAATCACGTATTCATCTTTTCGATCACGACCGAGTTTCAACCCTCTTTTCTTGAGTAATTCATGAACCATTTTTAAATGGGTCATTTCTTCTTTAGAGATTGCAATCATTTCATCGACTAGTTCGGTGTATTCAGGGAAGCTTACTATTAAAGATATAGCGGTACTAGCTGCCTTTTGTTCACAGAAAGCGTGATCGGTTAATATATCATCGATGTTTTTTTCTACAATATTGACCCATCTGGGATCGGTAGGTAATTTAAGTCCTAACATATTATGAAATATCTAAATCAAGTTTTGATCGAAGTAGATCTACATTTGGATTCTTCTCTCTCAGCTTTTCGTATTTTTCTTCTGGTGTAAACGCAAATTGTTTAGCAACTTCTTCACTAACGGTTATTTTTAAAGAGATTGCGTAATTATTGAGCTCTTTCTTTAAAAAGTTTAAAACACCTGATTGAGACCGTTCTATCTCCTTTTTCATCGTATCATTTGGAAGTTCAATCCAAATTTTATGATCTTTTAATAGCTTAGGAATATCAGAATTTAAATTAGAAGCAAGTATCTTTTGCCCCTTAGCTTCAATTTCTTCTACGTATTGTGCCCACAATTCTTGCATTTTAGCTTCTTCAAATGCGTCTTCAGGAAGTATTTCTTCTTCTTTTGCATTTGAATTGAGTTCTTCTAAATGTTCTTTTTTCTTTCTAATACTCGAAAGGGAATATGCAGATACTGATTTTGGAGCAATATTAATTGAAGGAACTACTTCAACTGCTTCTTCGGCTATAGGTGTTTCAGATTTTTCTTCGAGTGGAGCATCAACTTCAGATTCTATTTGAACCGCTTCTTTAATAGGCTCAGTTACTGCTGTTGTAGCAGTTCTCTCTTCAATCGAAACGTCAATGCGTTCAACTGGAGTATGCGCTGCAGAAGATTTAAAATAAGCTGTTGGAATTAAGCCTTGATTAGTTAGTGGCTTTTTTTTTTCACCACTCAAAGCAAGAGTAGCTAATTTCATCAAACAGAGTTCTACAAAAAGTCTTTTGTTTTTGGAACTTTTGTAATTGAGATCACAATCATTGGCGAGATCAATCGCGTCGATTAAGAAATCTCTAGAGACTAATTTTGATTGTTGTTGGTATAATTCTCTTCCTTGTTGACTGATTTCCAATAGACTAGAAGTTGATTGATACTGACAAATCAACAAATCTCTAAAGTGAGAAGCCAATCCTGTTATGAAGTGATGACCATCAAATCCCTTGTCTAGTAAATCGTCAAATGCCAACATTAAATCAGGAATCGCTCCTTTTGAAATGAGTTCTGTAAATTCGATATACGATTCGTAATCGAGAACATTTAGATTTTCAGCTACGACTTCTTTGGTAAGTTTTTCTGGTGCAAAACTAACGATGCGATCAAAAATTGAGAGAGCATCTCTCATGGCTCCATCTGCTTTTTGAGCAATGATGTGAAGGGCGTCTTCATCTGCCTCAATTTGTTGTTGTTCGGCTATATATTTTAAGTGCTCGACTGCATCTTTGACTGTGATTCTCTTAAAATCATAGATCTGGCAACGAGAAAGAATCGTTGGAATAATCTTGTGTTTCTCAGTGGTAGCCAATATAAAAATGGCGTGTGCAGGCGGTTCTTCTAAAGTTTTTAAAAAAGCGTTAAATGCTGATTGAGACAACATATGAACCTCATCGATAATATAGACTTTGTACTTTCCTTGTTGTGGAGGGATTCGAACCTGATCAATCAGTGATCTAATATCCTCAACAGAGTTGTTCGAAGCTGCATCGAGCTCAAAAATATTAAAAGCAAAGTCTTCAAATTCACTAGTGTTCTCAGTAGCATTGATCTTTTTAGCGAGGATTCTAGCGCAGGTTGTTTTACCAACTCCACGAGGACCACAGAAGAGTAATGCAGAAGCTAAGTGATTTTTATTGATGGCATTTTCTAAGGTATCGGTAATAGAAGATTGCCCTACCACATCTTTAAATGTTTTAGGTCTAAATTTTCTTGCAGATACTAAGAATGGTTCCATATTAACAAATATAAAAATCCTTCCCAAGATGTCCTATAACCACCTTTGAATTAAATGAGGAGTTATTAACAACCTAGTGGAAGTTTTGTTTATTTTTGCTGCGAGCAGACCACCTTATCGCTCTTTAATTAGAGAGGAAAGTCCGGACACCACAGTGTAGCATAGCGGGTAACGCCCGTCCGTCGAAAGGCGAGGACAAGTGCAACAGAAAGAATGTACAGGTTAAGCTGTAGTGAAATCAGGTAAACTCTATGCGGTGCAACGCCATGTAAATCGACGTTTGAAGGCGACACGTCTGAGTCGAAGGGTAGGCGGATTGAGTCTTTGGGTAACCACTGGCCTAGATAAATGGTAAGGATATACAGAATCCGGCTTATGGTCTGCTTTTTTTATTAGTGAAAGATTACTCTGATTCCTCCTCTTCTTTGGTGTAAAAACTAAATACTGAACTACCGTATTTCCTGTTTTCTAAAAAATCTTCATCTTCTTTGAGCTTGGTGTGTTTTTCGTGTTCGATGATCAAACTTCCACCTGGATTTAAAAGTCCTCGTTCAAAAGTGATCTCTTTAAGTTTATTAAAGTCTGCAACATCCATATCATATGGAGGGTCTGCAAAGATTAGATCAAAACTATCAGCGGTTTTTTCCAAATAAGTAAATACGTCCATTTTGATGGCGTTAATTGGAAATTCAAGTTCTTTTGAGGTGTTTTCAATGTATTTGATACATCCAAAATGAGCGTCTACTGCTGTGATATCGATACTTCCTCTCGAGGCAAATTCATAAGCGATGTTTCCAGTTCCAGAAAAGAGATCTAAAACGTTCAACTCATCGAAGTAATATCGATTATTGAGAATGTTAAACAAGCCCTCCTTAGCCATATCAGTGGTCGGTCTTACTGGAAGATTTTTTGGAGCCTGAAGTCGTTTTCCTTTAAAGGTGCCTGAAATAATTCTCATTGTGCTATAAGACTTATGAGTTCAATTTGATCCACATTGATAGATGAATTGAATTGATAGGGTAGTTCGGGAATATAAAAATGCACATTCTTTACAAACTCACAAATTCTCTTGTGGTTCGCATCATTAACATTAATGGCACCAAAGAGGTCCAGATTGATTATTTCAGGATCTAAGGCTAGTTGCTCAAAACTAAAAAGTAGGTAATAGAGCAATTCATCAGGATTTTGAATTTCAAAGACATTGAACAATGCCAATTTTTTGTCTTTAAATATTGATAAGCTCATAGAATGCCCCTCAATATAGGCGTAAGCCTTGTCTGAATTCAATTGCTTTTGTACAGGATATAACTTTTTCAAAAGAGCCGAGCTGTGATGAATGAAATCAAAAGTTGAAAAGCGATCCAATAAAGCGTTATTGACATGAGTAAAGGGAATATACACTGAATGAATATCGAGATCGACAAGATAGTCAATTGCAGGGTTGTCATCTGCTAAAAGAGCTGCATTGTACTTTAGATAATCCCCCAAACAATTTGGATCGTAAAGAGAACTTGGAACTAAACTAAACCAAGGATTATTGTGT
This sequence comes from Flavobacteriaceae bacterium, assembly GCA_013373635.1. Classification (GTDB taxonomy): domain Bacteria; phylum Bacteroidota; class Bacteroidia; order Flavobacteriales; family Flavobacteriaceae; genus MAG-120531. The sequence goes on from JABXHN010000002.1 coordinate 124,688, forward strand.
ACTACAAGAACTTGCTGGTAATTGTGGTTCATCACTTGGTGTTTGTCTAAAAAATTAAGTAGTTCCTCTGGTAGATGACTTAAGGCAATAGGCTGGTAGTATTGTATCTGCTGAGACTGAATCACTTCGTTGCGATCCAGGTTTGTGATACAAAAAGAAAGTCCATTCAAACTCAATTGAATGGACAACTTATAATTGGTATGAATCTCGGTATCTATAACCTTATCATTTATTGTTTTTTGTCGTATATCGGAGGCCAGTTACCATTCAAGCTTACATCGTTAATAGATCCTACTTGTATGATATTTCCGTTGATTTCTTCAACGCTAACAGCTGCATTTTCTTTGGCAACTAAGTCTTTTGGTTGGTCGTATAAAACGACGTTTTTCTCAACATATGCTCTAAATACAGGAGCCTTATACCCTCCTTTTAAGATGATTTTTGATTCCAATTTGAATTTCTCTCCATTTTGAGCATAAGGAACATTCATCATAGTTCTGTAACGTGTCGAATTCTTAAAGATAGAATCTTTAACAGAAACAGTACCTAAAGTATCGATGATTTGTACTTCTTCGAGCATATCAATTCCGTATACTCTATTGAATTTCATATAAGATGAATCTCTCTTTTGAATGAGTGTAAATTCTCCATTCTCTACAAATTCAACTAAAGTTTCAAAATTAGCAGCAAATTTTCCATTTACCGTTTTGTAGGCTTCTTGAGAGTTTCTGATGTCCTTAAGTGAATTTACAACAGCTTGAAAACGTTCTTGTTTTACTTTTTTAAACTCAATTGGAGCATTTACAGATTTATAAATTTGATAACCAAATACCGCAGCTAAAATCCATAGTGCAAGCGTAATAAGTTTTTTCATTACAGATATAGTTTGTTTAATTTTTATGACTAAACACAAATCTACAATTTTTTTTTAATCGTGAAAGGTTTTGGCTGAAAAATCATGATTATATTTGGAGTCCATGATAGGAAAGCAATCAGAAGATTTATACCGTGCAGTTGAGGGATCATTTGAGCATGAATTAACCACAGATCAAAAGGATACTTTAAGGCAGCTCTCTAACTTTATTTTTAATCAAAAAAAGGAAGAGTTGTTCTTGCTTAAAGGATATGCTGGAACAGGAAAAACAACACTTATTGGAGCTTTGGTTACAAAATTGTGGACGGTTGGCAAAAAATCGGTCTTACTAGCACCTACAGGAAGAGCAGCAAAGGTGATGAGTAGCTTTTCAAATTCAAAGGCCTATACCATTCACAAAAAGATCTATTTTCCAAAGAAGCAATCCAATGGTGGAGTCTCTTTTACCCTAGGAGTAAACAAGCACAAAGACACCATATTTATTGTAGATGAAGCATCGATGATTTCAGATCGATCTCTAGAGGCAAATCTATTTGAAAACGATTCCTTATTAGCAGATCTAATTCAATACGTTTATTCGGGACATCGCTGTAAATTGATGTTTGTTGGAGATGTCGCTCAGCTGCCACCGGTCAAACTCAATATTAGTCCAGCACTAGATCCTTCTGTATTGGAGATAGATTATCAAAAAGATGTCATCTTATCGGAACTATCTGAGGTTGTTCGTCAAACAAAGCAGTCGGGTATCCTGGTCAATGCTACTCAAATACGTTCTCAGTTAGAACAAGAGCTCTATGGAGATTTTAGATTTCAAATTGACGGATATAGCGATATTGTTAGACTCATTGAGGGGAATGAAATTCAAGAAGCTATTGAAGATGCCTATAGAGAAGTAGGGAAGGAGGAAACAGCATTTATAGTGAGATCCAATAAAAGAGCAAATCTATACAATGAGAGTATTCGCAGTCGAATTTTGTATTTAGAGCACGATTTGGCGGTAGGAGATTTTATGATGGTGGTCAAGAACAATTATTTCTGGCTACCAACGACTTCAACAGTTGGTTTTATAGCAAATGGAGACCTTATTGAAGTTTTGGAGATTAGAGCCATAAAGGAATTATACGGATTTAAATTTGCTGAAGTAACTGTTCAAATGGTCGATTATCCCAATCAAAAACCCTTTGATACTATATTGATGCTGGATACTATTAGTTCGGAGTCTCCATCCTTATCCTATGAGGATTCCAACAGGCTTTATCAAGAGGTGCTCAAAGATTATGAAAATGAAAAATCCAAGTATAAAAAGTATTTGGGAGTCAAGAATAACGAGTATTTCAACGCTTTACAAGTAAAGTTTTCCTATGCGATTACCTGTCACAAATCACAGGGTGGACAGTGGAAGCGAATCTTTATTGAACAACCCTATCTGCCTGATGGAGTCGATAAGGAATATTTGAGATGGCTTTATACAGCCATCACAAGAGCTCAAGATCGATTGTATTTGATCGGATTTAAAAATGAATTCTTTTTGTAATATCTTTAAAGTAAAATATTTCTATGAAAATAGTTGCAATGATACCAGCTCGTTATGCGGCCAGTCGATTTCCGGCTAAGTTGATGCAGGATTTAAACGGAGCTCCGGTTATTGTGAGAACTCTTGAGGCTACGATGAATACTGATTTATTTGATAAGGTATATGTAGTGACTGATAGCGATCTAATTGAAAAAGTTGTAACAGAAGCCGGTGGAACTGTCATCAAAAGTACCCAGGAGTACGAATGTGGGTCGGATCGTATTGCAGCAGCTGCACAGACTATTGAAGCTGATATTATTATCAATGTTCAGGGTGATGAACCCTTTATTGAAAAAGAGAGTCTCAAATCGTTAATAGACGTATTTAAGGAAGATTCGGCTAAAGAAATCGATTTAGCTTCATTGATGCATCCATTAAAAGATCAAGATTCCATTGAAAACCCTAATAACGTCAAAGTGATTGTCGATCAACAGTCCAATGCTCTTTATTTTTCTAGGGCACCCATTCCATATCTCAGAGATCAGGATCAATCCATTACTTATTACAAACACAAGGGTATCTACGCTTTTAGAAAAGAAGCATTGTTAGAATTTCCTCAACTTCAAATGGGCCCCTTGGAAGCTGCAGAAAAAATTGAAGCGATTCGCTATTTAGAATACGGAAAAAAAATTAAAATGGTTCACACCGATCAAGATGGAATAGGTATCGACACTCTTGAAGATCTCGTAAAAGCAAGAAACAATTGGAAGTAGATTATACAAATATTAAAGTGATTGGATTTGATGCAGACGATACACTCTGGATCAATGAAACTTATTTTAGAGATACTGAAGCAAAGTTTGCTGAACTCTTGGATCAATATGAGACACAAAACAAAATTGATCAGGAGCTCTTTAAAAAAGAGATGGAAAACCTTCCTTTATTCGGTTATGGAATCAAAGGGTTTATTTTGTCGATGATCGAAACAGCAATAGAACTCTCCAATGAACGTATTTCTCCAAAAGTAATTCAGACCATTATTGAATACGGTAAGGAGATGATTCACAAACCTGTTGAATTACTTGAGGATGTAGAAGAGACCCTCGAGTATCTTTCCAAAAACTATAGACTTATTGTACTAACTAAAGGTGATTTGTTGGATCAAGAACGCAAATTAAAGCAATCCAATCTCGAAAAATACTTTCACCATGTGGAAGTCATGAGTGATAAAAAACCTAAAAACTACAGTGATTTATTAGAGCATTTAGAAATTGATCCCAAACATTTTTTGATGGTTGGAAACTCTCTTAAATCCGATGTTCTTCCTGTGCTTGAATTAGGTGCTCAAGCAGTGCACATTCCTTTTCACACCACTTGGGCACACGAGGAGATACAGCCCAACAAAGAAGATAAGTATTTGCACTTGGGAAGTATTGGAGAACTCAAAGAATATTTGTTATGAGAAAATTAGTCGCTTTTATATTTCGTTTATTGGGATGGTCTGTAAAAGGAGAATTTTCACAATTGGATAAGTATGTGATTATAGCAGCACCCCACACCTCAAATTGGGATTTTATATTAGGGATCACGGTGCGTTATATCCTAAAATTGAAGACGAATTATATCGGTAAATCCAGTCTATTTAAATGGCCTATTGGATGGTTTTTTAGAGCGACAGGAGGTGCTCCAGTGGATCGATCAGGAAATAAAAATTCTGTTCAATCGATTGTTGAAGTCTTTGAAAAGAATGAGAAATTTAGATTAGCACTCGCTCCAGAAGGAACCCGCAAAAAAGTTTCTGAGTGGAGAACAGGATTTTATTATATCGCCAAAGGGGCAGGGGTCCCTATTGTGATGATCGCTATGGATTATTCTAAAAAAGAAATTCGAATCGCTCCACCATTTTATACCACAGAGGATATGGATAAAGACATGGCCTTTATCAAATCATTTTATAAGGATGCAGTGGGTAAAATACCAGAGAATACTTAAGATTCTTAATTATTCTTCCATGGTATGGAAGACATTTTGAACATCGTCGTCTTCTTCAATCTTTTCTAAAAGCTTTTCAACATCTGCCTTTTCTTCTTCACCAAGGGCTTTGGTTACTTGAGGAATACGATCAAATCCAGAAGAGAGAATTTCAATTTCTCTGCTTTCTAATTCTTTTTGAATGGCACCAAAACTCTCAAAAGGAGCATAGATGTGGATACCGTCTTCATCAGCAAATACTTCTTCAGCTCCAAAATCGATCATTTCTAATTCCAATTCTTCAGGATCAATGCCCTCCCCATTGATTCTAAAGTTACAAGTGTGATCAAACATAAATTCTACAGATCCTGAGGTCCCGAGGTTCCCATCGCATTTGTTAAAGTAGGAACGAATGTTTGCAACCGTTCTTGTGTTATTGTCAGTAGCTGTTTCGATAAGAATTGCAATTCCATGAGGCGCATAACCTTCAAAAAGAACTTCTTTATAATCCCCTTGACTCTTATCACTAGCGCGTTTGATGGCGCGTTCGATATTGTCCTTAGGCATATTGACAGATTTGGCGTTTTGAATTACTGCACGTAACCTAGAATTCGAATCAGGATCAGGACCACCTTCTTTAACGGCCATTACGATATCCTTTCCAATACGAGTAAATGCTTTGGACATTGCTGACCAACGCTTCATTTTACGTGCTTTTCTAAATTCAAAAGCTCTTCCCATAATCTGTCTTAATTTTGTTTAATAGTAGCAAAAATAGAAAAAAGTAGCTAAACTAATAATAGTTGATTGCTTCTTATTCTCCGTTTGAAATACAACGTTCGATACGCTCTGCAAGAGCAAAATCATTGATAGACACTCCTTTTAATGAAGGTGTTTGAATGCTAACTAGAAGTGTATTAAAAGTATTTGTCCATTTTGGGTAATGACCTAGTTTCTCACATTCAAATGCAATTCGTGTCATTGCTGAAAAGGTTTCTTTAAAATCTTGAAACTGAAAGCTACTCATCAATGAGTCTTCTTTATATCCCCAATGCGGTAAGTGCTTTAAGTTTTCTTTGATTTCTTCTTCTGTTAGTTTTACTAATTTATTATCTGACATCTTAATTGTTTATTTATTGTTTGTAAAAAGGCAGTTTTGTGATGGTTGCAGCCACCTTATTTTTTCTGATCTGAATCCAAATTGGAGTGTAGATCTTTGAATTTGATGTAGTTACATATCCCAATCCAATTCCTTTAGAAAGGGAAGGAGACATGGTACCAGAGGTTACTTTACCGATAACAGTACCGTCTTGATCTACAATCTCATATCCTGTTCTTGGAATTCCTCTTTCTTCTAAGACAAATCCAACAAGTTTTTGACTGCTTCCTTGTTCTTTTTCAATGGCGAGGGATTCAGAATTGACAAAATCCTTGGTAAACTTTGTAATCCATCCCAATCCAGCTGCTAGTGGAGATGTCGTATCGTCTATATCATTTCCATAAAGACAATAACCCATCTCTAAGCGAAGTGTATCTCTAGCTGCAAGTCCGATAGGTTGAATTCCAAAAGATTCACCTGCCTTGAAAACTGCATCCCAAAGCGTTTCAGCATCTTGGTTTTTGCAATAGAGCTCAAATCCTCCAGATCCTGTATAACCAGTTGCTGAGATGATGATGTCATTTATTCCAGCGAGTGTTCCCACTTCAAAATGATAAAATTTAATAGCAGATAGATCTACCTCTGTTAACTGTTGTAATACTTCGGTAGCCTTAGGTCCTTGAACTGCTAAAAGCGCATAATCATCTGAATTATTAACTAAAGTTGCTCCAAATTCACTGTTGTATTTTGAAATGTGAGCAAAGTCTTTATCGATATTCGAAGCGTTGACAACGGCCATATAGGAATCTTCATCCATTTTGTAAACGATTAAGTCGTCTACAATTCCTCCTGTTTCATTTGGCATACAATTGTACTGTGCTTGCCCTATAGTTATTTTGCTAATATCGTTGGAGCAAACTCTTTGTAAGAGCGCTTCAGACTTTGGACCTGAAATAAAGAATTCTCCCATATGGGAAACATCAAATACTCCAACAGATTCTCTTACTACTTGGTGTTCTATATTCACTCCAGCGTAGGATACAGGCATATTAAATCCTGCAAATGGAACCATTTTTGCTCCTAAAGATTGGTGTTTGTCGTTTAAAGCTATCGTCTTCATGAGGGTATTGAGAATTAATTCGGCTGTAAAAATAGTATTCTTTTCAACGAATCTCACATAGACTTATAAATATTTTAGAAATGCTTTTAATTCATATTGAATCAATCCAATAAATAGGATTTGAGCTCTTCGTAGGTAGCGATTTCAACCGATTTCTTTTGACCACCCATAACTTTTTGTATCTGCTGCGGAATAGCCACCTTTGTTTGAAGTGTTTCTTCTACTACTTCTAGGAATTTAACAGGATGAGCTGTTTCTAAAAAGATACCGTAGGTATCAGGATGATGCTCCATATAAGATTCTAATCCCAGATAACCAACTGCTCCATGAGGATCAGCGACGTATTCATTTTCGATAAATAATTTAAGCATGGCAGCCTTAGTCTGGTCATCGTCGAACGATTCAGAAGAAAATAGGGCAGCTAATTGATCGTAATCATTTGAAAAGAGCTTTTGGATTCTAATAAAGTTACTGGGGTCTCCAACATCCATAGCATTTGAAATGGTTGGCTTTGAAGCTCTAGGAGTATAGGTTTGAGTATCCATATAGTCTGGAATCACTTTGTTGACATTGGTCGATGCGATAAAATGATCCACTGGAAGTCCTAATTTATATGCGACAATACCTGCGCAAATATTACCAAAATTACCAGATGGAACAGAGAATACTAGTTTCTCAGCCTTGTCCTTTACTTGCCTGTAGGCAATAATATAATAGAGCATCTGAGGTAACCATCGCGCTACATTAATGGAGTTTGCAGAAGTCAATTTGATATGATCGGTTATGGATTCATCCAAAAAGGCTTTTTTAACGAAGGCCTGACAATCGTCAAAACTTCCTTCAACTTCTAGTGCTCTAATATTTTGACCAAGAGTGGTCAATTGTTTTTCTTGTATAGGGCTGACTTTACCTTTAGGGTATAAAATAACGACATCAACTCCCTCAACTCCTAAAAATCCATTAGCCACTGCACCACCTGTATCTCCTGAAGTTGCAACAAGTACAGTAACATTTTCTTTGGTATTTGATTGTTTTGAGAAATAGCCTAGGCAACGTGCCATAAATCGAGCTCCAACATCCTTAAAAGCCATTGTCGGTCCGTGAAAGAGTTCTAGAGTTGCGACATTTTTTTCCAATTCCACAACCGGAAACTCAAAATCCAAAACCTCAGAAAGAATCGCTCTTAACTCCTCTTCTGGTATTTCATCTCCTATAAATTGTTGAATGGCTTCATATGCTAGATCCACAGTAGAATAGTTTTCTATAGTTTCATAAAAAGAAGGATCTAGTGGAGTAATTGACTCTGGAAAGTACAAGCCCTTATCTGGAGCAATTCCTCTGATGACAGCATCTTTAAAGCTACTGATGTGATCTGGTGTATTTAAACTGAAATAATTCATGTAGTTACAATTGTTTAACTCCTTCGGTATTGATTTTTGAAATGTGGATTTCAAAATCTATTCCGAGTGGAATATAGATGTTTTTCATTTGCTCGGCAACTGCTTTTGCAGTAGCTTCCCCCTTACTGAGTGCAAAAACAGAAGGTCCTGATCCTGAGATTCCACAGCCTAGGGCACCAACTTCTTTTGAGGATGATTTAATACGATCAAATTCAGGTATTAAAATAGAACGAATCGGCTCTACAATAACATCTTCTAATGATCTGCTAATTAAATCGTAATCCTCTGTAAATAATCCCGCTACTAGTCCACCGACATTCCCCCACTGAGTGATGGCTTGTTTCATGGTGATGTTTTGCTTGAGTATTCTTCTGGAATCAGCTGTTTTAACCTCTATTTGAGGATGAATCACAGTTGCGTATAATTCTGATGGATGTGGGAGTGAAATCACATCTAGTGGCTCGTAAGAACGAACTAGTGTAAAACCACCAAGTAGGGCAGGAGCTACATTGTCAGCATGAGCCACGCCCGATGCTAAACGCTCACCTTCCATAGCGAATTCTATGAGCTCCTTTCTCGAAAGAGGTTCGCCGAGAAGAAAGTTGATTCCCCAAACAGCACCTGCAGAACTAGCTGCAGAAGATCCGATACCACTTCCAGCCTTAATATTTTTATAGATTTCAATTTCAAATCCTTGATCAGAATTTAAATGTTCTAATAGTTTTAAACCAGCGACTCCAGCAACGTTCTTTTGAGTTTCTAAGGGAAGGTTCTGACCTTCAATTTTAGTGATGCTGATCCCTTTTTGGTTTGATTTTCGAATGAGCATTCGATCTCCAATACCGTCAAGGGCTAATCCCATAACATCAAATCCACAGGAAACATTGGCGATGGTTCCAGGACAAAAAACTTCTATTTCACTATTGTTACTCATAGATTGTGTTTTGGTAAAAGTAGTAAACTAGTAGTTTCCGATTCGTATTATATCTGCAAAGATTCCAGAGGCAGTTACATCAGCACCTGCACCAGCTCCTTTAATGATCATTGGCTGGTTTGGATAGCGTTCTGTATAGAATAAAACAATATTGTCACTTCCTTCTAGATTGTGAAAATCGTGTCCTTGAGGAATTTCCTCTAGACCAACACTTGCCTTACCTTGGTTAAAACTCGCTACGTATTTGAGTTTAGAATTTTTAGCGGCAGCTGATTGATAGAGTGATTGAAAGTGTTCTTCGAATTTTACTAGACTCTCAAAGAATTCTTCATTAGAAGAAGTTTTAAGACATGCTTCAGGTAAAAATGATCGATTTTCAATATCCTCAAGCTCGAGTTGATTTCCAGATTCTCTCGCGAGAATAAGAATTTTACGCATGACATCAATACCGCTTAAATCAATAGTTGGATCTGGTTCAGTATATCCTTCTTCTTGGGCTTGTTTAACGATGTCTACAAATTTAGTGCTATCGTTAAAGTTGTTAAACACAAAGTTGAGACTACCGGATAATACAGCCTTAATATTTAAAATCTTATCACCTGAGGCGATGAGGTTTTTAAGGGTATCGATAATTGGTAATCCTGCACCAACATTAGTTTCAAATAAGAATGGAGCGTTGTATTCAGACGCTAAATACTTGAGGTTTTTATAACGAGCATATTCAGATGAACAAGCGATTTTATTACAGGTAACCACTGAAATACTATTAGAGAGATAGGACTCGTAGGTCTTTGATACCTCTGCGCTGGCAGTATTATCAACAAAGATGGAGTTTCTGTGGTTTAATTCAGTAACCTGATCAAAAAAGCGTTTTTTATCGGCTTGTTCTCCACCAGCGAGTAATTCCTTCCAATTCTTTAAATCAATACCCGATTCATTAAAGTACATGGTTCTAGAATTTGAAATTCCAATAACTCTAATATTGAGTTTTAAATTTTTCTTTAAGTAGCTCTTTTGTCCTTCTAATTGGGCCATAAAACGAGCACCCACATTTCCAACTCCCATTACAAATAAATTGAGTTGCTTGACGTTTTCTTCAAAGAAGGTCTCATGTAGTGTGTTTAAAGCTTTTTTGACATCTTTTGTCTTGATGACTACTGATATATTCTTTTCTGATGCACCTTGAGCAATAGCGACAATATTGACATTGTTTTTTCCAAGAGTGCTAAACATCTTACCGCTTAAGCCTTGGTGTGATTTCATATTATCACCGACTAAAGCTACAATTGAGTATTCTTTTTCAGGAGTTACCTGCTTGATCTTACCTTTGCTGATTTCAAATTCAAAAGCATCATTGACAAGTGAAGCCGCTAGATCCGCATCTTTTTCATTGACACCGATACATATCGAGTGTTCTGAGGATGCTTGAGTAATTAATACAACAGATATTTGAGCGTTAGAAAGCACTTCGAAGAAACGCTTTGAAATCCCTGGAATACCCACCATTCCAGCACCTTCAAGAGACAACAATGCAATTTGATCGATATGACTAATTCCTTGTACTGATTTGTTTTCAGGTGAATTGTTTTTAGCAATCGTAGTTCCTTTGTCCTCTGGTTTGAAGGTGTTCTTAATAACGATAGGAATCTCTTTATTGAGAACTGGTTGAATCGTAGGAGGGTAGAGTACCTTTGCTCCAAAGTGAGAAAGTTCCATCGCTTCCTCATAGGAGATATTGTCAATAGGCTTGGCTTGCTTGACCATCTTTGGATTAGCGGTAAACATTCCAGAAACATCGGTATAGATATCCAGTTGTTTAGCGTCAATCGCAGCTGCAACAATTGCTGCAGTATAGTCAGATCCACCTCTCCCCAAAGTAGTACTCTCTCCTGATTCCGAAGATGAAATAAATCCACCCATCACAGTGATTTGGTGGGGTGCTTTAGATATATATTCTGCAATGGCTTGATTAGTTACTTCAAAATTAACCTGAGCTTTATTGTAGTTGGAATTGGTTTTGATTACAGTTCTAGAATCTAGGAGCTCGGAATTCAAACCTTCAGCTTTAAAGTAAGAAGCAATGATAAAAGAAGAAAGCAGCTCTCCGTAACTCACAACTTTATCAGAAAGTTTTGGAGTTTGTTCACCTATTAAATAAGAACCCTCTAAGAGTGTTTCTAAGTTGTTTAATTCAGCCTTGATTTTAGATAGTAATTCGCTTTGATATTGAACATTAATCAATGATTTAACAGCATTGAGGTGTCTGTTTTCGATTTCAGATACGATTTCTAAATAGCTTTGATCCTTATTGGCTGCTTTTTCAGAAGCCTGGAGTAGGAGGTCTGTGACACCTCCAAGAGCTGAAACAACTACTACAGAGTGTTTGTTAGATTCTAAACTGACAATTGCTTTTACTTTGGATATGTTTTCGGCATTTGACACTGAAGTGCCTCCGAATTTTAATACTTTCATAAGATGTATAAACTTGATTTATATGGATTTAACACGCATTGAGCTAAGACGGATGATATATATGAAATTACCCCAAAGGGGTTGTAGTCGTAGCTGTAGAAGCAGAACGCTTAAGAAGATTTAAAGTGTATACGTGTTGATTCATAGGAAAATTAACTTTTCACAATCCAAAAATAGTTTATATATATTTAAATAAAAGTAAAAGGAGGTATTTTTAATGAATTCATAAAAAACACCTCCCTTGGTTGAATTAATGTAAATTGGATTTACCTATCGATGTAGTGTCCTTAAATCTCTTCCTTAGTTTTATTAGGTTTAAGTACGGTAAAGCTCAATTTTTCATCATTTGACTTATAGTCTAGTTTGATGGTATCTCCCTCTTCAATTTTTGAATTGACAATTTGCTCAGCAAGTTCATCTTCGATAAATTTTTGAATCGCTCTTTTAAGAGGTCTTGCTCCAAATTGTTTATCAAAGCCTTTCTCAGCAATAAAATCTATGGCTTTCTTGGAGAGTTTTAACTGGTACCCTAAAAGTTCAATTCTCTTGAAGAGATGTTTTAACTCAATTTGAATAATTTTAGCGATATCCTCTTTTTCGAGAGCGTTAAAGATGATTACATCGTCTATTCGGTTAAGGAATTCAGGAGCAAAAGCCTTTTTAAGAGCGTTTTCAATCACTGATCGACTGTGTTTGTCTTCTTGCGATTTCATCGCAGTTGTTCCAAAACCAACTCCTTGACCAAAATCTTTAAGCTGTCTTGAGCCTAAGTTTGAAGTCATGATGATAATGGTGTTTCTAAAGTCAATTTTACGACCTAAACTATCAGTTAAATAGCCATCATCAAGAACCTGAAGTAACATATTGAAAACATCAGGATGTGCCTTTTCTACCTCGTCTAATAAAATGACTGAGTAGGGTTTTCTGCGAACCTTTTCGGTAAGCTGTCCACCTTCTTCATATCCTACATAACCCGGAGGAGAACCAATAAGTCTCGAGATTGCAAATTTCTCCATATACTCACTCATATCGATGCGAATTAAGGCGTCTTCAGAGTCAAATATTTCTTTGGCTAATACCTTGGCTAACTGTGTTTTACCTACCCCTGTTTGACCTAAAAATATAAATGATCCAATGGGTTTGTTTGGGTCCTTTAATCCGGCTCTATTGCGTTGAATTGCCTTGGCAACTTTGGCTACTGCTTCGTCTTGTCCAATCACAGATCCTTTGATAAGCTGTGGAAGTTCTGCGAGTTTAACGCTTTCTTCTTGAGCAATTCTAGTCACGGGAATTCCACTCATCATGGATACTACATCAGCAACATGAGTCTCCGTAACGGTGTCTTTGTGTTTTTTAGCCTCTTCTTCCCAAAGCTCTTGTTCTATTTGAAGTTTTTTCTCAATTTTTTTCTCATCGTCTCTGAGTTTCGCAGCCTCTTCGTATTTCTGTTTGTTAACTACGGCGTTTTTAGCTTCTCTAACTTCCTCGAGTTCTTTTTCTAAGTTCACAATTTCTTGTGGAACATTCATATTGCTAATATGAACTCTAGATCCAGCTTCATCCAAGGCGTCGATAGCCTTATCTGGCAAGAAACGGTCAGACATATAACGCTCTGTAAGGGTAACACAAGCCTTGATGGCTTCATCGGTAAAGATGACATTGTGATGGTCTTCGTACTTCGCTTTGATATTATTGAGAATTTCAATGGTTTCATCTATAGATGTCGGTTCTATCATCACCTTTTGAAATCTTCGTTCTAAGGCTCCATCTTTTTCGATATACTGACGGTATTCATCGATGGTCGTAGCACCAATACATTGAATTTCTCCTCTAGCTAGAGCGGGTTTAAACATATTTGAAGCATCCAAACTACCTGTAGCTCCTCCAGCTCCTACAATAGTGTGAATTTCGTCTATAAAGAGTATGATGTCTTCATTTTTTTCAACTTCATTCATCACGGCTTTCATTCGTTCTTCAAACTGACCTCTGTATTTAGTTCCAGCCACTAATGAAGCGAGATCAAGAGTAACAACGCGTTTGTTGAACAAAACACGTGACACCTTTTTTTGAATGATTCGAAGCGCTAGTCCTTCTGCAATAGCACTTTTACCAACTCCAGGTTCACCAATTAAAAGCGGATTGTTTTTCTTTCTTCTACTGAGAATTTGAGAAACGCGTTCAATTTCTTTTAGCCTACCCACTACGGGATCTAATTTATTTTCCTCGGCCATTAGAGTGAGGTCTCTCCCAAAATTATCCAATACAGGAGTCTTGGATTTTTTAGCAGTTTTGGCTTTGGTAGGATTGCTATAGCGCTCTTCTCCTTGAGGCGTTTCATGTTCATCTGAAAAAGAACTTCTTGGTGTATCTGATATATAGTTGTCTTCGTTTGTAAGCATCGTCTTAAATTGTTCTTTTACCCCTTCGTAATCCACGTTCATCTTATTGAGAATCTTTGTAGTGGGATCATTTTCATTTCTGAGAATACAAAGTAATAAGTGAGCTGTATTAATGGCAGTACTCTGAAAGAGTTTTGCTTCTAAAAAAGTGGTTTTTAAAGCGCGTTCTGCTTGTCGAGTCAAATGCAGATTGTTTTGGTCATTCAGACTAGGTTGATTGACATCAACAGGGTTTAAAGCTTCTATTTTTCTTCTCAAAAGTTCAAAATCGATCGCCAAAGCATCCAAAATATTAATCGCCTTACCGCTTCCATCTCGCAACAATCCTAGCAATAGATGTTCTGTGCCTATGAAATCGTGTCCCAATCTCAAGGCCTCCTCTTTGCTGTAGGCAATTACATCTTTTACTCTAGGTGAAAAATTTTCATCCATAAATTCACTTATTCCTTTAAAATTAATAAATCTCTACTAATTCTCTGGCAAATATCATACCTAATTATAATTGATATCGATTACAATTCACAAAATTAAACACATAAAACAAAGAAATACTAGAATTATTTATCAACTTTTTGGGGGGTGAAAAATGTTGATAAATTGTTTAATAATAGCTATTCGAGCTCCTTTGTTTGCTCGCTAATTTGTTTATCTTGCCTTATTATTATAACACTAACCATATTATTTAATTATCTATGGCAGAAGGAGAAAAGTTAATTCCAATTAATATTGATGATGAAATGAAGTCAGCCTACATAGATTATTCTATGTCGGTCATTGTGTCACGTGCCCTACCGGATGTAAGAGACGGTTTAAAGCCTGTACACAGAAGAGTATTATTTGGAATGCACGAGCTAGGAGTTAGGTCTAATAGTTCTTATAAGAAATCAGCGAGAATTGTTGGTGAAGTATTAGGAAAGTATCACCCACACGGAGATTCTTCTGTATATGACACTATGGTGCGTATGGCGCAAGAGTGGTCGCTGCGTTATATGCTTGTTGACGGTCAAGGAAACTTTGGTTCAGTTGATGGCGACAGCCCTGCTGCAATGCGTTATACGGAAGCACGTATGCGTAAAATTTCAGAGGACATGTTGGCAGATATCGATAAAGATACAGTAGATCACCAACTCAACTTTGACGATTCTTTAAAAGAACCTATAGTTCTTCCTACTAGAATACCAAACTTATTAGTCAATGGGGCTTCTGGTATTGCTGTAGGAATGGCTACCAATATGCCTCCTCACAATTTATCAGAAGTTATCGATGGAACTGTTGCTTATATAGATAATAACGATATTGAAATTGATGAACTCATCAAACATATTAAAGCTCCAGATTTTCCAACAGGAGGTATCATTTACGGATACGATGGAGTAAAAGAAGCCTTCCACACAGGTAGAGGACGTATTGTGATGCGTGGAAAGGCTACGATGGAAGAGGTTCGTGATCGCGAATGTATCGTTGTAACTGAAATTCCTTACCAAGTCAATAAAGCTGATCTTATCAAGAAAACAGCTGATTTAGTCAACGAGAAAAAAATAGAGGGTATTTCGACCATTAGAGATGAGTCTGATAGAAATGGAATGCGTATCGTTTACGTATTAAAACGAGATGCTATTCCAAATATCGTTCTCAATATGCTCTATAAATATACAGCATTACAAACGTCGTTTAGTGTCAATAATATCGCACTAGTTAAAGGACGTCCAGAAATGCTCAATATTAAGGACATGATTCGTCATTTTGTCGATCACCGTCACGAGGTAGTTGTACGAAGAACTCAGTTTGAATTAGACAAGGCAGAAGCTAGAGCACATATTTTAGAAGGTTTAATTATCGCTTCAGACAACATTGACGAAGTAATTCGCCTCATCAGAGCTTCAAAGAGTCCAGACGAAGCAAGAGAAGCCTTGATGAAAGCTTTTGAGCTCACTGAAATTCAAGCAAAAGCTATCGTTGAAATGAGATTGCGTCAGTTGACGGGTCTTGAGCAGGATAAGTTAAGAGCTGAATACGATGAGATCATTAAGTTTATTGCTGATTGTAAAGAAATTCTTTCCAATAAAGATCGTCGTATGCAAATCATCAAAGACGAATTGATCGAAGTAAAAGATAAATACGGAGATGAACGTCGTTCAGAAATCAATTATGCAGGAGGTGACCTCAGTATTGAAGATATGATTCCTGATGAGCAAGTAGTAATCACTATTTCTCATGCGGGTTATATCAAACGTACACCTCTTTCTGAATACAAAACTCAAAATAGAGGAGGAGTTGGTCAAAAAGCTTCTGCCACTAGAAATGAAGATTTCTTAGAGCACCTCTTTGTGGGAACCAATCACCAATACATGCTCTTCTTTACTCAGACAGGGAAGTGTTTCTGGATGCGTGTTTATGAAATTCCAGAAGGAAGTAGAACCTCTAAAGGTAGAGCAATTCAAAACCTTATTAATATAGCACCTGACGACAAGGTTAAAGCCTTCATTTGTACTCAGGATCTCAAAGATGAAGAATATGTAAATTCTCATTATGTGATTATGGCTACTAAAAAGGGAATTGTTAAAAAGACCTCTTTAGAACAGTATTCAAGACCTCGTACAAACGGTATCAACGCAATTACTGTTCGTGATGAAGATGAATTACTGGAAGCAAAATTAACCACAGGTACTTCTCATGTATTCCTTGGATTAAAATCAGGTAAAGCAATTCGATTCGAAGAAAACAAGACTAGACCGATGGGTAGAAATGCTGCTGGTGTTCGAGGAATTACACTTGCAGATGATTCAGATGAGGTAATTGGCATGATTTCTGTTAACAATTTAGAAGATAACATTCTAGTAGTTTCAGAAAAAGGCTACGGAAAACGATCTGACATTGAAGACTACAGAATTACCAATCGCGGTGGAAAAGGTGTTAAAACTATTTCCATTACCGAAAAAACCGGTAAATTAGTGGCTTTAAAAAATGTTACCGATTCTGATGACCTTATGATTATCAATAAATCGGGTATTGCAATTCGTATGGCAGTTGAGGATTTAAGAGTGATGGGTAGAGCGACACAAGGGGTTCGACTCATCAACATCAAAGACAATGACTCCATTGCAGCAGTTGCAAAAGTAATGAAAGAGGAAGATGTAGAAGATGATTTAGAAGTTAACGATATCGAAGTAAACGGAGCATCTCAAGTCAATGACAACGAAACATCTACTCCATCAGAAATGGAATAATTTGATAACTATACTAAATTTAAAAATGAAACAGAAATTATTATTAGTAGTGGCCATTTTCGCATCTGCAATTAGCTTTGCTCAAAAAGATGAATTAAAGGCTGCTAAAAAAGCATTAAAAGCTAATGATGCTCAGGGAGTTTTAGATGCTTTAAAACCAGTAGAGGGAACCATTGACAGTGCTGATGAAAAATCTAAAGTAGCTTATTATGAGTTTTTAGGTGATGCTTACACGATCTTAGCGAAAGCTGGAGATGATTCTCAATTTGAAAATGCTATTAAAGCATATCAGCAAGTTGAATCTAATGAAGTTGCTGACAAATTGAAAGGTATTTCAAATGATCTTGTAAATTCAGCTGTAGCGGATAACCAAAATTCAAATTTTGTGGATGCTGCAACTAAACTACACATGAGTTATTCAATCAGTCCAAGAGATACGATCTATTTATACTACGCTGCATCAAGTGCCGTTAGTGGAAAAGATTATCCTTTGGCTTTACAGTATTACAACGAATTAAAAGATCTTAACTACGACGGTTCAGAAGTGAAATTCACAGCAGTTGACGTTGCTACAGGTGAACGTGTAGCAATGGATAAGGCACAACGTGATATCATGGTAAAGGCGGGAACACACAAAGATCCTAAAGATGAAAAAACAGAATCTAAACGTTCTGAAATCATCAAAAATATCGCCCTTATTTACACTCAAGAAGGCGATGACGAAAAAGCAATGGAGGCTTATGTGGATGCCAGAAAAGTGAATCCAAATGATGTTTCATTAATTTTAAATCAAGCAAATCTTTATTTTAAACAAGGAGATAAAGACAAATTTAAGAGTTTAATGAATGAAGCAATAGAAGTAGATCCACAGAATCCGGACTTGCACTATAATATAGGTGTCATCAGTATGGAGCAAAACGACTACGAAGCTGCAAGAGCTGCTTATTCAAAATGTATTGAAATTGATCCCTCTTACATCAATGCTCATTTAAATTTATCAACTTCGTATATTAATGAAGGGAACCTGTTAGTAGAGCAAATGAACGCGATTAGAGGAAACTCTGCAAAAGACATTGCTAAATACGATTCTTTAAAAGCTCAAAAAGAGGCGTTGTTTAAAAAAGGTGCTGATGCTCTTGAAGCTGCATACAAAACGAATCCTGAAAACAAAGAACTTTTAGAACAGTTAAAGAATATTTATGGTGCTTTAAGTGACTTCGTAAATTATAAGAGAGTTCAAGATTTAATCGATCAATAAAAAAGAGTTTATCTCTTATGAAAGCCTCGTTTTTACGAGGCTTTTTTTATTGTATCGATTTGATAACTCGAACTGAGTGAGTGTAGGTGTTGGTGTCTATATTGAAGATGCCGGTATGATCAATTCGATCGATTCTAACACTACCAAAGGCATGAATGATGTAATTGTTTTCCAATAGTATTCCAACGTGATCGATAACACCATCTTTATTGTCAAAAAATACTAGATCACCTGCTTTAGCTTCTTCTATAAAGCTCAATGCTTCACCCTGAGTCGATTGTTCCTGTGGAGTTCTTTTGAGTGCAATACCGTTTAATTTATAGGCCATCTGTGATAATCCACTCGAATCAATTCCAAATGGGGTTTTTCCTCCCACTAGCTCAGTAGCGTTCAAATACATCATCGCTGCTGAAACCACTGAATGTTGATTTGGTATTATTGAAGCTTCACATTGATGATTTAAAAAAGGAGCCATACTCAAGTCAGATCCTATGACAACAGGCAGTAGACTATTGTTTTTATTGTGCACATAGTGTGCTAAGTCGTAATTATATGAAGGCTTTAGCTCTTTTAATTCGTAAAATTGTTCTTGACTGAGTTCCTTAAAGTGTAAATTAGAGATCCAACCTTCGTAATCATCAAACAAACATCTTATTTTGCTGAAGAATTTACGCTGTTCTAGGATCTTGAACAATTCGCCATATAGCAATTGGGATTGCTGAGTAGCCATATTATTGGCCTCAGATCGAAGGGGTATTACACTTAAATTACAAATTCCGTATTTCATTAATCCACTACAAATTTTGGAGGATTAGAGCAGAAGCACCACCACCTCCGTTACAGATAGCAGCAGCGCCGTATTTGGCCTTGTTTTGTTTTAATATATGTAGGAGGCTAACTACAATTCGAGCACCAGAACACCCAAGGGGGTGACCTAGAGCCACAGCACCTCCATTGATATTTAATTTATCACTGTCAATATTTAGGATTTTTTGATTGGCAAGACTCACTACAGAGAAAGCCTCGTTGATTTCAAAATAATCAATATCATCAATCGATAAATCCGCTTTAGCAAGTGCTTTAGGTAGAGCAGCAGCAGGTGCCTCTGTAAACCATTCTGGGTCTAGTGCTGCATCTGCATAAGAACTAATCATTGCTAGTGGTTGCAGTCCTAATTCTTTAGCCTTCTCTTCGCTCATCAAAACAAGAGCAGCAGCACCATCATTAATTGTAGAAGCATTGGCAGCAGTTACAGTCCCATCTTTTGTAAAAGCAGCTCTAAGATCAGGGATCTTTTCAAAACGAACGTTTGTGTATTCCTCGTCTTTGTCTACAACAATAAATCCTTCTTTGCGTTGAGGTACCATAACAGGAACCACTTCCTCATTAAACAATCCCTCGTTCCATGCTTTTTCAGCTCGCTTATAAGAACTAATAGCATAAGCGTCTTGTTCTTCTCTTGATATGCTGTGTTTTGTAGCACATTGATCGGCATAGATTCCCATAGCTTGATGGGTAAAAGCATCTTGCAAACCATCTAGAGTCATCGAATCCTTTAAATTTTGATCGCCAAATTTAATTCCAGATCTCAAATGTGATAAGTGAGGTGCTAAACTCATATTTTCCATACCACCTGCAACGACAACTTCTGCATCACCCAATGCAATCGCTTGGGCAGCTAACATAATACTCTTCATGCCAGAAGCGCATACTTTATTTACTGTAGTACAAGGGATATTTGACGGTAATCCTGCATTGAGGGCTGCTTGTCTAGCCGGTGCTTGTCCACATCCAGCTTGAATCACATGACCCATAAACACTTCATCTACATCACTAGGATCAATAGAAGCCTTGGCTATAGCGGCATTTATTGCGGTACTTCCCAATTCAGTAGCTTCAACAGATGAAAGACTTCCCATAAAACTACCTAATGGAGTTCGAACTGCAGATACAATAACAACTTTGTTCATGATGCGATATTTGATACTAAATTAAAAAATTAAGTCGGAAGGCATGGGTTTGAATGATTAAAATAGATAATTCAAGATGAATTTTTCTATTTTTGATGTATAACTCCCATCAATGAAAACGAAACTCGATCTACTATTTAGAAATCAATCGCTGATTTACAAATACATTCTCTATCTATTTGCGATTATTCTTATCGTTTTTTTACTACCTAAGGGAGGAAAGTTTAAGTACGAATTTCAAAAGGGTAAACCCTGGCAATTTGAAACCCTTTATGCTCCGTTTGATTTTACAGTTACAAAATCAGTAGAAGAAGTAGAAGCAGAAAAGAAAGCCATTCGATCGGATCAAGTTCCCTATTATCAGTACGAGGAAGACGTAATCCTCAAAGCTATGGATCAAATCAATCTCAAGGTAGATGAACTAGTCCTTCAAAATGAGCAGTTTAAGCTCGATACCCTGTACTTCAAAAAAACAATTTCAAATATTATCGAATCTGTCTATTCAAGAGGAGTTGTTAGAAAGTCTGATCTGATTTATCCTTCGGAGAATATTTATATTGTTAAGAACAACAAATCGGAATTGGTATCTAAGAGTCAAATCTACACACTTCAAAATGTTTTTGAATATATTGATTCGAGATTAACTTCGTTGGGCTTTGAAAATCAATTAGCTGATTTTCAGTCTATTTTTATCGATTTAATCAACCCCAACTTAAGTTTAGACAACAATCTCACCAATAAGGATATAATGGATAAGATCTCCAAAATATCCACAAATAAAGGCTATGTCGATAAGGGAAAATTAATTGTACTTAAAGGAGAAGTAGTAGAGGCTGATAATTACAGCGTTTTGAGTTCTTTGAAATCTGAATTCGAATCAACAATCTGGTCAGATATCAATTATTACTTCATAATCGCCGGCTATACAGTGCTTGTTGCGATGGTGCTAATGATGCTGATGCTGTTTTTATTCAAGTATCGCTTGCCGATATTTAAAGATAACACCAAGGTAACCTTTGTGTATTTTAATATGATCTTAATGGTGTTGATCACATCTTTGATGGTTAAAATTCAAGTTGATTACCTCTACGTAGTGCCACTTTGTGTATTGCCAATTATTTTGAAAACATTTTTTGATCCACGTTTAGGATTGTTTGTCCATGTTCTTACGGTCTTAATTCTAGGTTTTATCGTCCCCAATAGTTTTGAGTTTATCTTCTTGCAGATATTGGCTGGTATTGTTACCATATTATCTGTTAGGGAACTTTATAAACGAACCAATTTATTTATTACAGTAGCTCAAATTACTGGAGTTTATATTTTTGGTTATTTGGCATTTCATATCATTCATGAAGGAGGAGTCGAATCAATTCAATTTACCACCATTGGTTTCTTTGTGCTCAATGGGATGATCACCTTATTTGTTCAGCCTTTGGTTTACATCTACGAAAAGACCTTTGGATTGGTGTCAGATGTGTCTTTATTAGAACTTTCTGATACCAATTCTCCATTACTTAAGGAGATGTCTAATGTAGCTCCTGGTACGTTTAATCACTCGCTTCAAGTTGCAAATTTGGCTGAAGCTGCAGCCAATGAGATTGGAGCTGATGCGATGCTTGTTAGGGTAGGGGCGCTTTATCACGACATTGGAAAGATGCTCAATCCTATGTATTTTACAGAGAATCAAATCAGTTCAGTGAATCCTCACGATGAACTTTCTCCAGTGGATTCAGCAAAAATCATCATCGACCATGTTATCGATGGTATAGAGATGGCTAAAAAAAACAATTTACCAGATCGATTAATCGATTTCATAAGAACACATCACGGTCAAACTCAGGTCTATTATTTTTACAAGAAAGCACAAGAGCTGGATGAAAATGTCGACATAAAGAATTTTACCTATCCTGGACCACTTCCTTTTTCAAAAGAAACCGCCATATTAATGATGGCTGATTCGGTAGAGGCGGCCTCCAAAAGTTTAAAGAATCCTACATACGAAGAAATTAGTGATTTTGTTGAGCGTATAATTGATATGCAAATGACTGCAAATCAGTTTTCTAATTCGAATATTACCTTTAAAGATATCCTGGATATCAAAAAAACATTAAAGAAGAAATTGACCAATATTTATCATCTTAGAATTGAGTACCCTGAATAGGAGAATTATTCTAAAAAAATATTGTTTAATAGTAGTAAAATATTCTATATTTGCACCCGCGAATCACAAATTCGCAAAGGCCGGTCGCGTAGCTCAGCTGGATAGAGCATCTGCCTTCTAAGCAGA
>JABXHN010000020.1 GCA_013373635.1 Flavobacteriaceae bacterium
AAGATGGACAGCACCGTCAGATACCTCGGCGTGGAACTTGAAGATGCGCTGATGATTGCTGAATCTATCGAGATCTAAGTCATGGGCCGTCTTCACGGACGGCCCAAAGCCGACCTTCGCGCCAAGGGCGAAATATAACCTCTTCCAGCCCAAAGCGGGCATGGCAATTTGGCAAAGATGCGCGGAAAGGAAATTCACTGCCGCACTGCAAAACGATCAAATTACTGCCAGAGGATCCCCAGACGTTGTGGAACTTAGTCCTTGGCAAGCCGATCTAGCGTTTTATAAGCTGCTTTTGTAGGGGGATCGATGAAATCATGTCGAACGCGAAGCAAATACTGTCTATGCTGCGAAGTCGCGCCGATGGTGATGAGGAGCGGTTTCTCGCTATTGCACTGCAAATAGCAGCGGCTGAGGCGCGGCAAGGCCACAGGACGAACGCTGAAGAGCTTCGCTCTGCAGTAGATGCGATTCGAGCGCAACGTGGGGACTCTCCGGGTGTGCCGGTCGCTTTTGCACAGCCTCGTGGAGAGCTCAGTAGTGTATTAGATCTTCGTGATCCGCAAATTCGGCTGTCGAATATTGTACTGTCTCCCGCTATTGGCGAACGCTTGGCCAAGGTGGTTTTGCAACAGGAGAAAAGAAGCTGGCTGCGCGAACACAATAAGGCTCCAGTGCGTCGGCTTCTATTTGCGGGCCCTCCAGGGTCAGGTAAGACAATGTCTGCAGAGGGTCTCGCCGGGGAGCTACGACTACCGCTTTTTGTTGTTCGCCTCGATAGTTTGATTACCCGATATATGGGCGAGACTGCAGCAAAGCTTCGTTTGGTTTTTGACGAAACTCTTCAAAAACGAGGCGTATATTTGTTTGATGAATTTGATGCTGTTGGGGGGCACAGAAGTGCTTCCAATGATGTGGCTGAAATGCGCCGCGTGTTGAACAGCTTTCTCCAGTTTATGGAGGAACCTTCAACCACGGACAGTGTAATAGTAGCGGCCACAAACCATCCAGAGCTTTTAGATAAAGCACTGCAAAGACGTTTTGATGAGGTGCTCATGTTTGAGTTGCCGTCGGACGAGCAGGTGCGCGAAGTAGTGAAGTCAAATCTAAAACCTCTGAAATTTCCTCGTATCGCTTGGAAATCAGTAGTCAAGGCCGCTGAAGGGTTAAGCCAATCTGAGATTGCACGAGCGACCGAAGAAGCTGTAAAAGAAGCTATACTATCGGAGCGCTCAAACGTCTCTACGAGCGATATCGTAGGTCAGCTTGAGGCACGCCAGTCAGTGAAGAAAATTTTTCAGAGTTAAAAAAATTTGCCAGACTATAGCCTGCCACACATTGGGATTTCCCATTTAACGGAGACAGAAAACTACAAATCACACAATACAGGGCCGCGCCCGCAGTATGGCCGAACGCGAAGCCAGCACGGTGTGAGGATAGCTACTGATCTTAAAGCCGCGTTTGTTGAAGCGGACCAACGTCGACCTTACGCAAAGCAATTACCTGAAGGGTCTCCAGAGCCAAAGGGCGTCTACATTCGTGTTGAGCTCAATGAGGAAGCTGGACACCAAGACGTCGAACGCTCGAGTGAGAAGACTCGTCAAAGTTCTGAGCGCTTGCTGGATAGCGGGGCCCGCAGCGTCGTGTTGTATGTTCCTGATGAGGCCAGAGAACTTCTAACGGCTGTTGTGAATGACTACCAAGGTGGGGATCTCACCGAAGCCGGAAATCCTCCTCAAGCCAAACGGGTTGAGCCAATTGAAAATGTCCGAATGGCCAATTTGGTAGAGCTGTGGAGGGACGCGCCCGAGCATTTGCCTGATGACCCTCAGCACACTATGTGGTGGGCGGTTTGGTGTTGGCCAGACTGCGTAGATGATGTTCGGGCGCTCGCGCAGGGGCTGGGGGCCACAATTTCCCCTGAAGACCGTTGGGCAGAGTTTCCAGAGGCTGTGGTATTACCTGTTCATGCAACCCGCTCCGTTATTGAACTTTTGATTTTTGGTGGCCAGGGCGGTGTTGCAGAGCTTGGTTTGGTTACAGATAATCCCAAGGTCATTTTGGAAGACCTCGAAGCATTCGAAGATGAGCTGGTCGAGAACCTCGCTGATCGCATCGTTTGGCCCCCGAATGATGCAACTGCAGTGTGTATTCTCGACACAGGTGTGAACAGAGCCCACCCCTTGATTGAGCCAGCATTGTCGCCAGATGACCTGCAAGCCATTGATACAAGGTGGGGGGTGGATGATCACATTCCACGTGGTCATGGAACGGGGATGGCAGGCCTTAGCCTTCATGGAGATCTCACCACTCTCTTGGGTGATAGCTCAGAGCCTCAACTCACGCACCGCTTGGAATCAGTAAAGATTCTTCCGCCGCATGGCTTCCCTGCAAATGAACCGGGAAGTTACGGAGCCATAACGGTCGCGGCTACGTCGCTTGCTGAGATAGAAAATCCAGAGCGAGATCGAGTGTTTTGCTCGGCTGTTTCCAATGAGAACCGATCAGGGGCGCATCCATCGCTTTGGAGCGCTTCCCTTGATCAAATCGCTTCTGGATACGATGGGACAGACAGTGAAGACCGGCCCCGCAGGCTGTTTATTCAGACAATTGGGAACATCCCTCCTGCCGGAAACTGGGACGATATTAGCGATCTCGATGCTTTCCCCGGAGAGGACCCGTCTCAAGCCTGGAATGCCCTCACTGTTGGTGGTGTGTCCTTTCAGAGTGAAATTGCGGAAAATGGTTTCGAGGACTGGTCTGTAGGGGCAAATATTGGTGCAATAAGTCCGTACTCTCGCAATTCAGTGCTTTGGCCTGAAGGGGCAAGCCCTGTGAAGCCAGATGTTGTTTTCGAGGCTGGAAATCGGGCGATCGGTCCAGGTGGAACACCAGTGTTTGACGGTCTTCCGTCTCTCTCTATGATTACGACGGGAAAAGGGGGGTCTGGGGGGGCTCTTTCTCCCTTCTGGGCAACAAGTGCCGCTACCGCGCAAGCTGCGAGGTTTGCAGCAAGAATAAGTGCAAGTTACCCGGGGTACTGGCCTGAAACCGTGAGAGCTCTCATTGCACACAGCGCACGATGGACCCCAGAGATGTTGGCTGGCCTAGATGGTGCTGGAAATTTGACTGGCCGGAGTCGGTTGCGCAGGAAATTTGGATACGGTGTTCCAGATATAGCACGAGCCCTGCAATCCGCTTCTAGCGACCTAGCCCTTGTCTCTCAGGCTTACATCCAGCCATTCAAGCGAGAGGGGGGCAGAGATAAGTTTGGTGAAGCGCACTATTACCCTTTACCATGGCCAAAGCAGATGTTGGAAGAGCTGGAGAACACAACGGTGCGCCTCAAAGTAGCTCTATCTTACTTTGTAGAGCCCAACCCGAGTTCATCTGCCTCCATTGATCCTGCTCGATACCGATCTTTCGGTTTAAGATTTGATTTGCAACGCCGTGGAGAGGGTATAGATTTATTCCGGCGGCACACAAATGCTTCTTTTGATGGGCTTAGACCGCAAAGAGAAGCTGACACTGGTTGGATCTTCGGTCCGAACTCTGTGTCTGCTGGGTCGCTCCATGTGGATACGTGGGAAGGCCCTGCGGTCGACTTGGCGGCGAGAGAGCACCTATGTGTTTTCCCAGTTATGGGTTGGTGGCGGGAGCGTAAAAGGCTTGGTCGGATAAACGACAGAGGAAGATATTCGTTGGTTGTGGGCATTGAGGCCCCTGGTGTTGATGTGGACCTCTACACGCCTATTGCAACCCAAGTAAGGTTGCCCATCGATGCGGGAACAATCGCAATCGAGACCTGATCGAAAGTTCAGTTCTACGACATCAAACTGCTACATGTTCAAGTAGACTGCCGCGTGTCGTAGCCTTGGTTCCATAGACGAAACTAAGAATGCACCGACGCTAAAGACTTCGAACAGCAGTTTAGGGTCCTTGGCCAAACTTCGCAAAGGTCGCTATCTGCGCATTGCAGACTTCATTGGAGGGCGCGGCGAACGGCAGCTCTCCGCCCTTTTTGCTCGTGCCACGCGACAAGGAGTGCGCGTGGAATGTCTCCGCTGGTTCGACCTTCCTGACGAGTACAAATCGCGACCACCCATATCTGAACTCCTATTCTTCTTCCCCCCCCGAGCAAATTTTGCGAGGGGGAGTTACTCACTAAGCAGTAGGCGCAATTGTTCTTCGTC
>JABXHN010000039.1 GCA_013373635.1 Flavobacteriaceae bacterium
CTGGAAGCGGAGCGCAAGCAAGGCGCGGTGGAGATCTGTGTGGTCGACACGGGTCCCGGCATTCCGGAAAAGACGCGAAAAGAACTGTTCCGGGCGTTCCACAGCGGTTCCAAGGCGGGAGGCGTGGGTTTGGGCCTGGCGATCGCCGCAGAAATCGTAAGGGCGCATGGCGGAAAGATCTGTCTGGATACAGCCTGCCCCAACACGCGCTTCCGCTTCTCCATTCCAGACCGCATCCCCGCGTGATGGGCAGACAGGACCTGCATTGAAAAGCTTGGCCTGGAAAGTTTTTCACAAGCGATGGACGGCAAAAATTCAGCGTTTGCGTGAGTTTTTCAATTCCGCCAAAAAAAACAGAAACGCCTATTGCAAAGGATCATGGAGCGCAGTAGAAGACCCCTCATCCGCGCAGCACACACTGCCTCAGCGGATTGAAGTCTGAGCGATCAACAGATCGCAGGACACGGCAAGCACCGGTAGCTCAGCTGGATAGAGCACCAGACTACGAATCTGGGGGTCGGGGGTTCGAATCCTCCCCGGTGCGCCATTAAATCATTGAAAATATTAGATTAAATTTAATCATTCAATGTCCGGAACTTCCGTTCCTCTTCGGAATCGGCACCATGTCGGCACAGCTATTGACTTCGGCTTGTCCATAAAATGCTATTGCTCCCTGTAGTCTCTGTAGTTGAATTTTTGCCGCGCTATTTATCCGAGTTTTCTCAAAAGCGACTTGCGGGCTATCTCAAAACCGTTTTGAAAGGCTTGGCCCACTTCAGTTCGAAGACGTTTCTTTTTTTCGTCTGAAGGTCCATGGATAATCGCAGACCGCACGTCATAGAAGTGCTTAACTTCATGTTTGAGCCGGTCTCTGGATTCGTTGTCACTGCCTAACAAATCCGCGATGGAATTCTGTAGATCAAGACTGATGCGTTTGCCGGAAGGCTTGAAAAGAAGTTCGAGCACAACAGCTAGGTCGAGTATTCTATCCTCGGCTGCATATCGCCCGTCTCTGGCGAGCGCTTCGGCTAAACGTTGCACACAAGGGGCAAGTTCTGGATACGCAGTTTCTCGCCTTTTGGCGAAAAGAAACCTAGCATCGTCAACCAATCGATAGTCTACGACTTTCTCTTTCTTAAATGGATCGAACAAATGGTTGATCGAGCGACCTCTATGAGCTGACGCATAGCTATGATGCATACCAAGCAACTCACTCGCGGACCGCGACACGCATCCTTCTAATGTCATCATCCAGGTGATTGGCTTTCCCACGGATGCCGCAAGCAGGTTTGCAAACTCAACAACCCATCTTTGGAACAGTGGATGCGGGCTTCTGACCGTGTGGTCGATGTTCGCTGTTTTTGGACGGATCGCGGGCTTCCATCGAAACGAATGCACGATGGCAAACACTGATTGCCAATTCCGGTGCCGGATCTGTTCAGGTGCAATGTCCTCCAGCCATTCGTTGTCGATGTACTCACCTAGTTCTGAGAATGGTAGCAGTGCATATCCCTCCCCAAGATCGACCGTGTCTTCGAAATGAGCGCCGTGAAAAAGAGCCACATCTAAACCAACGTCTAGATCACCCGGAAGAGGAGAAGAACGGCTTCCGTTCGCTAAGAGTAATAGTGAACTCAGATCGGCCGCAGCACCTTCAAAGCCCTTCTCAATGTGGGCATTGCGCCACGCCATTTGGCCCACGATCAAACGGCTTAGGCTTACCAAAGAACTATGATTTAGGATGCCGACTTGCAGGTCATCGTTTCCAATTACTCTTCCCAAAGCGCGTGCCAAGCTCGGATGTGCATGCAAGACGCCTCGCACCGGATCTAAGGATGAGCGGAGCGGCTGATAGTATTCCGCATTACCAAAGCGCTCGGCATGTCGTGCGGATTCGTAGATGTCGTAAAGATCATCACTCGGAAACGGCGTTTCGTCGCGACCATTATAAGTAAACTGAGTTGGGTAGCCGTTGGCTTGCCAATATGCCTCCAGGAAAGGTTTTTGTTTCGCAGACAGCGCCTCGAGTGCAGATACAAGACGCGCCTCCCATTTCTTCTCATCAAACGGCTGTGCGCTCAAAATTGACCTAACCATAGCTTGAAACGACCTACCTAGAAATGCTGGCTACAAACGCAATAGTTAAAACCTTAGTTGCTACATAGTCGCTCGCAATCCTCAAAGCTCTGAGAGAGCTCAGCCTAAGGCTGACATCAAAATCCATTTGTTGAAATGCACGCTTTCTGTCGCATGGTAGTCACAAGAACTTACCGATCACCGAAAGACTGTGCGCAAAGAACCAGCACCTGGTCAATTTTCGGTAGAGAGTCGAACCTTCGCTCTCTAAAGTAGGGCAGCGGAGGATCCTGGATGATTAAGCTTTCAAATGTGTGTGTCGAAGGATTTCGTTTGCTCGAAAACGTTGACATAGCAATTGAGCCCGGTGCGACAGTGATTGTTGGCCGGAATAACAGTGGCAAGACCTCTCTCACGGAGGTCTTCGACAAGTTCATTGGCGAACACGTCGGTCGGTTCCGCCTTGAGGACTTTTCCGGGGCAGTTCGGTCGCAGTTCGTTACTGCTAAAGCTATGCGTGACGGAGACTATTTGCCAGACGCAGTGCTTTCCGCCCTCCCGACCATCTCGCTCACACTCACATTCACGTACGACGAGAATGACGACGATCTAGGCCCTTTGTCGCCCTTCATCATCGACCTTGATCCGACCTGCACACGGGCAATCGCACGTATCGAATATTCGTCGTCGCTTCCCATGCTGAGCGTACTGCTAGACATCCCTGACTACCAGGAAGATGAGCATGCAAATCAGGTCCTGTTCCGCCATCTCCGCGATGCTATCCCTAAGGCCTATGCGATTAGAACGTTCGCAATCGATCCGACTGACGAGACGAACCGTCGGGCGTTCGACAAATCGACTGAACTGTCGAAACTAATCCATACGGGCTTCGTGAAGGCGCAACGTACGCTAGATACGGGCAAGCGCGGCGAAGCGGACGTAATCGGCAAATTAATGAATAAGCTTTTCCAGACCGCGAGCAATCTGAATGCTTCTTCCGACGATCAGGAAATCGCGGCACAGTTGAAATTATCCATCGCGCAGCTTGAACAAAGCATGCAGGGTGATTTTGACGAGCAGTTAAAAGGACTTCTACCCGCTCTGAGCACATTCGGCTTCCCTAGCTTGAACGACACGGAATTGAGACCACAGACTAGCATTGACGTCGAAAGCCTACTGACCGACAACACACGGATTCTCTACACGAGTACAGATGGTGTCCATCTGCCTGAAGGGTATAACGGGCTCGGTACGCGGAACCTGATTTACATACTTCTTCAACTCGAAGCCTTGCATAAAATTTACCGCAGTGAGGCCACGAGGCCCGGTACCCACCTCGTCTTCATTGAAGAGCCCGAAGCGCACCTGCATCCCCAAATGCAAGAGGTATTCATTACCCAGCTTAACGAAGCAATCTCTACCTTATCGCAGAAATACCCGGATGAGTTAGCTTGGCAGGTTCAATTCATCATCTCTACCCATTCGTCTCACCTAGCAAACGCCGCAGAGTTTGATGCGATCCGCTATTTCCTAAACGAACCTTCGCCTACGCCGGGTATCCGGCGCACGAAGATCAAAGACTTTCGTAAGGGAGCAAACTCAATTGAACCCGACGACCGCAGTTTCCTCCAGAAATATATGACGCTGACAAAGTGCGACCTCTATTTCGCCGATAAAGTTATTCTCGTGGAAGGCGCGACAGAAAAAATTCTAATGCCACGCATCTTAAAGTTGGTCGATGAGGATAGTCCAGACGTTTCAAAGCTTTGCCGTCAATACATCACGACGATGGAGGTCGGTGGCGCCCACGCGCAGTTTTTTTACCCTCTGCTAGATTTTCTCGAACTTAAGACGCTCATCATCACCGACATCGACGCTGTTCGCCTAGAAGGTACCAAGTGGAAAAAATGTCCATGTGCTGAGGCCGGTCGCACATCCAACAATGCGATCAAGCGGTGGTTCGAAGACAATGAGATTTCGGTTGAGGAGCTGATAGCAAAAACGCCCCAACAGAAAGTCAGCCAATTTTGCCGCATCGCTTATCAATTGCCGGAAGACGGCTCGGACCATTGCGCGCGCAGCTATGAGGATGCGCTTATTCTCGCTAATTTGGATCGCTTCGAGATCGAGGACGATGCTAACGCCGCTATTAAAGCCTTCGAGCGGGCTCAGGATTTCAAGAAAACCGAGGAGGCGATCCGTTTCGCCATACAAGAAGACGATTGGAACGTCCCAAAATATATTAGGGACGGTCTGATCTGGCTTTCCGAGCCGCCTCCGCCGCCAGACGAGGCACCGCCCTTAGAACTGATTGATCCGCAAGTGGATGGGGGCATGGCTGAACATAATTTAGTGGAGGCTGCATGACGGGGGAGCCATCACCCGCCGTTATCGCTGCTCGGCAGGCTCAAAAAAAGCTCGAGAAATGTCTTGCCGATGGCCAAAGCTTTCGTCTCGAGGCGGGCGCGGGTGCCGGTAAAACCTATTCCCTCGTTGCGGCCCTTAAAAAAGTTATCGCAGAGAAGGGGGCAAAGCTTATGCACGCGGGCCAGCAGGTGGCGTGCATCACCTATACTGAGGTTGCCCGGCTTGAGATCGCAAATGAGATCGAAGAGCATCCAGCCATTATTGTGGATACTATTCACGGTTTTGGCTGGGCCTTCATTTCCCGATTCCAGAAGACTTTACGTGAACTTGTAGCCGGGCAGGACAAACGACAGGAAGCTATAGAAGCCGCTGGCGGCGTGACGAACCAGACAGTCGACTATAATTTTGGGTTCTTTAACATCGACGACCAGAGCATTACGTTACACCACGACGATGTGCCGCTCTTCCTCGCTGAGATGCTCGCGCGTCCGAAGTTTCAAAAAATTTTCACTAGCCAATTTCCGATCCTGTTTATTGATGAATATCAGGACACGGACCCGCTGGTGATGGCGGCCCTGTCCGAACATTTTTTCGAGCCCTCAGCAGGTCCGGTTACTGGCCTCTTTGGCGACCATTGGCAGACGATCTATCGCAAGGACTATGCGCTAATTGATTACCCGAACATCCAGGGGATCGACAAAGGATCGAATTTCCGTTCTGCCCAAGTGATCGTCAATGTCCTCAATCGTTTGCGGCCTGAACTAACCCAAGAGGTGGATGACGTTGAGGCTCAAGGCGAGGCGCGGTTTTTCCACTGCAACAATTTCACAGGCGAGCGTATCAACTCTCCTCATGCGTCCCAAGAGCTACCATCACGAACGCTCGCGGAAACAATCGATCAACTCAAGCGGCAGCTGCAGGGTGAAGGTTGGGACTTCGCACCCGACAAAACAAAGATCTTGATGCTTACGCACAATTCTATCGCAGCTGAACGCGGATACCCGAATATTGCGAAGATCTTCAATCGAAATGAAGCTTTTGCGAAGAAGGAAGACGCGGCGATCGCGTTCCTCACTGATACGGTAGAGCCAATCTGCGCTGCTTATGCGTGCGGTAACTTCGGTGAGATGTTCAGGGCTATGGGTAGCATCCCGACCATCCGCAATACAATAGACAAAGCGCAATGGAAGGCGGATGTGGACACGCTTATCGCACTTCGTCAGAACGGCACTATCGGTGACGTAGTCGATCACTTAAAACAGACGTGTCGACCGAGGCTCAGCGACCGCGTCGTCCGACGTGAAGACGATATCGCCAAGCTAGGCCCTGAACCAACCGAAGATGAATCCAACTCATTGAAGCGATATCGCGAGCTACGGAAGGTGCCATACACAGAGTTGGTCGCGGTTTCAGAGTTCATTAACGGGTTCACGCCTTTCGCCACCCAACACAGCGTTAAGGGGGCTGAATTCGAGAATGTACTCGTGATCTTGAGCGGTGGTTGGAATCAGTATAATTGGCCCCGCTTCCTCAATCAGTTCAGAACTAATAATATCCCGGCTGCTCAACAGGCTGGCTACTATCGAGCCAGAAACCTTCTTTACGTCGCCCTGTCCCGTCCGAAAAAGCGGCTTGTTGTGCTGGCAACTCAGACGCTGAGTCAGAACGCGCTAGCGACAGCTGAACACCTGTTCGACCAGAATGTAATTCCCATGCCTATGGATTCCTAATGACAAAAATACAGCATGGCTAAATTTCTCGAAATTAGCCGACTAAGTAAGAGTTACTTTTTGCTGACGATCTCTTAGAATTTGGATGCGCGATGTTGTGACAAAAGCGTCGTTTCATGCGGTCAAAGGTGGTTGGATACCTACAAGTGACTCGAACAGTAGGCGACTAACGATACACAACGTAAAGTACCCGTTGACGTTGGAGATTGATCGGGGTGTTGTGGCTAGATCAGTTGATCTTGCTACCCAAATTGTTGATGCCCTCCGAATGTGGTCAAATTAACCGTGTGTGTGAGGCTGGTTACCCAGGATGGGGGTGTCGGTTTCAATTTTTAAAGCTTGCGATTTCGTATCCCACACCCGCAAGAAGAGGCTCCCCCTCGGGTGTCGCTACGCCAAATGTTTTGCCGGAGAAATTCGTTTGGGATTAAAACGCGTCGGCAACCGTCGAGTATCGAGCGGTGATCTTTTCTCCGGATCACAGCTCTCGGAATACGCCTAGTTCTCTCGGCATAGTGCAATTCGCCAATTGGTGCGAAGAGGCCGTTCCAAAAGCGTTCAAAAAACCCTGAAAACTTGAACTCAGATCACGATCCGCTCGACTTCATCCAAGGTGACTTCGTCGGCACGTCTGTCATAAAGCTGCGTGGTTCGCATGGATGCATGACTGGCCATTCGAGCTGCTATTTCTAGCGAGCCTTCATTTTTAAGATAGGCCGTGATGCCGGTAGCCCGAAAGGTGTGGTTGCCAATTGGCTTTGTAATACCGGCCTGTTTAGCGCGACGACGGATCATAGCATAGGCGTTTGCCTGGGGTAGGGGGCGATCCGATAACTCCTTTGTCCCCCGGTCGATTGTGCGGAAAACATAACCCTTGCGATCATTCCAAAGCTTAGCCGTATCCAAGTATTCATGGAGCCAGGCTTCCAGATTGTGGTGGCAAGGCATTTCGTGCTGCTTGCCGCCCTTCTCCTGCAATCGCACCCAAAGACGCCGGTTCTGGGTGTACACGTCCTCTACCTTGAGGCTGAGCGCCGCTCCAATCCGCGCGAAGGAATAGACCATTAGTCCGATCAAGGCACGATCACGAAGGCCGACGTTTTTGCTCGTGTCGATCCGTTCTAATAGTAACCGGGTTTCCTGCGCTTCCAGCACCGGCGTCTTGCCTCGCTTCACCACATATTTTGGCCCCCGGACACTGGCAGCCGGATTGACCGGCACCACTTGACCAGTGACCAGCCAATCAAACAAGTGCCTGATGGCTGCAAGGTGCTGCTTCACTGTCGGAACGGAATGAGTTCGCCCAAGTGCTTCGATCCAAGCAGCTACATGGGTGGGCTGAATGGCGGGAAAAGAAGTCACCCCTTGATCGTCACACCAAAGAAGCAATTGCCCGACAGCCTTTGAATACGCCCGTCGGGTGTTCTCGTTGCTAATATTGGCCATAAAAAAATCAATGAATCGCATTTGGGTCGCCTTGTCCGCTGTCGTAAAGACAGCGGGGAGGCGTGAACTGTTGATAGCTTCCAGCATCATCACTTAGACGCTTTCTCTTCGACAAAACGAACCACTGGTGGCAATGAAGCTGATACTTTGCCTAACTCGTTTCCACAGGTAGCACAGTAGTATTCTTCCGGTTCATTGTGCCCGACCTGTTTGGTTACGCTTACTTCGTTCAATTTTTCACACTTCGGGCAGGTCACCCAAAATGAGCCGTCGTTATAAGATTTAGTTGCAGTTAAATATGAAGTCATTTGTAATCTCCTATGTTTGAAATCCACCTCAATCATTGAGGTCAAAGCTATTTATAAAATATGTGATAAAGGACATTATCATATATTTATTTGTAAAACAATTTGCAGTTGTGCTGTTGCTGATCTGAGCCCAAAGTTCTTGAATGTTGCAGAGTGGCCATGGGATTTGGATTGCCAACCATTGTGCATGCTCTGAATTTAACCCTAGGCTTTATCGTCAGGGGAATGCTACCAATCTGAAAAAGAGTTTTCAGGCGAATGCATGACCCCCTCCGAATTCATCAAGAAATGGCAAGCTGCGGACCTTAAAGAGCGAAGCGCATCCCAAGCTCATTTCCTCGACCTCTGCACTTTGCTCGATATTGAAGACCCAATCTCTGCTGATCCGAAAGGCGAATGGTTTACCTTCGAGCGGGGCGCATCCAAGACTTCCGGTGGTGAGGGTTGGGCTGATGTCTGGCGCAAAGGGTCTTTTGCATGGGAGTATAAGGGCAAGAAAAAGGATCTCGATAAGGCGTTCGGCCAACTCCTCCAATACAGCATCGCGCTGGAGAATCCGCCGCTCCTGATCGTGTCGGATATGGCGCGCTTCCGGGTCCATACGAACTGGACCAACACAGTTCAGCAGGTCCACGAATTCGAGCTGCACGATCTCCTCGATGCCAAGACCCGCGACCTGTTGCGTGCTTGTTTTCTCGACCCGGAGAAGCTCCGCCCAGCCAAAACTCGGCAAGCCTTGACCGAGGAAGCAGCCCAGAAGTTTGCCTCGCTGGCTCAACGCTTGCGAGAGCGTAAGCACGATCCCGGAACGGTAGCTCATTTCGTCAACCGGCTTGTTTTCTGCATGTTCGCCGAGGATGTCGATCTTCTTCCGAACAAGATGTTTCAGAAGATGCTGGAGCTGTGCCAGCGTGACCCGAGTGAATTTCAGCCTTTTGCCAAGGACCTTTTCGCAGCTATGCAGGGCGGTGGCCGGGTCGGCTTCGAGAAGGTCGAGCGGTTCAACGGCGGTCTTTTTGACGACGATACCGCCTTGCCACTGGAAAAAGAGGACCTGCAAGACCTGCTCGCGGCCGCCAAGCTCGACTGGTCGGAAATCGATCCCTCCATTCTGGGAACATTGTTCGAGCGTGGCCTTGATCCGAGCAAGCGTTCCCAACTCGGGGCGCACTACACTGATCGCGACAAGATCATGCAGATCGTGAATCCAGTGGTCGTGGAGCCTCTGCTTGCCGAATGGGCTGATGTCCGCGCAAAGATCGAACAACTGATCGAAAATGCGCCGAAAGAAACCAAGGAAAAACTCCTGCGAGGCAAGGAATTGGCGGCCCGCACCCGCGCCCTGAACGCTGCCGAAGCCCTTCATGAAGGTTTTCTGGGACGCTTGCGCAAATTCCGCGTGCTCGACCCTGCCTGCGGTTCGGGGAATTTCCTTTATCTTTCCCTGCTCGCCCTCAAGGATATCGAACATCGGAGCAACCTGGAGGCGGAATCCCTTGGCCTCCCGCGCGGTTTCCCATCGATCGGCCCGAAATGCGTCAAGGGAATCGAACTGAACCCCTATGCCGCCGAGCTGGCTCGCGTGTCGGTGTGGGTCGGGGAAATCCAATGGATGCGACGGAACGGCTTCGATGCTGCCCGTAACCCAATTTTAAGATCACTTGGCACCATCGAAAACCGGGATGCAG
Source organism: Flavobacteriaceae bacterium (assembly GCA_013373635.1). GTDB lineage: Bacteria > Bacteroidota > Bacteroidia > Flavobacteriales > Flavobacteriaceae > MAG-120531. The sequence goes on from JABXHN010000039.1 coordinate 9,616, forward strand.
TGCTTGCTTCTGATGGGTCCAAGGCCGATTGGCCGGACGCTAACGTGGTTGTGGGTAACCCGCCTTTCCTTGGGAACAAGCGCATGATCTCGGCGTTGGGCGAGGACTATACGACCGACCTAAGAAAGGCTTGGAAAGGCGTTCCCGGCGGTGTTGACCTTGTGGCCTACTGGTTTGCCAAAGCATGGGAGATGATGCAGGCGGGTCAATTGGCCCGCGCTGGACTGGTCTCGACGAACTCAATCCGAGGCGGAGCAAATCGAGAGGTTCTCAAACCCATTGTGGAGGATGGACGCATTTACAACGCGTGGTCTGATGAAGAATGGACTGTCGACGGAGCAGCGGTACGAGTGTCCTTGGTTTCCTTTGAGAAAGCCGGAGATGTTGTGCCCATGCTGAACGGAGCCCCCGTCGAAACGATATTTTCAGACCTCTCTACAAACACAGTAGACATCACTCAAGCTGCTTTATTGTCTGAGAACAAGCGGCGCAGCTTTATTGGCAGGCAGAAAGATGGGCCATTGGACGTTTCTCCCGAGATTGGCCGGGCCCTAGCTTCTGCTAAAGGCAATCCACATGGTAGGTCAAACACAGAGATTGTACGCCCCTGGCGCAATGGCATGGATATAACGCGGCGCCCCGCTGACAAGTGGCTCATTGACTTTATGAACCTTGAAGAAAGAGAAGCCGCGCTCTTCGAAGCTCCGTTCGATTACGCTCGCGAACACGTAAAACCGCTGCGCGACACTAACCGGGACGCCAAACGCCGTTCTCATTGGTGGAGACCCGGAAGAACAGGAGAAGATATTCGCAATGGCCTGAAAGAATTTTCCCGTTACATTGCCACGCCTCGGGTTGCTAAATACCGTCTATTCGTCTGGTTCGATAAGAGCATAAACCCGGATTCCGCTGTTGTTGCTATCGCCAGAGATGACGACACGACCTTCGGGATACTTCACTCAAAATTTCACGAGATTTGGTCACTTCGAATGGGTACTTTCCTTGGCGTCGGAAATGACCCACGCTATACGCCCTCCACCACTTTTGAGACCTTCCCCTTCCCGGAAGACCTCACCCCGAACACCCCCGCCGCTGACTATGCCGACGACCCGCGTGCTCAGAAAATCGCGGAAGCCGCCGGCGAACTTTACCGCCTCCGCGAGAATTGGCTGAACCCGCCCGACCTTGTGGACCGCGTTCCGGAGGTCGTTGAAGGCTACCCAGACCGGCTGATCCCGAAGGATGACAAGGCAGCGAACGAACTCAAGAAGCGCACTCTGACCAATCTCTACAACGCCCGCCCCGCATGGTTGGACCATGCCCATAAGCGCCTCGATGAGGCTGTCGCCGAAGCCTACGGCTGGGGCGATGACTGGCGGGACGGTAAACTGACCGACGACGAAATCCTGGCCCGGCTGTTCAAGTTGAATCAGGATCGAACGAAGGCTGAGGCCAAAGCCGGAGCAAAGGATTCAAAATAAAGGCCCTAATTTAGAGGCGTGCGCGGGCCGAAGGAAAAACCCTTGACCGACTGAAGCTGGACGAATGCTCTACAAACGCAATCCAGTCAGCTCTGGCGAATGGAGACAGCATCCGGAAGGTTGCGACGGCCTGCAAGTTAAGCGTCGGGACAATTCATCGCATAAAGGCCGAAATCGTCGGAGAGGAGCAATCCGAGTAGTGGTCGCAATTTCCGATACGATTTTGCCCGACGCCTAGAATTTTATTCTCAATCTGGACGGGGATCAATGAATGCTGGAGGTTAAAAGAAGCCATGCACAAAGCGCAAGCCTATGAAATCATTATAGAAAGAAGCGGTGTGTGTGCCTATTAGGTCCCCTTTATTGTATTCCGTCCGTCCTTCTTTTTTGGTCCTAAGTCACTCTTAAAGTATTGAATATATTGCTATACTTTTACTTCGCCGCGTCATATTCCCCCACATCCTTCCACGTTTGCCAGGTGCGGAAGGTTTCCACCCCCTCCCCCTTTAGGGGGAGGGGGTGGAACACCACCGTACGACGGCGCAAGACACGTCCCGGAACTACCCAAACGTCGGTGGCTGCTTTTGCGGCGCGCGCACGATTCTCCAATTCGCTCATAAATGACCGCTGGCGAGCGTTTCGGGGGCGCGATGAGGGATGGGGTAGGCAAGGGGTCGGATCGCATTCTACGGCGCGCGCAGAGTCAAATGCCGGGGATGTCGGGGGCAACTTCCCGCAAGTATGAGCGGCGACGGGACGCCGGACCTTCCTCGACACTCTCAATGCGGCTGTCACGTATCAGTCGTTTCATCGCGGCTTCTAGTTCGGAAACCTCAAATCCATGGCCAGAATTCGTCATTTCCCGAATAGCCCTGGGCGCGTAGTTCGATTGACCTTTGTGGACATTGCAGCGTTGCCCTTTTTCTGTCAGCTCCGCTAGGCCTGCAAGAAAGGCACGGTTTACGGCGTCGATCCGATCCGCTGGACTGCTAAATGTTTGCGCCTCGCTTGTTCCGTCGCTCTCGAAAGCGCCGCTCTCCCAACGTAGATCGACGCGGTCACCAGTGCGCGCATAGTTGGCTTTCAATCGGCTCAGAATTCGCCTGTCCGGATCTTCCGGGTCACCGTTCTTTTCTTCCGGCCGGGAGAGGTAAAGGCGAGACCTAACTGAATTGCTCCAAGCGGTAGAGCCGCCATCACCGGAACCCGTGCTTTTCCCGGTCTGAGACGGATGGGCCAGGAGCACTACCGCGCCGTTGATCTCGATGGCAAGGCGGTTGAGCATGGAAATAAACTGTCTCACCTGAGGCCGGATGTTCTCATTCCCGCCAAATGTGTCCGCAGCGGTATCGATAACGACAAGGCGCGCGCCGATGCTTTTCGCGGCCGTCACGATCTGCTGAAAGAGCGGCGTAGGTTCGCCTCTACCTTCACCGCTGAATGTCATCAAAAGGTTCTCATCGCCAACACGAGAAACCCAATGCATGTTTCCAAGGCTGCGGAATTCCAAATTGAGCTTTGAATTGATCCGGTCTTGTCGCCTGTGAAGCTCGGTTTCGTCGTCTTCGCAGAAAACTCCTAATACCGGGCATTCAAGAACGTCGTATCCCAAGAACGGTTGACCCGTTGCACAGGCTGTCATGAGCTGCTGAGACATCAAAGATTTACCGGTTCCGCCATCGCCGTAAAATGCAGTGGTCGAGTTCATGGGAATCCAATCCGGCCACAGCCATTCACGGTCCGGAACCTCTTTGCCATCAAGCGTGATGGGATTGACGATGCGCAGGGCGGC
>JABXHN010000008.1 GCA_013373635.1 Flavobacteriaceae bacterium
TAGTGGCGGATTGAATCTAAAACTAAATGATCAAATTGGAATAGAACCAAGTATCTTATATCGATTCGTAAGTGGAGCACCTAATCTTGTAACAGCTTTTGCGAATATTAATTTTAATGACAAGATCAAAGTAGGAACCGGGATTTCAAATAATAATTATGTTTCTGGTTTACTATTATTTAGTTTACTTGAAAATATGGATGTGGGATACGGTTATGAAATGGGTCAAAGAACTTTTAAGTTTGCACTCAGAGCTAATTCTCACGAATTAATGATTAGATATAAATTGGATTAAGTTAATTTGATATTAGTTAAAAAAGTTTAATAAATATTCAAATTCTACAAATTTTTATGAAAATTTTTTGGAAGACTTGAAGTGTATGATTGACCGTTAAAGACTACTTGACAATGATAAACTCAGAGCGTCTATTCTTTCTATTTTCATCATTAGAACAGGAATCGCATTTTTGAATTAATTGCGATTCACCAAAACCTTTATAAGTCATTTGAGAGGCCTTAGCGCCCAACTGAATTAAATAATCATAAGTGCTCATAGCTCTTTTGTCAGATAAATACTGATTGTATACTTCTGAACCTACTGAATCAGTATGTGATCGAATCTCGATTTTTAACTCTGGGTATTGAATAAGTGCTTCAGCAATTTTAGCTAAATCTTCGTCAGATGCAGGTAAAATATCCCATTTATCAAAATCAAAGTGAATCATTTCAATTTCAAAGAATTTTGCTAAATCATCACCTGCAGTTAAGGATTCTAAACTCTTTTTAAGTTCAATAACTCCCAACTCCACAACTTGAAAAACCGAATTGAAAGGCACCGAAACATCTTTTGGCTCATAACCTTCTTTATAAAGTCGAACGATCTTAGCCTCGTTACTAGGATCTATTACCTCCAATTCAAAATCGCCAGATTTTTCGGAATTCACATCACCTATAACTGTTTTAGAATCCATGATTTGTATTGAAACATTCGCTAATGGAAGCCCCTTATTTTGAACCGTTCCTAGAACAACTTGCTTAGGAGTAAAATCAAAAGGTTTACCAAAAATAAATGAGTAAACATCATCTCCTGAATTCAACAAACGATTCGAAGCCATATAACCTGTATACTCATCAGAAAAAACTAATGAAAAGTCATCTTGATTTGAGTTCACTTCATTTCCGAGATTGACAACAGTCGGATTATTACTTTTCAAATCAACTCCAAATAAATCATATCCCCCAAAACCACGATGTCCATCAGAAGCAAAAATCAACTGTCCAAATTGATCGAGTTCCGGAAACGATTCTCTACCAATAGTATTTATAGTTGATCCAAGATTTTCTGGTTCTCCGAAGTCACCATTAGAATCAATCGTAACGCTATAAAGATCAGACTCTCCATATCCTCCAGGACGATCAGAGGCAAAATACATCATAGAACCATCAGAGTTGATGACTGGATGTGCTGAATTAAATTGATCTGAATTTAATTTTAAAACCTTTTCAAAGACCCAACGGTTATTTTTAAGCACATACTGAACAATTTTTAATGTCGCCAAGTATACTGCTTTTTTAGAAGGTTTAGTTCCTTTTAAATTTAATGTCACATACATGTTTTTTCCAGAGGGATCAATCGTAGCAGACCCTTCGTGAAAAGGAGTCGCAGTTGAAAGCAGGGGTTTTAATTCCCCTTGTTCGTTAAAATAAGTCAACGAATTATATGGTTTATTGGTCCAACGATCAATTCCCCTTGAGCTTAATCCATTTGAAACTAAATACAATTGATTTCCTTGTATCATAGTTGGATACTCACTAGATTCAGAAGACAATTCACTTTCGTAATTGATTGTTTTCTTTTCTGTAAAAAACTTTCCATAAAGATTAATTTCCGTTTTAAGTTCTTTTTTATTCGATTGACTTTTATTGTAACGATCGTAATATTCTTTAGCCTTTTCAGAATTCCCTGAAGCATCCAATGATTTAGCATATTGATATAAAACAATAGGAGCTACTTTAGACTCTTTAGAAATATAGATCTCATAATTATGAACTGCCTTTTCGTAGTTTGAATTATAAAAATAGGAGTCTGCTAAGTTGCGATATATGGAATTCGATTCATATCCTTTTGCAATTAATTCTTCATATATTTTTGCAGCATCCATGTATGAAAAATTCTCAAAAGCTTCATTGGCTTCTTTTAGTGTTGAGTTTTGAGCACTCACCTCGAAATTACTCATCATCATGAGTACAACCATCTGTATATAAATTACCTTTTTCATCTTAAAAGAATCTTGGTGATTGAATTTTTAATTTATTGATTAGGGAAGATAATTCATATCGAAGAAATACTTCATGAGATCCCTTATTGAACTGTTGTAATGCGGTAGCCTCTCTATCGTAACTATATCCGATTAACACTTGTGGACTCAACTGAAATGCTGTCATTACTGAATATGCAGTATCAAGTCGATAGGTTAATCCTAGTTGAACTTTATCATCAATTAAGAAACTACCTGAAATATCCAATTGTTGAATAATATACGGAACAGAACGATAAAAAACTGAGGGTTTAAATTTGAGTTGAGGACTTAAATCAAATACATATCCAGCAGATAAATATAAATGACTCCAGTCTTCTGCTGTGAAATTCGCAGTATCGTAGTGTTTGTTTTTAAAGAGATAAGGAATTGAACCACCTACATATAATCGATCAGTGTAGTAGAAGAATCCCATACCAAAATTCGTCACAAATGGACGATCGATGTTGGCATACAGATAGGCATCATTTTGATACTGATTAATTCCTGATAAATCAACGTCAAACTTATCAAGAGTTCCTTTAATCCCAAATGCTAATTTCCCTACTAAACCTAATTGTAAGTGATAAGACCAATCTAGATTCAAAGTAGTGGAACGAATCGGACCAACAGCCTCCGTAAGCGCATTAAATCCAAGTCCTACCTTTTGATTGTCTAAAAGTGTTTGAAATCCTACATATGA
>JABXHN010000011.1 GCA_013373635.1 Flavobacteriaceae bacterium
AGAAGAAGAAGAAGAAGAAGCAAGCCTCATCTTTGGAGCGAACTTCTTTAACAATCCAAAGATTAGTTTAGAGCCTAATTTAAATATCGCTGGTTCGGACCTTTACCAACTAGGACCTGGTGATGGCCTTTCTATTGATGTTTGGGGTGCTGCTCAAAAGAATTACAACGTTACAGTTTCCAAACAAGGAACCGTAATCCTAGAAAGCCTCTCACCTATCTACGTGAATGGACTCACAATCGCTCAGGCTTCTAAAAAAATCAAATCAAAGTTAAGTACCATTTATTCTGGAATGGGATCTGAAGTTGGAGCTGACATCTATTTAAGTCAAGCGCGTTCGATTATTGTCAATATCATTGGCCAAGTGAACACTCCTGGAACCTACACCTTATCATCACTAGCAACCCCTATCAATGCCCTTTATGCAGCAGGTGGACCTTCTGAAAATGGATCCTTTCGTTCGATTGAACTCGTTCGAAATGGAAAGACCATTACCACCCTTGACGTTTACGAGTTTTTATTACAAGGAAAAAACAAACAAGTCTTTTTACAAGACAATGATGTGTTGTTAATTCCACCCTATCAAAATAGAATACAGATTATAGGTGCAGTTAAAACGCAAGGCTTCTTTGAATTAAAAGAAAATGAATCTGCCAATGATTTATTAAACTATGCAGGAGGGTTTACCTCCAATGCCTATAAAGAAGAACTCTTTGTGGAACGCATCGAAGGGTTAAAACGAGAGCTTGTATCCATACATCAAGAAGATTATCAAAACTTTTCCATCAAGGACGGTGATTACATCACTATCAAATCTGTAACCAATCAATACACCAATCGCGTTTCCATTGAAGGTGAAGTGAATGTTCCTGGTTCCTATCCTTTAAATGAAACCAAAACCCTTAAGGATTTAATCAATCAAGCGCAAGGTTTTACCGATGTGGCACTGCTCTCAAGAGGACTTCTTTACAGAACTGAAAAAGGTTTTGAAAGCGAAATAGCTTCTTTTAGTATCAGTGAAGTCATACACGATCAATTCAACCTCGACCTCAAACCAAATGACAGAGTAGAAATCCTATCCAATGATATTTTAATTGACGATTTAGAAATTAAAGTTCAAGGATTGGTCAATAAGCCCGGTAATTTTAACTACTACAAAAACATGAAGGTAGGAGATGTGATTGCACAAGCTGGAGGATTTCGATTTGAAGCAGAAAACATGACCATTGATGTTTTTAGAAATACTTTTAACAACACCAATGAAAGCATTTCTGAAAAAATTGCCAATCAGGTCGCTGCCGATTTCTCAAATGTTTCCCAGGACTTGGTATTAGAACCCAAAGACATTGTGGTCGTTCGTCAAAAAGAGGGCTATTTTGAACAAGAAACATTCACCATTAAAGGATTGGTTAAAAAACCAGGAGTTTATGTTCTCACCAAAAACAAGTACACCCTCTATGAAGCTATCAATGAAAGTGGTGGGATCTTAAACAATGCCTTTATCGATGGCGTTTATATCAAACGTATCAACAAAACAAAGGAAGAATTAAAAGATAAAGCACTTGATATTCCAGAAGAAGAAAATGAAGAAGAAGTAAACACTAAGGATATCACTGAACTCGATGTCAAAATCAACGAAACCCTTAACGTTTCTGTCAACCTCAGAAAACTTCTTGAAACTAATGGTGATGAAAAATACAATGTGGAACTCATGGCTGGTGATGAAATCGTGATTCCAAAATACAATTCGAGTATCACCATCAACGGATCGGTTCAACAACCAACCTCACTTAGTTACACCCCAGGCCTCACCTTTGCAGCTGCAGTGAATGCTGCTGGTGGTTACAGTGAAACTGCTAAGAAATCTAAGGCCTATGTGTATTATGCCAATGGAAAGATGGCTACCAAAAAACACTTCTTGTTTTTTACAGCTAATCCAAAACTAAAACCTGGAGCTTCCATTTTTGTTCCTGAAAAATCAGCGAATTCCAATAAGCTTTCTGCTCAGGAAGTTTTAGGAATCACCTCTGGTATTTCAACCTTAGGTATTTTAATTAAAACATTGTTACAATAATCCCATGAGTGATCAATTAAGAACTATTGAAGAAGACGAAATCGATTTAATCGAACTCTTAAAAAAAGTTTGGTCTTCAAAACGATTTATCATTAGATGGACCGGATACTTTATCGTCGTTGGATTGGTTGTTGCCTTGTTAAGTCCTAAAGAGTTCACAGCATCCTCCACCTTTATTCCACAAACTTCAGAATCCAAAACGGGTGGAAGCCTTAGCGGACTAGCTTCACTTGCTGGAATCAGTCTAGGAGGCGCCACAACAGGCGGAGAAATTCCACCGACACTCTATCCTCAAATCTTAAATTCAGTGCCTGTAAAGCGCTCTATTTTATCCATAGAGGTTCCTTTAGATCAATCATCTGTGAGCTATAGTGCCTATTTATTGGAAAAACCAACTCCTATACTCAGTCTGGTAAAAAAATACACCATTGGATTACCTGGTGTAATATTAGGAGCTATTCGCGGAACAGAAGCATCAACTGGAACGAGTTCCAATCCCATGATTGTGACTCAAGAAGAAAAAGGGTTGTTTGAAACTCTTGAAGCACAGATCGCTTTATCAGTCAATGAAAAAGAAGGGTTTGTAGAACTATCTGTGACCACAGATGATGCCACAGTTGCTGCAGTACTCACTTCCAAAGTCAAAGAAATCCTTCAACAACAAATCATTGATTACAAGATCCAACACGGCAAAGAATATTTAAACTTTACACAAAAGCAGTACAACGAAAAACAAAAAGAATACTTCGCCTTACAAGATGAAGTTGCTCGTGCAAAGGATCAAAACAAGAATATTATTTCAGAGAGGTATCAGAACCAATTCAAGCAAAAAGAAGGAGAACTCTTAATAGCTCAATCGGTTTATCAGGAACTAGCGAAGCAATTGGAACAAGCAAAACTTCAAGTTGCCAAAGACACTCCTATCTTCTCAACAATTAAGCCTGTGACGATTCCTACTGAAAGATCAGCTCCAAAACGAAGTTTAATACTTGTGATATGGGCCTTCTTAGGATTTGTAGTCTCCGTTGGGGTTGTTTTGGTCAAAGAACCAGTACTCAATATTTGGAAAGAGATTAATTCGTAAAAAGTGTCATTTGACTTTCTAACTTATTAAAGGTGAATAGCATTCTATTCACCTTTTTTTTATTAAGGATCTGTTTCCTCTTTAACAATAATCGATACAATACGAACATCAATGCCATTGTTATAAAAACAATTCCCCAAAGATTCCGTTCAACAACAAATGCTATAATAGTCCCTAGTTCAAGAAATACTATAATTCCATTAAACAAAATTTTATTTTATTTAATGGAATTATTATTACTTTTGTAATTAATAGAGGCAGTTTAAAGAATGCGAATTATTACTTATAGAAGAATTAAGGAATTTATCAAAGTACACTCAGAAAGTGAAAATGCCTTAAATTATTGGTACCACACAGTGTCCTCCAAGAACTGGGATCATCTCAATGAGCTAAAACAAGACTTCAACAATGTTGATTATATTGGGAATCACCGTTTTGTCTTTAATATAAAAGGCAATGATTTTAGACTAATTGCTATTATTTCTTTTAAAGCTAAAAAAGTTTACATCAGATATATAGGAACTCACTCAGATTACGATAAGATAAAAGACATTAAAAACATCTAATTATGATAAAGACAGAAAAAGAGTATCAGGCCATTGTTGAACGTGTGGAGGAACTTTTACAAAATCCAGACCATATCGATAACCATGAAACAAAGGGTTATATAGAGCTCAACATACTATCTGATCTAGTTGCCGATTATGAAGAACACTATTATCCAGTTAAAAAACCATCCTTAGTTGAGGTCATTAAATTAAGGATGACTGAAATGGGACTCAATCAAAAACGCTTATCGGAACTATTAGGAATAAGCACCTCAAGAGTTAGTGAATATCTCAACGGCAAAAGTGAACCTACTTTAAAAGTAGCTAGAGCGATTAGTGTAAAACTCAATATTGATGCTTCAATTGTTTTAGGAGTTTAATTTAGAACACTCTCTATATGACAAAAACCCAAGTCCTAAACTACAAAGTTCCTGCTTTCAAATATCTTCTTAAGATAATCATTTTAAACGGCATCAAAAATTTACTAAACAGTTAAAGAAATTAATAGGCCTATGTTTTAATCCAATTCAATTGTAAGATCGAACATTCTCACGTTCATTATGTCATTATTGTAATCATAATCGTTGTCCGTTTGCCAAAACCCAAAATAATGCAGTTTATTATCTAATCCCTTGTAAGGAATAGCTCCAAAAGCTCTTTCTAAAGAAATTAATTCTTTACCCTGATAGGAATTAAATGTTCCGTCACCATTATTAAGCCAAATAGAGTTGTTTAATTTGATGCCTTGATCAAAATTAGCATTGATATGAAATAGATTTGTTGGATTTCCACCATTCGTACCTGGTCTCAAAAGAATATCAAGAAATCCATCATTATTAGCATCAAAAACTTCAAATTCTTGAAATCCATAATCATAACCATTAAAAATTTTAGAAAAAAATGGTTCAAATTGATAATTTCCCAAACCTTTCCATAATTCGAATGATCTCGTTGTACCCTCACTACCAGTTGATGGACCTCCTTCTCTAGCTACTAAAACATCATATATACCATCGTTGTTAAAGTCTGCGACTTCTACTGATGTTGCGCCCATATCTTGATCAAAAAATTGAGAACCAGAAGACAACGAAAATACTTGTTCATATTTTGATTGATCAGAATTGTATTTGAGCACTACGATTCTATTCGATGCATCTGAGAGATAGGGTTCTCCATAATCTGCAAAGATGATCTCATCAAGATGATCAGAGTCCAAATCAAATGCGGAAAATGCAAAAGGATAATTACCGTCCAACTCAATCATTTCTCGATCTGATTTGTGTGAAAAATTTACTCCATCTGAAATGAAAAAATTAAAATGTGTTCCTAATACATCAGGAATGCCATCTCCGTTAAAATCGCCTATCGTAGTATCGTGATTGTATGCTCTATTTTCAACTGCATTTACTACTTTCCAATTAACAGTAGCACCTTCTGGAGTACCGATCACTAAATCACCACCCCATTTACTCCAATCACCACCAATTTCATTAGCATCAGCTAAAACAAAAAAATCATCATTCTTATCAAAATTTCGAACTCTCCACATTTTGGAATGGTCTTCTTGTGGTATCGGATCTGACCATTGTCCATTCTCTTTATGAATTACAAATGCCTTTGAACGAGGCGTTTCTTCTTTAGTCTCAACATTTATAAAATTCGCAATTGCTTCAGATACTCCTCCAATTATAATATATTCAAATCCATTCTTTTCAAAATAAAACATCCCCGTGTGATCCGTAAATGTCTGTTGTAGCATGACTTTGTATTCATTAGGATTTGCAATGCTATAATTGTATATAGAAACTGGTAAATAAGGATCTCTAAATGTCGCAATTAGAGATTTTGCTTCAGAAATAGTTAAGTCTATACTCAGTTCGGTAGAAGCAACCGCCCCAGTCCAACCAGAAAACTCCCAATTTTCACTCGGCACCGCAGTTAACCTCACAACCGTTCCTGAATCATAATCCTTCCCACTACTAATAACCTCCTCGGTCACTGTTCCTGATCCCTCAATGGTGATGCTAAGCGCATACTTACGTTTAGTAAAGTTAGCCGTGAGTGTTTGGTTGGAGTTGATGGTTAGCTTGATAGGATTATCGGTACTACCATTACTCCATCCCGAGAAGACGTATTCTGAGTTAGGAGTTGCCGTAATGGTCACTTCACTCCCAAGAGTGTAACTTCCTCCTGTAGAAGAAACATTACCACCTTCACCCGCAGTTACGGTTAGAGTGTATTTGACAGGATCAGGAGTCGGCTCTTCTTTTGCACAAGAAAACATCACAAGGACTAAAAATAAATTTAAATATTTCATCGGATAGGTTTAAGTTAAATGACGCTCAATATTTGTGTTGCAGTTCGTTTTATCAAAGATCTAAAAGTTCTATATTTATGATAAAATAATTGGAGAGTACCGTAATTTCCCCTATTATGAAAATTCCTTTTACACTACTTGTAAGCCTCATTAGTCTGACTCTTTTCAGTCAAGAACCCATCATCAGCGAAAATCACTTACTATTCACCCATGATGGAAAAAGCTACCTGCTAAACGATCAAAAACTATATCGAATAACGCCACAACAAACCCTATTTTTAAAAGAAGTTTCCATCCCTAAAATCGAATATAAATTTGTTGAAACTGAATTTGGCGGTTTTTTAATCAGTGCTTCAGGTGGCATCTATTTTGAATTTAAAACGGAAGATTTCGATCGATTAGACGACTCCTTTAATTTTAATTCTCAATACTTCAATTACACCTTTCACGATGAAAATTCACTGTATAGTTTTGGAGGTTATGGACTCTTTACCTATAAAAATATCATCACGGAATTTGATCCATCACACAAAGAAACCTTCTTGTATGAAACCAACACTCCTATTGACCGCCATCCTATTGGAAGAAAAAAAATGATTGCAGAATTTTCTGATAATACACTCTATATTGGCAATGGATTAGGACTGGAACCCGAAAAAAATTCCTATGACCAAAAAGAGACCTGGATCAATGATGTTTGGAAATTTAATTTAGAGGATCGAGAATGGATTCCATTGGGAACTTCCACTCTTGACATGGAAGGAGTGACGCATTTTGATTTTTTCTATTCCAATGAGGAATGCCTGTTCATCTCCCCTCGCAAGGTTGCTAAAATAGTTATTTCAAAAAATGAAATTCAACTCTTTGAAAATGCAAATTTCGAATTAATCGACACTTTTAACAAATCGAAATTTCGCTATGATTTAACTATTAACGATTCGGATCAAGGAATCTACGCGATTGTTGACCAACAAAATTATTCAAAAAAAATACAATTTATTCCCTTTGAAAATTTCTTTGGATCCAAGGTCCATAAACGCCCTTTTTACTCAAAGCCAATTAGTTATAGCTACCTCATACTCATCATTGGAATTGTAGTAGCTGGAGGGATCAGTTTCAAGTTAAAAGCAAGACAAAAACACAAACGAACAGTCGTATCCCTGGTAAACAAAAAAATAAAAAAACTAGGAATTCATTTAAATACCATTGATCTTAAAATCATTCAAACCCTGTTAGAAATTTACCCCAATTCAATATCATTTCCAGATTTAATGGCACATTATGATTCCAACTTATCCTATGAGTCTAAAAAGAAGAAGTTAAGAACCTCCATCAACAACATCAATCGACAATTGAGCTTCGAATTCAAAAAAGAACCAATTGAACTTATCGAGGAACGAGATGAAATGGATCTTCGAATTAAACGCTTAAAGATTGATTTCAAAAGAACCCGCTCTTGATATTTAGAAGGAAATCAATTCAAAATATTTAGTGCTTTAATTTCTTCAAACACCACAAAGGGCCTAAAATTGGTATTATAATTGAAATAATAAGCCAAAATAACTTTTCGTTGATTGCTCTGTTTGTACTTATAATTCTATAGACACTTAGAATTAACAAAATAATTGCTAGTACATTTACTAGTTGCCAAAGCATTAATAGATAATTAGTTTCCATCCTCATTTAGATCGTACATTCAAATTCAAAAACTGTACTTACTTTTCTCCTATAAACAGTTCCAACTCCCTCAAAAACTATATTCCAGTTGAGATAACCTGTGAATTCAACAATGACATTCCCGTTGGGAGCATAATTTACTGCAGTCAAGCCTGAATTATAACTTATCCCAATAGTGATTCCTAATAATTCAGAATTAGAATCGACTACTTGTCCATTACTAAAAAGCACATTGTGAATGATCGTAGGTTGAATATACATATCAGCAGCATGTGCTAAACCCACTCCACTGGATACACCAGACAATAATGGCTGTCTAATTGATTGTAAACCACTTAAATTAGGACATGGACTTCCTTTCAATACACTATTAGAATAGTTCTTTGTTTTAATTAACAATGGAGATCCTAATTCAAATTGTTCAAAATGTACAATTAAATCTTCGAATTGTGCTATACTGTGAACAGTAATTGAATTAGATGCGTCTACAGCATCATCAATATCCAATTCAATATCATACTTACTAGCTAGAGAAATAATACACTAATGACAATGATCCTTTTCATAAATTATTTATTTAGTTATTTGATTCACAATGAATCATATAGTAGACGCGCAATTTATAAATCAATTATTCATTATCCGGTTGTTAAGCATTTACTGTCGGATAAATTCTAAAAAAGGTAGAAAAACAAAAAAGGGATTACATTTCTGTAATCCCTTTTTTTACTGTGGGCCCTACTGGGTTCGAACCAGTGACCCCCTGCTTGTAAGGCAGGTGCTCT
>JABXHN010000018.1 GCA_013373635.1 Flavobacteriaceae bacterium
GCCTAAATCAACTCTTTTGATGATGATTTCAGCCTTTATGGGGCATGATTTGATGAAAAAAGCATACAAAGAAGCAGTAGAACAAGGCTATAAGTTCTACTCTTACGGAGATGCTATGTTGATTCTTTAAACAAAAAGATACAGGCCCGTTATCGGGCCTTTTTTAAAAGCACCTATGAAGAAAGATATTCGTTCCATGGATAAGGACGCTCTCAGAGACTTTTTTGTCTCTAGGGGGGATAGTGCTTTTAGAGGAAATCAAGTGTATCAGTGGTTGTGGCAAAAAGGAGCACATCAGTTTGAGGATATGACCAATCTCTCCAAAGAAACACGTGCACTTTTAGACGAGCATTTTGTAATCAATCATATAGCTGTTGATCAAATGCAGCGTTCTGTTGATGGTACCATTAAAAATGCAGTTCGACTTCACGATGGTTTAATTGTGGAATCGGTACTGATACCCACCAAAAAGAGAACCACTGCTTGTGTTTCTTCTCAAGTTGGTTGTAGTTTAGACTGTAAGTTTTGTGCGACGGCACGATTAAAGAAAATGCGTAATCTCAATGCCGATGAAATATACGATCAGGTAGTTGCGATCGATCGTGAAAGTCGATTGTATCAAAATATGCCCCTTTCAAATATTGTATTTATGGGGATGGGAGAACCGCTGATGAACTACAACAATGTTCTCAAGGCTATTGAGAAGATCACTTCTGAGGAGGGTCTTGGGATGTCTCCTAGGAGAATTACGGTGTCTACTTCAGGAATTCCTAAGATGATTCGCAAAATGGCTGACGAGGAGGTTAAATTTAATTTAGCAGTTTCCTTGCATTCAGCAATAGATGAAGTGAGAAGTTCTATTATGCCTTTTAATGAAACTTTTCCCCTTAGTGAACTAAGAGCAGCATTAGAATATTGGTATTCGAAAACTAAGAATCGAATTACTTATGAATACGTTGTTTGGAAGGGTGTCAACGACCAACAAAAGGATATTGATGCCTTGGTGCGTTTTTGTAAATTTTCTCCAGCTAAGGTCAATTTAATAGAGTACAATCCCATCGATGGTGGGGATTATCAGCAGGCTTCAGAAGAAGCGATTCAAAACTATATCAAAACCTTAGAGGAACATCACATCACCGTTACAGTAAGACGATCTAGAGGTAAGGATATCGATGCTGCCTGTGGCCAATTAGCCAACAAATCCTAATATTTTTTTAGAATGTTATTCTTGAATCAGTTCGACCTGAGCATTGGGTTGGAACAAATAGATTTTCTTGGTCGTCAGTTCCATGCATTCATAGCGCTTTACTCTTTTAGAGACTTTTTTAAAGACTCTATTGTTGGTTGTTTTAAAAAGGCTTCCATCGGGAAGTTCATAGATAAAAGCAATAAAACTACTCCTAGTATCGTACTGTTTTAAAGCGATAGAAAGCACTGCATCGGTATCTGAACTCGCTTTAGGATTTTTAAAATGCTTTGCTAATACAGGTAATAAATGCCCTGGAAAAACCTCTGGTCTTAAAAAGGGTAACATCATATGCTGAAAACAATGCTTCCATTCTTTGCCATGGGGTTTAATTCCTCTTCCATAGGTTTTATAGGCCAGTAAGTGTGCAAGTTCGTGGATCAGCGTAATTAAAAAGCTGTAAGGGTTTAGAGAAGCGTTGATGGTAATCAAATGCCTACCACTAAGATCTCTTCGGTAATCTCCGTGTCTTGTCCTGCGTTCCTTTACAATTTTAAGATGCACCTCTAGTTGCTTGATTAACTCAAACACTGGTTGAACGGCTGTTTTTGGAAGGTATTTTTCGAGTAGTTGTTCCACATGTTAAATTTATGAAAAAGATGTCTAAAGTATTTATACTGTTCGTAATTTTGCATCATGAAAAAAAGATCAGTAGATATTGTAGTGTCTCCAAGAGTTCCCCACTTTGTAGGAGATGGATTTAGGGTTCAAAATTTTATTCCTTCGGCATATGGATTAGATATGCAGGCGATGGATCCTTTCATTATGTTAGATTATAACGCTCCATTTTATTTTGAAGCGACTGATACTCCAAGAGGAGTTGATGTTCACCCACATCGTGGATTTGAAACGGTTACGATTGCATTTAAAGGTAAGGTGGCTCATCACGATTCTGCTGGAAACTCAGGAGTTGTAGAAGAGGGTGGAGTACAGTGGATGACAGCAGCATCTGGAGTTCTTCACAAAGAATACCACGAGAGAGAATTTGCTAAAAACGGAGGTATTTTTTCAATGGCCCAACTTTGGGTCAATCTTCCAGCGAAACACAAGATGGATCCTCCAAAATATCAAGGTTATACCAAGGAAGATATTCCAGTTGCATGTCCTTCAGAGGGAGTAGAGGTTAAGGTGATAGCTGGTAGTTTTAACGGAATCAGTGGACCAGCTCATACTCACACACCAATTCACTTATATCGAATTGAGATGGATGTGGCTACTTCTTTAGAACTTTCTTTTCCTTCAAATTACAATACTGGAATCATCGTTGTTGATGGAATTGTTTCTATCAATGAAGGAGATGCTATTGAGGTAGATCATTACATTCGTATGGCAAATGACGGAGAAGCTTTTAGTGTAAATTCAAAAACTAAGGTGACATTACTGCTGATGAGCGGCGAACCAATTGGTGAACCCATTGCGGCTCAGGGACCCTTTGTGATGAATACCAAAGCAGAGATCATGCAAGCGATGCGAGACTTTTACGAGGGTAAATTTGGTCACCTAAACTAAGGAGTCGAATTCGAAACTTCGATGATCTTTCCATTGAATAAATGAGCTCTGTGAAGGGCAAAATCTAAAAGGTATTCTGCCATCATTGCAGGAGTCGTTGGAGGTTCATAACCCGGAAAGGCTTCTTGTAACATTTCTGTGTTTACAGCTCCAAGTGCCATCACATTAAAATGTGGCCCCTTGTCTTTGTACTCCTCAGCTAGTAGTTCTGTCAATGTGATGATAGCTCCTTTACTGGAACTATAAGCCGCAAGCCCCGGAAACTTAACAGATCCCTGTACTCCTCCAATAGAGCTGATATTTAAAACGTTGGCATCGGTACTCATGTAGGGAACGACTGCCTTGATCAAGGCTGCAGGTCCAAAAACGTTGACTTTGTAAACTTCTAAAAAGTCTTCCTCATTTGTTTGTTCAAAGGCTTTATTGATAAGCGCTCCTGCATTGTTGATGAGAATATCTACTTTAGAATCCCAATGTTTTTCTACAAAGTTTTTAACCTTTGAAATAGACTCTTGATCTGTAATATCAAATTCAAAAGAGTGTAGGTTCTTTAGGTTTAAATTTTGAGTAGGACTTGCATTTCTGGAAAGCGCTAGCACCTGATGGTTTAATTCTGCCGCTTGTTTTGCGAGTTCATAACCAATTCCTCTACTACATCCAGTGATGATGATTGTTGCCATACTTAACTTTTTAAATAAACTTCACGTACCTTTTTAAATAAATCAGAAGAGTATACAAATGAACTCACTGCTTCATTGTCAGTTTTAAAGATTTCTTTGTTTGACCCTTCCCATTCTTTATATCCGTCTTTTAAAAACAGAATTTTATCTCCAATCTCCATCACAGAGTTCATATCGTGTGTGTTGATAACCGTTGTTATATTGTATTCTTGGGTGATTTCTTGGATGAGGTTATCAATAATCATTGCCGATTTAGGATCCAATCCAGAGTTGGGCTCATCGCAAAATAAATAGTTAGGGTTCATTACAATCGCTCTTGCAATTGCCACCCTTTTTTGCATTCCACCAGATATTTCATCTGGAAAGCGTTTAAATGCTTCTTGCTTTAGATTCACTCTTTTCAATACTGCTGCAGCTCGATCTTGCATCTCGGATTCAGATTGATCGGTAAACATCTTAAGTGGGAATGAAACATTTTCAATAACGGTCATCGAATCGAATAGTGCAGATCCTTGAAAAACCATTCCCAATTCTCTTCTGATGTCCATTTTACCATCGGCATCTAAATTTTGATAATCTTTTTGATCAAAAAAGATATGACCTTCATCTATCTCATACAATCCTAATAAACACTTCATCAGAACGGTCTTGCCAGATCCACTTTGACCAATGATTAAGTTGGTCTTCCCTTTTTCAAATTGAGTACTAATTCCTTTGAGAATGTGATTATCTCCAAATGATTTTTGAATGTTTTCTATTTTAATCATCAGCCTAGGATTAGTTGAGTTAATACATAATTCATGACAATGATGACAATGGTGGTCCACACAAAGGCGGTCGTACTTGCTTTACCAACATCTAATGCTCCTCCTTTCATATAGTATCCGTGATAGGAAGGAATAGTTGCTAAAAGAAAGGCAAAGACTATGGTTTTGATAAATGCATAAGTCACGTGATAGGGATCAAAATCCAGTCGGATACCCTCTATAAAGTCAGTTGAAGTCGATAGCTCAGCGATATTAATTGCTGAATAGCCACCTAGAACTCCCATGTACATGGCGATTGCAATAATGAATGGATACATGAGTAAGGCAATGATCTTGGGGTAAACCAAATAGTTAAGAGGATTTACTCCCATAACTTCAAGCGCATCGATTTGCTCTGTAACTCTCATTGTTCCGATACTTGAGGTGATAAAAGAACCTATTTTACCCGCTAATACGATAGAAGTCAAAGTTGGAGCGAACTCTAAAATAACCGATTGTCTAGTAGCAAAACCAATAAGTGATTTTGGAATTAATGGGTTTTCAAGATTTAATGCCGTTTGAATTGCCACAACACCGCCGATAAAGAAACTGATAAAAATGACAATTCCTAAGGAACCAAATATCAGCTCATCAATCTCTTTGTATATGAGGGATTTCATAATGCTTTTCTTGGTAGGTTTTTTAAAAACCTCCTTGAGCATAATCATATATCTTCCTATTGCTGCTAAGTGTTTCATTGATTAAGTATCGATGCCATAAAGGTAAAAATACTAATCTTAACACAGAATTGATATCTAATTTCTTTTTTACTTTTTTAAAAATCTTACTTTTGAGAAACAAATCCAAAAATGATGAAATTAAAAACCCTTTCTCTAGTACTCTCATCTTTTCTATTAGTACTTACATTTAACCTTAAAGCACAAACATCAAATTCTGCTCCTAAATTAGTAGTTGGAGTAATAGTCGATCAAATGCGATACGATTATATCACCAGATTTTGGAATGACTATTCCGATGATGGATTTAAACGACTGATCTCAGAGGGCTTTAATTGTGAAAACAATCATTTTAACTATGCGCCGACTTATACTGGGCCAGGTCATGCTTCTGTTTACACTGGGACAACTCCTGCAGTTCACGGAATCATTGGAAATGATTGGTATGATAAAGAATCTAAACAAATGGTCTATTGCGTAGCGGATGATCAGTATCGTTCTGTAGGAACAGCATCTACAGCTGGTCAGATGTCTCCACATCGATTGGTGACCACTACTGTGACAGATCAACTTCGCTTACATACTCAAAAGGGAGCTAAAGTTATTGGGGTCTCTGTCAAGGATCGAGGGGCAGTTTTGCCCGCAGGTCATATGGCTAATGCTGCCTATTGGTTTGAAGGGAAGCAGGATGGTAACTGGATCTCCAGTTCGTACTATATGGATGAATTGCCAAATTGGGTAAAGAAATTCAACAAAAAGAAATCGGTGTCTCAGTATAAAAAAGATTGGACTTTATTAAAACCTATTGAAGATTATCAAGAATCAGTCGTGGATGCCAATAATTTTGAAGGTAAATTTAAAGGAGAAAGCACTACCAGTTTTCCTCATAAGTTTACACAATTATGGGATTCCAATGGTTTTTATGATATAATTAAATCCTCTCCATATGGAAACAGTCTTGTAACTGATTTTTCAATTGAAGCCCTAAAGAAAGAAGAATTGGGCAAGGGTGACTTTACCGATTTTTTGGCGATAAGTTATTCTTCTACAGACTATGTAGGACATATGTTTGGGGTGGATTCAAAAGAGGTTCAAGATGTTTATTTGCGTCTGGATTTAGAAATTGCACGCTTACTTCAAACACTTGATGAGCAGGTTGGAGAAGGAAACTATTCTTTATTTCTATCAGCAGATCACGGTGCAGTTCAAGTTCCAGCTTATTTACAATCAGTTAAGATACCTGCAGGACTCGTCAATGGAGTTGAAATTAAATCTGATATCGAAGCCTATGTATTAGATCGATTTGGACCTGATTTAATTGAAAACATATCGAATCACCAAATCTTTTTAAATCGTGAAAAGGTAGATGAAATGGGCTATGATTTAAAATCAGTGCAAGAGGCCATCGCTATGAGACTATTAGGGCAAAAAGATATTTACAAGGTTTACACAGCGTATCAAATGTGGCAAAATGACTATGTTGAAGGAGTAGAGGCCATTGTCCAAAACGGTTACAATCAAAAACGTTCAGGAGATGTGATGTTTGTTTATAAGCCTGCTCACATCACTTATTCCAATTACGGATCTACTCATGGTTCACCTTTGGATTACGACACTCACGTGCCATTAATCTTTTTTGGAAAAGGATTTAATAAAGGTAAGACGACTGCAAGAACAGAAATTTACGATATAGCTCCTACTGTAGCAGCAATGTTGAAGATCGCTTTTCCAAATGGAACTACAGGTAGTCCTATTGAAGAGGTTCTGGATTAATTTTAAGGAATCAGTTTTTTAAAGATTCCGCTCCATCGTAATTTTCGAATATAAGCTCCTTCTGTCTCAGTGACAAGGTAAGGGGCTTTTTCTTTTTTAGCCTTTAAATAGCCTTGAATTTGATCGATGAAGAGTTTTAACCTGGCTTGTTTGTATGCGCTTTTAAAACTAGCGATTAGGCTAAGTGTGAATCCATAACGCAGTCCGAACATTGCTTTGCCTTGAAGTAATTTAGCCTTTTTGTTATAGGCTTTTCCTAAAGGACGAAGGTGTTTTACTTTTAGGTGGTCTAGGGTTTTGATTTTATACCCATGATATTGTGCGAGAAGTTCATCAGCTGTATCCCATCCCATTGCAACCCTCAATCCATTCATTTTCTGAAAACAATCAACTCTATAGGTTTTAAAAGCACCTCGAACATGATCTTTATTCATGGGGTGATTGAGTTTCCAATTACCACTTTTGTCTTGTTCATAAGCAAAACCACCTACAATACCTATTTGATCGTCTGATTGAAAACAGTTGATGACTTCTTCAAAATAA
>JABXHN010000026.1 GCA_013373635.1 Flavobacteriaceae bacterium
ACGCTCTTTTTCGCTGCTTTTGATCCTTCCATGCCTGCATAACATGGCTTGTAACAAAAAGGTTGTCCAAATAGACAATTCAGAGAAGGTTATTTTGCGATTTTATAATTAATCAATGAACTCACTTGCACCCATAGAATTAATAAAAAATAGACCATCCGCCATTAGACTCCAAACCCCAGACATTTCCGAATGTCCATAAGCCCTGGTAACCAATCGCTTACCTAGTAGTTCTTTATTCCTTAAACTTAAAAAGGCATAGTTATGACCAAGCTTTTGAATTTGTCTTTCAAGACTTCCCTGTTTTGACAACCCCAAGTCAAATGGCTCGGCATTCATACTACCATACATTCCTCCGGCACTGGTAAAGGCGAGCGTGTATAGCCGGTCTTGGAAATCAATTTTGAGGTATTGTCCTGCGGGTATCATCGCTTGCTGAGGTGCTTCCATTCCTTCAAAAGAACCTAAAAGGGCTCTTCCATATCCAAAATGAGAATTAGCACCCCAGGCAATAATTTTTTCTCCAGAATAAACCTCCTCTTTCAATAAAGTAAAATTCTCTGCCATGCTTTTGTCACGAATATTGAAGATGTGAGGTGTATTCGAAGGGTCTTGAAGATCAGCCTTAGAAAAGAGTGTGATGGTAGCATATAAATTCTCCAGATACCGCGCCATTACCTGAGACTTGACATTTCCTTCTATAGCCATTAACTCAGCAGTTAAAGACTTAATTTCTTGCCTTAATATCTGATCTTCTTCCTTACTCAGCGGAGACTGAAAAACCCTAGGGATATTTTCATAAACTGAATGAAACTGCGGATAGCTATCTGACCAATTATTTCCAAAGTTCAAACTTAGAAACTCATTGATCTCATCATAACGATCTAATGGAGAGAGTAGTGAACCGGTAGGCTGCATGTCGAAACCAGCCAAAATGAGAGGGTAATCAGTCTTAGATTGCTCTAAGATATATTCAAACAACGGTTGAACTTGCCGACTTTTTGCCCAAACGGGGAAAATGCCCAGATCAAAAACCCCAAGGCTGTCTGCTCCATTCTGAATGGCCTCCCAAACCCTGTAGCAATCGGCCAAGCCACTTTCAAAAGCCAAGACATTAAAACCCTGTTGCTCATGTAAGAATTTAATGACTCTGGTTTTTACCAAAAAGGTTGAGCCATCTCCATGCCCCTGTTCACCCAACAGGACTATTTCCACTCCTTCTAACTCCTGATTTAGGAACATCAGGTCTGTAGTCATTTCTTGATCTGGTTCAATGGATTCAATAGGGACCAAATTCTTCTTTAAGAATTGGATTGAAAGCGTATCATAATCCTGAGCAAACACACTAAATCTTAATATAGCGAATATGGAGATGCATAATATTCTCATGGTTCTAGACTTTAAAGACCAAGTATAGAACATGCTGACATAACAAAGTTGGGAACTCTACGAAACCAAGAAATCCCTATACCAAACCTTCATAGCCTTATGCCATTCTTCTTTTGATATACTCGTCAAAGTTCGACTTGTACGCGTCTCCTACAGGGATATACTTGTCTCCCAATCTTACCTTACCTCTTTCCAGAGAATCTATGGCATCCATGGCA
The DNA here is from genome assembly GCA_013373635.1 of Flavobacteriaceae bacterium. Lineage (GTDB taxonomy): Bacteria > Bacteroidota > Bacteroidia > Flavobacteriales > Flavobacteriaceae > MAG-120531. Next base: position 1,608 of record JABXHN010000026.1, read on the forward strand.
ATGACATATGACTTATGAACTCGAATAAAACGATCAGCAGGTAGCTTAGGAATTAATTTAGAAAAGCTTTGAAGAGTCATAATCTTATCTGTTTTGGTTACAACCCTCAGATAATCTTTCATTCCTTCTATATAGTGGATATCGCAGAAGGCGACCTTTATAATTTTATACTCTGCTTTTAGAAAAATGTAGTCAGCCCTCTCTTCAACCACTTCTCTAAGAGGTTTCATTTTTTGAACTGACTTTAAAAATCGATCGAAGGAAATAGGCTTTAGTAAATAATCTCGGGCCTCCAACTCAAAACCTTCGACAGCATACTGATGATAAGCAGTAGTAAATATGATGGAAATTTTGTCCCTCGTAATTCTCGCTAACTCAAGGCCGGTGATATCTGGCATCTGAATATCAAGAAAAACTAAATCAATCCTATTCTCGGTAAGAAAATCCAATGCCTCAAGACCATTTTCAAACGAGCCTGAGTGCTCCAACCAAGAGATCTTCTCAATATAGGTCTCCAGTATTTCCACTGCCAGTGGTTCATCGTCAACAATAATGCATTTAAGTTTGTACATAACTCAGCTTCAAATTGATCCTATAATGAGTTGACGATTGATTAACGTCTAATGTGTACCGATTAGAATATATCAACTCCAATCGTCTGGTGATATTTTCAAGACCGACTCCACCAACTATGTCTTTTTGTAAAAGGTCCTTTTCTTTAGAAATAGGATTCTCTACTTCGAAGCAAATTTCCCGATCAGCTTGCAGTTTTATATTAATAATCCCCCCTCTATTTAGCCTATAGCCATGCTTGAATGCATTTTCGACAAAAGGCAACAGCAGTAGCGGTGCAATTTGATGCCGAGACAAATCTCCTTCGAAAGACATTGATACCACTTCAGTATTCTTGAACCTCAAGGATTGCAGGTCTATAAAACTTTGAAGATGATGAACCTCTTTCTCCAATGAAACAAATTCAGAATCTGACTCATATATCATATATCTCATAAGTTCAGAAAGCTTCATTATAGCGTCTGGAGCCAATTCGGACTTCTTGAATGATAATGTGTGAATATTGTTTAGTGTATTGAAAAGAAAGTGAGGATTGATCTGCGACTTAAGAAAGGCCAATTCGCTCACTAAATTCTGAGTCTCAAGCTCCTTTCTTATGCTCATATTTCTAAACCAATCGAATGTAAATTTCCCAACCGCAGACATTACAATCACAAATAAGCCTCCTAATATCCTAACCAATAAAACGGTCCAAAATTGATCACTAACAATACTAGTAAAGGGGCTTAAATCATTAGGAAAAAAATAAATAAGTACCTGATCTAACAGATACCTAATTAATGGATAAACCATTAAAATGAGCAAAGTTAACCCTGTGAAAAACCAGCTCTTTTTGCCCCCAACCAAAAACCGAGGAATTGCCTTTTGATAATAGAAATAGAAAAGTGGCAAATCGGTGAGTAAAATGCCGATCATATAAACCGCTTTATAAGAATCGGATTCACTTTGCCTGATATAAGAGAAAAAGGCAAAAGATAAATAGAGTAACCATGCCACTACATGTACAACTATTTCTAACAGTTGTCCGGAATGCCGCTCCAGCCAAGCCTTAATTCTCTGCATTTTCTAAAGGTAGACGATTATAAATGATGAAAGAGTCACCCTCGAGAGGCATTTTAGTAAATCTCGAATACTTCATAGAGACAACATGACTACTTGTAGACAAAATCTAGTTATTGGTATAATTCATCTATCCCGGATGTTATCTAACCGACACTTTTAAGCGTCCATAAATAAAGTAAACCCAATGTCCAACCTAATTATTGAAACACACAACCTGGACTTTAGCTTTAAGGAGTTTAAAGCGCTCAGCCAGGTCAATTTGCAAGTTCCCGAAGGCAGCATTTTTGGCTTTCTTGGACCGAATGGAGC
>JABXHN010000010.1 GCA_013373635.1 Flavobacteriaceae bacterium
AGAGCGCTTGCCTGGCAGGCAAGAGGCCACCGGTTCGAATCCGGTATTCTCCACTTCAAATGCAACAAATAATTAAAGGCTTCCTCTGGGAGCCTTTTTTTACTTATATGACCCTGAGCACATTAACAACTTCTTTGTTCGCTATTCTTTTTTAACTACTTTCATAAGACTTTGTGAATTTAGATTAACTTTACAATACAAATCAAACCATAATGAAAAAAATTCTTGTACCCATAGGGACCCATCCACAGTCTGAAAAAACATTGCAATACGCAGTTGATTTTGCTCAACATATAGGAGCTGAAATTTTTGTAATGACTGCTTTTAATTCACCAATGGCAGCTGGAAACTTATCGAATGTTGTCGGTAAAATAGAGAAGAGTAATCAAGAGTATTTAAATAACATTATCGAACTCGTAGACCAAAAAGGGGTTTCAATAAAAACAGCAACTTACGTTGGCTCTGTTATTGAAGGGCTTGAAGCAATTGATGCAAAATTGGGGATTGATTTAATCATTATCGCTCCAAGAAGTACGGATATCAATGAAGACTTATATTTAGGTAATACAACGGGAAGCATCATTAAAAAAACAGACATTCCAACTTTATTAGTGCCAAGAGAATGTGAATTTACTCCTATCAAAAAAATCTTAACGGCTTTTAAATCGGGAATTGTAACGGATTCGAGCATTTTAAAGCCTTTGCTACTTATGAAAGCTGCCTTTGAAGCAAATGTTAACTTACTACTTGTGAAAACTCCTAATTACACTCAAGAAGATTTAGTAGTTGATCCTTCGCTAATGGATGTGAGTAAAAAAATTAGCATCACTGAAAATCAAACTACCTATATGGGTGTTTTAGAACATTTTCAAGGCAAAAAACCAGATTTATTGTGTGTTTTTAGACGAAAAAGAGGGTTTTTTGAAAAATTATGGAAGAAAAATACCATTTCAAAATCTGAATTTTGGGTAAAAATTCCAGTGTTAGTACTTCCCTCAAAGAAGAATGAATAGTATGAAATGGGTTTCTAACCAATCAAACTATTTAAATAAATAGAATTCTTGACCGAAGGGACACAACCATTCTATGAAAAAAATTGCAAAAAGCTGATTTTGCATAACATTTAGTAGTGATGTGGGCAAAGCATTTACTGGTTCAGCTCCAGATATAGGTCCTTTTGAGAAAAACTAGATTATTAAGAAAAAGATGTTACGTATAGTAGCATCTTTTTCTTATCATTATTATTTAATCTTAATTACATCTGAAGGTTCAAATTAATTTTAGCTCCTAAAGCATTAAAAATACGCAAAACCGTTTCAAAAGTTACGTTCCCAGTACTATTTTCAAGTCTAGAAATTTGAGCTTTTTTAACTCCTACTAATTCTCCTAATTGTTCTTGTGTTAGATTTCGCTTTTTACGAGCAATTTTAATCATGTCTCCTATAAGCTCAAGTCTTAGTTCAAAATCGTATTCATCACGTTCATCAGTACCTTTAAGTCCAATTAATCGATCTTCAGCTTCACTTAATTTATATGTTTTCATTTGTATGTTCCTTTAAATAATTAACGTTGTAATTACTAGAGTTCTTTTTTTATCAGCTGTGCTCCAAAATGCTAAAAACCTGTATTGTGTTCCATAGTAAATTGTTCTAAACTCCCATATATTCCAATTAATTTTTTTAAAAAGCTTTGAGTCCATTTGCAACTCTGCTCTTATAAAATTTTGTAAAATTTTCTTTCTAACTTTTAAGTCTTGTTTTCGAACAAATTCAAAAGCCTCCCCCATTAATATCGTCTCAAATCTCTTTATCATCCTTCATAAGTATTCAAAGATACAAAAGTTTCTCTATATGTAAACTTTTGAATTGATCTTAAGTTTATTAATTAAAATAAATGTAGTGTCTATAGTTGGTATATTATTTGTTTTTCGACAAACTGCAAATCAATCTCGATTTATGTATCTTTACTCATTAATTGACCCAAAGATTCATGTTAGAACTCTACAATAACATCAAGGCTTTACACCTTATTTTCGTGATCACTTGGTTTGCAGGATTGTTTTACCTCCCTAGATTGTTTATCTATATTATCGAAGCAAAAGAAAGGCCAGAGGATGCTCAAAAACACCTCTTACCACAATTACTCCTAATGACTCGCAGGCTTTTAAATATTATCACATGGCCTTCTGCTATTTTAGCAACTTTATTTGCTGTAGTTCTCCTTGTGATTAACCCTCCTCTTTTAGGACTTCTTTGGATGCAGATGAAGCTCGGATTTGTAGTATTATTGTGGCTCTATCACCTAAAAATTCACAAAATTGCCAAAGCTTATTTTAGAGGAGAGATTACCCACAGCTCAAAATTTATGCGCATTTTTAATGAGGTCGCCACCTTGTTGTTATTCGCTATTATATTTATCGTAATTCTAAAAACATCCTTTAGTTGGATCTATGGATTTATCGGAATCATTCTTCTTAGTATCTTACTAATGATTGGTATTAAAGCCTATAAAAAATACAGAGAAAATCACCCTGACAAATAACAAACACATAACCCTCTTATGAAGTATCATTCTATTCCTTCGAGTTTATTTATAAAAAACAGAGCTAAGTTTACAGCTCAAATGCAGCCTAAAAGTATTGCTGTATTTAACTCTTTAGACATTTATCCTACTGGTGCAGATTCTACCATGCCTTTTGAGCAAGAACGCAATCTTTTTTACCTCAGTGGAGCAGACCAAGAAGAAACGATTCTCTTGTTGTGTCCTGATGCCTACAATAAAAAATACCAAGAGGTATTATTTGTTAGAGAAACCAATGAGCATATCGCTATTTGGGAGGGAGCTAAACTGACCAAAGAGCAGGCAACATCCGTTTCTGGAATCGAAACGGTACTCTGGCTCTCTGAATTTGATCGCGTGTTTACGGAACTGATGAGTGAAGTGGATACCATCTATCTCAATACCAACGAGCACTATAGGCAGGCTGTTGAAACCCAAACTCGTGAAGATCGATTTATCAAAAAAACACTTGAGCAATTTCCAGCTCATAAAAGAGCCAAGAGTTTTCCAATATTAGAAGCTATTCGTGGGGTTAAAGAACCCGAAGAAATCGATTTAATGCAAGAAGCTTGTAATATCACTGAAAAAGGATTTAGACGTTTGCTTTCTTTTGTTAAACCAGGTGTTTGGGAATACGAAATTGAAGCAGAACTCCTCCATGAATTTGTTCGCAACAGATCAAAAGGATTTGCCTACACTCCTATTATCGCTTCGGGAAAGAACGCCAATGTGCTCCACTATATCGAGAACAATCAGCAGTGTCAATCTGGTGATTTAATTCTCATGGATGTAGCTGCTGAATACGCCAACTACAGTTCCGATCTTACAAGAACCATTCCTGTAAATGGTCGCTTCTCCGATCGACAAAAAGCTGTTTACAATGCAGTACTTCGAGTAAAAGACGAGGCTACCTCCATGCTAAGACCTGGAGTTCTATGGGATGAATACCACAAAGAAGTCGGCAAAATAATGACCTCTGAGCTCTTAGGACTAGGTCTATTAGACAAAGTAGCTATTCAAAACGAAGACCCTACTTGGCCCGCCTACAAAAAATACTTTATGCATGGAACTTCTCATCATATCGGCCTAAACACTCATGATTACGGCGCCTTAAAAACTCCAATGAAAGCAGGTATGGTCTTTACTGTTGAACCTGGAATATACATCCCAGATGAAGGATTTGGAATTCGAATCGAAGATGATGTAGTGATTCAAAAAGAGGGTGATCCATTTAATTTGATGAAGAACATTCCTATTCTAGCTGATGAACTAGAAGATTTGATGAATTCCTAAACTAAAATAGTACCTTTGCGCCATGTTAGAAGACAAGACGCCTCCCAAAACAGAATTAGAGCAATTAGGTGAGTTTGGACTCATCGATACGCTCACTAAGGACATCAAACTACAACACAAATCCACCTTAAAGGGTATTGGAGATGATGCTGCTGTTCTTGATTTTAAAGACAGTAAAGTCGTAATGACAACTGATATGCTTGTGGAAGGAGTCCATTTTGACTTGGGGTTCATGCCTTTAAAACACGTGGGATACAAAGCGGTTATGGTCAACCTATCGGATGTTTGCGCTATGAATGCAACTCCTACTCAGATCACGGTTTCCATTGCGGTTTCAAATAGATTTCCACTGGAAGCATTGGAGGAATTGTATTCTGGAATTCGCTTAGCTGCCGAACTCTACAAAGTGGATGTGGTCGGTGGAGATACCACCTCTTCAACTAAAGGAATGATCATCAGTATTACAGCTCTTGGTATTGCAGATGAGAAAAAAATCACCTATCGATCTGGAGCAAAACCAACTGATTTACTAGTAGTTAGTGGGGATCTCGGTGGTGCCTATATGGGTCTTAAAGTCATGCAACGTGAAAATGAAGTCTTTAAAGTCAATCCTAATAACCAACCTGATTTAGAACCCTACCAATACATCGTAGAGCGTTTATTAAAACCCGAAGCTAGAGTTGATATTGTCAAATTACTTAGCGATTTAGAGGTGGTTCCAACGTCGATGATCGATATTTCGGACGGGCTTTCTTCTGAAATTCTACACCTGTGTACGCATTCCAAAGTGGGATGTGATCTCTATGAAGAAAAACTTCCTCTCGACCCAACTGTTATCAGTGTTTGTGAAGAGTTTGAAGTAAACTCAACCACCATAGCACTAAGCGGTGGAGATGAATATGAATTGCTTTTTACGGTTGCTCAAAAGGATTACGACAAGATTAAAGCCAATCCAAATCTGACGGTCATCGGTTATATGACTGAAGAAGCTATGGGGGCTCATCTAGTGACTAGAGCTGATCAAAAAATTCCATTAAAAGCAATGGGGTGGAATTCTTTTGGGGAAGAATAATCCTTTTTGAACCTACTATTCTAGGGAATTCTATACTATCAAATTAATTTATCGCACTAAAGCTTAAACTAATCATAAAATCATTGATTTGCCCTTATTTAGTCGTATATTTGTGCTCTATTTAGAATTAATCCATTTAAGAAATGATTAAAGTATCAACATCGGCTAAGGAGCAAGTGCTCCGTCTTCTCACTGAGGAAGGCTTTAATCCAGATACGGCATATGTCCGTGTTGGGGTTAAAAGTGGTGGCTGCAGTGGGTTGTCTTACGAATTAAAATTCGATGATTCCTCCCTTGAAACCGATAAGGTTTTTGAGGATAATGGCGTAAAGATCTGTGTCGACAAAAAGAGTTTTCTGTATTTAGTAGGCACTACTTTAGAGTATTCAGGTGGACTAAATGGTAAAGGCTTTGTATTTAATAACCCCAACGCTCAACGCACTTGTGGTTGTGGAGAAAGCTTTTCACTTTAAGAACTGATTATGGCATATACTGAAGAAGAATTAAAAAAAGAGCTCGAATCCAAAGAGTACGAATACGGTTTTTATACGGATATTGAATCGGACACCTTTCCCAAAGGACTTAACGAAGAAGTCGTTATTGCCCTTTCTAAGAAAAAAGAAGAACCCGATTGGATGACCGCTTGGCGTCTAGACGCCTTTAAAATCTGGAAGGAAATGCAAGAGCCCCAGTGGGCTAATGTGACCTATAAGAAACCGGATTTCCAAGACATTTCTTATTATTCTGCTCCAAATAAAAAACCAAAATACGAGTCATTAGACGAAGTAGATCCAGAACTATTGGACACTTTTAACAAGCTTGGTATTTCATTGGACGAGCAAAAAAAATTAGCTGGGGTCGCTGTTGATATTGTGATGGACTCTGTTTCTGTAGCAACAACTTTTAAAGAAACTCTTGCAGAAAAAGGAATTATCTTTTGCTCTATTTCAGAAGCGATTAAAAAACACCCTGAGCTTGTACAAAAATATATTGGATCTGTTGTTCCTAAGAAAGATAATTTTTACGCTGCATTAAACTCAGCTGTCTTTTCAGATGGATCCTTCTGCTATATTCCAAAAGGCGTTCGTTGTCCTATGGAGCTTTCTACTTACTTTAGAATCAATCAAGCAGGTACTGGGCAGTTCGAAAGAACGCTAGTGGTTGCCGATCAGGGATCTTATGTAAGTTATTTGGAAGGATGTACTGCTCCTTCTAGAGATGAAAATCAATTACACGCTGCTGTGGTTGAACTTATCGCATTAGACGATGCAGAAATCAAATATTCAACTGTTCAAAACTGGTTCCCTGGAGATAGTGAGGGAAAAGGTGGGGTCTACAATTTTGTTACCAAGAGAGGAATTTGTCACACCAATTCAAAAATCTCATGGACTCAGGTTGAAACAGGATCTGCAGTCACTTGGAAATACCCTTCTTGTGTATTAAAAGGAGACAACTCCATCGGAGAATTTTATTCGATTGCAGTTACCAATAATTTCCAACAGGCAGATACAGGAACTAAGATGATTCACCTTGGAAAAAACACCAAGAGTACCATTATCTCGAAAGGTATTTCTGCTGGAAAATCACAAAACTCCTATAGAGGATTGGTTCAAGTAAGTCCAAGAGCGACCAATGCCAGAAACTTCTCTCAATGTGATTCATTACTTATGGGAAATGAGTGTGGTGCTCATACCTTCCCTTATATAGAAGCGAGCAATAAATCTTCTCAAATAGAACACGAAGCAACCACTTCAAAAATTGGAGAGGATCAAATATTTTATTGCAACCAAAGAGGAATTGATACCGAGACGGCCATCGCATTAATCGTCAATGGATTTTCAAAAGAAGTCCTCAACAAATTACCAATGGAATTTGCTGTAGAAGCACAAAAATTATTAGAAATCAGCCTTGAAGGCTCAGTAGGATAAATAGAAGACTATGTTAAAAATCGAGAATTTACACGCTCGTGTAGAAGACAAAGAAATACTCAAAGGGATTAACCTTGAAATCAAACCTGGAGAGGTTCACGCCATCATGGGACCTAATGGTGCTGGAAAGAGTACCCTTTCATCTGTGATTGCAGGGCATGAAGATTTTGAAGTAACCGATGGCTCCGTATTTTTAGACGGTGAAAATATAGATGAATTAGATCCAGAAGAAAGAGCTCATAAGGGGATCTTCTTGTCGTTTCAATATCCTGTTGAGATTCCAGGAGTGAGTGTAACGAACTTCATCAAAGCAGCGATCAACGCCAATAGGAAAGCAAAAGGATTGGAAGATATGCCAGCAAACGAAATGCTGAAGCTTATCAAAGAAAAATCCTCCATGCTTGAAATCGATCGCAAATTCCTATCGAGATCGCTTAATGAAGGGTTTTCTGGTGGAGAGAAAAAGAGAAATGAAATTTTTCAAATGGCGATGTTAGAACCAAAGGTTGCCATCTTAGATGAAACCGATTCAGGACTCGATATCGATGCCCTTAGAATTGTAGCTAATGGGGTGAACAAACTCAAGAGCAAAGACAATGCAGTACTAGTGATTACACACTACCAACGTCTTTTAGATTATATCGTACCGGATTTTGTACACGTATTGTACAACGGAAAGATTGTCAAATCTGGAACGAAGGAATTAGCCTTAGAATTAGAAGAAAAAGGTTACGATTGGATCAAACAAGAAGCCGCTCAATAAGATGGAATTAAAAGAAAAACTTCTCGCTTCTTTTGCTGTTTTTGAAAACAACTTGGACTTAGAAGATCCAATTTTAGATCTTCGCAACGATTCCATCAAAGTTTTTGAAAACAAGGGATTCCCTACAAAAAAAGATGAAGCTTGGAAATACACTTCACTGGCTAAAATACAGAACACTGATTATTCCCTATTCCCAAAGGAAGAAGACTGTGTCAATTACCAAGAAGTTAAAAAATACTTCTTACACGAAATTGAAACCTATAAACTCGTTTTTATCGATGGTGTTTATTCTTCATTCCTTTCTGAAACGACTCATATGGGAATCGATGTATGTTTGATGAGTGCTGCTTTTAAGAAGCCTCAATACAAACACCTCATCGACAAATACTTTAATAAAGCAGCTTCAAAAGAGGACTCATTGAGTGCCCTCAATACTTCTTTTAGCAAAGAGGGAGCCTTTATCTATATCCCTAAAAATACAGTTGCTGACAAGCCAATTGAAATTATCAATTTTTCTTCAGGTGTAGAAGCGGCACTGATGATTCAGCCTCGTAATATGATTATTGCTGACCAAGGTGCAGAAATGCAAATCATCGAACGTCATCAAAGTCTAACTAAAAACGAGACGCTTACCAATGTGGTTTCTGAGTTATTTGCAGAGCAAAACGCCAAGATTGATCTCTACAAGATTCAAAATGATTCACTTTCTGCTTCGCTGATTGACAATACCTATATCGATCAAAAACGCGATAGCGTGGTCAGTGTGCACACCTTCTCTTTTGGAGGCAAACTCACTCGAAACAACCTCAACTTTTATCAAAATGGAGAAAATATCAACTCCATCTTAAAAGGGGTAACTATTATTGGAGACAAACAGCATGTCGACCATCACACTTTAGTTCACCACAGAGAACCAAACTGTGAGAGTCACCAAGACTACAAAGGAATTTATGACCAATCTTCAACTGGAGTATTCAACGGGAAGATTATAGTTGACAAGCTCGCTCAAAAGACCAACGCTTTTCAACAAAACAACAATATCCTTATGGAGGATAAGGCGACTATTAATTCAAAGCCTCAGTTGGAAATTTTTGCCGATGATGTGAAATGTTCACACGGTTGTACTATTGGTCAATTGGATGAAGATGCCCTCTTTTACTTACAATCGAGAGGTATTCCTAAAAAAGAAGGAAGAGCTCTTTTGATGTATGCATTTGCGAACAATGTTTTGGAAAGCGTAGCCCTTCCTGTTGTCAAAAAGAGAATCAATAAAATCATCGCTAAGAAATTAGGTGTTGAACTCGGTTTTAGTATTTAGAAATGAATTTAAGTTCAAAAGACATAGAGCGCATTAGAAACGACTTTCCGATTCTGAATCGAAAAGTCAACGGAAGCGATTTGGTCTATTTGGACAATGCGGCAACTTCTCAAACTCCCAAACAGGTGATTGATTGTATTGTGGATTATTACTCCAATTACAACGCTAATATTCACAGAGGAGTTCACTCGCTCTCACAACAGGCGACTGAAGCTTTTGAAGTAGCTCGAAAAAAAGTACAGCAGCATTTTAATATTGCTCATCCAGAAGAAGTGATCTTTACTTCTGGAACCACTCATAGTATCAATGCCGTTGCTAGCGGATACGCAAAGCTTTTAAACCCTGGAGATGAACTCATTGTATCAGCTTTGGAACACCACTCCAATATTGTTCCTTGGCAAATGGCCTGTGAGCAATCTGGAGCTAGCTTAAAGGTTATTCCGATGGATGCTAGTGGTGCGCTCGATTTAAAAGCATATGAATCACTTTTAAGTGATCGTACACAATTGGTGTTTTGCAACCATGTATCCAATGCTCTTGGAGTTATCAATCCAATTGAGACCATTATTGAAAAAGCACATGCCGTTGGTGCTGCTGTCTTAATAGACGGCGCACAAGCAGCTCCTCACATCAAAGCTGATCTTCAAGCATTAGATGTTGACTTTTATACCGTATCGGCTCATAAACTTTGTGGTCCTACGGGGATTGGAATGCTTTATGGTAAAAAGGAACGATTAGAGGCTTTACCTCCCTATCAAGGTGGTGGTGAAATGATTGCGACTGTGTCCTTTGAAAAAACAACCTATGCAGGTCTTCCTCATAAATTTGAGGCAGGAACTCCTAATATCGCTGGAGGCATTGCCTTTGGTGCAGCCTTAGACTATATGAACTCTATTGGTTTTGAGAGGATAGCTGCCTATGAAAAACAGCTTTTAGAGCTCGCAACAGAAAAGCTATCTCTAATCGAAGGGGTTGAAATTTATGGAACCTCTGAGGAAAAAACAGCTGTTCTATCTTTTAATATTAAGGGACTTCATCCCTATGATATCGGAAGCATCCTAGATCAAATGGGAATTGCTGTTCGTACGGGTCATCACTGTGCACAACCGATTATGGATTTTTATCAAATCCCAGGAACGGTTCGAGCCAGTTTTAGTTTTTACAATACTTTTGATGAAGTCGATCGATTAATTGCTGGTGTTATTAAAGCTAAAGAAATGCTCAGTTAACTATATTTGTTATAAAATTTAAACAGTTTGAGTCAATCTATATCTGAAATACAAGAAGAAATCATCGACGAATTTTCAATGTTCGACGACTGGATGCAGCGCTATGAATACATGATTTCATTGGGCAAATCACTGCCACTTATCGATGAGAAATACAAAACAGATGACTACCTCATCAAAGGTTGTCAATCAAAAGTATGGGTACATGCCGCTTTAGAAGGCGATCAGTTGATATTTAAAGCAGATTCAGATGCGATTATCACCAAAGGAATTATCGCAATACTCATCCGTGTGTTTTCTCATCAAAAACCAGAAGACATCATGGAGGCGGACACCTCTTTTATAGATGAAATTGGTCTTAAAGAGCATTTATCACCAACAAGAGCTAATGGATTAGTGAGCATGATTAAACAAATTAAATTATACGCTATTGCGTTTAGAACACAATTAAATCAATAAGTAAGATGAGTGAAGAATCAAGCAAGTTAGCAGAGAAAATTGTTGGGGTTTTAAAAACTATTTTTGACCCTGAAATTCCTGTAGACATCTATGAGTTAGGTCTTATTTACGATGTTTTTGTCAACGAAAACAACGATATAAAGATTCTCATGACTCTTACCACTCCAAACTGCCCAGTGGCAGAAACACTACCCATGGAAGTAGAAGAAAAGGTCAAATCTATTGATGAGGTGAACGATGCTACCGTAGAGATCACCTTTGATCCGCCTTGGACGCAAGAGCTGATGAGCGAAGAAGCCAAATTAGAATTGGGAATGCTCTAAAATAGCGCCATGGAAGAACCCATTGTAAATAGGGTTGCAAACAGCAAACTCATCACTGTAGATTTGGAAGAACTCTATCCAAGAGATGAACGTATAGGCATTGATATTTCTCTTTGGCTAAAAGAGGGGTTTATCCTGATTGAAAAAGAATTTAGAGCTGCTTTAAAATCGCATGATTGGTCCCTTTATCAAAACAAATTTGTATTTCTGTACAACAGTCAAGAGGCGATTATCCCTTCATGGGCTTATTTATTAATCAGCACCTATTTACAAACTGTTGCAAAAAAGATTGTGGTTGGTTCTAAAAAGGATCTCGACACTGTATTGATGAAAGAAGTGATCGATTCATTAGACAGCGCTCCTTATAAAGGGAAGAATATCATTATCAAAGGTTGTTCAAAAATTGATATGCCTCAAAATGCCTATCTGATGTTGTTGGAAAAACTTCAAGCTCAGGCACAAAAAATACTCTATGGAGAAGCCTGTTCATCAGTGCCTCTTTACGCTAAAAAAAACTAATTCATGATAGAAGAACAGGAAAGAGAATATGAAAAGGCAATTCTTGTTGGTGTGATCAATCAAGGTCAAGACCAAGAGAAGGTTGATGAATATCTAGATGAATTAGAGTTTTTAACTTATACCGCAGGTGGTGAAGTGATGGCAAGGTTTACTCAAAAAATCAGCACCATCAATCCAAAAACTTTAATTGGAAGTGGGAAAATTGAAGAGATCAAAGCTTTTGTAGAAGCCAATGATATAGGTTCAGTCATCTTTGACGACGAGCTCACTCCTGCTCAACAAAACAATATTCAAAAAGAACTCCAATGTAAAATTGTCGATCGAACAACCCTCATCTTAGACATCTTTGCTCAACGTGCTCAAACTTCTTATGCAAGAACACAGGTGGAACTCGCTCAATACGAATACTTACTTCCGAGACTTACAGGTCTTTGGACGCACTTAGAGCGTCAAAAAGGGGGTATTGGGATGCGTGGTCCTGGAGAAACAGAAATTGAAACAGACCGTCGTATCGTAAGAGATCGCATTGCGCTTCTCAAGAAAAAGTTAGAGAAGATTGATCGTCAGATGGAAACCCAAAGAGGAAACAGAGGGGCTCTGGTAAGAGTTTCACTTGTGGGATACACCAACGTTGGAAAATCAACCCTGATGAACGTTATTTCAAAGAGCGATGTTTTTGCTGAAAACAAACTATTTGCGACCCTAGATACCACTGTAAGAAAGGTAGTGATCGGCAACCTTCCTTTCCTACTTGCAGATACGGTTGGGTTTATCAGAAAGCTTCCAACACAGCTTGTTGAGAGTTTTAAAAGCACACTTGACGAAGTAAGAGAGTCCGATTTAATCCTTCATGTTGTGGATATCTCTCATAAAGATTTTGAGGATCATATCGAGGCGGTTAACACCATTCTTTCTGAAATTGGATGTGCTGATAAACAAACCCTTATGGTTTTTAATAAAATAGACCAATATCAACACCAAACCATCGATGAGGATGATTTGGTCACTGAAAAAACATCGGCTCATTTTACCCTAGAAGAATGGGAACAAACCTGGATGAAGCGCATGAATGGAGAAGCCATCTTTATCTCTGCTCTCAACAAGGAAAACCTCGATGATTTTAGAAAGAAAGTCTACGCAGAAGTCCGAGATATTCACGTGACAAGATTCCCCTATAACAACTTCCTCTATCCAGAGAATTTAGACCAGTGGTCTTCTGAAGAAGAGTAAGATTTTCTACCTATATTTAGGTATGAAAAAAATCCTCTTTCTAGTATTACTTTTTAGTTCTCAACTATATGCACAAAGCAGTTTTGAATATCGTATCGACAGTATTGTCTCAAATGCGATTGCTCAAAGGGCTTTCCCAGGGGCTCAAATCTATATTCAAAAGAAAGGAGAGGTACTCCTTCACAAAGCTTATGGATATCACACTTATGATTCAATTCATCAAACAACTCTAGAAGATGTTTTTGATTTAGCATCTGTTACCAAAACAATGGCTGCTACCCTAGCCCTTATGAAACTTTACGAAGAAGGAAAGCTGGATGTCGATCGCCCTTTTAGTGAGTATTGGCCTGACTGGCAAAAAAAGAAAGATAAGAAAAACATTAGCTTTAGAGCGGTGCTTGCACATCAAGCAGGACTCATTCCCTATATTGTCTTTCTCAATAAGATCACTAAATCCAAAGGGAAGTTAAAAAAGAGGTGGGTTTCAAAAACTCAGAACAATCCTTACAATAAAGAAGCTTTTAAAAATCTTTATATCCGTGAAGACATCGAAAAAATCATCGATCGTAAAGCCAGAAAATCAAAACTCGGTGAATTAAAATACCGTTATTCAGGACTGACTTTTTTGCTCTATCCTCGAATGGTCGGTCGACTTTCAAATACTAATTTTGAAGATTATTTAAATCAGAATTTCTACCGTCCTCTAGAACTAAAAAAGATAGGATTTAATCCTACTTCTTGGATTGATCCTTCTCATATCGTTCCTACTGAATACGACAGTTTGTTTAGAAAAACACTTACCAAAGGATGGGTTCACGATGAGAATGCCGCCATTCTCGGTGGTGTCTCTGGAAATGCAGGACTCTTTGCCAATACCAATTCTATTGCTCCGCTTTTAGAGATGCTCCTCAACAAGGGAGTATACAAAGGGAAGCAATACCTAAAAGATTCTACTGTTGAAGAGTTTACAAGAGTGCAATTTCCAGAAAATGACAACCGTAGAGGACTTGGTTTTGACAAACCCCTTATTGGAAACGACACACTGTCTTTTGAAGATAGTTACCCCGCTCCACTTGCGAGTAAAAACAGTTATGGTCATTCTGGCTTTACAGGCACCTTTTACTGGGTAGATCCCGATCAAGATCTTATCTATATCTTTCTATCAAATAGAGTGTACCCATCGAGATCTCAGCAGGGAATTTACGATCTTGCTGTACGCAAGGAAATACTCTTCGAAGCTTTTAAATTCAACAATGAAAATGCATATAGCAGTCATTAAAAGCCCTATTGGGTATCTAAAACTCGAAGCCTCTGAGATTGGTCTTAAGAGCTGTTCGATCTTGAGTGAAAAAGAGGCAATGAGTTGTGTCAATTGTGGTTTGTCTCCTTTTTTAGAAGATGTCATCGAACAACTCCAAGATTATTTTAAAGGAGATCGTGAAACTTTTGAGATTGAATTTGATTTAGAGGGAACTGACTTCCAAAAAAGAGTTTGGAATGCACTGACGACCATCCCTTTTGGAAAAACCATCTCCTACAGTGAATTCGCGTTGCAATTAGGAGACCTCAAAGCCATTCGAGCTGTAGCTTCTGCCAATGGAAAAAATCCCATTGGAATCATTATCCCCTGTCATCGCGTTATTGGTTCAGATGGTTCCCTAACTGGTTTTGCATGGGGAATCGACAAAAAGCAATGGCTCTTGGAGCACGAATCGAATTACAGACAATTGAGTTTGTTTTAAGAAGCTAATGCTTCAATTTCGTCGTATTCTTGTTTTCGATTACGAAGCACTTCTTCTAAATCATAATCTTCTTGTAAACCCATCCAGAACTTTGCAGAATTACCAAAAAATCGACTAAGTCTAATTGCAGTATCTGCGGTGATGCTTCTTTTTGAATGTAGAATCTGAGAGATTCTGGTTTGTGGTATATGCAACTCTTTTGACAATCGATAAGCAGTAATATTTAAAGGCTTTAAAAACTCTTCGTTTAAAACTTCTCCAGGGTGAATATTGGGTAATTGTTTCATGGTTGAGTATTAATTATAATCTACAATTTTTACTTTATATGAATTGCCGTCCTTCCATTTAAAGATAATTCTCCATTGATTATTTATTCTAATACTGAAATAATCAATTAAATTCCCCTTTAATTTTTCCAAATGATTCGATGGTGGAATTCTCAAATCATTAAGATCTTGAGCTCGGTGTAACATTCTCAATTTTCTCCTAGCTGTGTTTTGTATTTCAAAAGGCAATTTAGTTGATCGTTCACCAATCCAAACTAGATAGGTGTGTTTAGAATCAAAATCAACAATCATAGTGTCGTTATTCGATACTAACGTCAAAGATAAGTATTTTAATTTAAAAACACATTAATTCTTAGATTCAGTATCTGTTAGTATTTTGAATCTAAGAAACTTTAATTATGTTTTTGATTTTTATCGATAAACGGTTACAAAAGTTTTACCGCATCCTTAGCAAAATAAGAGGCTATGATATCTGCTCCGGCTCTTTTAAATGCGATGAGTTGTTCCATCATCACAGCATCGTGGTTTAACCAACCTTTCTCTGCTGCTGCTTTAAGCATGGCATATTCACCAGAGACTTGATACACCGCCACAGGAACATCCACCTCGTTCTTAATTTCACGAAGGATATCCAAATAAGCAAGTCCTGGTTTTACCATGACAATATCAGCTCCTTCATCTACATCCAACTGTGTTTCACGAATGGCTTCAAAGCGATTTGCAAAATCCATTTGATAGGTTTTTTTGTCTCCAAATCCTGGTGCAGAGTCCAAAGCATCTCTAAAAGGCCCGTAGAATGCAGATGCGTATTTGGCCGAATAACTCATAATACCAGCATGGTGATAGCCCGCATCTTCGAAGGCTTCTCGAATGCTTAAAATACGTCCATCCATCATATCAGATGGAGCTACAAAATCAGCACCTGCTTCGATATGAGACAGACTCATATCGGTTAATACTTCAACTGTTTCATCGTTGAGAATTTGTCCATCTTCAACAATCCCATCATGTCCATAAGAAGAATAAGGATCTAATGCTACATCCGTCATCACTAACATCCCAGGACAAACATCTTTGATGGTTTTAACTGCGCGTTGCATCAAACCATCGGGATTGACAGCCTCAGTTCCTTGATTGTCTTTTAAAGCATCCTCTACTTTTACAAATACGAGTACTCCACAAAGCCCCATGGACCACAATTCTTGAACCTCTTTTTTTAACAAATCAAGACTAAAACGGTAGTATCCTGGCATGGATGGAATTTCAGATTTAATCCCCTTTCCTTCTTCCACAAAAAGTGGAACTAAAAAGTCATGAGGAGTAATACTTGTTTCACGAACTAAGTTTCTGATGGATTCTGATGCTCTAAGGCGTCTGTTTCTGATAATTGGATACATAGCTTATAGATTTATTTCACCTTCCATATAGGTTACTGCATGACCTGATATGAGAACGCGATCTTCTTTAACTTCACAGTGTAATGCCCCTCCTCTTTTAGAGATTTGAAGAGCATTTAATTTCTTTTTTCCTAGGGTTTCTGCCCAAAAAGGAGCTAGAATCGTATGTGCAGATCCTGTAACAGGATCTTCATTAACTCCACAGGCTGGTCCAAAGAATCGAGACACAAAATCAACTTCCTTACCAGGAGCTGTTGCGATGATTCCTCTAGCTTTAGTCTTCGCTAGCTCTTCAAAATTTGGTTTTAAAGCAGCAACTTGTGCTTGGTTTTCAAAGACGAGCATAAAATCGGTTTCCCCCTTGATGGTCTTTTTAGGAGTAGCTCCTATAGCCTTAGAAATACTATCATGAGGTTGAATAGGAACTATTTGCTGTGCTGGAAAATCCAACACTAATCCTAATTTCTTATCTTTTACAACGGTGAGCGCCCCCTTTTTACGACTCTGAAAGAGAATCTCTTTACCCTTGTGATTGTAATATTCAAACAGCACGTGAGCAGAAGCCAAGGTAGCATGACCACAAAGATCCACCTCAACTAAAGGAGTAAACCAACGGATCTCGTATTCGTCACCCATGGGGACCACAAAGGCGGTCTCTGACAAATTGTTTTCCATGGCTATCAACTGCATTTTTTCTTCAGAAAGCCATTGTTCTAGAACACAAACTGCTGCAGGATTTCCTTTAAAGGGTTCCTGACTAAAAGCATCTACTTGATATATTTTTTGTCTCATTTTAAATCCACTCTTTTGGATGTTCCAATACCTCTATTAATTGAGCCTCTTTTGATCCAGGCTCTGGATGATGATTGTACTTCCACTGTACATGTGAAGGCAAACTCATCAAGATACTTTCTATTCTACCATTGGTGCGCAGACCAAACAAAGTCCCCTTGTCGTGAACTAAATTAAATTCCACATAACGACCTCTTCTAATCTCTTGCCAATCGCGTTGCTCTGAAGTATATTCAAGGTCCTTTCTTTTATTGACAATAGGAACATAGGCTTCTAAAAAGCTATCTCCAACTTCGGTAACAAAATTATACCAATCCTGAGAACTAAAATCATCCGTAGGAGTTAAATAATCAAAAAATAAACCACCTACTCCCCTAGCCTCATTTCTGTGAGTATTCCAAAAATAGTCGTCACATCTCTTTTTATAAGTTGGATAAAATTCCTTAGAGTGTTTATCACAGACAGTTTTACATACTTGATGAAAATGCCTAGCGTCTTCTTCAAAGAGGTAATAAGGAGTTAAATCCTGACCTCCCCCAAACCAAGACTTGGTGATGTTTCCATTGTTGTCGTAGAGTTCGAAGTATCTCCAATTAGCATGAGTCGTTGGAACCATTGGATTTACAGGATGAATCACCAAGGATAATCCACAGGCAAAGAAATCAGCATCCTCCACTTTAAGGTAGGCTTGCATTGACTCCGGTAATTTCCCGTGAACTGCTGAGATATTAACTCCTCCCTTTTCAAAAACAGATCCGTTTTCTATCACTCGTGTTCTTCCTCCACCTCCTTCAGGACGTTCCCATAAATCTTCCTGAAATCTCGCTTTACCATCCACTGCTTCAAGGCCTGCACAAATGCGGTCTTGTAACTCTTGAATATAATTGTAAAACTGCTCTCTCATCTAGGATACTTTATAAGATTTAACTGCTTCGATAAAAGCTTCGGCGTTTTCTAATGGGATATTTGGTAAAATACCGTGACCCAAGTTTGCGATATATCGATCTTTTCCAAATTCATCAATCATTTGATGAACACGTCTGGTGATTTCAGCTGGTGGTGAAAGCAAACGAGCAGGGTCAAAATTTCCTTGAAGTGTAATTTGACCTCCTGTTAAATAACGAGCGTTTTTAGCAGAACAGGTCCAATCTACTCCAAGAGCTGCAGCACCAGATTTGGCCATTTCAGGAAGTGCAAACCAACATCCCTTTCCAAAAGCAATTACTGGAACAAGATCTTTTAAAGCATCGATGATTTGTTGAATGTACTTCCAAGAAAATTCTGAATAATCTTCAGGAGCTAACATTCCTCCCCATGAGTCAAAGACTTGAACAGCATCAACTCCAGCTTCAACCTTAGCTATGAGATAAGCGATTGTAGTGTCTGTTATTTTTTGAAGTAAGGCATGCGCTGCTATTGGCTGTGAAAAACAAAAAGACTTGGCTATATCAAAATTCTTCGATCCTTGTCCTTGTACACAGTAGCATAAAATAGTCCAGGGAGAACCTGCAAAACCAATCAGTGGAACCTCATCGTTTAAAAGTTCTTTGGTGTGCTTTATAGCCTCCATCACATATCCTAGTTCCTCGTGAACATCGGGAACAACAACAGCATCTACATCTTTTTGACTTCGAATAGGATTCGGCAAATAAGGCCCAAAATTAGGTTTCATTTGAACCTCTATATTCATCGCTTGAGGAATTACCAAGATGTCAGAAAACAAAATAGCAGCGTCCATTCCATAACGACGAATCGGTTGAACGGTGATTTCAGAAGCTAATTCTGGAGTTCTACATCTTGTGAAGAAATCGTATTTCTCTCTTATTTCCATGAACTCTGGTAAATATCTTCCAGCCTGACGCATCATCCATACTGGTGGACGTTCTACGGTTTCTCCCTTTAAGGCTCTTAAAAATAAATCGTTTTTTAATGTCATCTCTTATTGCTTAAACTGTTTTATAGCCTGAATCATGTGATTAAAACTAGGCGGATATTCAGCGATTAGTAGGTTGTTTTCTGTATTAAATTCTCGGGCTGTTGTAGGTCCAATACAAACCTTTACAGCTTTTGAAATATCGTTTTTCGCACTGATGGATCTTACTCCACTCTGGGAGAAAAACAAAATCAGATCGTAATCTTTTTCTAATTTGGGATAGGTCTCAGTTGTGGAATACACCACGATTTCTCGATAGGTGATCTCATCTTTATCGAACCCCTCTATCAAAGCACGCATGGATATAGATCCTGAAAAATAGACAAATGATTGAGAGGCATCGTTTTCTGTTATCATTTGCGCTAATTCTGCTGAATTATTTGCCCAATATTGAACTTCAAAGCCTGAATCCGTAGCTAATTGAGCTGTTTTTTCACCTACGCAATACGCCTGGACACCTTTAGAGAGTAATTCTGAGCTCAAAGGGTGTTTTAAAAAAGATTTGATGGCGTTTTGTGAGGTAAAAATGGCATTCTCAAGGTCTTTAGGCATCTTAAAATCAATGAGTTCAACTGAAATTGATGCCAACTGATCAACTACAAATCCCAAATTTTCTAATGCTACTTGCTCTTCTGATAAAAGGAAGCGTGTAGAAAGTAGTTTTAAAGCACTCATGAGTTGCTCTTTTTGATTTGATCCATCAACTGATCTGCTCCACTAGCCAGTAAATCAATTGCGGCCTTTCTTCCCAAATCATAGGTTGCACTTAAAGGCATCTGATCTTCAATGACAAATTTTGAAGTACCATCCGTATCGTAAACACATCCCTTGAGATATAATGTGTCATTTTCAATATGAGCAATGGCTCCAATTGGTGCTGTACAACCTCCTTCTAAGGTTCTTAAAAAGTTACGTTCCAAAGTAGTACAACGATCTGTACGATCGTCATTTAGTTCTTTAAGGGCTTTTGCTACCGCCTTATTGGATTCGTTTCCTAGAACCACAATTGCTCCTTGAGCAGGTGCAGGTACCATCCAATCCAATTCTAGAGTCCTTTCTGGTAGCAGATTTAAACGTTCTAAACCAGCCTTTGCAAAAATGGCTCCATCCCAATCGTTGTTTTCCAACTTCTGAAGTCTAGTCTGCACATTACCTCGAATATCAACGATGGTATGAGTCGGGTATTTAGCAAGCCACTGTGCCTTTCTTCTAAGGCTACTGGTAGCAATGGTTAAATTTTCTTGAGTTAAATCTATTCCTTTATGTACTAGGACATCTTCAGTTTGTCCACGTTCCAAAACAGCCAACTTCACAAGTCCTTTAGCAAATTGAGTTGGAACATCTTTCATAGAGTGAACCGCGATATCGATTCTGTTTTCAATCAGAGCGATATCTAAAGTTTTGGTGAAAACTCCTGTAATACCGAGTTCGTATAAGGGGCGATCTAATTTGAGATCTCCTTGTGATTCAATAGGGACTAACTCACACAGATGACCAAGCTCCTCTAAAAGGTATTTAACTTTATGGGCTTGCCAAAGGGCTAATTCACTTTTACGAGTCCCAATACGAATAGGATTAGTCATGAGTTGTTTGCTTAAGTTGAAACACCTTGGAAATCACCTCAAGAGATTGTGTAGGATTAGTCTCCGTATCCTTAAAGTGTTCCGCAAAATGCTTGGTAATTTTTTGAATGATTCGATCAGAAACTTCTTTAGCATCCTCTAGACTTGAACCATTGTTCTTTTTGAAATGGAAATCTAATTCCTCTTCTTGCATCAAAATTAATTTATCCTTCAAAGCTTTAATAACAGGAGCATATCTTCTGGTTTCTAACCACTGATTAAACTCTGCTTTTACTTCCTCAATAATTTCTTCAGCTTGAGGCAATTGCTTTTTTCGATCATTCAAAGTCTGATTGGTGATTTGAGAGAGTTCGTCTAAATGCACCAAACTCACTCCTTCACATTCCATAACATTTTCATCGACGTTTCTAGGAATGGATAAATCTAAAATCAAAAGTGGCTTTTTGTTGAATATTAACGCTTTTGAAACTGTTGGGCGATTGGCTCCTGTTGCTACGATAAGTACATCGGTGTTTCGAATTTCAGCAGCTAAGTCTCCGTAGTCCTTAACAATAAGATCAAATTTACCAGCAATTTTTTCAGCCTTGTCTTTCGTTCTGTTAATAAGCGTAATACGTGAATTATCTGTATGCTTAATAAGGTTTTCACAGGTGTTTCTTCCAATTTTACCTGTACCAAAAAGCAATAAGTTCTTGTTGGAGACTTCTTCTACATTGTTGAGAATATACTGAACCGATGCAAAGGAAACAGAAGTAGCTCCAGAAGAAATTTCAGTCTCAGTTTTAATGCGTTTACTCGCCTGAATTACTGAATTACAAAGTCGCTCTAAAAATGGGTTAGCCAATCCATTTTTCTTTGATTGAGCGAAAGCTGTTTTGAGTTGAGCAATAATTTCAAAGTCGCCAAGAATTTGAGAATCCAGTCCAGTTCCCACTCTAAATAGATGAGAAATGGCTTCCTGATTTTTGTGAACATAGGCTACATCTCTAAACTCTTCAACAGTTCCGTTTGAGTGAGAGCAAAGTAAGTTGATAAGTTGAAAAGGATGTTCAGCAAAACCAAACAATTCAGTTCTATTACAGGTAGAGATCACCAGCAAACCATCGGTGTGCATTTTCTTAGCATCAGCTAACAAATCCACAATCTGCTCTTGATTCAAACTGAATTTCCCCCTTATGGTCGCATCAGCCTTGTTGTAATTGAGGCCAATGCAATAGAAACTTTGATATTTTGAGATGTGATACTGTTTCATATCTAGACAAGGGACAAATTTAAAACCCTTTAGAGAACATAAATAACGCTTAAAGTACTATTAGTGTCGATATGAGATATATATGGTCTTTATAGCGATATTTTCTTGGAAATGATTAATTTTACTAGGCCTTTGAAGCAGCGATTAAAAATCTTAAGACAAGGCAATTAAATCAAAATCAAAATCCTAATCTTATGGATGACAAAAATAACGCCCAAGGTTCAATTGAAAAAACAGTCATAGACAAAGAGGTATACCTCTTGAAGTTTACCAATAATTCATCTGAAAATCAACAGTTTAATCACGAAATTGACAAGAGTTTTATTCAGTTCCACTTCTGTTTAAAAGGATCTGCTGTCTTTCAATTTAACGGAGGTAGTTATCAGCTCTCCACAACTGAAGAAAACTCAACTCTTTTGTACAACACCCAACAGGATCTTCCTTTAGATTTGATTGTACACCCATCCTCATGGTTAATTTCTTTGGTGATGAGTCTTAAAAGATTTCATTCGTTGTTTTCTTCTGAAGCCAATCAAATACACTTTTTGAGAACCGACAATAAAAAATACTACAATCAAGAACCCATAAGTCCTGCTATTGCTGTTCTGCTAAGTCAACTCTACTATTACAAAAATGGAGGAAGTATCAATGACCTCTATGCCAAGGCAAAAGTATACGAACTCATGGCTCTTTATTTTAGCAAAAATGAAGACTCCCAACTCGCTCAATGCCCTTTTTTAGCAGATGAGGAAAACGTCAAAAAGATTCGATTAGCAAAAGCCATCATCATTGAACGTATGGCGGAACCCCCATCTTTGGAAGAACTCTCTTCGGAAATCGATCTGAGTTTAAAAAAACTTAAAGAAGGTTTTAAGCAAATTTATGGGGATACTGTTTTTGGTTTTCTTTTTGACTACAAAATGGAATTTGCCAGAAAACTTTTGGGTGAAGGGGAACTAAATGTAAACGAAGTAGGACTTCGAATTGGTTACTCCACTGCGAGTCATTTTATCGCTGCCTTTAAGAAAAAGTTCGGTACCACTCCAAAAAAATATGTACTTTCACAACATTCAAACAAACACTTTGCGCAATGATGACTAAAAAACTAATGCTGTCTTTTCTGCTTTTTTCTTTTGCAACCACAATTTTTGCTCAGGGATTTTATAAGGACCGTTCCCACAAAATATTAGTGTTTACCAAAACCATGGGTTGGAGACATCAATCCATCGAAACTGGAGTTCATGCCTTGCGTCAATTAGGGAAAAAAGGGGACTTTAATCTGGTACAAACTGAGGATGCACTTGTGTTTCAATTGGAGAATTTAAAGCAGTATGATTTGGTAATTTTTCTGAGCACTACCCAAGATGTACTAAATAGTGAACAAGAAAAGGCCTTTGAAGCATACATAAGACAAGGTGGATCCTATATGGGAATTCACGCAGCTTGTGATACTGAATACAGCTGGCCTTGGTACGGTAAATTAGCAGGAGCTTACTTTAATGGGCATCCTAATAATCCAAATGTGCGCGAAGCAACCATTAAAGTTGTTGATACAAACCATGCTTCAACCAAACACCTTTCTCAAGACTGGGTTCGAACTGATGAGTGGTATAATTACAAAGATTTAAATCCAAATATTCAGGTTGTTTTAAACCTAGATGAGAACACCTATGAAGGAGGAACTAATGGAGTGAGTCATCCTATCGCTTGGTATCACGAATTCGAAGGAGGAAGATCTTTCTATACTGGTGGTGGTCATACGATAGAATCCTTTAGTGAACCAGCCTTTTTAGAACACCTATTAGGAGGAATTAATTACTGTTTAAAGAAGGATTAAATTCCGAGTACCCCTATTGTAGAAGGTTGTTTTAACAACCATCCTGTTAATGATTTTCGTTCTCTGTTCGAAGGAAGTACTTCGTGTAAAACAACATCGGATCTGAATAAAACCGCTCTGTTGAGTATAGGTTCAACTTTTGTATTTGTTGGCGAGGAGTGAATTAATAATTCTCCTCCGTGATCTTCGTTCCAATCCTCATTCAAATAGATAATCAAACTGATCATACGATTGGATCTGGAGTCAAATTGATCCAAGTGCGCCTTGTAAAAACCTCCTTTGGAGTAGGAAGCTAGATGAAATTCATAACCATTGAGACTCAAGAAGAGTTGTTGAGCAATTTGTTGCATCAGTTCTTCTACCAAACTAAAAAATTTATTGAGTTCCACATCTCTTTTGCGATCTATCCAAAAGGTCTTGTCGGTTCGAATACTCGAATCGCTTTGCTTTTCCTCAGCTGGGCCAATTTTAGCAAGATTAAAGGAGTCTAATTCCTTTTTTTGATTGAAATAACCCAAAACCTCTTCTAAGAGTTGCGCGGGTAAAAACTCATCGATAATTACAAAATTATCATCTGCGAGCTGAGTCAACCATTGACCCCATTGCTCATTGCTGTACAGAGATGTCATTTTTTTAAAAAGCGAGCAAAAATAATCTATTTTTTATAGAAAAATTAAGAAAATAACAAGTCTATAATTTTGGCAAGTGGTGTTTGTAGTTTAATTTTGTCAGTAAAATTTTAAACAAATGAGCAATTCTGTTCCTTCTTCTATCGGAAGAAAAATAATCATGGCCTTATCAGGGCTATTTTTAGTCTCTTTTCTAGGACTGCATTTTGGAATCAATTTCTTATCGGTAATCGCACCGGACTTATTTAATGAAGCCTCACACTTTATGGGCTACAACAAATTGGTACAGTACGTATTACAGCCAGTATTAGTGGCGGGGGTGATCATTCACTTTTTGATGGGATTTGTCCTTGAAATCGAAAACAAAAAAGCACGTGGACCCGTTGGCTATTCAAAGTACAATGGTGGTGCAAACGCTTCTTGGATGTCTCGTAATATGATTCTGTCAGGAGCGGTAATTTTAGCCTTTTTAGCGCTTCATATGTATGACTTTTGGTACCATGAAATGGTATACAAATACATAGAAGTAGCGCCAGAAGATCCTACTCGTTACCTCCCTGAAACGGTTCACAAATTCGAGTCGATCACAAGAACTGGAATCTATGGAGTGTCATTTATTCTTTTGATGCTTCACCTTTTACACGGGTTTAAATCTTCCTTCCAATCAATGGGATGGAACAACAAATACAGCAGAGCTTTAGAAGGTTTTGCTAAAATATACGCAATTGTAATTCCTCTTGGATTTATATTTATTGCATTCTATCATCACTTTAATCAATTATCGCACTAATTATGAGCGTACTAGATTCTAAAATCCCAGAAGGTCCTTTAGCTGATAAATGGACCAATCACAAGAACAATATCAATCTGGTCAATCCTGCAAACAAAAGAAACATCGATATTATCGTTGTTGGGACAGGACTTGCAGGAGGTGCAGCAGCTGCTACACTAGCTGAATTAGGTTATAATGTAAAGACTTTTTGCTATCAAGACTCTCCGAGAAGAGCACACTCTATTGCTGCTCAGGGAGGTATTAACGCTGCTAAAAACTATCAAGGAGATGGTGATAGTAACTACCGACTTTTTTACGATACCGTAAAAGGTGGTGATTATCGTGCACGTGAAGCAAACGTATATCGTTTAGCTGAAGTGTCTGGAAATATCATCGACCAATGTGTTGCTCAAGGAGTTCCTTTTGCAAGAGAATACGGAGGACAATTAGACAATCGATCTTTTGGTGGAGTACTCGTATCGAGAACTTTTTACGCTAAAGGACAAACCGGTCAACAATTATTGCTGGGTGCTTACTCAGCGATGAACCGTCAAATCAATAGAGGAAAAATTCAAGCTTTTAATCGTCACGAAATGCAAGACCTTGTTCTTGTTGATGGCAAAGCGAGAGGAATTATTGCGCGTGATATGGTTACTGGAGAGTTAGAGCGTCATTCGGCTCATGCCGTTGTTTTGGCTTCTGGAGGCTATGGAAACGTCTTCTTCTTGTCGACCAACGCGATGGGATCCAATGTCACAGCAGCTTGGAGAGCTCATAAAAGAGGTGCTTTCTTTGCCAATCCATGTTATACTCAAATTCACCCAACCTGCATCCCTGTGTCAGGAGACCACCAATCAAAGTTAACTTTGATGTCAGAGTCTTTGAGAAACGATGGCCGTATTTGGGTACCTGCTAAATTGGAAGATGCACAGGCAGTTCGTGAAGGAAGATTAAAGCCTGTCGACATTGCTGAGGAAGATCGCGATTACTATTTAGAACGTCGCTATCCAGCCTTTGGAAACCTCGTCCCTAGAGACGTTGCCTCCCGTGCCGCTAAAGAACGTTGTGATGCGGGATATGGTGTTAACAAAACTGGAGAAGCTGTTTTCTTGGATTTTGCTTCAGCAATTGAACGCTACGGAAAAGAAAAAGCCTACACTTCTGGAATCAAAGATCCTGATGCAAAAACAATTCGTGAACTCGGTGAAAAAGTGATCGAAGCTAAATATGGAAACCTTTTTCAGATGTACGAAAAAATTGTAGATCAAAACCCGTACAAAACCCCGATGATGATTTACCCAGCAGTTCACTATACCATGGGAGGATTGTGGGTAGATTACAACTTACAAACCACCATTCCTGGTTGCTATGCTGCAGGAGAAGCGAACTTCTCAGAGCACGGAGCTAACAGATTAGGTGCTTCGGCCTTAATGCAAGGTCTTGCAGATGGTTACTTTGTATTGCCATATACAATTGGAGATTATCTTTCAAATGATATTCGAACTGGAGCGATCCCAACAGATTCTCCAGAATTTGAACAGGCAGAAAAAGAAGTCAGAGATCGTATCGCAAAACTCACTTCAGCAAAAGGAAAACACTCTGTTGACTACTACCACAAAAAGCTTGGTAAAATAATGTGGAACAAATGTGGAATGGCCCGAAACGCCAAAGAACTAGAAGAGGCAATTGAAGAAATTGCTGCTCTTAGAGCTGATTTCTGGGAGAATGTCAACGTCCCAGGGGATCCTAATTCTAAAAATGCTGAATTGGAAAAAGCGGGACGTGTAGCAGATTTCCTTGAATTAGGAGAACTTTTTGCTAAGGATGCCCTACACAGAAACGAATCTTGTGGAGGACACTTTAGAGAAGAATATCAAACCGAGGATGGTGAAGCGCTTAGAGATGATGAGAACTTTAAATACGTTGCTGCTTGGGAATACAAAGGAGCTCCTAAAGATGCCGTATTGCACAAAGAAGAACTCAAGTACGAAAATATTGAAGTTAAGACTAGAAGCTATAAATAAGATACCATGAAGCTTACATTACAAATATGGCGCCAAGAGAGCGCACAAGCAAAAGGAAAATTAGTAAGTTATCCGATCGACAACATCGATGAAGATATGTCATTTTTGGAAATGCTCGATGTCCTCAACGAAAGTTTAGTCGCTAAGGGAGATGTTCCTGTTGAATTTGATCACGATTGTAGAGAAGGTATCTGTGGTATGTGTTCTTTACAAATCAACGGTGAACCTCATGGACCCGATCGTCGTGTAACGACTTGTCAATTGCATATGAGAATGTTTAAGGACGGCGATACCATTGTGATTGAGCCTTTTAGAGCGAAAGCATTCCCAGTCATCAAGGACTTGGTCGTAGACCGTTCAGCTTTCGATCGTATTCAACACGCAGGAGGATACATTTCTGTGAATACCTCTGGTAAAACCACTGATGCCAATGCCATATTAATTCCTAAAGAAAATGCAGATAAAGCCATGGATGCTGCAACGTGTATTGGATGTGGGGCCTGTGTAGCGGCTTGTAAAAACGCTTCTGCAATGCTCTTTACGTCCGCTAAAGTTTCTCAATACGCTTTACTTCCTCAAGGACGTGTTGAAGCCACGACACGTGTCCAAAACATGGTTAGACAAATGGACTTAGAAGGTTTTGGTAACTGTACCAATACCGGAGCTTGTGAAGTTGAATGTCCAAAAGGAATCTCTTTAGAAAATATTGCACGTATGAACAGAGAGTTCTTGGGAGCAAAACTCAAAGGCTAAGACACTATAACTTAGAATCTATAAGCCAGCTATTATGCTGGCTTTTTTTATAAACGTATTTCTTCTTTATAAAACTGTCATTCATCGAACATTTATAATATTCTCATAATCAATTCATAGTATTGAAATATGGGAAATGATGAACAGATATTAATTTATAAAACACCGAATGGTGTTACGAGTATTGATGTAAGAATTAAAAATGAGACTGTGTGGTTAAATCAAAATCAAATGGCTGAACTTTTTGATCATACGAAACAAAACATCAGTTTGCATATTAATAACATTTTTAAAGAAGGTGAATTAGATAAATTTTCAACTGTCAAGGAATACTTGACAGTTCAAAAAGAGGGATCAAGAACTATTTCTCGTAAACTCAAATACTACAATTTAGACATCATAATATCAGTAGGGTATAGAATAAAATCATTAAAAGGAACACAGTTTAGACAATGGGCAAATAAGATCTTAAAAGAATATTTGATCAAAGGATTTTCAGTTAATGAAAAATTGCTACGAGAGCGAACTCAACAGCTTCAAGAACTTAAAAATGCTGTATTGTTACAGGAAAAAGTAGTTGTAGAAAATCATCTCAATTCAGATCAATCCATAGGACTTATAAAAATAATTGCTCAATATTCAAAAGCATTAGATTTATTAGATCGTTACGATTATCAACTTTTATCCGTACCCGAATTTGGTAGTCAAGAGCTTTATCAAATATCGTATTTTGAAGCAAGAAAAGCGATTGACAAATTAGCTTTACAAACGTTTCATTCCAAACTATTTGGGATTGAAAAAGATGATTCATTTAAAGGATCTCTAGAAAATAAATATCAGACTTTTGACGGTAAAGATCTTTATAAAACTCTAGAAGAAAAAGCAGCACATTTACTGTACTTCGTAGTGAAAAATCACTCATTCACAGATGGAAACAAAAGAATTGCAGCTTATTTATTTGTTTGGTTTTTAGATAAAAACCATAATTTAATTAACAAATTTGGTGCTAAAATAATTACTGATCATACATTGGTTGCGCTAACGTTGTTAATAGCTGAAAGCAATCCATTAGATAAAGAAATGATGATAAAGATTACTGTTAACCTATTGTCTAATTCAGATAGTTAAAACCCTATATCTTCTATATCGTCCTCTGTAAGGTCAATAGGAGGTTCTTTACCCTCTTCTGCTTTTGGATCACAGTCAACAACTATATTGAGTTCTTCAGGAGCTTCAAACTCTCCCTGAGAGATTCCTAGGTCTTCTAATGACCAGTTCCTTCTCATATAGTTGGCCCAGATAGGAAGTGCCATGGAGGCTCCTTGTCCGTATTGAATAGAATTAAAGTGCATGGAGCGATCTTCACCTCCAACCCAAACAGCAGTAACTAGATTGGGAACCATTCCCATAAACCATCCATCGGATTGATTTTGAGTTGTACCTGTTTTTCCTGCAATTGGGTTTTTAAACTCATATGGATATCCTGTAACAATTTCACTGTAATAGGGATTCCACTGTTCTGCTCCAACAGTACGAAGACGAATACCCGATCCTCCTTCAGTTACCCCTTCAAGTAGTTTGACAACAGTGTAGGCAACATCTTCACTCATCACATCTTTAGTCTGAGGTACCGATTGGTATAAAATAGTTCCGTTCTTGTCCGTAATATGAGTCACCATTACCGGTTTTACGTATACTCCTTTATTGGCAAAAGTTCCATAGGCTCCCACAACTTCCAATACATTGATATCAGGAGTACCCAATGCAATAGAAGGAACAGGTAAAATATTAGATTTCATTCCTAGGTTCTTGATCAGTTGAACAACAGGTTTTGGTCCAACCTTGTCCATGACCTGAGCCGTAATTGAATTAACGGATCCTGCCAAAGCCTTCTTAAGAGTTAACATAGTTCCTGAATAGGTCCCTCCTGAGTTCTTGGGACACCATTTTTCCATATTTCCGTGCTTTCTAGGAGCAATACAATACTGAGTATCTGGCAAGGTTTCACAAGGGGATAATCGTAGTTGATCAATAGCCGCTGCATAGACAAAGGGTTTAAAAATAGATCCTGCTTGTCGAGCTCCCTGATAGACGTTATCGTATTGGAAATGGCGATAGTTAATTCCTCCTACCCATGCCCTTACATGCCCTGTTTTAGGTTCCATTGAGAGCATAGCAGACCTAAAGAAGGATTTGTAATAACGAATGGAATCCATAGGAGTCATCACTGTATCACGCTCTTTGTTTTCAGCGGTCCAGTCAAAGACCGTCATCGAACGAGGCACTTCAAAACTAGCCTTAATTTTTTCTTCATTGATGCCTTTAGCTTTCATCGCTCTCCAGCGTTCTGATCGAAGAATTGCCAGTTCTATGATTCGTTCAATTTCATCCTCCTCCACATCTAAAAAAGGAGCCGTTGGATTTTCCTCTGGAGTATTTTGACGATCAAAAGCTGCTTGTAAGTTTTGAATGTGCTCTTGAACAGACACCTCTGCATGTTCTTGCATTCTTGAATCGATGGTCGTATAAACTCTAAGTCCATCGAGATATAAATTGTACTTCGAACCATCTTCCTTAGGATTGTTTTCGATCCAATCTTTTAAAAATCCTCTGAGATACATTCTAAAGTAGGTAGCAAGACCCTCTCTGTGAGACTGTGGAGTGTATTTCAATCCCAATGGAAGTGTTTTAAGAGAATCTCTTTCTCGCTCACTTATAAATTCGTACTTGGCCATTTGATTAAGGACCACATTTCTTCTGTTAAGAGTTCCCTGTGGGTTTCGATGAGACCTCGGATTGTAAAGCGATGAATTCTTAAGCATCCCAACTAGCATAGCCGATTCTTGAGTGTCGAGTTCTAAAGGTTCCTTGTTGAAATAAATGTTAGCAGCAGAACGTACCCCGTCTGCATTGTTCCCAAAGTCGTATATATTGAGATACATGGCCAATATTTCATCTTTGGTGTACTGTTGTTCCAATCGAATAGCGATGACCCATTCTTTGAATTTTTGTAAGATACGCTGAAACTTACTCGAAGAAACTTGTTTGGTAAAAAGGAGCTTGGAAAGCTGTTGACTAATGGTACTTGCCCCTCCTCTGGTTCCTAAAAAAGCTACCGCTCTCATGGTTCCAATAACATCAACTCCCGAATGCGAGTAGTACCGAATATCTTCAGTGGCTAATAGCGCATTAACCATATTCTTTGGAAGTTCTTCAAATTGGATTGGAGTCCTGTTGTCTTCTAAGTAAAATTTACCGAGTGTTTTACCGTCTGAACTGATGATTTCAGTAGCGAGATTGGTATTGGGATTTTCCAAACGATCAAAATCTGGCATTTCACCAAAATAACCTTTGGAAGCCAAGACAAACATCGAAGCAAAGGCACCAACTCCTAAAATAAAGAGTGTCCAAAACAATCGAACATAGATTCGAAATTTTCCTTTTGACTTTGTTCTATTTACTGTTGACTTACTCATTTCTCACTCGTTTCAATACTGTACCCAATATCACTTATTCCATTTAATTTTTGAAGTGGCTGCACCGACCCCAACGCTCTCATCGCCTGCCTAATTGTCAATTTATGTGGTTTAGTTGAGCTAAATGTCTTTTGAAGGTGTAATGGAATCTTGTGTTCCACTAAAGAGCCCGAGGCGTTTCCGACCCAAGTACCATCAGGATTGGCCATCGTATAAGAGATGGTGTCTTTTTTCAAAAAGCCTTCATCAGTACTGAGCTCAGTAATTAAATACAAATTTGAATACGGATAGTCTTGAGTGTTTCTCAAGTGTATATACCAGTCGTAAACCTCTGTACTGTCCTTAGGTGTGAATTCAAAAACAACTTCCTGATCCTTATCCCAAACACCGTTATCAAGACTCACAAATTCCATATGAGCAACACCTAAATTACAGGATTCAACTAAAAAGAATAACCCTATAAGAAAGCTTTTAAGAAGGATTGTTTGCCGTCTTTTTATTCCCATTTGTTTTAGGCCCTTTATTGTTTTTTGCTCGGTTCCTATTGTTGTTATTTCTACTCTTATTATTGGAGTTGCGACTATTACTATTGGCCTTTTTGTTGTTTTTACTATTATTGTTGGCCTTTTTCGGTTTGTTTTTAGAACGTTTAGGACGGTCAAAGCGAGTCAGAGAATCTTGCCCAACGGTATCTTCATATACTGGTAGATCATTGCTGATATTTTCAACTGCATAGGTTTCGAGACTCTGTATCTTTTGATCTTTACTATTGATTTCAATGATTTCGTTGACCTGATCTTTAGTAAGCATATGCCAATTGATTGGATCGTTCTTATAAGTAAACCACAGTTTCCCTTTAAAGATATCCACCTTTTGACAGTAAGCAATTCCCTTTTCAGTAATCAGTTTAGTGTCTGCTTTAGGAAAATCCTTTAAAGCATCCATATAAACATCGAGTTCATAGTTCAAACAACACTTCAATTTTCCACATTGCCCAGCCAGCTTTTGTGGATTTAAAGAAAGTTGTTGATAACGCGCTGCAGCCGTTCCAACGGATCTAAAATCTGTAAGCCATGTCGAACAACAGAGCTCTCTACCACAAGAACCAATTCCTCCCAATCGTTGCGCCTCTTGACGATATCCGATTTGACGCATTTCAATTCGAATTCCAAAAGCCTTAGCCATGTCTTTGATCAACTG
This sequence comes from Flavobacteriaceae bacterium, assembly GCA_013373635.1. GTDB lineage: Bacteria > Bacteroidota > Bacteroidia > Flavobacteriales > Flavobacteriaceae > MAG-120531. Next base: position 32,371 of record JABXHN010000010.1, read on the forward strand.
TCTAAAGTCCACTCGATCTTCAGCCGTATAGTAAAAAGTAGCCTTAGAACCATCTCCTTGAAATTCAACATCGGAGAGTTTCATCTGCAGATTTAAAGCGATAGCAATTTCTCGTGATCGCTTTTGAATCTCCGCTTCTTTTTCACGACACTTGTTCCAAACTTCCAGATCTCTGCTATTGGCCTTCCTGTATATTTTAGGTAGATTTTCATCTTTAAAGTCGACTTTCTTTTTACTCATCTGTACCTTGACAAGAGAACCCGTAAGGGTTACCATCCCGACATCGTGACCAGATGTAGCTTCAGTAGCAACCATATCTCCAATAGACAATGGAAGCTTGTCAGTGTTTCTAAAGAATTCTTTTCTGCTGTTTTTAAATCGCACTTCTACACAATCGAATGCCTCTTCACCAGCTGGCAAAGACATATTCGACAACCAGTCGAAAACAGTAAGTTTATTGCATCCATCTTCTCCGCAGGTGCCGTTGTTTTTACATCCTTTAGGAGAACCATTTGATGCGGTAGTGCAATTACTACAACCCATGACTTATATCTTGAGTGTGCTAGGCACACTTAGGTTCATATTTAATTTCTCGTAAAGATAGCTCGAATTGAGCCATCTTCAAAATCAGCCTGTTAAGCCCCTTTCAAAGCTTTTATCGCTTCGACAATTTTTGCTTCAATTTCTTCTTGAAGCTCCGGATTGTCTAACAATAATTGTTTAACAGCATCGCGTCCTTGACCGAGCTTCGTGTCGCCATAGCTAAACCAAGACCCGCTCTTTTTGATGATCTCATAATTAACTCCAAGGTCAATTACTTCACCTACTTTTGAAATTCCTTCACCGTACATGATGTCGAATTCAGTAGATTGGAACGGAGGTGCTACTTTGTTTTTAACCACTTTTACACGTGTCTTATTTCCCTGAACATCACCATCGGTGTTTTTTATTTGAGATGATCTTCTAATATCTAAACGAACAGAGGCGTAAAATTTAAGGGCGTTCCCACCAGTGGTTGTTTCAGGATTACCGAACATCACACCAATCTTCTCACGAAGCTGGTTGATAAAGATTACTGTACAATTTGTTTTGGAAATCGATCCCGTTAGTTTACGAAGTGCTTGAGACATCAAACGGGCGTGTAATCCCATTTTAGAATCCCCCATTTCACCTTCAATCTCACTCTTTGGAGTCAAGGCTGCTACCGAGTCAATGACTACGATGTCAATCGCTCCAGAGCGAATGAGGTTGTCAGCGATTTCAAGTGCCTGTTCCCCGTTATCAGGTTGAGATATAATTAAATTGTCGATATCGACTCCTAGATTCTTGGCATAAAATCGATCAAAAGCGTGTTCTGCATCAATAAATGCCGCAATTCCTCCAGCCTTTTGAGCCTCTGCCATTGCGTGTAAGGTCAATGTCGTTTTACCTGATGATTCAGGTCCGTATATTTCAATGATTCTTCCTTTTGGATAACCCCCTACTCCTAATGCTATATCGAGTCCTAAAGATCCTGAAGGGATAACCTCTACCTCTTGAACCACACTGTCACCCATTTTCATTACAGACCCTTTTCCGTAGGTCTTATCTAACTTGTCAAGTGTTAACTGAAGCGCTTTTAGTTTTGCTTCTTTTTCTTTGCTCATAATTTCATTTTTTAACTTAGGCTAAAGTACTATTTTTTTCCAAAGGCCAAGACCACTTTATAGGATCTGCTCTGTTAAATTTTTAATAATTCCTCCCTTATATGCTTTGAGGTCTTCTTCTAAATAAAAACGACACTTATTTTGAAGCTCCTTATATTGCTCATACTCTAGGTCTTTGACCGAAAAAACAGAATGAACCTGAACATCAATAGGACCAGGACGACCGTGATTAAAATTATACGGCAATCGATCCTTAGCGTTATAGATAGAAATGGGAACAATATCTAATTGATGTTCGATGGCCATTTTAAAAGCTCCAGGTTTAAAATCTGCCAATAAAATTTCAATTTCAGGAACCAAGCCTTCTGGAAAAATACAAATCGAATAATTGTGTTGAAGTTTACTTTTGATAGAATTGTATACCTCAGCTCTTGATTCTTTGAGTGATCGATCTACTAATACACTTACGTTTTTGTAGATGAAACCAAATAAAGGGATTTGCTTCAGTTCTTTTTTCCCAACGAAAAGGACAGGATTCTTTGATAGCCTTAGAACGACCATAATATCGAGCATGCTCTGATGATTAGGGCAAATCATATAGGAGGTGCCTTTAGGTAGTGAGGTTTCCTTATTGACCTTTAATGGTGTTCCCATACCCCAAAGAATAATAGGCGACCAAATGCTTCTTGCAAACCAATACACTATTGGGAAGCCTCCTGGAAACAGAGCTGAAATCATCAGTACAGGAAAAAACAATATCAAAGGGATCGCAGCTAAAATATAGAACCAAGCAGTGTATAAAAATCGAACTAAATAGAATAGGTGTTTCATCTCAAATTAAATATACTAATTTGTATCTTTGGCCTGATAATTTATAGATATATGTCAAGAATATTAACGGGAATTCAGTCCACAGGAACGCCACATTTGGGAAACATTTTAGGAGCCATTATGCCAGCTATTGAAATGGCAAAGGATCCAAAAAACGAATCCTTTCTCTTTATAGCTGATATGCACTCGCTGACTCAAATTAAAGATGCAGCAGTGCTCAAAGAAAACACCTATGCTACAGCGGCTACTTGGCTAGCTTTTGGTTTAGATATCGAAAAGACTGTGTTTTACAAGCAATCAGATCTTCCTCAAACTACGGAGCTCTCTTGGTATTTAAGCTGTTTTTTTCCCTATCAACGTTTGACCTTGGCGCATTCTTTTAAAGATAAGTCGGATCGTCTTGAAGATGTCAATGCCGGTTTGTTTACCTACCCAATGCTCATGGCAGCTGACATCTTGCTCTACGATGCGGAATTTGTCCCAGTGGGTAAAGACCAATTACAGCATTTAGAAATGACCCGTGATGTGGCTTCTCGTTTCCACAATAAGTTTGGGGAATGTTTTGTAATGCCTGAAGCAAAGATTCAAGAATCTTCAATGTACATTACTGGTACTGATGGCGCTAAGATGAGCAAGAGTAAAAACAATACGATCAATATCTTTTTGCCAGAAAAAAAGCTCAGAAAACAAATCATGGGAATTCAAACAGATTCCACTCCAATGGAAGATCCTAAGGATCCTGAAACCTGCCCTGTTTTTGCTCTGTATAAAGTTTTAGCCAACGAAGAACAAATCGCTCAGATGAAAGCGAATTACCTCGGAGGAAATTACGGTTATGGACACGCCAAACAAGCGTTGTTTGAGCTAATTATGGATCTTTTTAAAGAGCCTAGAGCAAAATTTGAGTTCTATATGAACAACAAATCTGAAATCGACAATGCACTTGCCTTAGGGGCTGAAAAAGCCGCTACTGTTGCAAATGAAGTTCTCTCAAGAGTGAGAACTAAACTCGGTTATTAATCCCAACCCAAAAATTGAACGAGGTCTTGAACGCTACTAATCAATTGTGCTTTAGCATCTCTTATGAGGTGATTGCAGCCCTGATGTGGATCACTGCATCTCGAAGGAAAAGCAAAGACTTCTCTATTGTAAGAATTTGCTAAATCAGCAGTAATCAAACTCCCTCCTTTGAGAGGAGATTCTACCACTATTGTCGCTTTTGTGAGTCCCGCAATAATCCGATTTCGTTGAACGAACTTATAAGGCAGGGGTGCTTCCTTAGGGAGAAACTCAGAGATGACTCCCCCCTTTTGCTCCATCATCTTTCTAATTTGTGAATGAGCTAAAGGATAGGTTCTATGAAGACCATGTGCCATACAACCAATGGTTTGTAAGTCGTATTTAAGGGCCGCTTTATGTGCTGCAATATCAATACCATAGGCCAGTCCCGATACGATTGTAGGTTTGTAAGGGGCTAGTTCTCTGATCAGTTTTTCAACTAATTTCAAAGCTTGGGGGCTTGGGTTTCTAGTCCCCACAACAGAGATCCATCTCTGGGTATTCCATTGAATCGATCCCGATGCAAATAAAATCAAGGGGGCATCATCGCATTCCATCAACAGCGAAGGATACCCCTTTTGGCCGTATCCCAATAGTTGATAGTTGCTGTTTTTAGCTTCCTTTAAAACAGTCATAGCTCGATCTAAATAGGTTTTTGAAAAGAAGTCGACTCCCTGATGAAAGTCTTTAGATTGGAGCAGTTGAAGTTCCCTTTCAAAAATAGCGGTAGCTGATTTAAATTTTTTATACAAACGCAGTGCTTTTAGTAGGCTGATACTAGGAGTGATATGTAATCTTACAAGGGATAGAAGCTCTTGTTCCATCTTATTTTTACCATTTGTTTGCATCTTTTTTACTAAAAATATTCTTACATTTACTCTTCCCAAATCATTGTTGAAACCAAAACCAATCGAAATCAATGCGATTAGAACAGCATATAGCGCCTTTACTTTACAGACACCACTGTGTAGTTGTGCCTGAATTCGGAGCATTTTTAACTAGAAAAATTGCTGCCTATTACAACCCACAAACACAGTCGTTTTACCCACCTTCAAAAGGGTTGTCTTTTAATGGACAGCTACAGACTTCTGACGGAGTTCTAGTGAGCTATATAGCATCAGTTCAAGGATGTTCTTACGATCAAGCACAAGATCAATTAACAAGGGTTGTCAATCAGTGGAAAGCTGATTTAGCCAACGGTCTTAGTCTCGATTTAGAGCATATAGGACTCATTTCAAAAAACGAAGAAGGACATATCGTCTTTAAACCTTATCACGATCACAATTACCTCAACAGTTCTTTTGGACTTGCTCCAGTAAGTGCAGCTCTTATCGAAAAAGCTACTCAGCCAATTGTTCGACAATTAACCCCTGAATCTCAAGCTGACTTCAAGATAGGAAAATCACTGATGAAATACGCTGCAGTAGGTTTAATTGCAATAAGTACTGCTTTGGGAGGTCTTCAACTGCGTTCTTCATATGAGAACAACAGTGTTTTAGCAGCTAAATCAGCACAAGAAACTATCGAAAAAACAATTCAAGAAGCGAGCTTTTTTAGTGATAACCCAGTAGATTTACCTGTATTAGAGGTTGAGGTGAGTATCCCAAAAGCTGAAATGCACTACTTTATTATCGCTGGTTCGTTTATCAAAGAAGAAAATGCCTTAGCTCATATTGAAAAACTCAAAAAGAAAGGCTTTGATACTTCAGAAATTATCGGTCAAAATCCATTTGGATTGTACCAAGTTGGTCTCAATGCCTTCGCTGAAGAACTTCAAGCGAGAGCGTTCTTAGCAACTGCTAGAGCTAATGGTAATGAATCTGCTTGGTTACTCGTAAAGTAATTAATCCTCTTTAAAAAGCGCTTTTAATTCAGTAGCATCTGATGGCTTCATCTTTTTGGCGAGTACCAAAGAGAGCTGCTTGCGTCTTAGTGCGGCATCAAAACGCTCTTTTTCTAAAGCTGTTTCAGGCTGAAGTTCTGGCACCTCGGTAGGTTTTCCTGTATCGTCAACTGCGACAAAGGTGTAAATCGCTTCATTGGCCTTAGTGCGCTCTCCGGTATAACGATCTTCGATCCAAACATCTATAAATACTTCCATCGAAGTTTTAAAAGCCCTTGAAACAGCTGCTTCTACAGTAACTACCGATCCTAAGGGAACCGCTCTGTTAAATGCAACGTGGTTTACAGATGCAGTCACTGTGATTCTGCGCGAGTGTCTTCTCGCTGAAATACTAGCTGCACGATCCATTCGCGCTAAGAGCTCTCCTCCAAACAAATTGTTGAGTGGATTAGTTTCACTTGGCAAGACCATATCGGTCATGATTGTTCTAGATTCAGAGGGTGTTTTTGGCTTCATCGTTAATCGTTTAAGCAAAGGTATTATTATAGTTTGTATATCCACTGCTGTGGATTGAGTTTTGTCGTATTTTGATAGAGGTAGAATTTGAGCTGTGTTTGTCCATTAAATGCATTAGTACTTACAATTCCCAAAGGCGTCTTCTCTGTAACTTGATCTCCCTTGCTCACAGAGACACTTTTAAGGTTGTAATAGGTGCTGATATAGTTTCCGTGTCGAACTTGGACTCCTAATCCTCCTCCTGGAACTCTCAATATGGCAACAACCTCTCCTTTAAATATAGATCGAGCCTCAGCATTGGCTTCTGTAGCGATAATAACCCCGTTATTTTGGTGTTTGATCTCTGGATAAACAGGATCCGTATAAACTCCAAACCCTCTTTTGACAATTCCTTTGGCTACTGGCCAAATCAGCTTTCCCTTATTGGCTTCAAAATCACTAGCTACTCTTTTAGTCTCAGCAGTCAGCACAAAGCCAGTAGAAGTGTTAGAAGTGTTTTTAGTAGCAGTCTCCTTCTTCTTATTAGCAGCGGCAATGGCTTCCTTGATCATCCTTTCGATCTGAGCATCAATGGCCTTAGATCTCTTGGTTTTTTGAGCGATTTCTCGTTGATATTTTGTCTTGTTCTTACGAATAGAGCCCAGAGAATTTTGAAGATTTCCCTTTTCGTTTACAAGAGTAGCTCGTTCTTTTCTGTTCTCGGCCAACAGCACTTCCTTTTGCTTCTTTTGACTTCTTAGTTCTTTAATTTTTTTTAGCAAATCCTCTGATTTAGAACTGATTTCAAGAGTTTGTTTTTTGCGATACTGTGCGAATTGCTTTAAGTATTGCATTCGTTTATAAGCCTGGTAAAAGTTCTTTGAAGAGAGCAAGAACATCAGTCTGCTTTGCTTGGATTTTGATATATAAGACCGCTTGATCATCGCGGCATAATCCTTTTTGAGGGTCTGAATTTCTCGCTCTAAAGAACCAACTGTCAATTCTTCTTTTTCAATAGCTCTATTGATGATATTGGCTTGTTGATTGGTCACTCGAATGAGTTGTTCTCGAACACTGATTTTGCGATTTAAATCTTCAATCTCATCCTCAAAACTCTTTTCTTTTTCGCCTGTACTGAAAAGCAATTTTTCGATTTGAGCGATCTCATTTTGAAGCCTCGTTCGCTCGTCTTCCAGTTTTTTCTGTTGGTTGGTTTGAGCCATCAGAATTCCTGTTCCCAAAAGAAATAGCATCAAAAACAATCGGTATGGAAGTACTCTAATCATTGATGAGTTTTATTTCTTTATATCCTTCGGGAATCTTGTAAGGAAATTTTAATTGACGGTTGATGCTGAGATTTTTGTATTCGATATCTAGAGTGGAGTTAAATTGCTTGGCCTCTGCAGATAATTTCAAATGTTCAGGAATACTCACCCCATCGATTTTTTGATATCCTAAATACTCTATTTTGATACTCCCATCACCTGAACCCTCACTAATGATGGTGTTTTTGAGTTGATAACTTCCTGGTTCAATATCGATATGGAGCTTGTAGCGATCTTTTTTGTCGACCATTGCATAGCGATAGAAATTGTTAGTGACTTCCCATAAGGAGCGCTGTGCTTTGAGTTCAACAGCGGCATAGCCCAAGAGAAAACGCTGAAGTAAATCGTAATTGAGCTCTGTTCCAACAAGGGTGCTCAACTGCTCAAAACTCCCTTTAAAATAGGTTTTATTAGTTGAGGTATAGAAAGAGACTTCTTCAGGTGTAATAAGCGCTTTCGCTAATCCAAAAAATGCTGAGATCCAAATCCCCTGATCTTTTATCATTCGAAAACTGGCTGGAACAGAAGTAACTTTATCCCCAGTAACTAACTCAATTTTCATACGACCACTTAGACTGTTGAAGTTTCGGTTGATCTCTCCGTGTTCTTTAATGATTAATCTGGGAGATAGCGCTACTAATGCCACTCCAGGAGTCGTTTTAATTTTACGACTACCACAGGAGGAAAGCACCATAAGGAGCGATAATACCAAGATGAGTTGTCTCATAGTTTTTATTTTACACCGGTAGATCCAAAGCCACCTTTACCGCGGTCGGTTTCGCTGAGAACTTCAACCTCAACCCAATCAGCACGCTCGTGTTTTGCAATGACTAATTGAGCGATTCGATCACCGTCACAAACTTCAAAAGCTTCATTAGACAAGTTCACAAGAATCACACCAATATCTCCTCTGTAATCGGCATCTACTGTTCCAGGTGCATTGAGCACCGATATTCCCTTCTTAGCCGCTAAGCCAGAACGAGGTCTTACCTGAGCCTCATATCCTGCTTCTAAGGCAATGTGAAGTCCTGTTGGAACAATGGCTCTCTCAAGCGGCTGAAGTACTATTGGAGCTTCTATATTAGCTCTGAGATCCATCCCTGCAGAAGCTAGGGTTTCATAGGAGGGTAATTGGTGCTTGGAGTTGTTGACGATCTGAATTTTCATGCTTTTAAAAAATGCTTTTTTAGCGTTTTGCGTTCAAAAATATACAGTAAAACTACAAATAAACTGAGGATTGGAAGCCCTATTTTTAAATCGTTTGAAAAACCGTAAAAGACCACTGAAGCTAAAAAGATGGAGCTAAAAAAATAGGCTCCTATTCTCTTGAGGTCATAGGGGATATAATAGTGTTTTCTTCCAAGTAAAAACGAAATAATCATCATAGATCCATAGGCCATAAGTGTAGCGATTGCAGAGGCGTAATAGCCATAGAATGGAATAAATACAAAATTGACAACAATGGTAATCAATGCTCCAAAAACCGATATATAGGCTCCAATATGTGTTTTGTCGCTGACCTTATACCAGACCGACAGATTGTGATAGATTCCCAAACAAAAACTCGCCAATAAAACGATAGGAACTACAGGCATGGCCTCCCAATAATCGGGATTTAAGATGGCTATTTGCTTTAAGTAATCCAAGAAGACAATCACAGATAGTAAAATAACCGATCCAAAGAGCACAAAATAGTACAGAATTTGAGCATATGCCTTTTGAGGATTTTTGTTTTTGAGATGTGAAAAGAAAAAAGGTTCAATTCCCAATCGATAAGCAGTTGCAAAAAGCGTCATAAACAATGCTAGTTTGTAACAGGCAGCATATTTACCCGCTTCGCTATTGGCAATATCCGCAGGTAGTAATCTAGAGAGTAAAATTTTGTCGAACACCTCATTGATAGTAAAAGCAATTCCTGCAATCATAATAGGCAACCCATAAGCCAACATCTTTTTTACAAGGTGACGATCGAGTTTCCAAGGGATGTTCAAATAGGTTCCAAGGACTAACAATAGGGTTAGACCACTAGCTATAAGATTAGATATAAAGATGTATTCAATAACGAAGTTCTCTCTGTAAATACCCTCTAAAAGTGCGGCATCCATCTTGTGAATTGCTGGAAAGAGCAATAAAAAAACAAGGTTCAATCCTAAGTTAATCGCAACGTTTAAAATCTTAATAAGCGCGTATTTTCCAGCTTTTTCTTCAGCTCTTAGACGAGCAAAGGGAATGATGACCAAAGCGTCCAAAGCGAGTATCCCTATGGCGAGTTCAATAATGGTTGAATTAACTTGAATCATCGAAGCGAGCTCCAACTTAAAATTTAGAGCAACGACTACAAATACCAGAGTAGTGATCAAAATACTCATCAGTGAAGTCGACAAAACCTTTATTGGTTCTTTTGCCTGCTGATAAAATCTAAAAAAAGCAGTTTCCATTCCGTAAGCCAAAACCACATTTGAGATCGCAAACCACGAAAAAATCACCGTCACGGCTCCAAAACCAGAAGTCGCTAAGATATCCGTATAAAGCGGTAACAACAGAAAGGACATCATTCTTGGGAGAACCGTCGCTAATCCGTAGATAAAGGTTTGTTTAAATAGCTTTGGGAACAATAGCACGTTATTTAATTCACTAAAAATAACAAAAAAACGTGAGCCTATGCGGACTCACGTTTTATGATTTTATTATCGATCAGCTTTTTAAGCACTCAAGGCCTCTGCTCCACCAACAATCTCTAAGATTTCATTGGTAATTGCAGCCTGACGTGCTTTGTTGTAGGTAAGCTTCAATTGATCTCTGAGTTCACCAGCATTATCAGTAGCTTTGTGCATCGCTGTCATACGCGCTCCGTGCTCTGAAGCAAAAGAATCGCGAATCGCTTTGTACAATTGAGTCTTTAAAGCCTTTGGAACTAATTCAGAAACGATTTCTGCCTTAGAAGGCTCAAAGATATAGTCTGCTGATTGAGTTATAGCTTCTGCTGCGACAATTGGTAAAAACTGTTCAGTCATCACATTCTGGTTAGCAGCGTTGATAAATTGGTTGTACACCAAAACAATTTTATCATAAGTACCAGCCTCAAAATCACTCATCAATTGATCTGCGATTTCAGAAACATTGTCAAAAGTCAAATCGTCGTAAACATCAGAGTGATTTGCAACCACATTGAATTGTTTTGACAATAAGTCGTTTGCCTTCTTCCCTACAGCAACAACATCAACAGATGCTCCCTTATAGGTTTCAGTAGCCAATCGAATCGATTGTTTAATGATATTGGTATTAAAAGCTCCACACAAACCACGGTTTGAAGTGATCGAAACCACTAAAACCTTTTCAACCTCACGCTCTTGGGCATATACAGCTGCATTTGAGCCTTCAATACTACCACTAAGCGCTTGTAATAAAGAGGTGAGTTTGTCTGAATATGGACGCATGGCAGTGATCGCATCTTGAGCCTTTTTCAACTTTGCAGCCGACACCAACTTCATGGCAGAGGTAATCTGCATGGTTGATGAAACCGAAGCGATTCTGTTACGTATTTCTTTAAGGTTTGCCATTGTTATTTAGCTTACTATTGGTAATTCGCAGCGAGATCTTTACATACAGCAGTTAGTGTATCGGTCACCTCATCTGTTAATTGACCAGATTTAAGAGTATCTAATACGTCTCTGTTTTTAGAGTTCAATACTTCGATAAAATCTCTTTCAAATTCTTTAACGCGATCTACAGGAACATTTCTCAATAAGTTCTTAGAACCTACGTAGATAATTGCAACCTGATCTTCCACTGTATAAGGGTCGTTTTGAGCTTGTTTTAGGATCTCAACGTTACGACGTCCTTTTTCAATTACGTTTAAAGTTGCAGCATCCAAATCAGATCCAAACTTAGCAAAAGCTTCAAGCTCTCTAAACTGTGCCTGGTCTAATTTTAAGGTACCTGCTACCTTTTTCATCGATTTAATCTGAGCAGAACCTCCCACACGAGATACCGAAATACCAACGTTAATCGCTGGACGAACCCCTTGGTTGAACAAGTCTTGCTCTAAGAAGATCTGACCATCAGTAATCGAAATTACGTTCGTTGGAATATAAGCAGATACGTCACCCGCTTGTGTTTCAATAATTGGAAGAGCTGTTAAAGAACCTCCTCCTTTTACTTTTGATTTTAATCCTTCTGGAAGGTCGTTCATATTCTTAGCAATAGCATCATCTGAGATTACTTTTGCAGCACGCTCTAATAAACGAGAGTGTAAGTAGAATACGTCTCCAGGATATGCCTCACGTCCCGGTGGTCTTCTAAGTAGAAGTGATACCTCACGGTAAGCAACAGCTTGTTTTGATAAATCATCATAGATAATTAATGCAGGACGACCGGTGTCTCTAAAGTACTCTCCAATTGCAGCACCAGTAAATGGAGCATACACTTGCATTGGAGCAGGATCTGATGCATTTGCAGCAACGATAGTCGTATAAGCTAAAGCACCTTTGTCTTCAAGAGTTTTTGCAATTGCAGCAACAGTAGAAGCTTTTTGACCTATAGCAACATAGATACAGTAAACAGGTTCACCAGCATCAAAGAATTCTTTTTGGTTGATAATGGTATCGATACAAACAGTTGTTTTACCTGTTTGACGGTCACCAATAACAAGCTCACGTTGTCCTCTACCTACAGGAATCATCGCATCAACAGCTTTGATACCAGTTTGAAGTGGTTCGTTAACTGGTTGACGGAAGATTACCCCAGGAGCTTTACGCTCTAATGGCATTTCAACTGTTTCTCCTTCGATAGGACCTTTACCATCAATTGGGTTACCAAGAGTATCTACAACACGACCAACGATTCCCTCTCCAACATTTACAGAGGCAATTTGTTGTGTTCTCTTAACTGTAGATCCTTCTTTGATGACCTTTGATGGAGAAAGTAATACCACCCCAACATGATCTTCTTCGAGGTTCAATACAATTCCTTTTACTCCTCCTTCAAATTCAACTAATTCCCCGTATTGAGCGTTTGATAAGCCATATACTCTGGCGATACCATCCCCTACTTGTAATACAGTACCCACCTCATCTAATGATGCAGTGGATTTGAATCCTGATAATTGTTCCTTTAAAATTGCTGATACTTCAGCGGCTTTTACTCCTGCCATGGTTTTAAAATATATACTATGCTGTTAATTCTCTTTTTAATTGATCCAATTGATGCGCTATACTGGCATTGTATTGAAGATCTCCTACTCTTAGAACAAATCCTCCAATTAAGGATTCATCTATACTCACTGCTAAACTAACATTCTTAGCAGTGATGCTTTTCATTTTTGAAATGATTTCATTTTCGAGATCTTTTGAAAGTGGGCTTGCAGCAACCACATCGACAACAACCTCGTCTTTTTCAGATTCACTAAGAGTTACATAAGCTGAAGCTACTTCAGATAGTATTGAAATTCTCTTGTTCTGAATCAATACATCAATCAAATCTAAAGTGATTTTATCAGCTGATTTAAAAACTGCCTTTAATACTTTTTGCTTATCTGTAGAAGCGACCGTTGGGCTGTCTAATAAATCTGAAAGTTCCTCGCTCGCTTCAACACTTGCGATAATACTCAACATATCCTTTTCTACAACCTCAGCAACATTCCCATCCTTAGCTAAGGAAAGTGCAGCTTTTGCATAACGGATAGCAGCTCTTGAATCCTTCATACTTCTTAGTTTATCTCGATATCTTTAACTAAATCACTAACTAATTGGTCTTGTTTAGACGAATTCGAAAGTTCTTCTTTAATAACTTTTTCTGCAATCGCAATTGAAAGTTCAGCAACTTGCTTTTTAATATCCGCAACTGCAGCTTTCTTTTCGCTTTCGATTGTTTCCTGTGCTTGAGCAACTAATTTATCCGCCTCAGCTTTTGCCTGACCTTTAGCATCAGCAATCATTTTCTCTTTAAGCTCTCTAGCTTCTTTGATCATTACTTCACGCTCTGCTCTAGCTTCTTTAATAAGCTTTTCATTGTCAGCATTGAGGTTTTGTAATTCTTTTCTAGCCTCATCTGCAGCCTCAAGAGCTCCTTTGATTCCTTCTTCTCTTTCGTTAACGGCATCCAAGATCGGTTTCCAGGCAAACTTCTTTAATAAAAGTACCAAACCGACAAAAATTACGGTCTGCCAAATAAAAAGTCCAAAAGAAAATTCTTCAATTAATTTTTCCATATTCTAAATAGGATTCTCTGTTAAAAAATCTAAAAACAACAGTTAGAGCCAACCGCCCTAACTGTTGATAGTTGTACTAGGCTGCGAATAAAGCAGCGAAACCAATACCTTCAATAAGCGCTGCTGCAATCAACATAGCTGTTTGAATTTTACCTGCAGCTTCTGGCTGACGAGCAATAGCTTCCATAGCAGATCCACCAATTTTACCGATACCTAAACCAGCACCAATAACGATTAAACCTGCTCCTACAATAGTTGGGATTTCCATATTTATTTATTAAAAATTAAACATTCTATTTTAGTGATGTGCTTCTTCGTTGGCAAAGCCAAAATACAAAGCAGACAACATCGTAAATATATACGCTTGTAAAGCAGCAACTAATAACTCTAGTATTGCTAAGACAAACGATAGTAAAAAGCTTAAGCTAGATCCCAACCAAGAGTGGAAAATAAACATTAAACCGATAATACTCATTAATACTATATGCCCTGCTGACATATTCGCCCAAAGACGAATCATCAGTGCAAAAGGCTTGATAATCACTCCTAATAATTCAATAGGAGCTAATAATATTTTCATTGGAACTGGAACTCCAGGCATCCAGAAGATGTGTCCCCAGTAATTTTTGTTTCCAGTAAGGTTCGTGATAAGGAACGTCAATAATGCCAATCCAAAAGTCACCGCAATGTTTCCAGTCACATTCACCCCTAGTGGCGTCAAACCAAAAAGATTTAAGAACCACACAAAGAAGAAAATGGTGAGCAAATAGCTCATATACTTCTTGTAGTTAGGTCCGATATTAGGTTCAGCGATATCATCGCGAATATACAGTACAATTGGTTCGAAGATTCTAGCAAAACCAGTTGGAATTCCTTTGTTCTTAGCGTAAGACTTGGCAAGAGAAGAGAACAACCAGAACATCAACAATCCAGTAAGTAGCATCATCACAACACTCTTGGTGATTGAAAAGTCATTCATTATTTTGTGGTAAGCGTGATGATCGTGCTCTAAGGCTTCTTTCATTTGATCAATACTAACACCAGCTTCTCCTTTATAAATTTTTCCGTGAATTAAAGCGTAGTAGTTTCCGTTTACCTCTGCAATAGCATCACCGTGGTGTAATTTTGAAGATGAAAACACTTGAAGTCCATTATCCCATAAAATTACTGGAAGTGGAAATCCAATATATACGTGTTCATGCTCACTATTAGTGTATGAATAAAGAGAAAAATCGTAAGAATCCTGTAAGTGGTGTTGGATGTATTCATTGATCTCAGTTTTGAGATCTTTTTCTCCATCAGAGCTATCACTACTCGTATTTGCAGTTGCGAAACTAATACTTGCAAAAAATACTAGAGCAAGACTAAAAAACTTCATATTAAGCGCTTTCGACATTTGTAAATTTTAATTCACTTAAAAAACGCTGCAAATGTAAGCTATTTCGTTAAATTAAAAAAAGTCTATTGTGGATAATTTGTGGATAAAATTATAGGGCTTAATGATCACCCTATTGGCTCGACTTGTTTAATAGCTTTGAAACGTAGATGGACTCCGTGATAAGGCTGATCACATAGGGAATAAAGAACACCAAAAAAGCCTTTGTTTTGGGAAGCTCATAATGGGCGTAATAGGGCTTTAAAAGCGTGAAATAAAAGGCAAATTTTAAAAGGGATCCCGCCAAAAACAAAAAACCGACCTGACTAAAGTATTTTTTTTGGAATTTATAGATTGCAAAAACGATCAGAGTTGTCATTCCTAATAGTGACAAATAAGTCATTAGCAATAGATTAAACTCAAATCTTTCGTCGATCGCTCTCAGAATAACTAAGTGAATTACAAAACTCACCACAAGCAATAAAAACAACCCTAAGATAAATCGGTAAAAAAAGTGCTTAGAGGTCAATTCTTAATTTTTTTTGTTTGATTGATCACAAACCACATGGCAATGACGATTCCGATGAGGGTAAAAACAATGAGTCCAGGTCTTCCTTCGAATTCAAAATAGGTATCAACCCATTTGCCGATCTGTACCATAAAGTAGATGATGGCTCCCATCTGAATAGCAATAGCTGATAAGAGTCCAAAATTTCGAAGGTTGTTGTTACGAGGCTTCTTGGGCGAGGTCATCTTTTCGATCTGGTTTCAAACTCGATACTCCTTTGGGTTTCATGCTGCATTCAGCTTCAAAAATAGCCCCAGGAGCAATAGCTAATTTAGTGGTTTGAACCTTTCCTTCAACAGAAGATTGAGATTGAAGATTGAGTAATTCAGCAACTTTGATCTCTCCTTTAAAAGTTCCTTCAATATCTGCATTGACACAATCTACCTGTCCTTCTATAGACCCAGATTTACCAATAACCACCTTTCCAGAAGTCGTTAAACTTCCTTCAAGTCTTCCTTCGATTCTAAAATCGTCTTTTGATACGATAGAGCCAATAATAGTGGTTTCTTTTTCAATTCTATTGGGCTGCGATCTCATATCAGATGAAGCGCTAGCTTTTTTGTTGTTATCTGCAAACATAGTTATCGTTTTAATGCTTTGTGTTCTTCGCTATAGGCCTTTAAGTTCTTGTAAAGCTGTACGGTTCTATAGTGGGATGCTAAAATTACAAAAAACTCTCCATTCTCAAAGGTTGGATCTTTAAAAATTGGTTTTTTTGAAAATCTAACCGTCTCAATTTGAGTCGGAAAGCCGTGAACGACATACACATCTTGAACAGGAGAATAGGATTCTTTTGAATAGCGAAGATGGGATAAATCGTCTTTGAACAAAGAGCGAATTCTTTGACCAATAATCGAGTCGTTAGTCGCTTGTTTGTTGTTAACCCAAATAGCGAGTTTCCAATGATCACTATCGAGTGGATCTCCAAATTCAGGGGTTCCTACAGCTGAATTGGCCTTGGTAAGAAATTCTACTGCGTTTTCTGCAGCTGATGATGATGGAAAATCTTTAACCAATTGTTCCATTTCTCTTTTGTAAGCTACAAACCCCTCAGATCGACCCACAGAAAGTGCTTTTAAATTCGCCCATTTACCCGCTTCTTCGATATCAGTTGTTCGATCTAATACTTCATTAACAGCCTTAATAACGGAGTCGTATTTCTGATTTTTAAAGGACTGATAGACCTTTTGATACTGTTTGTCAAATTTAGATGCTGACAAGAGTAAGGCCTTAGATGGGTCTTTTAAGACCTGTGCGTATACCGATTCAGGATAGCTGTTGATGATTTTGTTTTTGACCTGATTGGCTTTTTGATCATCGTCGAGCAACTCATAGGTTTTGTAGATAGCGTATAAGGAAGGGATGCATATGGCTTCTGACTGGGTGTACAAACTCGATATCATCAAGTTTTTTAAAGCCAGATCGTAAAGTTCAAAACTTTCCTTATAGATCGTTCCCAATCTAAAATGAGCGTAGTTTTTCTCTCTTTTAAGACTGTCTAGGGTCTTCTCTTCTGTTGGTATTTGACTGAGATAAAATTCTGGATCAAATTTAGAAGAAAGCTCCTTTTGTTCTTCTACAACTTGTTTGTTGGCTGTTGATTCCTCCTGATTAATTAATTTGACCTGTTTCGTTTTTTGTTCCGATCTCCAGTTATCGGCCAAGGCGCGATCTCCCCATTGTTGTCTAAAAGCCTTTTGTCCTCTTTCGATCATTGCAGGATTGTAAAAGTAGAAGCTTCCTCGAGTTGGTGAAGAAGGATTTGAAAAGGCCTCATTGGCTTTCTTTTCTTTAGCCTCTTTTTCTTCTTCTTGAAGCTGTTCTTTTTTATCTTCTTGAAGCTGTAGTGTTTGTATGTGTTTTTCGATCAATTCAAGTTGACGATCTTTTGGAGCATTTGCTAAATCTAAGACGGAATCAATTGTTGCTACTCTAGTTTCGTAAAGTGCTACATCGGCTAATTTTAGAGAACGCTTTAAAATCGCTCTGTATTTTTCAGAGGGGTTGACCAAATAAGGTAGTAAGCTGTCGTAATAGGTGTGAGCTGAAACGTACTCATTGTTGTCGAAATAATGATCCGCTAAAAGCTCATAGCTCATTGCAGTCAGCGTTGGGTCATTCTGATTAGCTCTAAGCGACTTGTTGATATAAGCCACTCCTAAGCTGTCCATTTCTTCTTCTAAATACACCACCCCCTGTTGATAGTGAATCACGTGTAAATACTCTTGATTTTGCCAGTTTTTGACCAATTCTGATAGTTCTAATAAGTGTTCCGTCTGATCCCCTTTATTTTGGTATGCAAAACGAAGTGTTCTGAGTTTTGAGTGAATCCAAAAAGCTCTCGGGGCTCTTCTATTGAGTTCTACAATCTGCTGAAAGTGATTTTGAGCTTTGTCTAAATCCCCGCCAGAAGTAAAGAGCTGTCCGAGTATAAAATGATAACGAGCTCGTTCAACATTTTTACGAGTCGCACCAACCGCAATGGTTAATTTGTCAATAGCTTGAGCAATGGAGTCAGTATTCATATAGGCCTGAGCCATGGTCGCATTGGCATCTGCTAGTTCTTGATCTTTAAGCTCTCGGTATTTCATCAATCGCTTGAGGTTTTCAATGGCAATAACCTCATTTCCCAAACGGATATTGGTGCGTTCTTTCCAAATACGAACCTTGTTGAGTCGATTCGTAGCTGGGTGTTTTTTAATAATATAACTGAAGGCTTCGTAGGCCGGCACAAATCGCTGATCAAAATATCGAGCCTTTCCTAAAAGCAAATAAGCCTCTATCATTTGAGCATTGACCTCCTGATCTTCAATCATCATTCCATGCTTTTTAATGGCTTTAACGGCCTTTTCTTCGGCAATTGCAAAAGGAGAATCTTCATCGGAATCAAATTTCAACACATACTTTTGATCAACATCTAATCGTTCAATTGGCAATAGTTTCCAAAAGTCTTCACGATAACCTGATTGAAGGGTGTTCCAGTTCTCATTAAAGGATTCGTTTCCATTAAAAACAACATTGTATTTGGTATTGAGTTTATGCCACTCTCTGTTGATCAACCGGTCTCTAGAAGTAGAGCACGAAGAGATTATTACAGCACTCAATACGAGTGAAAACCATACTATAAGAGATCTGTTAGTAATCATAAATTATTCCCTGTAGGGAAGATAACAGTGTTTTACAATGAATATTGTACAAACTTACAATTTTAAGTGCAGCTTTCTAGACTGAAAAATAGGTCTCTAATTCTCTAAGGGTTTCTTCTGAGGTTTTGAGGTCTTTAACAACATCTCCCTTGCTGAGCACAACGATGCGCTCACACACCTCGGTAATATGGGTAAGGTCGTGAGATGAAATCAACAGTGTTGTCTCCCCGTCAAGGTGAACTTCTTTGATGTAATTCTTGAGTCGAATCTGTGTTGTAGGATCTAAATTAGCAAAGGGTTCGTCTAGGATCACTAGTTCTGGAGCGCCCAAAAAAGCTGCTGCAATACCCACTTTTTTTTGATTCCCCTTAGAGAGGTCTCTGATGTATTTTTTTTGACCCAAGACTTCATTTCCAAAAAGCGCATTAAAAGGAGCCAATTCTTCCTCAACTCTCGTAGGTGAAATTCCTCTTAGATTTCCCAAGAAATTGAAGTATTCTTCAGGGGTTAAATACCCAATGATAAAACTCTCATCGATATAGGCTGTAGTATAGGATTTCCAAGCCTCGCTTTGATCAACTCTTGTTTCCTTGCTTAAAATATGACCCGAAGAAGGCTTAATAAGGTCTAATATCAAATTAAACAAGGTTGTTTTCCCCGCTCCATTATTGCCGACCAAACCAAAACACTCCCCTTTTGGGATGATTAGTTCTTTAATGTTTAGAACGGTATTCCCACCGTATTTTTTGGACAAATCAACTGCTTGTATCATCGATTAATTTTTAGTGTATGAGGCCAAGGTGTCGTATTTTTCTCTCTTGTAGAGCTTGACTAAGGCATCGAGTATTTTATTGTGAAACAAAAGGCCTAAAAGGCTTACTAATATTAAGAGGGTTATTCCAAACCAGTTCCCAACCGTATAATAACCTAATGCGTATACTCCTATTGGAAATAAAATCTTTGGTAAACTGAGCAGCATGGTTTTGGTGTTCATTGCCTGGGTGTCTCCAAAGGGCTTTTTACCCGATGTCAGATCCACTGGAACTTTGACAAAGGCTCCAGAAAAAATAACTAAGTATGCATTGAGACCGAGATTAAAGAATCCTCCAGCCAAAATATATCCAAAAGCTTCAAGGCTGATAAAGAGATATAAACTCGAGAGAATGGTACTGAAAATCACTGCAAAAACCACAAGAGCCCATTTGGACTTTAAATAATCTTTATACGACAAATTCTGTGTCATTAAAAGTGGATAATAGGCAGAATCCCAACTTGGAACATAGGAACCAAACATAAAAAGAAACCCCCCTGTTACAAAGATTCCTGCGAACATTTTCATTACAGGAGCTTCATAAGCCTCAATGGAATCGGTATAAAACAACAAGCCGTAAAACAAAAAAGCAATCCCTGCAATCACTGCTTGTTTGGGGCGTTTGTTGCGAACAATCATTCGCATATCATTGGTTAATAAATTTCCTAAAGAGCCTAGTCGCTTGAGAAAATCAAAATCGATGTTGCGAACCGATTCTTCTTTCTGAGCCAAACCGCTGTCTAAAAACATATGATTGGTAAAAAACTTCACCGCTCGATAACGCATAAAGAACAACAAAGCTACAGGAGCTATTAAATAAAGTGGCTGTTGATAAAGTGCGTCAAAAAATGGTGCTGTAAAAAGCGTAATATCAAAATACCCCATATAGTGACTCACCGCTAATACTATATAAATCAATGAAGCCACATATAGGATTCGATCACTTGAATTGACAAAAACATTGAGGTAATTAGAAGACAAAATCAGCAAAAAAACACCCAAAAACCACGACAAAACACCAAAAATGGAATAATCGTGAGCGATCAAAACCACTGAAAAGGGAATCAAAAAGAACAGGTGAATGATGTTAAAAAATGAGAAGCTCGATTTTAATAATGAAAATCTAATAATTTGATTCTTATTGAGAGGCGTTAATAGTAACTGCTTAATTCGAGTTATCGGCATCTTTTGTATGCTGTAACGCATAAAAAGATCAGCAGCTAAATAATAAATCATAAACTTATTGACCCAAACAAGAGGATCAGCAGCACCTGCATCCTCGGCGATAAAGAATACACCCACCCCTATTGCCAAAAAGATGGCGATAAAATAAAGAGCCACAAGGCCCATAAGAATTTTAATGGCGAGATTGGTTTCAAAAGTAGGAGAACGTTTAAAAGCGTTCCATTCTAAATAGAGAAATTGCCTAATGGTTTTCATAAATTTTCTTCTTAATTGCGTACTTTTGAATTAAAATCTACACTAATGTCCGAATTTTATTCTCTAAAAATAAGTCAAATCGATAAATTAACTGCAAATGCCGTTAATCTTAAGTTAGAACTACCACAAAATCTAAAAGATTCTTACGAATTTAAGCCGGGGCAATACCTCACTTTAAAAGCCGATATCAACGGAGAATCGGTTCGAAGAGCCTATTCGATTTCTGCTGCTCCTTCTGAGGATTATCTCAGTGTAGGAATTAAAAAAGTAAAAGGAGGAATCTTTTCAACTTTTGCTGTAGAAAAACTTAACGAAGGTGATCATCTCGATGTCATGACTCCGCTTGGAACCTTCTTTTGGACTCCAAATTCAAACATTCAAAATATTGCCCTTCTTGCTGCAGGGTCAGGGATTACTCCTATGATGAGTATTGCAAAATCTGTTTTAAACTCCAATGACACTTCAAAAGTCTTGTTGATTTTTGGAAATAAAACAGTAGAAGAAGTCATGTATCGAAATGAACTTCTAGCACTACAAGAACAGTATCCAGATCGTTTCTTACTCGAATGGGTCTACAGTAGAGCGAATGTCCCAAGAACTCAATTTGGAAGAATTGACAAGGGAATTATCAATCACTTTTTTAAGAATACCTATTCCAATATTGCCTTTGATGACTATTTTGTTTGTGGGCCTGAAGATATGATTAACACGAGTCTTTCAACTTTGGAAGCGCTAGGTGTAGATGAAGATCGTATTCACTTCGAACGATTTGTCAGTAATACCCCTAAAACAGAATCAGCTCCAATAGCAAATGGAACAGTGCAGGTGAATGTTATTCTTGACGAAGTTGATTATCAGCTGAGCTGCGATTCAAAAACCGCTCTTTTAGATGCCTGTATCAAGGAAAAGATTGATGTCCCCTACTCCTGTCATGGTGGAGTATGTAGTACCTGTATTGCAAGAGTCACCAAGGGATCGGCGGTCATGGAAAAAAATGAAATTCTAACCGATTCTGAAATTGAAGAAGGATTGATCCTCACCTGTCAAGCTCACGCTACCTCCTCAGAAATTGAGTTGAACTACGACGATGTCTAAACTTTATTAAAGTGCATACAACACGAATGGAAGTGCGATTAACCCAAGGAGGATTAAATCTTTAATCCAGGGTTTTTTAATCGCCTCTAAGGCGTTTGTATATATCACAGAAACCGGAAACAACAAAAAGATGGTTTCTTGTCCATCAGAAAGGTTTGCTAAAGCGATAAACGCAGCGACAAAAAAGCTTAAAAGAACTAATCGTATGCTGATTAGTTTCCCTATCAATGTCCTGCTGAGTCCGCGATAAGTGACAATTGATGCGAGAATTCCCAAAAAGACAAATCCCAAAACGACTAAATGATTCTTTGAAAAGCTCAAATCGCTAAAGTTTATTTGAAACTGATAATGTTGATCAAAAAAAGCCTGGGTTTCATCGATTCCCATATAAGCAAACACAAGCAACAAATAGGCTCCAATTGCAGGAAGGATCACCAACCAATTTTTGAGTTTTTCAAATTGATAGAAATAAATTGCAAGAGCCAAAATCAGTAAGAAATACAAAGCGGAAGGGTTAAAATAAGAGGCTATTAAAATCCAAAAACTAGCATCAAAAACCTTTAGTTTAATAGAAACCAAAGAGCGAATGCTAAGGATTCTCCTAAAAGCTAATAATAAGAAAAAGAGGGTGAGAAGTGTGTTTCTGTCGTATAATTGATTTTCAAAAAATCCAAAAAAAACGGTAAACAATAGAATTACATAAGTGTTTTTCCCGCTAATCTGATTCTTCTTTACAGTGAATTCAACGAGTAACATTCCCAAACCAACTACAGTGAGTTTGCCAAAAAACACCAGTAATTCAAGGGTTGAATAGGCTTCCACTCCTGTTGCCCAAAACCAAAACCAGTAGTGAATACTGAAGATGAGCAGGGCTACTAAATAATTTATTGGATTAGTTTTGTCAAAAACACTTGAAATCATCTTAGGATTTTATATTTTTGTCCGATAAAGATAAGCTTCGCTTTTAAAGTGAACTAAAGAACCTCAAAAAAATTAAAGTTATGGGATTTTGGACTAGTATTTGGAAAGGTATTGAAACCTTGTTTGTAGATTTTTTATTTGCACCTTTAGACGCTATTCGTTTTATGGACAACTGGTGGTTACAAAATACTGTTAACTGGATGTTTGTAGTTATCGGTTTTGTTGCCTTTGGTTACTGGATGAAACAATTAAAAATATTCGAAGACAATAATGAAGAAGATAAATCAAGTACTTCTCATTCATTCTTATAATCAGAATATTCTACAATAAAACAAAAAGGCCCAATTAGGGCCTTTTTTTTATGATTTCAATTAACTTAAAGCTTACAAATCAAATCCTAAATCCGTTCTGTAGTAACGATCTTTAAACTGAATTTTTGAAACGCCTTCATAAGAAGATTGAAGTGCTTCTCTAAAATCAGTTCCAAAAGCAGTAACTGCGAGTACTCTACCTCCATTGGTTACAATTTTCCCGCCTTTTAATGTCGTTCCCGCCTGAAATACGATCTGATCTGTTACAGCGTCTATTCCTGTGATTTCATCTCCTTTATTGTAGGCTTCTGGATAACCTCCAGCTACGTTCATCACTGTGGTTGCTGCTCTAGAATCAATTTCAAAAGGAACTTGATCAAGAGTTCCATTCGCTACCGCTTTAAATATTTCAACGAAGTCGGTCTTTAGTCTTGGAAGTACAACCTCTGTTTCTGGGTCACCCATACGAACATTGTATTCGATGACTTTAGGGTCGTTTCCAACTTTGATAAGACCGATAAAGATAAATCCTTTGTAAGGTAAGTTGTCTTTTTCAAGGCCTCTTACGGTAGGTTCGATAATTCGATCGTGAATCTTTGCCATAAATTCTTCATTGGCAAAAGGAACTGGAGAAATAGCTCCCATTCCTCCGGTATTGAGTCCGGTATCTCCCTCTCCTATTCGCTTGTAATCTTTAGCTGTTGGAAGCACTTTGTAGTTTTTTCCATCAGTTAACACAAACACAGAAAGTTCGATTCCATCTAAAAATTCTTCAATCACTACTCTCGCACTAGCTGCTCCAAATTTTCCATCAGAAATCATGGATTTTAGCTCCTCCTTAGCTTCCTGAAGGTCTTGTAGGATCAAAACTCCTTTTCCGGCAGCTAAACCATCTGCTTTTAGTACATAAGGAGGATTTAGGCTTTCTAAGAACGCATAGCCTTCCTCTAAATTCTCTTGAGTAAACTCTTTGTAAGCCGCTGTTGGAATATTATGTCGCTCCATAAATGCTTTTGCAAAAGCCTTAGAACCTTCAAGTTCAGCCGCGGCCTTTTGAGGGCCAATGACTGGTATATTTTTTAACTGATCGTCTTCCAGGAAAAAGTCGTGTACGCCATTAACTAAAGGATCTTCTGGTCCTACTACCACCATATCGATATGTTGAGATAAAACCGCCTCTTTAACGCAATTAAAATCGTTGATGTTGATTTCTATATTGGTTGCTATTTCATGAGTCCCAGCATTACCAGGAGCTACAAATATGTTCGGTTTTGATTCACTTTGGGCTAACTTCCAAGCAAAGGTGTGTTCTCTACCTCCACTTCCTAGAATAAGAATGTTCATGGTGTATTATTTTTTACAAAAATACACTTTTGTTTAGTGTTTGGAAGCCAAAACGACATCTTTTAATGCCTTTTCCCACGGAATTTGTTCAAAACAAGAACTCGGTTTCATAACAGAGTAAGCGGGACGTTTTGCGGCAGCTCCATAAGCTTCTGTGCTAATCGGTTCTATTCTTAGATCGAGCTTGTTGTACTCCACTATTTTTTGTGCAAATTCCATCCAAGAACAATGACCGCTATGAGCAAAGTGAAGAATTCCTGTGGGGAGCTTCTTATTAGAAATAAGTTGAAGCAATTGTTTGGCTAATTCATGAGCCGATACAGGAACTCCAATTTGATCATTGACCACATTGATCTGATCCTTAGTCTGAGCAAGGCGAATAATGGTTTTATAAAAATTATTGGCAACGTTGGAATACAGCCATGAAGCTCTAATGACGCTGTAAGCGGCTCCACTTTCTTCAATACGCTCCTCTCCTGCTCTTTTGGTGCTTCCATAGACCGATTGAGGGTTGGTTGCATCCTCTGCTGTGTAGGGGCTTGTTTTAAGCCCATCAAAAACAAAGTCTGTAGAAATATGAACCAGGTGAACAGAATGCTTTTTACAAGCCTTAGAAATAAACCCTACTGCTATTTCATTGATCAAGCTTGCCGCTGTTTCATTCTCCTCAGCGGCATCGACCGCCGTATAAGCCGCGCAGTTGATGAGATAATCGTATTGATGAGTGTTCAACTCCTGCTCTACCACTTCTTGGTCAGTAATATCAAGTGTTTCCCTTGAAGCAAAGACGAGCTTTAAATCAAACTGTTCTTCAATCTGCTTAAAACACTGACCGAGTTGCCCGTTGGCACCTGTAATGAGAATTCTACTCATAGCTGATCTCATTAAATAAAGGCAATTCGAGATCTTTTTTAGAAATAATAAGTTCGCTGGAGTTTAATTTCCAATCGATTCCTAAATGGTGATCACTGTATAGAATCCCTGCTTCTGAAGCTGGATGGTATTCATTATCACAGAGGTAGGTAATAGTAGCTGATTTGGATAAGACTACAAAACCGTGAGCACAGCCTCTTGGAATAAATAGTTGATTTCCCTTCTCTTTTGAGAGTTCAACAGTATAATGTGTTCCAAAACTATCAGAGTCGGCTCTAAGGTCTACAACAACGTCCAAAATAAGCCCCTCTACTACTCTAATGAGCTTGGCTTGAGCCATAGCTCCTTTTTGATAATGTAAGCCTCTTAGGGTGCCGTAATGAGATTCTGATTCGTTTTCCTGAACAAAGTCAGGGGCATACCCTAGAATTTCTTCTAGCTTTGAAGTTTTAAAACACTCTTTAAACGTCCCGCGCTCATCCTCAAAAACGCTGGGAATAAGCTCAAAACAACCCTCAATTGATGTTTTATGATGCTGCATTATTGCTTTTTTGAATTAGTGATTTGATAAGCTCCAGAGTGAATGCGTTCCAACCACTTCTTATTGTCTAAATACCAGTCGATGGTGTAATCCAAACCTTGTTTAAAATCGTATTTGGGCTTCCATCCCAATTCTGTTTCGAGTTTGGAAGCATCAATGGCGTAGCGCTTATCATGTCCAGGTCGATCTTTGACAAAACTGATCAACTTTTTAAGGCTTCCGCTTTCTTTTTGGAGCTTCTCCTCTAGCCTTTCACATATTAAATTGACTAAGTCGATGTTCTGAACCTCATTATGACCGCCGATCAAATAGGTTTTAGTGTTTTCAGCTTTGTGAAAAATTAGATCCATGGCCTCGATATGATCTTGAACATACAGCCAGTCTCTGGTGTATTTGCCATCTCCATATACAGGAATCGCCTCCTTGTTTAAGGCTTTTTCAATACAGACTGGGATCAATTTTTCTGGAAACTGATTAGGGCCGTAATTATTAGAACAGTTGGAAATCACATAGGGCAAACCATAGGTTTCTCCATAGGCTCTCACGAGCATATCCGAACTCGCTTTGGAGGCAGAATAGGGTGAATTAGGAGCATAGGGACTGTTTTCTGTAAAAAAACCCTCAGCACCCAGTGAACCAAATACCTCATCGGTAGAAATATGATAAAATCGTTTAAAATTTTCTTGTTTTAAAGCGGTGTTCAACAAGTTCGCAGTCCCTTCGACATTAGTCTTTACAAAGACTAGGGGGTCAGAAATCGAACGATCGACATGCGATTCAGCCGCTAAGTGAATGACGCTGTTGATTTTCTTTTCTTTAAAAAGTTGCTCCACAAAGTCTTTGTCAGTGATGTCTCCACATACAAACTGATAATTGGAATAAGACTCTAAATCTTCAATAGTGTCCTTGTTTCCAGCATAGGTGAGTAGATCGAGATTGATTACACGGTAATTAGGGTAGGAGCTGACCATATGCCTACAGAGGTGAGAGCCGATAAATCCAGCTCCTCCTGTAATCAATATGTTTTTTGGCTCCTTCATAGGGTAAAAATAAGGCTTTAATCGCTTATTGGATATAATCGACGAGTTCATCGGCCAAACTGCGATCATTGGCCAGGCGTTGTATTTTATTTTGACCCCCTAATTTTCCTCGTTTCTTCATCAAGTTGGTAAAGCCTCCCTTTTGAACAATTCGAATTTGAAGTCGCTGTAATACATTCCCCTTGATGAGATCGTCATAATAGGTGTTTTGTGACTGCATTTCTAAGTCCAAAGCCTGGGTAAATGCGTTGAGGTCTTCTGGTAGTTGTTCAAACTCCACAAACCATTCGTGATAGGGGAGTTCTCCGTCTTTTGGAACAATCTGAGGAGCCACTGTAAACTCCACCACAGAGCCTCCACATTCGTCAATTGCCTTTTTCATGGAATATTCCACCTCTTTCGCGATAACATGTTCTCCAAATGCTGAAATAAAATGCTTAATGCGCCCAGAAACAATCACTCGATAAGGATCTGTTGATACAAACTGTACAGTATCCCCGATATTATAAGCCCAAAGTCCTGCGTTGGTTGAAATAATCATCGCGTAATTCACACCTTTTTGAACCTCTGCAATGGTCAAACGCTTGGGGTTATCATCAAAAAAGTGATCCGCCTCAATAAATTCATAAAAAATTCCGTGATCCAAACAAAGAAGCATCCCAACTTCGCTTTGTTTGTCTTGGTAGGCAAAAAACCCCTCGCTTGCAGGAAATAATTCAATAGAATCCACCTCCTTGCCCATGAGCTCGACAAACTTGGCTTGATACGGCTTGTAATTCACCCCTCCGTAAATAAATAATTGAAAGTTTTTAAAGAGCCCTGTAATGGGTTTTCCAGATTTCTCCTTGAGTTTCTCAAAATACATTTGAACCCATGAAGGAATTCCTGCAATCACTCCCATATCCTGATTGATCGTCTCTTCGACAATGGCGTCTACCTT
The DNA here is from genome assembly GCA_013373635.1 of Flavobacteriaceae bacterium. GTDB lineage: Bacteria > Bacteroidota > Bacteroidia > Flavobacteriales > Flavobacteriaceae > MAG-120531. The sequence continues at coordinate 60,183 of JABXHN010000010.1, forward strand.
AGTTTCCCAATCCTCAATACAATTGGTTTCCCATGAAGGCAATCTATTTTTTTGAAGGTAGTTAGGCACATAATGTGCTGAGATCCCTGAAAGTCGCCCTGTTTTAATCTTTTTTGATTCATCGAGCTTTGGACTTCCCTGTAAAAAAATCATCTTTCTTAGAACGATATCTGCATTTCCAGTCTCGTGAATATAGGACAGTATCGCATCTCTAGAGGCGCGCACCTGCTGTTTCATAGATGCCGCTGTTATCGGTATGTATTTAGCTCCAGAGGTGGTTCCTGAAGTCTTTGCAAAATAGGAGGGAAGTCCAGGCCAAAGCACGTCCTTTTCTTCATTGACAACACGATTGATATAGGTTTTTAAGTCCTCGTAATCGCGAATGGGTACTGCCTTTACAAAGTCTTGATGACTCTTTATTCCTTCAAATCCGTGATCCTTACCAAAAACGGTCCCTTTAGCGTTTTCGATCAATGAATTAAAAAGAGACTCTTGAATTTTTACAGGGTTCGAGCTCCATTTTTTTGTCTTCTTATCAATACGAGCTGCAAAAAGCTTAGCGGCTATGGCTTTTAATGGAATCATCTAGTTAAAATCGATATAATTGGTTGGATTGACAGGTTTCAATGCTTTCCAAAGTTCAAAGTGTAAATGAGGTCCTGTGGTGTACTCTCCAGTATTTCCAACTGTAGCAATCACCTCTCCAGCCTCTACTTGATCTCCCTGTTTTTTAAACAAGGACCCATTGTGTTTATAGGCCGATATAAAATCGTCTGGGTGTTCGATGATGATGACATAGCCTGTCTCTGAGGTCCAATCGGAGAACACTACCATTCCCTCGGCTATTGCTTTAACAGGAGCCTTAGTTTGAGCGATAATATCAATAGCATAATGATCGTTCTGTGGATCAAAAGAGTCCGAAACCACCCCGTCTAAAGGAGGGTAAAGCACCGATTCTGTTTGTTCTCCTCCTTGATAAAATAAATTGTATTTCTCATCCATGGAAACCTGTTCTCTAAGGATTGAATCTTCTTTAATAGGATTGATACTAATGGCAACAGTATCCAAATTATAATTTTGCAAAAGCGAATCACGATCCATTTCAGCAGTCGTATAATCGCCATTTAATACCATTCGAATGCGCTCCAAATAAAGATTGTTATAACGAATCGCCCTTGATAGTGAATCGGTCTGTTCTTCTAAAAGCAAGGCCGTTCTTCTGAGATCTGTTGAAGAGTAACCCGGAATATATTCACGAAGAGGGGTAAAGGCAATAATTAAAGTCGTAATTGCCACTAAAAAAATAGAACCAAGCCCCAAATAAACGAACACACTAAGCCTGTTTAATTTTAGGGAATACTTCTCCTCATAAGTGTCTTCATTGAGTACTACCAATCGATAGTGATGAAGCCATTTCTTTTTGAGTTCCTTATTTTTTTTCTTCGGTTTGTTCATTTAAAACAAATATAGGCCAAAAAACTGTTGAATTATATAGAGATTTGATCTTAAAAGTATAGAAACATAAGCTTCTTTGAAGTTTTTTATTACATTTGTTTTTACAAAATTTCAAAATCATGACATCACTGTTTTTACCCTTAATTCCTGGACCATACCAAATCGTAATAGTAGTAATTCTAGTATTACTCTTATTCGGAGGAAAGAAAATTCCAGAATTAATGCGCGGATTAGGAAGTGGAATTAAAGAGTTTAAGGACGCTTCTAAAGAAGATAACGATACTGTGGACCCTAAAAAGGAAAACAAAGAATAAGTTTTTTTCTTAAAATAAGATTGTAAAAAACCGCCTTAGAGCGGTTTTTTTATTCGACTATTTCAAGTGTTTTTATAATCGCTTCTAGTTCAAATAAAAGGTTGCGCTTGAGCTCATTTGGAGCAAAAACAAAGCCCTCGAGCACTAATATGCGATCGTTTTTCTTGTCGTTGATAAAATAACTTACAAAGGGTCCTGCCATCGCATAGTTGTGCATTTCCCACATCCCTCTCATTTCAACAGCCGGCAGTCCAGAAACTGTAACTGCTTTTACATAAGGTCTCAAGATGTTTTCGGTAAGCATATAAGTCGTTTTACCGGGGATATCTGGTCCTGGAATATTCTCACTCACTACGGCATCTCTTCTAAAAATAAGGTCTCCAACTAAATCATTAGGCTGGGTAAACACGCCTGAGGGCAGTTCATATGCGATGAGGTTTAAAGTCCCTTTTGGTACTGGGCGATCAAACCAAAGAAAATCATCGGTCTTTTTGCCAAGTTGATAGATCGACGGCATATTCAATCGAACTCCAAAGAGTTCTTCAAGGCTTGTATCCTTACTCAGAGATCGCTTAAAGCGCTCCTGGGTCTCTGTTAGTTCAATTTCCCTAAACGCCTCTATAAACTCCTCAGAATGGTCGACAAAGGAATAGATCAACTCCTCTGTAGTTCTCCCTTTGATCACAGCAACCTGTTGGGGTGCAGCATAGACGTCTGGTCTCATATAGGCCTGAGAAATCGAATCTATTTCCGCGAATAAAACCGTTCTATTTTGTTTGATGGTACCTGTAAAAATAGAGGGTGGAATATGCTGAATTTGCAGACGAGATTCCACAAGCGAAAGCCCTTTGATGGGGGCGTAAAAAGAAGAGCGAATACTGTCTCCTAGAGCTGAATTCCAAAGCGCATCTTCCATTACAACTAATACCGAGTGAATGGGGCCAATGGATTTTGGCAAAAAGGTATAGTCGGGATCTGTAGTGTTCTTACAAGAGCCTAAGCTCAATAAAACAGCTAGAATGACAAGGGTTTTCTTCATAGTTTAAGGTGTACAGTTACACAAAAGCACCTTGGTTCCAACAGCAATATTGGACCCCAAATGTGCATTCCACTTCTTTAAATCCTCAAAACTTATGCCATTAAATTTCTTCGAGATACTCCAGAGCGAATCTCCAGAGCGAACCGTATAGTATTTTTGATTCGAACTACTTGTTGTAGATGAGGTCGTCTTTGGAAATTTTCTCGGATAAATAAGCAGCCGTTGACCAACTTTAATGGTGTTGGAACTCAAGTTATTCCAGCGCTTAATTTGACTGACGTAAACCCCGTATTTTTCAGCAATTTTTCCTAAGAAATCACCACTTTGAACACGATATCTCAGAGGTGCTTCAGCCTCTACGAGCATCGGACTTTTGGGCTTGTTGGCTTCAAACTCAGCTGCGATTACGGAATAGATACTATCTTCGTTGGCAACAAATCGACCAAGAGCCTCGAGTGGTAATCGAAGACTAAAGTCAGAGCCTTTTACATAGGGGACAATGTCGAGTTTATAAGACGGATTGAGTTGTTTTATTTTTTCGATATCGACTTTCGCAAGTCTCGAAACCTGTTCAAAGTTGATCCAGTTCTTAACGTGAATGGTGTCCGTTGCATAAAGCGGTGTGTCAATGGCTCTATTTTGAAATCCGAGTTCTTCCGCATATTCAAAGATGAACATACTGGCCATAAAAGCTGGAACATATCCTGCAGTTTCACGTGGTAAAAAGGGGCGTATGGCCCAAAAATCTTTCTTCCCACCGGATCTTCGAATCGCTTTATTGACGTTTCCAGGACCCGAATTATAGGCTGCTAAAGCCAGGTTCCAATCTCCAAAAATCTTATAGAGTTGCTTGAGATAGGCGACAGCTGCTTTTGTGGATTTTACAGGATCTTGACGATCGTCCACATAGTTTGAAACAGAGAGCTTGTGCATCTTACCGGTGGCATACATAAACTGCCAAAGTCCAGTGGCTCCAACTCTTGATTTAGCCTGTGGATTTAAGGCTGATTCTACAATCGCCAAATACTTGATCTCCAGAGGTAATCCAGCCGCATCTAATTCTTGTTCAAATAGTGGAAAATAATATTTTGAACGGTCTAAAACACGCTGCATCAAGTCCCTTTTATCAGTTAAAAAGGTTCGAATAACCGATTCCAATGAAGGATGGTAGGCCACATTAAAAATCGTCTTCTGATCTAATAGATCTAAACGACTCATAATGCTGTCTTTCTTAAAATCACTGTGATCGATAGGTTCTACTAAGTCAGAAGCGATTTCTCCAAGAGGAATCATCTCTGCTACAGAAGCAAGCCAGAGACTGTCGGTATGAGCAGTCGCTAAAAGATCCTGAAAGTCTCGAGGAGTTTCTTTCTTGCTTTTAATACTGTCTTTGGGTTTTTGTTCTAAAGAAACAGCTGTTCCCTCTTGAGCGCTGACCCCCAAGAATACAAGAATGAAAAACCCAAATACAGTTATTTTTTTCATATGATTATGCCATTTCGTAGATCGCAGCAATCCCTGGAAGAGTTCTTCCTTCTAGGGATTCTAACATCGCTCCACCTCCAGTTGACACATAACTCACTTTGTGTTCAAATCCAAATTGTTTAACAGCCGCAACTGAGTCACCTCCACCTACAAGTGAAAAGGCTCCTGCTTTAGTTGCATCAGCAATTGAATTTCCGATATTGATGGTACCTTTTGAGAAGGTATCCATTTCAAAAACTCCTACTGGTCCATTCCACAAAATCGTCTTAGAAGCCAATAAAACTTCTCTTGAGTGTTTTTGAGTTTCAGGTCCAGAATCCAATCCTTCCCATCCCTCTTCGATGGCATTACTTGGAAATACTCTAGTGTTGGCGTCATTGCTAAAATCATCACCAGCTACAACATCTACTGGTAAGTGAATTTGAACACCTTTAGCCTTCGCTTGTTTTAAAATCTCAAGAGCTAATTCCATTTTATCGTCTTCACAAATAGAGTTTCCAATCGATCCTCCTTGTGCCTTAATAAAGGTATACGCCATACCTCCACCGATAATCATATGATCAACCTTGTCTAAAATGTTTTCTATAATGGTGATTTTTGAAGAAACTTTAGATCCTCCAAGGATTGCCGTAATTGGCTTTTCTCCAGTTCTCATCACCTTTTCAATCGCGTCAATTTCCTTGGCCAAAAGACTTCCAAAACAACAGTTTCCTTTAAAGAATTGTGCGACTACAGTCGTAGAAGCATGGGCTCTATGAGCCGTTCCAAAAGCATCATTGATATAAAAATCAGCTAACTCAGAAAGTTCTTTTGCAAAAGCTTCATCTCCAGCAGTTTCTTCCTTGTGAAATCTCAAGTTTTCCAATAATAGGATTCCTCCAGCAGCTAGTGAATCAACCGCATCTTTTGCAGTAGCCCCTACACATTCTTCTGAAAAGACAACATTCTGTCCTAAAACCGCCTCTACTTCAGATAAAATATGCTTTAGTGAAAAATCAGGGTTTCTCTCACCGTTAGGCCTTCCTAAATGGCTCATTAAAACGGCTTTTCCTCCTCCTTTTACAACTGCGTCAATTGTTGGTTTTGCAGCAGTAATTCTATTGTTATCTGTTACTTTTTTATCCTCGTTTAATGGCACATTGAAGTCAACACGAATTAGTACTGTCTTATTGCTAAAATCAATTTCAGAAATGCTTTTCATAATATTTTAAATTTTTGAAATACAAATGTACTTAATTCTACCTAAAACCAACAGTTCAAATGTTAATTCTAAAATGCTCCTTTTAATTATTTAACGAACTGTAGAAGCTGATTAACCGGTCTTTGTTATATTAGCGCATGCAATTTGAAGAGCTTATTGGAAATACACTTATTGCGGAGCAACTTAAAGCCTCGATTGACAAATCTAGAGTGGCTCACGCACACCTATTCATTGGAGAAGAGGGTAGTGGGACTTTAGGAATGGCCCTGGCCTTTGCGACAGAGCTCGTATCTAGTAAGCACCAAGATCCACAACAAAGAGATTCCTGTCTAATCAAATGTTCTCATTTTAATCATCCCGATATCCACTTCGCATATCCGGTGGTTCCGACACCTGAATTTAAAAAGCCAGTCAGCGATCACTTTATAGAACAGTGGAGAAACTTCCTAATCGATCAGCCCTACGGGAATCTTTTCGACTGGTATCAGGTCTTAGGAGTTGAAAACAAACAGGGGAGAATAGGGGTCAACGAAGCCTCTGAAATTGTTAAAAAGACCTCCCTTAAATCCTATGAAGGAGGCTATAAGGTATTGATTATATGGAGGGCAGATACCATGAATACCGAGACGGCTAACAAATTGCTCAAGCTCTTAGAAGAACCTCCAAAAGACACGGTCTTTATTCTAGTTGCCGATGCCGTTGAAAATATATTACCGACGATTCGTTCTCGTTGTCAAATGAGTTTTTTCAAACGAATCTCAGAATCAGAAATTGAAGTAGCGCTTATCGATAAAGGGGTTTCCTTTGACAAGGCAAAAGAACTCGCTCATAGGGCCCATGGAGATCTCAACAAGGCTTTTGATTTGATTCACAATACTTCAGAAGACCAGGTCTTTGCCAGGTGGTTTGTGCATTGGGTTCGAACGGCATTTAAAGCCAAAGGAAACAAAGCTGCTGTACACGATTTGTTGATGTGGGCTACAGAAGTGTCAAAAACAGGAAGAGAAACCCAAAAGAATTTTTTGAATTACGCTTTAAGAATGATGCGTCAAGCCCTTATGGCCAACTACGGTGTCGATAAATTGTGTTTTATGAAGGTGGAAGTTGACGGTTTTGACTTCGACAAATTCGCTGTTTATGTTCACGAAAACAATATTGAGTTAATCGTCGAGGCGCTTGAAAAGGCCATGTATCACATCGAAAGAAATGGAAATTCTAAAATCATACTAACCGATATGGCTCTGGAGCTCACAAGATATATTCATAAAAAACCAACTGGTATAAAATGATAAGTTCCACGGCAGTTACACTTTTGTCATTGAGCTTACTAATCACATTTGTCTTTAGTATTGGTGAAAAAATAGTAGACATTTCATCGTATCAAAATTGGCTAAAAGAACATTTCAAAAACACCTTTGTTCTTCCCGTTCTCAATCTTCTATTCTATTTAATTATCATCCTGGAATTGATCAGCAGTGTGTTATTGCTCTATGGTCTCTATGAACTAATTCGATTTGAGAATTTTCAATTTGTTTATCTCGGAGGTATTGCTTCGTTTATATGTTTTTTGATCTTACTCATCGGACAACGAATTGCAAAAGATTATCAGTCCTCTGCAAATTTGATGATCTATATTTTAGTTTCCATAGCAAGCATCTATCTATCAGAAATGGCTCTTTAAACAACTATAAGCGTTTCTTATAGTAAAACACATAATTAATAATCAATTTTTATCAAAACAGGCTTCAAATAAAGCCCTCTAAGCGACTTTTGAAAAATTGGAGGGTAAATCCTTTTATTTAAAAAATTAAAAAAGCTGTGGTCTTTATTTCACCTTTTTGGGCTTTTGAAGGATGTAAAGTTGGGAAGAATGCTCCTTTTTTAAGAATCCTACAGCATTGGAAAGAAATCCAATAAAGATTCCCTTAATGAATGGGATTTTGGACCCTTTGTTTTTTTCTGATAAATAGCTCACATAAAAAGAATCAAAAAGCATGGGTTGGATCTTACGAACTTTAAAATTAAATTCTTGAGCGAGAATATGAATTGATTCTTTTGAAAAATGATAAGCGTGTCTTGGAACATCATAGGCGGCCCAAAAAGAATTATAATAAGTTGCGTCCCAAGAATTGTAATTAGGTAATGCTAAAATCAAATAGCCCTCCTCTTCTAAAAGAGCGGTCAATTGCGTAAGGACTTCTTTGTAATTTGGAATGTGTTCTAAAACATGCCAGAGACTTATCGCTGAAAATTTTTGTGTGCTAAGCTCTTCTAATGAAGAATAAAGTTTAATATTAAATTGCTCCGCCTGCTTACGTGCAAATGAACTCGGTTCAACTCCAAAAGCACTCCAGTTTTTCATTATGAGTTTGGAAACTAAAAAGCCATTTCCAGCTCCGTAATCTAAAACAGAAGAGGAAGAGTCAACTAGTTTTTGAAACAATTTAATTTTTCGAGAGCTTGTATAGTTTTTGACTATTTGATAAACGGAACTTACCAATCCTTTAGCTTCGTTTTGATGAGAGATGTATTCCTCCTGTGGATAATACTTTTCAATATTAGATGGAAAAGGAGTTGTGCTTAATAGTTTATAATGAGCGTCGTATTCCAAGCTGAAGTCTTCTAAACTACAGCTAAAATCTTTTACTTTAAGTGGGAATCTGCTCATAATTTGAATATAAAAAAACCAATATGTTCCACGTGGAACAATTTGATTATCTTCCTAAAGCTACCAATAAAACACTTATGTCTGATGGAGAAACGCCACTGATTCGAGAAGCCTGTGCGATACTTACTGGTTGTATTGACTTTAGTTTTTCGCGAGCTTCAAAAGACAAAGATTTTAATTTTGAATAGTCAAAGTGTTCAGGAATTTTAACGTATTCCAAGCGGTGTAATTTATCAGCATTGTTCTTTTCCTTTTCAATGTATCCAGCATATTTGACTTGAATTTCTGCTTGTTCTAAAACCTCTACGTCTAGGTTATTTTCGTCAATATAAGAAGCAACTACATCTAACTTTCTAAGGTGTTCCAAGCTTACTTTTGGGCGAGAAAAAACTTTAAATAGTTTTCCCCCTTGCTTTACTGTAGCAGAACCAACCTCTTCTAAAATTGGATTGATTTGCTCTGGTGTAACAGAAGTTTCTTTAAAGAATTCTACAAACCCTAGAGATTCTTTCATCTTTTGCTCCATTCGGATCATACGATCTTGTTTTGCAATACCTAATTTATAGGCGCGGGCAGTTAGTCTGAAATCCGCATTGTCTTGGCGAAGTAAGGTTCTGTATTCCGCCCTAGAGGTAAACATACGATAAGGCTCTTCAGTTCCCTTGGTGATTAGATCATCAATCAAAACTCCAATATAGGCTTCGTCCCTTTGAAGCACAAAGGACTCCTCTTCGTTGATTTTTAAATGGGCATTAATTCCGGCCATTAGACCTTGTGCTGCTGCTTCTTCATAGCCGGTGGTTCCATTGATTTGTCCTGCAAAAAATAGGTTGGAAATTAATTTAGTTTCCAAGCTGTGCTTTAATTGAGTAGGAGGGAAGTAGTCGTATTCGATGGCATAACCTGGTCTAAAAAACTTAACTTTTTCAAAGCCTTTTACAGAACGCAACGCCTTAAATTGAACATCTTCTGGAAGTGAAGTTGAGAATCCATTTACATACACTTCGACAGTATTCCACCCTTCTGGTTCAACAAAAATTTGATGAGCATCTTTATCAGCAAAACGATTGATCTTGTCTTCAATAGAAGGACAATAACGAGGTCCTAAAGATTTGATTCTACCATTAAACATTGGAGATCGATCAAAACCTTCTTTTAAAAGATTGTGTACCTCAATAGAAGTATGCGTCATATAACAATCCAATTGGCGCTCCAAGGACTTAGTGTTTGTATAAGAAAATTTTGCAGGGATTGAATCTCCTGGTTGAGGTATCATCAAATCGTAATTCAAGGATCTGCCATCAACTCTTGGTGGAGTACCTGTTTTCATTCTTCCAGAATCAAAACCTAAATCAACTAATTGCTCGGTAATTCCTGTTGCTGCTTTTTCACCAGCACGTCCTCCTCCAAATTGCTTTTCTCCAATATGAATAAGGCCATTTAAAAAAGTACCATTAGTTAGAATTACAGCATCAGCTTCAATGGAAATTCCAAGGGATGTTTTAACTCCACATACTTTAGAATCTCTGATGATTAACTCATTGACCATGTCTTGATAAAAATCGACGTTGGGTGTTTGCTCTAACATCAATCGCCAGTGCTCTGCAAAAAGCATGCGATCGTTTTGAGTTCTTGGACTCCACATCGCAGGACCTTTTGATTTATTGAGCATCTTAAATTGTATGGCTGAAGTATCAGATACAATTCCGCTATATCCTCCTAAGGCATCAATTTCACGAACTATTTGTCCTTTAGCAATTCCGCCCATAGCAGGATTACATGACATTTGAGCAATATTTTGCAATTGCATAGTCACTAATAGGGTAGAGGAACCCATATTAGCTGCCGCAGCTGCTGCTTCTGCACCCGCGTGTCCTCCACCTACAACTATTACATCGTACTTTTTATCGAACATAATTTAGTGTTCCACGTGGAACATTTTAAGTTTTTCGTCTTCCTTTAGAGTCATCAATTCTTGTTCTTCATCCGTCTTGTCATTGTAATTCATTAAATGAAGTAGGCCGTGAACCATGACTCTGAGTAGCTCATTTTCAAATGAAACATTGAAAACTACTGCATTTTCCTTAACGCGATCAACAGAAATAAAGATATCTCCTGAAACTATCTCATTTTCAACATAATTAAAGGTTATTATATCTGTTAAAGTATTGTGATTCAAATACTTAACATTCATTTCATAGAGTTCTTCATCCGAAACAAACACATAATTTAAATCTGCTATCTCAAAATTCTCAGATTTAGCTACATTTTGCAACCACAGGCTGATTTCATCAGCTTGTGTTAAGTCAAAATCAGTATTATAAGAATATTCGATCACCTTTAAGTATATTGTGATTGCAAAGATACAAAATTACTGTTGCTGAAATACTTCTTCAGTGTCATTAGGCCTTCTTAGTAAACAATAGTAATTATATTTGCAAAGTAAAACTAAAAGATGAAAGATCAAGTACGCGTAAGATTTGCACCAAGTCCAACTGGCCCCTTACATATTGGAGGGGTGAGAACTGCATTATTCAATTATCTATTTGCAAAGAATAAGGGTGGTACATTTATCCTTAGAATTGAAGATACTGATCAAACTAGATTTGTTGAGGGCGCAGAAGATTATATAGTAGAAAGTTTAAACTGGTGTGGAATTCCTTTTGATGAGGGCCCAGGAAAAGATGGGGGATTTGGTCCCTATCGCCAAAGTGAGCGCAAAGCACTTTACAAGGATTACGCTCAACAACTGATCGATAATGGTAGTGCTTATTACGCCTTTGATACTCCAGAAGAATTAGACCAACTTCGGAAGGAAGCAGAGGAAAACAAATCTACATTTACCTATAATTCATTTAATAGAGAGGGCTTAAACAACTCTTTGAATTTGTCAAAAGAAGAAGTTGAAGTAAAATTGAATTCAAATACTCCTTTTGTGATTCGTTTTAAGACACCATCAAACACTCAAATAAGTACACAAGATTTGATTCGAGGACATGTGGTTTTTAATACCAACACCTTGGACGATAAAGTGCTTTACAAGTCTGATGGAATGCCAACCTATCATTTGGCTAATATTGTAGATGATCATTTGATGAATATTTCTCATGTTATCAGAGGAGAAGAATGGTTGCCATCACTTCCTTTACATATACAACTCTATCAAGCCTTTGGTTGGGATATACCTGAGTTTGCTCACTTACCGCTTATTATGAAGCCTGTTGGAAAAGGGAAACTCTCTAAAAGAGATGGAGATAAAATGGGCTTCCCTGTATTTCCATTGGCGTGGAATGATTCCACAGGTTATAGAGAGGAAGGATTCGAACCAGAAGCAGTCATCAACTTTTTAGCGCTCTTAGGCTGGAATCCTGGTGATGAAAGAGAAGTCTTTAGCCTTGGTGAATTGGTACAGCTTTTTGATCTATCAAGAGTCAATAAATCAGGTGCTCGTTTCGATCCTGAAAAGAATAAATGGTTTAACCAACAACAATTGCAACTCAAATCAGAGGGAGAACTACTAGAAGGATTTAAACAGCTTTTAGCGGCTCATCAATTATCTAGTTCCTATTCTGATCAAGAATTAGCAAAGATTATTTCGCTTGTAAAAGAGCGTGCTGTTTTTGCAAAAGATTTATTGGAGCTATCTGATTATTTCTTTGTAGCTCCTGAATCTTATGATGAAAAAAATCTTAAAAAACAGTGGAAGGAGCAGAGCCCGGAAATCATGAAAGAACTTATTGAATTATGGAATTCTATCGAGTCTTTTGATTCTGCCTCTCTAGAAGAAGAAACTAAAAAATGGATCGAAGCAAAGGCCTATTCTTTTGGTCAGGTCATGCCGCCTCTTCGATTGGTGTTGGTTGGTGCTCTAAAGGGTCCTCATCTTTTTGATATCGCTGCGCTGATTGGTAAACAAGACTCTATTTCAAGGATTGAAACAGCCTTAAAACGTTTGTCTTAAACCCTTTCTTTTAATAGGCTTTTTTCGTAACTTGATAAGAAAATATCAAGATGAGCTTTCTATTGTACCCCCTTTATGTCATTTTAGCATTTTTGCTATTGGCGTCCTTTTTTACAGTTAAACAACAAACTGCTGTTATCATTGAGCGTTTTGGTCGCTTTTTAAGCGTCCGTAATTCCGGTCTACAAATGAAAATACCATTAGTAGATCGTATTTCTGGTCGAGTGAGTTTAAAGATTCAACAACTCGATGTGATTGTCGAAACTAAGACCTTAGACGATGTATTTGTCAAGCTAAAAGTTTCAGTTCAATTCGTTGTGATCAAAGAAAAGGTTTACGAGGCCTTTTACAAATTAGAATTTCCTCATGATCAGATAACTTCATATGTATTTGATGTAGTTCGCGCCGAAGTTCCTAAGATGAAATTAGACGATGTGTTTGTTAAGAAAGACGATATCGCTATCGCAGTAAAAGGCGAATTACAAGACGCAATGCTCGACTACGGATATGATATCATTAAAACACTTGTAACGGATATCGATCCAGATGCACAGGTGAAGGCGGCGATGAATCGCATTAACGCTTCTGAAAGAGAAAAAATTGCTGCTCAATTCGAGGGTGATGCTGCTCGTATATTAATTGTTGAAAAAGCAAAAGCAGAGGCTGAAAGCAAACGTCTTCAAGGGCGTGGTATTGCCGATCAACGTCGTGAAATTGCTAAAGGGTTAGAAGAATCTGTCGATGTACTCAACAATGTGGGTATTAATTCTCAAGAAGCCTCAGCACTTATTGTAGTCACTCAACACTATGATACCTTACAATCGCTTGGAGAAGAAACGGATTCAAATTTAATCTTGCTTCCTAACTCTCCTCATGCCGCTTCAGACATGCTTAACAATATGGTAGCCTCCTTTACGGCCAGTAACCAAATTGGAGAAGTGATGAAGGCTAATAAAAACAAGCGATCAAACGATAAAAACAAAGAGTAATCTAAGAATCTAGTTTAGCCCAAGTATCGCGAAGTCCAACTGTTTTATTGAAAACTAGTTGTTCGCTCGTACTGTCTTTATCTACCACAAAATATCCGATGCGTTGAAATTGAAAACGGTCTTCTACTTTAGCGTCCATTAATGAAGGCTCTACAAAGGCTTCGATTTCTTCGAATGAATTTGGGTTGACAAATTCCATAAAGTCTTTGTCTTTATGAGCGTCAGGTGTTGGATCTGTAAACAATCTATCGTAAAGACGAACTTTTACGCTCTTAGCGTGTGTTTTAGACACCCAGTGAAGTGTTCCCTTTACTTTTCGTTTAGAAGCTTCGCTACCACTCCCTGAGCGCGTATCAGGATCGTAAGTACAGTAAACCTTAGTAACATTTCCATCAGCGTCCTTATCACAAGAAACAGCCTTGATGATGTATCCGTTTTTAAGTCGTACCTCTGAATCTAATTTTAATCTAAAGAACTTGCGATTTGCTTCTTCTTTAAAATCTTCTTTTTCGATATAAAGGTATTTTGAAAAAGGAACTTTTCTACTTCCAGCGTTTTCATCTTCTGGATTGTTTTCTGCTTCAATCCATTCTTCTTGGTCTTCTGGATAATTGGTGATTTCGAGAAGTAGTGGGTCTAAAACAGCGTGAACTCTATCAGCTGTCTTGTTGAGATCCTCTCTCACTGTAAATTCTAAGAGGGATAAATCAACAACGTTGTCGCGTTTTGCAATTCCGATGGTATCGGCAAAGTTTCTAATAGACATCGGCGTATAACCTCTTCTTCGAAGTCCTGAAATAGTTGGCATTCGTGGATCATCCCAACCAGAAACAACTCCTTGTTCCACTAATTGTAACAATCTTCTCTTGCTGACAACCGTATGTGAAAAGTTTCTTCTAGCAAACTCACGTTGTTTTGGTCTTAAATTTTCTGGAGTTACCACTTGATCTAAGAACCAATCGTAAAGCTCGCGATGCATCGCAAATTCAAGTGTACAAAACGAATGTGAAATGCTTTCTATATAATCACTTTCACCATGGGTCCAATCGTACATTGGATAAATACACCAATCATTTTTGGTTCGGTGATGAGATTTGTGAAGAATGCGATACATAATAGGATCTCTCATCAACATATTCGATGAGCTCATATCTATTTTTGCTCTTAGCACATGTTCACCTTCTTTGTATTTTCCTTCTTTCATCTCTCTAAAAAGACGAAGGTTTTCTTCAACTGTTCGATCTCTAAAAGGACTTGCGGTACCGGGTTCTGTAGGTGTTCCCTTTTGCTGTGCAATAGCCTCAGCATTTTGACTATCCACATAGGCCTTCGATTGCTTGATGAGTTCCTCTGCCCAATCGTATAATTGTCCAAAATAATCAGAAGCATAGCACTCCTTATCCCACTCAAATCCCAACCACTCAACATCTCTTTTGATGGCGTCTACATATTCCTGTTCTTCTTTTGTAGGATTGGTGTCGTCAAACCTTAAATTAACAGGAGCAGAATAACGCAATCCTAGACCAAAATTTAAACAAATAGAACTAGCATGTCCTATGTGTAAATATCCATTTGGTTCAGGTGGAAAACGAAAACGCAAACTACTCTTAGAGTAGTCTTTAGCTAAATCTTCTTCTATGATATGCTCTATAAAATTAAGCGATCGCTTTGTGGAACTCATATTCGTATATTTGAGTGGCAAAGATAGGGATTCAAAAGGAGAAAATTTCATTAAAATACTCCTATCGAAAATTGTACTTTTACCGTATGGGAAGAATTGATTTAAAAAATATTAGAGTATACGCTTATCACGGATGCTTAAAAGAAGAGACGGCTATTGGTAGCGATTATTTGGTGCAACTAAGTGTTGAAGCGGATCTATCAAAAGCATCTATTTCAGATGATCTCACAGATACTGTTGACTATGTCGATCTCAATGCTATTGTCAAACAAGAAATGGCGATTCCAGCTAAACTATTAGAATTTGTAGCAAAACGAATTGTGGATCGAGTATTTAATGAACATTCGTTGGTAACTAAAATAAGTGTGGAAGTTGAAAAAATGAATCCTCCAATAGGAGGAGATGTTCAGGCGGTTTCAGTCATTCTTACTAAAAGCCGTTAAATTTTGTTGGGAATTTAAAAAAACTATTAACTTTGCAGCCTGTAAATGGCATCGTGGCCGAGTGGCTAGGCAGAGCTCTGCAAAAGCTTGTACAGCAGTTCGAATCTGCTCGATGCCTCAAAGAACCCGTCAATCGACGGGTTTTTTATGTTCTATAAGTTCTATTCCCTTTTCTATATTTAATTGTTCTTTTGGTAAAAAACCTTTTACAATTAGAACTAAACCACATACAAATAAGATAATCCCGATCGTTTTCTTCAAAACAAAAATTCTTCGAAAGGTGAGTTTGGATTTGAGTTGCTTGGCTAGAACTACTTTAAAAATATCAGTAATAAAATACGTGGTTAAGATCGTTCCAAAAAACAATCCAATTCTACTGGGATCATTGTCTAAGCTCGGTCCTGTTATAACCAATAAGCCCAACCAAAATATTAAGACCCCTATATTGACAAAGTTTAACAAAAAGCCTTTGATGATTAAATGAAGATAATCGTCGTTTAAGGATTTAGGTCTAAAGTCTTTTAAACGTACTTTTTTTAGGTAAATCACCAATCCGTAAACCGATAAGATCACGCCTCCAAAAATAAAAACCGCCGGTAAATTAGTGAGTTGATCTAGAAGTTGATAGGAAGAAAAATACGCTAAAGCGATAAAGACAATATCTGCTAAAACAACCCCTAAATCAAAGAGTAAAGCACAGCGAACACCTCTGATTACTGAGGTTTCAATAAGGACAAAAAACACTGGTCCTATCATAAAACTCAATAGGATGCCAATAGGAATCGCTGCTTGTATATCTTCAAACATCAGTTGTCCATTCTTTTGATAAAACCTCCAAAGAGTTTTTTCTCATCAACTTTTTTAGGGTTGCCATAAATCAATACCGTCCCTCCTGCTTTTACATTAGCATTGACGTAATCTGTTGCGTTAACCGAGGCGTTACCTCCAGCATTAACCGCTATGGTGGTAAAAGAAGATTTGAGATTTTCTCCTGAATAAATTCCTCCAGTATTGATAGTGATATCTTGTAGTTTAGTGGTTCCTCTTAATTTTACTTCTCCGTTAAAAAAAGCCTTAACTAATAATTGATCGAGTTCTAAATTTGCTTCTATTAAAGCACTTTCATAAGCTTCTAATAAAAGTTTATCTTGGCTAATGGTTTCTTTTATCGATATAAAACTCTCATCATTAGCTTGAATAATTGAAAGAGGATCTTTGTAGTATAGTTTTACAAAAGTTTTATATCCTGAAAACAACTTAGAAATCTTCATTCGGATAACAAGTGTTCCTTTTTTATTTTCGATCTGAATATTGTCTTTTTCTTGACCACTGAGTTCGACGGCGTTTTTATCTGAAGCAATTAATTCAACTGCTAAGCCGTCATAGGTTTTAATCTCATTAAAATCACCTAAATCTTGTGCAGCTCCAATTAGACTACTTAGAATAAATAGAACAAATAGACGATATGTTAGTCTCAATTGTAAACTCATTGATGTCTTAAAGATAAAACTAAGTTACAAATCTTTAACGATCCGAAGCTTGGATAAGATTAAAATCCATTTGCCTTTTCTCTAGATTAGTTTGCTTGATACTTACAGTTACCTCATCTCCAAGTTGATAGGTTTTTTTAGTATTCACACCAATCATTGAATAGTGCAGTGGATCAAAAGTGTATAAATCACCTGGTATATCTTTAATACGAACCATTCCCTCACATTTGTTTTCGATGATTTCAACATACATACCCCATTCAGTCACACCCGAAATAACACCTAAAAACTCATCTTGATCTAAAGATTCCATGTATTTAATCTGCATATACTTGATCGATTCACGTTCTGCAGAAGTAGCCACAGCTTCCATTTTAGAACAGTGTTTACAAGCTTCTTCGATTACTTTTTGTTTTCTAGACTTAGCGCCATTTAAATAAAACTCTAAAAGGCGGTGAACCATTACATCTGGATAACGTCGGATCGGTGAAGTAAAATGGGTGTAGTATTCAAAAGCCAATCCATAATGACCAATGTTTTCAGTAGAATATTCCGCCTTAGACATGGATCGTATCGCAAGTGTATCTACTAAATTCTGTTCTTTTTTTCCAACGACATCTTTGAGTAATTGATTGAGTGATTTACTCAAACTGAGATGGTCTTTTAAATTAAGACTGTGACCATAACGAGCAACAACTTGGTTTAAAGCGGTTAGTTTATCTATATTTGGTTCATCGTGAACACGGTATACAAAGGTTTTTGGTGGATCTTGTTTTCCAATAAATTCAGCTACTTTTTTATTAGCGAGTAACATGAATTCTTCAATGAGTTTATTAGCGTCTTTTGACTCTTTGAAAAAGACAGAGGTCGGTTGATTTTCTTGATTTAAATTGAATTTAACTTCGATCTTATCAAATGAAATAGCCCCAGAACTCATTCTCTTTTTTCTGAGTTTTTTAGCGAGTTTATCTAATGTAATAATCGCATCAACAAAAGTATCATCTACACTATAAGAAGAGGATCGAATCGAAATATGTTCTGGTATTTCATTGGACTTTGTTTCGATAATGTGTTGTGCTTCTTCGTATGAAAAACGCTCGTTTGAATCGATGACTGTTCTTCCGATCCACTGGTTTTTGATTTGAGCATTTTTATCGATAATAAATACGATCGAAAAAGTGTACTTTTCTTCATTAGGGCGAAGTGAACAGGCTTGATTGGAGAGAATCTCTGGAAGCATAGGAACTACTCTATCTACTAAATAAACAGAAGTCGCTCTTGAAAATGCCTCATCGTTTAACACGGTATCAAATTTTAAATAATGCGATACATCTGCAATATGGATTCCTATTTCATAATCTCCATTTTCTAAAGCAGTAAACGACAGCGCATCATCAAAATCTTTAGCATCTTTTGGATCAATGGTAAAGGTAAGATCTGATCGCATATCTCTACGCTTTGCAATTTCATCTGCAGTAATGGAGGTGTCTATTTGATCAGCGTATTCCAATACTTCTTTTGGAAATTCATGTGGTAATCCATAAGATGCTAATATGGAATGTATTTCTGTTTGATGTTCTCCTGGTTTTCCTAAAACTTCGATCACCTTTGCAGAAGGAGAGTCTGTTTTATCAGACCAATGTGTAAACTCAATAAGAACCTTATCACCGTCATTAGCCTTGTTTAAATCGGAAAGAGGCACGTAGAAATCCTTGTGTAACTTTGGATCAGAAGGTACAACAAAAGCAAATTTATCTTGTAAATCAACCCTACCTACAAATCTTGTTTTAAATCGTTCTACAACACTAACTACTTCACCTTCAACTTTACTTCCTTTTCGTTGAGGGAATATGTAGACATTAACGATGTCTTTATTAAAAGCTTTATTGGTATTTCTTCCAGAAATAAACACATCTTCATCTCTTCCTTCAATGCTTACATAAGCATTTCCTCTAGAAGTAATATCGATAACTCCTTTTTCGTATTTCTGAAAACTAGGTACTGCTTGATATTGACCCTTACGTACTTGTTTGACTGCATTTTTTTTCACTAAAAACTGAACTGCAGCAACCATTTGTCTCTTTAAAATCTCATCCTGAAGATTGAGTTTATGAGCTATTTGTCTGTAAGTAAAGGATTTATTGGGAGCGTCATCTAAAAATTGCATTACTAATTTTGTAATCCCATTCTTTTGACTCGAATTCTTTTTATTTTTCTTTTTCTTTCCCATTACTTACAAAACTACATCCTATAAGTTTTCAAACAACGAAAGGACTAAAATGTTATAAACACTTTTAAATACAATTATTATTTTATTTTTTATTTAAATGCATTTTTTATGATTATAATAGTGTGTTAATAAGGTTGATAATAAACTAGAGTCTTTTTGAATATCAATATCTTTTTTAGTTTTTCAACAAGTTTTCATTTAATTAAAACACAATATATCAATTAGTTGATTTACTTATTAAAAGCTGTTCATAAGTTGTGTTGACAACTAAAATTTAATAAGTATTTTTAAAATAAGTGTCAATAATTACAGTTTTTATTCTGATAAAAAGTCAACAAACTTTCAAAAGAAAACAACTATAGATACAAGAATAATTATATAAGGGAATTGGTTTTAAACAGGCAATTTTTTAAACCTCAAATTTTAAGTCTTTTTATTAACAAGACTGTTAATAGCTAACTGATTGGTATGGTGAATATTAAACAATACTTATTAATAAGTATGTTTATAATGACATTTTAGTGAATAGTTGTAAATTTACCCTATAAATATCTACTTATGAAAATCGCTATTGGAAATGATCACGCTGGTCCTTCTTATAAGGAGGCAATCGTAAACCTATTAAAAGAAAGAAATATTGAAGTTATCAACTACGGAACCAACTCAGAGGACTCTGTAGATTATCCTGATTTTATTCACCCTGTTGCTGAATCTGTAGCTACAGGAGATTCTGATTTAGGAATCATTATATGTGGTTCTGGAAACGGAGCGGCAATAACCGCAAACAAACACCAAGAAATTAGAGCTGCTCTTTGTTGGAATAAAGAAATAGTGGCCTTAGCAAAACAACACAACAACGCTAATATTCTAAGCTTACCAGCCAGATATATTTCAATACCGCAAGCGCTTGCAATGGTTGAAACTTTTTTAGACACTGAATTTGAAGGAGGAAGACACCAAAACAGAATTGATAAAATTCCCTGCGCTTAAATGGGACATCACCACCACCATAACAGAAGAGAATCTTCTTTAAAATGGTCTATTTTTTTAAATGTGATCATTACAGCAGCTCAAGTGGTGGGTGGTATTATATCAGGTTCTTTAGCGCTTTTATCAGATGCTTTACACAACTTTTCTGATGTTATTTCTCTAATAGTCAGTTATGTGGCTTTGCTTTTAGGTAAAAACGACGCGAGTCAAGACAAGACATTTGGTTATAAACGAGCAGAAATCATCGCTGCATTTGTCAACGCTTCGACCTTAATCATCGTAGGAGTGATGTTAGTCATTGAAGCGGTCGAGCGATTCATTAATCCTCAACCAATCAATGGAGGATTAGTGGTTTGGTTTGCTGTCTTAGGAATTGCTGTGAATGGATTTTCTGTTTTGTTAATCAAAAGAGATGCTCATGTCAATATGAATATGAAATCAGCATACCTCCATTTGTTAACTGACATGTTAGCTTCTGTTGCTGTTCTCATTGGAGGAATATTGATGTATTTTTTTGACTGGTATTGGATAGATGCCTTACTTACTTTAAGTATTGCTTTGTATTTAATCGTAATTAGTTATAGCTTACTTGTAGACTCTACTCGGATCTTAATGTTATTTACTCCAAAAGACATCGATTTAGCAGCTTTAGAAAAAGACATTAAAACAATTGAACTGGTTAATAATGTTCATCATGTTCACGTATGGCAACTCAATGAAGACGAAGTTCATTTAGAGGCCCATATCGATTTTGATAAAGACATCAGTTTGATTGATTTTGGAAACAAACTCAAGGAAGTGGAGCAGATGCTGTTAGAAAAATACAAGATCAATCACGTGACACTTCAACCTGAGCACGGATACGAAGAAGAGAAACCTCTAATCGTTCAAGACTGATGGATTTTTTAATTAAATCGTATAGTGAACTCACCAAAGAAGAGCTTTATGAGATGCTTCGATTACGAGCGGAGGTTTTTGTAGTAGAACAAGATTGTCCTTATCAAGATGTTGACAACAAAGATCAAAAAGCTTATCACGTCTTAGGATATGATCAAGATCATTTAGTTGCTTATACCCGATTTTTTAAAGCGGGAGACTATTTTGATAAAGCATCTATCGGAAGGGTAGTAGTTAAACAATCACATAGAGGTTCTCAATTAGGTTACGAGTTGATGAATGCTACTATTAAAGCATTAAAAGAAACGTTTTACACTAACAGTATCGAGTTATCTGCTCAAGAATATTTACTTGAGTTTTATAAAAAACTAGGATTTAATCCAATAGGAGCAACC
This sequence comes from Flavobacteriaceae bacterium, assembly GCA_013373635.1. Lineage (GTDB taxonomy): Bacteria > Bacteroidota > Bacteroidia > Flavobacteriales > Flavobacteriaceae > MAG-120531. Next base: position 81,421 of record JABXHN010000010.1, read on the forward strand.
TACTTAGAAGACGGCATCCCACACCGCAAAATGATTAAAGACTAATTGGTCTCGGCGACTGCTACTTTGGAATCAGCTGTTCCATAATAAAGCAACCAACGCTCATTAAAATAAACCAATCCTTCAACAAAACACACTTCATTAACCTCTCCAACACGCTCGTAATCTTTGTCGGGCTTTATAAAATACGACTCTGAACGATCGATGAGTTTATAGGGAGTATTGCTATCAAATAAGGCTTGACCAGCTGCATAGGTAAATTCGGGTAAGTTTGGATCGTTATTGTTTTTGGCGTTAGAGGCATTGTAAATCAGCTTAATGCCTTCTTTAGTATACAGCGCAAAAGGACCAGGTTCTACTAATCTGGAATCGAAATAACCAGGTCTAGGATGTAAGACAGAAATCATTTCTTGGCTCTCTGCGTTTTCAAGAACCGACCAAGAGATGAGGTCCTCAGAGCTCGCCATAAATAAATCAGTATCGCCAAAATACATCCAATAACGTCCGTTTATTTTTTTTGCTATAAAATCAGCACCCCTTTGCTCGGCTACAATAGCTCCTGATTTTGACCACATATCGATGTATTTCTCATCTTTAAAAATAGGTCCGCGTTTTTGCCAGTTATAGAGATCTTTAGAGGTAGCCACAAAGAGTCGAGCAGTTGTTCCATCGTAAGAGGTATAAGTTAAAATATATCGACCATCTTCTGAAAGCACAATTCTTGGATCTTCAACTCCTCCAGGCCATTCGTAAGACTTTAAATGATCCTCATCTGGATAAAAGACAGGAGCGGCCTGTTTTTCAAAGTGCACTCCATCGGTTGATATCGCTAAAGCGATACGAGAAGTCATCATTGAATCTTGAGCTCTGTACAAAAGATAAACCTTGCCATCTTTAACAACAGCGGTAGGGTTCAGCACGTTTTTTTCTTCAAAAAAGACCTCCTCTTTTCGAATGGGATCCATAAAAGAAAGATCTGTGCTGGGTTTTAAAATAGGATTGACTTTATCGAGTTTTTCAAAGGGACCTAATTGCCATGATTGTTCCTCCTGAATCTGAGGAGTATTTTGACAAGATAGAATTGTGAACAGCGTTGCGATGCTAAATAGGTGGTTAAGCTTTTTCATTCGATAGTTTTTTTAAAAGGTTGTTCATTAATTCACAAAGTTCCTCATATTCAGGAATGGTTTTTCCTAAATAGATAAACATCATAAGCATTCCCTTTTCTAGAGAAGAATCATTTTGAATTCTCAGACTTTCACGCATGAGTCTTTTGATTCTATTTCTATGGACCGCTAAGGCGTGATTTTTCTTTGGAACAGAAAATCCAAACAAAGAATCTTCTTCACTATCGACATCCAAATACCTCAAGTGCAAAGGACCCACGTTAAGGCGCTTTCCTTTTTCAAAGAGCAGTCCGATTTTTTTCTTACTCTTTAATCTTGAGGTATTTGCGATAGAGATACTCATTATTCTTCCCCTTGGTAGCTGTTGTTTTCTAAATCGATATCAGCCATTAATCCAGAAGGGTCAATTTGTATTCCCTTGATGCTATTCATGGGTCTGTCAATAGTAATCTCATAAGTTGGATAGGCCCACGGCCATGATTTTAAAACAGTTCTATCAATGGTTGGATAGGGATTTTCTTTTTGCCCATACATCATACGAAGTGGCGCATAAAATGTTTCAGAAGAACCGTCTTTATATACCACTAAAAGATCTATAGGCATAGGCATCAGACCTTTGCGCTCTAATACAATTTTAGTTCCATTGGCGTTTTCTTCAACACTTTTAATGCCGTAGTCGATGGTGTTTGTGGTTTTAGTCCAATCGGTTAAATACCAATCCAATTCCATATCAGAAACCTTTTCAGCGACTCTTTTAATATCGTTTGGAGTTGGGTGTTTAAACTTAAAATCCTCATAATACTTCCTAATGGTTTTCATTAAATTTTCTTGACCGATGATATAACCGAGCTGAGACAAAAACACAGAACCCTTAGAGTAGGCCGCAATACTGTATGCAAAATTTAAATCGTATCGATCTGAGTGGGTTGTTTGTGGTTGTTCTTTTCCAGAATTTACAAGCGCTCTATAACCTCTGTACGATCCTTCAAAGGGGTTGTCTAAGTTTTTCTCCATGAGTTGATTCATACAAAGTGAAGAGATAAAAGAGGTGAATCCTTCGTCCATCCAAGAGTGTTTGGTTTCGTTGGTTGCCAAGATGTGTTGAAACCAAGAATGAGCCATTTCATGAGCCATTACTCCCACAAGAGAACCGAAGTCACGGCCACCTGTAATAAGGGTGCTCATCGCGTATTCCATACCGCCATCACCTCCTTGAACAACTGAATATTGATCGTAAGGGTATTTGCCAACATTGTTACTAAAGAAGCGCATTGCTTCCTCAGTTTTAGGCTGTAGTTTTTTCCAGTTTTCGATTAGTTCTTCATCGTTTTTATAGAAGAAATGAAGAGTAGGTCCATCTTCCATTTGTCGAACATCGTGGATGTAATTTGGGTCAGCAGCCCACATAAAATCGTGAACCATCGGCGCTTTAAAATGCCAGGTTAATTTTTTGCCACGAGTCTTTACTTGGGTTCCTGGAGTTTGATAGCCATGTCCAATTTCTTGAGGGTTTTGTAAGTATCCAGTTCCCCCAACCGTATAGTCTTTGTCGATGGTGATTTTAACATCAAAATCTCCCCAAACTCCGTGAAACTCTCTAGCGATATAAGGTGTGGCATGCCATCCTTCATAATCGTACTCCGCTAATTTGGGATACCATTGCGACATCGAAAGGGCAACGCCCTCTTTTGAATTGCGACCTGATCTTCTGATCTGTTCTGGAATTTGTCCCGAGAACTTGAGCTTAAAAGTGGTCGAAGCGCCACTTGCAAGAGGTTGGTCGAGAATGATTTTAGCGATAGTTCCCTCTTCTACAAACGAAACTGAAGCCCCGTCTTGAGTTACTTCGCTGATGTGTAGATATCCAATTTGTTCAGGAGTAAGAGAAGCAATTCTGCTCTTCTTGTCTTCAGTAATCATTCTGCGATCTGGATCAGCAATGTTTTGTAGTCGAATGTCCATTTCACTCCCTGGCTGAAAGGCATTGTAGTACAAATGAATGAAGACCTTATTTAATTCATCAGGAGAATTATTAGTGTAGATCAGCTGCTGCGTTCCTGTATAGGTAAAGTCTTTAACATTGAAGTCAACATCCATCTGATAGTCGACTTTTTGTTGCCAATAAGAGGATTGTTGCGCAAGAGCAAGTGTGCTGATGCTTAAAAATAAAGCAAAAGTTTTGAGGGTTTTAATATTCATAGTGTTTTAGTTTAAATCGTTTTTTTGTGATGAGATCTGCTAGTTTTAAAGCTTGATAAGCATTGACGATACGACCGCTTTTTGAAAAGGAATCAAAAGGCTTTAAGGTCTCTTCTTCTTGACTTACATCGATGACGTCTAAATTGATTTTAGTTCCCGATAGCATTAGAATTTTTTTGAGTTCAGAAGCTTTTAAGTTTGGATATCTAGACCATACTAAGGCAGCAATTCCAGACACCACTGGGGCCGCCATAGAGGTTCCTCCTTCGTATTTGTATTTGCTCTGGGGAATGGTTGAATAAATCTCATCTCCTGGAGCAAACACATCGACATTTTCTTTTCCAATATTGGAGAAGGAAGCAATCATATCAGTTCCAAAACTCGGAGCTAATGCTCCTACTGAAATGAAGTTCTTTACAAATTCACCTTTCGTTCCTTTGTGGTCGTTAGGATAGTTTGGGTTTTTTGAAACTAAGTCAATGTCTTTTGAATCATTACCCGCCGCGTGAACGATCAGTACATTCTTGCTTTGAGCGTATTTAATCGCATCGTAAACCCATTCTTTGTTTGGAGAATAGCGTTTTCCAAAACTGCAATTGATGATTTTAGCACCATTGTCTACCGCATAGCGAATACCCAAGGCGATATCTTTGTCGTATTCATCTGCATTGGAAACAGAGCGGATGCTCATCAGTTTTACGTTGTCGGCTACTCCATAACTACCTAGCTCATTCATTCGACTCGCGCCTACAATACCCGCTACATGGGTTGCATGGGATTCTTCAGGAAAGAGGTTTTTAGGATTCCCATTTCCATAAGGTACATCCAATAAATCATAGGGATTATCCCCAACAGAAGTCCTTCCATTAAAGTTGACGTTATAGCTGTAATCAACCTGATCGCTGAAGTATTGAATACCAGAATCGATTTCTTCAAGAGCCATTTCAACAGAATCAGCGAAGCCTAACATCTGTTTTAGTAAGCCAATATGGCCTTTTAAAATGATATTGGTAGTCTCAAAAGATTCGAGATCTTCAATGCTGTACTGCTCTAGAGCAGCAGCCTTTTTAAAGGCTTTGTCGGCTTCGATTACAGCCATCTTAATACTCTTATAACGATCTCTGTTTTGAATCGCTTCGACTAACGCTTTTTCAACCTCAGCCTTGACTTTTTCTTGAAGGCTGGCATCTCCAATTTTGTTGGCGAGAATTCGAGTGTTTTCGAGCTGTTCTTGATAGGCATCTCCTAAGAAATTATAACCGTGAATATCATCGATATACCCATTTTGGTCGTCGTCAATACCATTGTTGGGAATCTCGTCTTCATTTACCCATAACATACCCTTGAAATCTTCGTGATCTAAATCCATACCTGAATCTAAAATAGCGACAATCAGTTCTTTTGAAGGTTTGTCAGCGATAAATTCATAGGCCTTGTCCAAACTTATTCCAGGGATAGAATCTCTAAAAGGGTCTGCAAATCGCCACTGTTGTTTTTGAGATTCAGTCAAGGCTTCTTTTTTCTCGGCAAAGGCATAAGAATCAATGACAAATTCAGGAATGAGCAAACTCTTACAAGAGGCAAAAAGTAACAGTAGCAAGAGACTAATGGGTTTAAAGATCGAGTACTTCATTTGAGTGTATTATAGAGAATTAAAAGTAATGATTTTATCGGAGCGAATCCCTCTTTCGGTGTTCTTTAAAGAACAGAGCTCGTGATGAGCATCGTGCTCAAAAAAGAGCAGCCAATTGTTTTTAACAGCGAGATCCAAGACCTCTTTCTTTTCTTTAAGAGTGATCAGTGGCCGTACGTCATAACCCATGACATAAGGAATAGGAAGGTGCCCTACTGTAGGGATTAAATCAGCGGTGTAAAGAAGGCGCTCTCCTTTATATTCAATCAGGGGCAACATTTGTTTTTCGGTATGACCGTCCACTAGAACCATTTGAAAACCAAAAGGCGTCTCTTGAACGAGCTGATCATCAATATCTAAAAAATGCAGTTGACCACTTTCTTCTAAAGGCAACAGATTTTCACTTAAAAAAGAAGCTTTTTCTCGGTCATTAGGACGGATGGCCCAATCCCAGTGTTTTTGGTTGGTCCAATAACGGGCATTTTTAAAAGTGGGTTCATAGGCTGTGCGGTCTTTGTTCCAGGATACAGCTCCACCACAGTGATCAAAGTGCAGGTGTGTTAGAAATACATCGGTAATACTATCGGGATCAATTCCAAAAGCAGCTAAAGAACCTTCTAATGTTGCGTTTCCCCACTGATAGTAATAACTAAAAAACTTTTCTGACTGTTTGTTTCCCATTCCGGTGTCGATGAGGATTCTTCGATCAGAGGTCTCAACAAGTAAGCACCTAGCAGCAATATCTATCATATTGTTTTGATCAGCTGGATTGGTTCGATTCCAAATGCTTTTGGGAACCACTCCAAACATAGCACCTCCATCGAGCTTAAAATGACCGCTTTCAATAGGATAAATTTTCATCGTATCTTTGTTTTCTCCTTGTTTGATGTGTGAAATTAATCATTTCATACAGGAATTAAACAAGGATAACACAATTTTAAGGATTGTGGCAGGAATTTTTAGTACCTTGAAATTGAAATCAAACAGCTATTATGATTGAATTAGCAGGAATCATTGTTTTAGGAATCATCGCTCAATGGATGGCGTGGAGATTGAAATTACCCGCGATCTTACCCCTGATCATCATCGGTTTATTAGTGGGGCCTTTTTCCACACTTTACACGGTGGATGGATCAAAACTCATTGAGCCGGTTTGGAATGGATCTTCGGGATTATTTCCCGGGGAAATGATTTATTATATCGTTTCATTATCGATTAGTATTATTCTTTTTGAGGGAGGCTTGACCCTCAAGCGATCAGAACTTTCCAATGTGGGTCCTGTGATTTCAAAATTAATCACCCTTGGTTCCGTTGTAACCTTCTTTGGAGCGGGAATTGCCTCTCATTATATTTTTGGTCTGAGTTGGCCTATTTCATTCTTGTTTTCTTCACTGATCATCGTTACAGGACCAACGGTAATTACTCCTATTCTCAGAAACATCCCCCTTCGAAAAGAGGTGTCCGCTGTTTTAAAGTGGGAGGGAATTTTAATTGACCCCATCGGAGCTTTGGTTGCGGTATTGGTCTATGAATTCATCAGTATCGAAGCTGGAGCTGGATTTACCAAAACAGCACTTATAGCTTTTGGAGAGATCATCCTTTTTGGAATTTCTTTTGGATTTACTTTTGCTCATGCACTTGGATTTGCTATTAAGAAAAAATGGATTCCTCACTATTTACTCAATGTAGTAACTCTTTCAATGGTGTTATTGGTTTTTGTGGGCTCTGATATATTTGCACATGAATCAGGATTATTGGCTGTAGTGGTGATGGGAATGGTTCTTGGAAACATCGACCTTCCAAATATCAAAGAACTCCTCTACTTTAAAGAATCCTTGAGTGTTCTGTTAATTTCTTTTCTGTTTATTCTATTAGCAGCAAACATCAATTTAGATGATTTACTATTGGTATATAACGAAAAAACAGCGATGCTTTTTGGTGCAGTTGTGATCCTTATTAGACCACTGGGAGTCTTTTTGAGTTCACGTGGCTCCTCTCTTAAGTTTAACGAGCGCTTCTTTATTTCATGGGTGGGACCAAGGGGAATTGTTGCTGCTGGGATTGCCTCTCTTTTTGGATCCAAACTTGTGGCCGCTGGAGAACCAGGAGCAGAGTACATCACCCCATTGGTTTTTGTAGTGGTACTCGGAACAGTTCTTTTAAATGCTACTACAGCGAGAATAGTCGCTAAATGGTCTAAGGTATATTTAGACAGGTCTGATGGAATACTTATCGTTGGAGCTTCTAAAACTTCTCAACTCATCGCTCAATACCTTCAAGAAAACGAGCGTCATGTGGTGATCATGGACAATAATGAAATCAATATTCGAAAAGCGGCCGATAGAGGATTGGACGCCTTTAAAGGAAATATATTTTCTGATACTATAACCGACAATATTGAGCTCAACGACGTGGGATATTTATTAGCCTTTACAGGGAATGAAGAAATCAATGATTTTGCACTTGCAAAATTTAAAAACAACTTTGGCGAAAACGGAACGTTTCGATTGATGCATGCTGATGAAAAGGGCAATGATCTCAGCGGTAAAACCGATCAGTTATTTTCTTGTGAAGACGATTTTGCTTCCTTTGAAGAAGTCTCTTTTAAGTATCCAAAAGTCAACGAGGTTCATTTTGAAACCTTGGATCAGTACAAAAAACTTATGGAGATTTGCTCTTCAGATTCAGACATGGCTCCGATCTTTATCAAAGACCTAGACGGAACCCTGCATATGCTCCATCAAATTAATCTCGAAGGAGTTGAAAATTTAAAAGGATATGCCTTGGTTTATATTGGTAAACCAGATATACATTAGGATGTAGTTTTTAACTATATTTGCAGCCATGAAAAATATCAGAAACTTCTGTATCATTGCCCATATTGACCACGGTAAGAGTACCTTGGCCGATCGCCTATTGGATTTTACGGGCTCTGTAACCGAAAGAGAGAAACAAAACCAGTTGTTGGACAATATGGATTTGGAACGAGAGAGAGGAATTACCATTAAGAGTCATGCGATTCAAATGGAGTATGTTTACAAAGGAGAGACCTACATACTCAATTTGATCGACACTCCAGGTCACGTGGATTTTTCTTATGAAGTTTCTAGATCGATTGCAGCCTGTGAAGGAGCGCTACTGGTTGTCGATGCAGCTCAAAGTATTCAGGCTCAAACCATCTCAAATCTCTATTTAGCTTTAGAATCCGATTTAGAAATCATTCCAGTACTCAATAAAATTGACCTTCCTTCTGCAAATCCTGAAGAGGTTACTGATGATATTGTAGATCTGATCGGTTGTGACCCAGATGAGGTAATACCTGCATCTGCAAAATCAGGAATAGGAATTGAGGAAATCTTGGCAGCAATTATCGAGAGAGTTCCGCCTCCATCAGGAGAAGCTGAGGCGCCGCTTCAGGCATTGATTTTCGATTCTGTATACAATTCCTTTAGAGGAGTCGAGACCTATTTTAGAGTTTATGATGGCTCTATTAAAAAGGGACAGCAAATCAAATTCATGAATACCGGAAAAACGTATTTTGCCGATGAGATCGGAACCTTAAAGCTCACTCAGCAACCTAAGAATGAAATTAAAGCAGGAGATGTTGGTTATTTGATCACTGGGATCAAAGAAGCAAAAGAAGTAAAGGTAGGTGATACCATTACGGACGCAAAGAATCCTACTACAAAAGCAATTTCTGGTTTTGAGGATGTAAAACCCATGGTGTTCGCAGGAATTTATCCCGTTGATACAGAGGATTATGAAGACCTTAGAGCTTCGATGGAAAAGCTACAACTCAATGACGCTTCTTTGGTATTTACTCCTGAGAGTTCAGCAGCTCTAGGTTTTGGTTTTCGTTGTGGATTCCTTGGAATGCTCCATATGGAAATCATTCAAGAACGCTTAGAACGCGAATTTGAAATGACCGTGATCACTACGGTTCCAAACGTATCGTATCACGCCTATACCAAGAAAACGCCAGACACTCCAGTTATCGTAAATAACCCTTCGGATCTTCCGGACCCTTCTTACTTAGATCGTGTGGAAGAACCTTATATCAAGGCGACCATTATCACTAAGGCAGATTTTGTGGGGAATGTGATGTCGCTTTGTATTGAAAAAAGAGGGCAGATTACCAATCAAACGTATTTGACAACCGATAGAGTGGAACTCAGTTTTGATATGCCACTTGCAGAAATTGTATTCGATTTTTACGATCGATTAAAAACCGTATCAAAGGGCTATGCTTCTTTTGATTACGCTCCAATTGGTATGAGAGAATCCAAGCTTGTTCGTGTGGATATCTTACTCAACGGACAATCTGTGGATGCGCTTTCAGCATTGATTCACTTGGACAATGCTGAGTCTATCGGACGCAGAATGTGTGAAAAACTAAGAGAACTTATCCCAAGACAACAGTTCGACATTCCAATTCAGGCAGCGATTGGCGCAAAGATCATCTCTAGAGAAACCATCAAAGCCCTTCGTAAAGATGTGACTGCGAAATGTTATGGAGGAGATATTTCTAGAAAGCGTAAGCTCCTAGAAAAACAGAAGAAAGGTAAAAAACGCATGCGTCAGGTGGGTAATGTTGAGATTCCTCAACAGGCATTTATGGCGGTTCTTAAGCTCAACGACTAAGTTTTTATAAATCACTATGGCTAAAATTGGAGACATAGAACTCGGAGATTTTCCACTACTGCTCGCACCCATGGAAGATGTGAGCGACCCTCCTTTTAGAGCGCTTTGTAAAGAGCAGGGAGCCGATGTGGTTTATACCGAATTTATTTCTTCAGAGGGACTCATCAGAGATGCTGAAAAGTCCACTCAAAAACTCGATATTTACGACGAGGAACGCCCTGTAGGGATTCAGATATTTGGAGCCAACCTCGACTCGATGCTTCAGGCAATCGATAGAGTTGAAGCTTCTAATCCAGATATCATCGATATTAACTTTGGTTGTCCAGTTAAAAAAGTAGTCAGCAAAAATGCAGGTGCTGGAATACTCAAAGATATTCCACTGATGGTGCAACTGTCAGAGGCCATGGTCAAGAGAACTAAGTTGCCTGTTACCGTAAAGACAAGACTCGGTTGGGACCACGATTCCATTCAAATCATGGAAGTCGCTGAGCGACTTCAAGATGTCGGAATTCAAGCTTTATCCATACACGGAAGAACCAGAGCTCAGATGTATAAAGGAGTAGCGGATTGGGCTCCAATCGCTGAGGTTAAAAACAACCCCAGAATTCACATCCCTATCTTTGGGAATGGCGATGTAGACAGTCCAGAAAAAGCAATGTCGATGCGAGATGATTACGGCTTGGACGGAGCGATGATTGGAAGAGCGTCTATTGGAAACCCTTGGTTTTTTAAGCAGGTAAAACACTTCTTTAAAACAGGAGAACACCTTCCAGAGCCAACTCTTGAAGAAAAGGTTGAGATCGCCAGAAGACATCTACAAATGGCGATTGATTGGAAGGGAGAAAAGCTCGGAGTTTTTGAAACCAGACGCCATTACACTAATTATTTTAGAGGAATTCCAAACTTTAAACCTCTTCGTATGAAGATGGTAACCTCTGATGATGCCCAGGATGTTTTTAAAGCCTTTGATGAGGTTTTAGAACAATTTGCATGATTTACAAATTGTTGATGTAATCACTTAAACTCACTTCTTCATTCAGTCCAATTTTTTTTCTCAAACGATAACGCCTCATTTCAACGCTTTTAACACTGATGCCGAGCACTTGTGCGATGTCTTTAGAATTCATACCTCCTCTTATATAGGTCATGAGTAAAAAGTCCTGTCTAGAGATTGTTCCATAGAATTGATTTTTAATTCGCTTCACAAAATCTTCATCGTAATCGGCTAAGGCTTTCTCAAAGCGATTCCAATCTTTTTTCTCTTTAATATTATTATTGATGAATTCATGTAGACTGCTGAGGTCAATTTGATGCTTTTTTTCAACTTCATTGATTTTTTTACTTAACTGGTGTAACAACCGATTTTTTGATAGCAGGTGTTCTGTTGAAATGGTTAATTCTCTTTTCTTGGTTTTTAATTGATTTTCTAAATTTTTTTGATGGATTTTATTGATCCGTTCTTTTTCTTTGAGTTGTAGAATATCCAATTTTTTTTGATTTTTCAACTTTAATTCAAGCTCTCTTTTTTTATAGGTTCTTCTTGTAAAATAAAACGCTAAAAACAAGGTTACGAGAATGAGAAGTGAAAACAGGATTTGAATAAATTCTTTAAGAAACCAAGGTTTATCAATAATAAAAGAGTACGAAGCGCTTATGTTCGATTTTTTTGAAACAGGATCGAATACGATCACTTGAAATTCATAGGCCCCCGGTTCTAAGTTTATAAATTCTAGCTCGGAACGCATTCGATCCATTGAATAAAGCGCACCATCGCGTAGTAACTCAGTTTGAAACACCATTGGAGCATACTTGGCATACGAAGGTTTTTTTAAGTAAAATCGCATCGAGTTATTCTTGAAATTCTGTTTTGAATTATCAGGAATTAGTGGTTTTGTAACCCAGGAGTTTTGTATCAATTGTTGAACGTTATCAATGGTAGGAACCTCGAGTTGATCCCCGGTTAAATATTCTAGATCAAGGATCACAAAACCATCAGATAAACCAATTAAATAACGTTCATCGGAAAGATGATTGATGTTTTCAAACCCCGAATTCCCTAAATTTTCGTAAACATATGGAGGTAATTCATATTCAAATGAAGTGTAGGTATTTTCAATAAACGTTCGTTGTATGCCATATATTGATTGTGCTTTAAAACCAATCAAATTCTTCGTTCCTCCCCTAATGAAGCCAGACGAAATTAAATCTTCTGGCTCCAATAGTTGAGTTAAAAGCGAATCTTTCCGAAACGCTTTTGACTTAAGATCGATGGTATATATTCCTTCAGAGGATTTATAATAGACCTGATCATCGAGTTGAAACAACGCGCTTTTCAAACCATTTTTTTCAATAGTCCATTGATTGGTTAACTGCGAAAAATTGTTGTCAAACTCTAAAACGAAGACCCCAAGATACTCGTTGTTGATGTATACTTTTTCGTCTTTAACTTCTATAAATCGAGATGAGACCTTAAAGGTTTCTGGAGCAGTTTTGAGGATCGGATTACCATTTTGAAAATCATATACATAGATCCCTTCATAGGTACCCCCTATAAGGTGCTTCCCTTCTTTTTGAACACCCCAAAAACCCACATCTTCGGATAGCGTTCTGATGGTAGTTGGATCCTTAACTTGAAAAAGACCGCTATTGCTAGAGCAATACAAATCATTATCAATAAGATCTAGTTTCCATATTTGTCCTTCGATTCCTTTGATTTTTTCAGGAGCTTCCAGTTCTGAATTTAAGTAGTAAAGTCCTTGATTGGTTCCGATATAAATAGTGTTATTCCACTCGATTGCGGTATAAACCGATCCGATATCTTTAGAGCTGTTTCGATGCTCTAAATGGGGACTGGAGATATTCACCAACGCAATTCCTCGATCCATACCTGCCCATAGGTTGGAATTATGATCTTCAAATAAAGAAAGGATGGTATTGTTACCAAGCCCATTACTCCTTTTTAAGGCCCCATCTATCTTTAAGTTGTCATCCAACCAAACAATTCCATCTCCAATCGTCCCAAGTACGATGACCCCCGTTTTCATTTGATGAAGCGAATAGATGTTTTCCTTTGGTAAACGCAGGTTCTTTTGAGGAAGTATTAAGTTTTTTTCCCATTGGTACAAAGATCCGTTATTAGAAACCAAATAATTTCGCTGTTGCCAGCGTATGGTTCCTACAATGGAGGACCAATTAATTTCAGATGAGAAATGATAGCTTTGCGAATCCTCAAAGATGTTGAGCAATCCTTTTTGCAAATCGATTAGGAAGGGCTTCCCTTCTAGCGTAACTAAACTATTATTATTAAAATCGCCATAGATTTGTTGATAGCTCTTCAATTTTGAATCAATGATCAGCGCTCTATTAAAGGACTGAAAAACGAGATATCCTTTATATGCAACAATGTTCCAAAAGGATTCTCCATCAATAATTTCAATATTCATCTTTTGAGCTAATGACTCATATTCAAAAGTCCCATATTCATTTTTGGTCCAAAGTCCAAACTCCATCAATCCTCCGCTGAGAATTTGGTCTTCCAATGCATATACCGTTCTGAAAATAGTAGGTTTTTCTATTTTCAAAACCTCCCATTGATGGCCATTGTAGCGCAGAAGTTGATCGTGATTGGCAAAAAACACGTCCCCCTCTTTATTTTGAGCAATGTTCCATATCTGATTTCCCCCTTTATACTCATTTGGATGAAAGTTCATCAAAGGTGGGGTTAGTTGGCCATAGGTTACTTTTATTGGAATTAAAAAAAGCCAAACAAGCGAACAAATAAGCGAAAAATAGGTTTTTTTAACCTCTACATTACCTCTCATAGTTAATTTTTATACCTACAAAGTAAGTGAATTAATTTATTGTAAATGAATATTTTATAAGTTATTTAACCGATGGTAGTAATGATGTAGTGTTCAAATTTATAGAAATACACGAATCCCGTTATAATTTAGTGGAATTAACAAACAATTCAATTTAAAATGAAAGCAACAATTTCGAATTCAAGTAAAATTTTGACAATGATGGCGCTCAGTTCGCTATTGTTCATTAACTGTACTAAAGAGACTCAACCCGAACCAGAACCAGAACCAGATCCAGATCCAGTTTCTGTTGTAGAAGGATGTGATACGTTTACAGAGCAAGATCCAAGTTTAAACACTGCAGCAATTGATTTTGAGTGCACAGGAAATGCTTTTTTAGAAGAAGATGCACTCTCAGCTGACAATTTAGACGGTAACTGGGGACGATTTGGCGGTCCAGATGGGCAAGCTTATTTAAAGCTTAATTATATTGACAATCCTAACGCCTCTGGAATTAATACCTCAACTAAGGTTTTATCGATTACTGAAAATGCAGGGATCGAACCTTGGGCAGGTTTTTTCTTTAACTTAAATGAAAAAGTAAACTTTCCTTCAGGACAAGAAGCTATTGCGATTGATGTTCATTCAGCAGCTCCAGGACAAGATGTTTTATTCAAAATGGAGGACAGCACTAACTCTGATGTATTTAAAGAGTCACGTGTCGTTACCACAGCTGAAGGAGCATGGGAAACACTAACCTACAACTTTACAGCTGAGGATTCAGGTAAGTACGACCGTATTGTCATCATTGCCAATATTGTGAAAACGAACGATGCTGAGGCTGTTTATTATATGGATAACATTCGTTTTACGACTCCAGAGGAGGTTACCGAGAACGGTTCAGCTCCAACAGCAGAAGCAGCAGCTCCTACTAAAGACGCATCAGAAGTAATGTCAATATTTAGTGATGCCTACACAGATGTTGAGGGAACGAATTTTAATCCCAACTGGGGTCAAGCAACCGTAGCTACTATTGAAGAAATCGCTACAGATAAAAATGTCCTAAAATACGAAGGAATCAATTATCAAGGAACAGAATTTGCGTCGGCTTTAGATGCTTCTGCATACCAGTTTATACATCTTGATTATTGGACTGCTGATTCCACAGCACTTAATTTCTTTTTAATTAGTACAGGACCAGCTGAAACAGCTAAGGCTCTTGATGTAACTACAAAAGAGCAATGGATTTCTGTTGATATTCCGTTAAGTGATTTTTCAGGGGTTGATCTTGCTGACATCATTCAGTTTAAAGTTGATGGAAATGGAACGGTATTCTTTGATAATATCTATTTCCACACTCCTGCTGATGCTGCAACAGAACCAACATCGGCAGCTCCAGCTCCAACAGCAGCAGAAGGAGTAATGTCAATCTTTAGTGATTCATACACGGATGTTGAGGGGACTAATTTTAACCCAGACTGGGGACAAGCAACAGCATCTACTATTGTTGAGATCGCAACGGATAACAGTGCAATTAAATATCAAGGCTTAAACTATCAAGGAACTCAATTTGCGTCTGCTTTAAACGTGAGCGCTTACCA
This sequence comes from Flavobacteriaceae bacterium, assembly GCA_013373635.1. Classification (GTDB taxonomy): domain Bacteria; phylum Bacteroidota; class Bacteroidia; order Flavobacteriales; family Flavobacteriaceae; genus MAG-120531. The sequence goes on from JABXHN010000010.1 coordinate 96,422, forward strand.
ATACATCCACATTGACTATTGGACAGCAGATTCAACGGCTCTCAATTTCTTTTTGATCAGTACAGGTCCACAGGAAACTGCAAAAGCATTGGATGTTTCAACCAAAGGAGAATGGGTTTCAGTAGACATTCCTTTAAGTGATTTTACAGGCGTAGATTTAGCAGATGTAATTCAATTTAAGGTTGACGGAAACGGAACGGTTTTCTTTGACAACATTTATTTTCACAACTAATATCTAATTTAGAGCACAAAAGAGATTAATTTAATATTTTTATTTGATGAAACAGATACGATTATATTCACTTTTGTGCTCTTTCTTTTTTCTTTTTGGTTGCGAAAAAGAGCCGACAACAGATCCAGACCCTAGCTCCAAGGAGGAGCCAGGACTTACGTTGACTGAACAAGACAAGATAGGGCTGGTATGGTCTGAAGAATTTGAGGGGAGCACTCTTAATTCTCAGCTTTGGAGTTATGATTTAGGAGATGGTTCTGCTTATGGAATCCCAGGTTGGGGAAATCAAGAAGAACAATCCTACACTTCAAATTCCAAGAACATCAAGTTGGAAAACGGATATCTTAAGATTACCGCCCGAAAAGAAAATATCGATAACAAAAGCTACTCCTCTGCTCGAATAAAAAGTCAAAATAAATTTGATTTTAAGCACGGTAGGTTAAAAGTTCGCGCTAAGTTTCCTCAATCCAAAGGAACTTGGCCTGCTATTTGGCTTATGGGTCAAAACATCGATCAGGTGGGATGGCCTAGTTGTGGAGAAATTGACTTAGTAGAACAAAACGGTCAAGAAAAAAATAAAATACTGGGTACGGTTCACTGGTTGAACTCAACGGACAATTCAAATGCCAAATACGGTACTGATCTAGTTTCGAATAGTATTGGCGATTCATTTAAAGAGTACATTCTCATTTGGGATACGAATTCCATCAAAATGTATGTTGAAAGCGTGAAGTATTTTGATATGAGTATCAATTCAAGTATGCCTTTTGACCAACCATTTTTTTTATTGTTAAACTTAGCCATGGGAGGGAGCTTAGGAGGCACCATTGATTCTAACTTTAGCAGTGATACCTTTACCATTGATTATATCAGACTTTATGAAAATTAACATTTTAATTGCAGCGGCACTCACGCTTATTTTAGCGAGTTGTGCGGAGACTGCAACGCAAGAAAAGACATACCAACTTGTTTGGGCAGATGAATTTGAAACAGAAGGCGTATTGGACGCTCAAAAGTGGTTTTTAGAGACAGTTGCTCCAGAAAACGGAAGTTGGTACAACAATGAATTGCAACATTATACCGATCGAGAGGACAATGCTTATATCAGCGAAGGAACCTTAAAAATTGTTGCTAAGAAAGAAGAATTTACATCTACGGGAACTACGAAGCAATATACTTCGGCGCGTTTAAACTCAAAATTTCAATTTACTTACGGAAAGGTGGAGGTTCGTGCAAAACTTCCAAGAACACAAGGAACGTGGCCTGCAATATGGGCTTTAGGCGCCAACATCAATGAAGTGCCTTGGCCAAAATGTGGTGAGATTGACATCATGGAACAACTCTTTGAGGATCATTTAATGGTGCAATCAGCGGTTCATGTTCAAGGGCGTTATGGAGATCATCCTGCTCTGAAACAGATCAATGTTTCTGATGTGACCGAAAACTTTCATATTTACGGAATGATTTGGGATGAAGAAAAGATTGATTTTACCGTTGATGGAAACGTGTTTTTTACATACAATCCAGAAGATCGTTCAGAGGATTTTTGGCCCTTCAACAAAGACCAATTTTTACTCTTAAATGTTGCCGTTGGAGGAAGTTTAGGAGGAGAAGTGAGCCCAGAATTTGAACAAGATCAAATGGAGGTAGATTACGTAAGGGTCTACCAAAAGAATTAAACGATCACCATAAAGCTCCTTCAGGAGCTTTTTTTATTTTAAATTAAAATCCATGAAACGACAACAGTTTGCAATTCTAATTATAATCGGTTTTCACTTTGTTTCCTGTACCAAAGAACGCAATAATCCGATTGAAGCGACCCTTGTGGAGGGCTGTAAGACTTTTGAACAATTGCAACCGAATCTCAATTCATCGGGTATCGATTTTGAATGCCATGGTAACGCATTCTTAGATCTTGATCAACGCAATGATTCGAATCCAAATGGAACTTGGGGCTTTTTTGGAGGAACTGTTAACCTCCATTATCAAGACAATCCATTCGTAGATCAAACCAATGCTTCATCCAAAGTTCTGGCCGTTGTAGAGGATTCTTCTAACATGCCTTGGTCTGGTTTCTTTTTTGACTTAGAAGCTCCTGTTCAATTTCAAGGAGACTTGACCGCTATTGCTCTTGAGGTGTTTTCCATTGTGCCAGGACAATCCGTATTGTTAAAACTCGAAAACAGCAACAATCCGAGTCAATTTAAAGAATTGGTTCAAGTCACTACCTCTGAAAATCAGTGGGAACGTTTGACCTATCATTTTTCAGTAGCAGATTCCAATCAATTTGATCGTTTGGTGTTGATTATGAATTCTACCTTTCAAAACACTGAGCAAATGACCTATTACTTGGACTCAATCACATTGACCGAACCTAAAGAAGTTCCTGTTGCAACTCCAAGTTTTACCAACCTAGTTTGGAGTGATGAATTTGATTATCAGGGAAGACCAGACGAAACCAAATGGCACCATCAAACCTTTGCTCCTAATAACGGCAGTTGGTTCAATGGAGAATTACAACATTATGTCAATAGCGAAGAAAACACCTATGTAAGTGATGGAACGTTGAAGGTAAAAGCGATTAAAGAGTCTTATACAACTCAAAGCTCTACAAAGGATTATACTTCAGCCAGGCTTAACTCAAAATTTAGCATGACCTATGGAAAAATTGAAGTTCGCGCTAAACTTCCATCAGGAGCAGGTACCTGGCCGGCAATTTGGACTCTGGGTGCCAATATTGATGAACCTGGAAATTTTTATGGAGATTCTCAGGGAAGTGTCGGTTGGCCACTATGTGGTGAAATAGATATCATGGAACAAAACGGTTGGGATAAAACTCAGGTTTACGGACATTTTCATTGGGGAAACACCGCAACTGCAGCTTATGAGAATTATGGAAAGATAGCAACTGTAGCCAATACGAGCACAGAATTTCATGTGTATTCATTGGTTTGGACCGAAACAGAATTGCAAATATTCATCGATGATGCCTTAAATGTGGTCCTAGATAATACAGCACTCAACCCCTATGACAATCCGCATTATTTACTTTTAAACATCGCTGTAGGAGGGAACTTAGGAGGCACTGTTCCCGCGAACTTTAGTCAGGAAGTGATGGAAGTTGACTATGTGCGATTTTATCAGTAACATGCTTACAGGTAGTTCTCAATATAATTCGCATCAAACAGCAAATAGCCAGAATCAGACGAAAGCTGCAGGTAAGTCTGCAGATGATCCTGTTGTTTTTTTCCCTCAAACAATTGGTATCCCAAAACCGAATAGAATAGCATAAATTGTTCTTTCCACGAGCTATTCCCAAGTAAATTCAATTGAAGGGATCCAAATAATGCATTGGCGATTTTTGTATTGTCTTGATAAAGGGAGCAAAAGGCGTCTGCTAGGGTATACAAAAATCGTTCAGCGTCTGTATGAAAGTGGTTGCTTTCATAGAGCGCTTCATAATAATCTTTGATTAAATGACTCAAGGTGTCAAGTCGTCTGATCAAAAGAAGAGCTAAAACAACTTCAAACATAAAATAGGGGATGCTTTCACGATTCTTGTGGCAAAAAGAATGGATGGAAACCAACTGCAGATCATACCCGTGGAGGTCGTTGTGGTGATATGCATACAGTAGTTGATAGCCCCAATAACGACCGATTAAAGGAACCGGGTAGTGCATCAATTGTTGTTCATCCCAGTCGATTTTTTTAATTGACTTTAAATTGTAATAGGATTTTAATTCCAAAATAAGGGTTAAAAACAATTGTTCACTGGGGCGCTTACTAATTTTCTTGATACGCTCCAGTATGGCCCCGTAATTGCTGTTGAGCTCGTGCGATTTGATGTAGTTGTAAACGATGTAATCTCTAAACAGTTCTTGTTTGAGAAGGGCCTTCAATAAAGCTGGTCGAGGCGAGGCATGCTCTATCGTATTGTAAATTAGAAATGCAGTTTTAAAAACGATGCTATTGACGTGATCAGGTTCTTGAAACAAAATCAAATCTCTATTTTCAAACAGTGCATTTAGAAAGGATTTTTGTTCTTCTAAATAGGCGTATTCAAAAAGTCTCGAAAACAGTACTGGAAAATCTTTGTTCTTATAGAGTTGATTTAAATAGGCAATATGTTCTTGTTTTAAAACGGGGCTTTTTTTGATTTCGATGAGTCTTAATTCGTCAATCCAACCTTTGCTATCAATTCGGTATTGGTTGTAACTAGAAAATGATGAAAACCCTAGAAAGTTTGAAAGCGTATCTAAAGTAGCTTTTTGAGGGGTTCTCGAGGGAATTAATCCGAAAAATCTACGAATCGTACTCAAGCTAACAGAGTGATCTACTTTTGATTGAAGCTCATCAGTGAGCATTCCAGCTTCTTTGGTTGTTGTGATCTTATACCCAATTTTATGTTGAAGATCCAAACGCAATTGTTGAATGGAATCCGTCATAATCCTAAAAAATAATACCCAATAAGCATGATTATAAATGCTAAGTAGGTGGTAAATTGATGTCGTTCTTTAGCCAAAACCATGGCTAAAACCACCGATAATACGGGGCCTAACAATCCAAATAGCTTTTCATAAAAGGGATTGGTTAACTGTAAGCCCTGTAAATTACTCAGTTGCGCTATGCTGATTGGAAGTGCGATTAAAAAGTATTCGTACCATTGAACAGGCTGTTTTACAAAAGAAGTTTTTTCTTTTTTAAGAAAAAGTAATAAGCTTGAGAACAGCAGTACGGTGAGCTCTTGATAAAACGCAATATCCACAGCGCTAAAAACAGACAAGTATTCGTATTGCTGAAGGACCAAAACAATAAAGAATAGTTGGGCTACCATAAAGTAGAGGTGGGATTTGTAAGTACTCGAATTCTTTAGGTGTGTTTTTAATTGATGATAGATAAAGAATCCAAAGCCAAAACCAATGCACAGCAGTGAGGGAATAAAAGAACTCAGTGTGATGTAATTGTTGAAATTGCTAATGAGGCCAACAACCGTAGTGGTAAGTAAAATGTAGATACAAAATTGGACAATGCTGCCCTGTTGAAACCCTTTCACCAAAAAATAAAGCCCCATGAACCCAATACTTGAAACCCCTAATAGTTTGAGACTGTTAGTACCCTCCAAGACCAAACCAAGATCTTTTGAGTAGAATACAAAAAGCAACCCAACGAATATCGATGTATAAATTGATCGATTTTGAATAAGCGCCAAAGGGCCACTCTTTTTAGAGTAGATGGACCATAAAAAGTCGTTAATAGAATAAAATAGAGTTGCAATAAGTAGATAGGCCATTCGTAAATTTAAAAAAAATGAACAAACAATGAACACAGATCGTTCTTTTTTTAAGCAATTTTACAATGCTAAATACAACAACATCCGTCATGACAATCAACCAACTACTGACCAAGTATTCTAAGACGAAGTATATTTCTAAGTTCAACAATCGAAGATTGATTTACTTATCTGATTTATATCCGTTTCATAATAAGGGAATGTTAGAACAAGTGATTTCTGATATAGTGAACGAAAATCTTGAAGACAAAAAAGTGATTTATAAGATTTTAATTAGAGAAATCATAGTGTCAAAAATTAAAAATACGATCAGTTTAGTCTTGATGATTATTACAGTCGTATGGATTCTAAAATATTCAATTTAAAACTACCCAACCAATGAAACCTACCTTTAAACGAGAGCGAATGATTCACTGCATCAAATTTATATCACTAATTGTTTTGGTATTATCGAGTTGTTCAAAACAGGAAGTCCCTATAGAAATCACTAAATATACTCTAGAAATTTCTGCTGGAATTGGAGGGAGTGTTTCTACTACTGGAGGAAAATTTGAAGAGGGTTCTACAGTATCAGTTAGCGCAATTCCTAACTCAGAATACCTGTTTGCAGGATGGAGCAATGGAGCCACTACCAACCCCTTGAACATAACGGTTAATGAAAACATTTCTATCACTGCTAATTTTATTAAAAAGAAATACGCATTAACAATTGATGTAGTAGGAGAAGGAACCGTTACGGAGGAAATCCTTAGCTCAGGAAAGGAATACAATTCAGGAACTGTTATTAAACTGACGGCAAATCCAGCTCAGGGATGGGAATTCAAACAATGGACAGGAGCTATCAGTTCTTACGATGAATCGATTGAATTGAGTCTTGATGCTGCCAAGTCTTTAACCGCTGAATTTCAAGTTATTGATGATCAAAACGCTTTGAATGTAGTATCATATATTTTTAAAAATATAGATCCAAATGCCGGTATATGGCCTCCCGGATCACAGAACTTACTCGGTATAGCTTCAAAGTATTCTCGTTCGAATAAAACAGCAGAAGAATTTTATAATCAAATGCAAGAACTCTACAATCAAATAGATGTTCATATCGAAGAAGAATTAGAAATTTTTAGTAATTTGAGAAATTGGTCTAACGAGCTTAATTCTTCTGAATTGGAATCAAAGCAGGTATATTTGAAATTTCAAGATTCATTAGGAGTCGCTTCTGCGATTCATGAGTTGATTTTGACTAAAAGAAATCAGCTTATACAGATTTCATCTGAAGCTCCCACAATAAGTGGCATTAACTTAGAACAAGTAAATCGCTACATAGGTCACGTTGGTGAAATTAACGGTCTAACTAATGATGCTGCTCACGTAACTTATTTATTGGTTCAGTTGATGAAAAGAACAAATGATGAATTTGAAATTTCAAATTCCAACGAAATTCAAAGTATCTATGATGAATTTTCGAACATTGACCAACAATTAGAGACTATTTTATTCACTCCAAGAGAAGACCTTCTTAGAAATCACATTTACACTAATGGAATTGATGTTGTTCTCCAAAATCTTGGATTATTAACTTTTGAGCAGTTGTCATTTGAAGAAAAGGTCGCTCAATTTGATTATTACACTGAGTTGTCTTCTCAAGAGGTTGATCGATTTAAAGGGTTCTACCAACAGGCTTTACTGATTGATCAAAACTCAGATGATTTAGCAGAAGCAATGGTTCATGTGTTTAATGCCAATTACACAAAAACAAAAGCTAGTGCAGCTAAAATAGGTCCTGAAGCGGCTTATCGCTATTCGGTGCAAAATGCATTTAAGAGATACACACTTTTTCGCTACACGGAAGCAAAGTATTTTCTTTGGTATGAGAAACCTTATGAAAACACATTAGAGGGCTTAAAAGCTAGAAAAGCTGACTTAATTGGGATACGAGAGGAAAATGAAAGGTTGGCCCCACAATTTGGAAAAGTTGAAACCGCTTCAACTGGAGTTGATTGGGAAGGTTATGATTCGGTTTTTAACCCCCTGTTTTTTAGAAATTCACGAATCACTGAATTTAATGCAAATATTGCTAATTTGGAGCGACAAATCCTCGATTTGGGGGGTGGTCATGATTCGGGAGGCTCCCACGATTCAGGTGGGGATTCCCACGATTCAGGTGGATCAGATTCAGGTGGAAATTAATCGAGAAGGTTTTTGTTAATTCGAATCGAAGCTACATAAGCAGCCAGTGCTCCTAGCACAAAAATAGTTCCTAAAACTAAAATGAAATTTTCGAGAGAGAATGCTACGGGATAGGACAACTCCATGCCGATTTTAACAAAGCCAAAGAGGAGTTGAGCACCTATGACAAGGCTAGATATAATGACACCGATTAGACCTCCTAGTGCCGAGAGTAAAAAGCCTTGAAAGAAGTAGATTCTTCTGAGTTGTGGTAGTTCAAGGCCCATAGCAAATAGAGTTTTTAAATGAGCTCGTTTATCTAAGATAACCATCAGTGTTGCACCAACTACATTAAATAGGGCGATAATTAAAACTAGGGTGAAAATTAAATAAGTAGCTGCATTTTCAGTGTTGAGCATTTTATAAAGGGAGGCATTGAGCTGTTCTCTGGTTTTGACTTCAGCACTAGGAGCAAATAGCTCATTGAGAGAATCGATAAGATCTTCTTTGTAATCGTCTTCGATTTTAAGATTAATTCCAGAGATCTCAGAGGGAGATTTGCGCAATAATGCTCTTGCAAAATCGATAGAGCTGAAGAGGTATTTGTTGTCCAAATCTATTTCGACTGCATAGACTCCACTAATACTTAAAAAGGACTCGTAATAGGGCAGAGAAGTAGGATTAAAACCACTGCCTTCTAGAGGCTTGGGAAGCAATAAACGAATAGGGTCAGTATAATTGTCAACGGTAACGCTTAAGAGGTTAGCAAGGCCAATTCCAATGACGCCTTGATCGCTTAAATTCCAAGAACCAAAATACAATCCTTCTTCGATTGGGATGACCTCTGTATAAGAAGGAGAAACCCCTTTGATATAGGCAATTTGACTCTTGTTTTCATGAGAGAGATAGACTCGTTCTTCTAGCTCTTCGCTAAAAGCTAGGATACCTTCCATAGAACTCAAAGCTTGACGCTGCTCTTCTGAAAACTCAAAGAACTTTCCTGAGACTGGAATGACTTTTAATTCTGGATCGGTAAGCTCACTAAATTGTAGCCCTAAATTCTTAAGCCCTGAAAATGCAGAGAGTACAATAAACAAAGATGCAGACCCCACCACTACTACAAAAAAGGTGATATAGTTAATGATATTGACTGCGTTTTGGCTGCTTTTAGCCTTTAGGTAACGCTTTGCTATGTAAAAGGGAAAATTCACCCGAGCTATTTTTTCTTTCTTCGCTCTAAAAGATCGGGATTGCTAATGGGGTTTTCTTCCCCCCTGAGAGACTTTTCGATGCTTTCTTGATACGACAGTGTATCGTCAATATAAAATAGCATTTCTGGCATTCTACGAAGTTGATTGCGCGTTCGAGCAGCCAGTTCTTTTCGAATTAAGGGTTGATTGGAACGAATACCCGCTATCAGCTCATCTGCTTTGTTTTCAGGAAAGACAGAGATGTAGACTTTGGCTACTGATAAATCGACTGTGACACTAACTTTTGTAACAGAGATTAAAGTACCCATAAGGCCACCATCACTTGCAGCGCGTTGTAAGATATCCGCCAAATCTTTTTGGAGCACTCCTCCTATCTTTTTCTGTCTTTGTGATTCTTCCATGGGACAAAAATACAACATTATACGTACCTTAGTATCACTTCGAAAAAAGAATCGAATCATTTGAATTACAAATTAGAACATATTGGCATCGCTGTAAGAGACTTAGAAGTTTCGATTAAGACCTATGAAACCCTATTAAACACAAAATGCTTCAAGAGAGAAACAGTAGAAAGCGAAGGGGTCATTACTGCTTTTTTTCAGACAGAGAACACCAAGATCGAACTCTTGGAAGCCATAAATGAAAACAGTCTCATCCACAAATTCATTCAAAAGAAAGGAGAGGGAATCCACCATATGGCATTTGAAGTTAAAGATATTAAAACTGAAATGAGCCGACTAGCAGAAGAAGGATATCGGCTTTTAAACAAAGAACCAAAGCAAGGAGCAGATCAGAAACTTGTCTGTTTTATTCACCCAAAAGATACCAGCGGGGTGCTTCTTGAACTTTGTCAAGAGCTCAATTCTTGAGAACTGTTTTTTTGTTTTTTGAATAAAGCAGGGCAATCAGAACAATATGCACAGAGGTAATGGCGATTCCTAAAGAGAAAATTAATTGATTATTTATGAGGTTGTCTCTCGAAGCGACACTTATCAATCCAAACAATCCTATTAGAGCAACCAACCAGTAGGGAAAAGCTGCTTTGGAATACGAAAGAGTGTTGGAACGATTGAGGGAATGATAGTGAATTTTTATTTGATCCATGATCGAAGGAATCGCATGCCAAATAATAAAATAAAAAGCGAATGAAAAGTACAAACTCGTGCTCTTAAAAATGATTATAAAGAAGGCCATGTAGAGTAGTTCTCGAATCTTTTGTCCAATAGTCATGGATTGATTGACCCCAATTAAAAGTACAAACAGAAGGCCACAACACCATTGTAAGAAACTCCAAATCCTTTCATCAACGGTTGTTTCAATAAAAAGAAGTAGAAGTTCATCAACCGTTTCTTGATGGGAACTCGCTAAAATAGAAAACAACAATATACCATAAGAGGTGTAATATAGAGAACGAACAGCTTTGATAGAATGGGAGTGGGCGATTAATTGTTGCTCTCCAAAATGATAACTACTGAAGACCAAGAAGAATAAAAATCCAATCAGCGGCATGAGGTTGACTAAAAAGGTCATCATTCCTGCAAGGGATATATAGAGAATGGTGAATTGAATAGTGTTATAAGATTTTTTTTGATACTGCTTTTGAAGAAGGTACACATCAAAAGATCCGTGGAAAATTCCCAGAGTGACTACTGCAATGACTGCAGAAATTTCTTCAATTTCAATGGGCAGAAACAAACTTAACCATATTACGAACACCGTAAGTATTAACTTAAAATTTTGATAATATCCCATTTTCAAAAAAATATTTTATCAAATTAACAATTTATATTTTGAAATATCAACTTTTTGTCTAACTTTACATCACAAACATTAAACAAAAATATTATGTTAGATTTATTTACATCAATTCCATTAGCGGCCAAGATGGCTTCTAATGATTACGTGGGCTTCACCTTTTTCGTAGGGTGTATGGCCATGATGGCAGCTTCTGCATTTTTCTTTTTATCCATGAATGGATTTGATAAAAAATGGAGAACATCGGTACTCGTATCGGGGTTAATCACCTTTATTGCGGCCGTTCACTATCTGTACATGAGAGACTATTGGGCTGATTTTGGCGAGTCTCCAACATTCTTCAGATACGTGGACTGGGTGTTGACAGTTCCTCTTATGTGCGTTGAGTTTTATTTAATTCTCAAGGCTGCAGGCGCTAAAAAATCACTCATGTGGAAGATGATTGTTTTATCACTAATCATGTTAGTGACAGGGTATTTTGGAGAAGCAGTTGATCGTCCAAATGCCCAAATTTGGGGATTGGTATCCGGAATTGCTTACTTTGCAATTGTGTATGACATTTGGATGGGAGAATCGAAGAAGCTTGCAACAGCAGCAGGAGGTTCGGTTCTTTCAGCACACAAAATGTTGAGTTGGTTCGTACTAGTCGGGTGGGCCATTTATCCTTTAGGCTATATGGCTGGAACTCCAGGTTGGTATGATAGTATTTTTGGAAACTTAAACTTAGATGTGGTATACAATATCGGAGATGCCATTAACAAAATTGGGTTTGGTTTGGTAGTTTATGGTTTAGCTACAGATCAATCCAAATAGAAAACTAACTACACTTAAAAGCCTCTATTCATAGAGGCTTTTTCTATTTCAAGAAACATTATAAAATCGTTTAAAGATGCATACATCCCACACAAATCAACGAAGAGATTTTCTTAAAAAAGTATGTCCAACCGTAGCTTTTGCATTTTTTGGACTGTCATTTTTAGAAGCCTGCTCTAAAGAAGAAACTGCAGATACCACACCGCCAACTACATCAAACCCCGACAAAGGTTATACATTAAGCAATGGAGTTTATACCATTGATTTAACCAATACTAATTTTTCTTCATTGAACACCGTTGGAGGCTGGATGAATGGCTACAGCATCGGCTTGAACATGCTTTTTTTAAGAACAAGTTCCGACCACATACAAGCCTATACCAATAGTTGTCCCCACCAAGGCGCTCGCAATCAGTGGGAGTTGGTTGGATCTAATTTTAGGTGTAACAATCACAACAACTCCTTTAGCAGTGATTGCGAAGGTGCGAATGCACTTCCTTGTTACACTTCTTCCATTCAAGGGACCACGCTTTCAGTAGTTTTATAAAGTCAGGAATTAGTGATCTAAGTTCGCACGATTGAAAAAGACGATAATTTGAGTAACAACCTATTTTAAAGTTTCGATTTAAGTTGTTTGAAATTCATGCCTTGCGTTATAAGTTGTTCTTATTTTTAAATAAGAAGAATCAATGAACTCAATTGATTTGGAGTCTGTTAGATCAATAATTTTAATGAAAATTTAAAATTGAATTCTCATGAAAAATAGTTTAAAATTTATAGGATTACTACTGCTCATCACAGTTGTTTCCTGTCAAGAGGCTGATCAGTACGCTACGGACGGAATGTCGGGAGCTACGATGAAAAGCAAATCCAATCAAGCAGCTACAGTCAATAGTGACTGGTGGCCAAACCAATTAAATCTGAGTATTCTCAGACAAAATTCTTCATTGTCCAATCCGATGGAATCCACATTTAACTATGCGGAGGCGTTCAACAGTGTTGATTATGACGCCTTAAAAAAAGATATTCAAACGGTACTGACCGATTCTCAGGATTGGTGGCCTGCAGATTGGGGTCATTACGGAGGATTGTTTATTCGAATGGCATGGCACAGCGCTGGGACCTATCGCACAGCTGATGGACGAGGAGGATCCCGCTCCGGACAACAGCGATTTGCTCCGATTAATAGTTGGCCTGATAATGCTAATTTAGATAAAGCCAGAAGATTGATGTGGCCGATTAAAAAGAAATACGGAAATAAGGTTTCATGGGCAGATTTAATGGTCTTAGCAGGAAATGTAGCTCTTGAAGATATGGGCTTCAAAACATTTGGTTTTTCTGGAGGAAGGGAAGATGTTTACGAACCAGAGTTAGACGTGTATTGGGGTCCAGAAAAAAAATGGCTGGACGACAAACGCTATTCCGGAGATCGTGAACTTGAAATGCCATTAGCGGCGGTTCAAATGGGATTGATTTATGTAAATCCAGAAGGTCCTAACGGAAATCCTGATCCCCTTTTAGCGGCTAAAGACATTCGTGAAACTTTTGGTAGAATGGGGATGAATGACGAAGAAACCGTGGCACTTATTGCAGGTGGACACACCTTAGGAAAAGCCCATGGAGCTGGTCCTGCTTCTAATGTTGGTCCAGAACCAGAAGCAGCAGCGATTGAGGAACAAGGTTTTGGGTGGAAGAGTTCTTACAAATCAGGTAAAGGAGCAGATGCGATTACTTCAGGATTGGAAGGAGCGTGGACTTCAACACCAACCCGCTGGAGTGCAATGTATTTTTACAGTTTATTTGAACACGAATGGGAATTAACCAAAAGCCCAGCAGGAGCACATCAGTGGACTCCCAAAGAGGCTAAAATTCAAGTCCCTGATGCTTATGATAGTTCAAAAATGAACAAACCAATTATGTTTACTACGGATCTCTCGATGCGTTTTGATCCGGAGTATGGTAAAATCTCTAGAAAATTTTACGAAAACCCAGAACTGTTTGATGAGGCATTTGCTCGAGCTTGGTTTAAGTTAACGCATCGAGATATGGGTCCAAATTCAACCTATATAGGTCCCGAAGCTCCAAAAGAAGATTTGATTTGGCAAGACCCTATTCCAGAAGTAAATCATCCACTGGCCACTAAATCCGATATAGCATCCTTAAAAAATCAACTTTTAAATTCCGGTTTATCCCTAAGAGATATGGTTACGGTAGCTTGGGCTTCAGCTTCTACTTATCGCAATTCAGATCGAAGAGGGGGAGCCAACGGAGCACGAATATTACTTGAACCACAACGTTCCTGGGAAGTAAACAATCCTGAATTACTGACTAAAGTCACCAACGTATACCGAAAGATTCAAGAGGAGTTCAACGCTACAAAAGCCCCTAAGAAAATTTCCATGGCTGATTTAATTGTTTTAGCAGGAGATGCTGCCATTGAAAAGGCTGCTGCAAACGCAGGCTATCCGGTGTCCATTAATTTCATTCCCGGACGTATGGATGCCACACAGGAGCAAACTGATATTGCTTCTTTTGAACTTTTAGAACCGATGGCAGATGGGTTTAGAAACTACTTGAAAACACAGTATACGATTTCAACAGAGGAGTTGTTGATTGATAAAGCACAATTGATGACTTTAACCGCCCCTGAAATGACGGTTTTATTAGGAGGAATGCGAGCTTTACACGCCAATTACGATGGTTCAAAGCACGGAATTTTTACCGATTCTTCCGAAAAGCTTACAAATGAGTTTTTTGTAACCCTTTTAGATATGGGAACCCAGTGGAGTCCTGTGGATGACTCTAAAGAGGTGTTTGAAGGAAAGGATCGTCTAACAGATGCTGTAAAATATACGGCTACAAGAGCTGATTTGATCTTTGGTTCCAATTCTGAGTTACGAGCTTTATCGGAGGTATATGCTCAAGATGATGCCCAAGAAAAGTTTGTAAACGATTTTGTCAAGGCTTGGGATAAAGTAATGAAATTAGATCGCTTTGATTTAAAATATTAAGATGGCTAGGGATAGAGAAGCCACGTCTTAGATGTGGCTTCTTTTTTTTGCTAAAAGCTCCAACTAATTATGCTAGAACAGGATTTTTTATGCCCACATTGCTGGGAGGAACAATATAAATTAATTGACCCTTCGTTTTCAACGCAGGAATTTATTGAGGACTGTGAAGTTTGTTGTAATCCCATTAGTTTCCATATTCATATAGAGGATTATGAAATTATAGGATTTGAAGCGCTGCCAATAGGTCAATAAGGTCCAATAGGCTTCTGGAATCTATAAATTGTAAATCATCCTCAAAGAAACATATCTGGGTTGGATAAATGTCTCAAATGAAAACACAGAAATATTTGTCGCATTGTTTCTGATCTGTGAGGCGACATCCAATAAATTAGATCCATTGAGCTCATATTCCCACTTGGAATCTTTATCGCGTTTATAAAAAATCGAAGCGTTTAAATTTTTGAAATACTGAACATTTTGATTGTTGTTGATCTGTTTGATGTAAGAAAAGTCAGATTTAAAGGTCAATTTATCTTTAATAAGGGCATCAAATGAGGTGGTTAATGAATTTCTCTCAAATTGTGTTTTTCTTGCCCCTTGATTATTACTTGTCAAACTGTGATTCAAATTGATTCGCAGGTTCGGTGCATACCTAAAACTAGTTCGGATACCTGGAGTAAGACTTCGAGTAACTCCTTTATTTAGGGATGGAACTTCTTGTATGAACTGATAAATCTTAGAGTAATTTATGGCACTGTTGAGGTTTACTTTTATTTTCCCATAGGTTTTTTCAATCCGCCCAAAAACATTAAAATTTTCATCGTTAAAATTCGAGTTAAAAAAACTACCTGTTCGAATGACATTTTCAAAAGAAGTCACAGAGCGGATTTGATCGAGATTCGAGGTGTAAGCAGCGCGAATAAAAACATTGGTGTAGTTAAATAAATTGAAGCTTCGATACAGCAAACTCAAATTGTGTGCTAATGCATTTTCTAACTCAGGGGCACCGTATTGAAAACTATTGTAAGAGTTGATGCGCAAGCCTCTAGAGAGTCTTGTGATATCGGTAAATTGATTGATGATGTTGTAGTTGAATGTTAAAGATTCACTTTTCTTAAATTGAATTCGCGTTTCAAAATCTGGAAGAACTTTGATAAAATTCGTTTTGTAATCGATTCCTGATTGGGTGTTGAGAGTGGTGTAATTTCTCAAACTAAATCCAGGGGTTACCGTAAAAATACCTGATTTAAAACGAAGGTGAGCGCTGAGGTAATAATCGTAAAATTGATAAGCTGTTGTATTGTTAAATTCAAAGGCAGAAGTAGTTGCTGCAGCTGCGATTTGATCATTTCCAATCCTTTGAAACAAGTCAGTCTCTAAGTCCTGTCGACTGTAAATTCCTCCTAGGGTTACATTTAAATTACTTTTGTTATTGATGATGTGGTAATAGTCTACCTTGGCATCGAGTTGTTGTGATGTGATGAGTTGATTTTGACCAATATCAAATTGTTCAAGGTCCGTAAAGAAACCAAGAGCAGCTGCTGTCGTATCAAAAGCACTTCCCTGAGATCCATTGGCATCAATTAGCAAGTTGTAAAAAGGATTTTCTTTTTTGTACAACTGTTGAATTTCAGCCGCTATAATATTATTTTCATCAAGTGTGAAATAGTAATTCAACTCTTGATTTAGAATGGCAGGTGTAATGGTTTCTTTTTCAGTAGTACGCCCGATGATGGAAGAAAGGGTATTTAGTTCTTGGCTGTTTTCAGACAGACGACCAAAAAATTTGTAATCCAATTGATGATTGTAATTCGGTTTATAGCTAAGGCTCAATCGAGTCAGTGCCTGATTTGATTCCTCAACACTTGCTTCATCAGTGTTTTCATCTGGAATCAGTAAACTGGAATTCGTGTATTGGATTTCTCGTTGTTCAAGCGCATTGACAAGGCTGTAGTTGTATATAAAAAAACCACTGATGTCGAATTGTTTGGTAGGACTGTAGCTAAAATTTAATGATCCCAATTTATTTTCGATCCGTTGCGCATTGTTTTGGTTCGTATTAAAACTAATATCATTATTTCCTAAGTTGATATTGGTACCACTCCTATTTTCGGAGGTTCTCGTTCCCGATGAAAATCCTTGGAGGTCTCTTCTGCTAATCGCAATTTCACCAATATTATTGAGGTCTCCGATAAAATTGATGCTATACTTAGGATTGTAGAAAAATAATTTGGGTTGCGCTAAGTAAAGGGATTCCTTTTCAGAATCACCATAGCCGCCTTTAATGTTCCCAAAGAGGAAATTTTCTTTACCCTGTTTCAGCTTGATATTGATCGCAAAGTTATCCTGATTGTTTCGAACACTAGATAGCTGATTGACGTTTGAATAGTTACGTAAAACTTGAATTTTATCAACAGCACTCGAGGGAATATTTTTAGTTCCGATCTTGGTGTCTCCTTCAAAAAATTCTTTTCCATTGACCAAGAGTTTGTTTACCACTTTACCCTCTACTTCTATTTGATTGTTCTCATTTATTTCAACGCCAGGAAGGTTGTCTAAAATATCCTCAAGTTTCCGTTCGGTTCCGTTTTTAAAGGAATCTGCATTGTAAATAATCGTATCGCCACTTACGGTAACGGGAAGTTTTACAACTACTTCATCAAGAACAATATCATTGCGAAGTACAAAGTTCTTTTCGACGGGTTCTTTCAAAACAATAAGTTCCTCGTTTAGCGTGCGAAGTCCAAAAGCGCTTACTTGAATTTTATAGGTTTTGTTGGAACTAATTTGCAACTCAAATCGACCTTCAGCATTGGTGATACCATAGGTTTCCATTGCATTTGATTCTTTGTCTAACAAAACAACACTTGCCATTTCGATGGGTTGGTTGACACTGTCTTTTACCACACCCTTAAAAGCGACTTGAGCTTGCGCTAATGAAATGCCCCATCCCATTAACAAACTAATAATATAGGTTTTTGGACTGATCATCTAGTTGCGTCTTCTTCCGTAGCTATTGCGCATTTCAGACATTTTGTCTTTAACGGTCCCCCTGTAGTTTTCAATCGAAATCGGCTCTCCTTTATCTGGAGGATTGATCGCGATGGGTTCCTTTGGATTTAAAATAATTTCAGAGCACAGCATTGTTGTATTGCCGGCACTTACCTCTAGAATAAATCCGGGAAGTCCCCAGAATTCTGCAGGCCCATGATTCAATGGAATTTGGAGGGTGTACCAGGCCTCAACAGGAGTCATGCTAATTTCATCAGCTGGCTTGTCGCTAAGATCGTTCCAAGAGAAGTCAAACCAATTTAATGCCCTTGTTGGAACCGTGGTTACGGCTTTGAAACACAAATAGTTTCCGATTTGTTTGGTTTCAGATTGTAAAATCCATTGAAAGGGTAAAAGTTGATCTTTGACTAAAAATCGTTTGCCGTAGAATTCTTGAGATTGTACCAATGTGGAATCTTTGAGATTCTTGTATTGATGTCCCCTCGAAAAATTACTTCCCCAAGAATCGGTAGCACCTGAAAGCGCATCGATTTTATCTTCTTCTACAAACAAGGATTCATATCGGTTAAACGTCAGATGATAGGTTTTTTCGAGTCTATTTTTTAATCGTTCTTGAACTTGTTTTTTCTGAGCTTCACTCATTCGAGCACCCCAACTACCAAGTTCCATTTTTGTTTTCGTATAATAAGTGGCTTTCCCTTCTATTTTTGTTTGAAGGGGGGTGAATTCATTCAATGGAAGGACCATTGTGAGAATTAAAAATAGAAAAAAGGGTTTCATAGTATTTTGTTTTGTTCAAAGATAAATAAAAAAGATTAAACAAAATTAAATTTATTGTATAGTCTCTTGTAAACGAGAACATTACTGGTAATTTTTCAAGATATAACTCGATTGACAGCATGAGAATGGGAAGTATTTCTTCGAATGGTGGTCCTACTAAAGCCCCTACATATTAACTACATCAAATGTGCTTTATAATTGAAATACAATTGATTAGAACAATTTCATTTCTTGACGAATTCAATTTCACTTTCGATTCCCTTGATTTTAGATTAGGTTTGTTAGGAATTCCATTTTGTTTTCGCAGTTGAAATCACATGTAGAGTTCTTAAAATTCTATATGATGATCTTCAAAAAACTAATACCTCTATTTTTTTTATTTAATACGTTTGTGATTCATGCTCAAATCAGTGTGGGTCAAGGAAGCTATAGTACTTCCTTTCCTGGTGTTGATGCAGCTGGACGAAACAGCTATCCCTCTGGAACTCCCTATGTTTCAGGATGGGCCAAAGACCAACCGATCCCAACAAATGATTGGTGGTCAAAATTAGTTAAAGAAGGAAGTGCGGATAACCTTTTTAATTACCCTTTTACAATGAAGACCCTAAGTGATGGTTTGATCGTATCTTATATTCCATGGGGAGTTATTGGAGACTCAGCTCCCATCAAAGTTGGTCTAACAGGCTTGAACACTTCGAGTACCACCATTTCAAATTACAGCGATTGGACCGTAACTATGGATTGGACCGATTCATCCAAGCAAATGCAAGTCACCTCGGGCGTAGGAATGCCTTTTTTATACTTTACAAAAAGTCCACAAGACAAAGTTTCCATTACCGTTGACAGTGGAACAGTCACTACAGATGGATCTCGTTTGATTATTGAAAATGCGAGTCATGGAGCAGATTTTGTTGTTTTTGCTCCTAATGGAAGTAATTGGAATAAGTCTGGAACAACCTATACTTCCAATTTAAATGGTCAGAACTATTGGTCGATGGCGATGATAGCCCCTTCAGAATCTAATTTAACAGCTTCTGTAAATGAACTTCAAGAATTTGCATTCGTATTTCCAACGAACACCACTGTAGCCTGGTCTTATGATGAGGCGACCTCCAAAGTAACTTCGACTTACAGCATTGAAACGGAAGTCAAAGAGGGCAACCATTCCACATTCTATCAAGGTATGTTGCCACATCAATGGGCTCATCTCGCTTCGACAAGCCCTCAGCCTAGTGGTCCCAGTTATACAACTGTTAGAGGTGAAATGAAAATTTTAAAGGGCTCCAGTTTTTCTTTAGAAAATACCTTTAACGGGATCTTACCGACGCTTCCCAATCGACCCCACTACAGCGATACCTTTGATATTTCTCTATTAACTTCAAAGGTTCGAGATTTGCAAAACAGCAAATTGGACACTTGGACGGATTCCTATAACGAAGGTCAGTTGATGAATCGTTTAATTCAAACTGCTCGAATTGCAGATGAAATACAACTGTTCGATGCAAGAGATCAATTAATCGCGACCATCAAGGAACGATTGGAGGATTGGTTGACCTATAGTTCTGGAGAAGTAGCTTTTCTGTTTTATTATCAACCACAATGGACTTCATTAATTGGCTATCCTGCGGGTCACGGTCAAGATTCTAACATCAATGATCATCATTTTCATTGGGGATATTTTATTCATGCAGCTGCTTTTATGGAGCAATTTGAACCGGGTTGGTTGTCCCAATGGGGAGGCATGATTGACCTTTTAATTCGAGATGCTGCAACGGCGGATCGAGATGATGATCTTTTTCCATTCTTAAGAAATTTTAGTCCCTATGCCGGTCATTCTTGGGCGAATGGGTTTGCAAGTTTTCCACAAGGAAATGATCAAGAGTCAACCTCAGAGAGTATGCAGTTTAATTCTTCCTTAATTCACTATGGAAGTATAACGGGGAATGATGCCATCAGAGATTTAGGAATCTTTTTATACACAACAGAGCAATCTGCGATTGAAGAATATTGGTTTGATATTCACGAACGTAATTTTCGTTCCAATCAGCAGTATGGTTTAGTTTCAAGAGTTTGGGGAAACTCTTATGACAATGGGACGTTTTGGACGTCTGATATAACAGCTTCTTATGGAATTGAATTTTATCCGATTCATGGAGGATCCTATTACTTAGCCTCAAACTCAAATTACACTCAAAAAATATGGAATGAAATAGAACAGTATACAGACATCCTCAATCCAAATGCTACCAATCCAAATTTATGGTACGATACTTTTTGGAAGTATTTGGCGTTTATTAATCCTGAGAAAGCGCTGGATTTATACAATCAAGCACCAAATCGAAACTTAAAATTTGGAATTTCAGATGCTCAAACTTATTATTGGCTCCACGCATCCAATGCTTTGGGAGTCGTACGAACTGATCTAACAGCCGATGAGCCATTAGCGATGGCTTTTGAGAAAAATTCCAAAATTACTTATGTGGCTCATAATTACAGTTCGGTCAACAAAAAAGTTACATTTTCAGACGGATATGAACTTCTTGCACTGGCGGGTCAGATGACCACCAGTGAGGATCTTGAGGTATCAGGTGAACTTTCGACCAATTATAATGAGGCCTATGCGAACAATACCATATCCCTTCAACTGAACACCACTTCTCCTTTAATTACCAAGGTTGAATTTTATTCTGGAAGTACCTTGTTAAGTTCGGATGAACAAGCTCCATTTGAGTATGTTACCGAACCTCTTTCGTTAGGATCCCATTCGTTCTATACCCGAATGTACATTGACTCTAAGTTTGAACTCTCGAATGCGGTCAACGTGAATGTAGGGGAACAGGTTCCTTATCAGGGTCATCTACATCAGATCCCTGGAACAATTAATTCAGGTCATTATGACGAGTTTGAAGGGGGATCTGCACAGAATATTTCTTACGTAGATTTATCGACAGGGAATCATGGCGATCATCGACTCAACGAATCTGTGGATGCTTCCCTGAACACTAACGAAGGTCCTACAGTTGGATGGATTGAACCTGGAGAATGGCTTGAATACACAGTTGAGATTCAACAAACAGGATTCTACACCCTTGATTTTAGGTATTCAAGCGCCAATACCAGTGGAGGGGGTCCTTTTCATTTACTTGTTGATGGGAAAAAAGTAACGGAGGACATAGCAGTTGACCCTACTAGTGATAGCAATTGGAGTGTCTTTAAAACGGCTACCGTAGCTAACATACCTCTTGTCAAAGGGAAACGAGTAATGAGAATTCAATTTACGAGAGGGGAGTTAAATTTAGGAAGTTTTAATTTCACCTATACGCGTCCGCTTGATTATGAAGTTCCTATCGCAAACGCAGGAGAGAACAAATCAGTCATTCTTCCAGCAGCGACTTCACAATTAGATGGATCTCAAACCGAGTATTTAGGTTCCGAGTCGCTTTCCTATCAGTGGACTCAAGTCTATGGACCAACTGTCGTTACATTTGAGGAGGCTACTGCAAAGTCAACCCAGGTATCAAATTTAGCGAAGGGGGTTTATAAATTCCAGCTAGAGGTAAGTAATGGAGTCGATTCTGACAGTGATCAGGTGATGATTGCAGTTAATGAAACAGGGAATCAGCCTCCAGCGATAGCGATCAGTTTGCCAAAAACAAATAGCGATGTTCGAGAGGGGACATCCATCTTGATCAATACACGAACAAGTGACTTAGATGGGACGGTAGCACAAGTAAAATTTTATGTCAATGCAGCGCTTGTTGCTGAGGTCAATCAAGCTCCATTTAACTACGAGTGGACCCCTCCACAAGTTGGGAGTTATTCTTTAACTGCAGTTGCGTATGACGATAAGGGACTCAGCACGGAGTCAACAGCTGTAGTTGTTCATATACAATCCGTTAAGCAATGCATCAGCTCTGGAGAACAAGCACAACAAGGATCTTTTTCAATTGGATACCGATCCATTTTTGAAACGGTTGGAAATTCTGTTACCATTACCTTTGAGATTTTAGATACCGATAAGTCAGGGTTGATTGCTTATTTATGGCAAGAGAGTCCTTTTCAAGAATTTGAATTAGAACAACTTTCAGAAAGAGTTTTTTCTAAAACTATCAGTGGATTTGATCAAGGTGAGATCATCCGCTTTGCGGCTAAATTTGCATATGCAGGAGGATTGTCTGTAACTCCATATGTAGAATATGTAGTTGGATCTGATTGTAGTGCTCAAACAGATTTAGAAGCTCCTACGAACTTTTCAGCAAGTTTGAATTCAATCGCTGCAATAGCGGTTAATTTTGATTTATATGCGGAAGATAATTCGGGAGCTGTGATATACTCGATTACACAAAACAATGATGAACGCGTATTTAGTGGAGTCTCAGCACAAACTACAACAGTAGCTTATTCAGGATTACAGCCAGAAACCAATTATGAATTTTCAGTAGCCGTATCAGACGCTAATGGCAATAAAGCTGAAACGATCAAGACTTTTAGTGTTCTGACATCTGCTAGTACTAATACAGACTGTTCTGGTGAATCAAATCTAGCACAACAGGGAAGCTTTGATCAAGGATACACCTATCGTTTTGAAACGCAGGGATCCAATGTGATCGTTGAATTTAAACTATTAGATGACCGACCAGATTTAGTCGCTTATCTTTGGAAGGAATCTCCTTTTGCAGAGCTTCCCATGAGTTCTGTCTCAGAAAATACATTTAGAGCGGTTTTAACCAATCAAGTCATCGGACAATCCATTAGTTATGGTGTAAAATTCGCCTTTGCTGGGGGATTAGCGGTCACTAAATATTTTCAATATGTCGTTGGAGACAACTGTATTTCAATTGACGATGAAGATCAAGATGGTGTTGCAGATGAATTTGATTTGTGCCCCAACACCCCACAGGGAACAATTGTTGACTTCAACGGTTGTGAACTTTTCAACCTCCCACAAGACAACTATTCGGTGGAGGTGACCTCAGCTACTTGTGTGGACACAAGCAATGGAGCGATCACCATGAGCGCACAAGCGCATCAATACACCTATAATGTTACCGTAAGTGGTCAAGACTCATTGACACTGAGCACTGACAATGAGCACCAGGCACTTCTAACCAATATTGCAGCAGGCACCTACGAGATCTGCTTCACAGTGGAGGGAGAAGACAACTACCAGCAGTGCTACAGCGTTCAAATAGGAGAACCTCAACCGCTTTCTGCAAGTTCAAAGGTGAATTACTCAAGTAGAACAGTGAACCTCTCTATGAGCGGCTCTGAGCTTTATACAGTGACAGTGAATGGCAAATCGATGATGACTACTGATTCATCCATCAACGTGAATCTCAAAGCAGGAATGAATACCATTGAGATTAGTACGGATTTAGATTGTCAAGGAAGCTATTTTGAAGAGATCTTTGTCTCTGAAGAAGTACTGGCTTATCCAAATCCAACAAAGGACTGGGTACAGCTCTATGTAGGAGGAGTGGATCCCACTACTACGATGATCCTCACCGATGTAAGTGGTTACCAATACTTTGTCAAAGAAGTAGCAATTCCACAAAACCGAGTTATCGAACTCAACCTGTCGGATTACCCCACAGGAATGTACTTCATCAGACTTGGCGGAAGTACCGTGCAATCGAATCTTAAAGTGATTAAAGAGTAAAGACGATGAACAAGACAGCATACATACAACAGTTAGCACTTACAGTAGTAATGAGTATTGTACTACTCTCGTGCTCCAAAGACAGTCCAACACCGACTCCGACCCCAACACCGACACCAACCATAGAAGCACCTGGGAAGGCTACCTTGAGCACTCCTGAGAACAACAAGGCTTGTGAAGAGCTCAACTCAGCAGGACAGGTATCCTTTTCTTGGAATGCTTCAACAGAGACTGATAGTTATGATTTAAAGATTACCAATCTCAACAATCAACAACAAATCAATCAAAACAATATTACCACCAACTCAAAGGCTGTAACCCTGACCAAGGGCATCCCGTATTCTTGGAACATTACCTCCAAGAACAAGGGTGATAAAACAACAACCTCAGACACTTGGCAGTTTTACCTAGCAGGAGATGGAGAAGTGAACTTTGCACCCTTTCCAGCACTACCTATAAGTCCAGCACCAGGATCACAGGTGACTCCTACCGATGGAGCGATTACCCTAGCGTGGAGTGGATCGGATGCCGACGGTGATGCATTGAGTTATACCATTGAGATGGATACCACCGATGGCCTGCAGGGAACCGTGGTAGCAGAAAACACCACAGAGACAAGTGTAAGTGTAACAGTCACAGCTGATACCATTTACTACTGGAGAATCATCACCAGTGACGGATTCAATAGTGCAACGAGTATCGTGTATTCTTTTAGAGTCATTTTGTAATCCACATGCAGTATTTAAGTGTTTTTCTTGTACTGCTTTAAAATATGTAGTAATATTGCATCCGCGAAAGCGAGGTCCTATAGCTCAGTTGGTTAGAGCACCTGACTCATAATCAGGTGGTCCCTGGTTCGAGCCCAGGTGGGACCACAAAACAAAACCCTTTTAATGTTAATTTTAAAAGGGTTTTTTATTTAAAAGGACAGGCTGCTTTAAGTCTTTCTAGATCAATAGCGATCGTATAATCCTCAAAGGAATTTAAGAGTTCTTTTACAGATGTAGTGTCTTTTATGACATGAGGTTTCTTTTCCTCTCTACCAACCGACAAGAAATAGTCTTGAAATTTAAAACCTTCTCCCAACACTTTGTCTGAAAAACTAATCCAGAGTGAAGGAATTTGATAAGCATCTGCGACGATGATTCCGTGAAGTGAACTTGATATCACTTTTTCACAGGCAAGCATATCATCAATCACTTTCAATGGGTTCTTTTGTTGAACATCAATGATTTTAATGTTCTCGTTATCCTTGAATTGTTCGAGCCAAGGGTGTTTTTTGTCTACATAATGAGGGATGATTCCCAGCTTGTAGGATTTCTTTATCGCTTGTTTTGGCTGATAGATTTCAGGCATAAGCAAGGCAGGATCTCCGTAAACCTCAGGGCATTCAATACCTTCCTTCAGGAGTTTCTCTCTTGTTTTTGGTCCTCGAACTGCATATATTTTTTGTGGAGTTTGTGCACAATGCGCCTCAGATGAAATAAATCCAGATCCCCATACACTGGTGGTTTTTCGACTCTTTTGAAGAATGGAACCAATAACAAAAAAGTGATTGTAATACGGAAATAACTTAGAGGAGATTCTATTGATTTTTTTGTCTGTAAAGTACTCGACAATATAAGGAGTGAGAATGTCTCCAAAATTATCTCTGTGAGCATCCCACGAGACCCAAAAGGCATTGTTGTTATTTTTGTTAAAAAGGATTCCCATTAGCTTTTATTGATTGAACGCAAATATACCTCTTTTAAAGCATCAGCCTCTTTTTGAGCACTCCAGTTATGTTCGATATAAGTTCTAGCCTCTTTGGTGGATATTTGGTGATTGTTACTTACAATTGCATTTAATATTGAGTTTAATTCGTTGTGATTGCCAGCCTCGAACAAAACCCCTGTCTTGGTATCTTCTATTACATTTGAATGTACCCCAACATCTTTTGTAGCAACACAGATCGATTCACAGGCCATAGCTTCTAAACAAACCAAAGAAAACCCCTCTGAATGAGAAGGAACAACAGTCGCTTTTGATGCTTGATACCATTCTTCTATCGCTCTAGTTTCTTCAATAAAGTAGAATTGATTTTCAAGTTTGTTCTCCGTTATTAACTTTTTGAGGTTCAAAACAAATTTTTGATCATCTACTTTGCCAATAATCACTCCAGCCCAATCAGGACGTTCTTTTAGAATTGGAATAAACGCCTTTACAAAAGTCTCATGGCCTTTTTTAGGTCGAACTCTTCCAGCGACCACCATAAAATGGGGCTGTTTTATTTGAGATATTTTTATGTTTTCCTTTGGAACAAAACGCTTGGTATCTACTCCATGACCAATGATGGAAATTTCAAAAGGCAATTCTTTCATCGAATCAATCAATCCTATTCTCACATCCGCTTTTTTCATTAACCACAAGGTAAATTTTGAAGGCTTGGTGGCCGCATGTCTTGAAACGATCAATTTAAATCGATAACCTAAAAACCTAAGCCAAAGAGCTTGTTGAATTTCTTTATTACGATGTGCGTGAATAATTATTTGGTCGTATTCTCGCAGCTTTTTTTTAAGCTCTTTTAAACTTAATAAATGATCCCAACTCACTTGATCCCCATAAATATAGGTGTCAAAATCTTTTTGAAGAAAAGGCAAAACGTTCTCCACGCTTGAGGTCACACCAGTTTTTCGGTGGTGTTTATGAAAATGTACGAGTAAGGGTTTTTTCTTCAAACTAGATTAGTGTATATTGATTTCACAAATTTAAGCAAATAAAAGGGTTTCGTTCCTCTTTATTAAATCTGTGAATTTAATCTTAGTGTTGAATGTTTTCAAGACGAGTGAATTTTAATATCTTTATAAAAAACTCCATCCATGCTAAGAACACTTTTTTTATCCTTAGGGCTACTAATCTTATTGGGATCATGTACTAAAGAAACAGAGGATGTTTATTACACATTGAAGATCTTTCCTGAATCAGGTGGATCGGTCAGTAATACTGGATACCCAAGCATCCCAGGAGCGACGGTGACGCTTACGGGTAAAGCAGGTACATCTGTAACCATTCAGGCATTTGCGGAGGAAGGCTATCAATTTGATGGATGGTCTGATGGTAAAAGAACCAATCCCTACACTCTAGTCTTGGATCGCAACATCAATCTTGAAGCATACTTTTTGTCAAATTAATTGCAATACCTCATTTGCAATAATCTTATTTAGAAGAGATTAATATTTGAATTCCTGACAATTTTTTTAATTTTTGTAACTTATGCAGAAATATTCTCATTATAATGAGAGTAATTAAATATTGAATTTATTGAATGTTAAAGCATCTTTGATTTCAATTATACTAACTACATACATATTCTCATGATCAGAGTATTAATTCTGTTTTTGTTTTTTTCGCTTCATCTACACTCACAAAACTATAAGATCGACGATAATCTTCCATTGTACAATCAAGGAGTTATTTTTAGAGATAGTTTAGCAATTTTTTCCAGCAATCAGATATTCATGTATCCACTTGAACGAGAATCGCACCCGATTGTAAGGACGATTTATAACGAAATCTTGAATCAAGATAGCGAAGAAAGTTCAAGCGAAATGCATCAATATGTTCCAGT
The DNA here is from genome assembly GCA_013373635.1 of Flavobacteriaceae bacterium. Taxonomy (GTDB): domain Bacteria; phylum Bacteroidota; class Bacteroidia; order Flavobacteriales; family Flavobacteriaceae; genus MAG-120531. The sequence goes on from JABXHN010000010.1 coordinate 123,958, forward strand.
GGTGTCGAATGAGGAACTTTATTTCATTCAACACAAAGGAGGGTTGGTTTTTAAATACAAAAATGATTCAATAGTTCGAGTTGATCGTTCTTTTACGCATCGAATGCAAATAGGCTCCAATGTATTTAGTCATAACAATACCATCTATCGATTTGGCGGTTATGGATTTTGGTCTTTTAGAAACTTTTTTACCTTTTTTTCTGAAGAATTTCACGAATGGGAGGCGTTGTCACCCGTTAATACAACGGTATCTCCTCCAGGTATAGCAAATGGATTGTTTGCACATTCAAATGATTCCTTTGTAACCTTCAATGGAAGAATAAGAAACCCCCACGATTTAACCAATACTTCGGATTCAAGTAATGAAGTATGGAGTTATGATTTTAAGTTAAATCGATGGGAGAATCTTGGAAGATTAGAGTACGATCTTTCAAATATGAAAGGCGTAGCACAATTGGAGGACGAGTTATTAGTAAGTTCTTCAGGAAGTTTTTTAACTAGAATAGAACCCTTTAAAAATCGTGTTCGAAATTACAAACTAACTTCCTTACAGTATAAATTGTTCAGTTCTAATGGTCTATTAGGCATTTATAAAAACAGAAATAAGTATTACTCATTTGTAAAGTTTGACAATGTCAATACGGTTGAACTCATTGAACGAAATGACGATGAATTTTTTGGTGAACTCATAGAAGAAACAAAACTTTACCAGGATTTAAGTCCTTGGAGGTATATGCTTTTGATATTAGTCTTACCGATCCTCTATTATGTTCGCAAATTCTACCTTTTAAGCAAGGAACGCAATTCAAAAGTTATTATCAAAAGCGAAGGACTTATTTATCACAAGGTCTTTTTTGAATTTGAACCCAAGGAACTCGAGGTGATCAATTTACTTTTAGATTTTGACACGGTGCATTCATCTGATATACTGGTGTTGGTAGAAAACCCCAATCACAATTATTCTCATAACATGAGAACGAAGAATCAATTAATCGACAAGATTAATTACAAGTTCAAAACAATGTTAAAGATTGATTACGATTTGATTACTTCCGAAAAATCAGCAGAAGACAAACGCATCATAGACTATAAAATTGACAAATCATTCTTTAATTAACTTTTATGCATTACGTCTTGTTTTACAAGTTTGTTGAGAACTATTTAGAAGCTCGAATTCCTTTCAGATCGGAACATCTAGAACTTGCATCCAAAGCAAAAGAGTCCGGTGAATTGATCCTAGCAGGCGCTTTAGAGGATCCCCAAGACGAAGGAATGCTTATTTTTAAAACAGATCTTCCTTCTAAAGTAAGTGACTTTGCTCATAGTGATCCTTATGTAAAAAACGGTGTTGTAAAGCATTGGGTTATATCAAAATGGAATGTCGCAATTGACTAATGTCAATTTTTTTTCATATCTTAATATTGTTAAACCAATAAATATTTAGGTATGAGAACAATAAAAAGATTAAGCTTGCTATTTTTTGTACTAATTAGTTTTGCTGCTTTTGCTCAAAAAACTGCTTCAGTAGGAATTAAAGCAGGGTTCCCAAATGTTGCAGGAGCCAATGCTGAATTAATTCTTCCATTACTCGACAACCGACTTTCTGTCTATGTAGATTACAGCAAGTTTGAAATTGAACCAGAAGATGATGCTTCAGTAGATTTTAAATACAAAGAGTATGGAGCTAACTTCTACATTGGACCAAGAGCTGGCAGAGGTTTGTATCTCAGTGCTGGTAGAGGAGATTTTGATTCTAAAATATTATTGACAAATATTGAGCTCGATGGAGGAAGAACCGGAGAGGGGGATACTCGACTTCGATTTGAATCTACCAATTTTAAAATTGGTCTTAGAACAGGAGGAATGGTTTACTTTAGAATCGAAGCCGGATATGGCTTTGGAGAGATCCCTGAAGAAATTGTTTTTGAAGCGCGATCTAGCGACGGTTATAAGGAAACAGTAACAGAACCAATACCTGACATACCAGGAATAAGCGGCTCAGGCGTTGCAATCCTAAATATTGGTTTTGGAATAGCATTCTAGTGTAACAAAATCGGTTTTTAATCGTCTTTAAGATAAAAACCATACGCCATGTTAAAAAAAGTCTTTTTAATTGCAGCTGTTTTAGGCTTGACCAGCAGTTGTGTATCAGTTCGTTTTCCGAATGAACTCAATATTCGAATGACATTTCCTGAGCCAATTTCAAATGTTGAATGGGATCATTTTATGGATCGTATCCCTTCAAGGATTGAACATCCAAAAGGTTCGATGAAGATCCATGTTTTTAAAGACAAAGATTCTATTAAATTCGGAGCTAAAGAGTTTTTGTTCATCTCTGATGATGGAAAAGTGATCAAAAAAAATGACAGCACCAAAGTTGTTGTGATTAAAGAAAATAATTAAGCAGATCGCTATTAAAACAAAAACAGCCCAAAAGGGCTGTTTTTTTATTGTATTAATTCAAATTGTATTCGATCGCTACTAAAGATTAGCAAGTTGCCATCCATCTCTATAGGGTTTCGTCACAAATTGATTGGCTTCTTTTAAGTTGGTGATTTCCATATTTTCACCATCCCAAGTAAGCTTCTTTCTTCCGTAATAATCGAAACCTCTTCCTTGTTTCTTTCTCAATTGATGAGCTCGTATTGCGAGGTTACCCATGAGTACTGTTTCAGTGAATGGTCCAGCATAATCAAACGAAGAAGTCAACGCTTTGTGCTCCGCAGAGTTAAATCCAGCCTTCACCGCTTCGGTCCACGCTGAATTGTGGATAAGATCTAAGTTTCCTTGTTTGCTGGTGTCAAACGCTACTGGATCTTCACCGTTTACAAATAGCTTAGGATTGGCTCCGTAAACATCACAGGTGATGTATCCTTTACTTCCTCTCATGATGATTCCATTTGCAGGAGGATTGTATTTTCCTAAAAGTTCTGGTGGAGTTGCGGGGCGTATACCTCCATCGGTCCACTCAAAAACAACTCCTTTTGGATTGTTTGCATCTGCAGGGAAATCAATAGTCACTCTTGAAGACAAAGGACATGCTTCAGGAGTGTATTCTGGAGTCCACATTTGTTTGAACACATCAGCAACTGATGCTTCTACAGCTGAAGGATAGCCAAGCTTTAATGCTTTATAAGGGGCGTCAAAGATGTGACAACCCATATCTCCTAATGCTCCAGTACCGTATTCCCAGAATCCTCTCCAGTTAAACGGATGTAGATTCGGTGTAAACGGTCTATTGCTAGCAGTTCCAATCCAGTTATCCCAGTCGAGGTCTGCTGGTTTTTGAGCAGCATCAGCCTCTGGCATCCCAACTCCTTGAGGCCAGACAGGTCTATTGGTCCATACATTTACAAAGTCAATGGTTCCGATCTTGCCAGCCGCAACCCACTCTTCTACTTTTATAACGCCAATATTGGAACCACCTTGATTCCCCATTTGTGTAACAACGCGATTTTCTCTAGCTGTAATCGTGAGCAAACGAGCTTCTGCAATAGTATGAGTAAGTGGTTTTTGAACGTAAACACCTTTGCCTCTTTGCATCGCATCATAAGCGATAATTGCGTGGTTGTGATCCGGAGTTGAAATCGTTGCTGCGTCGAACTTAAGTTCGTCGAACATCTTTCTAAAATCTGAATAAACCTTGGCTTTAGGGTGATTTTTAATGGCTTCACCAGCTCTTTCAAAGTCAATATCACAAATTCCTACAATACGGTTTTTTCCACCGTTATAGGCATTGTTTAAGTCGCTCCCACCTTTTCCACCTGATCCAACAGACACGATGGCTAATTGGTCAGATGGAGCAATAAATCCAGTTCCTCCTAAAACATTTCTAGGAACAATATAGAATCCCGCTCCAGCGACAGCCGTTTTTTTGATAAAATCTCTTCTTGAGTTCTTCTTTTTCATAGTTAAGGGATAGTTTGAGTATTAGTTTGTCTAAGCTTCTAATTTAAGAAAAAGAGCTTTATCTTCTTGATAAATGTCATAAAAAATTCTAAAGCTCCAACTGCATTCCCACTCTTGCAATCTGAAAACCAGCTGATTTTACTTTTTTTGAAGGGAGGGATTGCAAGTCAACAAGAGGATTGGTGTGATTAAAGTGAATAAAGTAGATTTTTTCTTTATCTGATTTAGATAAGTTGTTTAATAAGTCCATACTTTCAATGACAAAAGGATGAGGAATTTGCGAGAGATCTCGATAACCGACTTCTGAATTATCGAAAAAGGTAGCGTCGATAAAAGCGTAATCGACCGCTTTAATTTGCGTTAGAATATCCTTATCCCACAGCGACCATTTATTGATATCTGGAATAAACAGGACTGTTTTATTTGGGCCTACAATTTTATAACCCACCGTCTCAGAAAGTTCATCTCTATGAGGGACGAGAACTGGAATGACATTTATGTTAGGAGTAAGCTGTTTAGGAGTTTCGTTTTCAAGAGATTCGACTTGGATGTTTTTTTGGTCGATCAACATGCTCCAAGGCTGATTACTTTCGAGAAAGCTTTTCATTTTTGGCATCGCAAAAACTGTTTCACTTTTGGCATCTAAAGCCTCTTTACCAAGTTGAAGCAAGCCCGTATAATGACCCATATGCGCATGAGTTAAAAAAATACCATTTGGTATTTTGTCTTTTTGAAAAGGAGAATACTCTTTTAACAAACTCAGCTGTGAACTGATGTCTGGAGTCGCTTCAAAGAGGTAGTTTTTTTGATAATCGTGATCGATAAGCCCTAAAGACACCACCTTCTTTGCAGGGTCTGGATGCTGAATCAATTCTCGACATACTTTTTGCTCACATCCAATATGAGGCATTCCTCCATCTTGAAGTGTTCCAAGAACAATGAGCTCAACTTTTTGAGCTGATACTGATTGAACCAGGAACATCATCAGAGCAAAAACTAAATGGTTTTTCATGAGGGGTTTATTAAAATCTTAAACCACTTAGAAAATCGTAAGCCGATCCAATATTTTCGAAAGGATTGGCTGCTAAATCGTGTTCTATAAAATAGTGTTCAACTCCAGAGTGGTACGCGACCTTGAGGATTTCATCTATGGGAATTTCACCAGAACCAGCCGGAACGAGTAAGGGAAATAATTCCATCCACTCATCAGCGGTTGATCCTTTCCCTTCGAAATAAGTAATGGTTTTCATGTCTTTGAGGTGTAACATCGTATAGCGGCCTTGGTGTTTTTTTAGAAGCTCTATTGGATCAGATTTTCCCGCTACAGTCCAGAATAAATCCATTTCAAAAAAGACTTTATCAGGATCCGTTTCATTGAGGATCATATCAAGAGGAATCACCCCGTTGTCTTCTGGAATGAGTCCGTAACCGTGATTGTGGTATGCGAACTTTATTCCCTCTTCTCTGGCTTGTCTTCCTATTTCATTAAAGCGTTCAGCCATTCTTTTATAAGCGTCTAGATCTGGTCGTTCTTCTTCTGGAATGGAAGGCAATACAACATAGGAGGCTCCCATAGTGTTCGCCGCTTTTCCAAGAGCTGCTATATTGGACTCTAAGGTGTAAAGATCGGTATGCATAGAGGGGACACTGATGTCGTAATGACTGAGAACTGATTTAAATTTCTCAGGAGTATGTCCATAAAAGCCACTAGCACTAAATCCTAAATCTTTACTAACAGCTGCCCAAAAGGCTTTGTTTCGATCATCACTAAAGGTATAGGGGCCATAGGTTTCAAACTCTCGAATCCCAATTTCAGCCATTTTTTTGACAGTTCCTTCCAAATCATTTTCTAGAATCTTTGGTATAGAAAATAGTCCGAGTCCAATTTTGTTTAATTTGTTCTCAGAAATTGATTTACAAGCTGTATTTGGTAGTAATCCAATAGCAGAGGTCAATAAAGCTGAAGTTTTAATAAAGTCTGATCGTTTCATTTGGTATACATTTTGATATCACTAAATATAACGAAACTCTTTGAAATTAAAAGTTACAGTTTATCGAAAACCTTTTTTTTAGTAAGGAGTTGTCTTAATTTTACAAAAAACAGAATCATGAAAAAGCTAATTTTCTTAGCCGTAGTTTTGCTATCGCTATTAAGTTGTGAGTCAGAAGAAATTAATTTGTCGGAATTAGAAGGACAGTGGATTTTAAAAGACGTGAGTTGTTTTTGCTTTTTTGGAGACACTCCAAATTTTGAAGGACACTATATCTGGTTTTTCCCCAAGGAAGGATTAATGGTTGCTAATGGAACTAAATCTGTTGTTAGCTTCAAGGAGCCTGGAAAAGTATATCGATTCAATCTAAAAAATAACACCTTAGGATTCTCAGATAGCGATCGAAGGTATACCTATGAGCTTTCTGAAAACACCTTGATTTTGAACTATGTTGACAACCCTCAAATAGCTGATGATGAAATCTCGTATACTTTTACAAAAGGAGCTGCCGACAATTCTTGCTTGGATGCTGCTATGGTAGAAATGGGTCCTTGTACCAAAGAATACATGCCTGTTTGTGGTTGCGATGGTCTTAGCTATGGCAATGCATGTGAGGCTACCAATGCAGGGATACAATCCTATGTAGAGGGCATTTGTGACAAATAATTTAATAGAGTTTCCAGCTGAATCCTAGATACAAATTTCTTTTTGGAGCTGGCTCATAATAGCGTCCTCCAAAAGCATTAACTCTAATATTATCGTAATAGTCGTTGTTCAGCACATTGTTGACACCCATCTTTATGTCAATTCGATCAAAACTTTTACTCATGCTCAGATGTGAGTAAAATTGGCTTTTAATTTCTACAGAGTTAGAGCTATTGGCAAAAAGAGTTCCCCAATAAACGGAACTCAAAGCTAGTTGAATTCCATTTGAAAAATCTTGAGTGATGCGATTGTAAAAATTGTGTCTTGGAATTCCAGGAAGGTATTGATGATTGTCAGTAGTGTCAAATCTAAAATCACTGTAGGAATAACTCTGTTGAAGCCTAAAGTTTTTCCAGCTTTTTAAATAACTGAATTCTATTCCTGTTCTTTTGGTGTTTCCCGCATTGTTATAAAAGGTTCTTCCTGGATAATTTTCGATACTATAAGCCACAAGATCACCTTTTGACCGAATCGAAAAGAGAGCAATTTCAAATTGACTGTTTTGACTTTTGTGCTTGAATCCAAGCTCTATATTTTTCGCCTTTGTGGGTTCTAATTCGGTATTGAATCCAAGTGATCCATTGGGATCGTTGGAGAGCTCACTCAATGTTGGAGTTTGAAAGCTCTCACTGTAACGCGTATAAAGTCCTGATTCAGAATCCAGTTTAAAATGTAAGCCAAGACTTGGGCTTAGGGCACTATAAGATTGTTTCTCCTTTTTTGTGAATGAGAGGGCTATATGATCAGCTCGAATTCCTGATTGAATCGACCAATTCCCTCTATTGGTTTGGGAACTCATATAAAGAGCCGTATTGGAATAATGCTCGTCCTGCTGTTCTTGTAAGTCCCCCTTCGAACCGTTTAGATTATCATAGCGTTTGCGGTGATCCACTTGCCTATCATGACTCCATCCCATTTGATACGCTCCTTTTTTTTTAGACCTATTGATCGAAGATCCTAACCCCCAATAGAATCTCTTGAACGCGGAAACGCCTCCTGATTTAAAAGGCAAATAACCGATAAAATTTCTATGGGCAGCATAGAAGTGATTGGACATAATTGCACTTTTGAGCTTTGAGCTTAGCTGTAGCCCAGTCTTGATATGATCGATGGCTTCTCTAGAGTCATAGTTTATATTAGCCTCTCTTGCAGCCATTGGGTTTTCGATAACTTGGTCTGGGGTTAACCCGCCTGAATCATCGGCATTAGGGCTGTGGGTATAGTTGATTTGCCAAAGTAGTTTGTGACTGTCACTGATGGTTTTAATGCTTTTGTAATTGGTTTGAAACTGATTAAAACTCGAATGAACCCTATAACCATTAGATTGACTGTGATTGATGGCCAGTAGGGATTTGCTGTTGTTTTTTGACAAATTGACAAGCGCTTGCGACAGCGTTAATCCATAGCTGCCTGAGGTAAAATTAATTCGAACTTTTTCCGCGATCTCATCCAAAGTATTGATGTGAATAACTCCACCAGAAGCATTTCCATAAAGCGATGCCGAAGGACCTCTTAAAACTTCAATTCGATCGATGAGGCCGACCAGTATGTTGTCAATTTGTCCTTGTCCATCTGGGGTGGTTTCTGGGATTCCATCTACAATGAGTTTGACGCCTCGAATTCCAAAGGCAGATCTCGCTCCAAAGCCTCTGATCGAAACTCTTAAATCTTGATTGTAATTAAAGGCATTTTGAGCAAAAAGTCCCGGAACACTGATCAGCGATTCATTGATGGATAGCTGAGGTTCTAAAAGAGCATTTTTTGAGCTCAAGACCAAACTAGCCGCTAGAGGAGCTCTGAGGTTTTTGGTCGGTATTTTAGTCACCTTTAAAACAACTTCATCGAGTTGTTGTAAGGGAACAATACTGTCTTGTTTTTGCTGAGCAAAAAGACAAAGGTTAAAAAAAAGAGGGAGTATTTTTAAAAAATGATGCATAGAGGGATATGGAGATTTATTTAAAGAATAAGAGTACCGCTCCAATCGCAGTAAGAATTAAGATCATCTTTCTAAAGAAATCATCGGTAAATTTTTTAACTAGAAAAATTCCACTGAGTAGACCGGCAATAACTGCAGGTAACAAATAGAGGTAGACTTCAAAAGTTTCAACAGTAACGGTTTTCCACACAAAAACGTGAAAAGGAAGTTTAAACAAATTGATAAAGAAAAACAACCAGGCGGCAGTTCCAATAAATTCATTCTTTGGAAGCCTCATGGCTAAAAAGAAAATGTTCGAAAAAGCACCTGCTAAGTTTCCGATCATGGTGGTAACTCCTGCCATAGTTCCTGTAAAACCCGCAAAGGACCAATGTGTTGGAACCTTTCGATCTTTTTTGCCCCACCACCACAACATCAACACTGTGAGAAGAATAATTATAGCCATGGTGATTTGAAAGATGCGTTCTGGTAGATCTTTTCCAACGAAGACACCTATGAGAACTCCGAGCATCATCCATGGGAGAAATCTTCTTAGGTATACCCATTTGGTGTGTCGGTGATAGTAAAAGATTGCAAAGATGTCTCCAGTGATCAGTAAGGGCATCAGTGCTCCAGTCGAAGATTTTGCTCCGAATGCGAAGGCCATCAAGGTGACGATAAGTACTGCAATTCCTTTCACACCTGCCTTAGAGACACCGAGAATGTACGCTCCTAGAAAAGCAGCGACAAATTGCTCTAAGTTGAGATTGACGTAGTTTAGAAAGTCCATTTTTCAAAGGTACATAAAGCAATTCATTAGAAATAAAATAATATATTTAAGACTTAAAACCAACAAACCCTCTCTCTATGCAATTAGCAACAATTGATTATCTCATTATTTTTGGCTTTTTTGCCATCGTTCTCGGAGTTGGACTTTACGTTTCAAAATCATCCGGAAAGGACACTTCTGAATTCTTTTTATCGGGAAGGAGTATGCCCTGGTGGCTACTCGGATTCTCAATGGTAGCAACCACATTTTCTACCGACACCCCTAACCTTGTAACGGATATTGTAAGAACCAATGGCGTTTCAGGAAACTGGGTATGGTGGGCCTTTTTAATCACAGGTCTTTTGACCGTATTTGTCTATGCAAAACTCTGGAGAAGATCCGATGTGAATACAGACATGGAATTTTACGAACTTCGATACGGAGGGAAGGCAGCGCGTTTTTTAAGATGGTTTAGAGCCTTCTATTTAGGAGTGCTTTTTAACATCATGGCTATGTCAGCTGTTACACTAGCAGCTATAAAAATTGGTCAAGTGATGTTGGGACTAAGCCCTGTAGAAACTGTTGTTATTGCAGGATCTATCACGATGATTTTTAGTGCCGTTGGCGGGTTTAAAGGAGTGGTTTACACCGACTTTATACTCTTCTTTGTGGCTATGGGAGGCGCTATAGGAGCAGCCTATTATTTAGTGAATATTCCTGAAGTTGGAGGTTTATCTAATTTAATGGCTCAGTCAAATGTGACGGATAAGCTTTCTATTTTACCTGATATGAACGACACAGAAAGCCTAATCATGCTTTTGATTATTCCTCTTGCTGTACAGTGGTGGTCTGCTTGGTACCCAGGTGCTGAACCAGGAGGTGGAGGTTATATCGCTCAGCGTATGTTGGCTGCAAAAGATGAAAATCACGCGATTGGAGCCACCTTCTTCTTCAATATTATGCATTACGCATTAAGACCTTGGCCATGGATTTTAGTGGCTTTGGCATCCTTAGTAGTGTATCCAGATATAGCTAGTATTCAAGCGGCCTTTCCAAATGTAGAAGCCGGAAAATTAGGACACGATTTAGCTTATTCTGCAATGCTCACCAAATTGCCAGCTGGATTACTAGGATTGGTATTGGCATCTCTAGGAGCGGCCTATATGTCTACACTTTCTACCCATTTAAACTGGGGAGCTTCATATATTGTCAACGACGTATACAGACTCAACTTTGGAAAAAATTCTTCTGAAAAACACTTGGTTTTAGTAGGTAGAATTGCAACAGTATTACTGATGGTTTTTTCTGCTTTATTTGCCCTAGTGTTACAAAATGCTTTACAACTTTTTGACATCATTTTAATGTTTGGAGCAGGAACAGGACTGATCTTTATCCTGCGTTGGTTTTGGTGGAGAATTAATGCCTGGAGTGAGTTGTCTGCGATGGTTTCCTCTGGAATTATTTCCATTCTTCTCAATTTCACCTCCCTAGGGACATTGCTTTTTGCTGCAGAAGGTGGAGTCTTCCCTTCTTGGTTTAAATTTCCATTTGTTGTTTTGATTACCACAATTGTTTGGATAGCGGTTACCTATGCTACTCCAAAAGAAACAGATGTAACTCTTCAGAAATTCTACGATAAAATCAAACCAGGAGGTCCAGGTTGGAAAAAACAAGCAGCTGCGAGTAGTTCTTCAGATAAAAAATGGACTGTTCCATCAGGTATCTTAGCGGCATTACTCAGCGCTGTTCTCATCTATTCTGTGATGTTTTCTGTAGGTAATTTAATCTATGGAAACACGACAAAAGCCTTTAGTCTATTTGCTCTAGCCTTAGCAATGCTTATCTGGTTATTGCGTGTGTGGAAAAAACTGAAGAAGGACGTTTTTTAAAAGAATTTAAGCTTCTTTATTACTCTGAAATTCCTTGAGAATTTCTTTTGCTCTCTCGAGATCATCTTCTTTGACCATTAGTTGAACGATATCGCCTCCGTAGAATCCTGCAAGGACTCCGGAGGTGGCTCGGTCTTTATCTAAAGGGAAAATACCTTCTTCTTGAAGCAAGCCTTTTAAAAGCATAACTTCGATGGAAGACCCTGAAAAAAGCAATTGGTAACTCATCTTATTTTTTTAAAAGGTTCATATAACGAGCGACGTATTTTCCGAGAACGTCAAACTCAAGGTTGACTCTTGTGCCCACCTGGTATTGGTTAAAACGGGTATTCTCAAAAGTATAAGGGATGATGGCTACTGAAAAACCGTTGTCGGTTGCGTCTACAACTGTTAAACTCGTTCCATCAACAGTGATGGATCCTTTTTCGATCGTGGTATTTCCAGTTGAGGCATCATAACTAAAACTAAAGCGCCATGAGCCGTCTTCCTCTACTATTTTTTCACAAACTCCAACTTGATCGACGTGTCCTTGAACAATGTGTCCATCCAAACGGCTCCCCATAATCATGGCGCGTTCTAAGTTGATCTGGTCACCGACTTTCAAATCTCCGAGATTTGTTTTGTTAAGCGTTTCAGCGATTGCTGTTACTTTATAAGTATTTTGATCGCATTCCACTACAGTAAGACAGACGCCATTGTGAGCAACACTTTGATCAACTTGAAGTTCAGCGGCTAAAGGACTTGTAATAGTAAAGTGGATATTCCCAGCGTCTTGCTCTATTTTAGAGAGGCTTCCAAAAGTTTCAATGATCCCTGTAAACATGTGTCGTTTTTATTAGCTAATTTTACAGCTCAAAGTTACTTAATAAGCAGCAAACTGTATGCAAGAAGCAAAAAAAATAAAAGTAGGGATCTCCATAGGGGATCTCAATGGTATTGGATGTGAACTGGTTCTAAAGACCTTTTTAGACCCCAGAATGTTGGAGTTGTGTACACCTGTAGTTTTTGCTTCCAACAAGTCCATTAGCACTTGGTTAAAACTTCTCAACTATCAAATAAATTTTAATGGTGTTGGTACTTCAGAGGAGTCACTTGACGGGAAATTTAATGTGGTTAACGTTTGGAAAGATCAACCAGAAATCACCCCTGGAGTATCAAACCAAACCGGAGGCACCTATGCTTTAAAATCACTTCAAGCGGCTGTTAAGGCTCTAAAAAATAACAGTGTCGATGTTCTGGTAACAGCTCCAATAGACAAGAGCAACATACAGTCAGAATCATTTAAATTTCCAGGACATACGGATTATTTAGCTCAAGAATTGGAAGGGAAAAGTTTGATGTTTATGATCTCCTCTAAATTAAGAGTTGGACTTTTAACGGATCACATTCCCATTAAATCGATTAGCGATCACATTACCCCTGAGCTCATCGTCGAAAAAGTAACCACCGTTGTAAAAACCCTACAAAGGGATTTTGGGATATCAAAGCCTAAAATCGCCTTATTGGGAATCAATCCGCATAGTGGCGATCAAGGAGTTATTGGTAGTGAAGACGATCAAACCTTAAAGCCTACCATAGTAAAATTACAAGAAGAAGGGAATATGGTCTTTGGACCCTATGCTGCTGATGGATTTTTTGGTTCTGAAAACTACAAGAATTTTGATGCGATATTGGCAGCTTATCACGACCAGGGATTGATTCCTTTTAAAACGCTTTCGTTTGGTCAAGGGGTTAACTACACAGCTGGCTTGTCTAAGATTCGAACTTCTCCCGATCACGGGACTGCATTTGATATAGCCGGTAAAGGAATTGCGAACGAACACTCTTTTAAAGAAGCTATTTTTTTGGCCATCCAATTGTACAAAGACCGTAGTCAGTACGATGAATTGACTTCAAACCCTTTAGAAAAGGTCAATTTGAAGAATATGAAAAGAAAGAATTAAAACCGCTTTTTAAAGGAGGATTATTCTGCTAATATTTTTGTTAATAAATTGTTTATTAATATAATAATAGTATCTTTGCACCCGCCTTTTAGGTAAATTGTGAACGTTTCAATCACTCGCAAAATGAAAAATAAGGAGTTTGACATTCCTTTTACAGGATTAAAGCAGGGGAAACACGAGTTTGAATACGCGATCGATAATTCGTTCTTTGAGGACTTTAACTATGATGAGTTTAACAGTGCCAATCTTAAGGTTGAGCTGATTTTAAACAAACTGAGCAGCTTTATGGAAGCTGAGATTAAAACTAGCGGAAGTGTCAATGTCAATTGTGACTTAACGGACATCCCTTTTGATCTTCAAATCCAAGCTGAATTAGATTTAGTGATTAAATTTGGAGATGAGTACGATGACGAAAATGAATCGTTATTAATTATTCCACATCACGATCACAAAATTAATCTCTCACAGTATTTCTATGAGATGTCAGTTTTAGCAGTTCCACTCAAGAGGGTTCATCCAGGAGTAGAAGACGGTAGTCTATCGTCACCAGCTTTGGAATTGTTGGAAGAGTTATCGGTTAAAGAACTAAAAGAAGAATCAAAAGAAGATCATACGGATCCTAGATGGGATGCATTAAAAAAGTTAAAAACGGATAAAAATAAGTAACAATGGCACATCCAAAGAGAAAAATATCAAAAACGAGAAGAGACAAGAGAAGAACTCATTACAAAGCGACTGCGCCAACAATTGCTAAGGATCCAACTACTGGAGAATTACACCTTTACCACAGAGCGCACTGGCACGAAGGAAAACTTTATTACAGAGGTCAAGTATTGATTGATCAAACTGAAGAAGTTTCAGCATAAGTCGTTATATCGCATTTAACTATAGATTACTCTCACCTTCAAGTGAGAGTTTTTTTGTTAAAAAAGTCAATAAAAACCGGTATTTTGACTAAAAGTGATCATTTTTTACTAATTTTCACTTTAAATTGGAATTTTTCTCCAAATTTTATCAAATTCAGACTATGACCAAAACAACAGCTGCTATAACCGCTGTGGGATCTTATATTCCTGATTTTGTGCTTTCCAATGCTTTGTTGGAAACCATGGTTGATACCAATGATGAGTGGATTACGACTCGAACTGGTATCAAAGAAAGACGTTTGTTAAAAGACAAAGACAAAGGAACTTCTTATTTGGCAATTCAAGCCGCTAAGGATTTAATTGAAAAGAAACAGTTAGATCCTTCTGAAATTGACCTGGTTTTAATAGCAACAGCTACTCCTGACTTAGCTGTGGCCTCTACAGCTGCCTATGTAGCTTCTAATATTGGAGCAACCAATGCTTTTTCTTATGACCTTCAAGCTGCTTGTTCGAGCTTCCTTTATGGGATGTCTACTGCTTCAGCATATATTGAAAGTGGTCGCTATAAAAAAGTTTTGCTTATAGGGGCTGATAAGATGTCTTCGATTATTGATTATACCGATAGAGCAACCTGTATTATTTTTGGTGATGGTGCTGGAGCAGTGCTTTTCGAACCCAATACAGAGGGTTATGGCTATCAGGATGAATATTTGAGAACTGATGGAGTTGGAAGAGATTTTCTAAGGATTGAAGCTGGAGGATCCCTCTTACCAGCCAGCGAAGAAACCGTAAAAAACAAACAGCATTACGTCTATCAAGATGGAAAAACCGTATTTAAGTTTGCGGTATCCAATATGGCTGATGCTGCCGCTAAAATAATGGAGCGCAATAAGCTCACTCATGACGATGTCAATTGGTTAGTGCCACATCAAGCCAATAAGCGAATCATCGATGCAACTGCTAATCGAATGGATTTAGCTCCTGAAAAGGTGATGATGAATATTGAGCACTATGGAAATACTACATCGGCTACTTTACCGTTATTATTAGCAGACTATGAACAACAATTAAAAAAGGGAGATTCTCTAGTTTTTGCCGCCTTTGGTGGTGGATTTACTTGGGGAGCATCCTATTTAACCTGGGCTTATGACCCCTCATAAATTAAAAACAACTAAATCACAATACTATGGATGTTAAAGAAATTCAACAACTGATTAAATTCGTAGCAAAATCTGGAGCAAGTGAAGTAAAACTTGAGATGGAAGATTGGAAGATTACCATTAAAACGGGATCTGCTCAAAGACCTTCTGATGTTACTTATATACAGCAAGCTCCTGTTGCTGCAGCTCCTGCTGTAATGCAAGCTGCCGCGCCTGAAGCAGCACCAGCTGCTGCTCCCGAAACTGCTGCGGATGACAACAGCAAATACATCACCGTAAAATCTCCAATTATTGGAACTTTTTACAGAAAACCATCTCCAGACAAACCTAATTTTGTTGAGGTTGGATCTTCAATAGCTGAGGGAGACCCACTTTGTGTGATCGAAGCGATGAAGTTATTCAATGAAATTGAGAGTGAAGTTTCTGGAAAAATTGTCAAAGTATTAGTTGACGATGCTTCACCAGTTGAATTTGATCAACCTTTATTCTTAGTAGACCCATCATAGGGATTTCTAGTAACCAATCTATCAACTAATTAAACGTCTTATGTTTAAAAAAATATTAATTGCCAATAGAGGAGAAATCGCATTGAGGGTTATTAGAACCTGTCGAGAAATGGGGATTAAGACCGTGGCGGTTTACTCAAAAGCTGACGAAGAGAGTTTGCATGTTCGCTTTGCGGATGAGGCGGTATGTATCGGACCAGCACAGAGTAGTGAATCCTACTTAAAGATTCCTAATATCATTGCTGCTGCTGAGATCACCAATGCTGATGCCATTCATCCTGGGTATGGATTCTTATCTGAAAACGCCAATTTTTCAAAGATCTGTGCGGAACACAAGATTAAGTTTATCGGAGCTTCTGCCGAGATGATCAATAAAATGGGAGATAAGGCGACTGCTAAAGAAACCATGAAGAATGCAGGAGTTCCTACGATTCCTGGTTCTGACGGACTTCTTAAAGATGTCAAAGAGGCTAAGAAATTAGCAAAAGAAATAGGCTATCCAGTCATGATTAAAGCGACTGCTGGTGGTGGAGGAAAAGGGATGCGTGCCGTTTGGTCTGAAGACAAAATGGAAGCCTTATTTGAATCTGCAGTACAAGAAGCAACAGCCGCTTTTGGAAATGGAGGTATGTATATGGAAAAACTCATCGAAGAGCCGCGTCATATCGAAATTCAAATTGTAGGTGATCAAAATGGAAAAGCCTGTCATCTTTCAGAACGCGACTGTTCGATTCAACGTAGACACCAAAAACTGACTGAAGAAACGCCTTCTCCATTTATGACTGATGAGCTTCGTCAGAAAATGGGAGATGCGGCTGTTCTGGCAGCTGAGTCTATTCAATATGAAGGAGCGGGAACCATTGAATTTTTAGTGGACAAACACCGAAATTTCTACTTTATGGAGATGAATACGCGTATTCAAGTAGAACATCCTATCACCGAACAAGTGATCGATTACGATTTGATTCGCGAGCAGATTTTAGTAGCTGCTGGTGTTCCAATTTCAGGAAAAAATTACGTTCCAAAGCTTCACTCTATCGAGTGTAGAATCAACGCGGAAGATCCCTATAACGACTTTAGACCAAGTCCTGGTAAAATTACCACCCTTCACACTCCTGGAGGGCATGGAATACGCCTAGACACTCACGTCTATAGCGGTTATGTGATTCCTCCACATTACGATTCGATGATCGCTAAGTTAATCACTACTGCTCAGACAAGAGAAGAGGCGATTAACAAGATGAAAAGAGCATTGGATGAGTTTGTAATTGAAGGAATAAAAACGACCATACCATTTCATCGACAGCTGATGGATCACCCTGATTATATCGCTGGAAATTACACTACAAAATTCATGGAGAGTTGGGAAATGGAGCCTCAGGCTTAAACTCTTTCAATCATCAATTAAACCCCCGTTCTGATCTAGTTCGGGGGTCTTTTTTTGTATATTTAATACATGAAAGGATTTAGTTATTGGGAGCTTCAAAGCTGGTTTACAAATGTTGACTTCTGTATTATCGGTAGTGGAATTGTTGGACTTAATTGCGCACTGAGTCTTAGAGAACAATATCCCAAAGCTAAAATTATGGTATTGGATAAGGGGATTCTACCCAAAGGAGCGAGTACTAAAAATGCTGGCTTTTCTTGTTTTGGGTCTATTTCAGAAATCGTAGCAGATTTAAAATCTCACTCCCAGCAAGAGGTGATTGATTTGGTTCGAACGCGATGGGAGGGTGTTCAACTTCTCAAAGCGAGATTAGGAGAAAAAGCGATTGGCTACCAAAATAATGGAGGCTATGAAGTCTTTTTTAATCAAGAGGATTTTCAAAATTCTCTGGATCATTTAGACCCTGTAAACAGGATGCTTGAGGAGGTGTTTCCATCAACTCCATTTCATGTATATCCAAATAGGTTTCAATTTGAAAACTGTGTCAACGCTTATATAGGATCTCCTTTTGAAGGCCAGATCAATACGGGTGAAATGATGAAACGACTCATCTATATCGCACAGTCCGAAGAGATTCAACTACTTTATGGGATGGAGGTTCAATCGTTTACGCAACTTTCTAACAAAGTCCAGATTCACACTAGTGAAGGTGATTTTGACACTTCTAAATTGCTAATAGCTACAAATGGCTTTGCTTCTCAGATGTTTAAAGAAGACATTAAACCCGCTCGTGCTCAAGTGATGATCACAAAGCCAATAGACAACTTAAAGATCAAGGGTGTTTTTCATATGGATGAAGGCTATTATTACTTTAGAAATGTAGATAATCGCATCCTAATTGGTGGCGCTCGAAATCTCGATTTTAAGGCTGAAGAATCAACTGTTTTTGAAACAACTGATAAAATCATCAATCAACTTCACAAAGTGCTGAGTGAAGTTGTTTTACCACATACTTCTTATGAAATCGATCACCAATGGTCCGGCATCATGGGTGTAGGAATACAAAAAGGACCTATTGTAAAGGCCCTTTCTGATGATGTGTATTGTGGTGTTCGTCTTGGTGGTATGGGCGTAGCAATTGGCTCAGCAGTTGGAGCGCAACTCGCTAATCTTGCCCATTAGAACCATTGACTCCAAGGAATTCTGCTCAATAATAAAATCAATCCAATAGCGTAAAAGACACCAATGGTCTTAAATTTTTTGACAGCTTCCATTTGCTTTTTGTGTTTAGACCATCCAATGGTGATAAAGACGATTGCAAGGATGTTTACAAAGGGATGTTCTACTGCGAGAAGTCTAGCAACAGAATCCAAACCTCCCATGCCTTGCTTTTGAATTGCATTAAGACCGTTAGGGGATACAAAATACAATGCTAATCCAATAACTAATTGCAAGTGTGAAAGAATAAGGGCAAAAAGACTCAATCGAAGGTCTTTTCCCATGTCGAAAAACGCCTTATTGGTTTTCCAACCTTTTAGTGCGTTAAAAACAGCATAGATAAGTACTAATAGAACAATGTATGCAAAATAAGAGTGTAGTGTTAAAATATAAGTGTAGGCCATGATGAATAATTTTTCGTAAATGTACATAAAAAAACCCCGTCATAGACGAGGTTTTTAGTTCTTGTAAAGAAGGTTCTTAGAAACGGTATTTTAATGAAGCGTTCCAAGTTTGACCAAATCCAAACCATACCGAGTTGCGAACATCTACACCATTCCAAGTAGTAGAGTTGGCATCTGCATGAATGTTGGTATTGGATTCAGCAATGTATACTGTATCAAATAAGTTATTGATGTTGACACGTAAGCTTAAGTTGCTGCTTAAATAAGCAGTTGCTCCTAAGTCAGCAATACCATAAGATGGTAATTTAAGGGCTCCAGCATTGTTTGCTTGAGTAAACGCTGAATCGGTGATTGAGTAATCAGCATAAAGTCCATCAACGAATCGGTAACCAAAATCAAGGCTAACCCCTTCCATACGATAAACTGCTTCGATATACGATGTAAACTGAGCAGCATCTCCTACTTTAGCACCGTTAGTGTAAAGTTTTCCAGTACCGATGGATTGTTGGTTCTCATCAAATAGTTCAGCTTCAAAATCTTTGGTATACCTCCAATCTCCTAAAGAAAGCATTCCGCGAAGTTTGAATCGGTACGTAGGATTGTATTCTGCTTCTAATTCAATTCCTTGGTGTAATACATCAATGTTTTTGAATTGTGCAAATCCGTCCACTCCAAGTTGGTTGGTTAAGGAACGGCTCACAAAACGATTTCCCCAAGTAGTTGAGTAAGCATTGATGTTTAGGTTGAATGACTTTGAAGTGTATCCGTATCCGAATTCAATCGATTTGATTTCTTCGTTTTGAAGATCTTGATTTACAATATTCGCATAGTTAGGGAATACGGCATCAAAGTTTGGTTGTCTTGAAATGTAACCAGCGTTAAAGAAGATATTAGACTTCTCATTGATGTTGATATTCGATCCACCTTTGATGTAACCACCACCAACATTTTCCTTGTTTGAAACAGGATTGTTTGGTTGATCAAAATAATCCAATCTTTGGAATGATTGGTTCGATAAACCAGCTTGTAATACAGCTGTTAATTTGTTGTCGTTGTTGTATTCAACCATGGTGTTCACACCTTGCCAACCCACTTTACCGATGTTGTAGTAATCCATTTTAGGACCGCGAATACCAGTGTTTTTAAATGGAGAGGCTTCAACTAAAGTCTCGATGATTTGACCAGCTGAGTTTTTGTTCCCAGTTGAATAGTAACCGTCTAAACCTAATAAATCGTTTAAGACACGGTAGTGATATCCAGTGTAGTCTCTTAAATCAACTCCTACAGAATATCTGAATTTACCACTTTTAATATCCAATGAAGAGATCGCTCCAACCCAGTCATGAGAGTTCATAGAAGCTCTACGTACGAGAACAGAACGGTTTACATTGTCATCTCTAAATCCATTTGATCCAATACGAGATCCAACAAAATTGCTAATAGATCCAGAATAAGGATTTGTTGTTTGAATGTTGTTAGCAACTACGGCATCGTAATCGATGAATCCATTTGCTAAACGAGAACCTCTACCGTTTTCTAAGTAGTGTTCGGTTAAGTCTTTGTTGAATGGAAGTAAATCCGCTACAGAAGATCGGTAGTTATTACCTCTTGGTCCAGTTCCTCCTCCACGTCCTGCAGATCCGTATAATGAAGTAGCAAGTGTTACGTTTTTAGAGATTTGGTAATCCCAGTTTAAGGTAGCAAGTGGCTTGTTATAGAAGTTTCTTCTCAAGTTATACTCTTCACCTCTAAGGATACCACCATTGGTGTTCCAGCGCTGATCGATTCCAGCTTTACCAAAGTTTTGGTAATCTCTTATCGAAACCCAAGCATCACGTTGGTGGTGCCATTGACCTGCTCCTAAGAATGAAAAGTTCACAGAGTGTTTAGAGTCTTCTGGAGCGTATCCAACTGCAAAGAAATAGGTTAATCCCTCTCCGCTAGTGTTGTAAACATATCCATCTCCTTGCCATTTAGACAATAAAATTGACGACGCCCATCCGTTGTCGTTTTTACCAGTGTTGTAAACAAATGAAGTTTTGCGGTATCCGTCGTTCCCCATAACTTGAGTCAAGGATCCCCCTTCAGCTACAGCAGCAGTTTTTGTAAAAATAGAAACAGTTCCTCCTACAGATGGTACTGCAAGACGGGATGCTCCTAAACCTCTTTGGATTTGAATTCCTGAAGCAACATCAGTTAGACCTTGCCAGTTAGACCAATACACCCATCCATTTTCCATATCGTTCACCGGCTGACCGTTGATCAAAAATGAAGTGTTGCGTTGATCAAATCCTCTTAAAGAGATTCTAGAGTCTCCATAACCACCACCTTGTTTGGTAGCGTACACACCTGGAGTGGTGTTCATAATCTCTGGGAATTCTAAGTTCCCTACTTTTAAAGCGATTTCACTTGCTTTAATTGATGTTACTGCAACTGGAGTAACACGTTCTTGAGCAACATCAATCACTTTGGATTGAAGTACTACTACTTCTTCTAATTCAACCGTAGACGATGACGTTTCGGTTTCTTGAGCAAAGGTGATTGTAGCTGCTAAGCAACATACAATCGAAGTGAGCATTTTTTTCATGTAATGAATTAAAGTTTAATTTTATCCTGCAAAACTACAGAAGATCTATCATTGAATGTTAGGGAACTGTTAATTTTAGCACTACAAATTTAGTAAAATTTAACATATTATATGAAAATAGTACTTTTTTTGTAGAAAATAAGACATAAAAAGCTCAACAAAACCGTGTTTAGCTCAAATAACGTTTCAGAAGATGGGTTGTTGAAGGATCGTGATCTCCTTGAGCAGTCCCTTCCATGTCTTTTAAAATGGTATTGGCTAATTGCTTTCCGAGCTCTACTCCCCATTGGTCATAAGAATAGATGTTCCAAATCACTCCTTGAACAAATATTTTGTGTTCGTAAGCAGAAATGAGAGCTCCAAGCGATTTAGGAGTTAACTGATCAATCAAGAAGGTATTGGTCGGTTTATTCCCTTCAAAAACTTTAAAAGGAATAATATGTTCAACACTTTTTAAATCAGTTCCTTTAGCTTCAAACTCAGCGATGACTTCTTCTTTGGTTTTACCCTTACAAAGAGCCTCTGTTTGTGCGAAGAAATTGGACATCAATTTATCGTGATGATCTTGTTTTTGGTGGAGCGATTTTTTGTAACCGATAAAATCCGTTGGAATCATTTTGGTTCCTTGGTGAATTAGTTGGAAGAAGGCGTGTTGTGAGTTGGTTCCTGGCTCTCCCCAGATAATGGTACCTGTTTGATAGTTTACCTTTGCACCTGAACGGTCGACATACTTCCCATTACTTTCCATAATTCCTTGTTGCAAATAAGCAGCAAAACGACTAAGGTATTGTGTGTATGGAATAATAGCCTCTGATTCAGCACCGTGGAAATTAGCATACCACACACTGATAAGCGCCATCATCACTGGAATATTATCTTGAAAATCTGCCGATTTAAAATGATCGTCCATTGCTCTTGCTCCTTCTAAAAGGCCTTCAAAATGATCATAACCTACCGAAAGGGCAATCGATAATCCAACTGCACTCCAAAGAGAGAAACGACCTCCGACCCAATCCCACATAGGGAATACGTTTTCAAGGTCAATTCCAAAGTTCTCAATCGCCTCTAAATTGGTCGATACTGCAGCAAAGTGTTTTGCAACATCTGCTTCAGAAGCAGTTTCTAAAAACCAATTTTTAATAGTGGTTGCATTGCTAAGTGTTTCTTGAGTAGTAAATGTTTTTGAAACCACTACAAAAAGGGTTGTTTCAGGGTTAAGACCCTTGATCACTTCTGATACGTGATCGCCATCCACATTGCTTACAAAGTGCATCTTGAGATGGTTTTGATAATAAGCAAGTGCTTCGACAACCATGGCTGGTCCTAAGTCAGAACCGCCAATTCCAATATTAACCACATCGGTAAAAGCCTTGCCGGTATATCCTTTTTTAGATCCAGAAATCACCGCATTTGAAAAAGCTTTAATTTTTGCTTTTACAGAAGCAACTTCAGCCATCACATTCTCACCATTAACTCTGATATCTGCAGAAGGATTTGCTCTTAGAGCTGTGTGCAATACCGCTCTGTTTTCTGTTTCGTTGATTAAATCTCCAGAGAAGTACTTATCGATTGCATCTTTTAAATTTACTTCATTTGCGAGCTCCAATAAAAGGGCTCTAGTTTTATCCGAAATACAGTTTTTAGAGTAATCAAAAGCAAAATCGTTCCACTGGATAAAGAAATCTTCAGCTCTGTTGGATTCTGCTTTAAAAAGTTCTAAAATCTGATCTTTTTTAGCTGTTGTAAAATGAGACGCAAGTTCGTTCCACGCCTTGGTTTGTGTAGGGTTTGTTTTTCCTAATGCCATAATTATTCTGATTGTGCAAAGGATTCATTGAAAAATCCAATGCAATCCAATTGAGATTTAACCGGGTTAATGGTATTGATATATGTAAGTCTAGATGGTTCAGGGAGCGGTTTAGCCTTGGGAAGCTTTTCCTTAAGAGGATCCACTTGTCTGCCGTTTTTCCAAAAGCGATAGCACACATGTGGCCCAGAGGTGTTTCCTGTCATACCTACCCATCCAATCACATCGCCTTGTTTGACGTAATCGCCATTTTTAACCTTGCGTTTACTCATGTGAAGGTATTGAGTTGAATAGGTATTGTTATGTCTAATTTTAACGTAGTTACCATTGGCTCTTGTATATGAAGCAGCAATAACCCTTCCGTTTGCTGTCGCCATGATTGGGGTTCCTACCTTTGCCGCATAATCGGTTCCTTTATGTGGCTTCACCTTGTTTCCGTAGTAGGAAATTCTCCTTTTGAGATTGTAACGAGAAGAAATACGACTAAAATTTACAGGAGCTCTTAAAAAGGCTCTTCTGAGATTTTCTCCCTGATCGTCAAAGTATTCAATGATGTTTTCGTTCTCTGGAGATGGATGTCTAAAGGCGTAAAAGGCTTTACCGTTGTGTTCAAAATAAGCCGCTTTAATAGGTCCCATTCCTACATAAGTGTTGTCATTGATATAGTGCTCGTCGTAGATCACTTTGAACTTGTCTCCTTTTGAGAGTCTCCAAAAGTCAATAGTCCAAGCGTAGATAGCCGCTAAATTATGAGTAACATCATAATCGATTCCCTGATCTAAAATTGCTTCAGACAAAGAAGTGGTAATCACTCCAGAAGCCTCGCGTTCTACTGATTTGATTTCTCTTTCTTTTCGCTCTAAGCTTACCTTATCTCTCAGATCGACAATAGCGTAATTAACCTTGTCAATTTCATAGATAAAAAGCTCTGCTTTATTGATAGAGTCCTTAGATTTTAAGATGGTATAAGGTCTTCCAACTCGAATCTTTCTCAAGTCAAAAATAGCTCTGTTCTTTTTAGTAGTTAACGAGTGAATTTCAGGATAACCAACGCGGTGTTTAAGAAGCAATTCACCAAAACTATCTCCCGACTTAACAGTATCTCTAACAACTTCGAACAGATTGAGATTAAAGCCATAGTACATACTGTCTTTAGCTTTCTTTTCTTTAACAGTAGTTGTTTCTTCAAGTTCTGGGAGCTCCAATGATTCTTTATCGGAAGAGGAAGCGAATATAATAGAGCTGATCACTACAATTGAAAATGCTGCCAAGAGTAGTTTAAATTTTTTGCTTTTTAGTAAATGAGCTAAGAGTTCCCTTGCTTCCATGCTGCAAAATTAATAAATCCCTTCAATTATCGGGATTAAAAAAAGAAAAAGCCCGAATTCATGACTCGAGCTTTTTCATTAACCAACCAAACTTTATAAATTATGAAAAACTTATTTTAAGTACAGGGAACCACCCCTGCACTGACAAATTTATAAAGAGCGTTGATCTCCAAGGGTGTTTTTAACGATTTTTAACGCAAAGTTTAACAGATCTCAATAAAATTTTAAGAATTAGATCTAATGTAGGGCGTTAAAAATTAGCGTCGCCTTGGCTGGTCCCACCTCTTGTATGAGATCTTCAACCGAAAGTTCTTTTATTTTTGAAAGTGATTTGTATTTGGAAAGAAGTTGTTCAACGGTCTTTGGGCCAATCCCTTCAATGGACTCTAACTCTGAATTAAAAGCTGATTTGCTTCTCAGGTTTCTGTGAAAGCTAATACCAAATCGATGGGCTTCATTTCGAAGGCGTTGTACAATTTTTAAACTCTCTGATTTTTTATCCAGATATAGCGGAATTGAATCTCCAGGAAAATAGATTTCTTCCAATCGTTTAGCGATTCCAATAATAGCTATTTTACCTCTTAGACCCAGTTGTTCAAGCGCTTTTAAAGCAGAGGACAACTGTCCTTTACCACCGTCGATGACAATGAGTTGGGGTAGGGGCTCCCCTTCTCTTTGAAGGCGTTTATAACGCCTGAGCACTACTTCCTCCATGGATGCAAAATCATCTGGTCCTTCAACGGTTTTAATCTTAAAATGTCTGTAATCCTTTTTAGAAGGTTTTCCGTCTTTAAACACCACACAGGCTGCCACTGGGTTGGTCCCTTGAATATTGGAATTGTCAAAACACTCGATATGTCGAGGTTCCTCACTTAACCTAAGGTCTTTCTTCATCTGAGCCATGATGCGATCGACGTGTTTATCTGGATTGACTAATTGAAGCTGCGTAAGGACGTCTTTTCGGTAAAAGAGGGCATTTCTATGAGAGAGCTCTATGAGTCTTTTTTTGTCACCTGTTTTAGGAATGGTGATTTTTAATCCTTTAGGTACCAACACTTCAAAGGGCAGATAGATTTCTTTTGAAATACTGGGGTATTTTTCTTTGATAGCCAAGATTGCATACTCTAAAAGCTGCTCTTGTGTTTCGTTTAGTTTCTTTTTGATCTCGAGGGTATGAGAGCGAATAATGGCTCCTTGAACTACTTCTAAATAATTGACATAGGCATGGGTTTGATCGGCGATGATGCTGAAGACATCGACATTGTCAATCTTAGGATTTACTACAGTTCGTTTGGATTGATATTTTGAGAGTAACTCTAATTTTTCCTTGTACAGTTGAGCTTCTTCAAATTCCATACGATCTGATTTTTCGAGCATCTTTTGTTTAAAAAGCTTTAAGGCCTTATTGAGTTTTCCCTTTAAAATCGATTGAACTGCTTTGATGTCTTCACTGTATTGAGCTTCTGTCTGCAGGCCTTCACAGGGGGCTTTACAGTTCCCCATATGATATTCCAAGCATCGCTTGTAGTTCTTGGCCTCTATTTTGGAAGCAGAGAGATCATAGTTACAAGATCGAAGTGGATAGAGTTCGTGAATTAATTCAAGAAGCGCTCTTATGGTTTTAGGATTGGTATAGGGCCCGTAATAGGTTCCATTCTTAGGAAGGAGTTTTCTAGTGGAGAACACTCTTGGATAAGGTTCTTTTGCAATACAAATCCAAGGATAGGTTTTGTCATCCTTGAGCAGTATATTATAGCGAGGCTTGTTTTTCTTTATGAGATTGTTTTCCAACAAAAGGGCATCAGTTTCTGTGGGAACCACAATGTGTTTGATGGATTGAATCTTGGAGACTAAGATTCTAGTTTTAGCATCATCGTGTTTTTTAGCAAAGTAAGAACTCACTCGCTTTTTGAGGTTTTTGGCTTTTCCAATATAGATAATGGTCCCTTTTGAGTCGTAAAATTGATAGACTCCTGGGCTCGAAGGAAGCGAGGTTAATTGTATGTCAATTGAAGCACTTTCCACTTGTGACGAAGGTAGTAATTAATTGTATCTTTGTTTTGGTATAAATCACAAAAGGTGGATAAAAAAACACTGAGAAAACACTACAGCGATTTAAGGGCTAAATTGAGCTCTCAAGAGATGGATTCGATGAGTTTAGCTATTGCGAATCGACTCATAGAGCTTCCTATTTGGAAGGCTCAGTACTATCATTTGTTTTTGCCAATCGAGCAAAAAAACGAGATTAACACCGAGTACATTCTCTCTATTATTCAAGGAAAAGACAAAGAGGTATTAGTACCCAAGGTTGTTGGAGCGGAACTCAAACACTATTTGTTACTCGATTCTACTTCTCTTGTTGTCAATAAATGGGGAATCCCTGAGCCGGTAGACGGTATCGAAATCGATCCCAAGAAAATGGATGTGGTATTTGTTCCCTTATTGGCATTTGACCAGCAGGGACATCGTATTGGATATGGAAAAGGAATGTACGATGGATTTTTAGCCCAGTGTAGAGATGATGTCTTAAAAATTGGCCTTAGTTTTTTTGATGCTGAAGAAAAATTTGCAGAAGTCTTTTCTAGCGATATTCCACTAAACTACTGTATTACCCCCGATAGAATTTATAAATTTTAATAGGCTTTAATGCTTATGAAAAATAGTTTTTGATGTTAAATGTCAAAAATATTTTACATTAAGTAAGTTGTTTTTATATATTTGTAAAAAATATTTTACATTATGAAAACAATACTATTTCCTCATTCCTATAAAAAATGGTCGAGTATTATTTTTTATACCACCTTGATTTTTGGATCCTATATCTGGTTTTCGGAAACAACTTTTGAATTCTTTAATATGAAAGTGTTCTCTGTTTTAGGTGATGATACGATCTTACGAACAGAAACTACTGAGAACATCATTGGAAATCACGCCCTTCAATGGATCGACAATAACGTATTAGACGAGCTATTGACATTGATTATCGTGATCAGTGGGCTTATGGCATCCTTTAGCCGAGAACCAATAGAAGATGAACTCATCGCTAAACTACGAATGGATAGCTTGACTACATCGCTCTATATCAATTATGGAATATTGTTATTAGCAACGCTTTTTGTTTATGAATTAACTTATTTTCACGTAATGGTTGTTCAGTTGTTTTTAATCATATTGGTGTTCAATTTGATTTTCAAATACAAACTTCACCAACACTACAAAGACTAAGAGATGAAGAACAATATCAAGATGTATAGAGCAAAGTATGATGTCACCCAAGAGGATCTCTCTAAGAAGTTAGGAGTGTCCAGGCAAACCATCAATTCTATTGAGAACAACAAGTATTTCCCTTCTTTAGAATTAGGACTTCAAATGGCACAAATATTTGAGTGTAAGGTAGATGATCTGTTTAGTCTCGACTAAGCAGATTTTGGAAAGACTTTCTTACTAAAGACTAAGAGAATTCCAACTCCAGTACTGATTGCGGTATCTGCAATATTAAAGACCGGTTGAAAAAATTGTAATTGATTTCCTCCTATAAAAGGCATCCAGTTTGGCCATGTCGTATCAATGAGCGGAAAGTAGAGCATATCGACTACTTTTCCATGAAACAGTTTACTGTATGGAACTTCTGCCATCCACGAAGCAATTTGACCGTTGGAATGATTGAATATTAGTCCATAGAAAACGGAATCAATGATGTTGCCAAGTGCTCCAGCAAAGATGAGAATCTGAGCAATAATCAAGAGTTTTGGACCCTTGTTTTTAACTGTGTGCACCACCCAATAACCAATTGCGGTAATGGCTACTAATCGAAAAAGGGTTAAAAATAGTTTAGCCGAGGATTCTGCAATTGGGAGAATATCGCTGAGTTTGGTCCCCCAGGCTGCTCCTTCATTTTCAATAAATAAAATCTTAAACCACGAAAAGACCTCAATGGATTCCCCTAAGTAAAAATGTGTTTTTACATAGATCTTGGACCACTGATCTACAATCAGCAGCAATAAGACAAACAGAGATACTTTTTTTAAATTCATAGGTTTTCGTTCGCTCAAAAATACAATTATTTATTTGCTTTTATAAGTTGAATGTGTCCAATTTGACTCTTTAGATTTAATTGAGATATACCCAGTGGAATCGAATCAGAATCAAGAGTTCCATAGGTACTGTGAGCATCGATGGTCGCCTTGTCGACATAAGCTTTGATCGAACCTTTTATGGTGTGCACAGTGGCTTTTGATTCTACTTGGTAGAGGGTGCAATTTCCATCGTTGAGTTCAATTCTCAAATCTTTGTAATCCCCGTGAATTTCAGTATTGGTAGAATTGCCGACTAGTTTTACTTTAAACTGCTGTGGAATCTCAATAAAGAGGGAGACGGACAATACCTTATGAGCACTTAGTTTGTCATTTGGCATCACAAAGCCTGCATTGAAGCTTGGTTCTATAGTCAGTAGATTGCGATCTGTAAAAACGTTGACTAATTGATTGGGACTGTATTCTCCTTCGATTTCAGCTTTTATGGTTAGACTATTGGTGTCTGTTGTCTGAAGAACCACTTCAAAACTGTCCTTGGCATCGATAAAAATCTGATCAACTCCTTCTTCAATAAATGATTTATGAATGGTTTTTTGTCCAAAGGAATAACTAAAAGCGAGACCTATTAGACAAAAAATGCCTTGTTTGATGAAAGTGGAACAAGGCATTGAAGTTTATTTTTGCATATTCTTCGCTTCGATGCTCAGAGTTGCGTGAGGAACTAATTTTAAACGCTCCTTAGAGATTAACTTTCCAGTAACTCTACAAACCCCATAGGTCTTGTTTTCTATTCGAAGTAAAGCGTTTTTAAGGTCTCTGATAAATTTTTCTTGGCGAATTGCGAGTTGTGTATTCGCTTCCTTACTCATGGTTTCAGAGCCTTCTTCAAATGCTTTAAAGGTTGGAGAAGTATCATCAGTACCGTTGTTATGATCATTCATATAGGCACTTCTTAGCAACTCTAAGTGTTCTTTAGCTACTTTGATTTTATCTTCGATGATTACTCTGAATTCCTCCAAGTCTTTGTCGGAATATCTGTGATTCGATTCTGCTGACATAATTATTCCTTTTTTTTGATAAACAATCGTGTGCGAGTATCGTCAAATTCGATCTCCACACCCTCACTTAATTCATCGACACAGTGAATTTCTTCACTAAGTGTTTCCGTCTTAATGTAGTCTAAGTTAACATTTATTGCCTTTTCTACAATACCATCTTTTAAAATAGTTACAATAATTTTATCAGTAACCTCAAAACCAGAATCTTTTCTAAGATTTTGAATTCGATTGACCATCTCTCTAGCGATTCCTTCGCTTTTAAGTTCTGGTGTGATATGAATGTCTAAGGCAACCGTAATAGACCCTTCAGAGGCAACTAAACAACCTTCGATGTCTTGAGAAGAGATCAATACATCATCGATGGTTAGATCGATCGTTGTATCTGCAAGCTCAATTAGTTTATGACCTTCTTGTTCCATGATAGAGATATCCTCTGCATTAAATCCTGCAACAACTGCAGCGATTTGTTTCATATGCTTCCCGTGTTTTGGACCAAGGGTTTTAAAATTGGGTTTGATTTGTTTTACGATGATACCGTCTTCGTCTGTAATCAATTGAAGTTCTTTGATATTGACCTCTGCTTTTACGAGATTTTCAACAGCAAGAATGGCCTGTTTTTCTTCTTCAGAGTGGTAGGGAACCATAATCTTTTGAAGCGGTTGTCTCACCTTGATTTTTTCTTTTTGACGAAGCGAAAGCACAAGAGATGACATGCGTTGTGCCAACTCCATTTTTTGCTCTAAAGAACTGTCGATAAGGCTTGTATCTGCTTTAGGGAATTCAGCTAAGTGAACAGATTCTGCAGCATTAGGTCTACAAACAGAACTCAAATCTCTAAAGAGTCGATCCATAAAGAAGGGAGCTACAGGAGCCGATAAAAGGGCCACTGTTTCCAAGCAAGTATAGAGTGTTTGATAGGCTGCGATCTTATCGGTTTCATAGGCTCCTTTCCAGAAGCGTCTTCTACAGAGTCTTACATACCAGTTAGAGAGATTTTCTTGAACGAAGTCTGAAATGAGTCGTGTCGCTCTCGTT
This sequence comes from Flavobacteriaceae bacterium, assembly GCA_013373635.1. GTDB lineage: Bacteria > Bacteroidota > Bacteroidia > Flavobacteriales > Flavobacteriaceae > MAG-120531. The sequence goes on from JABXHN010000010.1 coordinate 154,469, forward strand.
GGCTCATATTCTTCATAGGCTTTGTCAACCTTTTGAATCAGTGTATTGAGTTCCGATAAAATCCAACGATCGATTTCAGGTCGATCATTCATTGGAACTTCTTCTTCTTGATATGAGAATTTGTCTAAGTTAGCGTATAAGCTAAAGAAGGAATAAGTGTTGTAAAGCGTTCCAAAGAATTTACGTTTGACCTCTGCAACACCTTCGAGATCAAATTTTAAGTTGTCCCAAGGATTGGCATTGGAGATCATATACCAACGGGTAGGATCTGCTCCATGCTCTTTTAAAGTTTCAAAAGGGTCGATGGCATTTCCTAGTCGTTTGGACATTTTCTTTCCGTCCTTGTCAAGAACCATTCCATTCGATACGACGTTTTTATAGGCTACCGAATCAAATACCATTGAGGCAATCGCGTGAAGGGTATAAAACCACCCTCTAGTTTGATCGACTCCTTCTGCGATAAAATCAGCAGGGAAGGAGGTATTGTTATCTATTTTTTCTTTGTTTTCAAAAGGATAGTGCCACTGTGCATAAGGCATGGATCCAGAATCAAACCAAACATCGATCAGATCAGACTCTCTTCTCATCGGTTTTCCAGATTCAGAAAGGAGTACGATTTGATCTACGATGTTTTTGTGAAGGTCAATTTTTTGATAGTTTTCTTCGCTGTTGTCTCCAGGGATGAAATCTTCAAAGATGTCTTTGTCCATTAGACCTGCCTTTACAGACTCTTGCATTGCTGACTTGAGTTCTTCGACAGATCCGATGATGCGCTCTTCTTTTCCGTCTTCAGTTCTCCAAATTGGAAGTGGAATTCCCCAATATCGAGAACGAGAAAGGTTCCAATCATTGGCATTGGAAAGCCAGTTTCCAAATCTTCCTTCTCCTGTTGCTTTTGGCTTCCAATTGATGCTTTGGTTGAGCTCAAACATGCGATCTTTGACATCGGTTACTTTGATAAACCAAGAATCTAATGGGTAATAAAGAACAGGTTTGTCAGTTCTCCAACAGTTCGGATAGGAGTGAACGTATTTTTCAACCTTAAAGGCTTTGTTTTCTATTTTGAGTTGGATGGCAATTTCAACGTCTACTGATTTTTCAGGAGCCTGTCCTTCATCGTAGTATTCGTTCTTGACGTATTTACCACCTAGTTCTCCTAGTTCTGGACGAAATTTACCCTGAAGGTCAACTAGAGGAACAGGGTTGCCGTTTTCATCGAGCACAAGCATAGGTGGCACCTCTGGATCTGCTTCTTTAGCAGCCTGGGCATCATCAGCACCAAAGGTTGGAGCCGTGTGAACAATACCGGTACCATCTTCAGTGGTCACAAAATCTCCAAGAATAACTCTAAAGGCATTTTCTGGATTTTGATAGGGTTTTGCAGCGTCTATTAATTGCTCGTAACGGATGTTTTTAAGTTCTTTTCCAAGAACACTATCTCCGATGAAATAAGGGATTTTCTTATCCCCTTCATTAAAGCTTTTCAGCTCTTCTTCGCTTTCAACTAGGTTGTATTTTCCAGAGAATTGTTTGCCGACTAATGACTTTGCCAAGATGACGGTGATCGGTTCAAAAGTATATTGATTGAATGATTTCACCCAAACATACTCGATCTTTGGACCCACTGTTAATGCGGTATTGCTCGGAAGTGTCCAAGGAGTAGTCGTCCATGCTAGGAAATAAAGGGTGTCGCTAATGCCTTTTAATTTCTCAGGCAGGCTGTCGTTGATTGCCTTGAACTGTGCCGTTACAGTTGTATCGGTTACATCTTGATAGCAACCTGGCTGATTGAGCTCGTGTGAACTCAGACCAGTCCCTGCTTTAGGAGAATACGGTTGAATGGTATAGCCTTTATAGATAAGACCCTTGTCATAGATCTGTTTTAAAAGCCACCAAACGGTCTCCATATACTTTGGCTCGTAGGTGATATAAGGGTCTTTCATATCGACCCAATAACCGATTTTCTCAGTCATATCATTCCATACGTCTGTATAGCGCATCACTGCTTTTCTACAAGCGTCGTTGTATTCAGATATGGTAATTTTAGTCCCAATGTCTTCTTTGGTAATCCCAAGTTCTTTTTCGACCCCTAATTCTACAGGAAGTCCATGAGTATCCCATCCAGCCTTACGCTTTACTTGGAACCCCTTCATGGTTTTGTATCTCGGAAAAATATCCTTGATGGTCCTTGCCATCACGTGGTGAATACCAGGCATTCCATTCGCTGAAGGAGGTCCTTCAAAAAAAACATAGCTAGGTTTCCCCTCTTGTTGAGTGATACTTTTAGTAAAGATATCGGCGTCTTTCCAGAACTGTTGAACAGAGTTCGATACTTCTGCTAAATCGAGGCCTTTATATTCTGCAAACTTCATAATACTAAGCTATTGAGCTAAAATTAAAGATGCAAAATTACACAATTATTAACAAAAAGAGGAGCTTCAGGACCCGATTTTAAAATTGGTGAGATAAACTGCTGATCAGATTGATGCCTGGGGCACTGATTCCCGATGAATAGGGTCGGTAACGAAGATTTGTTATATTTTCAATCGCAAAACTAAACTTGGTTTCATGGGTTAGCTGAACTTGAGATTTGAAATTAAGGGTTTGCCATGAGGGAGCATAGGGATTTCCTTCGAGGTCTTTAGCGTAGAGATAGGTTTTAGAGCGTTCACTCAGGGCTAATTTTTCAAAGGGGATTTCAGAGTTAAAGAGACTGTAGAAATTGAGTACAAAAGGACCTTTTTCATAAACCAATTGCAGTTGTCCAAAGTTAGGAGACACGTGTCTTACAGCAGAACTAACACCGTTTTCATCTAAATATTCTCCCTTGGATAAGGAGTAATTTCCAATGATTTTAAATTCAGGACTGACAAGACATCTCAACGCAAATTCAATACCCTTAATTTTGGCGTGAGCTAAATTTTGAACCGCTTGAACTCTTGAAAGCTCCCCTTGATATTCGAGGTATTCTTGAGCCTGAGTTTGGTCTTTTGGAACAAAAGCATTGTAGTCTTTTCGAACCATCACTTGATCCATAAAGGTGTAGTAGGTAGAAATGCGAATATCGGTATGATCTTCTATTCGAGTTCTAAAACCGATGTCAATTCCTCTAGCGTGTTCTGGTTTAAGATCGGGATTAGGGACTACTACTGCTCCAGGTTCTGAATCGAATACCTTGGCTAGGTCATCGATATTTGGAGCTCTAAATCCAGAAGAAATATTCAATCTCAATTGAGAGTTTTTCAAGGTCCAATTCATTCCTAAATTAGCCGTTAATGCTCCAGTATTTAAGTCGATTTCATCAAATGGAAATTGGTATTCCATTCGATCGAGCTTTGCAAAGGCTTTGATTTTATTGTAGCGAAACCCACTCATTAAACTCAAGTGATCAGAAGCTCTAAAAGTACTGTTAAGGTAGAGTGCAGAAGAGTTCCAATTGGCATTGTCAGGATAACGAGATGGGGCACTTGTTCTTAGATTGTTGTCGATGTTTTCACTACTCCCTTTAGAATCTACGACATTGTCGATGAATTCATATCCGTAAAAAAGATCTATGGATTCCCCAATACTCTTCTCGTAATCTAAATTCAATGTCCAACTATCGACTAGTTCTTCGGTGTGTTCTAACAGAGGACTGTTAAAATCTCTATTGTGTCTACTCTCTCCAAAACGTTGATGTGCGATACTTAAAAGGGCGTTGCTATAGAATGAATTCGATCTCAAATGATGTAGTTGATAATGTTTCATATTCCAAAGCTGAGGTCCGTAATACCACTGTGCAGATCGAAGTGGGTCAGCTCCCTTACCTGGTCTGATGAGTCGGTCGTATCTAGGAATATCAGACGTTTTAGAATAGACCCAAGAAAATTCGTGTTTCCAATGGCTAGAGGGTTGATAGACGCTTTTGTGAAAAGCGCTGAGCATGGAGTATCCAGAATTGATTTGTCTTAGGGGTTGATCGTTTTGAACCACTTGGTCAACACCGTCGATACGCTCTATATAAAGTGGGTTTAAATAGTCATCAGGGCCTCTTGTTCCCATCATTAAATCAGAAAAATCACTTTGAGTGATGCTACTAAAATGAGACCATTTGGAAGATGAAATAGAAAAATCAGCGTGATTGGTCCACTCTTTATTTGCTGAAGAAAAGCGACTGTGAGCATTGGCTTTAAAGGATCTTTTACTACTAAACCCATTTGATTTTGTGTAAAAGTTGATGACTCCTCCCATGGCGTCTGATCCGTAAATCACAGAACCAGTTCCAAAAAGCACCTCAGTCTTATCTACTGTAAAGGGGTCTATAGAGATCACATTTTGCAGGTTCCCTCCTCTAAAAATGGCGTTATTCATACGCACACCATCGACAACTAAAAGCAATCGATTGGCAGCAAATCCTCTAATCATCGGACTTCCCCCACCTAACTGACTTTTTTGAACATAGACATTTCCAGATTGTTGGAGTAAATCTGCTGAGGTCTGAGGTTGTTGAAGTTCAATGGCTTTTTGATCGATTACTTGAATCTTTTGAGGCACCTGACTTTTGTATTGTTTCCATTTGGAGACCGACATGATGACCTCGTCCAAGTGCATACTTTGAGGATATAGGTAAATAGCGTAATCATTCTTAGCCCAGCTGCGTTTGCTGATTCTCAGTTTTTCATAACCGAATTTGTAAACCTCTAAAATTTCATCTTCCTCGAAGATAGAGAGATCTACCTGTCCATCACTGTTGGAGCTGATGCTTTCTTTAAGGTCAGTAGTATAGACAATCACCTGGTCTATGGGGGTATTGGTGTTCGCATCATATACCAAAAAGTCCTGTGCTTTCACACTGAAACTCAACAATAGGATCAACAAGCTTAATGCTGTTTTATAGTGAGGAAAAGACGACATTGAGGACTTCAAGGGATTTGGGTGACTTAAATGAATTTAAATGCAATCGATAATAGTTCATAATCGATTTTATAAGTTCAATTTTCAGGTTTTTATCGAGTTTAATTGTTTTTGAATTATCAAAATTCGTGCCTAAAAACAGCTTTAAGGCATCTGAAAGTGAATTATTTAATGAGCTTTCATTGGAAAAATAAGAACTAAATGCTCCTTCGACAAGATTAAAATAAGGAGCATCAACCGTTGAGTGATCGGGATAAAATCCTAAATAACGACTCAGATCAATTAGAAATTGTATATGAAAATTCCCGACCTGATCGTTTTGATCCATCCACATCAAAGACTCTGATAAGAACAGAAACAGTTCTTTGTTTTCTTCTTCTTCTACAATAGCTGAAGAAAGAACTTCTGAAAGAAATAAGACTAGTGAGTTTTTGACTAGATTAGAGTGAGCACTTTGGTAGTGGTAATGCGTTTTTACTTCAGAAATTCGATCCAATGTTGCATTGTTTTTATGAGTAGCAACTAGTTCCAATTGAGATAAAGGCAGAAAATAGGCCGCTTTGACTTTCCCCTTTTTAGTAGCTAAAACCCCTCGTAATATATAGGATTTTAATCCGTCCGATTCTGTAAAAGCCTTTACGATTAAACTGCTGTCTGCGTATTTAATCGAAGACAGAACGATGGCTTTTGTGTGGACTCTCATAGAGAGCAAAATAACAAAAAAAGCCTTTGAATGACTCCAAAGGCTCTTAAATAATTAACAGAAATCTTAGATGACTCCCTGAGCGAGCATGGCATCAGCTACTTTAACGAATCCGGCGATATTCGCACCTTTAACGTAGTTGCAATAACCGTTCTCTTCCATTCCGTAATCTAAACAGTTGTTGTGAATATTGGCCATAATGTCTTTAAGACGCTCATCTACCTCTTCTCTTGTCCAACTAATTCTGAGGGAATTTTGAGACATTTCTAATCCAGAAGTAGCTACCCCACCAGCATTGGATGCTTTTCCAGGAGCAAAGAGAATTTTTTGATCGTGGAAGTAGTGAACGGCATCAGGAGTAGTAGGCATATTGGCTCCTTCGGCAACACAGGTACATCCATTTTTGACAAGCATTTTAGCTTCATCTAAATTCAATTCGTTTTGTGTTGCACATGGGAATGCTACATCACAAGGTACTGACCAAGGACGTTCACCCTCGTGATAGGTTGCCTCGGGATATTGTTTGACGTATTCGCTAATACGACCTCTTTTGTTGTTTTTAAGATCAATTACAAAATTGATCTTTTCTTGATCGATTCCCTGTGGATCGTGAATATATCCTTTAGAGTCTGAAAAGGTTAAAACCTTAGCCCCTAATTGAACGCATTTTTCAGCGGCGTACTGAGCGACATTTCCAGAACCAGAGATACAGACCGTTTTTCCTTCCATAGAATCTCCTGTTCGTTGAAGCATGGATTGAGCGAAGTAAACGGTGCCGTAACCAGTTGCCTCTGGGCGAATCAAAGATCCTCCCCATGAACGTCCTTTCCCAGTAAGTACTCCTGTAAACTCATTTCGTATTTTCTTGTACATTCCAAAGAGGTATCCAATTTCACGGGAACCTACTCCGATATCCCCTGCTGGAACATCTGTATTAGCCCCGATATGCTTGGAAAGTTCTAACATGAACGCATGGCAAAAACGCATGATTTCATCATCTGATTTTCCTTTTGGATCAAAATCAGAACCTCCTTTTCCACCACCCATAGGAAGGGTTGTTAATGCATTTTTAAAGACCTGCTCAAAAGCCAAGAATTTTAAGATACTGGCGTTAACTGTCGGATGAAAACGCAGACCTCCTTTGTAAGGACCAATTGCTGAATTCATCTGAATACGATAACCTCTATTGACGTGGATTTCTCCTTTGTCATCGACCCAAGCAACCCTGAAAGAAATCAAGCGCTCAGGCTCGACCATTCTCAAAAGCACGTGTTTGCCATTATAGATTTCGTTATTGGCGATGTAAGGGATTACTGTATCGGCCACTTCTTGGACTGCTTGAATAAACTCAGGCTCATGCCCATTGCGACTGATGACCTCTTGCATAAAGCGATCAATCTTGTCTTGAATTAACTTGTCAGAATGCATATAATTATCAAATTAATATTTTGAAGACAAAAATATGTTATTTTAACAATTTCAAAGCTAAAATGTTATCTTTTTTTACAAGATTCTCAAAGCGCTCCATTTAAGTCCGCTATAAGATCTTCTACAGCTTCTACCCCTACAGATAATCTAATTAATCCATCTACAATCCCTAAGGCTTCACGTTCCTCTTTGGGAACGGATGCGTGTGTCATTGTAACAGGATGACCTACTAGGGATTCTACTCCTCCTAAGGAGACTCCTAAGCAGAATATTTTGAGTTTTTTAATAAGAATTTTTGTGGATTCTAAATCTGATGATTTAGTAACAAAAGAGATCATGCTGCCAAAAGAAGTCATTTGTTTTTTGGCAATCTGGTGATTATAATGATCTTTAAATCCGGGGTAATACACTTTTTCTACTTTTGGGTGCGCTCTTAAAAATTCAGCAATTTGAGCTGCGTTTTCACAATGTCTCTGCATGCGAAGGTGCAGGGTTTTGATTCCTCTCAGCACTAAAAAGCAATCCATCGGTGAAGGAATTGCTCCTGCTGCATTTTGGATGAAGTGCAATTTTTTGCCCAATTCAACATCCTTAACGACAAGGGCACCGAGGATGACATCAGAATGACCCGATAGGAATTTAGTAGCGGAGTGCATTGAAATATCCGCTCCTAAATCAAGAGGTTGCTGTAAATAAGGAGAAGCAAAGGTGTTGTCTACACCAACAAGAATGGAAGGATCTATAGATTTGGTGATTTTGACAATCTCGGAGATATCGACTATTTTGACTAGAGGATTGGTGGGCGATTCCACCCAAACCATTCTGGTATTGGCTTGAAAATGATCTTTCAAACCCGCTAAATCTTGAAGGTCAACAAAGGAAAATTGCAAGCCAAGCTGCTCTAATAATTGAGTAAAAAGACGATAGCTTCCTCCGTAAATATCTTTGGTAGCGATAATATGATCTCCAGATTTCAACAATCTTAGGGCGGCATCTACAGCGGCGATCCCCGAACTAAAAGCAATGGCATCCCTGCCATTTTCAATGCTGGCTAATGATTTTTCAAGAGCAGTTCTAGTGGGGTTTTCTGTTCTCGAATAGGCGTATTGACCGTAATTCCCTAGTTCTTCTTGACCATAAGAACTACTCATATAGATTGGGGTCATCAAAGCATTGTAGGGAGGTTCTAAATGCTGCCCGCCGTGAATCATTTTAGTTTCTTTCTTCATTACGATGCTATTCCTAAGGCTCTTCTAAGCGCAAGGATGGATCCTATATGAATGCCTTCGTGAAAATTATTAAATGTGATCGCATCTTCAACTGACTCTAGGGTTACATTGGCTGAAGTGGTATAAGGATTGTAGTTTTTAAAGATTCCTTTGTTATAATCTTCTTCCGTTTTAACAACTAGATCTACTAGAGCTTTCTTGATTGAATTAAATTCTTCCTCTGAAGGCTCCTCTGATGGAAGAGATCCTTTAGCGTATTTTGCAATGATGTCATCAGGCAAATTAAGAGCTAAGCCGCTTAATTTATAGACTAATAATTGTTGGGTTACGGCCACATGTGCAATATTCCACCAAATATTATTGTTAAAGTGCTCTGGTATTGCCAAAAGATCCTCTCTTGAAATCGTCTCTAAAAAATTGACCAGAATTTTTCTGGTTTCCCTGCAGTTATAGAATTGAAACTTCATACTCATGATGTCATTTATAAATTGTAATTTTAAATCACTAAAGTAATCAATTGATGAACATTATATATCATTTGAGCAGTTGTTCTACTAATAAAAGGATTTTAGCAGAACTGCCACTCGAACAATTTAAACTAATCGATATTAAAGATCACCCCCTAAGCGATGAGGAATTAGAGGGGTTTTACAAACACACTTCTTCTTATGAGGCCTTGATTAATAAAAGAGCTCAACTCTTTAAAGCAGAAGGAATAGCTCCTAATGGCCAGAGTGAAGACAGGTATAGGGAGTTGCTTAAAAGTCATTACACCTACTTAAAAAGACCTGTTATTCAATATCAGGACAAGCTCTATATTGGCAATGCTAAATCGACTGTTGAATCCTTAAAGTCGCACCTTGAAAGCACTCATTAATATTAGAGTAGTTGCTTTTTTAGCAGCCTTGGGAGCGACGACCATTTACGGCATCAATCACACGGTTGCCAAGGGAGTTATGCCCGATTACGTCGGAGCATTTGGTTTTATTTTCCTAAGAACAGGAGGTGCAGCACTGCTGTTTTGGATTAGTTCCATATTTGTAAAATCAGAGAAAATAGCCAAGCAAGATTGGAAGCCTCTGATTACAGCAGCCATACTAGGAGCGAGTATTAATATGCTTTCCTTCTTCAAAGGCTTAGAGCTCTCGACACCGATTAATTCTTCAATTTTAGTGACCATCACTCCTATCATCGTCGTTATTTTTTCAAGTATCCTTTTAAAAGAGAAAATCTATTTTACCAAGGTTCTCGGTATCGCTATGGGATTGGTAGGAGCTATTGGACTGGTGATTTACGGTAAGGAAGTCCGTATGGACGCCCCTAATATTCCATTGGGGAATACCTTGTTTATCGTCAATGCTACGGCTTATGGATTGTATTTAATTGTGATTAAAAAAGTCATGGAAAAGTATCAGCCCATCACTGTTTTAAAATGGGTGTTTACGATTGCATTTATTGTCAATCTACCGATTACCTATTCGTCTTTTAATCAGATCAATTGGGAGATGCCTCCATCGATCATCGCATCGGTAGTATTTGTAATTTTGGGAACCACTTACATGACTTATTTGTTCAATGGATTTGCGCTGACTAAACTCAAGGCTTCTACAGTGAGTTCTTTCGTATATGTGCAACCCCTCATTGGAATTATAGTAGCAATTTTAAGCGGACAAGATCAGCTCAATTTCACTAAGGTAGCAGCCGGAATACTGGTATTGTCAGGGGTTTATTTTGCCTCTAAAAAACAAACAATTTAATTATGGAAAAAGCAGCATTTATCAAAGATTTATCAATGCCCATTGTAGCGGCCCCCATGTTTTTAATCTCAGGACCAGAACTGGTTATCGCCTGTTGTAAAAACGGCATAGTAGGGAGTTTTCCCGCTCTGAACCAACGAACGACAGAGGGCTTTGAACAATGGGTTGTTCAGATTAAAGAGGCGCTTGCTGCTTTTGAAGAAGAGACAGGAAAGAAGGCAGCACCTTTTGCAGTGAACCTCATTGTACATCCGACCAATCCGAGACTCGAAGCGGATCTAAAAATTTGTATGAAACACAAAGTTCCATTGGTGATCACCTCACTAGGAGCTGTGAGTCAGGTCGTTGATGCTGTGCATTCCTACGGGGGGCTTGTCTTTCACGATATCATCAAAAAACGACATGCAGAAAAGGCCATTGAAGCTGGAGTCGATGGATTAATACTGGTTTCTGCAGGAGCTGGAGGACACGGAGGAACCCTCAATCCGATGAGCTTGTTGTCAGAAGTACGTTCGATTTTCGATGGAACGATGTTGCTTTCAGGTTGTATTTCAACAGGAATAGATGTTGCTTCAGCACTTCAGATGGGAGCAGATTTAGCCTATATGGGAACCCGTTTTATCAACACAGAAGAGAGTCAAGCTACCGATGAATACCGTCAGATGATCATCGATTCTGGAGCAAGTGATATTGTTTATACCGCTTCCATATCTGGTGTTCCAGCTAATTTTCTAGCCAAGAGTTTGGCAAAAGCAGGAATCTCAGAAGAAGATTTAAAGGCGGAACAAAAGATTGATTTTGGTAAAGAATTAGACACTGAAGCTAAAGCTTGGAAAACAATCTGGTCAGCCGGTCAGGGAGTGACAAGCATTCACGAAAACACAAGTGTCAAAGACTTAGTGAGCCGTTTAAAATCTGAATTTAAAACAGCGCTTTTAGATCAAGAAAAGCGTATAAAACAATGGTTTTCTTAAAGACTATTGATCGACTGCTACTTTGTAAGTAGGGTCCTCCATGACGTTGACATCGATAATCTCATCAGCGTTTTTCAATAGAATTCTACAGTCAGCACTGAGGTGTTTGAGGTGTACTTCTTTGCCAACCTTAAGATATCTAGAAGTAAGCTTATTTACAGCTTCGATGGCGGACATATCTACAATTCGAGATTCAGCAAAATCGATGATAACTACATCGGGATCATTTAACACATCAAACTTTTCGTTAAAAACAGTGATGGAACCAAAGAATAAAGGCCCGTATATTTCATAGTGTTTAACCCCCTCTTCATCTATAAATTTTCGAGCTCTAATTCTCTTGGCATTATCCCAAGCAAATACAAGTGCGGCTATGATAACCCCTACTACAACGGCAAGCGCTAGATTGTGTAAGAATACGGTAACAAGGGTCACGAGCACCATTACAAATACATCGGATTTAGGCATACGTCTAAATGTTTTTAAACTCGCCCATTCAAATGTTCCAATGGAGACCATGATCATTAGTCCAGTAAGGGCTGCCATTGGCATTTTTTCAATTATTGAGGAACCAAACATGATGAAGACGAGTAGCATTACAGAGGCCACAATCCCGGAGAGACGTGCACGAGCACCATTGGAGGTGTTGATCAAACTCTGACCAATCATCGCACAACCACCCATTCCTGAAAATAAGCCTGAGAGAATATTAGCCCCTCCTTGAGCGATGGCTTCTCTATTGCCACTCCCTCTAGTTTCAGTGATTTCATCGACGATATTAAGAGTCAAAAGACTCTCGATAAGACCTACACCTGCCACAATAGAAGCATAGGGGAAAATAATTTTTAAGGTCTCTAATTCAAGAGGAACTTCTGGTAAATGAAAGGGAGGAAATCCTCCTTTGATGGAGGCGATATCTCCAATGGTTTTGGTGTCAATTCCGAAGAAAACAACGATTCCAAATACCGCTAGAATGGCAATCAATGCCGCTGGAAGTTGTTTGTTGATCTTTGGAATTCCCCAAATACTCAACATTGTAAAAAGCACTAATCCCAATAAGGTAACAAGAGGCATTCCTGTAAGCCAGTTACCGGATTCATCTTGGAATTGAACTAATTGAGAACTAAAAATGATGATCGCCAATCCGTTAACAAATCCAAAAATAACAGGATGAGGAACCAGACGCATCAGTTTTCCTAATTTTAAAAAACCAACAACAGTTTGAAGAAGACCGGCTAGGATGACGGTCGCAAAGATATATTCAACTCCATGTGATTTTACAAGGGCAACTAAAACAACAGCAACGGCGCCAGTGGCACCAGAAATCATTCCAGGTCTACCACCAAAAATGGAAGTGACTAGACCCATCATAAAGGCAGCGTATAATCCAGTTAAGGGTGAGAGGCCTGCAATTAGCGCAAAGGCAATGGCTTCGGGGACTAACGCTAAAGCAACAGTTAAACCAGAGAGTATTTCAGTTTTGTAATTTACTTCCTGAGAGAAGTCAAATAGGTTGATTATTTTCTTCAAAACGAACTATTTAGGTTTGCAAAAATACACTTTCATATCGATACATGCCAAAAATAATAAACCCCTGAACGAAATATCATCCAAGGGCTTAAACCAAATCAACCAAACAAAAACTAATTTTTGTATAATATGATTAACAAATAGCGTGCCAAAAATTAATTAACAGTAAAAATATTTTTTAGTTAATCTTAAAATATTTCTTCAACTTTGTTTCATGAATAACCCTCATCAAATAGCAGTCTTAGGAGGAGGTTCCTGGGCAACAGCCTTGGTTAAAATTCTGACAGATAACCAATTAAAAGTAAATTGGTATATCAGAAACCAGAACGATATCGACTATTTACTCCAACATAGACACAATCCAAAATACTTGACATCGGTTCACTTTAATTTAGAGATGCTCGAATTGAGTTCGGATATCAATGCGGTTGTACAGGCGAATAAGCGAATGATCGTAGCGATTCCTTCAGCTTTTGTTGCAAATGAGTTAAAAAAAGTAACCATTCCTTTAAGTGGAAAGACTATTTTTTCTGCTGTCAAAGGGATTGAGCCTGAATCTGAACTCATCATTGGAGAATACTTACACCAAAAATTTGGTGTTCCTATGAATCAAATAGGAGTGATTACTGGCCCTTGTCACGCTGAAGAGGTCGCTTTGGAGCGATTGTCTTATTTGACCATTGCTTGTATGAACAAGAGAAGAGCTCAGTATTTAGCAGATATGCTTTCGGCTAATTATATCATTACCCACACTTCTAGAGATGTCATCGGTACTGAATACGCTGCAGTCTTTAAGAACATTTACGCTTTAGCAGCAGGTATTGCACATGGGATAGGATACGGAGACAATTTTCAGGCCGTATTAATCGCCAACTCCATAGCTGAAATGAAAACCATCATTAGAGCCATTAAACGCAAGAGAAGAGTTATTTATCACTCGGCCTATTTAGGAGATTTATTAGTAACTGCCTATTCCACATTTTCTCGAAATCGAATGTTCGGAACCATGATTGGGAAAGGTTATAGTGTGAAGAGTGCCATGATGGAAATGAAGATGGTTGCAGAAGGATACTACGCTTCTAAAAGTGCGCATCATTTTTTAAAGCAAAAAGAACTTTTTAATAAGGCGCCGATTGCTACTTCGGTTTATCGAATCCTCTACCAGGAAGAACGTCCTAGAGAAGTTTTTAAAGAATTACAGAATCATTTGATCTGATTAAAACTCGTACTCACGCTCTACTTTACAGACTCTAAGGCTGTAATGGTCGTACCATTTTTCTTTTCCCAATTGCATTGCAATTCCGTGCTCTGGATGATTTCTCCATGCCTTAATCGATTCCAGATCGCTCCAATAACTCACCGTAATCCCGATCGCTTCACGAGCTGAATCATATCCTAAAAAACCCTTTTGTTTTTTGACGAGTTGTTCCATGGCTTGTGCCATCTGCGCATAACCTTCGTCATTTTTGATAGCTGAAGTAAAAATAACGGCGTAATAAGGAACTTGATACATCATATAAATTCTTTTTCTGTAAAATAGGTAACAATGGCCTCTTTGATAAGTACGCTTTGTTCACCTGCTTTTAAAGGGGGTAGGTTCTCTACTATAGTGTAATGAGGCCATCCATCTTCATCGGTATAATCAAAACGATAATATCCATAAGGTTCAAGAAGTCTACAAATAGCGATATGCATTAAATGAATCTTTTCATCTTTTTTAAAAGCGCGATGATATTGCCCTAATTCTTGTACACCGATTAAATAAATGATGGAATCGATATCCATTTCTTCATCTGAAGAAAACTGTTCGGATAGGGTGCGGGTTAATTGTTCCCACTTTTCTTTTAACAAAGGATCTCTAGACATTGGTTCTTTTATGAGGAATAAAGCTTAAGTTTCCCTAACTTTAAATCGAATTAGATAAACAAAGTTAATCCTTTCTTTTATATGAATGTCATCGATATTGTATTAGCGCTGATTATGGCCCTTGGATTTTACAAAGGCTTTAAAAACGGACTTTTGGTTGAAGTTGCTTCCATCATTGCACTGATTGCTGGCTTGTATTGCGCTTTTCATTTTTCAGATTTTGCCGCCATCTATCTTGCCGATTTACTCGATTGGAATGAAAACAATCTTAATATAGCCGCCTTTGTAGTTACCTTTTTAGCAGTCCTAGTGGGGGTCAATTTACTTGGAAAGTTGTTGACTAAAATTGTTCAAGTGCTCTTACTTGGAATGGTGAATAAACTTTTAGGAGGAGCCTTTGGCCTGTTAAAAAGCCTGATCATTTTAGGAGTGCTTTTAGTTTTTTTAGACCAAAAGGTGGGTTTGAGTGGATGGATTTCAGAGGAGACCAAAGAGAGTTCGTTGATCTACGGAGTTTTCTATGAAATTGGCGCTTTTGTTTACCATCAACTTTTTGAAAACCAACTCTTCGATCAAATTCGCTCTTGGTTTTAAAGGATTAGCTGCTTAAATCCACGAATATTTTTTACATTTGAAACATTATTAAGATAAAAAGTTATAAAAATGCAAAATACATCCATTTCATCGACCTTAGAACAATTGGGAATTAAGCCTTCGAATTCAGGAAGTTCTACTGGATCCATTTCTTTTAAATACGATCAGACCATTAGTTCATACAGTCCTGTAAATGGAGAAAAAATTGCTGAAGTAGGAATCACTTCAAAGGAGGATTTTAATCGTATCGTAGAAACTGCCTCAGAAGCCTTCCTTCAGTGGCGTGCTATTCCAGCTCCTCAAAGAGGAGAAATCGTTCGACAATTTGGAGATCGATTAAGAGCGCTTAAAGAACCTCTTGGTATGTTGGTGTCTTATGAAATGGGAAAATCACTTCAAGAAGGACTTGGAGAAGTTCAGGAGATGATCGATATCTGTGATTTTGCTGTGGGACTCTCAAGACAATTACACGGACTCACCATGCACTCAGAACGACCTGGTCACCGTATGTACGAGCAGTACCACCCACTTGGAATTGTAGGCATTATCTCTGCCTTTAATTTCCCAGTAGCGGTATGGTCTTGGAATACAGCACTAGCATGGGTGAGTGGAGATGTGTGCATTTGGAAACCCTCTGAAAAAGCACCTCTTTGTGGTGTCGCATGTCAACATATCATTGCTCAGGTGCTCAAAGAAAATAATATGCCTGAAGGAATTTCTTGCTTGGTCAATGGGGATTATAAGGTAGGAGAATATATGACACAGCATCACAACATCCCATTAATCTCAGCAACAGGATCCATCCGAATGGGGAAAATTGTCGCTCAAACTGTTGCCGCTCGTCTTGGAAAATCACTTTTAGAGCTCGGAGGAAATAACGCCATTATCGTCACTCCTGATGCCGATCTTAAAATGACGATCATCGGAGCGGTCTTTGGTGCAGTAGGTACTGCTGGTCAACGCTGTACTTCTACTAGAAGACTCATCATTCACGAATCGGTCTACGATCAAGTAGTGGAGTCACTTCAAAAGGCCTACGGACAATTAAAAATAGGCGACCCGCTTAATTCTGAAAATCATATGGGTCCTCTTATTGACAAGGATGCTGTAAGTATGTATCAAAAAGCCTTAGAGGCCGTAGAAAAAGAAGGTGGAAAATTACTAATTCCTGGAGGAGTTCTATCGGGAGACCAATACCAGTCAGGATGCTATGTAAAACCAGCGATTGTTGAGGCTGAGAATCACTTTAAAATGGTACAGGAAGAAACCTTTGCACCCATCCTTTATTTGATCAAATACAAGGGAGCTATAGAAAATGCCATTGAACTACAAAACGCTGTTCCTCAAGGTTTGTCTTCAGCCATCATGACAACCAATCTCAGAGAAGCTGAAGCCTTTTTAGCTGCCTGGGGATCCGATTGTGGTATAGCCAATGTCAATATAGGGACCTCTGGTGCTGAAATCGGTGGAGCCTTTGGAGGTGAGAAAGAAACAGGTGGAGGTAGAGAATCTGGTTCGGATGCTTGGAAAGTCTATATGAGAAGACAGACCAATACAATTAATTATTCGACAGAGTTACCTCTAGCACAGGGAATCAAATTCGAATTTTAATTCCTTCCTTTTTCATCCGGATAGAAGGTATAGACAGGAGCACTTTGCCAAAGCTCTTTGCTCTCAACGTCAAGAGCAGATAGGGGGCCTTTAAAAGCAGCTCCCGTATCCATATTCCAAAGATTTTCTGCTTGAACAGGGGTGAATTTGCCAATTCTACTCACAGGTGTATGACCGATATAGATTTCAAAATAGCACTTGAGGCGCTCGGGGTAAAACGGATCTTCTCGATTCATTTTGCCATCGATGGCCAGTGCTAATTCCCAAAGCGTTCGATCCCAATAACACATCCCTGGAAAGTTTTCAAAGGATACACCTTTGACATTAGTAAATCCAGCGTGTACAAACAATCTGTTTTGATCATCGATATAATAATCCACTAAATTTTCTAAGAAATCGATATGTAGATTTAAAAGAGTTTTGTCTTCAATTTTACTATAGCTATCAACAGTTGCTTGACCTCCATGAACTAACCACTGTTCTCTTTTGTGAACTCCCTTGAGCCAATCTAAGGTGAGTTGATCGTGATTTCCACGAATAAAAATACAGTTGTGAGAATCTGATAATTCAATTAGAAAATTGATTGTAGGAACAGCCTCAGACCATCCGTCTACATAATCTCCTAAAAAAACGATTCGATCCTCCTTAGAAGGATTTACTTTTATTAGAAGTTCTTTTAAGGCTTTGAGCCCTGAATGGATATCTCCAATGACTATTGTTCTCATAAGTCAAAAATAAAACAACAAAACAGACATATTTAATTTTTTTGTGAATTTTATGACAACAATTTTGAAAAGCATTTGTATTAAGATTATTTTGCAGTCTTAATTAAACAGATGAAGAAGGTATATTGTATTGGAGAAGCACTGATTGATTTTGTGGCTGAAAATCAAGGGAGTGATCTTAGAAAGGCAGTAACATTTACAAAGAAAGCCGGTGGAGCACCTGCAAATGTCGCTTGCGCTATTAATAAACTCAATGGAAACGCTGCCTTTGTCGGAGCCATTGGAAAGGATGCTTTTGGAGCCTACTTAAAACAAACGCTCTTAGATCACAAAGTAGATCTTAGTGAATTACAGGAATCAGAAGAATTTACAACACTCGCTTTTGTTTCGATTGCCGAAGATGGAGAGCGCGACTTTGTGTTTAGTAGAGGTGCCGATAAGAGTTTACAGTACAACTCTAAATTAAAACATCAGTTTAACAATCAAATTCTTCACTTTGGAGCTGCAACTGCATTTTTAGGGGGAAGTTTAGAAGAAGCTTATGGACATTACTTATTTGACGCCCTCACTCAAGAGGCCTTTATCTGTTTTGATCCGAACTATCGAGCTGATCTTTGGGCCGGTTGTGATGAAAAGTTTATTAAAAAATGCATTCCTTTTGTAGAGAAGTCTCACTTGTGTAAGTTTTCTTTAGAAGAGGCGCTTCTAATATCAGGATGTGCTACTAAGGAAGAAGCCTGTGACTATTTACACCAGGTTGGAGTGCCCATTATTTGTATAACTCTTGGCTCAGAAGGGACCCTTTTGAGTTGTAAGGGGCAACGAACAACTGTGCCTTCGACAAAAGTTACCCCTGTTGATACGACTGGAGCTGGGGATACGTTTATCGGCTGTCTTCTTAGACAATTGTCAGAATTAGAAAGCCCAATTGCTATTTCTGAGGATTTTGAAAAGCTCAAGGAAATGATTAGTATCGCGAATAAAGCTGGAGCTATAACTACCACTAAATTTGGAGCGATCGCTGCACTTCCTTCGGCAAGCGAAGTATTTTAATCAGAGTTTTTTATTTACAGTAACTGAATTTGCCTGTGCAGTCGGCATCACGACTAGATCAGCAATATTTACGTGAAATGGTCTGGTGACGACAAAAGCGATGATGTCTGCGATATCCTCTGCTTGAAGGGCTTTAAATCCTTTGTAAACCTGATCCGCTCTTTGTTGATCTCCTTTAAATCGAACTTCGCTAAAGTTGGTTTGAACTAGACCTGGATGAATGGCGCCAACTTTTATATCGGTCTTGTTTAAGTCCAATTGCATTCCTTTGGTAATCGCATCAACGCCAGCTTTTGAGGCGCAGTATACAGAACCATTGGGATAAACTTCTTTTGCTGCTGTTGACCCAATATTGATAATATGTCCGTTGTTGCGATCTAACATGGTCGGTAACACAGCTTTTGAAACATAGAGCAAGCCTTTGATGTTGATGTCAATCATGGCGTTAAAATCATCTAAGGGAGCCTCTTGAAAGGGGTCCAAACCGTGTGCATTACCAGCGTTATTGATCAGTAAATCAACAGATTTAAAATTATGGGGAAGGGATTCAATTGCTTTAAAAACTTCGGCTTGATCGCGAACATCAAAAAGGAGTTGATGCGATTGACAATCAGAAGGAAGTTCTTTTTGAAGTTGATCGAGTTGTTCTTTTCTTCTTCCACAAATGACGAGGTTGAATCCCTCTTCGGCTAATCGAAGAGCAGTCGCACGTCCGATTCCCGAACTTGCTCCTGTGACTAAGGCAATTTTTCTATTCATCTTATTCGATTTGATGTCCTCTAGTTGCTTCCAATAAGTCGAACCAATCTTCGAGTTCTAAATCTACTTTAGAAGCCTCGAGTGCTTGTGATATGCGATCCTTTTGAGTGGTACCTACCACTGGAATAATACCAGCAGGATGTTTTACTAGCCATGCGATGAGAATTTGAGAGACCTCTAGGCTGTATTTTTTGGCGAGTCGTTCGAGCGTCATCGTCAGCTTTGGATTTTCTTTATTCATGGCAGTTCCAAGAGGACTCCACGACATAGGTAGTATTTTTTTCTCAATACATTGATCCAATTGACCGTTGTACATAGAGTCGTACTTTGTCAATGAAATTTCAATTTGATTGATTTCAACCTTGAGTTGCTTATCGATCATTGAGAGTTGAGAGGGTGTAAAATTAGACACTCCAAAAGAGCGTATCATTTCCTTGTTTTTGAGATAGGTAATCGCTTCAGAAATTTCATAGGGATTCATTAGGGGACTCGGTCTGTGTAATAGGAGCACATCCAAATAATCCGTCTGTAAATTTTGAAGTGACTGCTTTACAGAATTTATAATATACTCTTTGGTATAATTGTAGTGATGAACCATATAATTTCTTCGATCACATACCCTTGAAATACCGCATTTACTGATGAGTTCAATGGATTCTCTTTCGATTCCACTTTCTTTAAAAGCGGCACCAAACTCAGCTTCATTGGAGTAATCTCCATAAATATCTGCATGATCAAAGGTGCTTACTCCAATAGAGACACAGTGTTCGATTAACGAGGCCATTTCCTTTGTAGAATAATTTTTGCCCCATTCTCCCCAGGTCATGGTTCCTGAGATGATAGATGAAAAGTTTACTTTTTTAGACATGCTTAGAGGTTTTGAATCCTTAAAATCATCTTAAAAATTAAGGTGTTAGGCTTATTTTAACCTATCGTTAACAATAGGTGTAAGATATAATTTTTTAATTGCAAGCACAATTTATAAAGCTTCGATTTTTATGGAAGAAAACAAAACGATTGATATCGCACAAATCAATGAAAAGATAGCTCAAGAAAGTGCGTTTATTGACTTGCTTATCCAAGAAATGGATAAGGTAATAGTAGGGCAACGACAAATGGTGGAACGATTGCTCATCGGTCTTTTAGGTCAAGGACATATTCTTTTAGAAGGTGTTCCTGGTCTCGCAAAGACGCTTGCGATTAACACTCTTGCCAAGGCGGTGAAAGGTAGTTTTAGCAGAATTCAATTTACTCCTGATCTCCTACCAGCTGATGTCATTGGAACCTTGATTTACAACATGAAAGAGAATGATTTCTCCATTAAAAAAGGACCTATTTTTGCAAATTTTGTACTTGCAGATGAGATTAACAGAGCTCCAGCTAAAGTGCAATCAGCACTCTTAGAAGCGATGCAAGAAAAGCAAGTAACCATTGGGGACGAAACTTTTATACTCGACAAACCCTTCTTGGTATTGGCAACCCAAAACCCAGTAGAACAAGAGGGGACCTATCCATTACCTGAGGCACAGGTCGACCGTTTTATGCTTAAAACAGTGATCACCTATCCCAAGATGAATGAAGAACAGATAGTGATGCGACAAAATTTAACGGGGGATTATCAACAAGTTAAACCGGTAGTAAGTGTCAAGCAAATTCTCTCAGCCCAGGAAGCGGTTCGAGAAGTCTATATGGATGAGAAGATTGAAAAGTATATCTTGGATTTAATCTTTGCAACTCGTTTTCCAGAGAAGTTCAACTTAGAACACTTAAAACCACTGATCAGTTTTGGAGCTTCTCCTAGAGGTTCCATCAATCTTGCAATTGCTGCCAAGTGTTACGCCTTTATTAAAAGAAGAGGTTATGTAGTTCCTGAAGATGTCAGAGCAGTAGTTCACGATGTACTCAGACACCGTATAGGAATTACCTATGAGGCTGAGGCAGAAAATGTCAGTACCGAAGATATCATCAACAGCATCGTCAATGAAGTAGAAGTACCATAGGATTCAATAGGGGGATAAAGCAGAGGATGGATACTAAAACGCTTTTAAAGAAAGTTCGAAAGATAGAGATTAAAACTCGTAGACTTTCCGATCATATTTTCGGAGGGGAGTATCACTCTACCTTTAAGGGGAGAGGGATGACCTTTAGCGAAGTGAGGCAGTATCAGTTTGGAGATGATGTAAGAGCTATCGATTGGAATGTGACGGCACGATACAACGAACCCTATGTAAAGGTATTTGAAGAAGAGCGAGAACTTACCATGATGCTTGTCGTCGATGTATCGGCTTCAGGCCAGTTTGGGACGCTAAACAGCAGTAAGAAAGAATTCATTACTGAGATATCGGCTACTCTTGCGTTTTCTGCGATGCAGAACAATGACAAGGTAGGTTTATTGTTGTTTACCGATCAAATAGAACTGTTCATACCTCCCAAAAAAGGAAAGAGTCACATACTCAGAATTATTCGAGAACTTTTAGAGTTTGAACCCAAACACACAGCCACAGATATCAATATTCCATTGGAATACTTAGGAAATGTGCTCAAGAAAAAAGCCATTGTTTTCTTGTTATCCGATTTTGTTTCAAAGGACTATATGTCTGCACTTCGAGTTGTGGCCAAAAAACACGATCTCACAGGAGTTCGCATTTACGATCCCAGAGACGAACAATTGGAAAACATCGGTTTGGTTCCTATGATTGACTTGGAGACTAAAAAAACAACCTATGTAGCGACGAGTTCAAAAAAAGTGCGATTGGAGTACGACAACTACTACAAAAAAATACAAGGGCAATTCAAAGATTCTTTCACCAAATCTGGAGCGGGAGCTTTGGATTGCAGTGTTCGAGATAGTTATGTCAAAAAACTAATGGGTTATTTTAAACAAAGAGGCTAAATGATTCAAAAGAGCACTACTAAAATCATTAAATCGCTACTTTTTACAGTGGTGGTTTTTACCGTCTTGACTTCTAAGGCTCAGGTGGTCAGTTCTATCGATAAAAATGAAATTAAAATAGGAGAACAAATCACCTACAGTATCCAAGCTACTTTAGACAGTACTTCTCAGGTTGTTTTTCCAAAAGCTTTGGTTTTTCCATTAGAAGTGGTCAAGGCTCCAAAAGCGGATACGCTCCTTATGGATGGTAAATGGAAAATCCTCCAAAAATATCAATTGACTCAATTTGATTCAGGACATTTTCAGCTGCCAAAACTAAAGGTCTATATCGACTCGCTTTCCTATGAAACGGACAGCTATGATATTGTAGTCAATGATGTAGCGGTGGATACCACCCAACAGAAGATGTATGATATCAAACCGATTATCCAAGTTGAGAAATCATTTCAAATGCCTTGGAATTGGATTGTTTTAGCGCTAATTCTCTGTGGGATAGCTTATGGATTTTACCTCTATTACAAAAAGGGTATTGAAAAATTTGAAAAGAAAGAAGAGGCTTTAATCCCAGCATTTGACAAGGCCCTAAGCGCCCTGGAAGAACTTGAAAAATCACAATACCTCATCAAAGAAGAATACAAGGAATATTATTCTCAGCTCACTAATATTGTTCGATCGTATTTAGAAGAGGAGATTCACATCTCAGCTTTGGAGAGTACGACTGAGCAGTTAATCGATCACTTAGAACTTTTAAAAGATTCAGGGGCATTGGATTTGGATAAACAGACCATCGATCGCTTTGATCAAATTCTCAAGACGGCAGATCTTGTAAAGTTTGCCCGATCGAAACCAGAACTCTCAAAGGCAGAATCGGATCGAGAACAGCTCAAAGAAGTGGTTGTTAAAACCAAGGAAGCAATTCCAGAGCCTACCGAGGAAGAACTCATGCAGCAGGAAGAATATAAACAAGCTCTTTTAGAAGCTGAGAAAAAAAGAAAAATGAGGCATATTAAATGGGCAGTTGCAACACTGGTAGTTGCTCTAATAAGTACAGGAGTATTCTATGCAGGACCTAAAAAAGTATGGGACACCTTGACTTTTAATTCTTCAAAGCAGCTATTAGAATCCAATTGGGTCAACTCTTCTTACGGAGCTCCACCGATACAATTGAGTACGCCCAAGGTGTTGATTAGAGATTTAAAAGCAGTTCCTGCAAGTGGAGAAGCACAACGCCAACTGTTTAGTTTAGAGCAAGAGGAGTTTTCAATTTATTTGACCACCTTAAAACTTCAAAGCGAAGAGGAACCTAATTTTGATCAAATAGCAGAGAGTAGTATTGCCTACTTAGAAACCCTCGGAGGGAAAAACATCATCACTAGACAAGAAGCCTATACTACAGTAGATGGTGTGCAGGGTGTTAAAGTATTTGGTCGTTTTACAATTGACCAAGAATCAAATGAAGAAAAAATGGTGTACGAACTCTACATCTTTGGAGGTAAAGGTTTTGCTCAACAACTATTGTTAGTACACCAAGAAAACCAGTACAACGATCAAATCAAACAACAGCTTTTGGGATCGATACGACTAAAAGAAATAGACACAGATGAATAATGTAACCTTTGCAAACCCTGAGTTTTTCTGGCTGCTTTTGTTACTGCCACTCATTCTTCTGTGGTACTACTTCAAAAGGTATTCTCAAAAGGCGCGTTTGAGTATGTCGACTCTTGAAGGGATTCGATCAAAAACCTATCATCATTGGATATTGATTGGTTCTAAAGGATTAAAAGTTGCGGCCTTTGCTGCGCTCATTGTCGCACTTGCTCGACCTCAAATTGTCTCTGTGGATGCGAAGACTCAAACGACTAAGGGGATTGATATTGTCATGGCAATCGATGTTTCATCGAGTATGTTGGCAAAGGATTTAAAACCCAATCGATTGATCGCCCTTAAAGATGTAGCCTCAGAATTTATAAAAGATCGCTCCTCTGATCGAATCGGACTGGTAGTCTATGCAGGAGAGAGTTATACCAAAACACCGATTACCTCTGATAAAAACATCGTATTGCAATCGCTAAGAGAAATCGACAACGGAATTCTTGAAGATGGAACAGCCATTGGTATGGGATTGGCCACCTCTGTGAATCGATTAAAAGATTCAAAGGCACTTTCAAAAGTGATCATCCTTCTAACTGATGGGATCAACAACGCTGGTTTTATCGAACCTAAAACAGCTTCAGATCTGGCATTGGAATACAATATTAAGGTGTATACGATTGGTCTTGGGACCAATGGAAATGCGATATCTCCAATAGGATATAATCCCGACGGCTCCTATCGATACGGAATGCGTCAAGTTGAAATTGACGAAGAACTTTTAAAAGAAATCGCAGCCTTGACAGGAGGAAAGTATTTTAGAGCGACGGATAATCAAAAACTAGAATCTATTTATCAGGAAATTAACAAACTAGAAAAAACAGAAATCGAAGAGTTTAAATTTTATTCTTACGAAGAAAAATACCGTTTGTGGGCACTTATAGCATTTGCTTTATTGAGCCTCGAATTTTTGTTGAACAAAACACTATTGAGAAGCTTTATTTAGATGATACAATTAGACGAGCACATATACTTATACCTCTTGGGAATTCTTCCCTTGTTTGTGCTATTGCAATTGGCACTTTCGATATGGAAGAAAAAAGCTCAAAAGCGATTTGCTTCAGCTACTAGACTCAAATTGTTAGCCCCAGAAGTGTCTCCTTCTAAATCGAATCTGAAGCTGATTATTCAACTTTTAGGATTTACAGCATTGATTTTTGCCCTAGTCAATCCCAAGGCTGGAACTCGAATGGAAACCATCAAACGCGAAGGAGTGGATATCGTTTTTGCTGTGGATGTTTCAAAGAGTATGCTCGTAGAAGATATGGCTCCAAACCGATTGGAGAAGGCTAAACGTATCGTCTCTGAAATCATCAATCAATTAGCGAGTGATCGAATCGGAATCATTGCTTATGCTGCAGGGGCCTATCCTCAGCTGCCGATCACAACAGATTTTGGAGCAGCTAAAATGTTCCTTCAATCGCTCAATACTGATATGCTTTCATCCCAGGGAACCAACTTGGGAGAGGCCATCAAATTAGCGACTACCTATTACAATAACGAGGCGCAGACCAACAGAATACTGTTTATTATTTCTGATGGAGAAGATCACTCTGAAAGCGGAATAGAATCCGTTATCGAAGAGGCTCTCGACCAGGGAATAAAGATATTTACAATAGGGGTTGGAACCTCTAAAGGAGGACCAATTCCCATCAAGGAAAAAGGAATCGTTCAGGAGCTTAAAAAGGATGAAAACGGAGAGGTGGTGATATCTAAACTCAGAGCGGAACTCTTAGAACAAATTGCCGACTTAGGAAAAGGAACCTATCTTTACGGACAACAGACTGAAGCGACCGTTAATTCGATCAAAGAAGAATTGGATCAACTAGACAAGACAGAGTTTGAAACCCAGCAGTTTTCTGATTACAAGGATCAGTTTCAGTGGTTTATCGCTTTTGCTTTGCTGTTGTTTGTTATCGATATCGTTATATTGGATCGCAAGACCCATTGGTTTACGCGTTTAAACTTATTTAAAGAGCATCAAGATGAAAATTAAGGGAAGACATATCAGTGTGATGATTGGGCTTTGCTTTTTTATGGGGGTCAGCGCTCAAGAAGAAGAGCCGATTAGCAAAAAGCAACAAAAAGAGGCCAACAATCTTACTTATGAAGGAAATGAGCGCATAGCTGAGAATGATTTCGTGAGCGCAGAAGCGAAGTATCGAGAATCAATTTCAATGAATCCCAAAGCCTTGAGTTCTAAATTTAACTTGGGGAATGCTTACTACAATCAGCAAGCTTTGGACGAAGCGGCATTGACCTTTGTAAAATCTGGGAAAACTGCAGAGACTGAATCAGAACGTCATCAATCCCTTCACAATTTAGGTAATACCATGATGCTCAAAAAGGATTATGCCAAGGCTGTTGAAGCCTATAAAGACGCCCTTCGAAACAATCCTACTGACGATGAGACACGATACAATCTAGCACTTGCCAAGAAGCTTTTAGAAAATCAAAAAGAGCAAGAAAAGCAAGATAAAAACAAGGATAAAGAACAAGACAAGCAGGATCAGAACGATCAAAATCAAGATAAAAAGGAGAACGAGGATAAGGGGGATCAACAGAAAGACGATCAAGGTCAGCAGCAAAAGGGGGACGACAAGGAAGATGAAAACGGAGATCCAAAGGAAGACCAGGGCGGTGAAAAAGAAGAACAAAAAAAGGGCGATGGAGATCAGAAAAAAGAACAGCCTCAGCAACCTCAAAACCAACAACCTCCTAGAAAGAGTCAACTGTCACCACAGCAGATTAAAAATTTGTTAGAGGCCGTTCAAAATGAAGAGAAGAAGTCCAAAGAGAAAATGGACGCTCAAAAAGTTAAAAAAGTACCTGTAAAAAAGAAAAAGGATTGGTAATGAAAACAATGAAGTTCTATCATTTCTTAGTACTGTTCGGTCTTTTGATCAGCCTTCAGGGGTTCGCTCAAGAGACGGTTGAGTTTGCGGTAAATTTATCCAAGAGCAAATTGGGAATTAATGAGCGAATTCGTGTAGACTTTAGTATGAATCAAGATGGCGATCAGTTTACTCCTCCAGATTTCAAAGGATTCAGGGTAGTGATGGGACCTTCTCAGTCTACTAGTTCCTCTTGGATTAACGGAGTGAGGAGTTTTAAAAGAACCTTTTCCTATACCATTGCACCTATTCAAAAGGGAACTTTTACAATCAGTCAAGCTTCGGTAGTGATTGACGGTAAAACCTATAAGACCCAATCTAAAGAGGTGATTGTAACCGATGCGGTAAAAAAGCCAAGTGATCAATTAACGGCTTATGATATTGCCGAAGAAAAGCTTCATTTGGTGGCTGAGGTATCGAAGAACAGTCCTTATTTAAATGAACCCATCACCGTGGTTTATAAACTCTATGTGGGGGGAAATATTAACGTTTCCAATTTTAGACCATTAGAAAATCCAACTTATGAAAATTTTTGGTCTTCTGAAATTCCAATCAACAAATACAGTTTTAGCAGCGGGACCTACAAAGGGGAACCCTATAATGTAGTCGATCTAAAAAGAGTCGTCCTCTATCCTCAAATGACAGGAGAATTAGTTTTAGAACCACTTTCATTAGAGATTACTGCTGATGTTCCAACGAACAGAAGAGACTTCTTTGGAGGAGTTATCTATTCTTCGACTAATAAAGTTGTAACCGCTGGAAAGAGAACAATCGATGTAAAATCCCTTCCTGAAGAAGGGAAACCTGCAAACTTTAGCGGTGCCGTAGGGGATTATAATTTCTTTGTAGAAGCTTCAAAAAACATACTTAATGCAGGAGAGTCTCTACAACTTAAGGTTAGAGTAAAAGGAACGGGGAATCTCAAACTTTTCCAAATACCAGAAGTAAAGGTCCCTGCTTCGATTGAACGCTATGACCCTGAATTTTCTGAAGATATTAAAACGACATTTGGAGGAATGCAAGGAGAAGTTTCCAACTCCTACACCTTGGTGCCAGGATATAAGGGAAAGTATCCAATTCCATCCATCAGCTTTTCTTATTTCAACCCTAAAACCAAACGCTATCACAGTATTGATTCAGAGGAGGTTTTACTTCAAATTCTAGAAGGACCAGAACTGGGACAAGAGGATCAACCTAATCAAGTACAGAAATTAGAGGTCGTTGCAGATGATCAATTTAAGTTTATCGAATTACAGACCAAATTGAGTCCCATTGAGAAGAAAAATTTCTTTGGAACTTTAAATTATTATTTAAGCTGGCTACTTCCTTTACTACTTATTCCACTGGCCATTATTTACGGCAAGAATAGACAAAAGCGCAGGGGGGATGTCGAAGGAAACAGATCTAGAAGAGCCAATCAACTTGCCAAAAAATACCTCTCTGCAGCCAAAAAAGCAATTGCAGACAAGGAGGAATTCTATGTGGCACTTGAGAGAGCGTTACACCATTTCTTAAAGGCAAAACTCAAAATTGAAACCTCAGAACTCAATAAGGATAAAATTGCTGAAATTCTTCTTGAAAGAGGAATTGAAAAAGATGATATCAAAGAATTGATTCAGCTTTTAGAGCACTGTGATATGGCTCGTTATAGTCCTATATCTGCAGGTGAAATACAAACGGATTACCAGCAGTCAATAGCTACGATTTCCAAACTCGATAAAAAGATATAATTATGGAATGGAGAAAAAGATTTATGATCTCACTGCTGTTTTTATGTTCTTTTAGCCTTGCCTTAGCACAGGGGATGAATTCTTTTGAGGCGGCAAACAAGGCTTATAACCAAGGAGATTATTCGCAGGCTGTCAATGAATATCAAAATATTATTGAAGCTGGCGAGGAGTCCTTTGAGGTCTATTTTAATTTAGGGAACTCCTATTATAAATTAAACGATGTTGCTAACAGTATCTACTATTACGAAAAGGCCGCATTAATTGATGAAAATCACCCTGCACTTCAAGTTAATTTATCTTATGCCAGAGGGATGACCATTGACTCTATAAATCAAAAGAGCGAAAGTGGAATATCTAAGGTGTTCAATGAATTTATTCTCTCGGTAGAACTCAGTATCTGGACTTATTTAAGTATCGTTTTGATGCTTTTATTTGTAACCTTCTATCTCATTTTTCTGTTGTGGAATTCAACTAACATAAAACGTTTGGCGTTTATCTTAAGTATCATTTCGCTTCTATTTAGTTTGAGTAGCTATGGATTGGCTAGTAGACATCAATCTTTAGAGGCAAAGGACCGTCCTGCAATTATTTTTTCAAATACGGTTGTGAAAGCTGAACCTAATGATCGAGGAGCTGTTTTATTTGAACTTCATTTAGGAACCAAGGTTCAAATTGTAGATCAAATGGGGAATTGGGCTCAGGTACAATTAGCCGATGGACAAGAAGGTTGGCTTCTTGAAGACAGTATCAAGCCTTTAAAGTAGTTTTAAGAGGAGCTTAACAACTCTTCTGATAAAACCCCTTATATTTGCCCAAGATGGGTACAAAACACTATATAGGGCTTTTCTTTTTGTTGTTGATGATGGCGTCTGCTATTCAGCCATTACACAATTTTGTAATGGACACTGATATTGAATTCAGTGACTCAATGAGCAAAGATTCTAAAGACGGCCTAGATAAAGATCTCAAATCAGACCTTTTTTTAGTTGTTTTACCTTCTCAGATCTACGTACAAAACTACAATTTAGCAGAGTTCAAATACAATTGTCAAATGGATCTCAACAAAGGATTTCACGACATTGTAATCCCACCTCCAGAGTGCTAAGTCATTTTTTAGACCTTTATAATTATAACTAACAGTTTCTATCTCGCATAGAGGCAGCGACTATTTTTGTATCTTCATATCTGAGAAGTTACTTATGGTCGTCAAACTAAAAAGACAACACAATGGAAATAGATAAAATTTTTGAAAACAATAAAAATTGGATATCTAATAAATTAGAGACCGATCCAGATTACTTCAATCAGCTTGGAGAAGGCCAAAGTCCAGAACTTTTATACATCGGATGTTCTGATTCAAGAGTAACTGCAGAAGAATTAATGGGAGCAAAACCCGGAGAGATATTCGTTCATAGAAATATCGCAAATATGGTGGTAAGTATTGATCTCAATTCGATGTCAGTAATTAATTACGCAGTAGAACACCTCAAGGTAAAACACGTCGTAGTATGTGGTCATACCGCCTGTGGGGGTGTCAAAGCAGCAATGGATTCAAAAGATTTGGGGATCCTTAATCCATGGCTCAGAAATATTAGAGATGTGTATAGAACACATGCAAAAGAACTCAATTCTATTGAAGATGAGGAACAAAAATACGATCGTTTGGTTGAGCTCAACACTCAAGAACAATGTGTGAACCTCATTAAAACCGCAGTAGTACAAAAAGCGATTCGTAAACGCGGATTAAAGATTCACGGATGGGTATTTGATGTACATACTGGAGAACTCAAGGATTTGGGTATCGACTATGACACAATCTTGGAAGGCATTCGTGAAATCTATCATTTAGATTAATACTAACATTTAAATTTTAATAAGTTATGAAAGGTTTATTTAAGCATTTCAAAGGAGATTTTTTTGGAGGTATTACAGCTGGAATAGTTGCCTTACCTCTAGCTTTAGCCTTTGGGGTTTCTTCGGGACTAGGACCAGACGCTGGTTTGTACGGAGCGATCTTTATTGGAATTTTTGCAGCGATGTTTGGAGGAACTCCCTCTCAGATTTCAGGGCCAACAGCTCCGATGACCGCAGTGAGTTTACTCATTGTATCAGGAATTGTAGGAGCTTATGACGGAGATATATCAAGAGCACTTCCAGCGATACTTACAGTTTTTATCCTCTCGGGGATTATTCAAATCGTCTTGGGATCACTTCAATTAGGGAAATATATCAAGTATATCCCTTATCCCGTGGTATCTGGATTTATGACCGCGATAGGGGTCATTATTATCGCAACACAATTACTCCCTTCTATGGGCTATTATCCAAAAGATGATTTGGTCTATGTGGAGACTTTTAAGGCTCAGGCGGAAGAGGTCCTTTTAGAGAAGATTTTAAAAGACGAAGCAGGTGAGGGCTATTTAGTACTCGAAGATTTTACTGAAACAGAGCGCAGGGCAGCACTCATCTCTGAAGATGAAATCGCTCAAGAAGCAAAGTTATTGGCAAATGATCACTCCAAATCTGTATATGGAGCCTTGAGCATACTACCTCGAGCTATTCAGAATATTAATTATTTAGAATTTGTTCTGGCGTTTATGACGATACTGATCATCTATGGATTTAAAAAGATTACTATAGCAGTCCCCTCGACACTTGTCGCATTGTTGGCGGTTTCATCAGCAGCCTATTTTTTAAACCTAAACTATATGACCATCGCTCAGATTCCTCAGGGATTTCCAATGCCTCGATTGGAGATTTTCACTGAGTTTTCATTTGGAGCCATATCCCCTTATTTATTTACAGCCCTATCACTCGCTCTTTTAGGAGCCATCGACTCACTCTTGACCTCGGTTGTAGCAGACAATATGACTAAGACCAAACACAATCCTAATAAGGAGCTTATTGGTCAGGGAATCGGAAATGCTGTCGCAGGTCTATTTGGAGGAATACCTGGTGCTGGAGCAACGATCAGAACGGTTGTAAATATCAATGCCGGTGGAAAAACTAGACTTTCCGGAATTATTGCTGGATTGTTACTCTTAGTTGTTTTATTAGCCCTTGGACCAATTGCTTCAAAAATACCTGCAGCAGTACTCTCAGGAATTTTGATTACGGTAGGGATTGGAGTAATGGATTACAAAGGACTTAAAGCAATACCTCATATTCCCATTGGAGAAATTGCAATTATGGTAGTCGTACTCTTGCTCTCTGTATTTTGGGATTTAGTAAGTGCTGTAGGGATTGGATTGGTTCTCGCCTCACTGATCTTCATGAAAAAGATGGGGGATGCCACCGCACAGCAAACTAAGATCACTCCTGTGAGTCATAAAGAGGATGAGGATCATATGCTCAGTAAAGAGGTCTATGTCAAAAAATTAGAGGGCCCCTTATTCTTTGGTTCTACTTCTGATCTTCAGGAACTTGCAAAGAAAGTCCCCAATGAAATCAAACACATTATCCTTGTAATGGATAAATCTTCTTATATCGACCAAACTGGGCTTTATGCTTTAGAAGAAATGATTATCGGATGGGAAATGAACTCAATAGAAGTGTATTTAGTAGGGATTCAATCACAGCCTCGATTGCGCTTAGAACGCATTAGTATTATTCCAAAATTGATATCAAAAGAACAGATATTCAAGAGCATAGAGGATTGTTTAGCATACATTAAGGCTTTAACTACTCAAAAGCAAGAAGCGTAAAAGAAACGGATTAGATTGCGTCTGTAACGCTAGTTTTTATTAAATTTGCATGCGCTACAAAGTTTCAATTGTAGCGCATCAATTTTTTTAAGTTATGCTTGACCAATTAGAAAAACATTTAGAAGAAGTTGCTTCATTCCACAGTTCTAATGCTGATGAAATTGAGGCGTTTAGAATCAAATACCTAGGTAAAAAAGGAATTTTAAACGACTTATTTGCTTCTTTTAAAAGTGTTCCAAATGAACAAAAGAAGGAGTTTGGAAGCCAGCTCAACAACTTAAAAAATGCTGCGACTGAAAAAGTTAACAGTCTTAAGGCTGATTTAGATACTAAGAGTGACACAAAGGGCGTATACGGTGATTTGAGTAGACCAGGGGAGCCTATTCCACTTGGAGCAAGACATCCAATATCTATTGTTAAGAATCGAATTATTGAAATCTTCTCAAACATTGGTTTTAACGTTTCTGAAGGACCAGAAATGGAAGATGATTGGCATAATTTTACGGCCTTAAATTTACCTGAACACCACCCTGCTAGAGATATGCAGGACACCTTTTTTATTCAAACAGATCCGGATATCTTACTGAGAACTCACACCTCTTCGGTACAGGTTCGCTATATGGAAAACAACAAACCTCCTATCCGAACTATATCTCCGGGTAGAGTATACAGAAATGAAGCGATATCTGCTCGTTCACACTGTTTCTTTCATCAGGTAGAAGGATTGTATATCGATAAGGATGTTTCGTTTGCAGACTTAAAGCAAACACTTCAGTATTTTACGGAATCCCTATTCGGAAAATCAAAGATTCGATTAAGACCTTCGTATTTCCCTTTTACGGAGCCCAGTGCTGAGGTTGATGTCTATTGGGGATTGGAAACGGAAACCGACTATAAAATGACTAAAGGAACTGGTTGGTTAGAAATTATGGGATGTGGTATGGTGGATCCAAATGTACTTCGAAACTGTGGAATTGATCCCAAAGAGTACTCAGGATTTGCTTTCGGTATGGGAATTGACCGTATTGCACTTTTACTACATCAGATCTCAGATATTCGTCTCTTGAGTGAAAACGATATTCGCTTCTTAGAGCAGTTTAAAAGCGCTCTCTAATCAGCCCCACTGATTATAGGGATTCTTACTCAAATACAAATTGTAATAACGATGATCTGAAGTCACTTCAGCACCTAGCCATTCTGGCTTTTCGAAGGATTCCTCTTCATCATCTAATTCTATTTCAGCAAGAATAAGTCCTTTGTTAGCTCCTTTAAACACATCCACTTCAAAGACTTTACCTTTAAAAGGCACTAGATAGCGATCTTTGATGATGGTCCCTTCTTCACATAGGGGGAGTAGTGCATCAACTTCTTTAGTACTTAGAGGTTTTTCCCACTCAAAACGAGACATTCCATTTTCACTTGAGGTTCCTTTTACGGTAATAAATCCCCCCTCAGAGGTCTTTCTGATGCGTACAGAGCGATCGGGGTCTGAATTTAAATATCCCTGTGCTATTACATAAGAGGAGCTAGCCTCAGAGATGAAGTCTAAATTTTCTACCAGGTATTTACGTTCAATTTCTCTCATAAAAAAAGGCCCGATAAACGAGCCTTTAATTAGTTATTCTTCTATTTGTGAAACACGTACAGTGTTGACCATTCCTCTAGCATTAAGCGGCATGGAAGTCAAACTGAGAATATAATCTCCTGCTTCAACAAATCCTTTTTCTACAGCAACAGCATTCAAGTCATCTACCAGTTTGTCAGTCGATTCTCTATTCTCGTAAAAGAAGGCCTTAACCCCCCAAAGAAGGTTGAGCTGAGATAATATTTTTCTATTTCTAGTAAACACTAAGATGTGGGCTTCTGGTCTGTAGGCAGAAATTTGAAAAGCAGTATATCCACTATTTGTTAGGGTGCAAATTGCTTTTGCTTTCATATCATTAGCCATCACAGCTGCGTGGTAACAAACAGATTTTGTCAAGTATCGTTTTGTTTTCGCTTGAGGAGCGAGTAATGGAACACGAATCAAATCAGAATGCTCTACTGTACTCAAAATACTAGCCATTTTTTCGATTACTTGTACCGGGTATTTCCCTACTGAAGTTTCTCCTGAAAGCATCACGGCATCAGCTCCATCCATTACTGAGTTGGCAACGTCATTTACTTCTGCACGTGTTGGAGTCAAGCTGTCAATCATCGTCTCCATCATCTGAGTAGCGATAATTACAGGAATACGAGCATCTTTAGCTTTAGAAACTAATTTCTTTTGAATAAGAGGTACTTCGTGAGCAGGAATTTCAACTCCAAGATCTCCACGAGCAACCATTAAACCATCTGTAAACGCGATAATTTCATCGATGTTTTCAATTGCCTCAGGTTTTTCAATCTTAGCAACGATTGGAATTTTGTGATCCGA
Organism: Flavobacteriaceae bacterium; assembly: GCA_013373635.1. GTDB lineage: Bacteria > Bacteroidota > Bacteroidia > Flavobacteriales > Flavobacteriaceae > MAG-120531. The sequence goes on from JABXHN010000010.1 coordinate 188,878, forward strand.
ATGTTCTTTGATGAGGTTTTGTAAGTCGACGATGTCTTCTTTAAAACGAACAAACGACAAGGCGATCCAGTCCACATTTTGACTAATTGCAAAAATAGCATCATTGATGTCTTTCTCAGTCAATGCAGGAAGTGAAATCTTCGTATTTGGAAGGTTAACCCCTTTCTTAGATTTGAAAGGTCCTCCTTGAATTACTTTAGTAACTACCTCATCTTTTCTGTTGGTCGATACCACTTCAAACATTAATTTTCCATCGTCAACCAAGATGCGTTCACCTGCTTGTACGTCTTGTGGAAATTGAGAATAAGTCATATAAGCTTTTGAAGCATTTCCAACGAAAGGTTCACCGGTGTAAAATTTAACCTCATCACCAGGGTTTACTTCAGAACCTTCTTCCATGACACCAACTCTGAGTTTAGGACCTTGTAAGTCAGCTAAAATAGAAATGTGATACCCTAATTCTTCGCTGAGTTGTCGAATATATCCAATTCTTCTCTTGACATCTTCGTAATCGGCATGTGAAAAATTAATTCTAAACACATTGGCACCAGCAAGAATCATATCCTTAAGGATTTCTTTAGTATCAGTTGCCGGTCCTAAAGTTGCAACAATTTTGGTTTTCTTATCAATAGCCATATTAAAATATTAAATTTTGTTTTGATTTTAATCCAGTATAATCAAGCTTGTATGCCGTAACTATATCAGGTATCTTTTTTATTTTCTGTATTATATCTTTTAAACAAGATGGGTCATGGTCTTCTATTTTTACAAAATAATCAACCTCTTTTCGTTCAGGAATTAAATAGGAGCTGGTCTTGATCGGTTGGTGTTGAAACAAATCAGCTTCAATAGCTTCCTGTTCTACTAAGGCTTTATTAGCAATGAGAAACCAGTTGGACTGATCTTTCTCATTGTCAAAATTATAAACGGCTACACAGGAATTCTCGTCAATGACAAGATCGTTCTGTAGTCGTTTAAAACTCATCTTGAGTACTTTATTGAGATGATAGGCCAAAGTGTAATCTTCAACACCTGTATGTAAGGCTAATAGCGTATAGTCTATTTCAAACTCTTGAGCTGATAATTTATACTTAGCAACCATATATTCATTAAAGTTTGACAAAGATAAGATTATTCGACAATCTCATCGTGATTCATTGGCCTTTTTAGAACAAATTGCATTTTTTGTTAAAAATGACACAATTTGTTTGTAAATCGATAGTTCAATCTCATTTAAGAGCGATCAATATGATTTTGAAGTGCAAAATAAGCGCGTTTTGAAGCGATTTCTTCAGCTTTTTTCTTTGAAGTTGCTCTAGATTTTGCAACGAGTTTATTCTCAATATAGAGTTTCACTGCAAAATGTTTAGTTTCTTCATTACCAGTATCTTCATAACTGTTGAACTTAAAGTGCTTTTTCTTTTTCTGACACCATTCAATCAAAAGACTTTTGTAGGAAATGATTTTGCCTTCAAGACGATCGATATCGACATAGGGTTCAATGATCCGACGTTCGATGAATCGATGACAATAGGAGAATCCTCTATCGATGAAGATGGCTCCTATGAATGCCTCAAATAAGTTTCCGTGAATGTTTTCACCAAAATTAGAAAATTGGGTTTTGGATTGAAAAAATGAGATCAAATTAAGTTCTTTCCCCAATTCATTGAGGTGTTCCCTACTGACAATTTTAGAGCGCATCTTGGTTAGATAGCCCTCATCTCCTTCTGGGGCTTTTTCAAAGAGATAATTACTGATAATGGTTCCTAGAACAGAATCTCCTAAAAATTCAAGACGTTCATAATTGATTGCTTTACCTTCTTCATCTTTTAAGTTAAGTGAAGAATGGATGAATGCCTTTTTGTAGTACTCTAGGTTGCGAGGTTTAAATCCTAAAATGGTTTTTATTTTAAAATAAAAATCCCCATCCGAATCCGTAGGGGATTTTCTTATTTTTAAAATACGCTTCATAGAGGCTTATTCTTCATACTTTTTAAGTACAACACAAGCATTGTGCCCACCAAAACCAAAAGTGTTACTCATGGCGATTTTAACATCGCGCTCTTGAGGTTTATTAAGGGTGAGGTTTAATGATGGATCGATAGTTGAATCGACATTGGCATGGTTGATCGTCGGAGGTACAATTCCTTTTTGAATCGACATAATGGAGGCAATAGCTTCAATTGCTCCAGCAGCACCTAGTAGGTGACCGGTCATCGATTTAGTGGAATTGATATTGATGTTTTTAGCGTGATCTCCAAAAACTTGACTAATTGCTTTTAATTCAGCAACATCTCCAAGTGGAGTAGAAGTCCCATGGGTATTGATCGCGTCGACATCTTCAGGTTTAATTCCTGCATCTCTCAAACAGTTTTCCATGACCTTGATAACCCCAATTCCCTCTGGATGTGGTGCAGTCATATGATAGGCATCAGAAGAAAGTCCTCCACCGATGACCTCAGCGTATATTTTAGCTCCACGAGCTTTAGCGTGTTCGTATTCTTCTAAGATCAGTGCTCCAGCACCTTCTCCAAGAACAAAGCCGTCGCGCTCTGCATCAAATGGTCTTGAAGCAGATTGTGGATCGTCATTTCTTGTAGAAAGAGCATGCATGGCGTTAAAACCACCAACTCCTGCAATAGTTACAGCAGCTTCACTACCTCCAGTAACAATCACATCACAGTGACCTAATCGGATGTAGTTAAGGGCATCTATGATGGCATTTGCCGAAGAAGCACAAGCTGATACAGTTGTATAATTTGGCCCCATATATCCATTTCTGATCGAAATATTACCTGGAGCAATATCAGCGATCATTTTAGGGATAAAGAAGGGATTAAAACGAGGTGTTCCATCTCCAGAAGCAAAGTTCAACACTTCGTTTTGGAAGGTTTCTAAACCACCAATTCCAGCTCCCCATATAACCCCTACTCGGTATTTGTCGAGGCTGTCGTCAAAATTGGCATCTGCAATCGCTTCTTCTGAAGCTACAATAGCGTATTGGGTAAAGCGATCTAGCTTTCTAGCCTCTTTGCGATCTAAAAAGTCTAAAACATTAAAGTCCTTGAGTTCGCAAGCAAATTTTGTCTTAAATTTTTCAGTGTCAAAATAGGTAATTGGAGCAGCTCCACTCTTTCCAGAGATCAAGCCTTCCCAGTATTCATCAAGGGTATTTCCAATGGGAGTCAATGCTCCTAATCCTGTTACTACAACTCTTTTTAATTGCATAGTCTTTGTAATTATATTTCAAAGATAAAATAAAAAAAATTATCCATGTAACACGAAGCTACATGGATAAAAATGTTTTTTTAATGTACTAGGTCAAAGACTATTTAGCGTCTTCGATATAGCTGATTGCTTGACCTACAGTTGCGATGTTTTCTGCTTGATCATCAGGGATTTGAATATCAAATTCCTTTTCAAATTCCATTATCAACTCAACAGTGTCCAATGAATCGGCTCCTAGGTCGTTAGTAAAGCTAGCTTCAGCTACAACTTCGTTTTCATCTACACCTAATTTATCTACGATAATAGCCTTTACTCTTGATGCAATGTCTGACATAATTTTTTTGGTTTTTATTAATCTATATGGGGACAAAAGTAAAAAAACTTTAGTTAATAGCACTTTTAATCTTTTAAAAAGTGATTTTATTTTAGTCATTTGTTAGAGAATCCTGCTAAAAATGGATAATTTCGCAAGACTTATAGTTTTGAATAAACAGCTAAAAAATGAAACGAATTTCTCTTTTTGCCTCTGGTTCTGGATCAAATGTTGAAAATATTGCAGCCTATTTTGAGCAAAACAAAAACGTTGAAATAGTTTCTGTATTGACCAACAATATAAATGCAGGGGTTATAGAGCGGTGTAAACGATTGGGAATACCGTTGATTTATTTAAGTTCTCAAGCACTACAAACACCTGGTTTTATAAGAGATATTCTCTTAGGACAAAATTTAGATTTAATAGTTTTAGCAGGATACCTCAAGAAGATCCCCGATGATTTGATCGAAGCATTTAGACAAAAAATTGTCAATATACATCCAGCATTACTACCTAATTACGGAGGAAAAGGAATGTATGGTATGAATGTACATCGAGCAGTTAAAGAGGCCGGTGAACAACAGTCCGGAATTAGTATCCACTTTGTTGACGAACACTATGACAATGGAGATTTGATCGAACAACACGCTGTTCAAATCAGTGAAACAGATACTCCAGAAGACATTGCTCAAAAAGTTCACCTATTAGAATACGAGCACTTCCCTAAAGCCATCGCGAACTTATTAGATGTCTAAAGCTCAGGTACATATTTATACTGATGGAGCGGCTAGTGGGAACCCAGGCCCTGGAGGCTATGGTATTGTAATGGAGTGGGTTGGAAAACCTTACAAAAAAGAATTTGCTCAAGGATTTAGACACACTACCAACAATCGTATGGAACTTCTCGCTGTGATTGAAGCGCTCAAGAAGCTCAAAAAACCAAACCTCATTGTTGAAGTCTATACCGATTCAAAATACGTGGTCGATGCTATTGAAAAAAAATGGTTGGATCGATGGCAGCGAACAGCTTTTAAGGACAAAAAAAATGTGGATTTATGGAAAGAGTACCTCAAAGTGTCCAAGAATCATCAAATTTCATTTCACTGGATTAAGGGACATAATGATCACCCTCAAAACGAACGTTGTGATGCCTTAGCAGTAAATGCTTATAAGAAAGGCGAGCTCCTTATCGACAGTGGTTTTGAAGCGAGTTTACAAAGCGATCTTTTTTGAGATTAGTTCCTAAGGAAGCCCTATATTTGCAAAAAAATAATTCATGGGAAAATTAGTAGTCGTTGGAACCCTTGCCTTTGATGCAATTGAATCTCCATTTGGTCAAACAGATAAAATTTTAGGAGGAGCAGCAACCTATATAGGTTTGGCGGCTTCCAATTTTGATAACGACATCGCCTTAGTATCGGTAGTTGGGGAAGATTTCCCTCAAGAAGATCTCGATATGTTGGCTTCGAAGGGGATGAACTTAGATGGAGTAGAAATTGTAGCAGGTGGAAAGACCTTCTTTTGGAGCGGTAAGTATCACAACGATCTTAATTCAAGAGATACTCTAGTAACAGAGCTTAATGTACTTGCAGATTTTAAACCTGTAGTGCCTCAAGAATACAGAGATGCGGAGTTTTTGATGTTGGGAAATTTAGCTCCAGCTGTTCAACTTTCTGTCATCGATCAGATGGAAACCAAACCAAAAATGATCGTATTGGACACTATGAACTTTTGGATGGATCATACCTTGGAGGAATTGCATCAGGTTATTGCAAAAGTTGATGTGATCACCATCAATGACGAAGAGGCACGACAGTTATCTGGGGAGTATTCACTTGTAAAAGCTGCTCAGAAAATTCATCAGATGGGACCTGAGTATGTAGTGATTAAAAAAGGAGAACACGGCGCTTTGCTATTTCACAATGGGAATGCTTTCTTTGCCCCAGCCTTACCACTTGAAGAAGTATTTGATCCTACGGGAGCAGGAGATAGTTTTGCAGGAGGATTCATCGGTTATTTAGCTCAGACCAAAAACATTTCATTTGAAAACTTAAAGAACGCTGTGGTACACGGTTCAAATATGGGATCATTCTGTGTTGAAAAATTTGGAACCCTTAGAATTGAAAATGTCGGAAAAGAAGAAATAGCACGAAGATTGGATCAATTTAAATCGTTGACTCAATTTGATATCGATATTAAATAGTTTAATTTCTAAAGGAATTCATACCTTTGCCCTATGAGTGATGCCATCAAACACGAGTGTGGAATTGCACACATTCGATTACTAAAACCGCTTTCCTACTACCAAGAAAAATACGGTTCAGCCTTTTACGGAGTTAATAAAATGTACCTCATGTTGGAGAAACAACACAACAGAGGACAAGACGGTGCTGGATTTGCGAGTATCAAACTCGATACAAAGCCAGGCCAACGTTTTATGAGTCGTGTGCGATCGGCAAAACAACAACCGATTCAAGATATCTTCGAGCAGATCAATTCAAGAATTAATTCGGCATTTGAAGAACACCCTGAATACAAGAATGACGTTCAATTACAGAAAGAAAATATTCCTTATATAGGAGAGGTGCTCTTAGGTCACGTTCGCTACGGAACTTTTGGTAAAAACTCAATAGAATCTGTACATCCCTTCATTAGACAAAACAATTGGATGCATCGTAACTTGATCGTTGCCGGGAACTTTAATATGACCAATGTTAAAGAACTCTTTGAAGGTTTAGTGGAACTTGGACAGCACCCAAAAGAGATGGCCGACACCGTGACTGTGATGGAGAAAATCGGTCACTTTTTAGACGATGCGGTTTTAAAACTATACAAAAAACTCAAGAAAGAAGGGGTGTCTAAGAAGGAGGCATCGGTAATTATTGCAGAGCGCTTAAAAGTTCACAAAATATTAAAGAAAGCTGCAAAAAATTGGGATGGAGGATATGCGATGGCCGGTATGATTGGCCATGGAGACTCCTTTGTTTTAAGAGATCCTTCTGGAATTAGACCTGCCTTTTACTATGCTGATGATGAAGTAGTAGTGGTAGCCTCAGAGCGAGCAGTGATTCAAACGGTATTTAATACTTCATTCGAATCTGTTCATGAGATCGATCCAGGTCATGCACTTATTATCAAAAAGGACGGTAGTTTTGCACAGCATCAAATTTTAGAACCAAGAGAACGCAAATCATGTTCATTTGAACGCATTTACTTTTCAAGAGGATCGGATATGGAAATTTACCAAGAGCGCAAAACTCTTGGAAAACTGGTCTTTCCTCAGATCTTAGATTCTATCGATCACGATTTAAAAAACACCGTATTTTCATACATTCCTAATACTGCTGAAACTTCATTCTTTGGAATGGTTAGGGCTGCACAGCGCTACCTCAATAAAAAGAAAGAGGAGATGATTCTTCAAGGAGGTAGAAATCTCACAAGTGAACAGGTTCATGAAATTTTAGACATTCGTCCGCGAATCGAAAAAGTGGCCATCAAAGATGCGAAGCTTCGAACCTTTATCACTCAAGACAGTGGCCGTGACGATCTAGTTGCTCACGTATACGATATCACCTACGGATCTGTCAGAAAAGATGACAACCTGGTGATCATCGACGATAGTATTGTAAGAGGAACCACTCTTAAAAAGAGTATCATTAAAATACTAGACCGTTTAGGTCCCAAGAAAATAGTTGTGGTTTCTTCAGCTCCACAGATCCGCTATCCGGACTGTTACGGAATTGATATGGCAAAACTAGAGGATTTCATCGCCTTTAAAGCTGCACTTGAATTGCACAAGGATCACAACAGTATGAATAAAGTGGAAGAGATCTACAAAAAATGCTTGACGCAACTCGATTCTAAGGATGTAGATGTCATCAATTACGTCAAGGATTTTTACGCTCCATTTACTGCAGATCAAATCTCTAAAAAGATTTCTGAGCTATTGACTTCTGAGGAAATCAATGCTGAGGTTGAAATTGTGTTCCAATCGATTGAAAACTTGCACAAGGCTTGTCCTGAGCATCTAGGAGATTGGTATTTTACTGGAGATTATCCTACTCCTGGAGGAAATAGAGTGGTCAATAGAGCCTTTGTCAACTTCTACGAAGGGAAGAGTGAGCGCGCCTACTAAGAAGTCGTTTATCGAACAAAAAAAAATCTAACCAATAAGTTTGCTAATTTGGTGACACTGATAGCACCTATAGCTTGTTATTGGTTAGATTTGGGGGGGAGGCGAAATGGAGAATTTCGCCTTCTCTGCATTATTTTTCTAGCTTATTTATTAGCCTGATATAATTCACTTACGTAATCCCAGTTAATTACATTGAAAAATGCTTGAATATAATCTGGTCTTCTGTTTTGATAGTTGAGGTAGTAAGCGTGTTCCCAAACGTCTAATCCTAAGATAGGGAATCCTCCACATCCGATACCTGGCATGATTGGATTGTCTTGGTTCGCACTTGAGCAAACATCTACTTTTCCACCTTTGTGAACACAAAGCCATGCCCATCCAGATCCAAATCTAGTTGCTGCAGCCTTAGCAAATTCCTCTTTAAAAGCGTCAAATGATCCAAAAGCAGCATCGATAGCAGCCGCTAATTCTCCAGAAGGCTGTCCACCTCCATTAGGAGACAAGCATTTCCAAAATAAAGAGTGGTTGTAAAAACCTCCTCCGTTGTTTCTAACGGCACCGTTATTCATATCCAATCCTTCTAAAAGGGCTTCTATTGATTGCCCTTCAAGATCTGTCCCAGCAATCGCGTTGTTGAGGTTCGTTGTATATCCATTGTGATGTTTTGAATGGTGAATTTCCATTGTTCTAGCATCAATATGGGGCTCTAATGCATCGTATGCATAATCTAATTGTGGTAGTTCAAAAGCCATAATTGCGTTTTTTAATTAATGTCGTTCAAAATTACAAAATAATTAAAGAATGAAGTCTTAGTATTTTGTTAATCCTTTGATGAAGATTTTGTGAATAAATGCTGTATTGATTCAACTCTATTCAATTCAAGATTGATTAACTTGCTTTGAATGAACTCTAGGTCTCCATATACAATTTACAGTGCTTCTGCAGGCGCAGGGAAGACCTCTACTTTGACTATTAGATACCTCTCTCTAATTCTAAGGGATGATCGCTCACTTCCTTTTAGAGAAATACTCGGGCTGACCTTTACCAATAAGGCAGTTGATGAAATGAAAAAGAGAATTTTGGAATCGCTTCAAAGCTTTTCAGATGCCACGGAGTCCAACAACTACCTCTTTAAATCGGTTTTAGATGAAATCAACAGTGGATCTGAAAGTCCAATTGAGGCATCAACCCTTAGGGCAAGATCTCGAAAAAAGCTCAAAGAACTACTTCACAATTACGCTTACTTTGACATTGCCACTATAGACAAGTTTAATCATCGACTCATCAGAACTTTTGCGAAAGACCTCAAGCTCCCCTCGACCTTTAAGGTCTTATTGGATCGTGATGACTTTTTGAATCAAGGCCTAGAAAAACTGTTTTCAAAACTTTCTAAAGACGATGCCCTAAAAAAGGCAATGGTCTCTTTTGCAATGGAAAAAATCGATGACAATAAAGCTTGGGATATTTCAAAGGAATTATTTGACACCGCCACATTGCTCTTTGACGAAACACACTTTAAGGCCTTAGAGCAGTTATCGACCAAGACGGATGAGGATTTTAAGAAGTTAAAAAAAGTCACTAAAAAAAAGCTTGAGGATATAGATGATCAGTTGACAAAGCTCTCTAATAACACTCTTGAACTTTTAGGTGAATTGGATTTGATAGATGGTTTTTCAGGGAGGTATTTTCCAAATTTTTTAAGAAAAGTTGCCTCGGGAGATCGTATGATGAAAATAGAAGCCAAATGGCTTACTAATTTTGAGAATCAAGATCCTTATAATAAATCAACTCCAGAAGCTAAAAAAGAGGCAATAGATCAAATAAAGCCTGAGCTAAATCGAGTTGTAAATAAAATAATCTCCTTGTTTAAAGAATTGGCTTACATACAAAATGCCTATAAAAACATTCAGCCCCTTAGTTTGATATTTAAGGTTCAACAGGAGTTGAACGAATTGATGCAAGAACAGCAAAGTCTTCCAATTGCAGAATTTAACAAACGCATTTATGAGGTAGTTCGAAAACAGGCTGTCCCTTTTATTTACGAGCGAATCGGAGAACGCTATAAGCATTTCTTTGTCGATGAATTTCAAGACACCTCTGTATTACAATGGGAGAATTTAATTCCCTTAGTATCTAATGCGCTCAGTACTGAAGAGGGATCAGCCATGCTTGTAGGAGATCCCAAACAAGCTATTTATCGATGGAGAGGTGGTGCTGCAAGTCAGTTTATAGAGCTCTATAACAATCCCAAGCAGCCATTTCCAGTAGAGGGGGATCCCATTAATTTGGAAACGAATTATAGGTCGTCAAAGACTGTTGTTAATTTTAACAATGACTTTTTTGAATCTACTGCTGATCTTATAGTCGATGAGGATTTACAGCAATTGTATCTAACCACCAGTAGGCAAAAGGTTCATCACAGCGATGAAGAAGGCTGGGTTTCAATTGAATTTGTAGAGGGGAATAAGGTAGAGGACCGATCTGTCCAATACTGTCAAAAAACGCTGGAGTATATTCAGAAAATTATCAAACGTGGATTCTCCTATGCTGATATCTGTGTGCTGACTCGAAAAAACGATCAGGCAGTCGAATTAGCAAAACATTTAACAACAAATCAGATCCCCATTATATCTTCGGAGTCCTTGCTTTTGAGTTCTAGTGCACAGGTGTGTTTTCTAATTGATTTGCTCTATGCTTCTAATTGGCCAAAGGAACCCTATTATCAGGCTATCATTTTAGAATACCTCTATAGAGAAAGCCCTGATCAGTCTCAGAACATTAAGGTGGCTTTAGAGAATTTTAACCAGCACTTAGAAGAGCAGTTTGAATTTTCGATGAAGTATTTTAGTTCCTGTGAACTTTTTGATGCACTCTCATATGCTATAGAGCGATTTAAATTAGCCGAAAAGTCATCAGCCTATATCAATTATTTCATGGATCAAGTTTACGAGTATCTTCAAACACAAAATTTAGGAGTTGCTGTATTTCTTGAACTGTGGGAAGACCACAAAACAAAGTGGAGTGTTAAAAGCCCCAAATCGGTCAATGCTGTTCAATTGATGACAGTGCATAAATCAAAGGGATTGGAATTTGAATTTGTGATTCTTCCTTTTGCCGAACAAGAACTCAACCCTCAAAAAAACTCTGATGTTTTATGGGTGGATGTCGATCCTAATCAATTTGCAGGATTTGATCAGTTGCTCTTTAATAAAAACAAAACCCTTGAAAATTTTAGTTCAACAACTGCGGAATTGGTTCAATCAGAAGATCGCCTTAAGCGTATGGACAGTTTGAACATTCTCTATGTGGCACTCACAAGAGCAATCAAGGGCTTAGTGATTATATCCAATTGGGATTTTAACAGCAGTGATGAATTCAAAGAAGGAACCATTTCTCATCTCTTGTATTCTTATTTAGATAATCAATCCGATTGGGATCAGGGAATGCAGTATCAAATAGGCAGTCTCGAAGCCCTAGAACTAAAATCAAAACCGCTCCTGGAAGGGGAAGAACTCAGCTTTAGATATTCCCATAAAAAAGAGGCCTCCTATAGCTTACTCACTCACGAAAAATTATTGCTAGATGACGCCACATACAAGGCTAAAGAAGCTGGTACTACTTGGCATCGATTCTTAGAATTTGTTTACTGTGAAGAGGATTTGAACTATGCCGGCGTAAAATTGTTAGAGGAATACCCCTTTGAGGAAAAAGAACCCTACCTGATTAAGGGAGCTGAAATTGTTTCTCATCCCGATTTAAAAGCATATTACAAAAAGGAAATCACCTCTGTAAACGAGCAGCGAATCTTCACCAAAGACGGATTGGAACTTCGCCCTGACCGTTTGGTGTTTATGGATAAAGAAGTGGTGATTATCGATTATAAAACCGGAGAGGAGCGAGAGGATCACAATCAGCAACTCGATCTTTATGCGAAGGCTTTGGAAGAATTGAACTATACGATAAGCAAAAAGCTAATCGTTTATATACACAAAGAAATAACCATTAAAAATGTTACTTAAATGAACCCTACTTTTAACACATTTCTACAAAATGAATTAGATCAGATAGAAGCCGATGGCTTGTATAAAAAAGAACGCATCATCAGTTCCAAACAAGGAGTTGAAGTAGACCTTACCAATGGGAGTAAGCTCATCAATTTGTGCTCGAACAACTATTTGGGACTCTCCTCTCATCCACAGGTGATTGAGGCAGCAAAGGAAGCCCTGGATACTCATGGATTTGGAATGTCTTCAGTTCGATTTATATGCGGAACTCAAGACATCCACAAAGAATTAGAGGATAAGATCTCCAATTTCTACGGTATGGGAGACACCATCCTTTACGCAGCAGCTTTTGATGCCAATGGAGGTGTTTTTGAACCTTTGTTTGGGCCAGAGGATGCCATTATATCCGATGCCCTAAATCACGCTTCCATTATCGATGGAGTACGTCTGTGTAAGGCCAAGCGTTATCGCTATGCCAATTGTGATATGCAGGATTTGGAAGCGCAACTCAAGGCTGCAGATCAGGATGGAGCACGTCATAAAATCATTGTAACCGATGGTGTGTTTTCCATGGATGGAATTGTAGCGCCACTCGACAAAATATGTGATTTAGCAGATCAATACCAGGCACTAGTAATGGTCGATGAATGTCATGCTGCTGGATTTTTAGGTTCCACAGGAAGAGGTTCGCTAGAGGCTAAAGGAGTTATGGGAAGAGTGGATATTGTTACTGGAACACTTGGAAAAGCTTTAGGAGGTGCCATGGGTGGATATACCACGGCTTCAAAAGAAGTAGTAGCGATGCTTCGTCAGCGTTCGAGACCTTATTTGTTTTCCAATTCACTTGCACCATCAATAGTAGGAGCTTCTATTAAAGTGTTTGAACTCATCGAAAATGATACGACCCTAAGAGATCGTTTAATGGAAAACATGGATTATTTTAAGGCAGAAATCAAAGCTCTTGGATTTGATATCAAAGAAGGGGATGCGGCCATTATTCCAATTATGCTTTACGATGCCAAACTAGCTCAAAAGATGGCTGCGCGATTGTTGGATTTTGGAGTCTATGTCATTGGTTTTTTCTATCCAGTTGTTCCCAAGGAGCAGGCGAGAATTCGCGTTCAACTATCTGCAGCACTCACTAGAGAAGAACTCGAGCGAGCTGTTGCTGCTTTTGAAAAAGTAGGTAAAGAACTCGGGGTTATTTAATGAAATCCTTTTTAGAAGATATTGCCCAACAGTACAGCGGTCTTAAAGATCTCGAACATTACTGCTTTGTTTTGCCCAGCAAGAGAGCCGGTAATTTTCTGAGGAACTATCTCAAAGATTCGATGAGTAGTACCGTTTTTGCTCCTAAGATCACATCGATCGAAGTCTTTGTGAGTGAACTGGCTAATACGGCATATCTTTCTGAAGAACAGCAGTTGTTTAGGCTCTATGAAATTTACAAGTCAGGAGCACCAGACCCTTTAGATTCCTTTGCAGATTTTTGTGGTTGGGCCTCTACCTTGCTGATTGATTTTTCTGAAATAGATCAGTATCTAGTCGATGCTCAAAAACTTTTTTCATACCTAGAGGACTATAAGAAATTGTCAGAGTGGAACCCAACGGATGAGCCCAATGAGCTTTTGAGTTCCTATGTCAAATTCTGGAAGTCTCTTTATCCCATGTATGAACAATTTAAAGATAGCTTATCTCAGGATCATTTGGGAACCAGAGGGATGGTTTACAGAAAAGCGGTTGAAGAGGTTGATCACTATTTAGAAAAGTACCCTTACACCAAATTTGTGTTTGTAGGATTTAATGCGCTAAACAAGGCTGAAGAGCTCTTGTTTCAACATTTTTTGGAACGTGGAAGAGCAAAGATTTATTGGGATATTGACAGCTATATTCTCAACGATCAACATCACGACGCAGGCTACTTTATACGATCTTATAAAGAGCGGTGGAAGCAGTTAAAAGAACTCCCTCTGGAAGGGATCAGTTCAGAGCTCGGCAAGCCAAAAGAAATTGAAATCATCGGACTTCCTATGCAGGTGGCTCAGGGGCAATACGTCGGTGCGCTTTTGAGCAATATGAAACAAGAGACTCTTAAAAACACGGCTTTGATTCTGGGCAAAGAAGAAAGTTTAAACGTCGTTTTAAACGCCTTGCCAAAAGAGCTCACTCCCAATATAACTATGGGATATGCCTTAAAAAATTCTAAGGTGTCTGGATTTGTCGAATTGCTTTTCGATATCCATACCACAGCCACATCGGATAGCTATAGAGCTACAGATGCCTTTAAGATACTATTACATCCTTTGTTTAAATCTTTTTACAGCAATGAAGTAGGCAACAGTACAGATGCACTTGTATTTGCGATGAGAAAACGCAATTTGAGTTATTGGAATAGTTCTGAGCTACAAAAAATGAAGCCTGAAGCCACTTCTCTATTCGAAATGGTTTTTTCAAAAGAACTTCTAAACCCAAAACAGTTTGTCAAACAGGCTTCTGCTCTTGTAGAGCAGTTTCAAAAGATTGCTAAAGAGCATCGAGATTCAGCTCTTGAGACGGATTGTATCTACATCAGTGGCTTGTTAAAAAAACTTCAATCGTGGATGGATCAGTATGATTTCATCGACTCACTTGTTGCTTTAAATACGCTTTTTCAACGAATGCTATCAAAGACCAACAATTACTTTAAGGGTGAAGCTATGGAAGGTTTACAAATCATGGGGATGTTGGAGAGCAGAAATTTGGATTTTGAAACGGTGATTCTAACCCATCTCAATGAGGGGATTCTCCCTGGAGGAAAGAAAATGAATTCTCATCTGCCTTACGAGCTCAAAAAAATGTACGGACTCCCCACCTATAAAGAACGCGATGCTGTTTTCACCTATCACTTTTACAGACTTTTGCAGCGTTGTAAGAACGCTTATTTGGTATACAATATCGAACCGGAGGTCATAGAAGGAGGAGAGCCGAGTCGCTATATCGCACAATTAGAGACAGACGATATCTTATCGACCAGGGTACAAAAGAAAATAGTCAGCCCGCGATTGAGTACTCAGGCAAAAATGCCCATAAGTATTATCAAAAGTGATGAGGACATCCAATTGATCAAAAAGAAATTTGAAGACTTGACTTCACCTTCAGCACTGATCACTTATTTGTGGAACCCCATTGATTTTTACCACTCCTATATTTTAAAAATCAAAGAGACTCCAGAATTGGATACCCAAATGCCTCATTATGTCTTTGGAAGTATCGTTCACGATTCTTTGGAAGAATTGTACAAAGGATTTGTGGGAAAGGTATTAGTAGTAGAGGATTTAAAGAGTTTGTATCCGAAGGTTCAAGAGGTGGTAAATCGATTTTACGAACACTATTTTGTACCACTTGACCAAAATTCAGGTAAGAATATTATCGCCTATGAGGTCATCGTTTCTTACGTCAATCGCTACATTCGATCCGATATAGATCTTGCTAAAAGACAAGAGATCAAACTCATTGCACTGGAGGAGGAATTCAATATGCCTTTGGAGCTACCTTCTTTGTCGATGACCATTAATTGTCAGGGAAAATTTGATCGTGTCGAAGAGCGCAATGGCGTTCTCACCATTATTGATTATAAAACAGGATTGGTTAAATCTGGGCAGTTAAAAATGAATTCTTGGGAGGCCTTGAGCATGGATTACAGTTACTCCAAACAATTGCAATTGTTGTTTTACAGTATGATTTATATGAATCAGTACGGATTAGATGAGCTTCAAGCAGGAATCTACTCATTTAAGAATATGAGGGAGGGACTAATGCTTTTCAAAGAAGATAAGAGTACCATCATCACTCAAAATACGATAGCGCAATTTAAAGAGCAGCTCACCCTACTCATCGCTGAAATCATCGATCCCAATCAAGCTTTTTTGGAGAAGGAGCCAACTAAATAAACGTATAAGAGATTTAGTTCTGTTTATTAGTTGTGGTAATTTCAATGACTCCACTGGCACCTCTAAATCCGTATTTTGAAGTTTCTAAAACAGTTTTTAAAACTCTAACTTTTCGAATGGAATTAAAATCCAAGCCCGGTGGCATAGCATCCCCATAAATGTCTCCATCGACCACCCATAAAGCGTATTTTGATCCTGAAGTTGGAGCGTAGATTCGATCCATTAGTAAGACCACCTTATTGGCGTCCTTGTCCAAACGCGCATTGCCCAGATGCTTGCGAATCGCCTGAAATAAATTAGGAGCGTGAACATCCACCTTGTAGAGGTTGAGGTTGCTAAATTGATTGCTTTTCTTCTTCTTAGTTCTTTTCTTCTTAACTGTAACTTCTTTAAGAGAAATAGTGTCCTGTTGTGCATAAGAGTTTGCACTAATACTGAGGACAAAAATGAAGACTAAGAGTAATCGCATCACAGCTGAATTTGAAGTATAATTAAGACCATTAAATTTACGAAAGGTTTAATCCAAAACAAAAGCTTATTGGAGAAACAATCTTCTTACCTTTGCCAAATAATGAGCTCATCTACGAACCATATTACGAGAAGATCAATTTTTAAAATTGCAATACCTGCAACTATCGCCGGTATCGCCGAACCATTATTGTCCTTAACCGATACTGCGATTGTTGGAAATATTCCTGAAACAGGATTGATGTCACTTGCTGCTGCAGGAATTGTGGGATCTTATTTATCGATGCTCATTTGGGTTTTGGGGCAATCTAGAGCAGCATTAGCATCTTTAATTGCACAGTATTTGGGAAGAGGAGAACTTAGAGAGATCGAAGATTTACCCGCTCAAGCCTTAGCGATTAATATTGTGATGAGTCTGTTATTGGTCTTGGGATCCATCGCTTTTATGAGGCCTATTTTGGAGTTGATGAATGCTCATGGGACCTTGTTAGAGTACTGTGAGTCCTATTTTAGAATACGAATTTGGGGTTTTCCGCTAACGCTGATTACTTTTGGAGTATTTGGAATGTTTAGAGGGCTTCAAAACACCCTTTGGCCGATGCTTATCGCCGCTGTTGGAGCCTTGTTGAATGTCGGCTTGGACTATCTGTTTGTCTTTGGATGGGAAGGCTATGTTCCTGCGATGTACCTGGAAGGGGCTGCTTGGGCAAGTTTAATAGCCCAGGGAGTTATGGCGCTGATGAGTTTGATTCTCATGTATCGCAAAACCAATTTTAGAATACAATTTAAAGGCGCCATTCATCCGGAGCTCAGACGCTATGTCAAGATGAGTCTTCACCTTTTTATCAGAACTTTAGCTTTAAACGCAGCATTGATTTATTCGGTTAAAACAGCTACGGCACTTGGAAATGAGTATATCGGAGCTCACACCATCGCCTTCAACCTTTGGCTTTTTGCAGCCTTTTTGATCGATGGCTTCTCTTCTGCAGCCAATTTAATGGGAGGGAAATTTCTAGGAGCAAAGCAGTACGATTTACTCAGAGAGCTTGTAAAAAAGACATCGATATACGCTTTGATTTTGAGCCTATTAATTATGGGAATGGGAATTCTATTTTACGAGCCCATCGGATATTTGTTTTCCAATGATCCTAAGGCCGTAGAAATTTTTAAAGATATCTTCTTTGTCGTGATACTCTTCATGCCACTCAATGCCCTAGCATTTATATACGACGGATTGTTTAAGGGATTAGGAGAAACGGCCTATCTCAGAAATGTGCTACTCACATCTTCTTTTTTAGGCTTTATACCTTTTGTCTATATCACAGTTTATTTAGGTTGGGGATTACAAGGGATATGGCTTGGTTTTGGATTCTGGATCCTTCTTCGTTATATCGCGTTGTATCTAAAATTTAGACTTAAATTTTTACCACTAGCAAGAAAGGCTTAATTTTAACAAAATATCACTAATGAATCAGGGATCAATTAGCAGTCAAATCGAAGGAGTTATCGCTCATTTGACATTTTCACACCCAGCTGGAAATTCGTGTACTTCAAGTATGCTTAGTGAATTGACATCACAAATCAATCAGTTGAGCGAGGATGCCTCTATCAAAGCTATTTTGCTTCGATCACCAGAACACACAGCCTTTTGCGCTGGAGCCAATCTTAGAGAAGTGGTCTCACTCTCCAGCATAGAAGAGGCAAAGGAGTTTTTTATGGGTTTTGCTCGATTGATTTTAGCGATTAAAAATTGTCCGAAATTAGTCATTGCTAGAGTTCACTCTAAAGCTGTAGGAGGAGGAGTTGGTATTATCGCAGCCTGTGATTTAG
Organism: Flavobacteriaceae bacterium; assembly: GCA_013373635.1. GTDB lineage: Bacteria > Bacteroidota > Bacteroidia > Flavobacteriales > Flavobacteriaceae > MAG-120531. The sequence continues at coordinate 206,785 of JABXHN010000010.1, forward strand.
CCTTTGCTACTCGAAAGTCGAGTTTGAGACTTTCAGAGATCAATTTGGGAATAGCGCCTCTGGTAATTGCTCCAGCACTTATTCGAAAGATTGGGGTTTCTGCATTTTCTACACTGAGTTTAAACCCTACCAATTGGTTGGATCACAACTGGGGCTATGAACGCGGATTATTTACTCAGAAATTCGATTCTTTAGAAGCCTTAGACGAAGAGCTTAAGGATCGATTAGAAAAAATAAGCGATTGGAGTCCACAAGCGATGAAAGCATTAAAGAGCACCTTGTGGGAATCGACTGATTCATGGGAGTCACTTTTAGAGTCAAAGGCAGAATCAACTGCTCAATTAGCGCTAAGTGATTATACTCAAGAACAATTAAAAAAATATAAAAAGTAATGGGAAATATGTTGTTTGCAGCCCTAGCCTTAATGTTAGTGGTTGTCTATGGAATCAATAAGTTCCGAGCAAATAGAAAATACAAGAGAAAAAAATGAGTTCGATTCGAATAACTAAGATGTTTAGCTTTGAGACAGGTCATGCGCTTTATGGCTATGATGGTAAGTGTAGAAATGTACACGGGCATAGCTATAAACTTTCTGTGACGGTTAAAGGAAGCCCAATTACTGATTCTTCAGAAGTAAAACTGGGGATGGTAATTGACTTTTCTGATTTAAAAAAGATCGTCAAGGAAGAAATAGTCGACCTATTTGATCACGCTACGGTCTTTAACAAGAACACTCCTCATTTAGAACTCGCACAAAAGTTAGAGTCCGAAGGACATCATATAATTCTTGCAGATTATCAGCCGACTTCTGAAAATATGGTCATTGATTTTGCTCAAAAAATTAAGAAGCGTTTACCTGACAATATCAGTCTCTATTCATTAAAGTTACAAGAAACGGACAGTTCTTTTGCTGAGTGGTACGCTGAAGACAATTCTTAATTATGAGTGCATCTCCTATATCCATATCAATTGCAGAAGGCTCAAAAATTTATTTTTGTAGTGATCAGCATTTAGGAGCTCCAACCTCTGAAAAAAGCCGTATTAGAGAACTGCGATTTGTCTCTTGGCTGGATTCAATTCAGAAGGATGTTCAAGCACTTTTTATTTTAGGAGATTTATTTGACTTTTGGTTTGAATACAAGAAAGTAGTACCCAAAGGATTTACCCGTGTTCTTGGAACTCTTGCTCGTATGAGCGATAGAGGAATTCCCATTTATTTTTTTGTGGGGAATCACGACTTGTGGATGCGAGATTATTTGGAGCAAGAAATTGGAGCCCAAGTCTTTTTTAAACCACAGCGTTTTAATATTGATAACAAACTTTTTTATATCGGCCATGGTGATGGTTTAGGTCCTGGAGATCACGGCTATAAGTTCATGAAAAAAATCTTTACAAATAAGATTTGTCAATGGGCCTATCGATGGTTACATCCCGATATTGGTGTTGCATTGGCTCAGTATTTGTCTGTAAAAAACAAACTGATATCAGGAGCCGAAGACATTCATTTTTTAGGAGAGGACAAGGAATGGCTTGTAGTTTACGCCAAAGAAGTACTCGAAAGAGAAGCGGTAGCTTATTTTGTATTTGGCCACCGTCATTTACCTTTGGAAATTCAATTAAATAATACCGCTTGGTATATAAACTTAGGAGATTGGATTACCCATTTTACCTATGGAGAATTATCAAGTGGAAACTTTGAATTAAAGAAAAACCAAAACTAAGACTCAGATGCTTTGAGGTCTTTTAGTTTTAATTGAATTGAAGTCGTTCCCTGCCACGTATTGTGATCTAGACTATAGACAATATCTGCTTTTTTTCGCCCTGTAATCAGGTTTAAATGCTTCCCTAAATCAAATCCAATCGCATCAGTACCATAGGCCATATCTTGAGAAAATCGAGCCTTGAGGTGTTTGTCATCTTCACCAACAGTTTTTGCATAACCACTGTCCTCAACACCTTTGCTTATAAACGTCGGAGCCCAATTTTCAGGGCCAAAGGGAGCGAATTGTTTGAGAATTCTATAGAATTTAGGATTGATATCTTCGAGTCTTAATTCCATATCGATGCTTATAGAAGGAGTTTTAAGCTCTTCTTCTAAGTTCAATGAGACATAGGCTTCAAAGGCTTTTTTAAAAGAGTTGTACTGCTCGGGCTTTAGAGTCACTCCTGCAGCGTATTTATGCCCTCCAAATTGAATTAAGTGATCGCTACAGGCTTCAATGGCCTGATAGATATCAAATCCCTTTACGGATCGTGCTGAGGCAGCGAGTTGATCACCACTCTTGGTAAAAACAAGTGTGGGTCTGTAATAGGTGTCGATGAGCCTAGAGGCGACAATTCCGATAACCCCTTTGTGCCAATGCTCATCATAGACTACGGTACTAGCCGCTTTTTCTTCTTTAAGATTTGTTATTTGATCGAGTGCTTCCTTTGTGATTTTCGACTCTACACTTCTTCTTTCAGTATTGTTCTGTTCGATTTGTGAACTGATCTTTCGAGCCTTAGAAGCGTCTTTTTCGACTAATAATTCAACGGCCTGTGAACCGTGATTCATTCGTCCAGCTGCATTAATTCTTGGAGCGATAATAAAGATGACATTGGTAAGGGTTAATTGCTCAATTCCGACTTGATCGATGATGGCTTTAAATCCAGGTCTAGGACTGTTGTTGAGTTGTTCCAAACCAAGACTTGCTAGGGTTCTGTTTTCACCGTCAAGAGGGACTATATCAGCGCCAATTGCCGTTGCTACTAAATCGAGGTATGGGATTAGATCAATTTCTTCCAATCCCAATTCTTCACCCAATGCTTGAATTAGTTTAAAACCAATACCGCAACCACAGAGTTCTTTATAAGGATAGGAGCAATCAATTTGTTTGGGGTTGAGTATGGCCTGTGCATCAGGCAATTCATCTCCAGGTCGGTGGTGATCACAGATAATAAAGTCAATACCTTTTTCTTTGGCGTAAGCTACTTTGTCTACTGCTTTAATACCACAGTCGAGTGCTATGATTAGATTGATGTTATTTTCAGCTGCATAATCAATTCCCTGATAAGAAACTCCATAGCCTTCTGTGTAGCGATCGGGAATATAAGTGCTGATTTGATCGCTAAAATTCTTTAAAAAAGAACTCATCAGTGCCACAGAGGTGGTGCCATCCACATCGTAGTCTCCATAGACGAGAATGGATTCTTCGAGAGATAAGGCTTCGAGAATTCTTCCAACGGCCTTATCCATATCCTTCATTAATGTTGGAGGGTGTAATTGATCAAAATGGGGTCTAAAAAAGTCCTTAGCGGCATCGAAATCTTCAATTCCTCTTTGAACTAAAAGCTCAGCGATGGGAAATGCAACTCCTAGAGCTTCTGCCAGGGCATTAGCCTTATCCTTGTCTGCTTTTTCTCTAGTGATCCATCGCATGTATTGCACTAAGACTTATGGAATACGATCTCGTTTGTCAATTCTGAAAACCGACGAAACATTTCAGCGACACCACAGTATCGATCTACTGAAAGCTCTACACATCGATTGAGTTTCGCTTCATTGAGATTTTCTCCGTGAAAATGGTAAATCACATGTACCTTATCGTAAAATTTAGGGTGTTCATCGGTAAGATGAGCCTTGATTTCAATACTGAATTCATCAACTTCTAATTTCATTTTTTTGATTAGAAAAGCGACGTCTAAACCTGAACAACCAGCCAATGCTGAAAGCATCAAACTTTTAGGTCTGTAATAGGTTGCTCCTGATTCAGGCTGGTCTGCATCGATGATTAGATGGTGACCTGAAGTGTTTTCTGATTCAAATGAATTTCCTCCTTTCCAGAAGGTACTGATATGATTTTCCATAAAATGAGTAATTAGATTGTAAAAATACAATAATTCTCTGAAGTCTTTCTCAAAGAAACCTCCTCATATCAGAGAAAAAATCGCTCAAAAAGATCGATGGTAAGTAGTCCCCAAAAGGTCCCAGTCGCCATGGATAAGATTGCCAGTACAATGGCGTGAGGCATCCATTTTTTTTCATAAGCAGCAGTTACAGCAGGAGCGGTTGCAATTCCTCCAACATTTGCCATACTGGCAATTGGAACCCATGCAAAATTGATGTTTAAGAGTTTTGCAACGATGATACTAATGGTAAATTGAGCCAACATCCAGACGATTAGAAATCCAAAAAAATGACTGTTAAAAGTCAAATGGTCAAAATTGAGTTTAAGTCCTAATACGGCCATGACCATTAGAATGAGTAAACCACCCATTTTAAGCACAAAATCAAAATTCCACTTCTTGATATAATTACTCATAAGGAGCCCTACAATAGACAGGGCAATAATTTTACCGATAAAAGGCTCAATAGTGATATGTACAAGACCGACCACGGCAAATAAAATTGCAATAACCAGGTATTTGGAAATTGGTTTCTCGGACTGTTCGACTGTCGAAAGCGGTAGTGTCTTCGAGTCAATTTTTAGGATTCGATTGATGGCTTCACTTTTTTTAATGAGCTGAAACATCAAGATGGTCCATATGTTAACCAGGATATTGTCCATCACAAGGATGCTCAAAAATACTTCTTCAGGGGTGTCGATCAATTCTTTGAGAACTAATTGAGAAGTAGAACCTCCAATCCAAGAACCGACTATGGGAGGGATTCCTTTCCAATAATTTTCTTGAATTAAGACGCCTTGTATAAATTCGTGCCCGTCGTAAAAAACCAGAAGTATTATAGGTAAGACAGCTATGGCAAGTGAACCCGAAAGAAATAACAAAATGGGCTTGTAGCCAATGGCTTTTAGGCCTTGAAAGCTCAAACTGCTCATCACTGCTACAATGGCTAGTGGAATCAACAGGTTCTTACTCCACTGGTGTATCTGTGAAGCGGAGTAATCTACCTCAAACAATTCAGAGATTAATGCGGGAAATAAATAAGCTAATAAGATGGCTGGGACCCAATCAAAAAGGGTTTTGATGTGTTTGTTTTCCCATTGATCTAATAGTCTTACAGCAATCACTGTAAAGAGACTGATGAGGATTGGTTGAATCATAGAAGCAACTTATTTTGCTCCTAAGATAATCACAAATTCTCCTTTTGGAGCTTTTTCTTCAAAATGATGCAAGACTTCTTCTAAACTTCCTCTTACAGTTTCCTCGTAGAGTTTGGAGATTTCTCTTGAAATAGAGCATGGGCGATCTCCTCCACAAACCTCGATGAGCTGTGAAAGTGTTTTGAGGAGTTTATAGGGGGACTCGTACAAGATGACGGTTCGACTTTCTGCTGCGAGCTCATCCAATCTGGTTTTTCTGCCTTTTTTAGGAGGTAAAAACCCTTCAAACACAAATCGATCCGAAGGCAATCCACTATTGACAAGAGCGGGAACAAAGGCTGTGGCTCCAGGCAGGCATTCAATGGGGATCCCCTGGGCGATACAGGCTCTAGAAAGTAAAAATCCAGGATCTGAAATAGCAGGAGTTCCCGCATCTGAAATCAGCGCCATGGTTGTTCCAGCCTTCAATTTTGACACTAGTCCCTCGACCGTTTTATGCTCATTGTGCATATGATGGGATTGAAGTGGAGTGTGAATGTCCAAATGAGACAGCAACTTTTTAGAGGTTCTGGTATCCTCAGCAAGGATGAGGTCCACCTCTTTTAAAGTTTTGATTGCTCTTAGGGTAATATCTTCCAGATTTCCAATTGGAGTGGGAACCAAATAGAGTTTTGCCATGGACTTTTAGGAATATTGAGAGCGAATTAAATTTAGAAAACGTTCTTCGTATTCTTCTTTTCCTTCCCAGTTAGTGTATTCTGGCTTTACGTAATGATTGATAAAGTCAATTGCTTCATCTAGATTATCAATAGAAGCTAAGGTGGTCAATACTCGATCTAAATCTTCGTTTTGACCTCCAAATAAATGCTTTGTAAAAGCCAATCGATCGTTGAGTCCTAATTTAAGACCTTTGGATAACTGATCGTTGAGGGTCAATGTTGGATTAGGGGCGATGGTTTCGCTAACTATTTGATCCCCCATTTGAGATACCATATCTTTGATGGTTAACATGCCAGGAATCATGATATCATCTTGATGCGGATTGTTTTCAGGAATTTCTTTTCGTGTCGAGAGTACTTGCTCAGCCATTTTTTCGAATTTGACTACAATCGCTTTTTTGTCTTCATCCTCAGACAGGTCAAATTCGTGTTCCAAGGCATATCGTAGTACCAGAGACTTCTCATAGAGCGATCTGATTTTTTCAAATACCTCCTCTGATGAAAAAGAATCTTCTTTCTTCAACAGTTCTTTGGCTAGTGCTTTGAGTTCTATTTCTAGATTTTTTGTTAGCATAGTACTAAATTAAGGTTTTTTTAATAGGACAGATGCTAAAATCCCGTTAAAATCTAAGAGGTACCATAGTTGAAATTAGTACATTTACCCTTAATTAAGAGTTTATGTTTTTAGAAAACACATCAAATGCAAATGAAAAGTTCGGATGGATAGAAGTCATCTGTGGCTCTATGTTTTCGGGTAAGACCGAGGAGTTGATCCGAAGGCTTAAACGAGCGAAAATAGCTAAACAAAAGATTGAGATATTTAAACCGATCATCGATGTTCGTTACGACGAACAAATGGTAGTATCTCACGATGAAAATCAAATTCGATCGACTCCTGTTCCTGCAGCAGCTCATATTAAATTACTAGCAGACGACTGTGATGTGGTGGGAATCGACGAAGCTCAATTCTTCGATTCTGAGATTGTAGAAGTTTGCAACGATCTGGCCAATAGAGGAATTCGAGTAATTGTAGCCGGTCTCGATATGGATTTTAAAGGGAAACCCTTTGGTCCCATGCCGGAGTTGATGGCAGTGGCTGAGTATGTAACTAAGGTACACGCCATTTGTGCTCGAACAGGTAAACTCGCTAATTACTCTTATCGAAAAGCAGCTGATCAAGACAAGCAAGTAATGCTAGGTGAAACAGATGTTTACGAACCCCTCAGTAGAGAAGCTTTTTACAAGGAACAACGTTCCAAGAAGTTGAAGCAAATGAATGTTGATACAGAAATCCTTTCTTCAAAAGATGCCGCTAAAAAATAAAACGACTCTTGAAATTGATCTATCTGCTTTAGCTCATAACTATAAGATTCTTCGAGCTGAAACCAGTCCAAAAACCAAGTTTATGGCAGTGGTTAAAGCCAATGCCTATGGAAGTGATTCAATTCAGATTGCAAAAAAATTAGAGGATCTTGGTGTGGATTATTTTGCGGTGGCATACGCCTTAGAAGGGGAGGTTCTAAGAGCTCATGGGATTCAAAAACCCATATTGGTATTACACCCTCAGAGGGATCAATTAGATGAAATTTTAAAATTGAATCTAGAGCCTACGATCTATTCATTTAAAGGATTAGAAGAGGTGATTGCGTATTCGCAAAACCAAAGGGTTCCCATTCACATCAAAGTCAATACAGGATTAAATCGATTGGGATTTAAGCCATCTGAACTCGATTCGGTGATAGAACTATTAAAAATGAATCCCTCTATAGATCTCAAAAGTGTATACTCTCATTTAATCGCCTCTGAAGATTCACAATCAAAGGCGATATGCCAGGGACAAATTGCTGCTTTTAACAAATCTGTCGAACGATTTAAAAAAGCAGGAATCACCATTCCACTTCGACATATGACCAATACCTCTGGAATCTTAAATTACAAAGAGGCTCATTTTGAAATGGTACGATCGGGTATTGGACTCTATGGATTTGCCAATGGAACCTATGACAGTCATCTAAAGCCTATAGGTAGTTTAAAAACTGTAATTTCAAAAATCAATCAACTATCAAAAGGAGAAGGAGTTGGATACAATTCTGGTTTTGTTGCCGATAAAGCGATGCGAGTTGCCACCTTGCCAATTGGACATGCCGATGGAATCACTAGAATTTACTCTAAGGGGAAGGCTGCAGTTTGGATTCACAATCAGCCTGCTGAAATTTTAGGCAACGTATGTATGGACATGATCATGGTCAATGTCACTTCAATTGAATGCCAAGAAGGAGACGAGGTAATTTTATTTGATCAAACCCATTCGGCTTGTGAATTTGCCGAAGGAGCTGGGACGATTTCTTATGAACTTATAACCGCTATAGGACCCCGTGTAAACAGGATTGTTAAACAATAATGTTATAAATATAACATCTTGTTAAATATTTATAATAATCTCATTACTTCTTTTGTCTAAACGAAAGCCTTGTTGTATTTTCGCATCTCAAAAATTAATATTTAAGAAATGAAATTAGCAGTTGTAGGCGCCACAGGAATGGTTGGTGAAGTTATGTTAAGAGTTTTAGCAGAGCGAAATTTTCCTATTGATGAATTGTTACTTGTCGCTTCAGAGCGATCTGTAGGTAAAGAACTAAGTTATAAGGGTGAAACCTATAAAGTAATCGGGTTGCAAGATGCAGTGGATGCTGCTCCTGATATCGCTATTTTCTCTGCAGGAGGAGATACTTCTTTAGAATGGGCTCCAAAATTTGCTGCAGCTGGTACGACTGTTATTGATAATTCTTCTGCTTGGAGAATGAATCCAAACAACAAATTGATCGTTCCAGAAATCAACGCTAATGAATTAACTGCTGAGGATAAAATTATCGCAAATCCTAATTGTTCTACGATTCAACTAGTGATGGTATTAAATCCTTTACACCAAAAATACGGGTTAAATAGAGTTGTTGTTTCAACGTATCAATCGGTATCAGGTACTGGAATTAAGGCTGTTCAACAAATGGAAAATGAATCTCAAGGAATTGAGGGAGATATGGCTTATCCGTATAAGATTAATAGAAATGCGCTTCCTCACTGTGATGTCTTTTTAGACAATGGATACACCAAAGAAGAAATGAAGCTAATGACTGAGCCTAAGAAGATTATGAGCGATGACAGCTTTAATCTCACCGCTACAGCTGTGCGTATTCCAACAGCAGGAGGACACTCAGAGGCGGTAAATATTTCATTTAACAATGATTTTGATTTAGAAGAAGTTCGTTCTATTTTAACTCAAACTCCAGGAGTTGTACTTGAAGATGACACCGCAAATAATATCTATCCAATGCCGATCAATGCACACGATAAAGACGAGGTATTTGTTGGAAGAATTAGAAGAGATGAGAGTATGCCAAATACCTTAAATCTTTGGGTAGTTGCAGACAACCTCAGAAAAGGAGCTGCTACTAATGCAATTCAAATTGCTGAATACCTAGTAGCAAACGGATTGGTTTAATACCAACTGACAAACAAACTAGAATAAGCCATCGATTTGATGGCTTTTTTTATTGGTCAGATTTTTCTTTAATCTTTTTTGCTTGAACGAGGATCAACAATAGTACGATAGCGATGGCATCGATCATTCCCGAAACAACAGCTGTAAAACTATCTCCCTCAAATGGATTGTCATAGTCAATAATAGTGAGGTTATAGATAAATAAGGCGGCTGCCATAGTCGTTAAAAAGTATATAAATTTTGTGCTCATAAGATTAAAATAACTCGTGGATATTTGCTGTGAATAGTTTTACGGCAATCGCTAAAAGGATCACTCCAAAAACTTTACGAATAATGCTCAGTCCGTTTTTTCCTAAAAAGTGTTCAATTTTCTTAGAGGACTTAAGAACTAGATAGACAATAAGGATATTGAAAATGACCGCCACTATGATATTTTCAACTCGGTATTCTGCTCTTAGAGAAAGCAAACTCGTCATGGTACCAGCACCAGCAATCAGTGGGAATGCAATGGGAACAATGGAAGCTGTCTCGGGCTCATCGTCTTTGTATAGTGTGATCCCTAAGATCATTTCAATCGCTAAGAAGAAAATGACAATAGCACCTGCAACCGCAAAAGAATTGACATCGATTCCGATGAGTTTTAAAATAGATTCTCCAACAAACAAGAAGAGTATCATGATCATTCCAGCGACTAAAGAGGCTTTTTCAGATTGAATGTGGCCTACCTTATTTCGAAGACTGATAATGATAGGAACAGATCCCACAATATCGATTACGGCAAACAACACCATGGAAGCAGTTGCAATTTCTTTAAAGTTTAACTGTATCATAGAGGGGATATTTACTATTTAGTTTTTTCGTATTCGGTGGCAATCAATTCTAGATCTTTATACCATTGTTTACCAAATTTACGAATTAAAGGTTCTTTTAAAAATTTATAGACAGGGACTTTTAATTCCTTTCCAAGAGTACAGGCATCGTCACAGATGTCCCATTGGTGATAATTCACTGCAGTGAAGGATTCGTATTCTTTAAGTCTTACAGGATAAAGGTGACAGGAGAGGGGTTTCTTCCAAGAAATAACTCCATCTCTCTGGGCAGCTTCGATTCCACAGTGAGTGATTCCATTTTCTGATTGAATGACATAAGCACATTGACTTCCTCCAACAAGGGGAGTTTCCCATTCACCGTCAAATCCCTTGACAAAGGCTCCTTGTTCTTCGATGGCAGCGATGCCCTCCTGGGTAAGATAAGGTTTGATTTTGCTGTAGAGATCCACTAAAAGTTCAGTCTCTTTTTCTTCGAGTGGTGCACCAGCATCTCCTTCGATACAACAGGCTCCTTTGCAGGCGTTGAGGTTGCAAACAAAATCGCAATCAAATAAATCTTCTGAGACTAAAGTCTTATCGAGTTGGAACATAATTCTCTTATTTCGCTACAAAAATACGTTAATTTTTAAGCTTGGGAATGCTCTTCTTAGAATATTCATATCAGTATTAAAAAATCGTTTATACCACTTCTCGTATACCAATGTTTTGATTTATAAAGAGATGCATTTTTGTACCATTTCGTATATTTTTTAAACACCTTTTGGTCTTATTTTTTTCTCCTGATACTTATCAATAGAGCGCATTCGCTCCAATCTATTGTCCTGACTTATTTTAAAGTACATTTCAACAATTGTTGTTAAAAACTTTGTCGTTCGATGCCGATTTTTGCCTTTAAAAAACCGACCTAATTTGCCAACTTTGTTACTCTTGAAATTTATTCAAAAAACCTAAAAATTCATCTCATGTCTAACGCAGTAGAACCAATTTTAGCCGAAAACAAAAATCGATTTGTGATTTTCCCAATACAACACCACGATATATGGGAGTTGTACAAAAATCAGGAGGCTTGTTTTTGGACTGCTGAAGAAATTGATTTACATGTTGATATTTCGGATTGGAGTAACAAACTCAGCGACGATGAGCGCTATTTCATCAAGCATATTTTAGCTTTTTTCGCAGCTTCTGACGGGATTGTAAACGAAAACTTAGCGGAGAATTTCGTAAGTGAAGTTCAGTATCCAGAAGCAAAATTCTTTTACGGGTTCCAATTGATGATGGAGAACATCCACTCAGAGACTTATTCGCTTCTCATCGACACTTACGTAAAAGATGAAAAGGAAAAAGATACGTTATTCAAGGCCATTGAAAATTTCCCAGCGATCAAGAGAAAAGCTGAGTGGGCATTAAATTGGATTGAATCTCCAAGTTTTGCCGAGCGTTTAATTGCCTTTGCAGCTGTTGAAGGAATTTTCTTCTCGGGAGCTTTCTGTTCGATTTACTGGTTGAAGAAAAGAGGATTGATGCCTGGTTTAACCTTCTCTAACGAACTTATTTCTAGAGACGAAGGTATGCACTGTGATTTTGCGGTTCACTTACACAACCATCACCTTGTAAACAAGGTACCAAAAGAGCGCATTAGAGAAATTATCGTCAATGCACTCAATATTGAACGTGAATTTATTACTGAGTCGCTTCCGGTGAGTTTGATTGGTATGAACGCTAAATTGATGACTCAATACCTAGAGTTTGTTACCGACAGACTTCTAGTGGAACTCGGATGTGAAAAAGAATACGAATCGACGAATCCATTTGATTTTATGGACATGATTTCACTTCAAGGGAAGACCAATTTCTTTGAAAAACGCGTTTCTGAATATCAAAAGGCAGGAGTGAAGATTCAAGATGATAAAGACAACCAGAAAATTAGCTTTGACGCTGATTTTTAAGAACTAGCTAACTAGTAAAATACAAGAATCAAAATTGTCTTTGGTTTCAACAACCAAAGCTTTTTTGGCTCTATATAATAACAACCAACTTAACGACCAGACTTATGTATGTAGTAAAAAGAAACGGAAAGAAGCAACCGGTGATGTTCGACAAAATCACTGCGAGAATTAGACACCTCTGCTATGGGTTAAACGAACTCGTTGATCCGCTTAAGGTAGCTTTGAGGGTTATTGAAGGTTTGTACGACGGTGTAACGACTTCTGAATTGGATAACCTCGCTGCTGAGGTTGCCGCGACGATGACAACTGCGCATCCTGATTATGCGAAGTTAGCTGCCCGAATCTCTGTTTCAAACTTACATAAGAGCACCAAAAAATCGTTCTCTGAAACCATGGAGGATTTGTATACTTATGTCAATCCTAGAAATGGTAAACCAGCGGCATTGCTCTCGGAAGAAGTTTACAATGTAATTAAGGAAAATGCTGAAGAATTAGATGCAGCCATTATTTACAACAGAGACTTCAACTACGACTATTTTGGTTTTAAAACCTTGGAGCGTTCCTACCTGATGAAACTCAATGGACAAATTGTCGAGCGTCCACAACATATGTTGATGAGGGTTTCTGTCGGTATTCACTACGACGATATCAAGGCAGCGATTGAGACCTACAATTTGATGTCTAAGAAGTATTTTACACATGCGACACCAACTCTCTTTAACTCTGGGACTCCAAAACCACAGATGTCATCTTGTTTCTTATTACAGATGAAAGATGACAGTATTGATGGAATTTACGACACCTTAAAGCAGACTGCAAAGATTTCGCAATCAGCTGGAGGAATTGGTCTTTCTATCCACAATATCAGAGCTACGGGTTCTTATATAGCAGGAACTAATGGAACTTCTAACGGAATTGTTCCAATGCTTAAAGTATTTAACGATACGGCTCGTTATGTAGATCAAGGAGGAGGAAAACGCAAAGGAAGTTTTGCAGTTTACCTAGAGCCTTGGCATGCGGATATCTACGATTTCTTAGACCTCAAAAAGAATCATGGTAAGGAAGAAATGAGAGCTAGAGATTTGTTCTATGCTATGTGGATTTCTGATTTATTTATGAAGCGTGTAGAGGCTAATGAAGATTGGACCTTGATGTGTCCAAATGAGTGTCCAGGATTGTACGATACGCACTCAGAAGATTTTGAAGCTTTATATACAAAATACGAGCAAGAAGGTAAGGGAAGAAGAACGGTTAAGGCTAGAGAATTATGGGAAAAGATTCTAGAATCTCAAATTGAGACTGGAACTCCTTACATGCTCTACAAGGATGCTGCAAACCGCAAATCGAATCAAAAGAACCTTGGGGTGATTCGTTCTTCAAACCTCTGTACAGAGATCATGGAGTACACGGCTGAGGATGAGGTTGCAGTTTGTAACTTAGCTTCGATCGCCCTTCCAATGTTTGTGAAAAATGGAGAGTTTGATCACAAAGAATTGTTTAAAGTTACCAAGCGAGTTACCAAGAACCTCGATAAGGTAATCGATAGAAACTACTATCCAGTCATCGAGGCTGAAAACTCCAATATGAGACACCGTCCAATTGGATTAGGGGTACAAGGACTAGCTGATGCTTTTATTGCACTTCGTTTACCTTTTACTTCTGATGAAGCGAAACAATTGAACCAAGATATTTTTGAAACCCTTTATTACGCTGCGCTAACGGCATCTAATGAAATCGCTAAAGAAAAAGGGGCGTACTCTACTTTCAAGGGGTCTCCAATTTCTAAAGGAGAATTCCAACACAATATGTGGGGAATTAAGGATGAGGAGTTATCAGGAAGATGGGATTGGGATAAACTCCGAAAAGCCATTGTGAAAAGTGGTGTTCGAAACTCGCTTTTAGTGGCACCAATGCCAACAGCATCAACTTCTCAAATTCTTGGTAATAATGAATGTTTCGAACCTTATACTTCGAATATTTACACCAGACGTGTACTCTCTGGAGAGTTTATTGTTGTCAATAAACACTTGCTGGAAGACTTAGTGAATCTCGGCCTTTGGGATGAGAATATGAAGCAGGCGCTTATGCGTGCCAATGGTTCTGTTCAACATATCGACAATATTCCAGATGACATCAAAGAACTCTACAAAACAGTTTGGGAACTTTCGATGAAAGACATTATTGATATGTCGCGTCAAAGAGGATACTTTATCGATCAAAGTCAGTCGCTCAACTTATTTATGGAGAACGCTAACTTTGCAAAGTTAACTTCAATGCACTTCTATGCTTGGAAGAGTGGACTCAAGACTGGTATGTACTATTTGAGAACCAAATCTGCAGTAGATGCGATCAAGTTTACTTTGGACAATACCAAGAAAAAAGATGTTCCAACTAGTGTTGCAGCCGAAGCGGAAGTTGAAGCAGCAACTTTAAATAAGTCAGTTGCTCAAGCGATTAAACCTACTGTTGATCCAAAACAGCAGCCTGTAGAAGTGGAACCGATGAGCGCTGAAGAAATGAAGGCACTCATCGCTCAAGCGAAGGCATCTCAAGGTGATGACGATTGTTTGATGTGTGGTTCATAACACATCGGATTACTTTAATAATAGAAAAGCCTCCAATTTGTATTGGAGGCTTTTTTTATCGTTCCAAGTTAAGTGAATTGATTACAATAGTCCCTTTTGAACCTGCTCTGCTGCATAGTTAGCAGCTCTTGCAGAAAAGGCCATATAGGTCAATGATGGATTGACACAGTTAGCCGAGGTCATAAAGGCTCCATCGGTCATAAATACATTCTTACAAGCGTGTATTTGATTGTATTTATTAGTTACTGAGGTTTTAGGATCGTGTCCCATTCTCGCTGTACCCATTTCGTGAATTCCGAGTCCAATACCGTGTTGCGATTCTCCATCATAGGTATAGATATCTTTAGCTCCCATAGCTTCTAACATTGCAACGGCATCGTTTTTTATGTCCTCACGCATTTGATATTCATTGTCAGAGAACTTGGTATAGAAGGTGATGGTAGGAAGCCCCCACTGATCTAAACGATCGTAATCGAGTTCCATTCTGTTGTTTGGATCTGGTAAGATTTCTCCAAAACCAGTCATTCCAATTGTCCATTCTCCTGGTTTTAAAATGGCGTCTTTGAGTTCTTTTCCGTAAGCTAATTCAGCAACTAATTTTTGCCAGTTTCCACGAGAAGCACCTCCTTGATATCCAAATCCTCTTTTATAGGGACGTTGTTCTCCATTGAGGTTTCTGTATCTAGGGATATAGAAGCCATTAGGTCTTCTTCCTTTGTAGTATTTATCGGTATAACCTTCAATACGGCCACCAGCACCACTTCCTAAATGGTGATCCATGATATTTCTTCCGAGTTCTCCTGAGTCATTTCCGAGTCCATTAGGGAATCGATCCGATTTAGAGTTCATCAAAATCGCAGCAGAGGCTATGGCAGAAGCATTTAAGAAAACAACTTTAGCCGGGATGAATTCTTCTTCTTTAGAGTCTTTGTCGATAAATTTAACTCCGGAAGCTTTACCCGTTTTTTCATCGTAAACCACCTCAGATACAATAGCATCAACTCTAAGAGTTAAATTACCAGTTTTAACAGCAGCTGGAAGGGTCGATGCTTGAGTTGAGAAATAGCCACCAAAAGGACATCCTCTGATACATCTATTTCTGAATTGACATCTAGTTCTTCCTTCAAAAGGTTTATCTGAGTTGATATGAGCAACCCTGCCAGGGGTTACATAGCGATTTTCAAAAGTTGATTCTACCGCTTCTTGAAGCTTTTTTTCAACGATATTGAGTTCCATTGGAGGCTCAAATTTTCCGTCAGGTAGCATCTCATCAAAGCCTCTGTTTTCACCACTTACCCCAATGTATTCTTCAACATGATCATACCAAGGCGCTAAATCTTTGTATCGAACTGGCCAATCAATTGCAATTCCTTCTCTTTTGTTTGCTTCAAAGTTAAAATCACTCCAACGATAGGATTGTCGTCCCCACATAAGGGAACGTCCCCCTACGATATAGCCGTGAATCCAATCAAATCGAAAGCCTTCAGGCTCGTTATAAGGGTGATCAATATCATCTACAAAGTAGTGGTGATGTGGCGCTTTGATGTTCCATGAAAATCGAAGCTGTTTGTGCTGTCTTTTTTTGACTTCAGCACTTACTTCATCTCCATAGGGAAAGTCCCAAGGATCCATATGAGCAGTGTGATAATCCTTGATGTGCTCGATCATGGGCCCACGTTCAAGGACTAAAGTTTTAAGTCCTTTTTCACAGAGTTCTTTAGCAGCCCAACCCCCACTGATACCACTTCCCACGACGATTGCATCGTAAGATTCAGATGGTTCGTTGTAATAATATTTATTCATGTTTGTTTGTTTGGTTGTGATTGTAGCCTAAAAAGCCCCCATAGCGGAGGCTTTTATTGAATAGTTAGATGACTTGTAAAAGTAATCTATAATGACCAAGCCTTACCTCCTGTAAGTTCTTGAAGATCGCCTGTAGCGATATATTCTCCAGGAATTGAAAGATAAGCCAATACGTTTTCTCCAACGTATTCAGAGTTTTTATAGGCACTGATAGTCATGCCTCTCATTTGAGAAGCAAATCCAGCAGCGGTTTTTAAATCACCTTCTAAAGCATCGGCATCACCTTTAAGAGTAGCAGCTAAAACAGCTTCAACATCTTCAGCGTTCAGTTTAGAAGCTGATGATTTACCACTTTTCTCAAGAGCAACCGCTACAAAAGCAGCCATTCCTTTTTGAGCATTTTCATGCTGATCCTCTGTTTGAGTCTCTGAAATGTATTTGTCGATAAACATTGGTACATTTACTTCAGAAGCTGAAGGAGTATCTGTTTTTGGAATGATTACGTCAACCATTGTGGTTAATACTCCAAATTCGTCTTGTGAGAAAAGAACTGCTTGGTAACCAGTTGCAGCTTCTCCTTGACAGCTTTGCAATAAGCTGATGATCGTTGGAGTTGCTACGGCATAACCGAGGCCTAACCCCATATTTTTAAGTACGTCTCTTCTTTTCATTATAGTAGTCCTTTTTCGATTTGATCTGCTGCATAGTTAGCAGCCCTTGCTGAAAATGCCATGTACGTCAACGACGGGTTAACACAGTTGGCCGATGTCATAAACGCTCCATCAGTCATAAATACGTTTTTACAAGTGTGAACTTGGTTGTATTTATTTACTACTGATGTTTTAGGGTCATGTCCCATTCGTGCGGTACCCATTTCGTGAATACCGAGTCCGATTCCGTGAGAATTAGGATTGTCATATCCTCTAACGTTTTTAACGCCTGCAGCCTCTAAGATTTCAACGGCAGCGCTTTTCATCTCTTCACGCATCTTGTATTCGTTTTCTCTAAACTTAGTCGTAAAAGTTACTGTTGGAAGTCCCCATTGGTCTTTTTTGTCATAGTCGAGATACATACGGTTTTCTGGGTGTGGAAGAATTTCTCCAAAACCTCCAATACCAATCGACCATTGTCCTGGTTTAAGAATGGCATCTTTAAGGTCTTTTCCGTAAGCGTATTCAGCAATAATGCTTTGGTAGTTGCTTCTCGAAGCTCCACCTTGGTATCCAAATCCTCTTAAATAAGTGCGTTTTTTCTTATCCCCTGGTAGGTTTTGAAATTGAGGAATATAGATTCCATTCGGGCGTCTACCTTTGTAGTACTCATCCTCATAACCTTCGATAACTCCACCAGCACCAACACCTAAATGGTGGTCCATGATGTTTCTACCTAATTGGTCAGAGTCATTTCCAAGTCCATTAGGGAAACGTTCTGATTTAGAATTTAACAGAATGGCAGCAGAGGCAATCGCAGAAGCACATAAGAATACAACTTTAGCTTCATAAACGATTTCTTCTTTGGTTTCTCTATCGATAATTTTAACACCTGAAGCTTTTCCAGTTTTCTCATCATAGAGGACTTCTGAAACAATAGAATCAACTCTCAAGGTAAGATTTCCAGTTTTTACTGCAGCAGGAAGGGTAGAAGATTGAGAGGAGAAGTATCCTCCAAATGGACAACCTCTCATACATCTGTTTCTGAACTGACACTTCGTTCTTCCTTCAAATTGTTTATCTCCTGTAATATGAGCAGTTCTACCAGCAGTGATGGTAATCCCTAATTTTTCCATAGCAGCTTTTCTCAAAGCTTTTTCAGGACTGTTGAGCTCCATCATTGGCAAGAACTTGCTATCAGGCAATTGCTCTAAGCCTAACGCTTCACCGGATACACCAATATGCTCTTCAACTTTGGTATACCAAGGCTCGATATCTTTATAACGAACTGGCCAATCAACTCCAACGCCATCTTTTTTATTGGCCTCAAAGGCGATATCAGACCAGCGATAAGATTGACGTCCCCATTGTAGTGAACGACCCCCTACGTGATACCCACGCATCCAGTCAAAACGACATCCTTCTTCTTCGTTGTAAGGATGGTCAATATCATCCACAAAGAAATGAGAGTGATAACGACTCACCGTATATCCAGTTCTCTTTTGTTTGTGTTGTCTCTCTAATTGTGCTGGTGTTGGAGTACCGTTGTTTTCGATATCCCAAGGATCCATGTGTGCGGTAGTGTAGTCTTCGATGTGCTTAATCATTCGTCCGCGTTCTAAAAGAAG
Organism: Flavobacteriaceae bacterium; assembly: GCA_013373635.1. GTDB lineage: Bacteria > Bacteroidota > Bacteroidia > Flavobacteriales > Flavobacteriaceae > MAG-120531. Next base: position 225,487 of record JABXHN010000010.1, read on the forward strand.
AGTTTTCAATCCTCTTTCGCAGAGCTCTTTTGTAGCCCATCCACCACTAATCCCAGATCCAACGACGATTGCGTCATAAGAACCTTGATCTTCGTTGTAATAAAACTTGCTCATTCGTTTAATAGTGTTAGTGTGTTTAATTATAATAGGAGGCTAAATATAGAATTTTTTTTTATAATTTAGAATTTCTTCGCTAATATTAATGCGTAATTAATACACATATAGCAAAAAATTACAATATATTAGACGAAATTTTTTTTGATTATTAAACAAATTAACATGAAAAACACAATGAGAACCCTAACCAAAATATCAACTTTATTCCTTTTTGGACTAATTGTATTATCCTCTTTTTCTTGTAAAACCACTACAGAGAAAAAAGCCGATGCTACTACTGAAGTAACCGCAGCTCCTCAATTGAAACTTTCACTTGCACAGTGGTCGATTCACCGAATGATTTTTGAGGACAATGTTGATCCTTATACGTTTGCTCAAAAAGCCCACGACTGGGGATTTGAAGGTTTGGAGTACGTAAGTGCCTTGTATTATAAAGAATTACAGGCAGCGAATTTTTCAAAAGAAGCAATGGATCACTTTGTGGAAAAATCGAATGCTGAAGCAAAAAAATACGGGATGACCAATGTGCTTATCATGATCGATGGACAAGGAAACTTGGCAACTACAGATGCTCAAGAACGCAAAGAAGCCGTTGAAAATCACTATAAATGGGTTGATGCAGCAGCAGCCATGGGATGTCATTCCATTAGAGTAAATTTATCGGGCTCAACGGATTTAGAAATTTGGTCTCCAGCTGCAGTTGATGGATTGACTCAGTTAGGAACCTATGCCGCAGACAAAAATATCAATATCATTGTAGAAAATCACGGAGGGCTCTCTTCTAATGCAGATTATCTAACTGCTGTAATGGCTGAAGTGAATATGGATAATGTGGGAACACTTCCTGATTTTGGAAATTTCTGTATTAGAAAATCAGATCCGACTGATTGGGGTTCAGAGTGTGCCGAAGAGTACGATCGCTATGATGGTGTTGAAAAATTAATGAAGTACGCTAAGGCAGTCAGTGCAAAATCACATGACTTTAACGAAGCAGGGGATGAAATTCACTCGGACTACTACCGCATTATGAAATCAGTTGTAGATGCTGGTTATACTGGTTTTGTTGGAGTAGAGTACGAAGGAAATGTTCACTCTGAAGAAGAGGGAATTCTTTTGACAAGAGATTTACTTAAAAAGATTATTGATTAATTCTATTTCAATGAATTTAAAGATTAAAGTACAGCTCTCACTGATGATGTTTCTAGAATTCTTTATCTGGGGAGGCTGGTTTGTGTCTTTAGGAACTTTTTTGGTAAAAAACCTCAATGCGAGTGGAGGTGAATCAGCATTGGTGTTTTCGACTCAATCATGGGGAGCCATTATTGCACCCTTTATTATTGGACTCATTGCCGATCGCTATTTTAACGCGGAACGAATCCTAGGAGTCCTACATTTAATAGGAGCCTTTTTGATGTACCTAATGTACGGGGCTGAATCAATTGATTTATTCTTCCCTTATGTATTGGGTTATATGATTATCTATATGCCTACTTTGGCTCTTGTGAATTCGATTTCGTTTAATCAAATGAAAGATCCCGCCAAAGAATTTTCACCCATACGTGTATTGGGAACCATTGGATGGATTATCGCAGGACTTACTATAAGCTGGCTGGGCTGGGATTCAGAAGCCAATGCCAACGCCGGAATGCTAAAAAACACCTTCCTAATGGTAGGTATAGCATCTGCTGTATTAGGGGTGTTTAGCTTTAGTCTTCCAAAAACACCACCAAAACCTTCACAGGGAAAACAATCGATTGGGGATATACTCGGATTGGATGCCTTAAAATTATTGAGAGATCGAAACTTCGCAATGTTTTTTATCGCTTCGATCTTAATTTGTATTCCACTGGCATTTTACTATCAGTATACCCATCCATTCATACACGATTCTGGTCTGACAAACCCCACTGGAAAAATGGCTATTGGTCAGATGTCAGAAGTGCTTTTTATGCTCTTACTTCCCTTCTTCTTTAAACGTTTTGGATTTAAAAAAACTATTTTAGCAGGAATGCTAGCGTGGACCATTCGTTATTTCTTATTTGCTTATGGAAATGGAGGAGAATTGGCATTTATGCTCATTACAGGAATTGCGCTTCACGGTATTTGTTATGACTTTTTCTTTGTGTCAGGACAAATCTACACCGATACCAAGGCAGGAGCTAAAATTAAGTCAGCCGCTCAGGGATTGATCACCTTGGCGACTTATGGAGTTGGGATGTTAATAGGATTTTGGGTCGCAGGTAAAATCTACGATGCTAATCTGATCGACGGATCACATGACTGGAAAACCATTTGGATGGTTCCTTCGGTTTTTGCATTAGGGGTATTTGTCCTTTTTGCACTATTTTTTAAAAATGAGAAAATTGAATATAAAGCTTAAATAATTAAACTATGCAGAAGATTAAACTGGGAATATTAGGAGGTGGAGGAGATTCACTCATCGGAGTTTTACACCGTGTGGCCTCTTTTATCAATGACAATTATGAATTAACCGGAGCCGTGTTTAATCCTAATTGGGAAGAAAATATCGGTTTTGCAGAAGAACTTGGAATTCCAACCAACAGAATATACAAGGATTTTGACACCTTGATTGAAGAGGAGTTAAAACTTCCAAAGGAAGAACGCATTCAAGTGTGTTCTATATTAACCCCTAACTTTTTGCATTTCCCGATGGCTAAAAAGTTGATGGAAAATGGATTTCATGTCATCTGTGAGAAACCGATGACTAACACTTATGAAGAAGCTAAAATCTTGGCAGATCTTCAACGTGAAAAAGGAGTTGTATTTGGGCTTACTCACACTTATACGGGCTACCCTATGGTTCGTCAAATGCGCCATATGATTGCCAATGGAGAATTAGGTAAAATTCAAAAGGTCGATGTACGTTATTACCAAGGATGGATTAATCCAATTATTCACGATAAAGAAAAACGTTCTTCAATTTGGAGATTGGATCCAGAAAAAGCTGGTATTTCTTGTTGTATGGGAGATATTGGAACCCACGCCTTTAATATGGTAGAGTACACTACTGGATTACGTGTAGAAAAATTACTCGCAGATTTAAATTACCTCTATGAGGATAATAAGATGGATATCGATGGAAACATCATGCTTCACATCGAAGGAGGGGTTCGTGGAATTCTTCGTTCAAGTCAAATTGCGACTGGAGAAGAAAACGGATTGGCCATTGCTATTTACGGGTCTAAAAAGGCCTTGAAATGGGAACAAGAAAACCCTAACAGATTAAAGGTGATGTCTGATTCAGAACCAATGCAGATTTACACTCCTGGACATGCGTATTTATCTGAGTTTTCTTTGGATGGAACTAAGTTACCTCCAGGCCACCCAGAGGGAATTTTTGATTCGATGGCTAATATCTACTTAGGAGTGGCTCGTGCCATCAGAAATCAAAATCCAAGATCTGGTGAGTACCCAACAGTCATTGATGGAGTTCGTGGATTGAACTTTATTGAGAGCGCTGTGAAGTCTCAAAAAGACGGAAATGTGTGGGTTGAATTAGATAAACAAGATTAAGATGAAAACAATTAAAGGACCTGCGGTTTTTTTAGCGCAGTTTGTAGATAGTAAGGCGCCCTTTAACTCTCTGGAAGGGATGTGTCAATGGGCTGCTGATTTAGGTTATAAAGGAATTCAGATTCCCACTTGGGAATCCTTTTTAATCGATTTAGACAAAGCTGCTGAATCTAAAGATTACTGTGATGAGTTAAAGGGGACGATCAATTCGTACGGATTGGAGATTACCGAACTCTCAACACACCTACAAGGGCAACTTGTTGCTGTACATCCAGCTTATGACTCGATGTTTGATGCCTTTGCACCTGATGCGGTTAAGAACAATCCAAAAGCGAGAACGCAATGGGCTGTTGAAACCGTTAAAAAAGCGGCGACAGCAAGTAAACATTTGGGATTAAATGCACATGCTACGTTCTCGGGAGCACTGCTTTGGCATACCATGCACCCTTGGCCTCAACGTCCTGCTGGACTTGTGGAGATGGGATTTGAAGAACTGGCAAAACGATGGATGCCGATCTTAAATCACTTCGACGAGCAAGGAGTGGATGTGTGTTATGAGGTGCACCCAGGTGAAGACATTCACGATGGGGATACCTTTGAGCGCTTTTTAGCAGCTACTGGAAATCACAAGAGAGTGAATATTCTCTATGATCCATCGCATTTCGTGTTACAACAATTAGACTATATTGAGTATATCGATCACTATCACCAGTTTATAAAGGCCTTTCACGTCAAGGATTCTGAATTTAATCCTACCGGAAAAAAAGGGGCCTTTGGAGGCTATAATGATTGGGGCAACAGAGCAGGTCGTTACCGCTCCTTGGGAGATGGTCAAATTGACTTTAAAACCATCTTCTCAAAGCTGACACAATACGGATGTGATGTGTGGGCCGTGATGGAATGGGAGTGCTGTATTAAATCTCCAGAACAAGGAGCTCGTGAAGGAGCAAAATTTATTCAGGATCATATTATCGAGGCCACTCAGAAGACCTTCGATGACTTTGCGGGCAAAGCAACCGACAAAGACGAACTCAGAAGTATATTAGGTATAAACGATTAATTATGAAACAACTCGTATTCGCTACAGCTCTAGTTTTTTTACTGGGTTCTTGTAAGCAACAAACAGAAAAAAAAGAAGGGACAACGCAACTTCCACAGGAGGCCTCTTACGTATCCTTATTTGATGGAGTGTCTTTTAACGGATGGCATTCTTATCTAGGAGGTGACCAATTAAACGGTTGGACTATTGAAGAAGGAGCCATGGTTTTTGATCCTGCTTTAAAAACAGAAGAGCGTTCTTCAAACCTTGTAACCGATCAGGATTTTACTAATTTTGAACTGGTATTGGAATGGAAGATAGCCGAGGGCGGAAATTCAGGAATTATGTGGGCTGTTGTAGAGGATGAGAAGTATTCTCAACCTTATTTAACAGGACCAGAGATTCAGGTTTTAGACGACGCTAAACACCCAGATTCTTTTGTAGGAGAAGGAACTCATAAGGCGGGAGCGCTTTACGATATGATTGCTCCACGACAAGCAGTAAAACCTGCGATGGAATGGAACCACTGTGTGATTCGAATCAATCACCACACCAATATTGGAACAGTACGACTCAACGGAATTAATGTGGTGAGTTTCCCGGTGCATGGTCCAGAGTGGGATGCGATGGTTTCTAAATCTAAATTTGCTAATTGGGAGGCTTTTGGAGTATCTAGAACAGGTAAAATCGCACTTCAAGATCACGGAGATAAGGTGTGGTATCGCAAGATCCAAATAAAATCACTCGACTGATGAGAAATTGGGGCTACCTACTAGGTGTATTCCTTGTGATCAGTTCTTGTAGTTCAGCGCCGGATGGATTTGAACCACTGTTTAATGGAGATGATCTCGAGGGATGGCATATCTACGGTGGACATGAGAATTTCAACGGTTGGACGGTAAGCGATGGAGTTTTGTTATACGATCCACAGCTTCGAACAGAATCAGTTAGCGTTAGTTTAACCACTGATGAACAGTTTACTGATTTTGAGCTATCGATGGATTGGATGATCGATACTCTTGGTAATTCAGGAGTGATGTGGGGAGTTCTAGATGATGGAACCCACGATCAGCCCTATCGAACAGGTCCTGAAATTCAAATTCTAGACGATACTTGGACGGACTATATCCAGCAAAGAGGAGACATCAATAGAGCGGGAGCCTTGTATAATTTAATGCCACCTTCTAAAGTAGTTGCCAAGGGTCCTAATGAGTGGAACCATTTTCTATTGCACGTAGATCAAACTAATCAAGTTGGGTTTTTAGATTTTAACGGAGAACGCGTCTTGGAATTTTCACCAGGATCGGATGAGTGGTTGTCGATGATTCTCAGATCAAAATTTAGAAATTGGCACTCCTTTGCAGCCTATAAAACAGGACATATTTCACTTCAAGAACACGGTTCTAAGGTGGCCTTTAAAAATATTTATATCAAACGACTAAACGAATAATACGATGAAATCAACCAAGCTAGCCTTATTACTATTCCTTTTTGTTTCAATGGGGGCATTTGCTCAACAAGAGGAACCCACAAAACCTGAAGCAACTGAATTTTACGAGCCTGTACCGCCAGTGGTAACTCCAGGGAAGAACGGTTCTGCACCATCGGACGCTATCGTCTTATTTGACGGTTCAAATTTAGATGCTTGGGAATCTACAAGAGGAGAAGGAGGAGCGGCACCTTGGACGATCAATAAAGACGGTTCGATGACTGTTGCTAATAGAACTGGAGATATTCGTACCAAACAATCCTTTGGAGATGTTCAATTGCATATTGAATGGAGTTCACCTAAGAAAGTAATGGGATCGAATCAATCTCGAGCGAATTCAGGAGTGTTCTTACAAGAGCGCTATGAAGTTCAAGTATTGGACAACAATGACAATCCAACCTATGTCAATGGACAGGTAGGATCGATTTACAAACAAGCCATTCCTCTTGCAATGGCATCAGTGCCTACAGGAGAGTGGAATAGCTACGATATCATCTATCACGCTCCGAAGTTTGACGCTTTGGGAAGAGTGACCAAAAAAGGAACGATAACCGTTTTGCACAATGGGGTTTTAATTCAAGATCATCACAAGATTCTAGGAACTACTGAATATATTGGATGGCCCAAGAATATCCGTCACGGAAAAGCACCAATTCGCTTACAAGATCACGGAGATAATTCAAGAGTGAGCTATAGAAATATTTGGGTTAGAGAACTCTAAAAAGGTTTCATCGCTTCTTTGTATCTTTGCTTTGTAAAAAATAAAGCATGATCAAATCCATGACCGCTTATGGTAAGTGTACGATTCAACTTGCCGATAAGAAAATTAATATTGAAATAAGATCCCTTAATTCAAAGGGGTTGGATCTCAATATGAGAGCTCCTTCTGCCTATAAGGCTCACGAATTGAGTTTTAGAAAGAAAATTGCTTCGGCAGTAGAACGAGGAAAGATTGACTTTAGCCTCTATATTGAAAAAACAGGTGTTGATACCATTAGTCAGATCAATACTCCGGTGATTCAAGCCTATATTGAGGAGCTTAAAAATATCACCAATATCAGTGGAGAAAAGGCTTTGGAAATTGCCATGCGATTACCTGAATCCCTATCGAGTTCTAAGGAAGAGATCGAAGCTGATGAGTTAAATCAAATCAATTCTGGAATCGATCAGGCTTTAGAGGCTTTTAACACCTTTAGAGAAGAAGAGGGGGCTGCCCTAGCTGAGGATTTTAATCAGCGTATTGCTTCCATCAAGTCACTATTAGATGAGGCGACAGAAATCGATGTAAATCGACTTGCGGGTATTCGAACTCGATTGGAGAAGGCCGTTGCTGATCTCAAAGAAAACGTCGATCAGAATCGATTTGAGCAGGAACTTATTTTTTACTTAGAAAAATACGATATCACTGAAGAAAAGGTCCGTTTGTCAAATCATTTAGACTATTTCATTCAAACGATGAAAGCTGAATCAACAGGTAAAAAACTCGGTTTTATCGCTCAAGAAATTGGAAGAGAAATCAATACCATGGGATCCAAGGCAAATGATGCTTCACTTCAAAAAATTGTAGTTCAAATGAAAGATGAACTCGAAAAAATAAAAGAACAACTCTTAAACGTACTCTAATGGATTTTAAGGGGAAACTCTTTGTGTTTTCAGCTCCATCTGGAAGTGGAAAATCGACGATTGTCAATCATTTACTTTCAATCGATGAGCTCAATTTAGCTTTTTCCATCTCTGCGACTTCAAGAGCCCCAAGGGGAGAAGAAAAAGATGGTGAGCACTATTATTTTATGAGCGCTGATGAGTTTAAATCTCATATTGAAAAGGATGATTTTTTAGAGTGGGAAGAGGTGTACCAAAACAACTTTTACGGTACCTTAAAATCGGAGGTAGAGCGTATTTGGAAGATGGGAAAACACGTGGTTTTTGATATCGATGTCATCGGAGGACTCAATATTAAAAAACAGTTTCCAGAGCAAACCCTGTCGATTTTTATCATGCCTCCTTCTGTTGAGGAACTCAGAAATCGATTGGTAAAACGATCTACTGAGACTGCTGAGAAAATTGAAATGAGAGTTGCAAAAGCAGCCAAAGAATTAGAAAGTGCTTCCTCTTTTGATGTGGTGATCACCAATGATGAGTTGGATAAAGCTCTCGTGGAAGCCGAACAGACTGTAGCGAATTTCATTCAATCCTAACATGAAAAAAGTAGGACTCTTTTTTGGGAGCTTTAACCCCATTCATATGGGGCATTTAATCCTGGCCAATTATATGCTGGAATTTACCGAAATAGAAGAACTCTGGTTTGTAATTACCCCTGTGAGTCCCTTTAAGCAAAATGACAAGCTACTCGATAACAATACTCGTTACCAATTAATATACGAGGCGATTCTAGACTATCCTTCCATGAAAGCCTCTAAGGTGGAATTCGATTTAGAGCAGCCTAATTACACCATCAATACCCTTGCTGTTTTAGAAGAACAATACCCCGAACACACTTTTTCACTAATCATGGGATCGGACAATCTTCAGCATTTTCACAAGTGGAAAAACGCGGAACTTATTTTAGACCGCTATCCTCTTTTAGTCTATCCAAGGGCCCATTCAAATGAGGTTCCAGAATCCTATAAAAAATTAAAGAGTGTTCAATTACTCCAAGCTCCCATTGTTGAAATATCTGCTAGTTTTATTCGCAACGCTATTAAAGAGCAAAAGGATATTAGAGCCTTTCTTCCTCCCTTAGTCTGGGAGTATATCGATCAGATGAATTTGTTTAAATAATCGGGATTTCTCACTTAAAAAATATAAATTTATCCCATGATGCAATGGGATGAATTACTCTCTTTAAAAAGACAGGGAGATCGCAATAAACGAATTAGAATTGAGCAGGATGAAACCCGATTGGGGTTTGAAGTCGACTACGACCGTATTTTATTTTCTGCTCCTTTTCGATCACTTCAAGATAAAACCCAGGTAGTTCCAGTTTCGGATACCGATTTTGTTCACACAAGACTCACTCATAGTTTAGAAGTTTCTGTGGTGGGGAGATCGCTGGGGAGAATGGTTGGAGTGGCTCTTTTGGAAAAACACCCACATCTAAAAAGTGTCGAAGGCTATTCATTTAACGATTTTGGTGCGATTGTCGCTGCAGCAGCACTGGCTCACGATATCGGAAATCCTCCCTTTGGTCACTCAGGTGAAAAGGCGATTGGAGATTTCTTTTCCAACGGTAAAGGCCAAAAGTACCAAGAGGCTTTAACTGCCATTCAGTATCAAGAATTAATCGATTTTGAAGGGAATGCCAATGGTTTTAGAATTCTCAACGCCAACAGAGCTGGAGTTCCAGGAGGTCTTCGTTTGAGTTACGCCACTCTAGGAGCATTTACGAAGTATCCAAAGGGAGCTCTTCCCAAAAAACCGACCAAGCACATTGCTGATAAAAAGTACGGTGTCTTTTCTACAGATCGTTCATTATTTGATGAGGTGGCATTTGAACTCGGTTTAATCAAATACGATGATGGACGTTATGCCAGACATCCACTCGCTTTCTTAGTTGAGGCCGCCGATGATATTTGCTATACCATTATCGATTTTGAAGACGGTATTAATTTGGGATTGATTCCAGAAGACTTTGCATTGGAGTATTTGATCAAACTAGTCAAGGATCGTATCGATGTCAAAAAATACAATGCCATGACACATCAGGAAGATCGTTTGAGTTATCTCAGAGCGGTAGCTATTGGTAGTCTGATACAAGATGCTTCCCGTATCTTTATGGAGCATGAGGATCAAATCCTAAAGGGGACTTTTGATTGTTCCTTATTGGACAAAAGCAAGTACAAGGCTCAAATTGAGGACATCATTAGCCTGAGTGTTCAAAAGGTATACCGTTCCAAAGAAGTCATCGAAAAAGAGATTTCAGGTTATCGAATTATAGCTGATCTCTTGGAAGTGTTTAGCGATGCGCTGATTCGCAAATCGCATGGAGAAGAAACCGCCTATGATCGTTTGGCCATTGAATTAATGCCTTCAGCCTATACGCAGTCAAAGGAATCGGTATATCACATTTTAATGGACTGCGCTTGTTTTGTGGCGAGTCTCTCCGATAGAGCTGCCATCTTATTGCATTCTAAGATTTCGGGGAAGATTGCTTAAAAGGCATAGACAACCCCTACTCCTAAGAGTTGTTTGAACTGAATTTTAGCGGATCCTGGATCGGTGATGATTCCATCTTCGTTTTTAACTTGATCAAATTTGATGTCGTCGTCGTAAATAATATGGGTTCCAATAGAACTGGTGATGTGTTCATTGACTTTAAAATGAAAGTCTAAGGACCAATCGACATCCATATTTCCAAAGCTTTTAAGGTAGTCCATATAGAGTGCTAAATTGGATTTCATCAGCACATTTTCTCCGAGTTCTCGCTCGTATTTATTAGTTGCGAGAAAACCGAGTTCCATATAGACTCTTTTCCCTGGAGTGATTAAATTGCCTTCGTTGTCATAGGTGGCTGCTTGAACCCCAAAAGCACCTTGATTGGCCAAATCTTGATCGATGACAAAAGTTGCTTTTTGAGTTAGAGGTGAGATATAAACATTGACTTTCTTAGCCTCATCTATATAAGAGGTTCCAACCCCTAAAAACAAATAACCTGGAGCCATAAATCGAGACTTAGGATGTTCTCTATCTGGGTATTTATAACCATTGGCAAACTGAGTGTTAAAATTTAATTTCCCTGAATAATACCACTTGCTGATCGTATCAGAGCGATAGCCAAAGGTGGAACTCAGTCGAATTTGATCGTCTGTTTTTCGAACCTCTCTGCCTTCTTGAGCATTGAGACCATATCGGAGATCTAAAGAGTTGTCCCAGGTAATGTATCTAAATTTGTAATTGCGCTCAAAATAAACTGAGGCAATTGCAGATACTGAATTGTTCCCCCCGGCATTCCAATTGACAAAGGCTACTTCGCTAAAGTTTAATCCAAATCGATTTTTCTTGCTCCAAAAAGAGGGCATTTTAAAGGATTTAAAACGTTCTTTTAAGGTTATTGCAGAATCTAAGACGACTAGGGTGTCTTTAATTCTCAAATTCGCTATGGACTCCGCTTTTTGTTGTTGAGTTCTGATGACAATGGTGTCAACGACCTTAGGCTTTACTTGTTCTTGAGCATGGATGCTCATTAGTCCAATTAGAAAAAAGAGGGTTAGGAAAATGTTTTTCATGATTGGTTTAATATGTCTTTTAGATTGTTGTAGTCGAGTCCGACATCCTGTTGTTGTTCTAGGGGGCTTCCCTGTTCTATAAATCGATCGGGAACTCCCAAATGAGATAGTTCTATGCAAATACCTTGCCGAACTAAAGAAGCGGCAACAGCTTCACCAAATCCTCCTGTGATCGAACCGTCCTCCAAGGTAATAATCTTCTTAAATTTTTGTCCTATTTTCCCAATGAGCGCTTCATCTAAGGGTTTGATAAACGCAAAGTGATAATGAGCAACTCTAGAAGGATGTTCTAGTTCTTCAAGAGTTTTTAAAACGGTATGAGCACTGATTCCCGTACTGATGAGGGCGATATCTGTTCCTTCTTTAAGGCAACTTCCTTTACCGAGTTCAAGAGGTTTAACTTCCTGTTCCCAGTTCATTTGAAAGACGTTACCTCTAGGGTAACGAATCGCAAAAGGACCTTCTTTGTGTAAGCGAGCAGTATGCATTAAATCGCGAAGTTCATTGGCGTCTTTTGGAGCAGCAATGACTAGATTTGGAATAGGACGAAGCAGGGCAATATCGAACACTCCTTGATGGGTTGCTCCATCATTACCCACCAATCCTGCTCGATCAATACAGAGTATAACGGCTAATTTTTGAAGAGCTATATCGTGTATCAATTGATCGATGGCTCTTTGTAAAAAGGTGGAATAGATCACACAGTAAGGGGTAGTTCCCTTAGTGCTCATTCCGCCAGCTAAGGTTAAAGCGTGTTGTTCGGCAATTCCGACATCGATCACTCGATCTGGAAATTTTTTCATCAGAGGAGCTAGTCCACTTCCTGTAGTCATGGCAGGTGAGAGGGCGATGATGTCTTTGTTTTGCACCATGAGCTCCTCAAGTGTTTTTCCAATAATCTCCTGAAACTTTTCTGTGGTAGAAGGTTTTTTGTGAATGAGTCCAGTTTCACGATCAAAGGTACCAGGTGCGTGATAGGTGATTTGATCTAATTCTGCAGCGGCAAGTCCTTTGCCTTTAATTGTTTTGATATGGAGAACTCGAGGTCCTTTTTGATTTTTGATGTCCTCGAGAGCATTTAAAAGAGCACTCATATTGTGACCGTCAATTGGGCCACTATAGCTAAATCCAAGTGCTTTAAAAAGGTTGTTTTGAGATGAACCCAACGCTTCAAAATGATTTTTCAAGGCTCCAACACTTGGGTCAATTCCCATATGGTTGTCATTGAGCACGATGATGAGATTGGCGTTGGTTGCCCCTGCGTGATTGAGTCCTTCAAAGGCCATTCCGCTAGCAATAGCAGCATCACCAACCACAGCGATATGGTTGTGTTTTGAATCAGAATCCGCTAGTGCCATTCCCAGTGCAGCTGAAATTGCAGTAGAACTATGTCCGGTGCCAAAGCTGTCGTAGATACTTTCATCGCGTTTTGGAAATCCACTGATTCCGCCCCATTGTCTGTTGCTGCTAAAGGCCTCTTTTCTGCCGGTTAAAATTTTATGACTATAGGCTTGATGTCCTACATCCCATATAAGAGAATCCTGGGGAGTATTAAAGAGATAGTGAAGCGCTACAGTAAGTTCGACCGTTCCAAGACTCGCACCGAGATGTCCAGCTTTAACCGATAATGCGTGTATGATAAAAGCTCTTAGTTCCTCAGATACTTGTGGTAATTGTTCCTTGGAAAGCTTTCTCAAATCAGCTGGAAACTGTATGTGATCGAGTAATTTCATCAGGAAGTAAAATTACATTAAATAAAAGAATTTACACTTTATAGAATTTTAAAAGTGAGATTTAAAAGATGTTTTATCTTTATGCCTTAGAATGAAATTTTAATATGATGCAGACCATAAATCAGTTGAATAGCTATTTATTGATCGTTTTAGTTGTTTTAATAGCTTCCTGTTCAAAGCAAGAAGCTCCAAACGACATCCAACAAGAAGAAGTTGTTGAGGAAGAACAATTGAGCTCTTGTGTCAATTATTCCACTGCAAATGCAGATGATTTGTACACCTATTGGGAATTGTTTGTTGGAGATGTATTGTGTTCGAGAGGGGGTCCTGATTATTCTCAGTTAAACACGACGGTTAACCTTGGTTTTGTAGTTCCTTCTGAGGCGGAGATAACCTCTGGAATTACTCCTGATCACGCCGGGTATTCTACCTTTGCAGGATACTGTAATAGTTCAAATGTATACATTAGAGTGATTAAAGATTATTGGGAGGACTATACTGAGGTTCAAAAACTCTGGTTGATGTATCACGAATTTGGACATGATGTTTACAAGTATGAGCATTCTACAAATCGAGCAGATATCATGTATCCTTCGGTCCCAAGAAGTGATGTGAAGCTCAATGATTTTATCCGGGCAAAAGACAAACTCTTCAGTCGAAACTTCGACGGAGTCACCTACATTCAGTGTCCCAATTAACAATTGCAGTTAGGGCCGCAATTCTTGTCCTTTTTAGGTTTTTTAAAAACGTATTTTCTCAGAAGAAAATAAATCGCTCCACCGAGTATAACGTATGCTAAAAAGTCTTGTAGGAATTCCATTAGACAAGTGCTTGAAAGGTGATGAACGCGACTAGATATGCGAGTGAACTCATAAAGAGTAGTTGAGCAATCGGCCACTTCCATGAGTTTGTTTCTCTTTTTACCACCGCTAGGGTGCTCATGCACTGCATGGCAAAGGCGTAAAATAATAGCAGTGAAACTCCAGAGGCAAAGGTGTATACCTTTTCACCCGTAAAGGGGTTTACTTCATTATTGAGGCGGTTTTTAATGGTATCCTCTTCATCGTTTCCAACGGAGTAGATCGTAGCTAAGGTTCCAACAAATACTTCTCTAGCTGCAAAGGAGGTCAGTACAGCAATTCCAATTTTCCAATCGAATCCTAGTGGTTTTACAACAGGAGCAATGGCTTTCCCCAAGAGTCCCATATAGGAATTTTCTAATTTGTAACTAGCGATTTCTTGTTGAAGTGCTTTGCGTTCAAGGTCCAATTTGAAATCCATGAAATTGGCAAGCTCTTCCATGTTCTTAGAAGGGTTTGTTTGAGCATAGGCCTCTAGTTCACTTTGAATCATCTCTTGATTAAAGTTTGAAAGACCTGTTTTTTCTACTCGCTCTTTAACAATGGATTCAGCATTGTCAAAATCTTTATTAAAGCCATAGGATCCTAAAAACCACAATACGATAGAGATCGCTAAAATGATTTTACCAGCTCCAAAAACAAAGCTCTTGGTCTTTTCAATCACTGTGATAGCTACATTCTTTAACATAGGAAGTTTGTAGCTCGGCATCTCAGTTGCGAAAAAGCTTCTGTTCTTTACCTTGACAAACTTGTTGAGAATGGCAGCCGACAGCAGTGCGCTTAGAAAACCAATAACATAAAGCAACATGAGTGTTAAAGCTTGATAGCTCAATCCAAAAATGAATCCTTGAGGAATGACAATCGAGATGATGATCAAATAAACAGGGAGTCGAGCGGAACAAGTTGTAAAGGGAACCACTAAAATGGTCAATAAACGTTCTTTCCAATCTTCAATAGTTCGAGTAGCCATCACCGCTGGAATCGCACAGGCCGTTCCAGATATTAAGGGGACCACACTTTTTCCACTGAGCCCAAATGGTCGCATGAGTCGATCGGTTAAGAATACCACTCTAGACATATAACCCGATTCTTCTAAAAGTGCTATGAATAAAAATAGAAAGGCTATTTGAGGGATGAATATGGCAATTCCTCCAATTCCAGAGATGGCTCCTTCTGCAATAAGATTGGTGAAGGAACCTGGCGGTAAGACCTCTTTAACCCATGATGAGACAGAAACAAAAAACTGGTCAATGGCATCCATTGGAATGGAACTCCAGGTATAAATCGCTTGAAAGATCGTATTCAGTACAATGAAAAAAAACACATATCCAAAAATCTTGTGGGTTAACACGCGATCAATTGCAGCCGTAAATCCCTTTGCAGAACTCCTGTCGACCTTATGAGTGTCTTTTAAAGCTTCATTGATGAGTTGGTATCTTAAAATCGTTTCTCTGTGCTGAAGTCTTTTTAGTTCAGAGGCACTCTTGGTTTCAAAACTGTTTTTAGCCGTTTCATAGGTCTTATCCAGAGGCGTAAAGTTGACATCTTGAGTGATGACAATCCACAATTTGTATAAATCCTCTGAAGGAAAGGTTTTCGACAACTTTTCAAAATAGGGAGGATCGATTCGTTTTACATCCAAAAGCCCTTTGCTTGAAAGACTCTCGTGATTGATGATTAGATTCTTTAAATGTTGAATACCTTCTCCCTTACGAGCACTTACCAAAGCAATTTTCGTATCGAGATTCTTTTCTAACGCTTCTATATTGAGTTGAATACCCTTTTTAGTCATCTGATCTGCCATATTGATGACTAGAATACTTGGAATCTTTAAATCCTTAACTTGAGAAAACAACAATAGGTTTCTCTTGAGGTTTTCAACATCGGTAATGACTACTACTACATCTGGATAATCCTTATCTTTTTTGTTGAGTAAAAGTTCTACAGCTACCGATTCATCTAAGGAAGTTGAATTCAGAGAATAGGTACCAGGTAGATCGATAATATGAGCCTTTAAATAACGAGTAAGCTTACAAATTCCCTCTTTCTTTTCAACGGTAATTCCAGGATAGTTTCCCACCTTTTGGTTCAATCCAGTCAATTGGTTAAAGACCGATGTTTTTCCAGTGTTGGGGTTTCCAATAAGCGCTACGTTGATACTTTTGGCCATAATTAACTAACTTCTAAAACAATTTTTTTAGCCATTTCTTTACGAATAGCCATATGAGTTCCATTGAGGTTAATATAGATAGGATCTTTAAATGGAGCAATTTGTACAACTTGAATTTCATTGCCAGGGAGACAGCCTAATTCCAAAAGCTTGATGGGAATAAACTCATCAGGAAATGAGTGGATGATTCCACCTTCGCCTCTTTTTAAAAGATCTAGAGTAATATGCTTCTTATTTAGACTCATTATAATTAAGCAAAAGTAAGCTAATTATTGTTATTCTGCTATATTTTAGAAATGAAATTTATTGTGAGGGCTTTGCTTCTAAGGCCTTTAGTATTTTTAAATCTTCTAAAAGTTTTTCAATATCCTTTGGATCCGTGCCATCGTAAAAACCTCGAATTCTCTTTTTAGAGTCTACAAGCACAAAATTTTCAGTGTGAATCATATCAAAGGGACCACCATCACCATCGTCTTTAGCGACTAAATAACTCTTTCTAGCGAGCTCGTAAATCTGTTTCTTGTCTCCAGTTACTAAATTCCATTTAGAGTCAACAACTCCTTTTTTTAGGGCGTACTGTTTAAGAACAGGAACAGAGTCGATTTCTGGAGTTACCGAATGGGACAACAATAAAACTTTGGGATCGTCTATGATTGCCTTTTGAATTTCAACCATATGTTCTGTCATGATCGGACAGATACTAGGACAGGTGGTAAAGAAAAAATCTGCAATGTAAATCTTGTCTTTATAATCTTCCTCTGTGATGGTTTGACCATTTTGATTGAGGAGTTTAAAATCTGCAATCTGATGGTATTTCTTGACGTGTTGAACCGTAGAGTCCACCAGCTGGGTGTCCACCATGGTGGGTTGGTAAATGGGAAGACTCGCTTTGGGTTTTAGGGCATTGTAAAACAAGTACATAATCCCCATGGAGACGATTCCAAAGACCACAAAGAATTTTTTATAGGCAGAAAAGAAACTCATTCTTCAAAATTAATCAATTATCAGTTGATAGGATTGTTGAGCGATCTCTAATTCTTCATCAGTTGGAACGACTAGTATTTTTACTTTGGAATTTTTAGTTTGAAGTTCTAAGATGCCAGAACCACCTGATTTGTTTTTATCGAAATCCATTTCAATTCCAAGTCCTTCTAAGTTTGAACAAACGAGTTGTCTGAGTCTCCAGTCGTTTTCTCCAATACCCGCGGTGAATACGATAGAGTCTGCTCCGTTCAGTACGGCGTAGTAACTTCCTATGAATTTTTTAATGCGATGAGCGTTCATCTCTAAAGCAAGTACTGCATTGGAATCTCCGCCATCAGCTTTTTTGTGAACCTCCCTAAGGTCTGATGCACCTGCAAGCCCCATCATTCCGCTGTTTTTAGTGAGTAGGTTTTTAACATCTTCTGGAGAATAACCTAATGATTGTTGAAGGTAAAGCAATACTGCAGGATCGATATCGCCACTACGAGTTCCCATAATCAGGCCATTGATAGGGCCAAATCCCATTGAGTGCTCTACGCTTTTACCAGCAGCAACTGCAGTGGCACTACAGCCGTTTCCAAGGTGTAATACGATGAGTTTGGCCTTGGGATTGTTTAAATAGTCAGCAGTTTTTTTGCTGACGTATTTATGAGAAGTTCCGTGAAAACCATAGACTCTGATTCGCTCTTTGTCGGCTAGTTCTCGATCGATGGCAAATCGATACACTTTTTCTTCTAAACTCTGATAAAAGGCCGTGTCAAAAACAGCGATTTGGGGGACCCCTTTAAATAGTTCTTCTGAAATTTCAATCCCCTTCATATTAGCTGGATTGTGAAGCGGAGCTAGAGGGTAAAGTGCTTTAATCTTGTCTTTAACAGCATCAGTGATCAGCGTCGTTTCACTAAAGGTACTTCCACCGTGAACAACTCGATGACCAATCGCGGCGATTTCACTAGCCTCAGTGATGACTCCGTGTTGTTTGCTGAGCAATTGCTGAGCGACCCATTGAAGTCCAAAGGCATGATCCTCAACTTGAGCAGTCTCTTCGATTGAAATAGCATCTGTTTTATAGACTAAACCTGCGTCTTTAGATCCAATTTTTTCAATAAGCCCTTTAGCTATGACTTCTTTATTAGGTAAGGAAATCAATTGATATTTAAGGGAAGAACTCCCTGCGTTTAAAACGAGAATTTTTTTCATATTAATTTTCTTGTGCTTGGATAGCAGTAAGCACTACAGTGTTAAAGATATCGTCGATGGTACAACCACGGCTGAGGTCGTTAACCGGTTTATTGAGTCCTTGTAACATGGGGCCAATAGCCATTGCTCCAGTTTCTCTTTGTACAGCTTTATAAGTATTGTTTCCTGTATTTAAATCTGGGAAGATGAGTACTGTTGCATCTCCAGCAACTTCTGAATCTGGAAGCTTGCTTTGTCCCACATTCTTATCGACAGCTGCGTCGTATTGAATAGGGCCTTCAATTTTTAAATCAGGTCTTTTTTGTTTGACAATTTCAGTAGCTTCACGAACCTTATCCACATCGGCTCCTTTACCAGAAGATCCCGATGAATATGATAGCATAGCGATACGAGGTTCAATTCCAAAGTTCATACTACTCTCAGCAGAGGAGATGGCGATTTCAGCCAATTCAGCGGCGTTGGGGTTTGGGTTGATGGCACAGTCACCAAATACTGAAACACGGTCGTCCAAACACATAAAGAATACCGAAGACACCAAGGATACATTTGGCTTGGTTTTGATGAATTGAAGCGCAGGTCTAATCGTATGACCTGTGGTATGTGCAGCACCGGATACCATTCCATCGGCATCGCCTTTGTGAATCATCATGGTTCCAAAATAGGACAAATCACTCATGGTTTCTTTGGCGTCATCAATGGAAATTCCTTTGTGTTTTCGAAGCTCGTAAAAAGTGTTTACATAGTCGTCGTAAAACTCAGAATTCACAGGATCAATCAACCTTATTTTGTCAAAGTCCAAGGCAATTCCTTCGGCACTACATTTGTTTTTAATCAGTTGTGGATCTCCCAAAAGACTAATTTCAACCAAATCTAAGGCAAGTAATCGAGCAGCGGCATTTAAGATACGAACATCCAAACCTTCCGGGAGCACAATTCGTTTTTTGTCTTTTCTAGCTTTTTGAATAAGACTGTATTGGAACATGCGTGGAGTCATAATTTTTGACTCGTAGTTCAATAATTTATTCAAGAATTTTTCAGAAGCGATATGCTTTTGAAAAGCAGCGATGGATGCGTCAATCTTAAATTGATTATCCGATTGAATATTTGCTTTAATACCACCAATGGCATTGGCAATTTTAAACGTACCTTCTTTAACTGCAATAATTGGCACTACTGTTGAAAGTCCCTCAATCAATCTCATAATCGGTTCCTCAGGAATGACATCACCTGTTAGGATAATTCCAGAAACTTGAGGATAATTATCAGATATATGCGCTTGTAGTACTGCTAAGATGATATCCCCTCGATCGCCGGGAGTAATCACCAGTGAATTGTTCTCTAAATGAGTTAAGAAGTGGCGAAGCTGCATGGCTCCAACCTTAAACTTACCAGATCGATTTCCTAAATGTTGTTGTCCAAATAACACGGTTCCCTTGAGGACCTCATTGATCTCTTTAAGAGTCGGTTGTAGAAGTTCCTCTAATCTAGGAACCACAAAACAATCAGCCTTTGCAGGGAGTAGTTCCTTTAAAAGTGTTTGAACAAGCTCTATATTCTTAGGCTTAATCTTATTGGCAACTACTGCTAAAACTTCTACGTCTTCTTCAGTATAGGTGTTGTAGGCCAATTGTAAACTCGCACTGAATTCTTTTTTGTTTTTACCGAGTCCACTACTGATTAAAATAGCTGGAATTCCTAAGTTTTTAGCGATCATCACATTGAAGTCAAACTCCATAAAGTTTCCTTCAGATGAAAAATCACTTCCTTCTACTAAGATAAAGGGATATTCGGCTTCTAGTTTTTTGTACTTGGCGATGATGGTATCGAGAAGCTCGTCTTGTTTTCCCTGATTGATCTTGTCTAAATATTCACTTTGAGTAAAAGCGTATGCAGTTTCGTAGGCTTGTTGAATCTTAAAATGACTAAAGAGGGTTTCAATGTGATTGTCCTTTTTTCGATCTCCAATAATTGGTCTAAAATATCCTACTTTGGGGAGTTTGGTTAGGGCCAATTGCATGAGACCTAAGCTCACTAGTGATTTTCCTGATTGGGACTCTAAAGTCGCTATGTAAATACCGTTGTTCATCCTCCTGCTTTCCAATAATTTTAAAATAAAATACAAAATAAGTGCATATTGATGAGATAAAAGATAACATTAGTCATAAATCGATTATTTTAAGACCTTTTTGGCAAGGTCTGCTAATTCTTTCTTAAAGCTTTGGGCTAAAAGTTCTAATAGTGTATTTTTGGCATCAGCATAAATTCAAAACATGAATCCAATTATTATTCAGGCCATACAATTTTTTATGAGTCTTTCATTGCTCATTATTCTTCACGAATTAGGGCATTTTATACCTGCTAAAATCTTTAAGACAAGAGTTGAGAAATTCTACCTCTTTTTTGATGTAAAATTTTCACTCTTTAAAAAGAAAATAGGGGATACAGTTTACGGAATCGGATGGCTTCCACTAGGAGGTTATGTCAAGATTTCTGGAATGATCGACGAGAGTATGGATGTAGAGGCCATGAAAGAGGAGCCCAAGCCATGGGAGTTTCGTTCAAAACCAGCTTGGCAACGACTGATTATTATGACAGGTGGGGTACTGGTCAACTTTATATTGGCAGTGGTTATTTATATTGGTATGGCGTATTCCTATGGAGAACAATTTATCGCCAATGAGAGTGTTAAAGATGGAGTCTACGTGGCCTACCCTGAAATCGGTGATCAATTAGGGATTCAAACCGGAGATAAAATCATTGCTGTTGACGGAGAACCCATAGAGCGTTTTTCTCAAATCTTTATGGAGATTGTCAATGGAAATGAAATCACCATTGATAGAGATGGACAACTCATCACACAAGAAATCCCCGTTGATTTTATTTCTACGCTTCTCGAAGATCAAGAGAAAGCACGTTTCTTATCCTTTAGACAACCATTTGTCATTGGAGAAGTAGCTAGTGATTCAGCTAACGCATCAGCAGGCCTAGAAGCTGGTGATCAATTCATCAGTATTAATGGACAACCATCTTACTATGTGGATCAGGCAAAAGAATTACTCGATCAAAATAAAGGAGGTCAAATTACTGCTTTGGTAGAGGATCAAAATGGAGCGAGACGCAATGTTACACTCAGTGTAAACGATGAAGGAAAAATAGGTATTGCATTCAAGCTCCTCACTATGGAAGAATACCAAGAAAGAGGAATTTTTGAAGTAGAGACTAAAAAATACTCTCTTGTTGAATCAATTCCAGTTGGAATTGATAAAGGAGTAAGTACTCTTTCAGGATACGTAAAGCAAGTTAAAAAGATTGTTAACCCAGAAACTGGAGCTTATAAAGGTGTCGGTGGTTTTGCAGCCATTGGTGGACTTTTTCCAGATACTTGGAACTGGGAAGCCTTTTGGGGAACAACAGCGCTGATATCAATTATATTAGCTTTTATGAATATTCTTCCAATACCTGCCCTTGATGGTGGTCATGTGATGTTTTTACTCTATGAAATGATCAGTGGTAGAAAGCCGAGTGATAAATTTTTAGAATATGCTCAACTCGTTGGATTTGTTCTTTTATTGGGACTTTTAGTCTTTGCCAATGGGAATGACCTCTATAAGTTATTTGTAAAATAAAAATCTCTTATTTTTTTGTTTGGAAATTGTAAAAAACATTTATATTTGCACCCGCTATTGTAACAAATAGTTGGATAAATTCCTCCTTAGCTCAGTTGGTTAGA
>JABXHN010000089.1 GCA_013373635.1 Flavobacteriaceae bacterium
GGAGCGAAGCAAATGAGGTTTGCATTCATCGCGGAGAACCAAGGTGTTTTGCCGGCTTCCAGATTATGTCAGATCATGAACGTCAGTCCCCGGGGTTACCGGTCCTGGCGGGATCGCCCTGTAAGTGACCGGCAGCGTAAGGATTTGGTCGTGCTTGCCCATATCCGGGAGCAATTCCGGCTGTCGCTTGGCAGCTACGGGCGTCCTCGCATGACCGAGGACCTAAAGGAACTCGGACTTGATGTTGGCCATCGGCGTGTTGGACGGTTGATGCGTGAGAACGCGATTACGGTGAAAAGGAACAAGAAGTTCAAGGCGACAACCGACAGCAATCACAGGTTCAACATTGCGCCAAATCTGCTGAGCCGGGACTTTTCTGCTGACCGGCCGAACCGGAAATGGGCTGGCGACATCAGCTATGTGTGGACCCGGGAGGGCTGGCTTTACCTGGCCGTTATCCTCGACCTGCATTCCAGACGTGTCGTAGGTTGGGCTGTCAGCAACCGGATGAAACGCGATCTGGCCATCCGGGCTCTGAATATGGCCATCGCCTTGCGCCGTCCGCCAAGGGGCTGCATTCAGCACACGGACCGCGGCAGCCAATATTGCTCTCACGACTATCAGAAGCTTCTGCGCCAGCATGGCTTCCAGGTCTCAATGAGCGGAACTGGAAACTGCTTTGATAATGCCGCCGTGGAAACCTTCTTCAAAACGATCAAGGCTGAGTTACTGTGGCAGAAATCATGGGCCTGTCGCCGCGAAGCTGAAATGGCCATCTTCGAATACATCAATGGCTTCTACAATCCGCGCCGGAGGCACTCGGCTCTGGGATGGAAAAGCCCCTTGGCTTTCGAAGCTAAGGCCGCCTAAATGAGAACTCGGAGCGGCATCAAAACGTGACAGGTCCAACATCGGTAGCGAAGGACAGCCGCCTTGTATTCTCACTCAATTAAGCTGGCCGCATAGTTCGCAGCATCTAATGATGCGTAGCAGTTGCCAAGGATCAAACTCAAAACTGCCAGATCATGTTTAGACATCTTGGTCCAAGATGAAATATTTCGAAAAAAAATAGCAATAGCCCACAGCCATTGACTATGATTACTATGCTCACCTTTTCTTTGGTGAAGGGATTTTATTGGCCGACTTCCATATGATGAGAATTTGTGAAACTGGAAACCTCGATTTCGTAAATATTGTTCCACTTCTGAAAATAGTGGTTGGCCAAGATATTGCTCCATGAATTCGACTTCTATTTCAATTACTTTGACTGAACGAAGTAATTTTTCCCCGTTTTTTAAAATTTCTAAGTCTGATCCTTGGCAGTCACTCTTCACGAAATCAAACTCTTCTCCTGAGAAAACCTCATCAAGTTTACTTGTCTCGACATCCGTCCTTGTGAACGGGGTTAATCTGTTGGAATAGCCCGTAAAAAAATTCTCCAATTCCGGATTAGGTTCTAGTGTTGACGACATTGAGGGTTGATTTGTTTCGAACCAAGTCTGAATACCACCTCTCCCTAGAACATCGGCACGTTTTCGAACCGAGTGGCGCTCACTAAAATCCCCAAATTCTGCGGAAGGGTCACCGTCGATGAGGGTGATATCGCAAGCAATAGTATCAAGCAATCTAAAGTAGTTGGGTCGTTCGTCAGTGGAGCGCGAACCTAAATCAAGCAGCTTTGGGCAGCGCTTTAGGTGACTCAGTAGCAGAGTAGTATTTTCACTATGAGTAAACGATTTCTGCATTTTCCACTAACTTGCAACACTGATGAAACAGAAGATCTCCTGTTTGGGTCAGACAAGCATTTTTGGCAATAGTATCTGCTGCCATGAAAAATTTCTTTTGAAAAGATGGGTCGTCAGTTTTGTTTTTATAAGCTGTGTTTACACTTTTTAGTTCAATGGATTCTGGATATGCTTTTTGAAACTCTGATACTACATAAATAACTCTAGACAGGACAAACATTTGATGAAAGATAGCGCTCATAGGTCGCGGTTCCAAGCGAAGTGGTGAATAAAACTTCTTTTCACTATCACGCTCAAAAACATTCTCGGTTGCTATTACAGCAAATAAATGGTGATGAGCTGCTTCATGAACCAAATGCTCGAGATATGCTGTCCAGTTTTGGTAATCTTTGATATAGTGCAGATACATCAGCCCAAATACTGGGAAAGAAGTACCAGCGCTTAGTTCTTTAGAGTCAATCAAGCTGATTTTCGTAATATATGTTTCTATTTCAGCAGCAACATCGGGCAAAACCTGCTGAATTCTTTTAAAGACATTATTAATTAGCTCTGAAGAGCTTTGCACTAACTCAATGGACGGAGACGTTGCGTCAATAGAGCTTCCGTAAGCTTGTAAGTGTTGTTGGTCGAGAGTATCACGAATTAGCTGTTCATTCACGATACCAGTATCTGGTTGCGGAAAAATACCGATGCTGTAACTATTCGTGCTTTCGGGAAAAGTGAAATTATCGATTATATATAGAATTCTGGAAACATTGTTTTTTTTCATCGCGAGCATGAGTTGCCAGTGCGCGCCATAGACTTCCGGATGAATTTTATAGTTTTTGGATAAATCTTCTTCGAGAATTTGAAGACCACACAATAACCTATTATCTGCAATATTGAGTTTATTGTAAGCAGTTTCCAACAAATAACGAAAACTCGACAATAGCTGAATATCCATACCCTTTCGGAGCATATCTGCTCGTACAGGGCATGGATATGGGTCATGTATACTACGCGCTTGCATGGTAGTCATAGTGTTAATTGGATGTTACCAGCGTAGTAGTGAGACCACCATCTTGTAAATTGAAGATTCGTTCGTCATCTAGTTCGAATTCAACTTCAACCTTCATTTTGGCTTTCGCCGGAAATCGTGGTGGCCTTGAAACCGATTGTTCATCAACTTTTTTATCATCATTACCTTCGCTCATAACATACCCTCCGAAGTGCGACTTTAACGAGAGCATAATTGATTGCACCACCCGAAAAAGCAACCATTATCTGAGCTGGCGCTGAAGCTGAAAAAGCTTGGAGCCGAAAATTCAGAGTGTTTGAAATTGGCAAACAACAGCCTCTGTAGGCAGCAAACAATCGATCAGCTCGAAAAATACGCCCTATCGCTCGAGCTAGCCTGTTTCGATAACTGACATGCCGTTGCCTTTAGCGATGAGTTACATCGGATGACAGTTATCCACGGGGAGCTGTCAAAAAGTGTTTCTTTGACCTGTGAAGTCATCTGTTCGACTGCAAATACCGTCTTCCGGATCACAGTCTGGGTGATCCTGATCCCTCATGTACCTCCAGATTCTAAAATAACCGACGTCCGACTTGTCGATCGGGCTGCAATGGATCGTCAGCGGGTCTTCCTCGATAATCACGACTTTTTCGAACCACTCGAGCAAGTCTTCCGGAAGCCGCGCGTGGATTTCCGCGACGGAGGGGTGTTCGAGAAAATTCCTCCGTCCATGGCGTGCCCTCAGGACGTCGCGGATCAAGAGTTTCATCGGGCGTCGGGTTTCGGTGTGGTGCATACGAATTCCTCCTGAAAAATGGCGCAAAGGTTGTTGGTCGTGAGGGGGACAAAAGCCAAGTGAGAACAAGGAAAAGCCAGACAGCCCTTCGGCGCGGCGGCGCACGACGTCGCTTCCGGAAACGGACAAGGGCGTCGTGCCGCCATCTATCGAGGCACGAACGTCGACTTCGACGCCCAAGCGATATCAAGGATTCAAACCTGGATTTCCGCGACCTAAGACCCATGGCTACCTCCGGAAGGTGCTGTGAGAGCCGTTTCTGACGTCAACAGATTTGGATTTTCGGTGATTTCGGGCTCCAAACGTCTTTTCAGGCGGTTGACCTCACGAGACGTCGCGGCCTGGATCAGGTCTGCGTTCCGCACGACGCCTTCAAGTTCCGACGCCCGTTGTTCGGCGCGACGTCGCGACGTCCGTTCCTCCGACGCCTCCCGGGAAAGGTTTTCGATCTGCTGGGCGAATTCAGATCGGACCTTTTTCCGGATCCTCGAAGAGCTCAGGCCGTCCCAGATCGACCGGAGGATCACACCGACCTTGCGATACGGTGCGACGCCTTGAAGGATTCGAGCCGCATCCTGTCTGGCACGTTCAAGAATTCCCTGCGCCTCTCGTTCGAGGCGGGACGCCCGGACTTGGGCAGCTTTCGCTTCCGAGGCCCGGAGCTCAGCGTCCTTGCGGACGTTGGCTGCCTCCGCTTTGATCCTATCCGCGTACGCGGAGCCCTTGGATTTAACAGCCTCTACATATCTGGCGGCGCGCTCTTCCGTCGCTTTCACAGCTCGCGCCGCCACCTGCTCGGCATGCCATGCTTCACGGGAAAGGCGACGCCGCGCGGGTCCCAGTCGTGTGAGTCCGGAAGGCACCCCGACAGCCTTGTGATACGAATCCTGCCACCCCCTCATGGCGTCGCGATAGGCGCGATCACCGCGGCGGTTGAGTTCCTTTTTACTCTCTGTTTCAGGAGCAGAATCCATAATCGCATGTTTGGCTTCATGCCCAGGGTGCACGCGTAACGCCCGAAGTTCAGGGTCAGATCGGGGAAGGATGTACGCGTGGAGGTGCGGATATTTCTCGTCCGTATGCCGGATCACGGTCATCAGGTCATCGCCATGCAAGGATCTGAGCCACTCGACAGTTCTTCGCTCCCAACGTCCGAGGGATTCGCGCTCTGCTGGATTTCCAGATAATTCATTCGTGGGCGTCGGATAAGACGCCACGACCGTCAGAAGGCTCTTCTGGTCTTTCCGGATCTTTCGCGCCCGCCCATTCTTCAGGATCGTTGTTGCGACGTCGGCCAGTTCGCCATGGAGCGCGGCCAGTTCGTCGAGGCTCACACCGTGAACCAGTTCCGGAGGCGTCGGAGTTTCGACATGAAGCGACGCCTCCGGGTCGCGTCGCGCTTCCGCGAGGACCCAGTCGACGGAGCGGCCTTTGGAATCCGCTTTCCGGGAGTACGCCTCCAAATGGATGAATTGATATCCCATCGTAATGAAATTGTTCGTGATGGGAGTCGCCGGCGCAACTCGCCGACGGAAATTATTGCCGCGGGCGCTGTGAGGAAAGATTTAGTGACCGACTAAAGCTATTGCGGTCCCCTTCATAGCATCGGCTCTCCGAGGGCCCTCCGGGAGTTCTGTCGGCGGTTTGACTCGTGCACGCCGACGGGCAAGCCTTTGGGATACGCCTTTAATTTTTGGCGTTCACCGAGGGCTTGAAATGAATCTCTTCGCGACGTCCGGCTTCGGACGACATCAGAGGCACAGGTAGTGCATCGGCCGGATCCTTCGGATTTCCGGCAAAGCCCCCCTCATCAAAATTTCAGATCCAAAAATGTTGACGAATGCTTGCGGCACAGTGTTTCCACCGCTCAGGCAATCGCCGTCAGCGAGTTCTCTGGGCGGTTGCTTTGGTGCCGTCCCCCATCTCGTCAGCAGCTCATTGATGACCTGCCATTTCTTGGAAATCGTCACTCCCGGGAAAAGTGGTGGCGAGACGTCAACGTACCCGACGACGAGCGCGGACGCCGACTTGCCGAAGAACTGAACGCTCGTGCGTACGCAGTACGCCAAGAAGCAAAGCTCCTTCAGGTCAAAGAGACCCTCTCCTCTGAAGAAAAAAAGCGGATCGCACAGAGCGAGATCACACTCGACGGGATCATCCGCGAAAGAGAGATCCAGGAGGAACTCGATGCCCTGGACGCTGAACAGCAAGACATCCGTTTACGACTGCCGAACGAGTTGCGCGGCTTTCTCGATCGAATGCATCCAGCGCGACGTTGGGAGCGCGAGAATGCTATCCGGGAATATGTCGGCTTCGATGATCTCAAGTTGATAGATATGAATCCGAGCGCTTTGTCCATATTGGCATCTGACCGCGCGAAACGGCATTTCCGTCAATTCCCGCCGGAGGACAAAAAAGGCGCTCCAATACATCAGGAGCCGTATCACCGGAAAAGGCGATGCGAAAAATGGTGGCGACGTCGGATGCGAAAACGGCAACGCCGTGCGCTTCACTATGTGGAGGCAGCGATCGGCGCCGTTGGCGGGCCCCATGTTCCTGGTCGTCCGCTCTATGTTTCGGACTATTCTCTCGAATCCTACAAGGCTCAACTTCGAACGACAGAGGAGATCCTCGAGGGGCTCCGACTGGTCTGCCTTGACGATCCGTCGGTTCAAATTCCAATGAAGGAATTGAATGCCCGGAAGAAGAAGGCCGACGCCGCGAAACGGCGGCTCCTTATGGATGCCATACTGGCAAGGATTGAAGGGCTTGAATGGCACCTGTGCTGGATAACCATCACCCTTCCCGGGCGTTTCGTGCCGCACGCGACGAACGAGTCCTTTCGGAAGGAAGAGTGGGACCCGGAACTTGGACCAGAAGAAGCCTTGAAGGCCATTCAGAAAATGCACCACGACGTCATGTGCCTGCTCCGGGAGCAGCAGGTTCGTCCGATGGGCTGGTGGAACGCCCAGGCTCAGCAGTCGGGGACGCCACATCGGCATCTCCTCTTGGCCTGCCCGACGCGCGAAGACGCCCGCGCCGTATGCGATGCTTTCTGGAATAAGTTCGCTTCGGTGGACAGGGAAGCACGGCAAGCTGAAGCCGCCAGAATGATCCCGGATGCCGCGCGTATGTCGTCGGTGACAGTGACCCGGCATATGCACCACCCAAAGGCACGAACGGTCAGGAGGAAACTGCGGCGTCGATCGCCAAGTACATGGCTCGTTATGCGAGCCGTCATGTCGATCCGAATCTCACCGACGGAAACGATGACGAATTCCTTCGGCATGCCGCTTGGGCGTCAAGCCGACGCGTCCGCACCCATACTTGGGTGGGATTCGATGCAGGACGGTCGCCGTCTGCCATGTGGGACTCACTCTGGGCAAAAGCCTCTCGCGACGGTGAAAACGCCGATCCGGAGAACCCGCGCATGCGGCTCGCGATCCGCATGATGCGCAAGGTGCAGGAGTGCATCGATCTGATTGCCGATCTGCGACGTCATCAGGAGACCCTTGAAGGTGAAGACCTAGAGCATTCCCGGGACCTGATCAAAGCCGAATCCTCCAAAGCGGCGCATCGGGCGTGGCACGCAGGGATTGCCGTAGGCTTGTGGCCCGACCGCGATCTTGCACCCGAGGAGCTTGACTGGCTCAGGACCGAGACCGCAGCCCTTGACGGGGAACAACAGGGCGACGTGCGACCGGAAAGGATTCATGACCTGACGTCCGACGGCACACATTCGCTCTGCCAGCGCCTCGAGACGAATCTCCCGCCTATGCCGCTTCGGGACATTCGGGAGTCGGCCTACGGCGAACGCAGGGCGGTGACAATCGGCGTCGCGGCGCCCGTACCTCGCTTCATGATGACGGTGAAGCAGTTCCGGAATGCCGAATCCCTTCGCCGCATTGCCCAGCTTCTGGACTTGGATCCCATTGCCCCCGTCGTAGGCAAGCGCATGGAACGGAAAGAAATCTTGAGGGCCTTCTATGAGGCTGGAATTCGTACATCGAAACGTC
This sequence comes from Flavobacteriaceae bacterium, assembly GCA_013373635.1. GTDB lineage: Bacteria > Bacteroidota > Bacteroidia > Flavobacteriales > Flavobacteriaceae > MAG-120531. The sequence continues at coordinate 7,555 of JABXHN010000089.1, forward strand.
CTGACGGGATCGTCGTCGGCTTTGACCTTTCCGGTGAGACGATCCTTCGGACTGATCGTGAGTGGATCATCGCCGACGTCGAGACGGCAGAGGAAATGCTTGAGAAATGGAATGGTAGGTTGAAAACGGATTCCCCTCGGTTGGATCATCTTTCAGATAATCCAACCGACCCAAGTATGAGCTGTCCCAGCTCAACTGGGATTTTTGAAAGCGACGTCCAGCCGCCACCATGATAAGGATTGAGCTCCAAACCATAGAATTAATAAGAAGGAACATTGAAAAGGATTCAGTGCGTGAGGTCCGCTGGGATGATCCGGGCGGCATCCAGACAATCCGTCCGCTGCGCTTCCGGACAAGCCAAACCCAAAGCCTTCTTCGGCCTTCGGCCAAGTCTTTTCGGTTTGGTTGTGCTGGATCCTGACACCGCCCTTGACCCACTTCCGGCCCGCTCGTCCGGCCTGCGGCCTGCGGGCAAGCCCCTGAAGGGACATGCCCGGAAACGAGCATAGCGGGCCGTCCGCGCGTCAATCATCCGCTGTGCTGATATACGCGATACAAGGACTAATCCAGCGTAGCGCAGAACGCAGGAGCCTTTACGTAGCGTTTGCATAATTGCTTGATAACGGTACTCAACTGCTCGTCGGTTGCACTTTCCTCAATTGGGGTGCCTGAACCGCTTTTGTGCAACATGTTTATCAAAAGGTCGCCTGACGTTGTTCCGTTCGGATCCGGGCAGAACTGCTTTAAATTTCGCTCAAAGAATTCAACGGCACCAGACGACGTCGCACCTTCGCCTTCAAAACAAGGGCGATCAGTTTTACTCCAGTGAGTAGGGAGGTCGATTGAACGTGAGTACTTGCATTCAAGGCGTTGAATTGTAATTTTGCCTCCACCACCCGTTGCGAGTCCAAGAGAAACATTAGACACTGACGGGCATTCGCATATTGTTGAGCCAATCGAATAGGCTTGGCCTGCATATATGCACACTTCGTCTGCCAAAACCGGAAAAAACGTTACAATATAGGCAGTTAATCCGATGAATGCAGTTAGAAATTTGGTTTGCATAATCCGTCCCTCGAGCCAGCGCACTACCGTTGATTGTCTAAGTTAGTCGGATTAACGATAAGAAGGAAGCTCCTCTCCCCGCGCGTCCTCACGCTCTTGCTCTCTTTTTGGTTCTTTCATGTTTCTCGAAACAATAACCTATGTTGCGACGTTTATCGCGATCGGCTCTTTCCTCGATAAAATATTTATCGGTCCAGAAGAGCGCGTAAAAATTGAGAAATACCTGATAAATGCAAACAAAAAAGAAAGTTTAAGCGAAAGATTTATTAGCTTTCTAGACATCTCTCACTCGATAGTATTCGGTAGATTTTTCTCAGGAAAGTATTTTTCTACAAAATTCTTCTTATCAACCCTAGCTTTATCTAGCTTTTCATTCACAACTGTTGCAGCAGTTCAAATATATTTCTACTATGAAAGCATAAAGGACGTAAGACTTGATTTCTTGCAAGTTTTTCTGATTTTGTTTTTTGGTTTTTCAAATTTTGTATTTGATTATTTCACAATAATACAGACTAAGATATTTGTCGAAGTTGCTATATACACAAGAAGTATATTTAAATCTCTTGTTCTGATATTTTCTGATCTCATTGTCACGATGAATACCTTTATACTATTTTATGCATTTGTAATTCTTTTTTTGGTGCAGTTTTTCGCGTGGCCATCAGTGGGCATTAAATACTTTAGAAACAAACCCGTAAATGTTGAGCTAGAAAAAATTGACGCTGTGCCCGACTATTTAAGTGAATTTGGTGACGGGAGCGTCTTTAGTCGTCTCAAATACACTGGGAAATTTGTAGGCCTTCTAGAGGCGAGAAATGCGTTTACGGATCCAGCAGACATAACAGTGTATTACGATACAACTCTGAACCCGAATGAGGTTGACGTTGAGAAGCTGGTAATAATTGCCTCAACTCCAATGAGCGTTTCCATTGATGGCGAGTTCCAGGAAATAACAGGCGAAAGACGTTTAAAGATCGCGCGTGATCTCGCAACTAAGACGGGTTTAAATCGATGGGCCAGAGAAGAGCCGCAGATTAAAGAAGAGGACTTACCTCCGGTTGAAGAAATTGAAGTCAGGATCAATCGTCGGATTTCTAGTTTAAGAGATTTCGATGTCGCATATAGTGAAGCGTATAAACAATCTGATGCTCTGGAAGATGGCTTCCCAATGGCATTGTTTGCCGATTTAGGAGTCATTTATCTCGATCGATTTATGGCCGATACCATTTCTTCCAGTTATGAAAATGCGCCTACTGCAATATGTGTCTTAGAGAACGGCTTTTGGTTCCGGTTTGGGATAAATGAGCAAAGCGTTCAGTTGTTAAAGGATTGTGATAATTTCATTACCTTGGAATATAGATGGAAATATTTCCTAACACGAGATTTAAGTATTGCGGGGAGGGATCTCGAAAATAAGGTAGTGCCATATAATACATTACTAATTACGAGTCTTTTACCTACAGCCACATTCTATTTTGTAATTGTTCTATTCGCCGTGAGTACAAGACTGTTTTCCAGTCTCCTCATTGGTACTGCACAAATTAAAAAATACGTTCTTAGGGCGCCACTTGCGGTCGCATCATTTTTTCTTTCAATCCCTGTTACTATATTTTCGATTTGGACCTAGTAGCAAAGGTTCTTTTTACCGCTAATTTTTGCGAAACCAATAGGCAGGTTTCCCTGCTCTCACGAAACCAAGCAGACGCAGTGGTTTTGGTTCCAAGTGCGCTGTGACAACTGGGTACTTGGATAGGTTTTCCTTCAAAAGGGGAAGGCCCGCTGGATTGGTATAACGGACAGCAGTTTCGCTCATTCCGTCTCGGCCTTGGATGTCCTCGATCAGGACAGGTGAAACACCGTTCTGTTTGAGGGTGTCGGCGTGACCGTGCCTCATTGCATGGATTACGCGGATCCAGCTGGGTCCACCGTTTGCGGCGTTCTGAACGAAGAGCGGATTGAAGTTCTTGTAAAAGCGGTCTCCAGGATCCGCATCCTTCTTGTAGGGATTAACCAGCTCCGGAAACAACGCTTGATATCCCAGAGATCGGATTTCTTCGACATACGCCAAAAACCCGAGCCTCAGAACTTCCGCTGGAATTGGAAGCATTCTGCCGGATTGCTTGTTTTTCAGACTGCGGATGTCATTGGCCTTGATCTCGACCGCAGGGCCAGTTGGGGTATCAAAAACCTCATCAATCATCAGTCCCGCGACCTCTGCGCGGCGCATGCCGAGATACACAAGGAACATTGGCATGTAGTAAAGGGAATTGTGGATCGTCACAGGGCCGGGTTCGTCCATTCGTTTATCGGACTGACACCCCGAAAAAAACGGCATACGGAACATGGCTTCGGTTTTGTCCGGTCCGGGTTTCGGAGTGAGCGACGCAATTTCGAAAGCGCGTTTCTTTGCTGGGCGAAGGCCTTTCATTTCGAAACGAGCGATCTGGTGTCCTCTTGCCGCCAGAAAATCTCGAAACCCATCCACGGCACCCATGTGCTTCCGGATAGTCTGCGCTTCCAACCCCACTTTGGCGGTTTCGTCGTCGTCTGCCTCTTCAAGCATCCTCTCCCCGATACCCTTTAGGACCGTAAAGGGCAGTGTGCGGAGCCTTGAGCTCTGACCATAGTTCTTCGGCAACAAGCTCAGCAGGTCGCGGAATGCTGCGATGTGAGCTTGGCGAATTCCACCTGTGTGCTCGACATTGTTGAAAACGAGAACATCTTGAAACATGCGGACGGCGACGCGTACATCTTTCGCTGTCCCGGCTTTCCATTCTCGCGCTTTGTTCCGCTTGTAAATCTCAAACAGTTCGAGGAAATCGTTGACGGGGAGGAGCGCCGGATATCCATCTGCGGCGTGTTCGTCTTGCAGGTCTACTGGTTGGTCGGAAACATCTGGAGCCGTCGCGGTCGTGGCCTTGCCTGCATCGGCGGAGGTGCTGCTTTCGACTAGAGCAGGAGCGGGCGAAACTTGCCTAGCTTCCGTTTCTAAAAAGATTTCTGAATGGTCTTGAATGAGTTGATAGCGCGGTCCTGTGTTCAGCAGAACATCAGCCTTGGCGCGGAAGATCTCCGTGCGGGCGCGTTCGAGGTTCAACCGATCTGTTTTGAGACCGATTTCCTCCATTTCTTCCTTGAGCGGTTTTTCGAAATAGTGCGAGCGGGCACCTAATCGTTCCTGTTCGTAGACCTCAGCGATCATCGGAATGAACTCGTCCGGCACACACTGCATACGCAGGAATTTGTAACCGTCACCTTCCAGATCAAAGGAAAGGTCCATTGCTGTGCCGAATTTCTCAAGGAGACGGTATGCCCATCCGTTGATGACGTCGGCTTCTAGGTTTGCCGGATTGAGGTGATTGCCCGTTCCCTTGGCTGCGACGAAGAGGTCTTCCATCAGTTCGTTCATGCGGTCGATTTCCGCTTTGAACAGCTCTCTCAGACCTTCCTGTCGTATCATCCGCAAACCCGGTCTCATGCTCAATTCAGCCAGCATGGTATTCAAACGTCGCGACATGAATTTCGCTCGGTTGAAATCTGACTGTCTCAAGCTCAATGACAGCTTGCGGTTAAGACCTGATTTAAAAAGAGAAACGGGGAGGCGCGGTCGCCAGTACCATATGTTTCCACGCCGCATGAGGTTCTGAGCGTCTTGCCGACGGGCCATTACCCAATTCCTTGCCGGGGAAGATGCAACAACGTGCAAGGCTTCCGAGGTCCAGTTTTGGGTGCCAGTTGGACGAATAGCCGGAATCAGCCGATCCGAAATGGATCGAAACAACGTAATATCAATGACTTACAGAAAAGTTGGCTGGGGAACCTGGATTCGAACCAGGACTAACAGAGTCAGAGTCTGCGGGTCTACCGTTAACCTATTCCCCAACACCGGGCCGTGCCCGGGACTGCCGATTTGGCCTAGCGCATGACGCTGGCAGGCAGTGGGCGCTTAATACAGTCAAATGATCTTCGATTTCAACCCCAAAAAAATCAAAATTATTCCGGCCCTTGATTGCACTTGAGGCGCCAGGGTTTGTGAGCCGGGAAAATGGATCGCGCGTTCATGATACATCCAAACGGCGCTAGGCGCGGTGCAAAGAACCTGTTACAGTTTTGGCAACGATGATTTGCGCGCGGTGCCCAAAGCTTGGCTTTGATGAAGCATAGCGCGCTTCGAAAGGCTAAAAAGTGACAGATTCAGGCCAGGAGCCCCCCGAACGGGTGTCAGGCTCCACTGAACCGTCCGGTGAAAAGGCAGGGCAACCAGGTCGCTCTGCCAAACGTCGCAGAAGACGCCGCAAAGGCGGAGGTGCCGGGTCGCACATGAATGGCGCAACAGCCGTTTCAGCGACCAAATCAGGCGAGGGGGATTTTCCCCAAACCGATTCAGGCCCTCATTTCGGTTCAGCGGCGCAGCGTGATGGTGATAATCCGAGTGCAGGACGGCGCAAGAAACGGCGCCGGAAACGCAGCTCTGAACGCAATTCTTCCGCTCAATCCCAGATCAAAAGCGCTGCTGGCGAAGGTGGGTCACCCCAGCCTGCGTCACCGACTGCTGCTGGTGACGGTGTTGGTGCAAATAACGCTCAGGACAGCCCGTCTGCAGGTGGCAATCGTCCGCAGGGGTCTGGAAAACGCCGGCGCAAGCGTCGGCGCTCCAACGGTCCGCCGAGTTCTGCGCAGGCAGGTTTCAATCCGGCGACCTCTGGTCAGCCGAATGCCGAGGCTCTGGCAGAACCCGGCGAAGTTTCCTCAGCTGTTTCAGGCTCGGTTTCCGGGGCTGGCGATAATGCAAGACCACAGGCCAGCAATGACAGGCCGCACCAGGAGGCGCGCAAGCGCGGACCTGCAGGCGGAGACCGGCGCGCCAATGGCCGCAGACCGGGCGGTCGGCCTGGGGCCGGATATTACCGCCGGGACGCCATTACCGGTCCGCTCTATGCTGCTCTTGATCTGGGCACCAACAATTGCCGTCTGCTTGTGGCTCAGCCCGAGGCCCGCGGTTTTCGAGTGGTCGACGCGTTCTCACGCATTGTGCGTCTGGGCGAGGGGATTGATGCCAACAAGCGGCTTGGCGAGGCGGCGATGGACCGTGCCATCGGTGCGCTTGCGATGTGCCACAACAAGCTGGGCGAATATGGCGTGTTGAAATCCCGGTTGATCGCGACCGAGGCGTGCAGGGCTGCAGAAAACGGGGCTGAGTTTATCGAACGCGTTCAACGCGAGACCGGACTGGCGCTTGAAATCGTTGATCGGGAAACCGAGGCCCGGCTTGCCGTTGCCGGGTGCACGACATTGGTCGACAATGATGCTGACGGTGTCATCCTGTTTGACATTGGTGGCGGGTCTTCGGAGATCGTCTGGCTGGACTTGCGCAACCGCTGCGGCGCACGTGGCTTTGCACTGACCCGGTTCATTCGTTCCTGGACGTCTTTGCCTGTTGGCGTGGTCAATCTTGCAGAGCGGCACGGCGGTCTGCATGTGACCCCGGAGATCTTTGAGGCCATGGTCGATGACGTTGGGGGTCAGCTGGAAGCATCGGATTTCGGTGCGGGTCTCGATGAGGCGATCGGGTCTGAGAACTTCCATATGCTGGGCACGTCCGGCACGGTGACCACATTGGCTGGCGTGCAACTTGGACTGAAGCGATATGACCGTCGCCGCGTCGATGGAACCTGGCTGCAGGATACGCAGGTGGGCGAGATGATTGCGTGTTTGCGTGATATGTCTTACGAGGACCGCATTGCGAACCCTTGTATTGGCGCTGATCGTGCGGATCTTGTGCTTGCCGGATGCGCCATACTGGAGGCCATTCGTCGGCGTTGGAGCTGTTCACGGTTGCGGGTTGCCGACAGGGGGCTTCGCGAAGGTATTTTGACAGAATTGATGGCGGCTGACGGTTGTTGGTCGCGTCGGCGGCCGGGCCGCGGAAACAATCGCCAAAGAGGCAGAACATGAGTGGATCCAAAAAAGGGACCGGTGATCGTGGCTTGAGCGTGCGCGTGAAGACAGCCGCGGGTCGCCGTGAATCATCGACCAGATGGCTGCAGCGGCAGTTGAACGATCCGTATGTGCGCCGTGCCAAGGCCGATGGCTATCGCTCGCGCGCGGCCTACAAGTTGATTGAGATTGACGACAAGCATCACATCTTGAAACCCGGTTATCGCGTCGTCGATCTTGGCGCTGCTCCTGGTGGTTGGTGTCAGGTGGCTGCTGCGCGCGTGCAATCTTCGATCGATGCGCCCAAGGTGGTCGGTATTGACTATCTTGAGATGGACCACGTGCGCGGGACAATCTTTCTGCAAAAGGATTTTCTGGATGATGACGCGCCGGATGTCCTGATTGAATCACTGGGCGGTCACGGGCCGGATGTTGTGCTGTCGGACATGGCGGCCCCCACCACCGGGCACCGTCAAACGGACCATCTGCGCACCACGCACCTGTTTGAAGTGGCAATTGATTTCGCGCAGCGCAACCTGGTTCCAGGTGGATCGTTTTTGGCCAAGGTGTTCCGCGGTGGAACGGAGAATTCTTTGCTGCAGGAATTGAAGCGCGACTTCAAGTCGGTTGCGCATATCAAGCCGCCTGCAAGTCGCAAGGAAAGCCCCGAACTTTACGTGCTCGCCAAGGGTTTCCGTGGTCACGGCGGTTCCGTCGGCGCGATGGATGACGATGAATAGGAGTTGAACCGAATTTGGCGGATATGAAGGGCTTGAGGGCAAGCTGAGAGATTTATTGGCTTTTGCCCCCTTTGGTCTTTTCAAGCCTTCATAGTCATGTTATTGACCCGCGCCAACTTCTCCGGCACAGCCGACTCACAAAAACACATGCAATGGGACATAGCCGCTGCGTGTGTTTAGTGCTTTTTTGAAAAGGAATTTGGCAATGGCTTCCTTCTACGTTCCCTCAACTGGCCACGAAGCACTGACCTTCGATGATGTGCTCCTGATGCCAGGGCATTCCGAAGTCATGCCAGGTCAGACCGACATCAAATCGACGATCGCCAAAGGCCTTCATCTGAACCTGCCAATCCTCTCATCGGCAATGGACACCGTCACCGAGGGTCGTCTCGCCATTGCGATGGCGCAGGCAGGAGGCATCGGCGTTGTTCACCGCAATCTCACTCTTGACCGTCAGGCTGAAGAAGTCCGCATGGTGAAGAAGTTTGAATCCGGCATGGTGGTCAATCCGCTTGTGATTGGACCGGAAGCAACGCTGCAAGAGGCTCTGGATCTCATGAAGCGTTTCGGCATTTCCGGCGTTCCGGTTGTCGAAAACGGCGGACAGGGTGGTCAGATCACCGGACGTCTCGTCGGGATCCTGACCAACCGTGATGTACGTTTTGCTTCCGATCCGTCGCAAAAAGTCTCTGAGTTGATGACCCGCGAGGAACTCGTAACGGTCAGCGATGGTGTGACACAGGAAGAAGCCAAGCGTCTCTTGCATCAGCACCGCATTGAGAAGCTTCTCGTGGTTGACGAGGGCCAGAACTGTATCGGCCTGATCACGGTCAAGGATATGGAAAAGGCCCAGCTGAATCCCTATGCGTCCAAGGATGATCAGGGCCGTCTGCGCGTCGCAGCTGCGACAACGGTCGGCGGTGAAGGCCTTGAGCGCGCAGAACGGTTGATCGATGCCGGAGTGGACCTGCTCGTTGTCGATACAGCGCATGGTCACTCCGAAAAAGTTCTTGCTGCGGTAAAGGAGATCAAATCCTGGTCGCAGTCTTCGTTGATCCTGGCAGGCAACGTTGCCACGTCTGAAGCCACCAAGGCTCTGATCGATCATGGCGCCGATGCCGTGAAAGTCGGTATTGGACCTGGCTCAATCTGTACAACACGTATCGTTGCAGGTGTTGGTGTTCCGCAGCTCACAGCAATCATGGATGCGGTGGATGCTGCGAGCAAACAGGGCATTCCGATTGTCGCCGACGGCGGCATCAAGTATTCCGGCGATCTTGCAAAGGCGATTGCCGCCGGCGCATCCGGCGTGATGGTTGGGTCGTTGCTTGCGGGTACCGAAGAAAGTCCGGGCGAGGTCTACCTCCACAACGGCCGGTCCTACAAGTCCTATCGCGGCATGGGTTCTGTCGGTGCGATGGCGCGCGGTTCTGCTGATCGTTACTTCCAGGCGGAAGTTACCGACAGCTTGAAACTTGTTCCTGAGGGAATTGAGGGCCAGGTGCCTTACAAAGGTCTTTTGTCGAGCGTCTTGCACCAACTTGCTGGTGGTTTGCGCGCTGCAATGGGCTATGTTGGCGGAAAGACCATCGAGGATTTCCAGGAAAAAGCCCGGTTTGTCCGAATTTCCGGTTCCGGACTTCGCGAAAGTCACGCGCACGACGTGACAATTACACGCGAAAGCCCGAATTACCCTTCAAACGTCTAATCCGTGATTAGTCAAAGACACTGCGAGAGAGCGGCCTTGATCGGCGCTCCTCGAGTTGGAGTATTTAAATGAAAGATGGCGGTCGGCTGGCAGCAGCTATTGAAGTACTGACCGATATTGAGACGCGTCATCGACCTGTCCAGCAAGCACTGCGTGATTGGGGTACCAATCACCGGTTTGCAGGATCCGGCGATCGTGGCGTGATCGGCAACATGGTTTTTGACGCGCTGCGTTACAAAACCAGTCTTGGCGCAATGCTCGGAGATGCAAGTCCGCGTCTGATCGTGCTTGGCGTTTATGCGCTCAAGTGGGAGAAGGGTGTTGAAGGGCTCGAAAGCGTCTTGCTGAATGACACGCACGCGCCTGAAGCCTTGTCAGAGGCTGAAAAGGCCGTTCTTGCGGCTCCGACTGGCGACTTGAAGCCATTTGAACAAGCAGATGTCCCAGAGTGGCTTTGGGCCGGGTTTGAACGCGCCTTTGGCGAAAACGCAGTTGCTGAAGGGCAAGCCCTGGCTGCGCGGGCGCCAATTGATCTGCGAACAAATACCGTCAAGTCCGACCGCGAAAAACTGCTCAAGCGTTTGCGTCACGTCAACGCGGAAATTACCAAGATCACACCGACCGCCTTGCGGATCTATCCTGCGCCGGGTGCGTCCCGGATGCCGCATGTCCAGGCTGAAGAAGGCTATCAAAAAGGATGGTTTGAGCTTCAGGATGAAGCCAGCCAGATCGCAGCGTTCCTGTCAGGTGCAAAACCGGGAGAACAGGTTCTGGACTTTTGCGCAGGCGGCGGTGGCAAAACCTTGGCGCTTGCAGGAATGATGGGCAACAAAGGTCAAATTTTTGCCAGCGATTCCGACAACTTGCGCCTTGCGCCAATCCACGAACGTTTGAAACGCTCTGGTGTTCACAACGTGCAGGTTCGTAACCCCGCCAGCTCGTCGCTTGAAGATCTCGAAGGAAAGCTGGATCTGGTATTCGTCGATGCGCCTTGTACCGGCACAGGTGTCTGGCGTCGTCGTCCCGATTCCAAGTGGCGTTTGACCGAAAAGGCGTTGGCCGACCGTATAGAAGAGCAGAAGACTGTTTTGGCCTCTGCCGCAACTTATGTGAAGCCAGGCGGGCGTCTGGTCTATGTAACTTGTTCCGTTCTGCCGGAAGAAAACGAAGATCAGATTGCGGCCTTCCTCGAAACCAACGCGGCGTTTTCGTCAGTTTCGGCGGTTGAGAAATGGAAGAGTGTTTTTCCAGAAGCTGCAGCACCAACCTACGCCAACGAGCGCGGCGATATTATGCTGTCGCCGGCAAGCACAAATACTGATGGTTTCTTCGTTGCGCTGATGGAACGAAAAGCTTGATGGTGGCTTGAACAGCCAAAGATGTATTGCAGAGCACCCAGAGGTCGATTAGACGTCTGGGTGTTTTTCGTTGTGGACGGTGTCCGCAGCAGGTTCCTCAGACGGTTCCATAGGCGGCAGCGGATCGATCACCTCAGCGTCCTTGATTAGGCTTTCGATCTTGGTGACAGCCTGTTCAGGTATGGATGCATTGTTCGAAATAGCCGTGAGCACCAGCTTGGCTTCTCCAACCAAGCCCAGCTTTTTCAAACATGCGCCGATTGCGTTTCCCGCAGCGGGAATATCCTTTTGCAGCTTCCAGGCTTCATAGGCGTGATTGAGGGCAGCGTGGCGTTCTCCCTGACGCCGGGCCAGAGCACTCATTTCAAGCAAGATTGCAGTCTTGTCGGCATCTGGCAGTTGACTGGCCGATATCAAGGCAGATCTGGAATCGTCGTAGCGTTTTTGGCCAGCCAATGCGTCCGCAAGCAGACGCAGCGGCTCTGAATTTGACGGGTTCAGTCTGGCTGCCTTTTGCGACAGGGTCTCTGCTTCGGTAAACTTGTGTCGCAACATGGCAAGCCGCGCCAGGCCCATGAGGGCCGGGGTGTAATCCTGATCAAACGTCAGGGCCTTTCGAAAGGCTGCTGCTGCCTGCGATGAATGCGGATCGGCACCAAACGACTGTGCAAACAGTGTGAACGCTGCAGCGCTTTTGGGTGTGAGCTTTAAAAGCTTCTCCGAAAGGATTCTTGCTTCCTCAAACTTCTCGTTTTTGAGATGAAGGCTGGCAAGTCCATAGAGCGCATTCTGATTGTCAGGGGAGACTTCCAGGACATCCCTGAAAGCTGTCTCTGCATTGGCGTCATCGCCAAGCAAGAGATGACAGTTGCCGAGACTTGCCTTGGCTTTCACGTGATCGGGTTCAATGAAAACGATGCGGCGCAATTGGGAGCGTGCTTCTTCAAGAAACCCGACCTTCAGGAGAGCCCTGGCGGTCAGATAGGCAATATCGACACTTTCCGGATCAGCTTCGATGGCATCCAGATAGGCGCCAAGCGCGGCTTCATCGTCGCCATTGCGCTCATGTTTCATCGCCCGTTCAAGGGCCTGTTGAGCCTCTATTGCCATGTATTCCAAACAGCCTGAAGTGGTTCACCGAATCTCTTATGGACACTATAGGTCGGGAAAGCGGCTTTTCGGAGATTGGAGTTTTGTTTGCCACAGTCTTGATGGGTATGCGCTTGATATGGGCCTTTGGTGGAAAGACAATTTGCTGGCGTGTTTTTTCCTTCAAATCCGGCGATTTTGTCGCTAGAAGCAAGTCATGACACAGCATGACCGCCTCCTGATTATTGACTTTGGTTCCCAGGTTACGCAGCTGATTGCGCGCCGCCTTCGCGAGCTTAACGTCTACTGCGAAATCCATCCCTATCAGAATGTCACCTTGGACTTTGTCCGGGACCTGGCGCCCAAGGCCGTAATTTTCTCTGGCGGACCGGACAGCGTGACCCGTGAGGGTAGCCCGAGGGCGCCTGACGGGATCTTTGAACTTGGCGTTCCGATCCTTGGTATTTGTTATGGCCAACAGGTCATGATGGAACAGCTTGGCGGTAAAGTTGAGGGGGGCAAGATCTCCGGCGGCGGCGGCACGGCAGAATTTGGCCGCGCATTTGTTACGCCAACCAATGATGATCTGGCTATCCTTGATGGTTGGTTCGCAGATGCTGATGGCCGTGAACAGGTCTGGATGAGCCATGGCGATCATGTGAGCAAGTTGGCACCCGGATTTGAGGTCTATGGAACCTCTCCGAATGCGCCATTTGCAATCACGGCTGATGTTGACCGTAACTTCTATGCGGTTCAGTTCCACCCGGAAGTGCATCACACACCAAACGGCAAGACGATTTACAAGAACTTCGTCGAGCTCGCCGGCTTCAAGGGCGACTGGACGATGGGCGCCTACCGCGATGAAGCCATCAAGCAAATCCGTGATCAGGTCGGCGACAAAAAGGTGATTTGTGGCCTGTCCGGCGGTGTAGACAGTTCTGTTGCTGCCGTTTTGATTCATGAGGCGATTGGCAATCAGCTCACGTGCGTGTTTGTGGATCATGGCCTGTTGCGCAAGGACGAGGCTACCGAAGTGGTCTCCATGTTCCGCGACAACTACAATATTCCGCTGATCCATGCTGACGAGAGCGATCTGTTCCTTGGTGAACTTGAGGGTGTCAGTGACCCTGAAACCAAGCGCAAGATCATCGGCAAGCTGTTTATTGATGTGTTTCAAAAGCATGCTGACACCATTGAGGGTGCCGAGTTCCTGGCTCAGGGTACGCTGTATCCGGACGTCATTGAATCGGTCAGCTTTTCAGGCGGTCCGTCCGTGACGATCAAGTCCCACCACAATGTGGGCGGACTCCCGGAAAAGATGGGTCTGAAGCTGGTCGAGCCTCTGCGCGAATTGTTCAAGGATGAAGTGCGTGCCCTTGGCCGTGAGCTGGGTTTGCCGGCCAGTTTTATTGGTCGTCACCCGTTTCCGGGTCCAGGCCTTGCGATCCGCTGCCCAGGTGAGATCACCCGGGAAAAGCTTGATATCTTGCGGGAAGCCGATGCTGTCTACATCGATCAGATTCGCAAGCATGGTCTGTATGATGAGATCTGGCAGGCCTTTGTGGCGATCCTGCCTGTGCGCACGGTCGGAGTGATGGGTGACGGGCGGACGTATGATTTCGCATGTGCGCTGCGAGCTGTGAACTCGGTCGATGGCATGACCGCCGATTACTATCCGTTTTCGCACGAATTTCTGGGCGAGACGGCGACGCGGATCATCAATGAGGTCAAAGGCATCAACCGCGTAACCTATGACATTACCTCCAAACCTCCCGGGACGATCGAGTGGGAGTAGAGTTGCTCCAATCAGGGCTGGCTTGAGGAAGTCTTCAGGCCAGCCCTGATTTCTTGCAATCAATAAACGTTCCGGCCTGATCCAATATTGGCTAGCTTTAACAAACTTGGGCATAGCCTTTCCGACATGCAATTTGTCTGCGCATCACAGACCAGCTACGACACCTTCTGCCCGGTCTGCTTTAGGTAATATACGCCTTTCGGCGCGGATGCCTTTTTCTCGCTTTTCTTCCAGGGCGCTGTGCCCTTCGGGCGACCTCGTTTGCAGTCCATTTTAGACTGCACAGGTCCATCGGCATAAAACCGTTTGATCACCCGGTGTGCTGCAGTGGCTGGGTTCAAATCGAACTCTCCTGCGGATGTGTCTCCAACTGTCGCGCCATCAGAACTACGCTTTGCCCCAAGCCCCGATCGTGTCTGTCTCGGCGCGGCCTGTGCCGTCTCGCAGGTGCTCGATGAACACCACCGAAAGCGTCAATTTCATATAAAGAGGCAAATCCCGAGGCTGGCGAGCGGGTTGTCTAGCGTTCTCGAAATAAGCGCGACCTGAACATATGAGTTTGTTGGGGCGGCGACCTCATCATGAGACGCTGCGTCACACGGCTGTATTTTTGCAACACCGACCGATCAAAATCGGGTGCCAAATGTAAGATATCTTACAGAATGGCCGACAGCCCTTTTGCCTTGAAAGATCAGAACTGCGCCATTTGGCCCTTTGTGGCCGGTTTTGTCGTTTGAAGTGTAAGATATCTTACATTCTGGCTGTATGGCGTTTTCCCCAATTTTTGCAAGCACTTAACTCGTTAAAAGTTTTGGCGTAACCCTATGGAATACGCATCAGATGTGCCGAGTCGTGGCCCCCACGATGACTGCGGCGGAACAAACGCGCATGACGCGCGCTGCGCTTCAGACTGTGCATCGTAGAAATATCGATAATACCAAGAGGATTTTGATGAGGGACCGTAACAAGAGCCATTTGCGCCAGGCTGGGCGTTTTGCCCGTTTTGTCAATCTGTTGCTGACATCAACGGCGTTGATGGCGCAGCCGGTTCTGGCCGCAGACACCTTGCCGACAGGTGGCACAGTTGCCGCCGGTTCGGTGTCGATTGGCACATCCGGAAACACCACCACGGTCACCCAGAGCTCCGATAAGGCCATTGTCAACTGGCAGGGCTTTTCCGTCGGTCAGGGCGCTACGGTCAATTTTATCCAACCCGGCGCATCCTCTGCGATCTTGAACCGCGTCACGGGCGCGACGACCTCCACCATTGCAGGCTCCATCAACGCCAATGGCCGGGTCTATCTGATCAATCCCAATGGCATCGCGATCACAGCGACCGGCTCGGTCAAGGTGGGCGGTGGCTTTGTGGGCTCCACCCTGAACATGTCCGACAGGGATTTTCTGGATGGCAATCTGAAGTTTGACGGCAATGGTGCCTCTGCGGGCGTCAGCAACGAAGGCGTGATCACCGTCGGGCGTGGCGGCTATGCGGCGCTGATCGGTGGCAGGGTGAAAAATGACGGCCTGATTGTGGCCCCCCTTGGCAAGATCGGCCTGGGCGCTGGCGAGCAGGCAACGCTGGATTTGTCCGGCGATGGCTTTTTGCAGGTGGCGCTGCCCACCAAGGATGGCGTTGAAGGCGATGGCGCGCTGATTGAAAACAGCGGCACACTCTCGGCGAATGGCGGCACCGTTGTGATGACGGCGGCTACGGCGCGCAATGCGGCGCGCAACGCCATCAATCTGTCCGGAGTGGTGGAGGCCAACAGCCTGTCTGGCCATGATGGCGCCATCACCCTTGGCGGCGGCGAAGGCGGCGCGGTCCGGGTCTCCGGCAAGGTCCGGGCGACATCGTCCACCGGCAAGGGCGGCAAGATCACCGTGACGGGCAAATCCATTGCTCTTGAGGGCGCAAATGTTGATGCCTCCGGCGCGACAGGCGGCGGCAGGGTGTTGATCGGCGGTCGTAAATATGGTGCCGATGGCTTGCAAACGGCCAAGACAACCACCGTGGATGCCGCAAGCACCATCCGGGCCGATGCCACCCAAAGCGGTAATGGCGGCCAGGTGGTGGTGTGGTCGGATGATTTGACCACATTTAATGGCCTGATCACTGCACGTGGTGCTGGCACAGGCGCCGAAGCAGGGACTGGCGGCGATGCTGAAGTGTCGGGCAAGGCAGTCTTGTCTTACACCGGCTTTACCGATTTGAGCGGTCCGGGCGGCTTTGGCACGCTGCTGCTTGATCCATACAATATTACAATTTCCAGCGGCAGCGCTGCCAACTCCTCTGGCGTGACAGCCACGGGCAATGACAGCGTCATCAATGTCGACACGCTGACAAATCAGCTTGCCGGTGCCAATGTTGAAGTGTCCACGGGCAGTTCAGGCAGTTCAGGCAGCCAGGATGGCGATATTACTGTTGCCTCGAATATCAGTTGGTCGGCAAACACCACGCTCACGCTGAGTGCTGCCCACGACATTGATATTGCCGCCAATATCACGGCAACAGGGGCAAATGCCGGTCTGGCTCTTGCCTATGGCAACGACTATTCCATCCTGTCGGGCAAAAGCGTCACGCTGTCCGGTGCCAATGCCACGCTTTCGATGAATAGCAATACCTACACATTGATCCATTCACTCGCTGATCTTCAGGCCTCAAATGGCAGCGCAGCCGGCACCTATTTCGCGCTGGCGGAGAATCTCGACCTTGCTGGAAACACATTAACCGGCGCAGCGGCGGCAACGTTCGGCGGCACGCTGGCCGGTCTGGGTCATACGATTTCGAACCTGACAATCAACGCGCCGAGTTCAGATAATATTGGCCTGATCGGCACGAACACCGGCACGATCCGCGATCTTGGGCTCGTGGGTGGCAGTGTTACGGGAAAAGGCCAAGTCGGCGGTCTGGTGGGGTATCTATCCAGAGGTACGATCAGCAATGCCTATGCCACCGGAGACGTGAACGGAGACCGTGACGTCGGCGGCCTCGTGGGGTCTTCCAGCACCGGCACGATCAGCAGTGCTTATGCCACGGGAGCGGTGACGGGAAGCGGAAATTACGTCGGCGGCCGCGTGGGGTATACCACCC